>NZ_FOJE01000002.1:0-609088 GCF_900111665.1 Luteibacter sp. 329MFSha | reverse complement strand
CCTGCCGTTCGGGCTCATCCACCGTAGGAGCGCGCCCTGCGCGCGACATGTTTTCGCGAGGCGCCGCAGGACCTGAGGCTCACGGCCTCAAAAGATGTCGCGCGCACGGCGCGCTCCTACTTGAGCAGGGATAGCAGCCGCAGGTTGAACGCATGCTGCTGCGCCTGCCACTCGCGCAGCATGGCGGCGTCCGGTTCCGACTGGCCGTCCATCGCGCTGAGGCGGCGCTTCCACCAGGTGCGGTACCGGTAGAGGGATATCTCACCGGTGACGTCGCTGGCGACGATGCGATCCCGCAGCGCCCCGATGATCGCCGCGCCGTCCGCTTCGGTCATCACGCCCTGGTCCCAGTTCGTCATCGCGACTTCCGGCGCGAACGCGTCCTTGTCGATCGACAGGTAGACCGGTTCCTTCTGTCCGCGCTGGCTGCCCACGAACGCGTCGACCAGCGACCGTGCGTCGGCGAAGGCACGGAAACACGCGGCCAGGCCGAGCCGGGTCGCCCAGCTCACGTCGACACCGGTCGACCAGTAGGTGAGTTTTCCGGACCGCAGCGGGCCGAGGTAGTTCTCCCACGCGTGCGCGCGCCCGATGTCCTGCGACGTGATCCCGACGACGTGCACCTGCGACACGCGGCGAAGCATCGCGACGCGCCGGACCCACGAGCCGCAGTGCACGCCGAAGGGAAAGCGCATGTTGTCGGGATGGTTGTCGAGCACCACGACCTGCAGGGGCCCATCACCGGGCACGCGCTCGACCAGCGGCCAGGTCAGGTGATGGAAGTCGCCGCTGCCCAGGAACACGGTGCCGTGCTCGCGTGGAAGGACCGGACCGATCGCGGTGACGAGATGACGCAGCGAACGCAGCGAACAACCGAAACGGATCGCCTCTTCCCACGCGCGCAGGGACACGATCGATCCGCCGGGCAACGGTCCGACGGAGTCGTCCAGATCAAGAACGATCGGCGATCGCATCGGATGCTCCCCAGGCGCTCTCCGCTTCGAAACGGTGCGCGAAACGGCGCAGTACCACCCTGAGCAGCGGGTTGCGCACGTAGACCGCATGGCGGGTGAGGTGGAAGCGGGCGCCGAGCGACGCCTTCACGGCCGGGTCGGTCCAGCCGGCGACGTAATGCGACAGCCCGCGGCGCAGCGCGTACTCGAGGTTCACGAACCAGCTGACGAAGTAGAGGTCGGCGTCCCGGGCGGCGGGATAGGCGAAGCCCACGTACTTGTCGAGCAGCTTGCCGGCATGCTCATAGCAGAGGTTCCAGCCGATCAGCTCGCCGTTCACGCGGTACGTGAAGACGAGCCCTCCGGCATCGCGCAGCACGGCCGCGAAGAATTCGCGGGTCGGCTTGTCGAAATGGATGTCGCTCTGCGCGTGCACGTTCTCGAAGAGCGCGTAGAAAGCGTCGACGACGGCGTCGTCCGCGAACGCCGGGCCCGTCGGCACCTCGTCCACCTGCAGGCCATCGCGCGAACGCAGCTTGCGGCGCAGGTTCTTCCGGCGGGACGACGAGAGCCGCGCCAGATACTCGTCGATCGAGGCGAAATCGATGGGCACGTAGGCCAGCGCCTGGCCTTCGACCATGACGTAACCGGCGTCGCGCGCTGCGTCCACGAAACGCGCCGTCCACGCGCGCTCGGCCGGCGACGTCAGTGGCGAGTCCAGTGCGATGTCCTTGACGATGAACAACGGCTGCCGCCTTCCCTGCGCGTGCGCCCAGGCACGCGGAACCGCGGCGGGATCGTGCCGGGCGTCGAACAGCGCGTACTCGGAAACGGTGGTACCCGCGAAGCACGTGCGCAGGGTCAGCGACCGGCGGAGCCAACCGCGGAAGGGCGACGCATCCACGCGCCGGCGCAGGTCGTCGTCGGCGGTGGTGAGAAGATCGAAGGGCGCCACGAAAAGTGGCGCGCTATCCGCCGCGCGAACGGGCGTGAAGCCCTGCGGCGGATGGCGCTCGAAGTGCCCGAGCAAACCGTCCGGCTCGAGCTGGTTCACGAATGCCATCGGCTGGCTGCCGGGTATCAGCCGCGCTTGGCCAGCGTCAGGAGCTGGTCGAGCAGCGCGATGGCGAGGTCGATTTCCTCGTGGCTGATGTCGAGCGACGGGGCGAACGTGATCACGTTCTTGTACCAGCCGCCGACATCGAGCACGAGACCGATCTTCTTGCCTTCGTGAGTGAGACCGCCGGCCAGGCCGATGTCGACCATGCGGTCGAGCAGCGCCTTGTTCGGCGTGAAACCGTCGTCCGTGCAGATCTCGGCGCGCAGGGCCAGGCCGAGGCCGTCGACGTCGCCGATCTCCTTGTGACGCTTCTGCAGATCGCGCAGGCCGTCGAGGAAGTGCCTGCCCTTCTCCGCCACCTTCGTCTCGTAGTCGAGCTCGTGACCCATGCGGATCACTTCCAGGCCGAGGGCCGTGCCGAGCGGGTTGGAATTGAACGTCGAATGCGTCGAACCCGGCGGGAAGATCGTCGGATTGATCAGTTCCTCGCGTGCCCAGATGCCCGAGAGCGGGTTGAGGCCGTTGGTCAGGGCCTTGCCGAACACGATCACGTCGGGCGTCACGCCGAAATGCTCGATCGACCACAGCTTGCCGGTGCGCCAGAAGCCCATCTGGATCTCGTCGACCACCATCAGGATGCCGTACTTGTCGAGCACCTTCTTGAGGTCGATGAAGAAGTTCTTCGGAGGGATCACATAGCCGCCGGTGCCCTGGATCGGCTCGACGTAGAAGGCGGCGTACTCGGCCTCGTTGACCTTCGGATCCCACACGCCGTTGTACTCGGTCTCGAACAGGCGCTCGAACTGGCGCACGCACGCGTCGGAATACTCCTCCGGCGTCATGCCCTTCGGGCGGCGGAACGGATACGGGAACGGAATGAACTGCGCGCGCTCGCCGAAGTGGCCGAAGCGGCGGCGGTAGCGATAGCTCGACGTAATCGAGGACGCGCCGAGCGTGCGCCCGTGGTAACCGCCTTCGAAGGCGAACATCAGGCTCTTGCCGCCGCGCGCGTTGCGGACCAGCTTCAGCGAATCCTCCACCGCCTGCGCGCCACCGACGTTGAAGTGGCAGCGGCCGTCGAGGCCGAACTTACGCTTCGCGTCCACGGCGATCGTCTTCGCGAGCTCGATCTTGCCCTGGTGCAGGTACTGGCTGGCCACCTGCGGCAACAGGTCGATCTGGGCCTTCAGCGTATCGTTCAGACGCTTGTTGCCGTAACCGAAGTTCACGGCCGAGTACCACATCTGCAGATCGAGGAACGGGATGTTCTCGCTGTCGTAGATGTAGCTGCCTTCCGCGTGGCGGAAGATCTTCGGCGGGTCGACGTAGTGGACCGTGTCGCCGAACGAGCAGTACTTCGCCTCGTCCGCGAGCAGCGTCGCGTCGTCGATGACCAGTTCGGGTTGCTTGGTGAGGATGTTCATGCGGGAATTTCCTGAATGCTCGCCGCGTGGAGGGGCATGACGGTTCGCGGCGGCAGGCGCCCGTCGAGAAGGTCGGGAAGCAACGACAGCGCTTCGTCGAAGCTGGCGATGGGGGCGTATGGGATGCCGGCGGCGCGGCAATGTTCGATCAGGCGGTTCTTGGCGAAGACGAAGTCGACGCGATCGGCGGCGCAGAAGTCGGACGCGCCGTCGCCGATGAGGAGCGTCTTCCCGCCGCGACGGCGTGCGGCGTCGACGCGCGCGCATTTGCACGTACCGCTGCGGCAGCCGTCCGCGGCGAAGGGAGAGGTCAGCGTCCATGCGCGCGTGTCCGACTGCGCGAGGCGATTGGCGACGGTCGGCAGGCCGTCGATGCCGTGTCGCGCGAGGATGGCGTGGATCGCGTGATCGAGGCCGTCGCTGACGATTTCCATCGGGATACCGTGCTCGATCGTCGCCGCGACGAAGGCGGCGAAACCCTGGTCGATGTGGAGGCCATCGAGGTGACGGGCCAGTTCCTCTCGACTCATGTCGAGGAGCGCCACCTGTCCGGCCATGCAGGCGGCCGAGCCGATGAGCCCGGCGCGCCAGTCGCGCTCGAGCACTTCCCAGCCGGGGCGACCGTAGCGGTCGAGCAACGAGTCGATCACGTCCTCGACGGCGATCGTGCCGTCGAAATCGCACAGGATGTTCCAGGAAGGAGTGGTGAGCACGTCGTCTGCGCCATCGGCCAACATGGAGACGGAGCCTAGGCGTACATCCTTTCGAACCCCTTTCCCGTTTTCGAAAGCCTTTCGTAAGGCTTTGCGTGCCACGCTCGCGCTCGTCCCCGCGCTGAACACCCCCATGCGTCGTTCCTGCCCCGCCATCGCCGCCCTGCTCCTGGCCCCGTTCGCCGCGCACGCGGCCGACGATGACGCCCCGACCTACGCGTTCGGCGCCGGCGCGCAGCGCATGCCGTCGTGGCAAGGCGCGAAGGACCAGCGCACCCAGGCGATCCCGTACGTGGACATCGATCTCCCCGGCGTCGGCGAGCTATCCACGGCGGACGGGCTCACGCTCGACGCGATCGGTGGCGAGCACTGGCACGGCGGCGTCTACGGCAACTGGCTCTGGGGACGCACGCGCGGCGACCTCGGTCCGCTGGGTGGCAAGGTCGCCTCGCTCTCGCCGCGGTTCCAGGCGGGCGGGTATCTCGAATACGCGTTCGACAAGCGCTTCAGCGTCGGGACCCACGTCGCGCACGACACGGACGGCGCGGGCGGGTACGCCGCGGTTTATGCCGACTATCAGCTACCGGACGTGTGGTACATCCAGCATTCGCTCGAGGTGCAGGTGGAAGGCATGAACGGGCCCGCGATGCGGCGTTTCTTCGGCGTCAGGCCCGGCGAGGCCGCGGCACTGGGCACCTCCACCTGGCGACCGGGTGCGGGCTGGCAATCCGCCAACGTGGAGTACGACGCCTTCGTTCCGACGTCGCAGCACACCGGATTCGCACTGGCGGTGTCGTATGGACGTCTATTCGGCAACGCTGGCGACAGCCCGCTCGTCCGCCGCTTCGGGTCGACGCGACAGGTGACCGAGACGCTGGCGTTCGTCTACCACTTCTGACGACGGCTCAGCGGTCGTCGCGGGTCCAGATGGCGCCGTCGGATTCGCGGACCGGGAACACGGTCACCGGTTCGTAGGCCGGCGGGCAGGTGACGTCGCCCGTGCGCAGGTCGAAACGCGCGCCGTGGCGCACGCACTCCACCTCGTGACCGACGACCGGCCCGCCGGCGAGCTCGCCACCGTCATGCGTGCAGACGTCCTCGATGGCGTAGAGATCGCCGTCGACGTTGTACACGGCGATGGCCGTGTCGCCGTCCCACACCACCCGGAATTCGCCCGGCAGCAGTTCGCTGCGCGTGCCGACCCTCACCCAGCCGTTCATGCGAGGTCCTTCACGAGGTATTCGAAGCGCAGGTCGTCGCGCTGGGGAATGCCGAAGCGTTCGTCGCCGTACGGAAACGCGCCGTGGCGTCCGGTGCGGCGATAACCGCGCCGTTCGTACCACGCGATGAGTTCGGCGCGGATGTCGATCACCGTCATTTCCACCTGGCCGCAAGTCCATTCCTCGCGGGCGATGCGCTCCACCTCCTCGATCACGAGGCGGCCGATGCCCGTGCCCTGGGCGGGCGGATGCACGGAGAACATGCCGAAGTAGCAGGTGCGCTCGCGTCGTTCGATGTAGCAGGAGGCGAGGACCGCGCCGTTCCGCTCGAAAAGCACGAAGCGGCCGTTCTCGCCGGCCAGCAGGGTTTCGATCTCGTCGACGTCGGTGCGACGGCCGTGGAGGAAGTCGGCTTCGGTGGTCCAGCCGGCGCGGCTGGCGTCGCCGCGGTAGGCCGATTCGACCAGCGCCGCGATGAGCGGGGCGTCGGCGGCGGTGGCCTGGCGGAAGGTGTGCTTGGGGTCCATCGCCGGATTGTAGGTCATTCGCCGAAGTGACGACGCTCAGAGCAACAGCTTGCGCACCCGCCCGATCGCCTCGATGAATCCGTCCACCTCGGCCTTGGTGTTGTAGAAGGCCAACGAAGCGCGGAGCGTCGCCGGTACACCGAAGAACTGCATCAGGGGATGCGCGCAATGGTGCCCCGAACGAACGGCGACGCCCTGCAGATCGAGCAGCGTGGCCATGTCGTTCGCGTGCGCTCCCTCGATCAGGAACGAGATCACCGGTTCCTTTTCCTTCGCGCGCCCGAAGATGCGCAGGCCGGGGATGGCGTCCATCGCGTCGGTCGCGTACGCGAGCAGCTCCTGCTCGTACGCCTTGATGCGGTCGAAGCCGATGCCTTCCAGGTAGCCGATGGCCGCGGAGACGCCGGCGAAGCCGGCGATGTTCGGCGTGCCGGCTTCGAAACGGTGCGGCGGATCCGCGAACACCGTGCCCTCGAAGCGCACTTCGCGGATCATCTCGCCACCGCCGAAGAACGGCGGCATCGCCATCAGGTGCTCGCGCTTCGCCCACAGCGCGCCGGTGCCGGTCGGGGCGAGCATCTTGTGCCCGGTGATCGCGTAGAAGTCGCAGCCCAGCGCCTGCACGTCGATCGCGCGATGCGGCGCCGCCTGCGAGCCGTCGACCAGCAGCGGGATGCCGCGCTTGCGGCATTCGCGAGCGATCTCGCGGATGGGATTGACCGTGCCCAGGGCGTTCGACACATGCGTCACGCAGGCGAGCTTCACGTCCGGCGTCAGCATCTCGACGAACGCCTCGACGATCAGCTCGCCGTTCTCGTCGATCGGTGCCGCCTTGACCGTGGCGCCGGTGCGCTCGGCCACGAGCTGCCACGGCACGATGTTGGCGTGGTGTTCCATCACCGTGGTCAGGATCGTGTCGCCGGCCTTCAGCCGGGGCATGAGGTAGCTGTACGCCACGAGGTTGATCGACTGCGTCGTGCCCGAGGTCATGATCACCTCGTCGCGCGACGGCGCGTTGATGAACCGCGCGATGGCGTCACGGGCGCCCTCGTAGGCCGCCGTCGCCTCCTCGCCCAGCAGGTGGACGGCGCGCGACACGTTCGCGTTGTGCTCGCGGTAATGCCGATCGACGGCTTCGATCACCGCCAGCGGCTTCTGCCCCGTGTTGGCGTTGTCGAAATAGATGAGCGGCTTGCCGTGCACGGTGCGCGACAGCAGCGGGAAGTCGGCGCGGATGCGCTCGACGTCCAGCGGCGCGGCGAGGGTCTCGGGCTTGGCGTTCATGGCGGGCTCCGTGGGGCTCATTCGGCGGCGGGGCCGGTCGGCAGGTGCGCCACCAGCAGTTCGCCCAGATGGTCGCGCAGCGCCTCGTTCGGCAGCGACTCCAGCGCCGCGCGGCAGAAGGCCAGCGTCAGCAGGCTGCGCGCCTGGATCAGGGGGATACCGCGCGAACGCAGGTAGAACAGCGATCGCTCGTCCAGCTGGCCGATGGTCGCGCCATGCGCGGCCTTGACCTCGTCGGCGTAGATCTCGAGTTCGGGCTTCGTGTCGATCTCGGCCTGGCCGGAAAGCAGGAGGTTCTTGTTGCTCAACGAGGCATCGGTACCGTCGGCGCCTTCGGCGACCACGATCGCGCCGCGGAACACGCCGCGCGAACGGCCGTCGGCGATGCCGCGCCACAACGCGTCGGAGGACGTATCGCGCGCCTGATGACGCACTTCGAGCTGCGTATCGACGTGCTGGCGCCCCGCGAGGGCGAACACACCGCGCGAATCGAAGCGCGCGCCGTCGCCGTTGAGTTCGGCCTGAAGCTCGTGGCGGACCAGCGCACCGCCCAGTTCCAGCGCGTGCACGGTCGCCGCGGCGCCCGCGTCGAGACGCGCATGGTTGCGGCGGACGAGCGTCGTCGCCGACGAGGCGTCCTGCAACAGCACGAAACCAAGCCGGCCGTTCTCCCGGACGACGATGTCCGATACGACCGTGCCCAGCTGCGTGGCATCGCCCAGTGTCACGTAGTGCTCGATCACGTCCACGCTGGCGTCCTTGCCGACCTCGATCAGCAGGCGCACGTGCCAGGACGTGTCCGCCTGCGCACCGCTCGACGCGTGCACGACGTGCACGGGCTTCGTGGCGGCGACGCCGTCCGCGACGCGGAGCACGAGGCCATCGACGGCGAGACCGGCGTTCAGGTGCGCGAACGCGTCCGCGGCGCCATGCCGGTAACGGTTGGCGAGCGCGAAGCGCAACGGCTCCGGATTCCGCGCCAGCGCGGCGGCGAGCGGCTCCAGCGAGACGCCGGTCGCGCCCGTCAGCGACGAAAGATCGGCGCGGAAGGTGCCGTCGACGAAGACGACGCGGTCGCCGTCGACACCCGGCAGGGCGAGGCGCGCCGCGTCGACGGCGAGCGCGGCCGCGGCTTCGCGGTCGGCGAGCGCGAGCCCGCGCTGCGCCAGCGCGCGCAGCGGCGTGTATTTCCAGGCCTCATCACGGCTTTCGGGAAGTCCGCCCGCGGCGAATGCATCGAGATTCTCGCGGCGCGCGGCATCCAGCCATGCGATGCCGGTACCGGGAAGCGCGGCGGCGGCATCGAGCGCCGCCCGCACGAACGGGGACGGCGCGCTCGTCATGCCGGCTCTCCCGCGAGATCGGCCTTGCGCAGTTCCGGGTGCTTCTCGGCGAGCCAGGCGTAGCCCTGCTCCTCGAGCTTCAGCGCGAGATCCTTGTCGCCGCTTTCGACGATGCGCCCACCCGCGAGCACGTGGACGAAGTCCGGCTGGATGTAGTCGAGCAGGCGCTGGTAATGGGTGACGATGACGAACGAGCGATCCGGCGAGCGCAGGGCGTTCACGCCCTCCGCGACCTGCTTGAGCGCGTCGATGTCGAGGCCGGAGTCGGTCTCGTCGAGGATCGCCAGCTTCGGCTCGAGCACCGCCATCTGGAAGATCTCGTTGCGCTTCTTCTCGCCACCCGAGAAGCCTTCGTTCACCGCGCGGTGCAGGAGCTCGTCGGAGATCTGCATCACTTTCAGCTTCTCGCGCACGAGCTTCAGGAAGCGCATGGAGTCCAGTTCGTCCTCGCCACGGAACTTCCGCTGCGCGTTGAGCGCGGCACGCAGGAAGTACGTGTTGTTCACGCCGGGGATTTCGACGGGGTACTGGAAGGCCAGGAAGACGCCGACCGCCGCGCGTTCCTCGGGCTCCAGCGCCAGCAGGTCGCGACCGGCGAACTCGACCGAGCCCTGCGTGACCTCGTAGCCATCGCGTCCCGCCAGCACGTTGCCGAGGGTGGACTTGCCGGCGCCGTTCGGGCCCATGATGGCGTGCACTTCGCCCGGACGGACGTCGAGGGAGAGGCCTTTGAGGATCTCCTTGCCTTCGACGCGGGCGTGGAGGTTGTCGATCTTGAGCATGTGCATGACGTGGCGGTCCAGGAAATCGGGGCGTGGTTTACGAACGCGCTGCGAGCGCGGTGACGGGGCGAGGGATGGGCTGGCTCAGCCCACCGCGCCTTCGAGCGATACTTCGAGAAGCTTCTTCGCCTCGACGGCGAATTCCATCGGCAATTCGCGGAAGACCTGCTTGCAGAAGCCATCGACGATCATCGACACGGCGTCTTCCTCGCCGATGCCGCGCGAGAGGCAGTAGAACAGCTGGTCGTCCGAGATCTTCGAGGTGGTGGCCTCATGCTCCACGATGGCGCCCGGGTTCTTCACTTCCATGTACGGGAACGTGTGCGCACCGCACTTCTTGCCGATGAGCAGCGAATCGCACTGCGTGTAGTTGCGTGCGCCGTCCGCGCCCTTCTCGATCTTCACGAGGCCGCGGTAGCTGTTCGAACTGCGGCCGGCGCTGATTCCCTTGGCGACGATCTTCGACTTCGTGCCCTTGCCGATGTGGATCATCTTGGTGCCGGTATCGGCCTGCTGGCGGTGATGCGTCAGCGCCACCGAATAGAACTCGCCGACCGAGCGGTCGCCGCGCAGCACGCAGCTGGGATACTTCCACGTGATGGCCGAGCCGGTCTCCACCTGGGTCCAGCTGATCTTGGAATCCGCGCCGCGGCAGTCGCCGCGCTTGGTCACGAAGTTGTAGATGCCGCCGACGCCGTTCTCGTCGCCGGGGTACCAGTTCTGCACGGTGGAGTACTTGATCTGCGCGCGCTCGAGCGCGACCAGTTCGACGACGGCCGCGTGGAGCTGGTTCTCGTCGCGCATCGGCGCGGTGCAGCCTTCGAGATAGGACACGTAGGAGTCGTCCTCCGCCACGATCAGCGTGCGCTCGAACTGCCCCGTGTTCATCGCGTTGATGCGGAAATACGTCGACAGCTCCATCGGGCAACGCACGCCCTTGGGGATGAACACGAAGCTGCCGTCGGAGAACACGGCCGAGTTCAGCGCGGCGAAGTAGTTGTCGCCGACGGGCACCACGCTGCCGAGGTACTCGCGCACCAGGTCGCCATGCTCGCGGATGGCCTCGGACATCGAGCAGAAGATCACGCCCGCTTCGGCCAGCTCCTTGCGGAAGGTGGTGCCGACCGAGACGGAATCGAACACCGCGTCGACGGCCACGCCCGCGAGTTTCGCGCGCTCGTGCAGCGGCACGCCGAGCTTCTCGTAGGTTTCCAGGAGCTTCGGATCGACCTCGTCGAGCGACTTCGGGCCCGCCTTGGGCGCCGAGTAGTAGCTGACGCCCTGGTAATCGATGGGCGCGATGTCGAGCTTGGCCCAGTCGGGCTCCGGCATGGTGAGCCAGTGGCGGTAGGCGGCGAGGCGCCACTCGGTCATCCACTCCGGCTCGCCCTTGATCGCGGAGAGCTGGCGGACGATGTCCTCGCTCAGGCCCGGCGGGAGGCTGGTGGACTCGATGTCCGTGACGAAGCCGGCCTCGTAACGGCGGTTGAGTGCCGCTTCGACCTCGGCGTTGTCGCGCACCGGCGCTGCCACTTCGCGTGTCATGTTCTCGCTCTCGTTCATACGTTCGCCTGCGCGGTGGGGACCGCGTCCATGGCCGGCGCCTTGGGGCGCGCGGCCAGCATCTGTGCCAGCGTCATGCCGCGCAGCACGTTGTCGATCGCACCGGAGACGGACCGCCAGCTACCGCTGACGCCGCACTGCGACTGGCGATCGCACTGGCCATGGGCCGTGCTGCATTCGGTCATGCCGATCGGGCCTTCCATCGCCACCACGATGTCGGCGAGGCTGATCGCCTCCGCCGGCCGCGCGAGGCGGTACCCGCCGTTGACGCCGCGGAACGACTCCACCAGCCCGGCATGGCCGAGCAGCTTCAGGAGCTTGGAGACGGTGGGCAGCTCGAGGCGCGCCTCTTCGGCGATCTGGGCGGTGCTCAGAACGTCGTCGGGGTGCGCGGCGATGCAAGTCATCACCACCGTCGCGTAGTCGGTCAGTCGGCTGACACGGAGCATGGGGGAAGGGGTCTTGGAAACCAGACCAAAATGGTACTGTTTTCGCTCCCGCGTTGCAACGCGGCGCTCGGCCTTGTAGGAGCGGACCTGGCCGCGATGGCTCTTCGCGGGGCCTTGGAGCTGGCGCGCGAGGTTGCAGAGTGAGGCTAACGGCGTCGCGGCCAGGTCCGCTCCTACGGTGCGCCATTGCACCTGTTTTGGGCAATCGTCGTAGCGAAGTGGTGCATCTTCGCGGCAACGGAAGCCGCATGCCGCACCGCACAAGGCCTCCGCCGGCTGGCACGCATCCTGCTCTCACCTCCCCAGGCCAGCCAACGGGGAAACGCAGCCATGAAATGGATCAACGCGATCATCAAGCCCTTCACGCTGGACGACGTGCGCGAAGCGCTCGCCGAGGTGGGGGTGCAGGGGATGACGGTGACGGAAGTGAAGGGGTTCGGTCGCCAGCATGGGCATACCGAGCTCTATCGGGGCGCCGAGTACGTCGTGGACTTCCTGCCCAAGCTGAAGATCGAGATCGCCGTCACCGACGATCAGGTGGAACGCGCGGTAGAAGCGATCGGCACCGCGGCGCGCACGGGCAAGATCGGCGACGGCAAGATCTTCGTGATCGACCTCGAGCAGGCGATCCGCATCCGCACGCAGGAGGTCGACGCCGATGCGCTCTAAATCGCTGCTCGCCCTGCCCGCCCTCCTCCCGTCGCTCGCGTTCGCGCAGGCCGCGACGCCGAAGCTCGATTCGGGCGACACCGCGTGGATGCTCACGGCGACCATGCTCGTGCTGCTGATGACGATTCCGGGCCTCGCCCTCTTCTACGGCGGCATGGTGCGGGCGAAGAACCTGCTCTCCGTGCTGATGCAGTGCTTCGCGATCACCGCGCTCGTCACCGTGCTGTGGGTGGTCTACGGCTACTCCGTCGCGTTCGACGCCAGCGGCATGAGCGCCGGAACGACCAACCTGCACTCGTTCGTCGGCGGTTTCGGCCACGCCATGCTGGCGGGTCTCGCGCCCGGCTCCCTCTACAACACGATCCCCGAAGCGGTGTTCGTGATGTTTCAGATGACGTTCGCGATCATCACGCCGGCGCTCATCGTCGGCGCGATCGCCGAGCGCATGAAGTTCTCCGCGCTGCTCGTGTTCACCGCGCTGTGGTTCACGCTCGTCTACCTGCCCGTGGCGCACATGGTCTGGGGCGGCCCCGGTTCGTTCCTCGGCGACCTGGGCGTGCTCGACTTCGCCGGCGGCACCGTCGTGCACATCAACGCGGGCATCGCGGGTCTGGTCGGCTGCCTCGTGATCGGCAAGCGCCGCGGTTATCCGACCACGCCCATGCCGCCGCACAACCTCGGCTACACGCTGGTGGGCGCGAGCATGCTCTGGCTCGGCTGGTTCGGCTTCAACGCCGGCTCCGCCGTCGCGGCCAACGGCAGCGCCGGCATGGCCATGCTCGTGACGCAGATCGCCACCGCCGCCGCGGCGATCGGCTGGACCGTCGTGGAATGGCTCACGCATCGTCGCCCCAGCGTGCTCGGCATCGCTTCCGGCGCGGTCGCGGGCCTCGTCGCCATCACGCCCGCGGCGGGCACCTGCGGCCCTGGCGGCGCACTCGTGCTCGGGCTCGTCGCCGGCGTGGTCTGCTTCTTCTGCGCCACGCGCATGAAACGCTACTTCGGCTACGACGACTCGCTCGACGTCTTCGGCGTGCACGCGGTCGCCGGCATCCTCGGCGCCCTGCTCACGGGCCCGCTCGCCGCGCCCGCGCTCGGCGGCTTCGGCACCGTGACCGAACTCGGCCTGCAGCTGTGGATCCAGTTCAAGGGCGTCGCGTTCACCGTCGTCTACAGCGCCGTGCTCAGCTACGCGATCTTCAAGGGCATCGCCGTGACGATGGGCCTGCGCGTCGACGAGGAACAGGAACAGATCGGCCTCGACATCGCGCTGCACGAGGAGCGCGGTTACAACCTGTCCTGAGCGATGCGCCTCGCGAAACGCCCGGCAGCGACCGGGCGTTTCGCCCAGGAGATCACGGCCGCACGGCCGTGACCTCGATCTCCACCAGGAACGCCGGGCTGACGAGGGCGGCGACCTGCATGGTGGAGCGTGCGGGCAGGTTCGGCTGCGCGGCGGTGCCGAAGTACTGGCTGTACGCGGCGGTGAAGCCGGCCATGTCGAGCTTGCCGCCCTTCGCCGGATCGCCGACGAGGAAGACCTGCATCTTCACCACGTCGCCCATGGTCAGGCCGATGGCCTTGAGCTGCTTTTCGATGTTGCCGAGCGCGCCGAGCGCCTGCGTCTTCGTGTCGCCGTAGGCCTGGATGCTGTCCTTGGGCGCGTTCGCATCGGCTATCGGAGGAACGGCGCCGCTGACGAACACCAGCGTCTTGCCCGCGGGCACTTCGACGGCGCCGGCGATGGGGAAGTTGCTGTTGGGCAGCTTGTGCCGCACCACGTCGGATGCGGCGACGGGCGCGGCCATGGCGAGGAGCGTGGCGGCGACGAGAATCGATCGGGTCATGGTCAGTGGCCTCGGGAGCGGGTCGGAGTCGGTGGACGGAACGGCTTGACGTCGTCGGCCGTGAGGGCGTCGGTGTAGTGGTTGCCGAAGTGCGTGCGCACGTAGTTCACGACGTCGGCCACCTGTGCGTCGGTCAGCAGCATGCCGAACGGCGGCATGCCGCCGCGGCCGCCCATGACCATCGCGACAGGATAAGCCCGCGCGGCCAGCTTTGGATTGTTCGCAAGTGCTGGATAGTGCCCGGCGCCGACCGCACCCTTCGCGTCGGGCATGTGGCAGCCCTGGCAGATGTGCTGGAAGATCTGCTCGCCGGTGACCTGCGCCGCCTGCTTCTGATCGATGAAGGTCGGATCCATGGACTGCGCCGACGCGCCCGAGGCGACCGCGAATAGGACGAATGCCAGCGGCTTCATGCGCCTGCTCCGTTGACGGCGCGACGATGCAGCATGTCGATGGCCGCGAGGGATGAAAGGATGGCTCCTTCCTGCCACGCGGGCAGGTAGGAGGCGTGCTCGCCCGCGAGCACGATGCGGCCGTCCATCGAGCAGATGTCCGCGTAATGTTTCTCGCGCGCGTCGTCCGTCCACCAGCCGAAGCAGCCGAGCGTCGACGGAACGCGATGCCACGCCACCGCCATCCCGTTCTCGAACGCCTCGGGGAACTGCGGATGCACCTTCGCGCCGTACTCGATGGTCTTGCGGATGCGTGTCTCCGGATCGAGCGATGTGAACTCGTAGGCCTCGAGAAAGAACGCGTACGAGGCCAGCATCACGCCTTTCTTCGTGCCGATGCCGTGGCTAGGGTAGGCCATCATGCCGATCGGCAGGTCGGTCATGGTCACGCCGCCATAGATCGCGTCGTCCTCCTCCCAGAAGCGCCGCTTGAACTGGAGGCCGACCTTCGATGACGACATGTACGGTACGGCCGCGATCGCCGCCTGTTTCGCGGCGGAGACCTGGATCGGAATCTGGCTGAGGATCGACAGCGGGATCGTGCAGACGCACCAGTCCGCTTTCTCCTGACGCGTGGCGCCCGGTGTCCTGGCGTCCTCATAGCTGACCGTGACGCCGCGATCGTCCTGCGCTATCGCCGTGACCTTCGCGTCGTACTGGATTACCCCATCGCCGATCTCGCGCGCGAACGCCTTCGCGATCGCATCCATGCCGCCGCGCGGCTGGAGCATCGTCGGCTGGTAATCGTAGATCTCTGCCATGCCCAGCCCCGTCCACAACCGGGCGTTGAGCACGTCGGACAAACCGACCGGCTTCGAGAACTTCGGCGCGCCGTCGGGCCCGCCACCGGCGTCTTTCGCGTATCCGCGATGCGCGCTGCTGTCCGGGCCCTGCACGTAGCGATACTGCGCGTCGAGGCCGCCGAACTGGCGGAGCGATTCGAGAAGGATTTCCCGATCTTCCTTGCTCACGAGGTCGTCGAGGCCACCCTTCCCTGCGACCTTGGCGAGCAGGTCGGCGATACCACCATGGAAATCCGCCTGCACTTCGCGCATGCGCTGCGGTTTGCCGCCGAACGCGTCCTTACCGTAGATGTACGCGTTCTGGTTCACCTGGAGGAACGGTTCGAGCGTCACGCCGAAGCGTCGACAGTAGTCGAGGATGCCGTGATGGTGATACGGGAGCCGCCACGGCCCCGGATTGAAGTACAGGCCGTCGTCGAAGCGGCAGACCTGGCGGTGACCGCCGAGCTCGGTGAAGGTGTCGCCGCCTCGCAGTGTCCACGTACGCCCGCCGGCGCGCGCGTTGTATTCGAGCACCTTCACCTTGTAGCCCGCTTTCCCGAGCTCGTATGCGGCGACGAGACCCGCGAGCCCCGCACCCAGTACCAGGACAGTCCCCTTCCCCGTGCCCTGCAGTGGTGGTGGCCGCTGGTAGGTCGATTCGGCGGCGATACCGAGGCTGCTCATCGCCTGGTACATCACCGCACCCCCGCCGGCGAGGCCGATCATGCGCAACAGATCGCGGCGCGTGAGGGAAGCCGTGCTCGTCTCGTTCGCCATCGCATTACCCCGAAGGAACCCCTGTCGGCAGCATCCCAGATGTTGCGCTGCGGAACAACTGGGTTGGGAGTGGCGACAGCGTTGTGGGAGCGGACCTGGCCGCGACAGCTTTTCGCGAAGAGCAACAGGCCTGTGGCTCACGGCCTCAAAGGCGTCGCGGCCATGTCCGCTCCAACAAGGCTGAAGCTGTCGCGGCCAGGTCCGCTCCCACGACCGTCGCTGACACCTGTGGGCAAAGGCTCTAAGCTCGTGCGCAGCACCGCATACGCGAAGACCGCATGACCGCCACCGATCGTTCCGCCGCACGTCTCGCCTGGGCTCGCGAAGCCACCGGCGACGCCACTCTCGTCCTCGAACCGGCCTCCTCCGACGCCAGCTTCCGCAGCTACTGGCGCGGTCACGTCGACGGCCAGCCAGTCATCGTCATGGATTCGCCGCCCGAGAAGGAAGATCCCGCGCCGTGGATCGCCATCGGCAAGCGGCTCGCCGACGCGGGCCTCCACGTCCCCACGGTGATGGTGGCGGACGCGGCGCGCGGCTTCCTGCTGATCGAAGACCTGGGCACGCGCACGTACCTGCCCGAACTGAACGACGGCACCGTCGACGCACTCTATGGCGACGCGCTCGACGCGCTCCTGCGCATGCAGCTGCACATGGACACCGAAGGCCTGCCCGCCTTCAACCGTGAATGGCAGACCATGGAGATGGAGATCATGCCGCGCTGGCTGCTGCAGGAGCATCTCGGCGTCGACGTCGCCTGCGAGGAGTGGGACGTCGTCGAGCAGGCGTTCACCGCGATCATGCACGTCATCGCCGAACAGCCGCGTGCCTTCATGCACCGCGATTATCACAGCCGCAACCTGCTCGTAACGGACGAGCGCTCGCCGGGCATCATCGATTTCCAGGGGGCGATGTCCGGTCCGATCACCTACGATCTCGCTTCGCTGCTGCGCGACGCGTACATCGTGTGGGACAACGAACGCGTGGAAGGCTGGGTGGAAGCCTACCGCCTGCGCCTGCTCGATGCGCGACTGATCGACGAGACGGTCGACACGGATCGTTTCCGTCGCTGGTTCGACCTCACGGGCCTGCAGCGGCATATCAAGATCCTCGGACTGTTCTGTCGCCTGCATTACCGCGACGGCAAGCCCGGCTACCTCGCCGATCTCCCGCGCGTGCTGCGCTACGTGCTCGACACCGCGCGCCGCCACGCCGACGTCGCGCCGCTGGCCGACTACATCGAGGCGAAGATCGGCGGTCGCGACATCACCGTAGCGCGCGACGCATGAGGCACGCGCTGATCCTTGCCGCCGGGCTCGGCGAGCGCATGCGTCCGCTCACGGAACGGACACCCAAACCGCTGCTCGAGGTGGCCGGCAAGCCGCTCATCGTGCATCACATCGAGAAGCTCGTCGCTGCCGACGTGCGCTACATCGTGATCAACACGTCGCACCTCGCCGATCAGTTTCCCGACGCTCTGGGCGACGGTTCGCGCTGGGGCGTCCGCATCCGTTATTCGTACGAAGGTCCGACGCCGCTGGAAACCGGAGGCGGCATGCTCGCCGCCCTGCCCCTGCTGGGACCGGAACCGTTCATCGTCGTGAGCGCGGACATCTGGAGCGAGATCGACTATGCCGCGCTTCCCCGCGAGCCGGAGGGCGTCGCGCACCTCGTCATGGTTCCCAACCCGGATTTCCATCCGGCCGGCGACTTCGCGCTGGCGGCGGGACGGTTGTTCGAGGGCGGGGGCCCGCACGGCGCGGAGCGCCTGACGTTCGGCAACGTCGGCGTGTATCGCCGTGAGATCGTGGAAAACGAAGCGCCCGGGCGCTTCAAGCTGCTGCCCATGTATCGCAAGGCGATGGCGGAAGGCCGCCTCGCCGGCGAACGCTTCGACGGCTTCTGGCGAAATGTCGGGACACCCGCGCAGCTCGACGAGCTGCGCGGCGCCGTCGGTCGATAGAGGATCGGTTACTGCACCGTCTCGACGCCGAGTTCGCGCAAGCGCTCGTGTCCGAGAGTGAAAGCTTCGTTGAAGGCGCTGGTGATGTCGGCGAAGTCGTGGGACCCGGTCCCCGCTTCGATTTCTTCGCCGATGTGATCGAGGATGCGGTAGCTGCTGCGGTAGAGCTGCTCGCCCGCGTCGCCATGGTGCTTCACCGCCTTGGCGACTACCCGGTACTTACTGTGATTTTCCACTGCGTCTCCCTCCCCTGTGCCTCGATACTGCCGGGGGAAGATGACGGTTGCAAGTGACCGGACGATGGCTGTCCGGCCTAGCCGCCGTCGCCGACGTGGGCGACCGTGTTGGCCGGGGCGGCATTCGTCGTCGGCCCGGGCGTGCCGGGCATGCCCGCGCCGACATGCTCGGCCTCCGCCGGATGCGCCGGCGCCTCGGGTGCCACCGGCTCCGCCACGACGTCGGACGACAACGCGGCTTTCCGCGCTTCGTTCGTCATGACGACGATGCTGATGCGGCGATTGATCGCCGATGCCGGATCGGCCTTGTCGAACGGCACCGATGCGGCCAATCCGACGACACGCGCGACCTTGTCGGGTTGCATGCCGCCTTCGACGAGCGTGCGACGCGCGGCGTTCGCGCGATCGGCGGAGAGTTCCCAGTTGCCGTACGCGCTGTCCGCGCTCACGTAGCGCGCGCTGTCCGTGTGACCCGAGATGCTGATCGCGTTCGGTACCTGGTTCACGAAGCCTGCCAACTCATGCAGGATCTGCACGGTGTAGTTCTTCATCACGCCGCTGCCGGTATCGAACATCGGGCGGTTCTGCTTGTCCACGATCTGGATGCGCAGGCCTTCCGACGTGATGTCGAGCAGCAACTGATCCTTGTACGGGGCCATGGCCTGGCTCTTCGCGATGGCCTCCTGGAGGTCCCGCATCAGCTGTTCGAGGCGGCGCTTCTCCTGCGCCTTCGCCTGCTTGTCGATCTCCGCGGCGCTCGGCTTCGCGAACGCCTGCTGGTCGCCCGGGCCTTTGGGGAGGTCGAGCGCGCCGCCGAGCTTGATCATGCTCGTGCTCGCGCCACCCGGCCCCATCTTGCCCGACGGCGCCATGGTCGACTGACCCGGCGTCATGCTCGGGTTCTTGAAGTATTCCGAGATGGCGGCGCGCTGCTGCTTCGTGCCCGCGCCGACGAGCCACATCACGAGGAAGAACGCCATCATGGCGGTGACGAAGTCCGCGTAGGCGACCTTCCAGGCCCCGCCATGGTGACCGTGGCCCCCGCCCCGCTTCTTGCGGACGACGATGATCTGTTTCAGGTCGCTCATGGCCGCTTACCGGGCCGCCTTGAGATGGGCTTCGAGGTCCTGGAAGGACGGGCGGCTGCTCGACTTCAGCGACTTGCGCGCGAACTCCACCGACACCATCGGGTTGTAGCCGCGCAGGTTCGCCATGAGCGCGACCTTGACGCACTCGAAGGCCTTGCCGTCGGTGTTCACGCGGGCTTCCATCGCCGCCGAGAGCGGGCCGATGAAGCCGTAGGACAGCAGGATGCCGAGGAACGTGCCGACCAGCGCACCCGCGATGTGCTCGCCGATGACGGCCGCGTCGCCGTCGATCGACTTCATCGTGATGACGATGCCGAGCACCGCGGCCACGATGCCGAAGCCCGGCAGCGCGTCGGCCATCTTCTGCACCGCGAGCGCGGGCACCATGGCCTCGTGGTGGTGCGTTTCGAGCTCGACCTCGAGCAGCTGCTCGAGCTCGTGCGGGTCCATGCTGCCGCCGACGATGAGGCGCAGGCAGTCGGTGATGAAGTCAATCAGGTGGTGTTCGGCGACCAGGCGCGGGTACGCCGAGAACAGCGAGCTGTTCGCCGGATCCTCGATGTGCGCCTCCATGCCCAGCTGACCTTCCTTACGCATCTTCGTGAAGATGTCATAGAGCAGGGACAGGAGGTCGATGTAATCCTGCTTGCGGTACTTCGGGCCCTTGAACAGGGCCAGCGCGTCGCGTGCCGAACCCTTCACCACGTCCATGGAGTTCGCACTCACGAACGCGCCCAGGGCGGCACCGAAGATGATGAGCAGCTCGTAAGGCTGCCAGAGCGCGGCGATTTCGCCGTGCGAAAGCACATAACCGCCCAGTACGGAGACCAGGACGACGATGGAACCGATGATGACCAACATGACTACTTCCTCCCAGTCCTTTCACATATCGGCAGGGCCGGGACGAAATTGAGGCGGTGCACCATGTCTTTTTGGCAGCTTTCACTCCTCGCCATCGAGGGGCCCGGGATAGCGCGGGAAGACCAGCCGGATGCGCGTCCCGACACCCGTTTCGCTCTCGATCTCCACGCCGCCGCCGGCCTGCGCCACCGTGCCGTAGACCTGGGCGAGGCCCAGCCCGGAGCCGCCTTCCTTCGTCGTGAAGTAGGGCTCGAACAGGCGCTGCCGGACCTCCTCCGGCATGCCCCCGCCGGTGTCCGCGATGCTGACGAAAACCTGGCGGTACGTCGCGGCGTCCCGGGCGAACTCGGATAGCACGGGGCCTCCCTCGCGCTCGCCGACCTCGATCACCACCTGGCCGAACCCGTCCATCGCGTCGCGCGCGTTGAGGCACACGTTCATCAGGGCCTGCTCCAGGCCGTGACGGTCGACCCACACGGGCAGCGCCCCCGGCTGGCGGAACACCTCGACCCCCACGCGCCCTCCGAGCGCATGGCGGGCGAAGTCGGCGAACGCCATCACCAGGTCGCCGAGGTCCACCGCCTCGGGCTGCGAGTGCTGGTTGCGGGCGAAGGCGAGCAGCCGGCGGGTGAGCGCGGTGGCGTGCCGCGCGCCTTCCACCGCGTAGGTGACCATCCGGCGGTGGCGCGGCGCGAGCTCCTCGCAGTCGTCCTGCAGGCCGGAGAGGCTCACGATCACCGTCTGCAGCATGTTGTTGAAGTCATGGGCGATGCCGCTGACGAGCTGGCCGATGGCCTGCTGTTTCTGGGCCTGCCGGGCGCCCGCCTCCGCCAGTTGCCGCGCCCGGTTGGCCATGTCGAGTTGCTCGCGCACCCCCGCCAGCCGGCTTTCCGCATCCCGCCGCGCGCCGTGCTCGGACTCGAGCCGTTCCATCAGCGTGCCGTAACGGGTGGAAGCGGTGGCGGTGCTCGCGACCGTCTGGTTGAGGCGGTCCTGCATGATCTCGATGATCGACTCGAGCGACGTCTGCAGCTCGACGCGCTCCGTGACGTCCCGGCTGATGACGATGAAGTGATCGAGCTCGTCGTCGGCCACGACCGGCGCGACCATCACCTCCCACCAGCGCGCGGATCCGGCGCCGGGGTTGCGCGATCCGACGAAGTCGACACGCTCGCCGGCAGCCGCGCGATCGAGGACGCGCGCGACCATGTCCTGCGCTTCGGGCGGCCAGAGCTCGAGCCAGTGCCGTCCGATGAGCCGATCGGCTCCCTCGGGCGCGAGGGCCGCGCAACCGAGGCCCGCCACGAAGCGAATCACGCCGTCACGGTCCAGTTCCTTCATGCAGTCGGAGGATGCCTCCACGAACTGCCGGTACCGCCCGTCCCAATCACTCATGGCGTATCGCCGCTCGTCACCCTGAATGAGGGATATGACGCGCCGCGCCACGGGTCGCTGTCAAGACGGAATTTTCACGCAGGTCGCCGGATCAGCTTTCCGGCTGGGCGTCCGCGTCGTCGTCGAAGCCGGTTTCGCCCTCGGCGAACACCGGCGCCCCGTCGTCCTCGACGCCGAGAACCAGCCCCAGAGCCTTCTCGGCCGCCTGCGCCGCGCTCGCCTCGTCGCGGAAACTGCGGTTCTCGTACACCGCGAAATAGCTCGGATAGCCACCGTCCGCCGGCTGCGATATCAGCAGGGCGGTATAGCGGGAACCCTCGCGGGTCGCGCCACTGGTGAGGGTGAAACGGGGAAAGTCGCGTGCTGCCATGGGGCCGATGCCTCGTAAGGAACGGAAAGTCTAGCGCAGCCAGAGGCTTGGCCCACTTCCCGCACAAAAAACCTTATCAATCAATACAATGTTGAACAACCTCGCACTTGCCTGATGCGTCGTTCTACGGTATTCCGTACGTCAAGCGACGTCACGCCGTCTTCACGCCGTCGCGAAACAGGGGAAACACAGGGGCACCGCAGCATGAACCTCATCACCACCGCGTCGCCGTCCCGGCGTCTTGCGTGGGCCGTCGCATCCGTACTCGCCCTGGCCGGCATCGTCGGCCTGGCACTCGCGCCGCAGGTGGCGGCCGCGATCCCGAGGACGGGCATCCAGATGGTCTACGCCTGGCTCTGCGCATCACTGGTCGGCTCCGCGTACGTCGTGGTCACTCTGGCCAACGACGCCGAAGGCGCCACCGAGGACGGTGACGATTTCTGATCCCAGGGATGAGGGATGGCTCAAGAAAAAAGGCCCGTCTCGCGACGGGCCTTTTTTTTTGGCGCGGGAGCATCGCCGGATCAGGGGCGACGCTCGAGCTCCGGGTCTTCCTTGGTGCGCGGCATCAGGTCCTGCTTCGACACGCCCAGCCAGAGGAGGATCGGACTGGCGACGAAGATCGACGAGAGCGTACCGACCAGGATGCCGATCAGCATCGTGATCGCGAAGCCGTGGACCACCGGACCGCCGATGAAAAACAGCGCGGCCATCGTGATGCCGGTGAACAGCGACGTGATGATCGTACGCGACAGCGTGCTGTTGATAGAACGGTTGAGCACTTCTTCCGGCGTGGCGTTGCGGCTGGAGCGGAACAGTTCGCGCACGCGGTCGAACACGACGACCTTGTCGTTGATCGAGTAGCCCACCACCGCGAGCACCGAGGCGAGCACCGTGAGATCGAACTCGCGCTGCGTCAGCGCGAAGATGCCGAGCGTGACGAGGACGTCGTGCACTTCCGTCGCCAGCGCCGCGATCGCGAAGCGCTTCTCGAAGCGGATCCACAGGTAACCCATGATGCCGACGATGACGAAGATCACCGCGACGATACCGTCGCTGCGCAGCTCCTCGCCGACCTGAGGGCCGACGAACGAGCGGCTCTTCATCGTGACGTCGGGGCGGGTGGCCTTGAGCGCCGCGACCACGTCCGCGGCCACGCGCGACGCGGCCTCGTCGTTGCTGAGATTCGCCGCGCCCTTGTCGTCCTTCGGCTGCAGGCGCACGGAGAATTCGCGCGCGCCGCCGACGGCCTGCACGAGCGGATTCTCCAGGCCGGCGTGTTCGAGCGCCGCGCGGACGTCGTTCACTTCGGCCGGCGAGGCGTACTGCACGTCGACAGCGACGCCGCCGAGGAAGTCCTGGCCGTAGTTGAAGCCCTTCGTGAGGATCAGCGCGACCGAGCCGATCATGAGCAGGATCGCCAGACCGATGCTGTACTTGCGCAGGCCGAGGAAGTTGAAGTTCGAATTGTGGTTGAAGATTTCCATGGCGTCCCTCCCGTCAGACCGACAGGGTCTTGAGCTTGCGGCCGCCGTGAATCAGCGCGGTGATGGCGTGGGTCACCGTCACCGACGTGAACATCGACGTGAGGATACCGATGAACAGCGTGACGCCGAAGCCCTTGATCGGACCCGAGCCCATGGTCATGAGACCCAGCGCCGCGAGCAGATGCGTCACGTTGGCATCGAGAATCGTCGCCCACGCCTTGTCGTAACCCGTGCGGATCGACGCCAGCGGCGACGAGCCGTTGCGCAGTTCCTCGCGGATGCGTTCGCAGATCAGCACGTTGGCGTCGATCGCCATGCCGAGGGTGAGCACGATACCCGCGATGCCCGGCATGGTCAGGGTGACCCCGACCAGCGACATCACGGCGACGAGCAGCACGAGGTTGAAGAACAGCGCGATGTCCGCGACGAGGCCGAAGAGCTTGTAGTAGATCGCCGCGGCCACCAGCACGAGGCCGAGGCCGAGCATCACCGCCTTGAAGCCCTTGTCGATGTTGTCCGCGCCCAGGCTGGGACCGATCACGCTCTCGCTGACGATGTCGACGGGCGCCGCGAGCGAACCGCCGCGCAGGAGCAGCGCGAGCTCGGAGGCTTCCTGGTCGTTCGGCAGGCCGTTGGTCGAGAACTGCTTGCCGAACGGCGAGCTGATGTTCGCGTAGTTGATCACCTCCTCGGTGATCTTCGGCGTCTTGATCTCCTTGCCGTCGACCGTCTTGGTCTCGACCGTGCGCGTGATGTAGAGCACCGCCATCGGCTTGCCGACGTTGTCGTTGGTGAACTCCTGCATCTTGCGCGCGCCGGCGCTGTTGAGCGAGACGCTCACGTTCGGCGTGCCGTTCTGCTGATCGCGACCGGAAACCGCGCTGGTGAGCTCGTCGCCTTTCGCGATCACCTTCTTGCTCAGCAGGTACGGACGGCCGTCCCGGCCGTAGTACAGCTTGGCGTCCGGCGGCACGCTGCCCGAGCGGGCGGCGTCCACGGCCTGCTGCGGCGTGTACAGGCCGGCACGGTATTCGAGCGTGGCGGTGGCACCGATGATCTTCTTGGCCTCGGCGGTGTCCTGGACGCCGGCGAGGTCGACGATGATCTGGTTCGGGCCCTGCTGCTGGATCAGCGGCTCGGACACGCCGAGGGCGTTCACGCGCTGGCGCAGCGTGGTCACGTTCTGCGTGATGGTGCTCTGGGCCAGTTCGCGCAGCTTCGCCGGCTTGACCGTGGCGTTGAGGATGAAGCGGTTACCGGTGGTCGGACCGTCGTTGACGGCGAGGTCCGGGTAATCGGTGCCGATCAGCGTGGCCGCCTGCTGGCGGTCGGCGTCCGAGCGCAGCACGACGCTGACGCCCTGGCCGCGCGCATTGCGGTTCACCGCGTCGTACGAGACGTTCTTGTCGCGCAGCAGCGAGCGGATGTCGTCGGCGTAGCGCGTTTCCTGCGCGTCGATCACGGCGTTCTGGTCGACCTCCATCAGGAAGTGCACGCCACCCTGAAGGTCGAGGCCCAGGGGCATCGAGTTCGCGTTGATCGAACGCAGCCAGCCCGGCACCGTGGACGCGAGGTTCAGCGCCACGGTGTAGTTCTCGCCGAGGCCCGTGCGCAGGGCGTCGGACGCCTTGGCCTGCGCGTCCACGCTCGGGAAGCGCGCCAGCAGACGCGTGCCCTTTTCATCGAGCTCCAGGGACGTCGCCGGCACCTTCGCGGTGGCCAGCATGCCCTCGACCTTGGTCTTCAGCGCGGGGTCGACGGCGGCCCCGCGGTTGCCCGATATCTGCACGGCGGGCTGCGGCGGGAAGACGTTCGGCAACGCATACACGATGCCGAACAGCAACACGATCACGACCAGCGCGTACTTCCAGCGTGGAAAATCACTCATGCCTTACATTCCGTGAAAGCGGCCGTGCACCGGCCGCGGCTGACGCTATGGAAGAGGAAAGTCTTACGACTTCTTCAGGCTGCCCTTCGGCAGGACCTGGGTGATCGAGCCCTTCTGCACCTGGACGACGGTGCCCGGGGCGATCTCGACACGGACGAACGACTCGCCCACGTCCTCGATGCGGCCGGCCATGCCGCCGCTCATGACCACCTCGTCGCCCTTGGCCAGGGCGGCCAGAAGCGCGCGGTGCTCCTTCTGCCGCTTCATCTGCGGCCGGATCATCATGAAATAGAAGATGCCGAACAGCACCGCCATCATGATCAGCGGCGAGAAGCCAAAGGCCCCCTGCGGAGCGGCGCCGGCGGCGGGAGCGGTGGCCTGGGCAATGGCAGCGAACGTAGGAAGGCTCATCGGATTTCTCGCAAGTCATGGAACGGCCAAGGAAAAGCTGCCGTTCACGTAAAAAGATCGTGGATTATGCCACGCACCCCGGCGGTTATGTACCGCACCCCGTCAAGGGGTTGGGGGCGCCGGGGCACCCCTGCAAGGCCGGATCAGCCGTCGGTGGCGCCCTTGCGACGCGCCTCATAGAACGCCGCCACGAAGTCCTCCAGACCGCCGGCCTCGATGGCGCCACGCAGTCCGGCCATGAGCCTCTGGTAATGACGAAGGTTGTGCATCGTCGCCAGCTGGCTGCCGAGGATCTCGTTGCAACGGTCGAGGTGGCGCAGGTAGGCGCGGGAAAAACCGTTGGCGCAGGCGTAGCAGTCGCAGCCTTCCTCGATCACGCGGGTGTCCGTCGCGAACTTCGCGTTACGGATGCGCAGGGTGCCGGCGGCCGTGAAGAGGAAGCCGTTGCGGGCGTTCCGGGTCGGCATGACGCAGTCGAACATGTCGATGCCGCGGCGTACGGCCTCCACGATGTCTTCCGGCCGGCCCACACCCATGAGGTAACGGGGGCGGTCCTTCGGCAACATCGGCAGGGTGAAATCGAGCGTGTGGTTGCGCTCGGCTTCCGGCTCGCCCACGGCCAGGCCACCCACCGCGTAGCCGTCGAAGCCGATCTCGATCAGGCGCTCGGCCGAGCGGCGACGGAGGTTCTCGAACGTGCTGCCCTGGACGATGCCGAACAGCGCGTTGGGGTTCTTCAGGTCGTCGAAGGCCCGCCGCGAACGCTCGGCCCAGCGCAGGCTCAGCTCCATGGAGTCCGACGCGACGCGCTCCGTCGCGGGATACGGGGTGCACTCGTCGAAGATCATGGCGACGTCGGAGTCCAGCACCTTCTGGATCCGCATCGATTCCTCGGGCGAGAGGAACACCTTCGAGCCGTCGACCGGCGAGGCGAACGTGACGCCTTCTTCGGTGATCTTGCGCTTGTGCGCCAGCGAGAAGACCTGGAAGCCGCCGGAATCGGTAAGGATCGGCTTGTCCCAGCCGATGAACTTATGCAGGCCACCGAACTCGCCGACGATCTCCAGGCCCGGGCGCAGGAACAGGTGGAAGGTATTGCCAAGGATGATCTCCGCGCCGGTGTCGAGGACATCGCGCGGGGTCATGGCCTTCACGGAGCCGTAGGTGCCCACGGGCATGAAGGCCGGCGTTTCCACGGTGCCGCGGCCGAAACGGAGACGGCCGCGCCGGGCCGCGCCATCGGTGGCGAGGAGGTCGAAAGGAAGCTGGGTCATCCGCCCATTCTAACCTGCCCGCGCGGAGCGCAGGTTTGCCGATAAGGCATGGCCCAAGGGCGCGCCCGACCTAAAGTTTCGTAAAAACCCGCCGATCCCTTGGGACACAGGAGCGTGCCCACCGAGGGTGCGCCTGGCGCCGGGAGGGCATCCCCCTTGATCATCCAGCCGACCAGTCTCGCTGCCCAGCTCTGGGCCGGCGCGGCCGCGGGCACCACGGCCGCAGCGGACAGCTGGCGGGTCGGGACCCTGCTGTCGGCGCGCATCATGGGGCAGACCGACATCGGCAAGCTGTTGCTCGACATCGGCGGGATGGCCGTCGAGGCCGACGCGCCCGGCGGCCAGTTGCCACAGCAGTTCCAGGTGCGCGTGCTGACCCAGGGCGCGCAGCCGCAGCTCGAGATCGTCCCGGGCAACACCGACGAACGCGTGGCCATGCAGGGCCTGCGTGAACGCCTGCCGCTGCAGAATGGCTACGCGCCTCTGCTCGGCGTCCTCGCGGCGCTCGGTCGCCGCCCCGTCGCGCGGATGCTTCCGGCACCGCTGCGCGCCGCGCTGGCCACCCTCGAAGCCGCCATCAGCAAACCGTCCGACGTCAGTTCGCCGCTTGGCATGAAGGAGGCGATCGCGAAAAGCGGCGCGTTCCTCGAAGCCCATCTCGCGGAGCCGAAGCACGAGACGCCCGCCGCCGACGACTTCAAGGCGGCGCTGCTAGCCCTGCGCCGCGCGCTCGCCGATATTCCCACCGGCCGGCCGGGCACCCAGCTCGCCCGGCCAGCCAGCGACACGCCACCGCCGCTTGTGCAGCGGGCGCTCGTCGCCCAGCCGCGAGCTCCCGAACTCAGCCTCGGCGACGACGACATCGAGGCCGTCGTCGGCCAGCTGCGCACGGACACGCGCGCGGCCCTGTCGCGCGTCGAGATCGCGCAGCTCGAATCGCACCCGCAGGCGGGCGTGTGGATGATCGAAGTGCCGCTCGCCGCCGGGCGCGGCTACGACGTGCTGCAGATTCGTATCGAGGAAGGCCAGCCGCTGCTGGGCGACACCGAGGGCCCATGGACGGTGGGTTTCGCCATCGACCCGCCATCGCTCGGCGCCGTGCAGGGCGAGATCCAGCTCCGCGTGCCGCGTGTTTCCGTCCGCCTGTGGGCACAGCGTCCCGAAACGGTCGCGCATCTCGAGAACGCGTTCGTCGTGCTGCGCCGCCTGCTCGAAAAGAGCGGCCTCATCCTGGATCACTTCAGCTGCATGCACGGCCTGCCGACACCGAGCAGCGCCTACAGCGCCGTCCTGCTGGAAGCCCGCGCATGACGACGGCCCTCCCCTCGCCCCGGCGCAGCGTCACGTTGCGCCTCGCGTCCCCCACGAGCAACGGCAACAGCCAGCGCATCGACGCCCACGGCGTGAAAACGATGCTCGAACGCGCGCAGGCACTAGGCCTCGCACCGCAGCTCGATCCGCAGATCGCGACGCTGCTCGCCGCGGTACGCCTGCGTGACGACGTGCCGCCGGAACTCTACGCGGCACTGTCGGCCGTGGTCGGGACCTTGCTCGCCGCCACGGACGGATAGGCGCGACCGGCGATTTCTTAACCCTGTGGGAAGCGCACTCGCGCGCGAACGGGTGCTCGCCGCGAGCGCACTTTGCGCATGATGATCACGCCATCGTCGAGACGATCGGACCGGCGGTCGGCTTCGAGACGGCGAGACCGCCACCCGGGACGGGCCGATAGGTGTCGGCGGGAATCACGAAGTCGCGGACCTTGATCGCCGCGAGGGCATACGGGTTCGCCTTGTAGTGGTCGCGCAGCAGGTACACGTTTTCGTTATCGACATCCGCATCGCGGACGCTGCGCAACAAGGACATGAACCGCACGTCGCGATCGACCGTTGCGTCGAGGTTCGCGACGGGTGGATGGTCGATGTATCCGGTTACCGTCTCGGTCAGGTAATAGTCGCGACTCCCGTCGCCGTAGGCGTATGCGACCGAGCGATTGAACTCCGTTGCCAGGCAGAGGAGATCAGGTAACTCGTTGAGGCGCGCCTCGAGCCAAGCCGCTTGGTCCGGATCCAGATCTGCATCGACGACCTTGAGCGACTGGTCGTCCTTTCGAAGATCGAACGTCCTCGACACCACATCCGGGCGCTCGACAGCCAGTCGGGCCAGCATAGGAACGAGGGCCTCCGCGAATCGCGTGAAGGCACTCCCCATCCGCAGCTGATCGTTAGCCATGATCGCAGAATCATGTCCCTGTGCTTCATAGCGCACGTCAAGCGCCTCCGCATACGCTTTCGAGTCCACGGTC
The DNA here is from genome assembly GCF_900111665.1 of Luteibacter sp. 329MFSha. Taxonomy (NCBI): domain Bacteria; kingdom Pseudomonadati; phylum Pseudomonadota; class Gammaproteobacteria; order Lysobacterales; family Rhodanobacteraceae; genus Luteibacter; species Luteibacter sp. 329MFSha. The sequence continues at coordinate 579,962 of NZ_FOJE01000002.1, read as the reverse complement.
ATCAGCGTGTCGCCTGGTCGCTGCCCTTCCCGCGTCGCGAGTGCAGCGAAGACGGTACCTTTGGTCGGGACCAGTGATGCATCGGGACCTTTGCAATGACCTGAAGAGGTGACGTTCATGACTGGCTCCTTTCGCGGGTCACCAAGGCCGCGTTCGCGTCGATCGACGCGTCGTAGACCGGGCCGATGGCCATGGTTTCGCACCCGGGAACCGATGGGCACGTTGCGCCGGCAATCACGGACTGTGCATGGGCGCCGAAGGTGCAGGTAAGCATGAGCAGCGCGACGCCGCTCCAAAGAATATTTCGTTGCATTGAAGGCTCCTCGTGGGACAGGAACCAGCAACGTAGGAGGCGGAGGTGTTCAGGTATGTCGGGCGACGGCGCGTGAGCGGGCTGCGGGTCGCCCGCGCTGCGCTGTCGCCAGATTGCCCGCTGCCGCGGGATCGCCGATGCGATCGGCTCCCACCAGACTGAGGCGAGATTGCCCGCTGTCGCGGGATCGCCGATGCGATCGGCTCCCACCAGACTGAGGCGAGGTTGCCCGCTGCCGCGGGATCGCCGATGCGATCGGCTCCCACCAGACTGGGCGAGGTTGCCCGCTGCCGCGGGATCGCCGATACGATCGGCTCCCACCAGATTGGGGTCGCGCCGATTCCTACCCGACGCCCAGTCCGCGGATGCCTGCTGCATGGGCTTCGAAGCCCGCGAGCTCCGCGAAGCGCTTGCCGCGCTCGGCGTAGTCGCGGAACTGGTCGAAGCTCGGGGCGCCCGGCGAAAGCACGACGCAGCCGTCGCCGGCCAGCGCCCGGCGTGCCGTGTTCACGGCTTCCGCGAGATCGTTCACGCGGTGGACTCCGCCGATGCCCGCGGCATCGAGCGCGTCGGCGATGCGACCGCCGTTCGCGCCCTGGCACACGATCGCCGCTGGCGCGTGCGCGCGCATCGCCTCGACGAAGGGTGTCCAGTCGAGGCCGCGGTCGTGACCGCCAACAATCAGGGCGACGCGTTTCGCGCCGACGCTTTCCAGCGCGGCGAGGCTGGCCAGCGGCGTGGTGCTGATCGAGTCGTTGATCCATGCCACGCCATCGCGCGCGCCGAGCGGCTGCAGGCGATGCGGCAGGGGCGCGAAGGTGGACAGCGCGGGAGCCGCCGCGCGTGCGTCCAATCCCATGATCTCCAGCGCGGCGAGCGCCGCGCACGCGTTGGTCGCGTTGTGCAGACCGGGAGCCGACACGCGATGCGCTTCGATGATCCGCTCGTCGCCCCGCTGGATCCAGCCGTCGTGCACGTGCCAGCCGGCGGCATCGCCGAAAGTATGCAGGCCCGGGTGCCGCTCGGCCCGCGTCAGCAGGTGCGGCTGCCCGGCGTTCACCAGCACGCGCGCGCTCGCCGCCAGGAGCTTGAGCTTGTCGTCGACGTAGCGCTCGCGTGAGCCGTGCCAGTCGAGGTGTTCTTCGTACAGGCTCGTCACCACGCCGAGATCGACGCCGAAGGCCTCGCCGGTCTGGAAGCTCGACAGTTCGATGACCCACAGATCGGCGTGCGACTCGTCGAGTTCGAGGAGCGGCATGCCGATGTTGCCGGCGAGCGCCGTGCGGACGCCGAGCGACCGCGCGAGATGCGCGATCAGCGCCGAGGTCGTGCTCTTGCCCTTGGTGCCCGTCACCGCGATGGTGCGCGCGTCCACGTGCCCCGAGAACCAGAGCGCGCTGCCCGACGTGAAGCGCGTGCCGCGCTCCTTCGCCGCGAGCAGTTCGGGTTTGTACGCCGAGATGCCCGGCGACTTCACGACGATGTCGTAGCTCGCCAGCGCGTCGGCGTCGGGCGCGACCTCGTGCACCAGGACATCGGGAAACGCCGTGCGCGCCGCACCGGCCTCGTCGGCGGCGCAATACAGGTCGACATGCTGTCCCGGCAGCCGGCGAGCCAGCGCGTGCAACGCGGCGCGGCCTTCGCGGCCGAAGCCCCAGACGGCGATGCGCCGTCCTTCCAGATCAGCCCAGCGCATCCAGCGCTCCGCGCAACCGCTCCGGCACGAGGTGCGATGCGCCCGGGGTCAGCCACGGCTCGAGGGCCAGCTCGGCCTTGTCGAGTTGCGGCAGGATCTCGCGGCGGAAGCGCGCGACGAGCGCGTCCTCGCGCCACTCCGGGCGTTCGGCGAGCGCGGCGAGCGCGGCACGCGCTTCCGCGCCCTCGCCCACGCACTCGAACGGCTTGTGGTCCTTGTATTCCAGCAGCGCGTCGAACGCGCCGGCCAGCGCCTCGTCGTCGAGCAGGTTGCGCCCGAAGATCGACACGAGCCGCGGCTTGGCCATGAACGGCGCGAGGGCGAGGAACACGAAGTGGCATTTCGGACACTGCCCGCACCAGCGATCCGCGGGCTTGGGCCCAAGGATGCGGAAGTTGCGGTTGCAGCTGGAGAACACGTTGAAATAATCGCCGCCCAGGCGCGCGAACGCGCTGGTCACCGCCAGCTCGGACCACGGCCGCAGCAGCGAGCAGTAATCGAGATCGGCGGCCACGTGCGAATGCAGGTAGTCGTGCAGGGTCTTCTCGAAACCGAAGCCCTTGCTCCACTGGTGGTTCACCTGCTGGCCTTCGTATTCCAGCGTGGCGACCGACGCCGAGCGCTCGTTCGCGAACACGATCGAATCGTAGCCGTAGAGGATCGCGGCCAGCGCGAGGATCGCCGAATTGATCGCCGTGACCGGAATGTGGCCGTTCCACGCGCCGAGCCGGTTCAGTTCGAACAGGCCCGGTGCGAGTTCGCGGGAGATGTTGAGCGTCGACAGTCCGGTGCGCGCCGCGCACTCCGCGATCAGGGGCGAATTGCCGACCCAGACGGCGGTCGCGTCGGCGCCGATCGACTTCACCGCCTCGACCGCGACCACGGAATCCTTGCCGCCACCGATGGGCAGCAGCGAACGCTTCGGCAGGCCGATGGCCGGCGGCGGCGCCGGGCGCGGCGCGGAGAACGGGAAGCGGATGCGGCCGCGCAGGTCCAGGCCGTTGCGATAGGCGAACTCGGCGAGGCCGTGGAGGTAGAGCGCGTCGGCCAGCGTCGCGCTTTCCTCGTCGAGCGGATCGCCTTCGATGACGATCGTCTCCGGAATGCCCGCCTTGTAGTAGCTGACGCCGGCGACGAGGTGCAGCAGGCGCAGCGCCGCCGCGAAGGCGGCCTCGCGACCGGCGGGCACTACGGGCGCGCCGGGGAACGTGATGCGCTCGACCAGCTCGGCACCGTCGTCGAACGCGTAAGCGAGTTCGGCGACGCCATCGGCGTACGCATGGCGAACGAACCGGAACGTGCGGCTCTGGCGCGGATCGGAAAGCGGGGACGTCACGGCAGCAGCACCTCGTCGGCCTCGTCGCGAAGGTTGTAGCGCGACGACATCACGGCGCCGTACGCACCACCCTGGGCGATCAGGACCACATCATCCTCCTTCGACTCGGGCAGCCGTCTGTCCGAACCGAGGATATCCCCTGACTCGCAGATCGGGCCGACCACCTGGTACATGGTGGTCGCCGGCTCGTCGAGGCGGGAGAGGTTCGCGATCTCGTGCCACGCGTCGTAGAGCGCCGGACGGATCAGGCTGTTCATGCCCGTGTCGAGGCCCAGGTAGCGCACGTTGACGCCCTTCTCCTTCTCCTGCGTGACCTTCGCCAGCAGCACGCCGGCATCGGCCACGAGGTAACGGCCCGGCTCCATCCACAGCTGGAACTGCGGGTAGGCCTGGCGCACCGCGGTGAGCACGCGGTCGAGCGCCGCCATGTCGAGGGCGGACTCGCCGGGATGCGAGGGCACGCCCAGGCCACCGCCGATGTTCAGCACCGTGATCGTGCCGATGCGCTCGGCCAGCGCCGCCAGCTGCGAGTACACCTCGCCCCAGTGCGCATGGTCGAGGATGCCGGACCCCAGATGGGCGTGCAGGCCGATGACCTTCGCGCCCGCCGCGTCGGCGAGACGAAGGAAACGGTCCACGTGTTCGATGGGCACGCCGAACTTGCTGCCCGTGCCACCGGTCTTGACCTTGTCGTGATGACCGAGGCCGCGACCGAGGTCGACGCGCAGCACGATCTCGCGGCCCGCGAACAGGTCGCCCCAGTGTTCGATGGGATGCATGGCGTCGATGGTGATCGTCGCGCGCGTCCGCAGCGCCGCCTCGAAATCGCGGCGCGCGGCGAAGTTCGGGGTGAACAGCAGCGGCACGTCGTTCGGCACGGCGGCGGAGACGGCCGCGAGTTCGCCCGGCGACACGCACTCGAACGCGAAGCCTTCCTCCGCCAGCACCTTGAGGATGCCCGGATGGGTGTTGGCCTTGACCGCGTAATGCGCGCGATCGACGGCCTTGAGCGATTTCACGCGGCGCGCCTGCGCGCGCACGGTCGGCAGGTGATAGACGTAGCGCGGCGTGCGCTCGTCGGCCAGCGTCAGCAGCGTCGCCCGCGCGCCCTGCCACCAGGCCGCGCCCGGCGCGGCCGTCTCGCCGCTGCCGTACAGCGACTGCCACGACGGGCCGAAGACCATGCTGTCGTCGGTGCGCAACGCCCCGGCGCCGATGAGCAGCTCGTGCAGGCGCGGGAGCATGTCGTCGACCACGTCCTCGTCGACCACGAAGGTGAGGTTGAGGTTGTTGGACGACTGCGAGATCAGGTGCACGCGCAGCTGGCCGAACTCGGCGAGCACGCCCGAGAGCTTGTGCAGCATCGAGCGCATGCCGCGGCCCACCAGCGTGATGGCCGCGCAGGGCGCGATCACCTTCACGCGGCACACGCGCGCCAGGTCGGCGGCGAGCGCCGCGATGGCGTCGGAATCGAGCAGGTTCTCCGTCGGATCGAGCGACACCGTGACGTTCGTCTCGGCGGAACCGATGAGGTCGACGGAAAGGCCGTGGCGCTTGAACGCGTCGAACACGTCGGCGAGGAAGCCGACCTGCTGCCACATGCCCACCGACTCCATCGAGATCAGCGTGATGCCCTTGCGCGCGCTGATCGCCTTGATGCTCGGCGCGTGCTCGCGCACCTCCGGACCGATCGCGGTGCCTTCCAGCTCGGGCCGGTTGGTGTCCTTGATCAGCAGAGGCACGCGGGGTTCGCGCAGCGGCGAAAGGCAGCGCGGATGCAGCACCTTCGCGCCCGTGGAGGCGATTTCCTGGGCTTCCTCGTAGTCGAGCCGTTGCAGGAGGCGCGCACCGGCCACCTGGCGGGGATTCGCGCTGAACATGCCCGCGACGTCCGTCCAGATCTCCACGCGCGCGGCGGCGAGCAGCGCGCCGAAGTACGCGGCGGACGTGTCGGACCCGCCGCGGCCCAGCAGCACGGTGCGGCCGGCCTCGTCCTGCGCGATGAAGCCCTGCGTGATGAACACCTCGCCGCGCGACGCCAGCGCCGCGGACAGCGCGGCGTCGTGGTGCGGCTCGACCATCGCCGAGAGCAGTCGCGTGCGTTCGTTCTGGTTGGGCAGCGCCACCGAATGCAGGCACTCGCGCGCGTCCACCCATGTGGTTGGCAGGCCGTGGGCCGAAAGGAACGCGGCACCCAGCGCGCTGGACATCAGCTCGCCGTGCGCCTGCACGCGAGCCTGCCAGGCCAGCTCGCCCAGTTCGGCGGCGCCGGACGCGGCCAGTTCCGCGAGGTCGGCCAGCCGCGCGCCCAGCGTCTCCGGCATCGCCAGGGACATCTCGGCGAGCAGGGCGTGATGGCGATCGGCCAGTGCGGAGCCCGCGTCCGAGCGGCGTTTCGAATCCGTGTGCGTGCAAAGCTGTTTCAGGCCGTCGGTGATGCCGGACAGGGCCGAGACCACGATCAGCACGCGTGCGCCTTCGGCGCGGCGGCTGGCGGCCAGCTCGAGGATATTTCGCCAGCGTGCGGCGGTGGCCACGGAGGTGCCGCCGAACTTCATGACGATCCAGGGCGCGTTGACGGGCAACGGCGCGTTTGCGATTTCGCTCACGGGACTCTTTGTGTCGTGGGAGGGAAGGAATCGGTGGGACGTATCCGCCGAAGTGTTGCGCCGCAACGGGAAAAAGGCAAACGAGCGGGGGGTGGGAGATGGGAATTGGGCGCGCGACGAGCTGGGAGATGGGGGTTGGGAATTGGGGGCGTATTTCCGGCGTGCGCTCGAGGGGGTCGGAGACGTGTCGACGAGCGCGAGGCAGGCGCTGTGTTTCCAGTCCCCTCGGGCGAACGCCGGAATCGCGCCTCCAATTCCCACCTCCGAACTCCCATCCCCAAGCTCCCAACTCCCATCCCCACCTCCCGCTCGTCGCCCCCTTCCCATCCCTCGCGCCGCACGCCATCCTCCACGCCTGCCCCAAACGAACGCTCGCATGGAAACCACCACTTACGCCCGACGCCTCACGCTCATGGACGCGGCCCTCATCGTCGTCGGCGGCATCATCGGCGGCGGCATCTTCCTCAATCCCGGCATCGCCGCGCAGCGCACCGACTCCGGCCTGGTCCTGCTCGCCCTGTGGGTGGGCGGCGGCCTCCTGACGCTGATCGGCTGTCTTTGCTACGCCGAACTCGGCGCGCGGCGGCCGGAAGCGGGCGGCAGCTACGTGTACCTGCGCGAGGCGTTCGGCAAGCTCGCCGGCTTCCTTTTCGGCTGGACGATGCTGCTGGTGATCTACAGCGGCAGCGCGGCCGCGGTGGCGACGATCTTCGGCAGCTACGCGACCAACGTCTTCGGCCTGTCGCCCACGCTGGTCAAGCCGCTCGCGGTCGGCGCACTGGTGTTCGTCACCGGCCTGAACCTGTTCGGCATCCGCTTCGGCGCCCAGGTGCAGAACGTCTTCGCGATCCTGAAGCTGACGGCGATCGCGGTGCTCGTGGTCACGGGCCTCGCCTTCGCCGGGGCCGGCACCACCCAGGCGATGACGCCATCGCCGGAGCACGTGGCGGGAAGCCTCGCCGGCGCGCTCCTTCCGGTGCTCTTCGCGTTCTCGGGCTTCAGCTACCTCAACAATCTCGCCGGCGAGGTACGCGACCCGCAGCGCACGCTGCCGCGCGCCCTGATCCTCGGCATGCTGGTGGTGATCGCCGCGTACGTCCTGACCAATTACGCGTACCTCGCCGTGCTCGGTCACGACGGCCTCGCCACGAGCCAGGCGCCGGCCGCCGACGTGATGAGCCGCGTGTTCGGCGGGGCGGGCGCGAAGCTCATCGCCATCGGCATCGCGATTTCGACGCTCGGCTTCTGCAACATCACGCTCGTCGCCGGCGCGCGCGTGCTCCAGGTGATGGGCGACGACGGCCTGTTCTTCGCCAGCGTCGCGAAGCTGCATCCGCGCTACCGCACTCCGAACATCGCGCTGATGGCGCTCTCCGTCTGGGCCATCGTCCTCGTGCTGGTCGCCAACTACGGCCAGCTTCTCGATTTCGCGACCTTCGGCGACTGGGCCGCCTACGCGGTCACCATCGCCACGCTATTCTGGTATCGCCGCCACTCGGCCGGGCGCCCCGCGTTCGTCACTCCCGCCTACCCGCTGCTGCCGCTGACCTTCCTCGCCGTGGTGATCGCGGTGGTGGTCGCCTATGCCTGGGACAAGCCCGCGAGCGCGGCCGTCGTGTGCGCCGTGGTCCTCGCGGGACTCCCTGTCTACGCGGTGTGGCGACACCTGTTCAGTAAAGTCGCTCGCTGATCCCGGGCACGGATGCCACAATGGCCCGGTTCAGCTGAGGAAAGCAGATGGCACAGCAAGGCCCGACGTCGCCCGTACCCGCCCCGACCCGCCAGGACGCCAGTCAGCCGGCGCCCAACGCGGTACGTGAAGGTATCGACCTGATCGTCAACGGCAAACGCTACCGGCACACCGGCGCGAAGGACATGCCGCTGCTGTGGTACCTGCGCGACGTCCTGCGCCTGACCGGCGCGAAATACGGTTGCGACCAGGGCGACTGCGGCTTCTGCACCGTCATCGTCGACGGCAAGGCGGTCGCCGCCTGCCAGACCAAGATGGAAAAACTGCCCGGCAAGCGCGTCACCACCGTCGAGGGCCTCGCCGCCGCCGACGGCACCCTGCACCCGGTGCAGCAGGCGTGGATCGACGAGGACGCCATCCTGTGTGGCTTCTGCCAGCCCGGCCAGATCATGGCCGCCGTCGACCTGCTCTCGCGCCAGAAGAACCCCTCGGACGCCGACATCGACCGGATCGGAAACCTGTGCCGCTGCGGCAGCTATGGCCGCATCCGCAAGGCGATCAAGCGCGCCGCCTCCGCCATGAAGGAACCGAAGGCATGAGCGGCGAGGTCCGTCTCTCGCGCCGCCGTTTCCTCAAGTACGCCGCCGGCACCGCCGGCGCGCTCGTCATCGGCGTCGGCACGGTCGGGGCCGTGGATCGGCCGCCGCCGCTCGGACTGCTCGGCGACGCGTGGTCCCAGGTGGGCCCCTACCTGCGCATCGCCGCGGACGGGCGCATCTACATCGGCGTGCGCGATCCCGACAACGGCGAGGGCACCGCCACTTCGCTGGCCCGCATCATCGCCGAGGAACTCGACGCCGACTGGTCGCAAGTGATCGTCGAACCGCTCGGCCTGGGCATCACGCCGGGCAATGGCCAGCCGAATTTCACCTACGGCCGCCAGCGCAGCGGCGACGCCACCAGCATCCCGGCCGCCTGGGCCGACCTGCGCCAGGCCGGCGCCCTCGGCCGCTGGCTGCTCCTGCAGGCCGCCGCGCGCCGGCTCGGCCTGCCGGCCGACCAGCTGCGCGGCGAGAACGGCTTCGCCATCACCGCCGACGGCCGCCGCCTTTCCTACGCCGACCTCGCGTCGACGGCCGCGACCATCGACGCGCCGTCCACGCCACCGCCGCTGAAGTCGTCCGATCGTTACCGCCTCGTCGGCCAGCCGGCCGGCGACGTCGACGCGCGTGCCGCCGTCACGGGCACGCTGCGCTACGCGTTCGACGAGACGATCGGCGACCCGGTGATCGCCGTGCTCGCGCGCTGCCCGTACCCCGGCGGCACGCTCGACGGCGCCGATCGCGAGGCCGCGAAGAAGATCCCGGGCGTCTACGACGTCATCGACATCACGCCGGAAGCAGGACAACCGGCCGGACTCGCGGCGCAGGCCCCCGCCCTCGCGGTGCTGGCCCGCGACACCTGGTCCGCGCTGTCCGGACGCGCCGCGCTGAAGGCGACCTGGAAAGCCGGCGACGAGCCGGAACCCGCGACGTCCGCGCTCGAGCAGAAGGCACTCGAGGCGTTCGCCGACGAAGCGGTCGTGCCGAGCACCGTGCGCAACGACGGCGATGTCCTCGCCGCGCGCAAGAAAGCGGCCCGCGCGCTGGAAGCCACGTACTTCCAGCCGTGGATCGCGCATGCGACGGCGGAGACGCCCAACTGCGTGGTGCGCCTCGACCCCGACACCAGCGTGACCGTGATCGCCGCGACGCAGTCGCCGCGCCAGGTCTACGCGGTAGTGCAGCGCATGACCGGGTTCCGCCCGGAACAGATCGACATCCAGGTGCCGCGCGGCGGCGGCGGTTTCGGGCGCAGGCTCGAAGCCGATTACGTCGCGGAGGCCATGGCGATCGCGCTGGCGAAGAAGCCCGACGAGATCCGCAACCGCCCGGTGAAAGTGCTCTGGACACGCGACGACGACCTGGCGCGCGACTTCTACCGCCCGATGGCCGTGCATCGCCTCAACGCGTCGCTCGATCGCAAGAAGGCCATCGTGGGCTGGCACCAGCGCATGGCGAGCCCGTCGGCGCTCGCGGGGCGCGGCACGCCGGAAAACCGCCTGTGGCAGTCGGAGCTCGTCGCCGACGCCCTGCCCGCGGGCCTCGTGCCGAACTTCCGCAGCGACTGGTATCCGTTGCCGTCGAAGCTCCAGCGCGGCGAGTGGCGCGGTTCGCCACACGTCACGCCGACGTTCGCCAGCGAGAGCTTCATCGACGAACTCGCGCACGCGGTGAAGGCCAACCCGCTCGACTTCCGCCTCGCGCTGCTCGGCGATCCACGCCAGCTACCCTACGGCGGCCGCGGCGGCCCGATCGATACGGCACGCATGGCCAACGTGCTGCGTCTCGCGGCAGACAAACTCGACTGGAGCCGCTGGCTGCGCAGCGAGAACGGCCTGGGCATCGCCTGCGCCTACGTGTTCGGCGCCTACGTGGCGCATGCCGTCGAGGTCGCGCCGACCAACGACGGCATCGACATCCGCCGGGTCGTGTGCGTGGCCGACGTGGGCCGCGCGATCAATCCGCTGGGTCTCGAAGCCCAGCTGCAGGGCGCCACCATGGATGCGCTGTCCACCGCCCTCAACCTCGCCATCACGGTGAAGGACGGTAAGGTGCAGCAGACCGGATTCCGCGACTATCCCATCGCCCCGACGGCGCCCCTGCCGTACGAGGTCGAGACGGTGATCGTGTCGTCCGCCGCGGATCCGTCCGGTGCGAGCGTCGTCGGTGTACCCTCGGCGGCTCCCGCGCTCGCCAACGCCGTGTTCCGCGCCACCGCGGTCCGCGTCCGCCGGCTTCCCCTGCTGCGCGAGCTGGCGCGACTGCGCTAGTTCGTCCCATCCATCCGAGGTATCGCATGACCATCGCATCGTTCACCTCGGAGAAGCCCGCGCCGCGGACCGACGCCGACCTCATCGGCAGCAACAAGCGCTTCTACGACGCGCTGTGGTCGGACGCGAAGCTGTTCTCGCCGGAGCGCTTCAACACCTGGCCGCTGGTGGCGGAGATCGCCGCGCAAACGTCGCGCCGGCTGGAGGTCGCGCCCGGCCTGCGTCCCCGCCTGCCCCTCCCCGGCACGCAGTTCGTCGATCTGAGCCTGCCCGCGCTCGCCGAACTCGGCCGGCACGGCGCGCGCGTCGCCAACGCGATGATCGGCGCCCTGCCGTTTCGCGACGCGTCGTTCGACTTCGTGTGCGCGTTCGACATCCTCGAGCACGTCGTGGACGACGAAGGCGCGCTGGGCGAACTTTCCCGTGTCGCCGAACCGGATGCGCGGCTGCTGCTATCCGTGCCGCTGGACCCGAACGCCTGGACCGCCTTCGACGAATTCGTCGGGCACTACCGCCGGTACGAGCCGGAGGCGATCCGCGACCTGCTGGCCCGCCACGGGTTCGTCATCGAGCGCAGCGCCGTGTACGGCATGCAGCCGAAATCCTCCCGGCTGCTCGACCTCGGCCAGTATTTCCTCACGCACCAGCGGGCGCGCGCGATGTGGTGGTACAACCGGGTGTTCATGCCGCTCGGGGTCCGTTTCCAGAAGCCGTTGACCTTCACACCCGGCTTCGCACCGGGCCCCGGGGTCGACGAGGTACTGCTGGTCTGCCGCAAGACCGGAGCCTAAATCGAGCAAAAACAGAGGCTTTACACATGGCGCGGCGCAACTGGTTATGATGCGCCACCTTTCCCGTCCCCGGAAGCACGCGGCATGCTCTATCTGATGCACGAATGGCAACGCTCCATGCTCAGCCCGCTGTCGTACTGGGCCGAGGCCGGGGCGAAGATGTTCGGCGATATCGCCAGCCCTTTCGCCCGCGTCCCGGGTGCCGACCGAGCCGCCGCCGGCTACGAACTCATGTACCGGCTCGGCAAGGCGTACGAGAAGCCCGCCTTCGACATCCACAGCGTCCATGCGCACGGGCATGACGTCGCGATCGTCGAGCAGGTCTCCATGGCCAAGCCGTTCTGCACGCTGAAGCGCTTCAAGCGCTTCTCCGACGACCAGGCCACCGTCGACCGGATGAAGAACGACCCGGCCGTGCTGGTGGTGGCGCCGCTCTCCGGACACCACTCCACCCTGCTGCGCGACACCGTCCGCACGCTGCTGCGCGACCACAAGGTGTACATCACCGACTGGGTCGACGCGCGCATGATTCCGCTGGACGAAGGCTCGTTCTCGCTCGCCGACTACGTGTCGTACATCGAGGAATTCATCCGCCACGTGGGCGCGCATCGCGCGCACGTGGTGTCGGTCTGCCAGCCGACCGTGCCGGTGCTCGCCGCCGTGTCGCTGATGGCGGCGCGCGGCGAGACCACGCCCGCCACGCTCACGCTGATGGGCGGCCCGATCGACACGCGCAAGAGCCCCACCAGCGTGGACAACCTCGCGACCACGCGCCCGCTGTCGTGGTTCCGCAACCAGCTGATCCACAAGGTGCCGTACCAGTATCCCGGCGCCGGCCGCGACGTGTATCCGGGCTTCCTGCAGCATGCGGGCTTCCTGGCGATGAATCCCAGCCGCCACGTGATGTCGCATTGGGATTTCTACGAGAACCTGCGCAAGGGCGACCTCGACGACGCCGAAGCGCATCGCAAGTTCTACGACGAGTACAACGCGGTGCTCGACATGCCCGCCGAGTACTACCTCGACACGATCGAAACCGTGTTCCAGGAACACCGCCTGCCCAAGGGCACGTGGGAAGTCCACGGCGAGCTGGTGCAGCCGGCGAAGATCAAGGACACCGCGCTCCTCACCATCGAAGGCGAGCTCGACGACATCTCGGGTCCGGGCCAGACCGAAGCGGCGCACGGCCTGTGCAAGGGCATCGCGAAGAAGCGTCGCAAGCACATCACGGTCGAAGGCGCCGGGCATTACGGCATCTTCAGCGGCCGCCGCTGGCGCGACATCGTCTACCCGGACGTGCGCGACTTCATCAAGGCGTACGACCGCGGCAACAGCAACACCGGCGCGCAGGGCACGCGCAAGGCCTGAGCGCTCCTACAGCAGGAGCCAGCCGACGAGCCCCATCACCGCGAAGAACGGCAGCGACCACAGGTGGAAGCTGCCATACGCCTTGCGCTCGCCGAGCAGCCGCAGGGCGATGAGGTTCGCGAGCGATCCCAGCAGAAGGCCGAAGCCGCCCACGTTCACGCCGAACGCGATCACGCGCCAGTCGTGCGAATACTCCGCGAGCAGGATCGCCGCGGGCACGTTGCTCACGGCCTGCGACGCCAGCGCACCGGTGGCGTAGAGGTGCGTCGCCTGGTCCAGCCCCAGGCCGGCGACGAACGAGCGCACGGCGTCGAGGCCCGCGAGCAGGCGCAGGTCGATGAACATGAGGACGAAGGTCAGCAGCAGGCCCCAGTCGATGCTGGCGACGACGCGCCGACGCAGCACGAGGAAGACGGCCAGCACGCCGGCCAGTCCCCATCCCACGTGGCGCAGGTCCGCGAGCAGGATGAAGGGTATGTAGAGCACGGCGGCCGCCAGGAGCATCGTGCGATCGACGCCGTCGTCGCCGCGTTCGTGCACTTCGAGCGGCGACGACGGAAACGCCGCCGCGGTCAGCGCCAGCAGCAACGCCAGCGCGATCCCGGACAGCGGGAGCATCGTCCAGACGAACGCGCCGAACCCGTTGTTCCACTGCTGCCAGAGGAACAGGTTCTGCGGATTGCCGATCGGCGTGAGCATCGAGCCGGCGTTCACCGCGAGCGCCTCGAAGACGACGAGCCGCGTCGCGGGCATGCGCGCGATGCGGCACATGCTCAAGGTCAGCGGCACCATCACGAACAGCGCGACATCGTTCGTGAGCAGCATCGACAGCAGCGCCGTCGCGGCGACGAGGCCGAGCGCCGCGACGCGTCGCGTCGACGTGCGATCGATCAGCCAGCGGCCCGCGATGTCCAGCGCACCGCTGCTTTCCACACCCTTGGTCAGCACGAGCAGGCCGGTCAGGGCGCCGATGGTCGGCCAGTCCACGAGGCCGGGCCACTCGCGCAGCCGGCCCGGCAACGCCATCGCGAAGACGATCGCGAGGCCGAGCAGCACAAGGAACAGAAGGTCGCGGCGCAGGTGACGCAGCGAATCGGGCAACCACGTCATCGAACGGATCCTGCCGGGGGATGGCGGATCATAGTGTCACGAGGATGCAGATTTCGTCGAACGACGCGGCTCGTTACCGCTCCTTCGGAATGTCGACGCGGCCCGTCACGCCCTTCTGGTCGATGTCGCCGCTGCCCAGGCTGCGCACCGTGAAGTTGCCGCGCACGCCGTCGACGTCCACGTCGCCGGAGCCGACCGTGCCGACCTCGACGTTGCCCGTGACGTCGGCGAGCTTCGCCTCGCCCGACCCGACCGAACCGATGCGTACGTCGCCGTTGACGCGACGGGCGGCGAAATCGCCCGAGCCGATGGTATCGATCTGGACCGGGCCGGAACCCTCCAGCGTCATGTCGCCCGACCCGACCTTGCCGCGGAAGGAACCGGTGGTATCGCGCGCCTCGAAGTCGCCCGATCCGACGCTGGCTTCCGCCAGCTGCACACCGCGGGCTTTCGCGTCGCCCGACCCCACGCGCACGTAGACGGGCATGTTCGCCGGCACGCTCGCCTCCACGCGGAGATTCGCGTAGTGGTCGCCGAAGCCGGACCAGCCGTTGTGCTTGTTCGTCAGTTCGACGATCAGCGCATCGCCCTCCTTGCTCTGCGTCACGACCAGATCGCCGAGCGCCTCCTGGTCGGACGCGCAGGCTTTGCCACGTACAGTCCCCTTGCCGGACGCCGCGCCACCGGTCACGTGCAGATCGTTGCTGTTGACGGCGAAGCGGACCGAGCGGACGTCGCGCAGGTCCAGGTCGAGGTTGCGGTCGGCGGAAAACTTGCACGGCGGCTCGTCGGCCATGGCGACGGCGGGCAGCAGCAGGAGCGAAGCGAGAAGCAGAGAACGCATTGGGTGATCCCCTATCGTGGAAGGCGGTGTGCCGGTGATGGATGCCGCTACGCGCGAAAAGGTTGCAACCGCACGTCCTCACGAACCTGAGCGGATGGCAACGGCGTCGTCAACCGCGTCCGGGCCGGCACGTTTTTCCCCGTGCAAGTCCAACCGGGAGACACCCTATGCAACGCAAGACCCTTCTCGCCAGTGCCGCTTCCCTCCTCCTCGCCGGCTCGGCCGCCTTCGCGTATGCGCAGGATGCCGCCCCGCAGGCCCCCGCCGCACCGACGGCGCGCTCCAGCCAGCCGGCACCGCCGCAGCAGGGCCCGAAGTGGGGCCACGGCGACCGCGACCACGGTCGTGGCGACCACGGCGGCTGGGCCCGCCACGGCCGCGACGGCGAACGCGGCGGCGTGATCGGCGATCTCCGCGCCCTGGAGCGCCTGTACGTGACCAGCGGCCGCAGCAAGGAACTGCCGGCGCTCTACAACGAGGTGCTGGCCAAGTCGCAGAACCCGAAGGTCCGCGACTACGCTTATCGCCACCTGGCCCGCGCGCAGATGCAGCCGCAGAACGTCGACGCGGCGATCGCGACGATGCGCAAGAGCCTGGACGAGAGCCTCGCCCAGGACCAGAAGCGTCACCAGGAGATGGAAGCCTTCAGGCAGCGGATGCAGCAGCGCGCTTCGGCGGGCGGCACGTCCAGCAAGTAAGGCGTGACAGGAACGGGGCCTTCGGGCCCCGTTCTTTCATCCAGCCGACGGACCGGCGGGAGTCGATCGCATCTGCGAAGTCACGCACCCTCGCGCTTCACCCGCGCCCACAGCGCCTCCTGCGCTTCGAGCGAATACGATGACAGTTCGCGTCCTTCGGACGCCGCGATCGCCTCCATCGCGCGGAAGCGACGTTCGAACTTCGCATTGGCGCCGCGCAGCGCGCGCGATACGTCCACCTTCGCATGCCGCGCGAGATTCGCCGCCACGAAAAGGACGTCGCCGATCTCGTCCGCGAGGCGTTCCTCGTCGGCGCCGTGATCGAACTCGTGCCGCACTTCCTCGATCTCTTCGGCGATCTTGTCGAGCACCGGCCGGTGGTCCGGCCAGTCGAATCCGACGTTGGCCGCGCGCTTTTGCAGCTTCACCGCGCGCTGCCATTCCGGCAGGCCACGCGAGATACCGGCCAGGGCGCTGGTATCTTCGCCGCCCTTCGCGGCGCGCTCCTCGGCTTTCAGGCGATCCCAGTCGCGTGAACGCGCCGCGTCGCTCTCGTGCGTGACGTCGCCGAACACGTGCGGATGACGCCGCTCCATCTTGTCGCAGATCGCGGCCACGACGTCTCCGAACGCGAAATCGCCGGCCTCTTCCGCCATGCGCGCGTGGAACACCACCTGCAGCAGCAGGTCGCCGAGCTCGTCGCGCAGGTCGTGCATGTCGCCGCGATCGATGGCGTCGGCGACTTCGTACGCTTCCTCGATCGTATAGGGCGCGATGGTGGCGAAGGACTGGCGAACGTCCCACGAGCATCCGTTCACCGGATCGCGCAGACGGGCCATGATCGCGATCAGTTCCTCGACGTGGCGCGTCACGCGTCGTCCTCGGGATCGATGAGGCGCGCGGCCCAGTCCACCGTCGTGTCGCCGCAGGCGATGAATTCCGGATTGATGAGCGAATCGCGCGTGTTGTAACGGAACGGACGCCCCGCGAGATCCAGCACCGCGCCGCCGGCTTCTTCGAGCACGCACTGCGCCGCCGCGGTGTCCCATTCGGACGTCGCGCCGAGGCGCAGGTAGATGTCGGCCTCGCCGCGGGCGATCACGCAGAATTTCAGCGACGAGCCCAGCGCGAAGGTTTCATGCTCGCCGAGACGGTCGAGCAGCGCCATCGTGCGACCCGTGCCGTAGGAACGGCTGCCCGTCACCATCAGCAGACCGTCGGCACGTCGCGTGGCGAGGCGCTCGCGTGGACCTTCGGGCATGCGCTGGCGCCAGGCGCCCGCGCCACGCGTGGCGGCGTACAGATCGCCGGTGACGGGCGCGAGCACCACGCCGAGCACGCTGCGGTGATCCTCGATGAGCGCGATGTTCACGGTGAACTCGCCGTTGCGCTTGACGAACTCGCGCGTGCCGTCGAGCGGATCCACCAGCCAGTGCCGACGCCACGTGCGCCGCTCGGACCACGGCGCCGCGAGGGCTTCCTCGGAAATCACGGGAATGCCCGGCGCCAGTGCGTGCAGACCTTCCTCGATGACCCGCTGGGCGGCGAGATCGGCGGCGGTGACCGGCGAATCGTCCTCCTTGCAGATCACCTCGAACTCCTGCGCGTAGACGGCGAGGATCGCGTCGGCCGCACGGCGCGCGATCGCGCAGACGGGATCGAGCCACTGGTCGAGCGGCACGCTCACGCGGGGCGGTAGCGGCCGGCGAGATACTCGCGAGCCATGAACAGCGCCGCGATGGAGCGGCCTTCCGTGACGTCGTCGCGGGCGATCAGTTCGTGCAGGTTGTCGATGCGCCAAGGCACCACTTCGAGCTCTTCCGGCTCGTCGCCCTGCAGCCGCTCCGGATAGAGATCCTCCGCCAGCACGACGTGCGCGAGATGGGTCATGTAGGAAGGCGACATCGACAGCGTGCCGAGGATCTTCAGCTTGCGCGCGCCGTAGCCGACTTCTTCCTTCAGCTCGCGATCCGCGCCCTGCTCGGCCGTCTCGTCGCGGTCGAGGCGGCCTTTCGGCACACCCAGCTCGTAGCGATCGACGCCCACGCCGTATTCGCGCACCAGCAGCACCGTTTCCGGGTCGCGCATCGCGACGATCAGCACCGCGCCGAACCCGCTGCCCTTCAGCCGCTGGTACGTGCGGCGCTCGCCGTTCGAGAACTCCAGGTCGACCTCTTCGGCCTTGCGGAGGGCACTGTCGGGCGCGTCGCGCGTCGCGAGGATCGTCGGTCGTTTGTTCATCGGTCGATTGTAGCGCCGGTCAGCCTCGCGAGCGCTTCCGCGTGGATGGCCGGGGTTCCGGCGAGCACGCTGCGCGATTCGAGGGTCAGTGCCCCGCCGTGGATGTCGGTGAAGACGCCGCCCGCCTCGCGCACGATGACCGCGAGCGCCGCCACGTCGAGGATGCTCACGTCGGATTCCACCACGAGGTCGAGGCCGCCGCGCGCCAGCAGGTGGTAGTGGCAGAAATCGCCGTAACCACGAATGCGGTTGCTGTCGCGGATCATGGCGCCGAGCGCGTTCCAGCGCGCGTCGCCGGTCAGCGTTTTCACGTTGCCGGTGGAGATCGACGCGTCGCGCATCGCCGCCGTGGAGGCGACCTGGACGCGTTCGCCGTCGAAGTAGGCGCCGCGCCCCCGCACGGCCCACATGCGTTCGCCGTAGACCGGCGCCGACGACACGCCGAGCACGAGCTCGCCGCGATGCATCAGCGCGATCTGCGTGGAGAAGAACGGCGTCCTGCGCACGAAGCTCTTGGTGCCGTCGAGCGGATCGACCAGCCACAGGTACTCGCGCGAGGTATCGTCCGCGCCGTACTCCTCGCCGTAGATGCCCGCCTCGGGCAGAGCGGCGGAGAGGATGCCGCGGATCGCGAGTTCGGCTTCGCGGTCCGCGACGGTCACGGGCGTGTCGTCGCCCTTGACGATCACGTCCACGCCGGCGCGCCAGTAATGCAGGATGATCTCCGCGGCCGCACCGGCCGCGTCGCGCGCGGCGCCCAGCGCCTTGTCGAGAATGTCGGTCATGGCTCGATCCGGGGCGCGAGGCCCGCCTTGCGTTGCAGGTTGACGGAACCGTCCCGGGCCACGGGGCCGAAACGGGCGATCAGACGCGTCAGCGCGCTGTCGGACACGCGGGGGACGAGCTTTCCTTCCATCCGCCAGCCGAGGGGCGACGCGGCGAGCACCGCGTCCACGGCCAGCGAGCCGGAGCCATCGTCGCCCACGGTGGCGCGCATGACGCCCGAGGCGACGTTCGCCTTCAGGGCGATGCCACCCAGCGTCACGTCCCCTTCGGGCGTGCGCACGGACGCCTTGCGCCACGCGACGTCCGCGTCCAGCGCGACCGGCCAGTTGCCCTGCAGCTCGGCTCGGGGAACGCGCCCTTCGACCACGCCCGCGGGCACCGTGCCGGCCGGCATCATGGCGGCGGCCACCGCCGCCGCGTCGAGGCGGAAATCGACGGCGGACCACGTCACGGCATCCGGTCCGGTGCGGTCGAGGTGACCGTCGAACCGGCCGGCGCGGCCGTCCAGGTGAAGATCGAGGTGGATGCGGCCCAGGATCGCGTCACGCCCGAGACGCCAGGTCGCGGCACCGAGTTCCCGCCCGTCGGCCGTGGCGACGCGACCCGCGCGGCCGTCCCAGAGCGTGCCGGAGAGGTCGCCCAGCACCAGGCCCGGCGCCTTGCGCGCCAGCAGCGGTACCGCGATCCCGGCCGGCAGGAACCAGTAGAAGACACCCGCGGCGGCCACGAGGAGCACGACGATCGCGGCGAACCAACGAAACCCTCTCAAACCATCACCTCACCTCTCGACTTGAGCACGGAAGAACGCGGGGCGATCATGGGCGGATGACCGATGCCCTTTTCACGTCCCCGGCGAGCGACGCCTTCGTCGCCCGCGACCTCTCCGTCCTCTGGCACCCGTGCACCCAGATGCACGACCACGAAACCCTGCCCATGGTACCCGTCGTGCGCGGCGAAGGGGCGTGGCTGGTGGGCGCCGACGGCAAGCGCTACCTCGACGCCGTGAGCTCGTGGTGGACGAATCTCTTCGGCCACGCCGAACCCCGGATCGGCGCGGCGCTCAAGGACCAGCTCGACCGCCTGGAGCACGTGATCTTCGCGGGGTTCACCCACGAGCCCGCCGTCGAACTCGCCGAGGAACTCGTGCGCATCACGCCGCCCGGCCTCGAGCGCGTGTTCCTCGCCGACAACGGGTCCGCGGCCATCGAGGTCGCGCTGAAGATGAGCTTCCATTACTGGCTCAATCGCGGCCATGGAGAGAAGACCCGCTTCATCGCGCTCACGGGCAGCTACCACGGCGAGACGCTGGGCGCGCTCTCCGTCAGCGACGTGGCGCTCTACCGCAAGACCTACGCTCCGCTGCTCCTCACGCCGGAACTCGCGCCCTCGCCGGACACGTACGAAGGCGAACCCGGCGAATCGCCGAGCGAGATCGCCGCGCGGCGCCTCGGCGAGATGCGCGCGATCCTGGAGCGCCACGCGCATGAGACCTGCGCCGTCATCGTCGAGCCGCTGGTGCAGTGCGCGGGCGGCATGCGCATGTACGACGCCTCGTATCTCACGGGCCTGCGCGCGCTCTGCGACGAGTTCGGCGTGCACTTCATCGCCGACGAGATTGCCGTGGGCTTCGGCCGCACGGGCACCCTGTTCGCGTGCGAGCAGGCCGGCGTCTCGCCCGATTTCATGTGCCTGTCGAAGGGGCTCACGGGGGGGTTCCTCCCGCTCTCGGCGGTCCTGACGACGCAGGATGTCTACCAGGCCTTCTACGCCGAATACGCGGCCGGCAAGGCATTCCTGCACTCGCACAGCTACACCGGCAACCCGCTCGCCTGCCGCGCGGCGACGGCGACGCTGAAGATCTTTCGCGACGACCCCGTGCTGGAGCGCAACCGTGCGCTCGCCGCGCACATGGCCACGCGCATCGCGCCGCTGGCGGATCATCCGCACGTCGGCGACGTGCGCCAGACGGGCATGATCGCCGCCATCGAGCTCGTCGCCGACAAGGCCGCGCGCACGCCGTTCCCCGCCGCGGACCGGCGCGGTCTTCGCGTCTACCGCCACGGCCTCGAGCACGGCGCGCTGCTACGCCCGCTCGGCAACATCGTCTACTTCATGCCGCCTTACGTCGTCACGGAGGACGAGATCGACTTCATGGTCGATACGGCGATCGCGGGCATCGCGAAAGCGGTGGCCTAGAGTCGGGAGAGACCGACGGGTAGCGTGCCGAGGCGCGCCATCTCGCCCTCGTCGAACAGGCCGGGGTCGGCGAGGTAATCCAGCGCGAAGGCGTGCGCGTCGGCGCCCCAGAACAGCTCCTCGCCGATCGCGAGCGTCGGCACGCCGAACACCTGCTGGCGCATCGCGTGTTCGAAATTGGCCTGGAGCGCCGCCTTCACCTCGGGTGTCGAAAGCGCCCCGCCCACATCGTCGATGCCGAGCGACGCCGCTAGGGGTGCGATCGCCTCCGGCGTGTCGGCGGCGCGGCCATGCGCCCAGATCCAGTCGAAGATCGCGCCGACGGCCCCGATGGTGGTACCCGCCGCGATCGCGAGGCGCAGGGCCGGCAGCGGGTTGAAGGGATGGGTCGGCGGAAACGTCAGCGGCATGCCCGCCTGCCGGGCACGCCAGTGCGCGTAGCGGTACGTGAACTCGCGCTTGCGCGGGATTTCGGCGGGGCCCCGGTGGTCCATCTGCTTCAGCAGCGCGCCGAAGAGGATCGGACGCAGCGATACCTCGCGCGTCGCGGCCAGCTCGCGGACCGACGGCCATTGCAGCCACGCGAACGGCGATACGAAATCGAAGTACCAGACGATCGGCATGGGGGACTCCATCAGGCGTACCGCCCGACGATAACGGCCGCGGTCGCTGGCTACAATGCACGTTCCGTGACAGAAGGTTCCGCCATGCGCACCATCCGCATCCACGTCGACGCACCGCTCGCGAGCGGCGCGGACATCACCCTGCCCGCCCAGGCCGGCGAGCACGTCGCACGCGTGCTGCGGCTGGAAGCGGGCGCGCCGGTGGTGCTTTTCTCCGGGCACGATGGCATGGAATACGACGCCACGCTCGCCAGCGTCGGCAAGCGCGAGGTCGTGGCTTCGGTCGGCGTGGGTCGTGAAGTGACGAACGAGTCGCCCCTTCGCCTCACGCTCGCACAGGGCGTGGCGCGCGGCGAGAAGATGGATCTCATCGTGCAGAAGGCGACGGAGCTGGGCATCGCCCGGATCGTGCCCATCGTCACCGAGCGCTCGGAAGTGAAGCTCGACGCGGCGCGCGCGGAGAAACGCCTGATCCACTGGCGCGCCGTGGCCGCCAGCGCATGCGAGCAGTCGGGACGCGCGACGGTACCGGTGGTGGAGCCCGCGATCCCGCTGGCGGCGTGGCTCAAATCACTCGACGAGGGCGGCCCGATGCGCCTCGCCCTCCTGCCGGAAGGCACGACGCGCCCGTCGGAACTCGGAACCGTGGACGCCGCCATCCTCGCCATCGGCCCGGAAGGCGGTTTCGGCGAGCGCGACCGCTCGGCACTCGCCGCGTCCGGCTTCACCGGTCTTCGACTCGGACCACGCATCCTGCGCACCGAAACGGCCGGTCTCGCGGCGATCGCGGCGCTACAGGCGATCTACGGCGATATCTGACTCGCTACCAGAGGGTGGGAGCCGATCGTATCGGCGATCCCCGCGCGAGCACCCTGTCGCCGATACGATCGGCTCCCACCCTTCGGTAGGCAGGGCAGCTCAGAGCGCCGCGGCGATACGCGCCATCACCGCGTCGTCCAGCAGCGGCACGGCATCCAGCGCCTTGAGGTTTTCCGCCAGCTGGGCGGTGCGGCTCGCGCCGAGGATCACCGTGGAGACGTGCGGATTCTTCAGGCACCACGCGAGTGCGAGGCGGGCAAGGGGGATGCCGAGGTCGGCGGCGATAGGCGCCAGCGCCCGCACGGCCTTCAGGCGAGCGCCATCGTTTTCGAGCAACGCGTCGCGCAGCCACGCGTAATCCGGATGACCCAGCCGCGAATCGTCCGGCACGCCGTCGTTGTACTTGCCGGTGAGCAGGCCCGAGGCGAGCGGCGACCAGATCGTGGTGCCCATGCCATAGGTTTCGTACAGGGACGCGTATTCGCGCTCGACGCGTTCGCGATGCAGCAGGTTGTACTGCGGCTGTTCCATCGACGGCGCGATCAGGTTGCGCTCGCGCGCGACGCGGTGGGCTTCCTCGATCTGCTCGGCCGACCACTCGCTCGTGCCCCAGTACATCACCTTGCCCTGGCGCACGAGCGCGTCCATCGCCAGCACGGTCTCTTCGATCTGCGTCTCCGGATCCGCGCGATGGCAGAAATACATGTCGAGGTAATCGACGCGCAGTCGCTGCAACGCCTGATGGCAGGCGTCGAACACATGCTTGCGCGACAGCCCCCGCTGTGTGGGCTTCGGGTCGGTCGTCGCGCCGAAGTACACCTTGCTGGAAACGCTGTAAGCGTCGCGCGGCAGGCGCAGGTCGGCGATCACGTCGCCCATCAGCCTCTCGGCGTCGCCGGCGTTGTACGTCTCGGCGTTGTCGAAGAAGTTCACGCCATGGTCGTACGCCAGCGCGATCAGCTCGCGCGCTTCCGAGCGGCCCACCTGCCGACCGAACGTCACCCAGGCACCGTAGGACAGCGCGGAGACCTTGAGGCCGGTCGAACCGAGACGACGGTATTCCATGGCGGAAACTCCTAGGCGATGAAGTGGAGGGTCAGGAACAGGACGACGGCGGCGAAGACGCCCGCGATGAGATCGTCGAGCATCACGCCGAAGCCGCCCTTCACGCGACGGTCGAACCAGCCGATCGGCCACGGCTTCCAGACGTCGAACAGGCGGAACAGCGCGAATCCGAGAACGATCGACCACCAGGGGCCGTGCAACGCCGGCAGCAGCGCGATCCACTGGCCGACGAATTCGTCCCAGACGAGGCTGCGGTGATCCGCGACGCCGAGGATCCGCCCGGCCGCGTCACACGCCGCGACGCCGATGGCGAAGGCGACGACGATCACGCCCAGCCAGGCGATGACGGTGAGATCGCGAAGGAAGAGCCACGGCAGGATCGCGGCGAGGGAACCGAACGTGCCCTGCGCCTTCGGCGTCAGACCCGATCCGAATCCCGTGGCGAGCCAGCCCGCGGGCGTCGCGAGCAGGCGGCGCCGATCCGCCGGATCGAGGACGTATTTCGTGCTCATGCGGCGAAATGGTTCCAGCCGGCACGCGTGGGTTCGAACGCCGCGCCGCCGCCGTCCAGCACGCGCACGCCCGCTCCCTCGACGATGCGGCCGATGCGCGTCGCTCCGCAGCCGAGGCGCGCGAGCGTGGCACCGACCTCGCCCGCGCGATCCGCGGGGACGGTGAAGCACAACTCGTAGTCGTCGCCACCGCCCAGCGCGAAATCGAGCGCGTCGACGTCGGCGAAATGCGTGAGCAGGCCGGACGACCGCGGCAGCATCGGCGCGTCGATATCCGCGCCCACGCCGCTCGCGGCGCAGATGTGGCCGAGGTCGGCGACGAGGCCGTCCGAGATGTCGATGCAGGCGGTGGCGACGCCACGCAACGCCTGGCCCGCCGAGACGCGCGGCGTCGGCCGGTTGAGGCGTTCGATCAGCGACGCATAGGGTGCCGGGTCGGCCTCGGCGAGGCAGCGCAGCCCCGCGGCGGCATCGCCGAGCGTGCCGGTGACCATGACGACGTCGCCCACGCGGGCACCCGAGCGCAGCAGCGCCTCGCCCGGTGCGCTGAAGCCGTGGACGGCCACCGTGACCGTCAGGGGGCCACGCGTGGTGTCGCCGCCGATGAGCGCGAGCCGGTAAGGCGTCGCCAGTTCCGCGAAGCCACGCGCGAGGCCATCGAAGAACGCCTCGTCGCCATCGGGCGTCGACAGGGCGAGCAGCGCCCACGCGGGCGTGGCGCCCATCGCGGCGAGATCGGAAAGATTCACGGCCAGCGCCTTCCAGCCGATATCGGCCGGGTCGGTGCCGTGCGGGAAATGCACGCCGGCGACGAGGGTGTCGACGGCGATCGCCAGCTCGCGGCCGGCCGGTACCGCGACCACCGCCGCGTCGTCACCGATGCCGGTGACGACGTCGTCGCGATGAACTTCGGTATGCCGGCGGATCCGGTCGATCAGGTCGAATTCCATGCGGTTTCCTTGGAGGAGAAAGCGCGCGGGAATCGCGACGCCGGGGTCAGGATCGCTTCTCGGCCGTACGCCAGTGCGTCGCGAGTTTGTCGAGCACGCCGTTCACATAGCTGTGGCCATGGTCGGCGCCGAAGCGCTTCGTGGCTTCGACCGCTTCGTTGATCACGACGCGGTACGGCACGTCCGGCCGGTATTTCAGCTCGTACGCGCCCATCCGCAGGGCCGAGAGCTCGATCGGATCGATCTGCGCGACTTCGCGGTCGACGAACGGCTTGATGCCGTCGTCGAGTTCCTTCA
This sequence comes from Luteibacter sp. 329MFSha, assembly GCF_900111665.1. Taxonomy (NCBI): domain Bacteria; kingdom Pseudomonadati; phylum Pseudomonadota; class Gammaproteobacteria; order Lysobacterales; family Rhodanobacteraceae; genus Luteibacter; species Luteibacter sp. 329MFSha. The sequence goes on along the minus strand of NZ_FOJE01000002.1, from coordinate 555,146 downwards.
CGTGCTTCTCGACGCCACGCAGGATGTCCTCGAAGTACTCGAGATCGGCCACGACCATGTCCTGCTCGTGGCGGAACTGCTCGATCACGCTGCCCATCTTCGCGCCGCCGATCTGCCAGGCGTAGAGGGCCTGCAGGGCGCGGCGGCGGGCGCGCGAGCGCGCGGCGAGATCGATGCCGTGCGGAGGCGTGCTGGTCATTGGCCGAGCTTCGTGTAGAGGTTGGTCATCTCGATGGCGACCATCGCGGCGTCGGCACCCTTGTTGCCCGCCTTTGTGCCGGCACGCTCGATCGCCTGCTCGATGCTGTCGGTCGTCAGGACGCCGAAGCAGACCGGGACGCCCGAGGCGTAGGCGGCCTGGCCGAGGCCCTTGGCGGCTTCGCCGGCCACGTAGTCGAAGTGCGGCGTCGAGCCACGAATGACGGCACCGAGGCCGATCACCGCGGCGTACTGGCCCGTGTTGGCGACCTTGTAGGCGGCCTGCGCGATCTCCCACGCGCCCGGCACGCGGATCAGGTCGATCGCGTCGTCCTTCACGCCGTGGCGGACCAGCGCATCACGCGCGCCTTCGACCAGCGGTTCGACGACGAACGCGTTGAAACGGCCGGCCACGATGGCGAAGCGGCCGTTGGGGGTGGCGAAATCGCCTTCGATGATCTTCATGTTCGGGGAATCCTGGGCGGAATGGTCGCCGCGCGACCGGGTATTTTACGAGGTTTTCGGCCGGGGGTGGCCGCTGAATCGGAGGGTCGCGCGACCGTCGGCGACCTGCAGGCGCCCGGCGACCCCGAACGGCAGGGTGAGCTTGGCCGGCCCGTGCCCGAACGGCAGACCACGGATGACCGGGATGCCGGCCGCCGCGGCGATGCGCTCGAACACCGTGTCGAGGTCGTAGCCGTTGTCATATTCGGCCACCCGGTAACTAGTGAAGTCGCCCACCAGTAGCGCCTTCTGCGCGCCCAGCACGCCGGCGTGCAGCAGGTGGTAGAGCATGCGCTCCACCCGGTACGGCGGTTCGGCGATGTCCTCGACGAACAGCAGGCCGCCGTCGATGGCCGGAAAATACGGCGAGCCGACGAGGCCCGCGAGCATCGCGAGGTTGCCGCCCCATAGCGTCCCTTCGGCCGCGAGGGTGCCCGCGCCCGGCGCTTCCCACTCGCCGACGGCCTCGTCGTCACGGAGCACGCGCCACAGGTGCTCCCAGGTGAACGCGTCCAGTTCCGGGGCGCCGAAGTCGGGGCCGAGCATGGGGCCGCCGTAGGTGACGATCCCCGCGCGCGCGAAGAGAGCGCACTGCAGCGCCGTGAAGTCGCTATGGCCGATCAGCGCGACGGGCGGCCCGCGCAGGCGCTGGCCCAGCGCGTCGTAATCCAGCAAGGGCAGCAGCGGATGGGCGCCGTACCCGCCGCGGATGGCCAGCACCACGTCCGGGAGCGGACGCCGCGGGTCGCCGAGGCCGTTGATATCCGCCGCCCGCTCGGCATCGGTGCCCGCGAAGCGGAGGTCGCGCCGTTCGAGAACCTCGACGCCGTCGACGCGGTGGCCCGCGGCCTCGAGTCGTTCGATGCCGCGCTGCATGGCTTCGGGGATGTGCGGATAGCCGGAGGGTGCGATGAGGCGAATGTCGTAGCGAAAGGCCATTGCGTGCTGAGCCGTGTTTCGATGGTCAAGGAATAAAGGCTGGGGACCAGGATGGCAACCCGAAGGTGCGCTGGCTCACCCCGCCTGCTCGACCACCTCGAGCCCGAAGCCCGCGATGCCGACGAACTTGCGCGGCGTACCCATCACGCGCAGGCGCCTGACGCCCAGCTCCGCGAGGATCTGCGCGCCCAGGCCGAGCTGACGCCACTCCTGGTCGTCCTTCGGCGCAGGCATCGGCGCCGCGTCGCCCTTCAGGCGCGCCAGCAGCGCTTCCGGCGTATCGGCGCCGGAAAGCACCAGCAGCACGCCGCGATCTTCCGCGTCGATACGGCGCAACGCGTCGGTCACCGTCTGGCCGAGGTCTTCCCGTTTCAGGTGCAGCACGTCGGAGAGCGTGTTGCGCACGTGCACGCGCGTCAGCACGGGCTCGCCGTCGGCGATGTCGCCGCGCGTGAGCGCGAAATGCAGGCCGTTGCGGATCGCGTCGCGGAAGGCGACGAGGCGGAAACGACCGAACTCGGTGTCGACGTCGTCGGCGAACGCACGCTCGACGGTCTTCTCGGTTTCGAGCCGGTAGCGGATCAGGTCCGCGATCGTGCCGATCTTCAGGCCGTGCTTCGCGGCGAAGATTTCGAGCTCCGGACGCCGCGCCATCGAGCCGTCGTCGTGGAGGATCTCGATCAGCACCGACGCGGGCTCCAGACCCGCCAGCGCCGCGAGGTCGCAGCCCGCTTCCGTGTGGCCGGCACGCGTCAGCACGCCGCCCGCCTGCGCGGTCAGCGGGAACACATGCCCGGGCATGGTGATGTCCGCCGGCTTCGCGTCCTTCGCCACGGCCACCTGCACGGTGCGCGCGCGATCGTGCGCGGAGATGCCCGTGGTGACGCCTTCGGCGGCCTCGATCGAGACGGTGAAATTGGTGTGGTACGGCGAATTGTTGTCGCTGACCATGGGCTTCAGGCCCAGCTGGCGCGTGCGCTGCTCGGTCAGCGTGAGGCACATCAGGCCGCGTGCCTCGCGGACCATGAAGTTGACGTCTTCCGGACGCACCTTCTCGGCGGCCATGACGATGTCGCCTTCGTTCTCGCGGTCTTCGTCGTCGAGGATCACGACCATGCGCCCCTGGCGCAGGTCTTCGAGGATCTCGGGGATGGTGTTGAAGGGCATGGGTCGTATCCGCTCAGGCGAAGCCGTGCTGTTTGAGGAAGGCCTCGTCGAGGCGCGGACTGCCGCCGCTGCTGAGCAGGCGCTCGATGTAGCGCGCCACGACGTCGACCTCGATGTTCACGGCGTCGCCGGCACGGCGCGCCGAGAACGCGGTGTGCTCCACCGTGTGCGGAATCAGGTTGACGCCGAAGCGGTTGCCCTCGACCTCGTTGACCGTGAGGCTGGTGCCGTCGATGCACACGGAGCCCTTGTGCGCGATGTAGCGCGCCAGGTCCGAAGGCACTTCGAAGGTCCAGCGCAACGAGCGGCCATCGGGCACCACCGAGACGACCTTGCCGGTGCCGTCGACGTGACCGGAGACGAGGTGACCGCCGAGGCGATCGGCGAGGCGCAGGGCCTTCTCGAGGTTCACGGGGTCGCCGGCCTTGTGCCTGCCGAGCGTCGTATGAGCGAGGGTTTCGTTCGAGACGTCGGCCGCGAAGCTGGCGGCGTCGAAGTCGATCACGGTCAGGCAGACGCCGGAGACGGCGATGCTGTCGCCGAGGGCGACGTCGGCCATGTCGAGGCCCGATGTATCGACGGTGAGGCGGACGTCGCCGCCACGCGGCTCGAGGCGCGCGATGCGGCCGACGGCCTGGATGATGCCGGTGAACATGTCAGCGACCTCCCCGGAAGGAGGCGACGCGCATTTCGGTTTTCATGAAACGTTTCCCGCGGTGGTGAGCGAAAAACGCCCCAAGGCATGGCCTGCACGCGCCCCTGCCGGAGCGTGCGGAGACCGTCTTCTTTCATCCGGACTATGACCGTCGGCTCCGGCATCGGACCGGATCTGCTGACCTTCCGACGGAGCCGGAAGCGCTCGCGGGCTCGTTCCTCGCGGAACCTACCGCCGGTGGGGAGTCGCACCCCGCCCTGAAGACGCTGTGGAGGCCGGTTCCCGGAGGAGCCAGCCGGCGAAGGATAGCATGGGGTCTTTTCCGCGACTTGCAACGGCACGCCGCGTGCCGGTGGCGAGGCCTGTCGCTCCTCACGAAAAGATGTCGCGCGCAGGGCGCGCTCCTACCGTGGAGGGATCGGGCCAGGTTGTTTCGCCAGCACCTGGTCCATGACCCAGCTGGTGCGCGCACCGGTGCGCGCGGTCGAGGGGCAGGGGCCCTGCCCCGTGAGTTCCGCGACGATGGACGCGATCAGCGGCTGCTGGATGTGTTCGGGATTGGCGACGACGATGTCGTCCACGCGACCGTCCGTCTCGACGCGGATCGGCCCGTCGCCGAACGTGGCGAAGACGAGGCGGCCGCGATCGCCGACGATCTCGACGCGATCCTCGCGACGATCGGCCGCGAAGTTCCACAGCCCGGTTCCGAGCACGCCGCTGTCGAAGCGGAAGGCCATCGCCACCGTGTCCTCCGCGGGATAGGCGCCGAGCTGGTTCGAGACCATGCCGCGCGCGTCGACGATCGGCCCCAGCAGGAAGTCGAGGATGTCGAGGGTGTGGCAGCCGATGTCGACGAAGATGCCGCCGCCGGAGATCTCCGGGCGCACCGTCCAGGGCAGGTTCGCCGGATCGCGGTAACGCGCTTCGAACGGATGGTGCAGCAGGACGTTGACGAGGCGCGGCGTGCCGATCGCATGCTCCGCGAGCAACGCCGCGATGCGTCGGAAACGCGGCAGCATGCGCCGGTAATAGGCGACGAAGACGGGCACGCCGGCCGCTTCGCCCGCATCGATGATGGCCTGGCATTCGGCGTGATCGATCGCCATCGGCTTCTCGACGTAGACCGGCTTGCCCGCGGCGATCGCCATCAGCGCGTACTCGCGATGGCTCGAGGGTGGCGTCGCGACGTAGATCGCGTCGACCTCCGGATCGGCGATCAACGCGGCGGCATCGTCGTACCAGCGCGGCACGCCATGGCGCATCGCGTAGTCACGCGCCTTGTCGCCATCGCGGCGCATGACCGCCACGAGCGAGGAGCCGGGGATCTTCTGGAACGCGGGGCCGCTCTTCACTTCGGTGACCGCCCCGCATCCGACGATGCCCCAGCGGACCTGCGCGAGCGGACGCGCCGGAATCACCGGGCCAGCGGCCGCAGCTGCAGTCGCGTGTCGTCGCCGACCTGACGACGGTCGACGGTATCGAGCTTCCAGCGCGCCGCCATGTCGTCCAGCGGCGGCAGCGTCAGCATCGGCCGGGCGCTGCTGCCGAGGAGGATCGGCGCGACGTACACGAGCAACTCGTCGGCCAGGCCGGCGGCCAGCAACGCACCGCACAGGACGGGACCGGCCTCGACGTGCACTTCGTTGACGTCGCGCAGGGCGAGCGTGTGAAGCGCGGCGCACAGGTCGAGGCCGCCGTGATCGTCGCGGCGGACCGTGCTGCGCTCGACGGTTTCCAGATGCGCCGGCACGACGGCATCCGGAGCATGCAGCAGCAGGGTCGGCGCCGCGCCATCGAGCACGTTCGCACCGGCGGGCGTGCGCAGACGGCTGTCGAGGATCGCGCGCAGCGGCGGCACGAACGGCTCGTCGCCGGGCAGGCGCACGGTGAGTCGCGGATCGTCGGCGAGGACGGTACCGCTGGCCGAGAGGATGGCGGACGCGCGAGCGCGCCAGCGCTGCACATCCGCACGGGCGGGCTCACCGGTGATCCACTTCGACGAGCCATCGGCCAGCGCCGTGCGCCCGTCGAGGCTCATCGCGAGTTTCACGCGCACCCAGGGACGTCCGCGCTCGATGCGGCTGAAGAAACCGATGTTCAGTTCACGCGCCTGATCGCGCATCAGGCCGACCTGCACCCCGATACCGGCCTCGCGCAGTTTCGCGATGCCCGCACCGTCGACCTTGTCGAACGGATCCTCGTGCGCGATCACGACGCGACCGACGCCCGCGGCGATCAACGCATCCGCACAGGGCGGCGTGCGGCCGAAGTGGGCGCAGGGCTCGAGCGTGACGTAGGCGGTGGCGCCGCGCGCCGAATCGCCGGCCTCGCGCAACGCGAAGATTTCCGCATGCGGCTGGCCCGCGCGCGGATGCCAGCCGGTACCCAGTACCGTCTCACCGCGCGCGATGACGCAGCCGACGCGCGGATTGGGCTGGGTGGTGTGCATGCCCCGCGCGGCGAGACGCAGCGCATGCGCCATGTGGACATGGTCCATGGCGGGGAAGAACGGTCGCGACATCAGGACTTGCGTCCTCGCCTGGCCGCCTCGAGCAGCGGCAGTTGCAGCCCTTCCATCGACGGCAGGTCGCGCTCCAGCTTCTCGATCTCCTCGCGGAACGCGTGGACGTCCTCGAAGCGGCGGTAGACGGAAGCGAAGCGCACGTAAGCGACCTGATCGAGCTTCTTCAGTTCGCGCATGACGAGCTCCCCCACCTGGCGCGACGGCACTTCGCGCTCGCCGCTGCGGCGAAGGTCGTCGACCACCGCGCGAACGGCGGTGTCCACGGCGTCGCTCGCGACCGGGCGCTTCTGCAGGGCGCGCTCGAAACTCACGCGCAGCTTGTGCTCGTCGAACGGCTCCCGGCGATCGCCGGATTTGACGATCGCCGGGAGCTTCAGTTCGGCGGTTTCGAACGTATTGAAGCGTTCGCCGCACTGCGGGCACTCACGGCGGCGACGCACCGTGCTCCCGTCCTCCGTGAGGCGGGAGTCGATGACGCGCGTGTCTTCATGCTGGCAGAACGGACAGTGCATCGATCAGCCGTAGACCGGGAACTTCGCGCACTGCTCGGTGACCTTCTTGCGAACGGCCGCGATCACGGCCTCGTCGCCCGGCGCGTCGAGCACGTCGCAGATCCACGTCGCCAGTTCGATGGTCTCCGCTTCCTTGTAGCCGCGGGTGGTGATCGCCGGCGTGCCGACGCGGAGGCCGGACGTGACGAACGGCGAACGCGGATCGTTCGGCACCGCGTTCTTGTTCACCGTGATGTGCGCCTTGCCCAGCGCGGCTTCGGCGTCCTTGCCCGTGACGTCGCGACCGATCAGGTCGATCAGCATGAGGTGGTTCTCGGTGCCGCCGGACACGACCTTGTAGCCGCGTTCGATCAACGTCTTCGCCATGGCCTTCGCGTTGGCGACCACCTGCTTCTGGTAATCGGTGAAGGCCGGCTCGAGGGCTTCCTTGAACGCGACGGCCTTGGCGGCGATCACGTGCATGAGCGGGCCGCCCTGGATGCCCGGGAAGACGATCGACTGCAGCTTCTTCTCGAGCTCCTCGCCCAGGCCCTTCGCCACGATGATGCCGCCGCGCGGACCGCGCAGCGTCTTGTGCGTGGTGGAGGTGACCACGTGCGCGTGCGGCACCGGGTTCGGATAGACGCCCGCGGCGACGAGGCCGGCGATGTGCGCCATGTCGACGAAGAGGTACGCGCCGACCTTGTCGGCGATCTCGCGGAACTTCGCCCAGTCGAGAATCTGCGAATAGGCGGAGAAACCGGCGACGATCATCTTCGGCTTGTGCTCGACCGCGAGCTTCTCGATCTCGGCGTAATCGACGAGGCCGGTGTCCGGGTCGATGCCGTACTGCACGGCGTTGAACAGCTTGCCGGACATGTTCACCTTCGCGCCGTGCGTGAGGTGACCGCCGTGGGCGAGGCTCATCCCGAGGATCGTGTCGCCCGGATTGAGCAGGGCGAAATAGACGGCCTGGTTGGCCTGCGAGCCCGAATGCGGCTGCACGTTGGCGTAATCGGCGCCGAAGAGCTTCTTCAGGCGGTCGATCGCCAGCTTCTCGGCGACGTCGACGTATTCGCAGCCACCGTAGTAGCGCTTGCCGGGATAACCCTCGGCGTACTTGTTCGTCAGCACCGAGCCCTGGGCTTCCATCACGCGCGGGCTGGCGTAGTTCTCGGAGGCGATCAGTTCGACGTGGTCTTCCTGGCGGCGGGCCTCGCCCGCGATGGCCTGGGCGAGCTCGTCGTCGTAACCGGCGATCGTTGCATCCTTCGGGAACATCTGAACCTCGTGCGGGGAGCCATGGGAAAGGGGAAAAGTGTAGCCGACGTGGGGGTTTGCAGCCAGCCGGACAAGGGCCGGGACGCCGGTTTGAGCGATCCCCTACGTCCCGACAAGCAGTGGGCCGACTCCGCCCCACGGGCGCGGCACCTAGGCTGACCACGGGCGCCCTAACGCCCACCCTCCCCCTCCCCAGGAATGGACACCATGCGACTGCGACACCTCCCCCTTGCACTGGCGCTCGCCGCGGGCTGCCTGGCGACCGGCCCGGCGGCGAACGCCAGCTCCTCCGCGGCGGCGTTCGACGCCGCCCTGGCCGCCGGCCACGCCCCGGCGTTCGCGCTGGAATACGACGGCGTCATGCATCAGATCGCGGGTCTGGACCGGCTCGAGGTCGAGCTCGAAGGTCCCGACGGCCAGCCCGGAGCCATCTACGCGGCGCAGGTCGACGGTCGGCCAGCCACGATCGTACGGCTCGGCGACCGGCTGGACATCGCCTACGACGACGAGAAAGCGTCCGCGGCCGGCAGGGCGAAGCGCTCCGGCGAATGGATCCCCGACTACGCCGGCCTCGACGACCTCGCGGGCATGGGCGACGAAAACCCACCCGATCCGGAGGCCGACCAGCCCGGTGGCGACGGGCTGAACGTCTGGATCTTCCTCCACGACAACGCGAACGAGCCGGACCACGCGCGCTTCGTCAACTGGTACACGGCCTGGTGGCTCAAGGAGATGAAGAACGACGTGATTCCCGGGAAGCCCGTCCGGGTGTTCCTGAAGACGCGCGTTCCCGGGCTCACCGACCTCGACTACCACGCCGGCACCCAGGTCGAGCGACTGCACGACGTCCACCTCAGGGGCTTCGAATACGTGGACGGCGTCGGCGGACACCCCGGCCCGCTGACCCGCTACATGCTTTTCGTCGACAAGCCGGCGGGCAACTGGGGCTCGAACGCGGTCGGGGTCGCCCTCGACCGGGGCAAGTCGGCCATGGCGAGCAGGACCGGCCCCCGGCACATCGTCGCGCATGAACTTGGCCACACGATCGGGGGTGTCCACGAGCACGCGCAGACCTTCCCCTGCGCCAGCAGCATGGCGGGCTACGTGCTGGCCACCATCAGCTGCCGCTGGTACACCTCGGCCAACCAGCGAAACATCCGCGAGTTCCTGACGCCGCTGCTCTGAGGCACGTCCCCCGGGGCCCTCGAGAGGGGGTCCCGGCACCGCGCATGGCCACCGCCCCGTCACCCCGACCGGTTATAATCGGGGTTTGCCTGCCGGGAGCGCGCTCGTGCTCCCCCGGCCCGCTTTGCCTGACGGAGCACCCATGCAATACATCTACACCATGAACGGGGTGAGCAAGATCGTCCCCCCGAAGCGCCAGATCATCAAGGACATCTCGCTCTCCTTCTTCCCGGGCGCCAAGATCGGCCTGCTGGGCCTGAACGGCGCGGGCAAGTCGACGGTGCTCAAGATCATGGCCGGCGTCGACACCGACTTCCAGGGCGAGGCGCGCGCCAACCCGGGCACCAAGATCGGCTACCTCGCGCAGGAGCCCGACCTCGACCCGAACAAGACGGTGCGTGAAGCGGTCGAGGAAGGCGTCTCGGAAGTGCTCGACGCCCAGAAGCGCCTGGAAGAGGTCTACGCGGCGTACGCCGAGGAAGGCGCGGACTTCGACAAGCTCGCCAAGGAGCAGGAGGCCCTCGAAGGCATCCTCGCGGCGAACGACGCCCATGCCCTCGAGCGCCAGCTGGAAGTCGCGGCCGACGCGCTGCGCCTGCCGCCGTGGGACGCGAAGATCGGCCCGCTGTCGGGCGGCGAGAAGCGTCGCGTGGCCCTGTGCCGCCTGCTCCTCTCCAAGCCGGACATGCTCCTGCTCGACGAGCCGACCAACCATCTCGACGCCGAATCCGTCGACTGGCTGGAAACGTTCCTGCACGACTACCCCGGCACCGTCGTGGCCGTCACGCATGACCGCTACTTCCTCGACAACGCCGCCGAGTGGATCCTCGAGCTCGACCGCGGCCGCGGCATTCCCTGGAAGGGCAACTACACCGAGTGGCTGGAACAGAAGGACCAGCGTCTCGCGCAGGAAGCCAATCAGGAAAAGTCGCGCCAGAAGGCGATCAAGAAGGAACTGGAATGGGTGCGCTCGGCGGCGAAGGGTCGCCAGTCGAAGGGCAAGGCGCGCCTGAACCGCTTCGAGGAGCTGAACTCGGTCGAGTACCAGCGCCGCAACGAAACCAACGAGATCTTCATTCCGCCGGGCGAGCGCCTGGGCCAGGAAGTGATCGAGTTCCGCAACGTCACCAAGTCGTTCGGCGACCGCGTGCTGATCGAAGACCTCTCGTTCAAGATCCCGGCCGGCGCCATCGTCGGCGTGATCGGTCCGAACGGCGCCGGTAAGTCGACGCTGATGAAGATGATCATGGGCAAGGAATCGCCGGACTCCGGCGAAGTGAAGCTCGGCCACACGGTCAAGCTCGCCTACGTCGACCAGTCGCGCGACGCCCTCGATCCGAAGAACAACGTCTGGCAGGAAGTCTCCGGCGGTTCGGACATCCTCACGATCGGCAACTTCGAAATCCAGTCTCGCGCCTACATCGGCCGCTTCAACTTCAAGGGCACCGACCAGCAGAAGATCGTCGGCCAGCTGTCCGGCGGTGAGCGTGGCCGCCTGCACATGGCCAAGACGCTGCTCCAGGGCGGCAACGTGCTGCTGCTCGACGAACCGTCGAACGACCTGGACGTCGAAACGCTGCGCGCGCTCGAAGACGCCCTGCTCGAATTCCCGGGCTGCGCGGTGGTCATCTCGCATGACCGCTGGTTCCTCGACCGCATCGCCACGCACATCATCGCGTTCGAAGGCGATTCGCACGTCGAGTTCTTCCCGGGCAACTACAACGAGTACGAGGCCGACAAGAAGCGCCGTCTCGGCGACGACGCCGGCCCGAAGCGCGTGAAGTACAAGAAGCTGGTCTGACGCAGACCTGCCATGGTAGGAGCGCGCCCTGCGCGCGACATGTTTTGAGGCCATGAGCAACGGCCCTGTTGCGCCTGGCGAGAAGATGTCGCGCGCAGGGCGCGCTCCTACCCCTCCCCCGCCGGAACCCTGTCCATGAACTTCATGACCGCCCTGAAGGACGCCTGGCGTCGCAACGACTCCCTGGTGTGCGTGGGACTCGACCCGGAGCCGGGCCGCCTGCCGGCGGGTCTTTCGGGCACCGAAGGCATCTTCGAATTCTGCCGGGACATCGTCGATGCGACGGCCGGTTCGGTCTGCGCCTTCAAGCCGCAGATCGCCCACTTCGCCGCGCAGCGCGCCGAAGACGTGCTCGAGCGCCTGATCCGGCACATCCACGATCGCCATCCCGGCATCCCGGTCATCCTCGACGCGAAGCGCGGCGACATCGGGTCCACGGCGAAGCATTACGCCATGGAAGCGTTCGAACGCTACGACGCCGACGCGGTCACCCTGAATCCGTACCTCGGGCACGACTCCGTGGCGCCCTTCCTGGAACGCGCGGACAAGGGCGTCATCCTTCTTTGCCGTACGTCCAATCCGGGCGGCAAGGATTTCCAGGCGCTCGACTGCGGCGGCGAACCGCTGTACATCCGCGTAGCGCAGACCATCGCGCGCGAATGGAACGGAAACGGCAACTGCGCGCTGGTCACGGGCGCCACCTGGCCGGAAGAACTCGGTCGCGTTCGCAGGGAAGTCGGCGACATGCCGTTGCTCGTTCCCGGCATCGGCGCCCAGGGCGGCGATGTGGAGGCCGTGGTTCGCGAGGGCAGGACGGCTGATGGCACAGGCCTGATGATTTCCTCGTCTCGCGCCATCCTCTACGCCGGCAGCGGCTCGGATTTCGCCGACGTAGCACATCGGGCGGCGGAAGAAATGAGAAAATCGGTCAACTCTTTCTTATCGTAAGCTTACAAGCGAATAGCAGTCGCAAATTGTACGATTTAGCAACTGCAAAAGGCTTACGCTGCTACTCCGCGCTATCGAACAATATCGGGCTAGAAGCGCCATAGCGTTCCACCGGAGTTGTCAATGCCACTTACCAACCGAGGTTTTTCCCAACGCCTGCATGTCGCGCTGGACATGGCTGGCGTGAAGAAAGGCCGCGGCCGAATCACGCAGCTGGCCGATCTGTTCGACGTCAGCCGCGAAACCGCCCGGAAATGGCTCAGCGATCTCGGCCTGCCCGAACTCGAGCGCCAGATCGACATGGCGACTCGTTTCGGCGTTAACTTCGAATGGCTCGCGACCGGCCGTGGCTCGCCCAACGGCGCCACGGGCGTCCGCGAAAGCCCCGCCCTCTATCGCGCCGATTCCCGCGAGCAACTGCGTCTCGTGGGCCTGGTCAGCCGCATGCCGAAGGAGCGCCGCAAGGCGCTGCTGGTCATCATCGAGGCGCTGGCCGACGCCGAATAAGAACGCGGGGTGTCGCGCGCGCTCAGTCGTCCGCGACATCCATCCCCGGAAAGAGCACCTCGGTGAATCCGAAGCGCGAGAAGTCCGTGATCCGCGACGGATACAAGCGCCCGATCAGGTGATCGCATTCGTGCTGGACGACGCGCGCATGGAATCCTTCGGCGACACGATCGATGGGCGCGCCGTGCGGATCGACGCCGGTGTAGCGGATCCTCGCGTAGCGCGCGACCACGCCGCGCAGGCCGGGCACCGACAGGCAGCCTTCCCACCCCTCCTCCATCTCGTCCGAGAGCGGCACGATCGTCGGGTTCAGGAGAATCGTTTCCGGCACCGGCGGCGCATCGGGATACCGTTCGCTGCTGTCGAAGCCGAAGATCACCAGCTGCAGGTCGACGCCGATCTGCGGCGCGGCCAGACCCACGCCACCGACGTGGTGCATCGTCTCGAACATGTCCCCGATCAGCGCATCGAGTTCGGGTGAACCGATCATCTCGGGCGGCACGGGCGGCGCGATGCGCAGGAGGCGCTCGTCGCCCATCTTCAGGATCTCGCGAATCATGGGGGTCCCGGGGAATGGGGGAGCCTCCAGCATGGCGCCGAAACGCCCACCGCTCAAGCGCGGAGGCACGCCGCCGGTGCCGCGGCCATTCGACCAATGGCTAATACGTGAAACCCCGCGCGGCGATTGACCCCCGCGCCGACGGGGACGACCCTTGGTTCATCCGCACGGGGAGCTCCAAACACCATGAACAGCGCCATTCCCAAACCCAGTCCCGCGGGCAAGCTCCTGTGGGCTGCCATCGCCATCGTCGGCGCCTGGTGTCTCGGCGTCGTCGCCTTGCGCCGCGGCGAACCGATCAACGCGATCTGGCTGGTGACGGCGTCCATCGCCGTCTTCCTGATCGGTTACCGCTTCTACAGCCGGCTGATCGCCAACCGGGTGCTGCAGCTCGACCCCACCCGGGCCACGCCCTCCGTGCTGCGCAACGATGGCCTCGATTACGTGCCCACCGACCGATGGGTGGTCTTCGGTCACCACTTCGCCGCGATCGCGGGCGCCGGTCCGCTGGTGGGTCCCGTCCTGGCCGCGCAGATGGGTTACCTGCCCGGCACGCTGTGGATCCTCGTCGGCGTGGTTTTCGCCGGCGCGGTGCAGGATTTCATGATCCTCGGCCTCTCGCTTCGCCGCGACGGCCGATCCCTCGGCCACATGCTGCGGGCGGAGCTCGGCGAGGTACCCGGCGTGATCGCGATGGTCGGCGTGCTCGTCCTCATGATGATCGTGCTGGCGGTGCTGGCACTGGTCGTCGTCAAGGCGCTGACCCACAGCCCCTGGGGCACGTTCACCGTCGCGGCGACGATTCCCATCGCGCTGCTGATGGGCGTCTACCTGCGCTACATCCGTCCGGGACGCATTCTCGAAGTGTCGATCATCGGCCTCATCCTGCTGCTCGCATCCATCTGGTACGGCAAGGTCGTCAACGACACGCCGGCCGTCGCGGCGCTGTTCGATTTCGACGCCAAGGCCCTCGCCTGGCTGCTGATCGGTTACGGCTTCTTCGCTTCGGTACTGCCGGTGTGGCTGCTGCTCGCGCCGCGCGACTACCTCTCCACGTTCCTGAAGATCGGCACGATCCTGCTGCTCGCGCTGGCCATCTTCCTCGCCGCGCCGACGCTGCAGATGCCCGCGATCACGAAGTTCGTCGACGGCACCGGCCCGGTCTTCGCGGGCAACCTGTTCCCGTTCCTGTTCATCACGATCGCCTGCGGCGCGGTATCCGGCTGGCACTCGATCATCGCCTCGGGCACCACGCCGAAGCTGCTGGCGAACGAAGGGGAAGCCCGCCTCGTCGGCTACGGCGGCATGCTGATGGAAGCCTTCGTCGCGATCATGGCGCTCATCGCCGCGGCGTCGCTCCACCCCGGCGTGTACTTCGCGATGAATTCGCCCGGCGCCCTCGTCGGCACCACGGCCGAGCAGGCCGCGCAGACGATCAGCAGCTGGGGCTTCCTCGTCACGCCGGCCGAACTGACCGACACGGCCCGCAACATCGGCGAAGGGACGATCCTCGGCCGCGCCGGCGGCGCACCCACGCTCGCCGTCGGCATGGCGCAGCTGCTGCACAACGTCATGCCGGGCAAGGACATGATGGCGCTGTGGTACCACTACGCGATCCTGTTCGAAGCGTTGTTCATCCTCACCACCGTCGATGCCGGCACGCGCGTCGGCCGCTTCATGATCCAGGAACTGGCCGGCATGGCCTGGGCGCCGCTGAAGCAGACGGAATCGTGGCTCGGCAACGTCGTCGCCACGGTCATCTGCGTCGGACTGTGGGGTTACTTCCTGTACCAGGGTGCGGTCGATCCGCTGGGCGGCATCAACACGCTGTGGCCGCTGTTCGGCATCGCCAACCAGATGCTGGCCGCGATCGCGCTGATGCTGGCCACGGTGGTCACCGTCAAACTCAAGCGGGAACGGTACGTGCTCGTTCCGGCGGTGCCCGCCGCGTGGCTGGTGATCTGCACGCTCACCGCCGGCTGGCAGAAGCTCTTCGACGAGAAGATCAGCTTCACCGCCGCCGCGAACAAGTACGCCGCCGCGGCCGCCGAGGGCAAGCTCCTCGCGCCGGCCAAGACCGCCGAGGAAATGCAGCGGATCATCACGAACAACCGCGTCGACATGGTCCTCACTGGCCTGTTCATGCTGCTGGTGCTGACGATGCTGTTCTTCTCCCTGCGTTCGATCGTCCGCGCATGGAAGGCCAACCGGCCGACCGCGCAGGAAGAGCCGTACGTGGCCCTCTCCAGCGTGACGGGCTGAGGAGCGGATCATGGCGACCATGCATCCGGGATCGCTATGGCGCTGGGCGGTGCAGACCGCCCGGCTCTGCTGCGGCGTGCCCGACTACGACGTGTACGTGAAGCATCTTCGCGAGCACCACCCGGACCGGGCGGTGCCGTCCTACGGGGAGTTCTTCCGCGAGCGGCAGGAGGCGCGCTATCGAGGGACCGGCGGGCGCTGCTGCTGAGTTCTCGAGCAGGAGCCGATGCGGCCCGCTCGCGACAACCGGTTGCCCGGCGGTGGATCCCGGTTTGCACCGGGATGACGTTGACGCGACCAGAAGCCTGCCCGAACCCTCACCCGTCGCCCCGGCGCACGCCGGGGCGATCGGTCTTCGCGACGCGCCATACGAAAAAGCCCGGCGAGAGCCGGGCTTTTCTTTGTTCCGACGCGCGAGAAGCGCCTCAGAGATCCTGGTGATACTGCACGTAAGGCGTACGCGACTGATCGGGCTCCGGACCCACCGGGCCGCTGGGCGCGTTGCCCGACGACCACACGTTCTGCGCACCGACCGACAGTTCGCCGCGCCATGGCAGGCGCCACGTGACGCCGAGATCGATCGCGCTCCAGCGACGGTCCGGATTCAGGCCGTTCACCGCGTTGGCTTCCGGCTGCATGGTGCGGCCGGTGATGAGGCCCGAGAGCGGGCCACGGTCCACGCCGAAGCTCAAGGCCTTCTGGTCGACGGAACCGATGCCAAGCAGGTTGCCCGGCAGGAGCCGGATGCGGCCGATGCTCGCGCCGAGGTCGATGCCGCTGCGCGCGCCGAGATCGACCCGACCGTGCGCGTTGAATTCCGTGCTGGACGAGAGCGCGCCGATCGGGAGGCCCGAAGCGGTAGCCAGGCCAGGCAGCACGCGCGGCAATGCCGCGCCCGTGCCGGTCGGGCGGCTGGAACCCACGCCCAGCCCGACGCTGTAGCCCGAGCCGCGATACGTGGCCCCGACTTCGCTGCCGACGATGCGCGGAGGAGCCCCCGGCGTGCTGCAACGATCGCCGCGGCTACCCGCGCCGCAGGATTCGGCCGAATTGATCCAGCCCTGTCCGCTCACGCTGGCATGCGCCTGGACGCGCGGGCCGATGTCGTACTGGAGGCCGCTGGTCAACGCCGGACCGGATTCCACCGGCCGCAGGGCCAGGGGTTGCGTCGGATCGGCGCGATCGTCGGACCGCAGGGAGAGAGCGCGACCGTCGGGAGCGCGCCAGAGCGGCACGCTGGACGGATCGGTCGGGTCGCCGGCGCCGAGCAGACGGTTGGCCGTGGCGTCCTGCCCGACCGGCGCCACCTGTCCTGCCGCGGCGAGCGGCATCAACAGAAGCATGGTCAGTAAGGAACGGCGCATGGAGTTCGTGCTCTGCAACGGCTGAGTTTCCCCGCGTCCCGCCTCAGCCTGACGGGAACGACCCGAGTATACCCCGTTTTACTTTTTACTAACACCCCGGCGAGTCCCCCTTAAGGAACGCCGTCCGTTGCCGTTTATGTCCATGAGGGGGCGCCCGCCGGGGGGCGGCGGCTCCCGGAAGCGCGCCACGGCGCCCCATCGCGCCGCCGCCGCAACGCATATAGACTGCAATCGACCACGACCGGAACCCCGTCAGGCGATGACCTTCGCTCCATCCCAAAGCCCGACCCTGCAGGCACCCGGTCACACGGAGGCCGCGCCGTTGCAGGAAGCCGTCGAGCGCCTGCTCCGCGCCGCGGACGCCGAGTCGGTCCGTACGGAGTGCGAGGCTTTCGTCCGTTTCCTCCTGCCCGGCGCCGTCGTCTCCTGGCGTCCCGCCGCCAACCCTATCGCCGCCGGCGCGCGGGAACTGGCGATCGATCCACAGAACGAGCGTTACGTCGACGTTTCCGCCGATGGGGTCGAGCTGGCGGCCGCCGCCGACATGCTCGCCTGGCTGAGCCGCCTCGCCGCAGCCCGCCTCCGGCAATTGGCGGAGACGGCGAACCTCTACGAGGCCATCTCGCGCCTCGCCCTGGCCGAGCGCCTGCAGCGCGCGCTCTACGCGATCGCGGAGCAGGCGGGTGCCGAGCACAACATGAAGGACATGATGAGCGCGCTCCACGGCATCGTGGGCAGCCTCATGTACGCCGAGAATTTCTTCATCGTGCTCTACGACGCGCAGAACCGCACCGTGCGGTTCCCGTATTTCGTGGACACCGAAGACAAGGACATTCCCGATCCCGAAGGCATCCGCGCGATCGAGGCCATCGAGAACACGCTCACCTGGCACGTGCTGCAGAGCGGCCGCGCCATGATGGGCGCGAGCAGCGAGCTCGAGAAGAATCTCCCGGGCCCCCGCGTGCCGATCGGTCCGCCGAGCGACGACTGGCTGGGCGTGCCCATGAAGCGTGGCGACGACGTGGTCGGTGCGCTGGTGGTGCAGAGCTACCGCGACGACACGCGCTACACCGAGAACGATCGCGACCTGCTCACCTACGTCGCCCAGCACGTGCAGACGGCACTGGAACGGCGCCAGGCGCACGAGGAACTGGAGCGGCGCGTCACCACGCGCACCGCGGCGTTGCGCGAAGCGAACCGGGTGCTGCGCCAGCAGGTGCTGCAGCGCCAGCGCGGCGAGCGGCTCCAGGCGGCGCTGTTCCGCATCGCGGAGCTGGCGAACACCTCGGACAGCATCGAGAACTTCTACGCCGCCGTGCATCGCGTCATCGGTGGCCTGCTCTACGCGCGCAACTTCTACATCGCGCTGCTTTCGGAAGACCAGAACAAGCTCACGTTCCCCTACTCCGTCGACGAGCTCGACGGCGTGCGCGAGCCGCGCGAGCTCGGCCGCGGGCTGACCGAATACGTGCTCCGCAACGGCAAGGCGCTGCTCGCCGATCGCGACGAGATCGACCGCCTCAACCGCGACCAGGTGCTCTCCACCTCGGGCGCGCGCTCGCTGCACTGGCTCGGCGTGCCGCTGATCTGGAACGAGAAATCGATGGGCGTGCTCGCGGTGCAGAGCTACACGCCCGAGCACACGTACAGCGCGCGCGATCAGGAACTGCTCACCTTCGTCAGCTACCACATCGCCAACGCGCTGCAGCGCAAGTACACGACCGAGTCGCTGAAGCAGGCTTATGCGAGCCTGGAGCGTCGCGTCACCGAGCGCACCCGCGCGCTGGCGCTGGCCAACCGCGACCTGCGCGAGCAGATCGCCGAGCGCGAGCGCGTCGAGCGCCGCCTGAAGTACGAGACCCTGCACGACTCGCTGACGGGCCTGCCCAACCGGACGCTGCTGTTGCAGCGCCTCGAGCAGGCGCTGAACCACTACCGCGAGAATCCGGGCGACCTGTTCGCGGTGCTGTTCATCGACCTCGACCGCTTCAAGGTCATCAACGATTCGGTCGGCCACCTCGTCGGCGACGACCTCCTGTTCCAGGTCGGCGGACGCATCCGTGCCTGCCTGAAGACGCGCGACGTCGTCGCGCGTCTGGGCGGCGACGAATTCGCGGTGCTGGTCGAGGGCATCGTCGATCCACAGGCCGCGACGCACATCGCCGAACGCATCATCGCGCAGCTGCAGACGCCGTTCCGACTGGGCGCGAAGGAGATCTTCACCTCCGCCTCGATCGGCATCGCCCTGCCGACGCCCGAGTACACGCGCCCGGAAGAGCTCCTGCGCGACGCCGATTCGGCCATGTACCGCGCGAAGGACGAGGGGCGCCACCGCGCGGCCGTGTTCGACGACCGCCTGCGCCGCGAGGCCCTTTCGCTGCTGGAACTGGAGGGCGATCTTCGCCGCGCCCTCACTCGCAACGAATTCGTCCCGTTCTTCCAGCCCATCGTCGACCTCGAGGACACCCGCGTGGTCGGCTACGAGGCGCTGCTGCGCTGGCGCCATCCCGAGCGCGGCCTGCTGCCGCCCGGCGAGTTCCTCGCCGTGGCGGAGGACACCGGCTGCTCGGAGGCGATCGACTGGCAGATCTTCGAGCAGGTGGCGCGACAGGCGCGCGCCCTCGTCGGCGACGAAGGCTTCATCAGCATCAACGTATCGGGCAGCCACTTCCGGTCGCCCGACCTCGACCAGCGGCTGCTCGACCTGCTCGCCGAACATCGCGTCCCGGCGCGATCCATCCGCGTGGAAGTGACGGAGCGCGCGCTGCTGGAGAACCCGGCGCAGGTGAAGCGGATCCTCGAGAACCTGCGCGATCACGGCGTCGGCATCGCGCTCGACGATTTCGGCACGGGCTATTCGTCGCTCAGCTACCTGCACCAGTACCCGATCGAGACCCTGAAGATCGACCGCTCGTTCGTCACCGAGCTACCGGCGGAGGACAGCACGGCGCACAGCACCGCCGTGGTGCGCGCGATCCAGGCCCTCGCGGACTCGCTGCGCATGCAGGTGATCGCCGAGGGCATCGAAACCGAATCGCAGATGCGCGCGCTGCGCCGCATCGGCTGCCGCTTCGGCCAGGGCTTCCTGTTCGCGCAGCCCCAGCCGGCGAGCAAGTGGCTGGGCGCGCCGCTGTCGCTCGACGCCTGACCCGACACGGCAGGAGCGGACCGGGCCGCGACGGCTTTTCGCCGAAACCAGCGAGCTGGCGCGGGCCTCCCGGACCGAGGCGAAAAGCTGTCGCGGCCGGGGCCGTTCCTACCGTTGTTCTTACTGAAGTGTCGAGGGTGACGGGGGCGTTTCGGCCTGGGTGAGCAGGCGTTCGGCGTCCACGCGGTCGAACGTGTAGCGCGTGGCGCAGAACTCGCACACCACTTCGATCTCGCCGGCGCGATCCTCCAGCGCCGCCTCGACCTCGGTGCGGCCCAGCGCGCGGAGCATGCCCTCGACGCGCTCCTGCGAGCACGTGCAGCCGAACTCGAGCGCGCGCGGCTCGTACATCCGCACGGTTTCCTCGTGGTACAGGCGGTAGAGCAGTTCCTCGGGACGCGTGGCCAGCATTTCCGCGGCGCTCAGCGTCGCCGTCAGGTGGCCCACGCGATCCCATGCGTCGTCGTCCTGCTCGGCCGCGCCGTGGCCACCCTCGCCCGGCACCGGCTGCAGCATGAGTCCCACCGCGTGATCGCCGTTGGCGGCCAGCAGGATACGCGCGGGCAACTGCTCGGATTTCTCGAAATAACCTTCCAGCGCGGCGGCGAGCTGCGACGACGGGCCCTCGTGGGTCGACGCCTCGGCCCCGTCACCCGCGAGGTCGACGATGCCCTGATAGCGGCCGCGATCGGCCTGGCCGATCGTGATGACGAGGAGCGCTTCCGGCGCGCGCGCCAGGTTCACGGCATCGGCCAACGCGCCCGGCTCGTTCTCGTCGACGCGCGCGAGTCCGCGAAGTCGGCCCTTGTCCGTGCACTCGGCGAACAGCAGGCGCAACGACCCCTGGCTCTTGAACTCGATCGAGAGCGAGCCTTCGAACTTGATGTTGCCCGTGAGCAGCGCGCTCGCGGCGACGGCCTGACCCAACGTCGCACGCAGCGGCGTGGAGTATTCCGCGCGGGAGGCGATTTCCTTCCAGCTGGCGCCGAGCCGCACCAGCACGCCGCGCACGCCCGCTTTCTCGAGCATGAAGCGGTGCAGCACGTCCTCGGACACGAGGGTATCGACGATCTGATCGGTCACGGTGAGGGTCTCCTGGTGATCCGACGAAAGGTGGGGCCTCGCCCGGGCAGCGACAAGCCCATGCCGGCCGACGGCCCTTATACTGCGCCATCCTCCGTCATCGCGCCGACATGAGCCAGACGCCTCGTTCTCCCCTTCGCCGCCTCGCCCAGATCGTCGGCCTGCTCGTTCTCGCGTGGCTCGCGCTGTCGTGCGTCGTCGTGATCGCGCTCCGCTTCGTACCGCCGTGGACCAGCGCGATGATGATGGAGCGCCGTGTCGAGGCGCTGGTGACGCACGAGGACGGTTTCACGTTCCGGCACACCTGGGTGCCGTGGGAGCGCATCTCGCCGCAGGTGGGCATCGCGATGGTCGCGGCCGAGGACCAGAAATTTCCGTACCACCATGGCTTCGACGTCGACGCCATCCAGGACGCGATCGATGCCGCCGACGAGGGCAGGCGGCTGCGTGGCGCGAGCACGATCAGCCAGCAGGTCGCGAAGAACCTGTTCCTGTGGAACGGGCGCAGTTTCGTCCGCAAGGGCCTCGAGGCCTGGTTCACCGTGCTGATCGAGACCTTCTGGCCGAAGCAGCGCATCCTCGAGGTCTACATGAACACCGTGGAGCTCGGCAACGGAATCTACGGCGTCGGCGCCGCCGCCGAAACCTTCTACCGCACCTCCGCCGACCGGCTGAACGCGACGCAGGCCGCGCGCCTCGCCGCGGTCCTGCCGAATCCGCGCCGCTTCCGCGTCGACGCCCCCAGCGCCTACGTCGAGCGGCGCACCGCGTGGATCGTCCGCCAGGCGGGTCAGCTGGGCGGCCCTGCCTATCTCTCCCGTCCCGCGCCCGTGTCCGGCCGCGTCCGCTGAGGCCCGCATGACCTTCTCGCTCGCCATCGTGGTCCCCGCATACAACGAGTCCGCCGTGGTCGACATCTTCCACGCGAGGCTGTCCGCGGTGCTCGACGGCATCGACGCGACGTCGCGGGTGATCTACGTCGACGACGGCAGCCAGGACGGCACCTGGCAGGCGCTCTGCGCCGTGGCCGGGCGGGATGCGCGCGTCGAGACGATCCGCCTGTCGCGCAACTTCGGCAAGGAGGCCGCGATGACGGCCGGCTTCGACGCCGCCGACGCGGACGCCGTGGTCGTCATCGACATCGATCTGCAGGATCCGCCCGAGCTGATCCCCGCGCTCGTCGCCCGCTGGCAGGAAGGCTTCGACGTGGTCTACGCCACGCGCGGCGAACGCGACGGCGAGACACGCACGAAGAAGTTCACCTCCGCGGCGTTCTATCGCGTCATGGAGCGTCTCTCGGACACGCCGCTGCCCCGCGACACCGGCGACTTCCGCCTGCTGTCGCGGCGCGCCGTGGACGCACTGCGCCAGCTCCGCGAGCGCCAGCGCTTCATGAAAGGCCTGTTCACCTGGATCGGCTACCGGCAGACGTCGGTCACCTACCATCGCGAAGCACGTCGCGCGGGCGCGACGAAGTGGAACTACTGGCGCCTTACGAACCTCGCCATCGAGGGCATCACCTCGTTCTCGACCGCACCGCTCCGCCTCGCCACCTGGGTCGGCGTCTCGGCGGCGACGCTGGCGTTCCTCTACGGCCTGTGGATCGTGTTGAAAGTGCTGCTCTGGGGCGATCCCGTGCGCGGCTATCCCACGCTGATGGTCGTGATCCTCTTCCTGGGCGGCGCGCAGCTGCTCGCGCTCGGCGTCATCGGGGAATACGTCGGGCGCACGTATTCCGAGTCCAAGCGTCGTCCGCTCTACTACGTGGACGAGCACCGCGGTGGCCGTCCTTCACCCAGCGATTACTCCACGCTTCCCGACCGGCGCTAGACTGACGCCATCGCGGCGGGGGCCGCATCCAACCGGGGAGTGGCAGCATGCGCCAGGTGAAGCATCTCCTTGAAATCAAGGGCCGTGCCGTGTTTTCGGTGGCCGAGGACGCCACCGTCTTCGAGGCGATCCAGCTGATGGCCGAGAAGAACGTCGGTGCGCTCGCGGTGAAGAAGGGCGACCAGCTCGTCGGCATCGTTTCCGAGCGCGACTACGCGCGCAAGGTGATCCTGAAGGACCGCTCGTCGCGCGAGACCCGCGTGGCGGAGATCATGACCGCCAGCGTCGTGTCCGTCGCGCTCGACGCCACCGTCGACGAATGCATGCGGCTGTGCACGGACGGACGCCTGCGCCACCTGCCCGTGCTCGACGACGGCACGCTGGTCGGCATGGTATCGATCGGCGACCTGGTCAAGGCGACGATCTCCGAGCAGCAGGAAACGATCAACCAGCTCGAGAGCTATATCGCCGGCTAGCCTCGCCGGCGTTCGTCCGACTCCGGCTCCAGGTCCGGCGACGTCGCGGCGCGCCGGGCTACCTCGACGGCCAGCGCGGCGAGCGTCGCGCAGAGGATGCCGATGCCGGCGATGCCCACGCCGAGCGCGCGCAGCCCTTGCAGCCCGCTGGTGACCAGCAGGTCGCCGAAGCGCCACACGGTCGTCTCGATGAAGTTCTTGCCCTTGTAGCGGGCCTCGCGCGGGATGCGCGTGTAGAGCGCGTCCACCGCGGGCTTCGACATGCCGAAGGTGAGCCCCCGCGTGGCGATCTGGACGATCGCGATCAGCGGCACCGCGAAGCCGAACAGCACGGTGTCGCCGGGGCCATGGAACGCCAGCCACGCAAGCAGGACGCAGTTGACCACCGACGGCAGCACCAGCGCCCATGCCGTGCCGACGCGGCGCATCAGCAGCGGCGTCAGCGTCAGCTGAAGAACCGCCCCGAGCCCGTTGATCCAGAGGTCGAGGTCGGCATAGAAGGCCGTGCGCGCGGCGTTGTCGGTGAAATGGGCCTTGGTGTAATCCGCCATCAGCGCGTACGCCATCGTGGCGATGCCGTCGCTGAAGAGCATCAGCAGGGTCATGTAGCGGAGGAACGGCTGCGAGATCGCCGCCTTCGCACCTTCGATGATCGATCCGCCCAGTGGCGCGTTCTCGCCGCGATCGTTCGCGTCCGCGCGCTGCAGCACCACCAGCAGGGCGCCCAGCGCGAGCAGGAGCGTCACCGCCGAGACGACCAACATCGACGGCACGCCCACCCGCACCACGAGCAGGCGCGTCAGCAGCGGGCCGAGCAACGCACCGGCCATGCCGCCGAAGGCGATGATCGGAAAGACCAGCCGCGCCTCCGCGCTGCGGTACACGTCGGCCATCAGGCTCCAGAACAGCGAGACGACGAACAGGTTGAACACGCTGACCCAGACGAAGAAGACCTGGCCCAGGGCGACCGCGCCGATGCGATCCTGCGCGACGAACGCCGGCACGAAAGCGAACAGGCAAAGCACGAACGAAAGGTAGCTCCCCAGGAGCACGCGGCGCCGCGGGAAACGGGCGACCAGCCAGCCGAACACCGGGGTCAGCGCCAGCATGACGACGAAGACGACCGCGTAGAACATCGGCAGGGACGACGACCCGGCGGCACCCACGAGCTGGTCCCGCACGGGGCGCAGGACGTAATAGGAGGTCAGGACGAGAAAGAAGCCGATGACCGAGAGAGCCAGGGTCAGGCCCCCGGTCCGGGCTGCGCCTGCAGGTGGGTTCACGATGGCCGGGGTGTCCGGTGGGGTTGAACGAAGACTAGCACGCCCATGTTGCGCCGCCGCGAGCCCGGACGTGTTCAGGGACGTCAAGGCGCGATCCGTTGTCGCGGAACGGGAACTGCATGACAATGCCAGACGAAACGCCGGAGCAGCCGGCCTTCCCATCCGTCGCGGCGTGTCCCCACGCCTCGTAGCCGCGAGAAAAGCATGTCGTTCCGTTTCACTTCACTGCTCGCCTGTGCCTTCGCCTGCACCGTCGCCGCACCGTTCGCTCTCGCCGCCCAGCCGCAGAAGCCGCCCGTCGTCCACGTGGACCCGGAAGCCGCGAAGCTGCCGCCCGAGCGCGTCAAGGAAACCGTCGAGAACTACAAGCGCTGGCTCGACGCCGCGGAAGCCCGCGACGCCGCGCCGGCGATCGTCACCGCGGTCATCGTCGACGACAAGGTCGTCTACGAGCGCGCCATCGGCTACGCGAACGCGAAGACGAAGGAACCGGCGACGCCCGAGACCGTCTTCCGTCTCGCGTCGCTGTCGAAGGCCTTCGCCACCGGCGTCACCGCCGTCCTCGTCCGTGCGGGGTTCCTGAGCTGGGACACGAAGCTCGTCGACACCCTGCCCTACTTCAAGCTCAAGGACATGCAGTCCGCGCAACAGGCCACGGTGCGCGACATCCTCGGTCAGCGCCTCGGCCTGCCGCGCAATACCTACGACGCGATGCTCGAGGCCGACGCGCCGTACGAGGAACTCGTGCGCAAGCTCGACGAGGTCGACCTCTCCTGCAAGGTGGGCGCCTGCTACGGCTACCAGAACGTCGCCTTCAGCATGATCGGCGACGTCATCTACGCGCAGACCGGCGACTACTTCTTCCGCCAGGTGGAGCGCCGCATCTTCGCGCCGCTCGGCATGACCACCGCGAGCTACGGCCGCGACGCGCTGGAGGCGAGCAAGAGCTGGGCACGCCCCCATCGCGGCGGTCCGCACAACTGGATTCCGTACGAGCCGAACGACAGCTACTACCGCGTGGCCCCCGCCGCCGGTGTCAACGCGAGCCTCCGCGACATGGAGCAGTGGCTGATGGCGCAGATGGGCGGTCGCCCCGACGTGCTGCCGACCCCGCTGCTCGACGTGCTGCACGCGCCCGAAGTGTCCACGCCGTCCGAAGAGCGCTCCCAGCCGTGGCGCCGCGCGCGCGTGACCGACGCGCACTACGCGCTCGGCTGGCGCGTCTTCAAGTACGCCAACGAAGACCTCGTGTACCACGCGGGTGCCGTGTCGGGTTACCGCACGATGATCGGCTTCTTCCCGAAGTACCACGCGGGCGTCGTGACGATGTGGAACGGCGCGGGTCCGGTCCCCGCCGGACTCATGCCGATGGTCTTCGACAGCCTGCTCGGCCTCCCGCACATGGACTGGGCGGGCGTCGACGGCCCGGTCCGCGCAGCCGCACCCGTCGCGAAGGCCGCGCCGGCGAAGACCGCGCCGAAGGCGAAGGCCACGGCGAAGTCGAAGACGAAAGCCACGCCGAAGAAAACGGCATCCAAGACGGCAACCAAGAAGAAGAAGCCGGAGTAGCTCGTTCGCCCGGAAGCGTCCAAAGAAAAACGGCCCCTTTCGGGGCCGTTGTCTTATCTGCCGAGGTTGAACTGCAACCGTCGCCGCAGGGTCACCGTCATCGGTTCGCCGTTGCGCGTGGCGGGCTTGTACTCCCAGCGGCTCACGGCGTCGACCGCGGAGCGATCGAACACGTGCTTCGGCTGCGAGTCGACCACGGTCACGTTGGCGACCGCGCCGTCCGTGCCGACGGCGAACTCGACGTCGACCCAGCCTTCCTGGTTCGCGCGCATGGCCGCGGTCGGATAGCGCGGGCTGACCTGACGGATGAGGACCGCGTCGCTGATGGCGTCCGAGGTCGCCGGTCGCGCGGCCGGTGCCGCCGGGCGCGACGCGACGGGAGCGGCCGCGGCCGGCGCCTGCTGTTGCGCGACACGCGACGCCTGCTCGCGCGCCGCCTGCTGACGCTGCGCTTCCGCGGCGGCGGCCTGCTCGGCCTGCTGCCGCGCCGCGGCCGCCGCGTTCTGCTGGGCGAGCTGCTGTGCTTTCTGCGCGTCGAGCGCCTGCTGCTGTTCGCGGTCGAGCGTCTTGCGCTGGGCATCCAGCTTCGAGCGCAGGATCGTCAGGGTGTAATTCTCGGGATCGGCTTTCGCGAGCAGGTCGATTTCGCGCTGGGCCTCGGCGAACTCGCGCTGGTTGATCGTCTGCTCGGTCGCGGCGGCGCCGTAGGAGAAGGTCTCGCGCAAGGCGTCCGCGGCGACCTGATTGCCGGGCTGCTTCTGCAGCGCCTTCATGTAGAACTCGAAGGCGTTGTTGCCGGCGGGCGCCACCAGGCGCTGCTCGTTCATCGCGGTGCGCGCCTCGGACAACAGCTGATCGACGCTCAAGGCGTCGACATTGGCGGGCGGTGTCTCGCGAGCGGCCGCCGCCTTCTGCGCGCCGGTGGGCACGGGCGTCACGCCGGCCGATGCGTCGCGGTACGGTTTGATGATGAGGAACCAGGCCGCGATCGCGAGTGCCACGACGATGGCGACGACGGCGAGGGTCACGGGATTGACGGCGCCGCGCGCACGAGGGCGGGCACTAAGACGATGACGATTGTCCATGGCGGTTCGTAACGGACTCCGCGAAGGCGCGCGCCGATGATGGCTTGACGCGGAAGACCCCCCCGGTCCCCGCAGCGCGATGTGGCGACAAGGTAACCGTAATGGACGCGTGAATCCAGTTGAACGGCCTAGGACGTTTTCCGGCCCGGTGGGCGAACCCCGGAAACGAACGACCCCGGCCAGGCCGGGGTCAAGTTTTCGAAGTGACTCCCCGCGCTGGGCACCGCGGGGAGCTAATTCGCAACAACGAGTTTCTTATTGGAAGGTGACGCTTACTTCGCCTTGGCGGCCTTCGGGGCCTTCGGTGCCTTGGCGGCCTTGGTCGCGCGAACGACCTTGGCGGCGGCGACCTTCTTCGAAGCGGCCTTGCGCGGCGAAGCCTTGCGCGCGGTCTTCTTCGCGGTTGCCTTCTTGACGGCCTTCTTCACCGCCTTCTTGGCGGCGACCTTCCGGGCCGGTGCCTTGCGGACGGACTTCTTCGCAGCAGCCTTCTTGGCCGGCGACTTGCGGGTTGCAGCCTTCTTGGTCGCGACCTTGCGGGTCGAGGCCTTCTTCGCCGGCGACTTGCGGGCGGCGGTCTTCTTCACGGTCGACTTCTTCGTCGCCTTCTTGGCGGCGGACTTCTTGGCAGTGGCTTTCTTGGCAGTGGCCATAGTTCTTCTCAGCTCCTCATCAGTTGGCAGTGGTTGCCCAGTAAAAGCGTGGAGGAACGCTTCAACCAGCAGATCGCTGTTCGTCGCGTGCCTCAAATTGTTCACCTGGCGGCGTGTGCGTTCATCGGAAAGCAGGCGGAGAACATGCAGCGGAATCGATACCGTGATCTTGCGAACCGAACCTGCTTTCGAACCATGCTCCACATACGGCCTGATGAATTGATCTCTTTCCATTTCCGGTTCCCCGTCAATTGACGCAAAAGCTATTCCTGAACATTTCCGCTGTCAATAAATTTTGGCTCTAAATTGAAGACGTTGCGGCCGGCAATCATGGCGCTCACGCGTCGCCCGACGGTCGATCAGGACGCTTTCCGAATAATCGCGACGAACGATCGAGCGCAGGAGTAATCGCACCGCCTCAGAAAAAGCGTTCAGCAAATGCCTTAAATAAAGGTGTTTAGTGCGCAGCGCGGAATCATCGCGCGGCGCGGGCGATGACTTGGCGCGTCGCCGTCGCGACCCTCGAAGGCACGTCGGCGGCGGTCGTTCCGGGGATGAACGGAGTTCAACTGGGGGCAAAAAAAAATTTGCCGGGAACCCCTCCCGCGGACAAAAAAATGCCGGTCGCGAGGGACCGGCATCGGTTCCGGACTTGCCGGAAGGAATCAGTTGTCTTCCTTCTCGACCTGGTCGGCGTACTCGTCGGCCGTCAAAAGATTGTCGAGTTCGGACTTGTCTTTGATCTTCAGCTTGAAGATCCAGCCGGCATCCCACGCGTCCTCGTTGATCGTCTCCGGCTTGTCGGAGAGATCGGAGTTGACCGCGATCACTTCACCCGACACCGGCGCGTAGATATCGGACGCCGCCTTGACGGACTCGACCACGGCAGCACCCGCGCCGGCTTCAACCTCGGCGCCGACCTCCGGCAGTTCGACATAAACCAGATCGCCCAGCGCGCCCTGCGCGTGGTCGGAAATGCCGACGGTGACCGTGCCGTCCTGCTCGACGCGCACCCACTCGTGGGACTTCGCGAACTTCAGGTCGCCGGGAATTTCGTTGTTGCTCATAGGTAGGCCTCGCTGTCTTCGGACGGATGCGGGTGGTGGGTCGGGCAATTGTACTGATCCGCAGACGTTCGGGGGCGACGTCGCCGTGAACCGAGGCACGAATCGGCAAACGCCGACAAGCCGGAGAAACCGGAGCCGACATCGGCGACGCCGTAGCCACGGCTACCTTGGCACCACGGCGAGCGATTCCTACGCCGTAGAAGCGTCCGCCCATCCCCATCCGGGGCGGCCGCCGACCGCCCGTCGCGGGCGCCTATGAGTCCCCCCATCAGGAGCAACACGTCATGAAGAGAATTCTGAAAGCCACCGCGCTCGCCGCGTCCCTCGCCATGTCCCTGTCCGCCACGGCGGGTGACCGCCAGGCGATCGGCGAAGTGCGAGAGCACGCAGCGAAGCAACTCGCCGAATTGCTCGACGATCAGACCTTCGCTGCCGCACTGAAGGAAAACCTGGGCAAGCAACGCACCCCGCTCGTCGACGTGATCCGCAGCTACAGGAACCACGACGGGACAGCGGCCCGTGGCGACAGCACCGCCGCGCTCCGCGACCTCGAGCGACAGGCCGCGCGTCTGCGCGGACTCGACGGGCGCATCGACGGACTTCTCAACCTCCGTGTGCTCGGCGCACATGGCGCGGCCCGGACGATCGACCCCTCCGACTTCTGGACCGCGGCGAAGACGGTGGACGCCACCACGGGCCAGGAGCAACTGGTGGCCTTCGACCCCGACGGCAAGTCGCACCGCTATGCGATGGACGCGATTCCCGACGTACCCATGCTCGTGGTGGACACCAACAGTCCGGAGGCCACGCGCGCCGGCATCGCGATGGTCAATGAGACCCTGCGCGACCTGGGCCTGCAGGGACCCGAGCCCGACGAGGTGACCACGGGCGACGAGGACCTCACCATCCTGAAGGAGATCCACCTCGTCGACGATGGGGAACATGACAGTGTGACTGAGGGGCTCACCCGCTCGGAGGTCTATGCGATCGTCAACGGCGTCGGCCACGACGGAAAGGCGCACGTCGTCTTCAAGGACATGCCGTGGCTGGCATACGACAAGATCTGGTACACGCCCGGGCAGGACCTGATCAACTGGCGCGAGTTCAGCAGCAACTACGTGGGATTCACGCTTTATGAAAAGGACGACACCGATTTCAAGGAAGTCGCTTCCGCGGTGGCCGGCGCGGTGAGCCAGCTCTCGGCGTTCGGCGGTCCGTATGCGCTCCCGATCACCGTCGTCTCCGGGATGACGAAGGCCATCATCGACGCGATGCCGAATCGCTGGCTCAGGAACGACGACGATTATCTGGATTCGTTCTACGTCATCGAGAAAGGCAAGGACTATGGCACCCGCGCGAAGCCCCGCAAAGGTGCCGCCAACAACGCCAGCATCGTTCTGGAACCCTATACGGTGAAAGGTCGCTGACGAAGAAAAGCAGGAGGGCGGCCATGGGCCGCCCTCCTGTGTCACGCATATATATAGTGTGTCGAGATCAGCCCGCGATACCCGCCATCGGCTGACCATCGCGCACGAACGGGAACTTGACCACGCGCACCGGCACTTCCTTGCCACGGATGTCCACGCGGACGTCGCCGAGGTCGCCCACCGGTACGCGAGCGAACGCGACGGATTTGCCGAGGGTCGGCGCGAATCCGCCGGAGAGGATCTCACCCTCGCCCGCCGACGTCAGCACCTTCTGGCCGTGGCGCAGCACACCCTTTTCGTCCATCACCAGCCCGATCATGGTGCGCGGTACGCCATCGGCCTTCTGCTTCTCCAGCGCGGCGCGGCCGATGAAGTCGCGCCCCTCGTCGAGGGAGATCGTCCATGCGAGCGCGGCTTCCCACGGCGTGACCGATTCGTCCATGTCCTGGCCGTAGAGATTCATGCCCGCTTCCAGGCGCAATGTGTCGCGGGCCCCAAGACCCGCCGGGGTGACGCCGGCGTCGTGCAGCAGCTTCCACAGTTCCACGACGCGCGTGTTGGGCACGACGACCTCGAAGCCGTCTTCGCCGGTGTAGCCGGTGCGGGCGAGGAACAGCGGCATGCCGTTCGGTCCTTCCACCTCGATCGCGGCGAACTTGCCGAGCTTCGTCGCCTTCTCGCGGACGTCCTCCGGAAGCAGATCGATCAGCTTCTGGCGCGCGTTCGGGCCCTGCACGGCGATCATGCCGAACTCCGGACGCTCGCGGACCGTGACGCCGAACTCGCCCGCATGCTTTTCGATCCAGGCCAGGTCGTTCACGCGGGTCGCGGCATTCACCACGAGGCGGAAGAAGTCCTCGCGCAGGAAGTAGACGATGAGATCGTCGACCACGCCGCCCGTCTCGTTGAGCATGCAGGTGTAGAGGGCCTTGCCCGGCTTCGCCAGCTTATCGACGTTGTTGGCGACGAGCTTGCGGAGGAAGTCGCGCGTGCGCTCGCCGGTGAGGTCGACGACGGTCATGTGCGAGACGTCGAACATGCCGGCGTCCTTGCGGACGGCGTGGTGCTCCTCGATCTGCGAACCGTAGGCGATGGGCATGTCCCAGCCGCCGAAGTCGACCATGCGGGCGCCCAGTTCGCGGTGGGTGGCGTTGAGTTCGGTCTTGTCGGTCATCGTCTTACCTTGAGGGGGATGGCGGTGGGATCAGCCCGGCATTATCGACCCCGCGCGGCCCGGCGTCCAAGCGCAGGCGCAGCAACGGCCGCGGAAGGAAACGCCACGGGGCCGCCGCGGCGCCAATCCGGACCACGATTTCGCCCATGAGTCCTGCTAGCCTTCCGGCATGACGACCCCATCCGCGCCCGGTACCGCCACGCTCACCCGCGACCCGGGCGGAGCGCGCCTCGTGCTCGCCGGCGACTGGACGCTGCCCCACTACGAGCGCCTCCAGCAGCGCGCCACCGAACTGGCGGGTTCGGTCGACGCGGCGACGGCCGTCGATACGGCCGGCCTCGGTGCCATGGATACCTCCGGGGCGTTCGTGGTGGCCGAGCTGCTTGGCAGCGCCCGGACGCAGGCCCTCGCGCAGGACGAGACGCTGCCGCCGGCACGCCGCGCCCTGCTCAAGACGGTCGGCGACGCCATCGACACCTATTGCAAGGGGATCAAGCGGCCGCGCGACGCCGGCTTCGTGGTGATGCTGGAACGCATCGGCAAGGCGATGTCGGGCTTCTGGAAGCAGACCCTCAAGCTGCTCGGCTTCATCGGCATCACCCTGCAGGGATTCGGCGCCACCGTATGGCGGCCCGCCCGCTGGCGCGTCACCTCGCTCGTGTCGCACATCGAGCAGACCAGCCTCGACGCCGTGCCGATCCTCGCGTTGCTTTCCTTCATGGTCGGCTGCGTGGTGGCCTTCCTGGGCTCGACCGCGCTGGCGAGCTACGGCGCGAGCCTCTTCACCGTCGATCTCGTCGGCATCGCCTTCCTCCGCGAATTCGGCGTGCTGCTCACGGCGATCCTGCTCGCGGGACGCACCGCCAGCGCCTTCACCGCCCAGATCGGATCGATGAAGGCCCGCGAGGAGATCGACGCGATCCGCACCCTCGGCCTCGATCCCATCGAACTGCTGGTGCTGCCGCGCGTGCTGGCCCTTCTGATCGGCCTGCCGCTGCTGACCTTCATCGCGATGGTCGCCGGCATCGTCGGCGGTGGCGTCGTCTGCTTCGTGGCGCTGAAGATCTCCCCGGCGATGTTCCTCAACATGTTCCAGGCGGACATCGGGATCACGCACTTCCTCGTCGGCATCGCGAAGGCACCCGTCTTCGCCTTCATGATCGCGGTGATCGGCTGCATGGAGGGCTTCAAGGTGTCGGGAAGCGCGCAGTCGGTCGGCGAGCACACCACCTCCGCCGTGGTGCAGTCGATCTTCGTCGTGATCCTGCTCGACGCCCTCGCCGCACTCTTCTATATGGAGATGGACTGGTGAACGCACAGGTCGCCCCCACGCCCTCTCGCGAAACGGTCATCGAGGTGCGCGGTCTCACCAATCGCTTCGGCACGCAGACCGTGCACGAGAACCTCGACCTCGACGTCTACCGCGGCGAGATCATCGGCATCGTGGGCGGTTCGGGCACCGGCAAGTCGGTGCTGCTGCGCACGATCATCGGGCTGGTGCGCCCGGAGGCCGGCGAGGTCCGCGTGTTCGGCGAGGACCTGCTCGCCCTTCCCGCCGAACGTCGCTCGCAGGTGGAGCGCCGCTTCGGCGTCCTGTTCCAGAGTGGCGCGTTGTTTTCCTCGCTCACCGTGGCCGAGAACATCGCCCTGCCCCTCGTGGAGCACGCGCATCTGCCGCGCGTGGACGCCACCCGCCTGGCGGGCGTCAAGCTCGCGCTGGCCGGGTTGCCCGTCGACGCGGGGCGCAAATATCCGTCGCAACTGTCGGGCGGCATGATCAAGCGCGCGGCACTCGCGCGCGCGCTGGCGCTCGATCCTGAAATCCTCTTCCTCGACGAGCCCACCGCGGGCCTCGACCCGATCAGCGCGGCCGCGTTCGACAGCCTGCTGGTGACGCTGCGCAACGCGCTGGGTCTCACCGTGTTCCTGGTGACCCACGACCTCGACACGCTCTACTCCACCTGTGACCGGGTCGCCGTGCTGTCGCAGCGCCGCGTGCTCGCCGCCGCGCCGATCGACGAGGTCGCGCAGACGGACGACGCCTGGGTACAGGCCTATTTCAACGGACCGCGCGGCCGCGCGGCCACTCGCGCCGCCCATCCGGGCAGGGAGTAGACCCATGGAAACCCGTGCCCACCACATCCTGATCGGCCTGTTCACCGTCCTGGTCGTGCTGTTCGGCCTCGGCTTCGGCGTCTGGCTCGCCAAGGCGCATTCGGACCAGGAATGGAACTACTACGACGTCGTGTTCAACGAAGCGGTGACAGGCCTGTCCCGTGGCGGCGCCGTGCAGTACAACGGCATCCGCCTCGGCGACGTCATGCAGCTGAAGCTCGATCCGGAAGACCCGCGCCGCGTGCTCGCGCGCATTCGCGTCGAAGGCGATACGCCACTGCGCAAGGACACGCACGCCAAGCTGGCACTCACCGGCGTGACGGGTGTCGCGATCATCCAGCTGTCGGGCGGCTCCCCCGGCAGCCCGATACTCGTCGGGCATGACGGCGAGGTGCCGACCATCGTCGCGGATCCGTCGCCGTTCGCCCGCATCCTCGCCAACGGCGAAGACCTGATCACCAACATCAACCAGGCCGCCGCGCGAGCGAGCGAACTGCTCTCGAAGGAGAACGTGCAGCGCATCGGACGCACGCTGGACCACCTGGAGAAGACCACCAGCGTCATCGCCGACGAGCGCGAGGACATCCGTTCGCTGATCAAGGAGCTGTCGACGGCCACCCGGCAGGCGAACGAGACACTGGCCGAAAGCCGCGCTCTCGTGCACAACGCCAATGGCCTGGTCGAGGGTCAGGGCAAGGCGACGCTCGAGAGCGCGCAGCGCGCGATGGCCTCGCTGGAACATTCGATGGCGTCGATCGACCGCCTGCTCAACGACAACAGCGATGCGCTCAACGGCGGCGCCGCGAGCCTGGGCGACCTCGGTCCCGCGCTGCGCGAACTGCGCGACACCCTGGGATCGTTGCGATCCATCACCCGCCGCCTGGACGAGAACCCCAGCGGCTACCTGTTCGGCCGAGAGAAGACCAAGGAGTTCACCCCATGATGCGCGCCCGCCACGTCGCCCCGCTCGTCATCGCGCTGCTGTCGGCGTGCTCGATCCTGCCCAAGGCCGAAAGCCCGCATATCTATACGTTGCCCGCCGCACCCGGTGGTCGCCCCATGGCGCCCGCGCAGGTGGACTGGGCCCTGCGCATCGTGGCCCCCGGCGTACCGCGCGTGCTCGACAATTCGCGCATCGCCGTGATGCCCGACGCCAACACGATCACCGTGTACGCCGGCGCGCGCTGGGCCGACGGCGTGCCGAGCCTGTTCCGCGACCGCCTCGCCGACGCGTTCCGCGACAGCGGTCGCGTCGCCGCCATCAGTACCGACGAGGCGAACCTCGCCGCCGATTACGAACTGGGCGGCAGCCTCGCCGCGTTCCAGACCGAATACGCCGGCGGCAAGCCGGAAGTGGTGGTGCGTTACGACGCCACGCTCGCCGGCACGCGCAGGCACCAGATCGTCGCGAGCCGCCGCTTCGAAGTGCGTGAACCCGTCGACGGGAAGGAAGTGCCGCAGGTCGTCGAGGCCTTCGGCCGCGCGATGAACAAGCTATCGGGCGACGTGGTCGCCTGGACGCTGCAGTCCGCACCGGCGCAGCGGCAACCCTGAAATCGCCGATACGATCGGCTCCCACCCTTTCGGTAGGTGGCCTGCTAGCAGCGGGTGGGAGCCGATCGTATCGGCGATCGGATGTCGCGGGGCGGCTCGATGTTCCGGAACGTAAGGTTGATGCGCGGACCGGTCACCCGCTTCCGCGCCGGCAGTTCGTGCTTGTACAGACGCTGCGTGTCGCCGGCCATCGTCAGCAGGCTGCCGTGCGGCAGCTCGATCGCGACGGATTCGCCGCCGGCCTTCGCGCGAAAACGGAAGGTGCGCTCCGCGCCGAGGCTCAGCGATGCGATCACCGGCCGTGCACCGAGCTCGGGTTCGTCGTCGCTGTGCCATCCCATGCGGTCCGCGCCGTCCCGATAGAGGTTCGCCAGCACGCTGTTGAACGGCGCGTCGCAGGCGTCCGCCACGCGATCACGTAGCGCCCGCAGTTCCGCCGTCCACGGATGCGGCACGAAACGCGTGCCGGAATAGCGGTACGCCGCGTCGTCATCACCGATCCAGGCGCTGAGGCGCGGCGAGTCCACGATGCGCCCGAACATGCGGATGCGGTGCACCTCCCATGGCAACGCCTGCCGCAGGTGGTCAAGCAACCGGTCCGCTTCGTCGGCACCGAGCCAGGCGGACGCGAACGTGACGTCCGCGCCGGGAAGGTCGATCCGGGACCACCCCGCGGTCAGGCGGGCTCGACCGGATAGGCCGGTTCCGCGTCGAGCGACGACGCGCAGACGGCCGCGAGCTCGAGCAGGCGCAGGTCGGAACCCCGCGCGCCGACGAGCTGCATGCCGATGGGCATCCCGTTGGGCAGCGTGCCCATCGGGATGCTGACGGCGGGACAGCCGGCCAGGCTGGCGAAGCTGCACAGGTCGGCCTGCGAGGACGGCACCGGTCCATCGAGCGGGAACGCACCCTGCGGTGTCGTCGGCATGACCAGCACGTCGACCTGCGCGAAGAGGCGGCGCATCTTGAGCGTGGCCGCGTCGATGACGAGGTCCGCCGCGACGTAATCCGCCGCGGATTTCCGTGCCGCGAAATCCACCATCTCGCGGAAGCCGGGCGAGACGGGATACGCCTCGTCCGCGAGCTCCGTCGCGAAGGTGTTGAGCATCTCGGCTTCCATGATCAGCAGGCCCGCGCGACGCGTGCGCGCGAAATCCCAGTCGGAGAAGTCGACGGTGCGCCGCTCGCCCAGCTCGCCACGGAGCTTCGAGAGCGCCTCGTTGAATACGTCGATGACGTCCTGCTGGACGCCGACCGCCGCGAGATCGGGCAGGAAGCCCGCCCGCAGGTTGCCCGGCTCCCAGTCCGGCGGCGAGAACGCCACGCGGCGACGGCGCGAGCGCGCGTCGTCGGCGTCATAGCCCGCCAGCGTCTGCAGCAACACGGTGAGGTCGTCCACGCCGCGCGCCAGCAGGCCCACGGCATCGAGGCGACGCGCCGCCGGCACGAGCCCGCGCGCGGAAATCTCCCCGTGCGTCGGCTTCAGGGCGTAGACGCCGCAGTAGCTCGCCGGCACGCGGATCGATCCGAGGGTATCGGAGCCGATGGCGGCGACGGCCAGCCCAGCCGCCACGGCAGCGGCCGCGCCGCCCGACGATCCGCCGGCGGTGTAACCCAGCCGATGCGGATTGTGCGTCGCGCCATGGAACGGGTTGTTGGTCGTCAGGCCCAACGCGCCCTCGTCCATGTTCGTCTTGCCCAGCAGCACCGCACCCGACGCGCGAAGACGCGCGATGGCGTGCGCGTCTTCCTCGGGCACCACGCTGCGCCGCCGCATACCCGCGCGCGTCGGCACGCCGGCGACGTCGAAGTTGTCCTTGATCGCGATGGGCAAGCCGTCCAGCCGGCCGATGACGCCATCGCGGCGCCGGCGATCGGCGGCCAGCGACTGCTCCTGGATCAGCGACACGCTGTAATCCACGAAGGCGTTGAGTTTCGGATTCAGGCGCTCGATGGCGTCCTGGTAGACGTCGGACAGGGCCTGGGGCTGGGTCCGTCCAATGGCCAGCCAATGCAGTATCTGCAGAAGCGTGGCCCGTCGCATGTCGACATCGGCGACCGGCGGCATCGTATTCATGAAGTCTCCTTGCGCTTGGGACGATTATGAACGCGCTTTGTGAAGATCGTGCAAGCCCTTCCGCGTCCGATGTGATTTGCCGCCGCCGCGGCGAAACCGGACAATGCCGGGTCGACCCCCGCAGCCAGCCGTTGAGTGAGCCAGCCATGAGCGAACGCGAAACCATGGAATACGACCTCGTCGTCGTCGGGGCAGGCCCCGCGGGACTGGCGTTCGCGATCCGTACGAAACAGCTCAATCCCGAGATCACGGTCTGCGTGATAGAGAAGGCATCGACCATCGGCGCGCAGATCCTTTCCGGCGCGGTGATCGAGACCGCGCCGCTGGACCGCCTGCTGCCCGACTGGCGCAAGGCGCCGCCGTCGGTCTGCGTGCCGGTGACGAAGGACGAATTCTGGTTCTTCCGCGACCACGCGTCCGCCACCAGGAGCCCGGTGACGCCGCCGCAGATGCACAACCACGGCAACGTGATCGTCAGCCTCGGTGCGCTGTGCGCCTGGCTGGCGCCGCAGGCCGAAGCGCTGGGCGTCGACGTGTTCCCCGGCTATGCCGCGGCCGAAGCGCTGTTCGACGACAGCGGCGCCGTGAACGGCGTGCGCATCGGCGACATGGGCATCGCCCGCGACGGCACGCACAAGCCGGGTTACACGGAAGGCATCGACATCCGCGCGAAGGTGACCGTGCTCGCCGAAGGCTGCCGCGGTCACATCAGCAAGACGCTCATCAAGAAGTACGACCTCGACGCGAACAGCGATCCGCAGACCTACGGCATCGGCATCAAGGAGCTCTGGCAGCTCGCGCCGGGCAAAGGCGAAGCGGGCAAGGTGGTGCACACGCTCGGCTGGCCGCTGGCGAACGACACGTATGGCGGCAGCTTCCTGTATCACCTCGACAACGACCGCGTCGCCGTCGGCTTCGTGGTCGGCCTCGATTACCCGGACCCGAACTTCTCGCCGTTCGAAGCCTTCCAGCAGTTCAAGCACCACCCGAACGTGAAGGGCCTGCTCGAAGGCGGCAGCATCGTGTCCGCGGGCGCCCGCGCCATCGTCGAGGGCGGCGCGCAGTCGTTGCCGAAGGTGGAGATGCCCGGCGCGATCCTCATCGGCGATTCCGCCGGCCTCGTCAACGTGCCGAAGATCAAGGGCACGCACCAGGCGATCGCCTCGGGCATGCTCGCCGCCGAACACCTCGTGGCCACGCAGCTCTCTCCCGCGGGCTGGGATGCGAAGCTGCGTGGGTCGGCCGTCATGGCGGAACTGCACAAGGTGCGCAACATCCGTCCCGGCTTCAACAAGGGCCTCTGGCGCGGCCTGATCAACGCCGCGTGGGAAACCGCCACGGGCGGCCGATCGCCGTGGACGCTGAAGAACCACGCCGACTGGTCGGCGCTCGGCAAGCTCGGGCAGTACGAAGCGCCGAAGAAAGATTATGTCGAGCGCACCCTCGCCCCGCGCGACCGCCTCGCCAGCGTCTATTTCGCGGCGACGGAGCACGACGAAGACCAGCCGGTGCACCTGAAGGTCGCGGACACCAGCATCTGCGTCGAACGCTGCACCACCGAATACGGCAATCCGTGCGAGCGCTTCTGTCCGGCCGGCGTCTACGAGATGGTGCAGGACGAGTCCGGCCGCCGCCTGCAGATCAACGCCGCCAACTGCGTGCACTGCAAGACCTGCGACATCAAGGACCCGTACCAGATCATCACCTGGGTGACGCCCGAGGGTGGCTCGGGACCGAATTACCAGGGTCTGTGAGTGTCAGAGACGACCGAGCAGCGCGGCGACCACGAGTCCCGCGTTGCCGATCGTGGTCTGCCGGTAGAGACCTGCGCGGACGAAGGCCACGAGTCTCGGCACGAGCCAGCGGTCGCGCCCGCGCACGAACCGCTCGAACCGGCGCCGGTTGTCGGCGCTGAGGTCGTCCGTCATGCCGACGAGCAAGGCGATGTTCGCGTCGTTCCATTCGCGGTGGCGACCGCCGACCATGTCGGCCATCCTTCGCATGCGCGCGCCGATGCCTGCGTTGGAGCCGATGACGTTCTCGGCATGCTGCCGGTAGCCGATCGTCGGTTCGCGGTCGTAGATGACATGGCCGCCGGCACCGGAGACGACGAGGTAAGCCCACCAGTCGTGCGATACGACACGTGCGTCCGCGCGCGCACGGCACATGAGCTCGCGCGCGCGCCGGTTGAGCAGCATCGTGTTTCCGCCGGCGAGACTCTGCACGAGCGCATTGGCGAACGAGGGACGCCGCGCGAACAGCGGCGACATACCGAAGGCCACGCCCTCGTCGTCCACGAGACGCGAGCGTCCGCAGTAGAGCGACGGCTCCTCCGCAGGCAGCTCCGCCACGGCGGCCAGCGCGATCTCCAGCTTCCGTGGATCCCAGATGTCGTCCTGGTCGCTGAAGGCGATGAAGTCGCCGTCGATGCCCTGGCGATGGAGCATCGACATGAAGTTGCGCGAGTAGCCGGCACGCGGCCCGTCCCAGAGCACGAGACGCGCGGCACCGAGTCGTTCGCGATAGTCGAGCAGGATCGCCAGGGTCTGATCCGAGGAACCATCGTCGGACACGTGGATCGTCCAGTCGCCATGGGTCTGCGCGAGGATCGATTCGATCTGTTCCGGCAGGTGGCGCGCACCGTTGTAGGTGGCGAGCAGGATCGCCACGTGCCGCGAGGTGCCGGTCATCAGCCGATCCTCAGCAGATCGCGCACCGCGGAGCGTGCACCGGTGCCGAAGAGGCCGTAACGTCCGCTGCTCCACTCGCGCAGCACGCCTCGGACGCGGCGCCAGGCAGGCTGTGCGCCAATGGCCAAGCGAGCACGCAGGTGTTCGCGCATGGAGCGCGTCGCCTCGATGCAGGCATCGTCCGCGCAGCGGCCTTCGAGGCGCTCGGCGAGGGCGTCGAGGCGGGCGGCATCCGAGCGGATCGTGTCGTTGCGCGGCCGGAACATGTCGGTGACGCGCTGCTTCGGAGTGCGCCGGGCCATGCCGATCTGGTTGCCGCCGTGCTGCCGGTAGTCGACGAGCGCATCGTCGATGATGTCCACCTTGCCCACGGCCGCGGCCAGCGTGGCCAGCCAGGCGTCGTGCACCCAGTCGGGCGGCAGCGGCAGCGCGATGTCCAGTAGCGACCGGCGGAACGCCGACGCCGCGCCCGTCGCGAGATTGCGGCGGAGGTAGGTGATGAACGCGTCGCCGGAGCGGACGCTTTCGCGCTCGTGGGTGCTGAGCTCCAGCGCCTCGAACAGGCCGTGCCCCATGTCCTTTCCGCTCGCGTCGACGAGCCGAGCGTCCGAATGCAGGAACGTCAGGGTCGGGTCGGCCTCGAAGCGGCCCACCATGGTCGCGATCTTGTCCGGATGCCAGGCGTCGTCCTGGTCGCAGAGGAAGACGATGTCGCCGGTGGCCCGGGCGAGCGAGCGGGAGAAGTTGCCGACGTAGCCGAGGCGTTCGGCGTTGCGCGTCGTAGACATATGGATGCCACGCGCCCTGGCCTGTGTGACGAACCCTTCGATCATCGCCCACGTACCGTCCGTGGATGCATCGTCGCCGATCACGATCTCATTCGGTATCCGGCTCTGGGTGAGCAGCGTCTGCAACTGCTCCCCCAGCCATGCGGCACCATTGAAGGTGCAGACGACGGCGGTCACGGTGGGCCCGTGCGCCGGGGCGGCGGGTGGCATGCTCATCGACGGCGTAAATCCTTCATTCAAGGCCGAATTATCCCAGATATCACGGGTGATGCGACCAATTCGCGCATGACTTCGACGTTTGCGCCGTTACCGCGTCGCGTCAAACGACAGTTTGAAGATTCGCTAGAATAGGGGGTCAACTCCCATCGTGTCCGCTTGCCGCGGGCGCCCCTCGGCACAGGAACCCCCGAATGAAGATTCTGGTCGGCTACAAGCGCGTCGTGGACTACAACGTCCGCATCCAGGTGAAGCCCGACGGCAGCGGCGTCGTCACGGACGGCGTGAAACTGTCCGCCAACCCCTTCGACGACATCGCCCTCGAGGAGGCCCTGCGCCTGCGCGAGAAGGGCGTGGCCGAGGAAGTCGTGGTGGTGGGCATCGGCCCGGCCGACCTGACCGCCCACCTGCGCAACGGCCTGGCCATGGGCGCCAACCGGGCGATCCACGTGCAGACCGGCGATGCCGTGTCGCCGCTGACCGCCGCGCGCACGTTCCTCAAGCTGGTCGAAAAGGAACAGCCGGGTCTTGTGATCCTGGGCAAGCAGGCCATCGACGACGATGCCAACCAGACCGGCCAGATGCTGGCCGCCCTGTGGGATCGCCCGCAGGCGACCTTCGCCAGCAAGGTCGAGATCGCCGATGGCAAGGCCACGGTGACCCGCGAGGTGGACGCCGGCCTGGAAACCATCGAGGCCGACCTCCCGGCCGTGATCACGACCGACCTGCGCCTCAACGAGCCGCGCTTCATCAAGCTGCCGGACATCATGAAGGCCAAGTCCAAGCCGATCGACGTGATCGAACTGGGCTCGCTGGGCGTCGACGCCGCCGACCACATCAAGACCACCCACTACGCCGCCCCGCCGAAGCGCAGCAAGGGCGTGATGGTGAAGGACGCCGCCGAACTCGTCGCGGCCCTCAAGCAGAAGGGCCTGCTGTAAGGCAGCCGACCGGAGACCCGACATGTCCAAGATCCTCGTTATCGCCGAACACCTCGACGGCAAGCTCAATGGCTCCACGGCCCGCGCCGTGAGCGCGGCAGCCGCCGTCAAGCCGGAAGCCATCGACGTCATCGTCCTGTCCGACGCGCCGGACGCCGTCGCCGCCGAAGCCGCGAAGATCGACGGCGTCAGCAAGGTGCTGACCGTCGCCCGCGCCGAGAACGCCCATGCGCTCGCCGCCGTGCTGGCCCCGCAGATCGCGAAGGCCGCGGCCGGCTACACCCACGTGTTCGCTCCGTCGACCACCTTCGGCAAGGACCTCGCGCCCCGCGTGGCCGCCCTGCTGGGCGTGTCGCAGGTCAGCGACGTGATGACCGTGGAAGGCCCGCACAGCTTCAAGCGCCCGATCTACGCGGGCAACGCGATCGTCACGGTGGAGGTCGATTCGGCGTCCGTCGTCGTCGCGACCATCCGTACCGCCTCTTGGGCCGCCGCCGCCTCGAACGGCTCGGCGTCGGTCGAAGCTCTCTCCGTCGATGCCACCCTGCCCTCGCACACCCGCTTCGTCGGCCTGCAGCAGGGCAAGAGCGATCGTCCGGACCTCCAGGGCGCGCCAAAGGTCGTCTCCGGCGGCCGTGGCGTGGGTTCGAAAGAGAACTTCGACGTCATCTACAAGTTCGCGGACAAGATCGGCGCGGCCGTCGGCGCCTCGCGCGCCGCCGTGGATGCCGGCTACGTACCGAACGAGATGCAGGTGGGGCAGACCGGGAAGATCATCGCGCCGGAGCTCTACATCGCCATCGGCATCTCGGGCGCCATCCAGCACCTGACGGGCATCAAGGACGCCGGCACGATCGTCGCGATCAACAAGGACGGCGAGGCCCCGATCTTCGAGATCGCGGACATCGGCCTGGTGGGGGATCTGTTCAAGATCCTGCCGGAGCTGGAATCGGCGATTGGCTGATTCTCCGCGGGGCCGCTCCGGCGGCCCCGCGATGCAATAGTCCTATCCCGCCGTGCATGCGGGCGATCTCTCAGGGGAGCAATTCATGGTGGCAACGGCAACGGACAATGCGGCGAAGACGGGCGCTCCTCTTTGCGTGGACCTGGACGGAACGCTGATCCGCTCCGATCTCCTGATCGAATCCGCGCTTGCGCTACTAGCACGACACCCACTCGGTATTTTCCCGATGCTTGCCTGGCTTCTTCGGGGTAAGGCTTACCTGAAGAAGCAGATCGCCCTGCGCGTCGACCTCGATCCCTCCGCCCTGCCCTACAACCACGAACTGCTGGAATGGCTGGGCACCCAGCGAGAGCACCGCCACCTGGTGCTCTGCACTGCGTCGGATGTGAAGCTCGCGGCCCCGGTCGCGTCGCATGCCGGGGTGTTCGATGAGGTCATCGCGAGCGACGGCGAGGTCAATCTTTCGGGCTCGAACAAGGCGAAGGCGCTCGTCGATCGCTTTGGCGACAAAGCCTTCGACTACATCGGCAATGCGCCCGTCGATCTGGCGGTCTGGAAGCACGCCCGTGCCGCGCTCGTCGTGGAGAGCGGTAGCGCGCTGTCGAACGCCGCGGCGAAGGTCGCGACTGTGGAGAGGCGCTTCGCGATCCGTCAAGGTGGCTTGCGCACCTGGGCCAAGGCGCTCCGTCTGCATCAGTGGATCAAGAACGTGCTCGTGTTCCTGCCGCTGCTCGCGTCGCATCGTGTGCTCGAGATCGGCGCCGTATTGCCTTCGCTGCTCGCCTTCCTGTGTTTCGGCCTCTGCGCATCGAGCGTCTACATCACGAACGATTTGCTCGACCTGCCGTCGGACCGCCAGCACCATCGCAAGCGCCATCGTCCCTTCGCGGCCGGCACGCTGCCCCTCGTCGCAGGCCCCGTTCTGGCGGTGCTTCTGTTCATCGCCGGTCTCGGACTCGCCTTCTTCGTATCGAAGCAGTTCGTGGCCGTCCTGCTTGGCTATTACCTGCTCACCTCGGCCTATTCGATCCGCCTCAAGCGGGTGATGATGCTGGACGTCGTCGTGCTCGCCACGCTCTACACCACGCGCATCCTCGCCGGCACCGCGGCGCTGCACACCAAGCCGTCGTTCTGGCTGCTCGCCTTCTCGATGTTCATCTTCCTGAGCCTCGCGATGGTCAAGCGGTTCACCGAGCTCCTTACATTGCAGAAGAGCGGCAAGGTCAAGGCGAGCGGACGCGGCTACGACGTCGAGGACATCCCGCTCATCCAGTCGCTTGGCGCCTCCAGCGGCTACCTCGCCGTGCTCGTGCTCGCCCTTTACGTCGACAGCACCGCGAGCATGTCGCTGTACGAGCACCCGCATTACCTCTGGATGCTCTGTCCGCTGTTGCTCTACTGGATCAGCCGTACATGGGCCATCGCGCATCGCGGCGTCATGCACGACGATCCCGTCGTCTTCGCCGTCATGGATCGCACCAGCCAGGTATTGGGCGTGATCGCCGCCATCGTCGTCGCGGCGGCTATCTGATGGCACGCGCCGGCCGTTCATGGGGCCGC
Source organism: Luteibacter sp. 329MFSha (assembly GCF_900111665.1). NCBI lineage: Bacteria > Pseudomonadati > Pseudomonadota > Gammaproteobacteria > Lysobacterales > Rhodanobacteraceae > Luteibacter > Luteibacter sp. 329MFSha. Next base: position 511,061 of record NZ_FOJE01000002.1, on the reverse strand, counting down.
TATCCCGTCACGACGGAAACCGTCGTGGCGCTTACGGATCGTCATGCGCCGCTGCCGCGAAGCGACGCGCCTGCGCTTCCGATTGGCAATGCCCGTAGCTATGGAGACAGTTGTCTCAACGACGGCGGCGTGCTGCTGGCGGCGCGCGGCCTCGATCACTTCATGGCGTTCGATCCGGCCACCGGCGTGCTGACCTGCGAAGCGGGTGTGTTGTTTTCGGACATCCTGGACCTTGTCGTGCCGCAGGGCTGGTTCATCCCGGTGACACCGGGCACGCGCTTCGTCACGGTCGGCGGCGCGATCGCCAACGACGTCCATGGCAAGAATCATCATCGGGCCGGCACGTTCGGCCACCACGTCCTGCAATTCGAGCTGCTGCGCACCGACGGCAGCCGGCGCCTGTGCAGCCCGACCGAGAACGCCGAGTGGTTCGCCGCGACAGTCGGCGGTCTGGGTCTGACGGGCGTGATCACCTGGGCAACGATCCAGTTGCGGCGCGTCGCGGGCCCCTGGATGTCGACCGAAAGCCACCGCTTCGAAAATCTCGCTGGCTTCTTCGAACTTTCCCGAACGTCGGACCGCGATTACGAGTACACGGTGTCCTGGATCGACTGCGCAGCGCGTGGCAAGAACCTCGGCCGCGGCCTCTTCAGCCGTGCGAACCACGCTCCGTCGCGCCCCGACCAGCGGCCAATGCCGTCCGGGCGCGCGCTCGGCATGCCCGTGACACCACCGGTCAGTCTGATCAATTCGCTGAGCCTGCGTGCATTCAACCAGCTTTACTACCACCGCCAGCGCCAGCGCGTGGTTCACGCGACCACGCACTATCAGCCGTTTTTCTATCCACTGGACAGTATCGCGAACTGGAATCGCATGTACGGGCCTCGCGGCTTCCTGCAGTACCAATGCGTGGTGCCGCCCGCGGCAGCGGAGACGGCCATGCAGGAGCTGGTCACGACGATCGCCGATGCCGGAGGCGGCTCTTTCCTCGCCGTGCTCAAGGATTTCGGCGAACGACCGTCGCCAGGCATGCTTTCCTTCGCACGGCCAGGCACAACGCTCGCCCTCGATTTTCCGAACCTAGGTGCGGACACATTCGCGCTTCTCGATAGGCTAGATGCCATCGTTTCGGACAAGGGTGGCGCGGTTTACCCGGCCAAGGACGCCCGGATGTCGGCCGCGCACTTCCGGCGGTACTTTCCGACCTACGAGGCTTTTTCGGCCTTCGTCGATCCGGGCATCTCGTCGAGCTTCTGGCGCAGAGTATCCGCATGAGAGCATTCTCGGCACCCGAGCCGACGCTGGCTGGCGCATCGCGTTCAGCGTCACGCTTATCGTGGCTCGCAATTGCACTTTCCGGTCTAATGGTGGTGTGCACCATCGTGGGGATCGCTCGCGCCTACTCGCCTGTCCCTTATTGGGACATGTGGGACGGATACGTCGGCTTTTACCTGCGTACGGCGTCCCAGGGATGGCGGGCATGGATCGAGCCGCACAACGAACATCGCCTCGTACTTTCGCGTCTTTTCTTCTACGCGGACATTGCCTGGCTTGGTGGAAGGGGGCTGCTCCCGCTCTGCGTCAACGTCCTGATAACGGCCGGCATCGCGACTCTCCTTTGCCGCGCGGCGACGACGACGGGCATTTCGCTGGCGGTCGCATCCATGCGCGCCATCTACGCCGTCATAGTCGGCGTCACCTTCTTCTGGTCGCAGCGCGAAAACTTCACCTGGGCCTTCCAGACTCAGTTTTTCCTGGCGCAGCTCCTTCCCCTCCTCGCGTTCTGCCTCGCTGCGCAAGCGACGGGTAGCCCCAGGCGAGTCCTTCTCGCCGGGTGTGCGACAGGGTGTGGCATGCTTGCGCTGGGAGCCATGGCCAACGGCATCCTCGCTCTTCCTATTCTCCTCGTGCTCGGCATGTGCCTGGATTTGGGGCGTCGATGGGTGATCGCCACCGCCGCGATCACCCTCGCAGCCATTCTTCTCGTTCGCTACGCATTCCACGATGCACAGGTTCCGACGCCGGCGTTTTCGGTGCTCGTCGAACGACCGCTCGACGTCGCGCATTTCTTATTCCGATACCTCGGTAGCCCGATTTTTTTTGCATTCAAGAATGCGTCCTGGGCCTCCGGCATCGTCGAGGCCAGCGGAGCGCTTCTTCTGATGGGCGCGCTGTGTTGCCTTCCCGCGGCGTGGCGGGACCGGTCCAGACTGCCGCTTCGCCTGGCCATGCTCGCGACAATTGCCTATGTCGCGGCGAGTGCCCTTGGAACGGCCATCGGGCGTCTGCCTCTCCCGGCCGGCCTTGAAGGCGCGTTTGTCAGCCGGTACACGGGCCTCGCGCTTACGGCATGGCTGGCATTGCTCATCGCCTGGCTGCCTGCGCTGCGGCCAGTGCGCCCGTCCGTCGTGATCGTGGCACTGATCGCGCTCCTCATCGGTCTGATGCCCTGGCAGCTGCGTGCGACGAGGGCGCAGACCAACGTCGTTTACGCACGAGAACTCGCCGCTCTCGCCCTCGCGGCGCAGTTCGACGATCCCGCGGCCATCGCCGCGGTCTATCCGGAACCCGCTGCGGCGACCGCGATGCGTTTCGCTGCCGAGGCCCGACGGGCCGGTGTACCGGCTTTCGGACGCCCCGCGATCGCAAGCGCGCCAGGCTGGCTCGGCCTTAGCGTCACCCATGCCGTCTGTCAGGCGGGTGTCGAGACAGGCGAGGCCCTCTCGTCGACTCCCGCGGACTACCGCATTGCTGGCCATCTTCAACAGCCACTCGACCAGTCTACCGACGTTCCGGCCCTGGTTCTGGACGAGCACGATACAATCGTCGGATGGGTGCTTCTCGGGCCCGAGGCCTCTCGCACACGCGAAAACACCGTCGGACGGAGGCGCTTCAGCGGCTACGTCCGCGACGCGCGACCGGACGTGGCCCGGTCGCACACACCATCCCTGCGCATCTGCCAGACCCCCGCCGGGGCACCTTTCGCGTTTTCGGAGTAAGCCATGCAACGAGTCCTCATCATCGGTGCGACGTCGGCGATCGCCGAAGCCACGGCACGCCTGTATGCCGAACGCGGCGCACGCCTCCATCTCGTTGCCCGCAATCGGCCGAGGTTGGACACGATTGCCGACGACCTGCTCGTTCGCGGCGCGCCCGAAGTCACCCGCGCCAGTCTCGACGTCGGCGACTTCGCCGCGCACGCGGCGGCGCTCGACGACGCGTGGGTCGCGCTCGGCGAGGTCGACGTCGTCCTGATCGCTCATGGCACCCTGCCCGACCAGAAAGCGTGCGAGGCTTCGGTCGAAACCGCGCTGGCCGAGTTCGCGACCAATGGGACCTCGACCATCGCACTGCTGACGCTCATAGCGAATCGCATGCAGGCAGCGCGCCGCGGAAGCATCGCCGTGATCTCATCGGTAGCCGGCGACCGCGGTCGCGCCAGCAATTATCTCTACGGCTCCGCCAAGGCGGCGGTGACGACATTCCTGAGCGGCCTGCGCCAGCGCATGGCTAAGCACGGTGTCGATGTCGTGACCATCAAGCCGGGCTTCGTCGACACACCGATGACGCGCGACTTCAAGAAGGGCGCGCTCTGGGCGAAACCCGAGGACGTCGCCGCCGGTATCGTGAAGGCGATCGACAAGGGCCGTCCCGTCGCCTACCTGCCGTGGTTCTGGTTCGGCATCATGACGGTCATCCGCAGCATCCCCGAATTCCTCTTCAAGCGCCTCAGCCTCTGACCATGGCAGACAAGAACAGCAAGATCGTCATCACCGGCGCCGCCGGCCTCGTCGGGCAGAACCTGATCGTCGAGCTCAAGAGCCAGGGCTTCACGCAGCTCGTGGCCATCGACAAGCATGCCTACAACATGGGCATCCTGCGCGAACTGCATCCGGACGTCGTCGCGATCGAGGCCGATGTGGCCGTTCCCGGCGACTGGGAGAACGCGTTCGCCGGTGCCGCGTGCGTCGTGCAGCTCCATGCACAGATCACCAGCAAGTATCCGGAAGAATTCGTCCGCAACAATATCGAGGCCACGCGCGTGGTGCTCGACGCATTCAAGCGCCACGGCGTGCCCTACATGGTGCATATCAGCTCTTCGGTCGTGGTGTCGGTCGCCAACGACGACTACACCAATACGAAGAAGGCGCAGGAGAAGCTCGTCGTCGAGTCGGGCATTCGGCACACGGTGCTGCGTCCGACGCTGATGTTCGGCTGGTTCGACCCCAAGCATTTCGGCTGGCTTTCGCGTTTCATGGCGAAGACGCCCGTGTTCCCGATTCCCGGCGATGGCCGATACATGCGTCAACCGCTGTACGAGCGCGATTTCTGCCGCTGCATCGCCGACTGCATCATTCGCGAGCGTAACGGAGAGGTGTATGACGTCGTCGGCGATACGCGTATCGACTACGTCGACATCATCCATACGATCAAGAAGGCCAAGGGGCTGAAGACGATCATCCTTCACATTCCTTACGGACTTTTCGGATTCCTGCTGCGCGTCTACGCGATGTTCAGCGGCAAGCCCCCGTTCACGGAAGATCAGCTCAAGGCACTGAGTGCCGGGGACGACTTCAAGGGGGTCGACACCGAAGCCACGTTCGGCGTGAAGCAGACGCCGTTCGCCGAGGCGGTGAGAGAGAGCTATTGCGACCCGCGTTATTCGGCTATCGTGCTGAAGCGCTGATCTACGTAACGGGAAATTCCATATGACGAACCCCAAGCGCATCGCCGTCCTCGGCGCAGGCCCTATGGGCCTGGCCGTTGCCTACCAGCTGGCGAAGGACGGCCATCATCCCGTGGTCTTCGAAGCCGACGATCGCGTTGGCGGCATGACTGCATCGTTCGATTTCTCCGGTCTCAGGATCGAGCGCTATTACCATTTCCATTGCATTTCCGATTCTGGCTTCCTGACGATGCTGGACGAGCTCGGGCTGGCCGATCGCATGCGCTGGACCGAAACAAAGATGGGCTATTGGTTCGGCAAGCGGCTGCAGCCTTGGGGTAACCCAATCGCTTTGCTGAAATTCAAGGGGCTGAGCCTGACCGCGAAAATCCGCTATGGGCTGCACGCCTTCCTTTCCACGAAGCGCAAGGACTGGCGCCCGCTGGACCACGTCGAGGCAACCGGCTGGATCAAACGGTGGGTGGGCGACGAAGCATGGCGTTCCCTCTGGCAGCGCCTGTTCGATTACAAATTCTATGATTACAGCGACAACCTTTCGGCAGCGTGGATCTGGAGCCGCATCCGCCGCATTGGTAACTCACGCTACGACCTCTTCCGCGAAAAGCTCGGCTACCTCGACGGTGGGTCGGACACCCTGCTTCACGGCATGCAGGACTGGATCGCGTCCCATGGCGGCGAGTTCCGGCTTTCGACGCCTGTCACGCGCGTTGTAATCGAACGCGGCGCCGTACAAGGTGTGGAGACCGCGGCAGGCTTCGAGGAGTTCGACAAGGTGGTCAGTACCGTGCCCCTGCCGTTCGTGCCGCGGATCATGCCAGAGCTGCCCCAGGAAATCATCGCGCAGTTCTCGTCGCTGAAAAACGTCGCCGTGGTCTGCGTCATCGCCAAGCTCCGCAAGCCCGTCAGCGAGAACTTCTGGCTGAATACGAATGACGACGACATGGATATTCCCGGGCTTGTCGAATACACGAACCTGCGTCCCCTCGACCACCACGTCGTTTACGTCCCGTTCTACATGCCCGGCGAGCATCCGAAGTACGGCGACGCCGACGAAGTGTTCACGAGCAAGGTGCGCAGCTACCTGAAGACCATAAATCCCGCGCTTACCGACCACGATTTCATCGACATCCGTGCGAATCGATATCGCTACGCGCAACCGATTTGTCCGCCCGGCTACCTGGAGACCATTCCGCCGCGCAAGCTGCCTGTCACTGGCCTGTGGGCCGCCGATACCTCGCACTACTACCCAGAGGACCGCGGCATTTCGGAAAGCATCGATTTCGGTCGCATGCTCGCTCGCGAAGTGGCAGGAACGGCAACCGCGTCGGCCGGGGCAGTTCAATGAGCTGGCGCGACCTGCGCCCAGGTGCGCGCGATCCGGGCGACCTGAGAGGTGTCGTTTACCTTTCAGCGCTTCTCGTGCTCCTCGTGTTCGCGGTTCGCCTGTACTGGGTCGCCCGATACGCCACGTCGGCGCCTTTCTGGGATCAGTGGGATGCCGAGATCGATCGGCTCCTCGTGCCGATCGCGCAGGAGCGTTACACATGGACCTCGCTCTTCGAAGCTCATAACGAGCACCGGATCTTCTTCACCCGGCTGATGACGATGGCATTGTTCGGCCTCAACGGAGGCCAGTTCGATGCCCGTGTCGAGTGTCTGTTCAACCTGCTGCTCTATTGCTTGGCCGTCCTCGTGATGTCGATCGCCCTCTTGAGGCATAGCTACGGCGCAGCACGTCCGGTACTCGCTCTCTTCTTCGCCCTCGTGCTCGCGCTGCCCTTCAGCTGGGAGAACATCGTCGGCGGCTTCCAGAGCCAGTTCTACTTTCTCCTGGGCTTCTCCGTCGCCGCTATCTGGATCGCGTCGACCGCCGAGCTTCGGCTCGCAAAGGTCGGCACGCTGTTCCTGATGGCGCTGTGCGCCATGTTTTCGATGGCTTCTGGCCTGCTCGTTCCAATGACGCTTTGTGCGCTCGCCGTGCTGCGATGGATCGACGGATCCGCGCCGCGCCGCGCCGCGATCATCCTCCTCATCTCGCAGGCGCTTCTGGTCGTGTTCGGCTATCTCATCCTTCCGGAATCCATGGGGGCGTCGTTTCATGCCCGGGATCCCCGCGAATTGCTGAGCGCGCTGAAGATGGTGCTGTCGTGGCCTAAATCGGCCACTTGGCTGCACGTTGCACTTGTCTGGCTGCCTACGTTCTTCCTTGGATTTCGGGCTGCGCGCGACCTGATCGCACGCCGCGCGCTACTTCCCGGACACCGCTTGTTCGCGGGCATCCTCGCATGGGTTCTGCTGCAGGCAGCCGCCATGGCGTACTCGCGCGGCCATGACATGGTCGACATTGCATCGAGGTATCTCGATATCCTGAGCGTGGGGATCTGCGCGAACGTCGCCATCGCACTCACCGCAGCCTTCGGCCTCCAGGGGCGCGGGAGGGTCGCCGCCGTACTTTTGAGCGCGATCTATATGTCTCAGTTCGTCATCGCTCTCGCTCTCGCGACGCCCGGCGCCATGGCGAGCATGGGCGGCAGGCAGGATGGCGGGGCACGTGTCGTGCGCATGCTTCGTGCCTATGTCGCAACGGGCAATCCAGCCAGCCTTGAAGGAAATCCGGGCATGTTTGCATACCCCGATAGCCGACGCATCGCCCGGACACTCGATATGCCGGTCGTCGCGGCGATGATGCCCGCCGACATCCGACGTCCCATCGGTATCGAATGGCTTCGGTGCGACGGGTTCAAGCCGGATGGCACGTACCCCCGGATGCCGCGCATGCCGTACCCCGACAGTCGCGGCTCCTATCACGCGCCGGGCGGCGACTCGGAATCCGGGCAATGCAAGACGGGGCCGTTCTCCGCCAGCACCCCCTATGTCAGCATACGGATTGCTGGTTACTTCGACCCACCACGCCTGGACGTACGCGAGACGTCAGGACGAGGACAGCATTCACTCAGGACGAGTTCCAACCCAGGTGAAACCTGGTCGATGGTCTCGTTCCGAGCGGAACCCGGGATGGCACTGGAAGCGGTCGACACCAACCCCGATGCGTGGATAGCCTTCACCGCGCCAGTGGAGACGGGCCGGCTCAGCGCGCTCTTCAATATGATCGCCTCGAAGCTGATCGGAGCGCTCATTTTCCTGGGTGCTACCCTCTTCGCCGGCCTCGTCGTCCTTTCCGCGCGGAAAACTCCCACATGAGAGTACTCGACAGAGCGCACCGTCATAAGGAGCTCGTGCTCTTCGTTGTATGCGGCGGCGTGGCCGCCGCTGTGAACGTGGGGGCACGCGTGATCTTGAGTCGCTTCGTCGGGTTCGAAACGGCGGTGGTGATCGCTTACGTGGTAGGCATGCTGACCGCGTTCCTGCTGAATCGCGCACTTGTATTCAAGGCACCGGCCCGCTCGCTGAAGCACCAGGCGTCATGGTTCGTCGTCATCAATCTGGTCGCGGCCCTTCAGACCTTGGTGGTCAGCGTGCTCCTCGAACGGTGGCTTTTGCCCTGGGCCGGCTGGACTTGGCAGCCGGAGCTGACCGCGCATATGGTGGGGGTCGTAGTACCGATCGCCACAAGCTACCTCGGCCATAAACACATCACCTTCCAGGCGCGGTAGGCCATCCAGGCTGCCTACCCCGCATGAGCTATCATATAGGGTCGTCAGAACAAGACCAGATAGCCATGGAATCCTTTTCCGCTGCACCCCAGGCGCTCCTGCGGAGCCTGGTAGCCAACCGGCGCCTGATTCGCGCGCTGGCGGTCCGTGAGATCGCCGCCAGATACCGCGGGTCGGCGCTTGGATTCGCTTGGGCCATCGTTCAGCCGGTTTTCATGCTGGGAATCTACGCTTTTGTATTCAGCGAAGTTTTTAAAGCCCGCTGGCCAGGTGGTACGGGAAGCAAGGCTGAATTCGCGCTGGTCCTTTTCGCCGGACTCCTCGTTTTCAACATGTTCTCCGAGGTTTTCAACCGGGCGCCCCAGCTGATTCTAGGTAATGCCAACTACGTCAAGCGTGTGGTGTTCCCGCTCGAGATCCTCCCCTGCGTCAGCGTCATAACCGCCCTGTTCAATCTGGTCGTGAGCCTCGCCGTGTGGATCGTCTTCTACGTCGTCGCCTTCGGGATGCCGCACGCGACGGCACTCCTCGCGCCGATCGTGATCCTGCCGCTCATGATTTTTCTGACGGGTGTGTCCTGGCTCTTCGCCGCGCTGGGTGTCTACCTCAGGGACATCACCCAGATCACGGCGATCATAACGACCGCCATGATGTTCCTCACCCCCATCTTCTTTCCAGTGGATGCGATTCCCGCGCGGTTCCAGCCCATCCTCAATCTGAATCCACTTGCACCGACGGTTCATCAAATCCGCGACGTACTGATGTTCGGGCGAGGTATCGAGCCGATGACATACGCGCTGACCATGCTCGCAGCGATCGCTTCCCTATTCATCGGATTCGCCTTCTTCCAGAAGGTCCGCAAGGGGTTCGCCGATGTCATCTGACCTCGCCATCAAGGTATCTGGACTGGGTAAGTGTTATCACGTCTACGAGAAGCCTGCTCACCGTCTTCTGCAGATGCTATGGCGTGGGCGTCGCAACTATTACAAGGAGTTCTGGGCCGTTGAGGATGTCTCGTTTGAGATTCGCCGCGGGGAAACCGTCGGCATCATCGGCAGGAACGGGGCCGGTAAATCGACGCTGTTGCAGATGATCTGCGGCACGTTGAACCCGACGCGCGGAAGCATCGAAGTCAACGGACGGGTCGCCGCCCTGCTCGAGCTCGGTGCGGGATTCAATCCTGAATTCACCGGCCGCGAGAATGTCTATCTCGCCGCTTCCTTGTATGGACTGACGAAAGAGGACGTCGACGCTCGATTTGATTCAGTCGCTGCGTTCGCGGACATCGGCGAGTTCATCGAGCAGCCGGTCAAGACGTACTCGAGCGGCATGTTCGTTCGCCTCGCCTTCGCCGTCATTACGCACGTCGATGCCGAAATCCTTGTCATCGACGAAGCCCTCAGCGTGGGTGACGCGTACTTCCAGCAGAAGTGCATGCGATTCCTCGGCGAGTTCCAGCGTCGGGGCGGCACCTTGCTCTTTGTCAGTCACGACATGGGCGCGGTCAACGCGCTGTGCGGAAGCGCCATTCTTCTACGCCGGATTGGTAGCCGATATCTTTGCGACGTCGGAACGGCAAAACAGATTTCCACTACCTACCTGCGCGAACTGTATGACGACCGGACCAGTGCCTCGTCGGCCAGCGTGGCGTTCGATGCGCAAGCCCCCGAGTCGGCGCACGGGGACACCTCGTTCACCATCGACGAGAAGCGGCGAGTGTATGAAGTCACCGACATCCACCCCGCCCGATATCACGCATCGCCGTTCCGCGTCGACGCGGAGGGCTTCGGTGCGGGCGGCGGGACGATTACCTCGGCCTTCATCCGCGGCCCTCAGGGGGCCGCGCTGAGTGAATTCACCTCGGACGAGGACGTCGCCCTGGTGATCACCGCCGTGACCGGCAAGGCTATGACGTTCCCGGCCATCGGATTCATGCTGAAGGATCGGAAGGGGCAGTTCGTGCTCACCGAGAGCACCGACAGTTACCTGCGCGACGAGGCAATCACACTCGAACCAGGGCAGAACCTGGAAGCCGAATTCCGGCTGCGGTTTCCCCCGCTGGTCCGCGGTGAGTACACACTCGACGTCGCTTTCGCAGAGGGGCCTGGCGACGACCACGTGCAGCATCACTGGCTTCACGACGTGATGGTCCTCACCGTCATCAACAATAACGTGGTGCATGGCATCGCCGGTGCGCCGTCGCTCAACGTAAAACTGGCCATCGGCTAGTGGGAATGCCTGTTTCGATGGAACTGATCCAAGCTAAGTACGGCACCTTCGAACTCATCGCCGGCGACCGGATCGTGTCCGAGTCGATGCGGTGGTACGGCGAATGGGCCGAGAACGAACTCGACATCCTGCGTCGCTTCATAGGCGATGGTGACGTCGTCGCAGACATCGGCTCGTTCATCGGCACGCATGCCATTGCGTTTGCGCGCCATGTCGGACGGCACGGCGAGGTAATCGCGTTCGAGCCCAGGCCGGAAATCTTCGCCGTGCTCGACCGCAACGTCGAGCGAAACGGGCTAGCGAACGTGCGCAGGCTTAACGTCGGTATTTCCGATACGGCCGGCGTGCTGACCATCGCTTCGCTTTCCGTCGGTGATCACGTGAACCCCGGCGGCTTTTCCTTGACCGCCACCGATGTCGGCGTGGAAGCGAAGCTCGTAACGATCGACAGTCTCGTGCTCGATCGACTGGATCTCATGAAGATCGACGTCGAAGGCATGGAAGCGGAGGTGTTACGGGGCGCGCAGGCGACGATCACGACGCTCCGTCCCGTCGTTTTCGCTGAGTGCAACACCATGGAGGGTGCCAGTGCGGTGCTCTCCGCCTTCGCGCATGACGGCTATACCACTCTTGGCGCGACGTACCCCGCATTCAACAAGCGAAACTATCGCGAGAACGAGTCCAACATCTTTGGCGAGAGCCGGGAGTGCGCGCTGATTTTCGTTCCCAACGAAAAGCTGGGCGACATTCCCCGCAGTGACATGATGGTGATTGACACGCTCGACGATGTCGTGGGTCTTCTCATGAGCAAACCACAGTACCTGCCGGAAGTCCTGCCGCACCTGGCGGGCAAGGCGCCCGTTCGCGAGGGGCAGAACCTCCCGTCGGAAAACAGCCCGGATCCGGCGTCGCCCCTGCACGTGATCGTACCGTTCTACCGAAACGAAGAGCTCGTGACTGCGATCGGCGAGTCGCTACTCCAGGTCCGCGACGAGCTCGCGGCACTCGGCGCGAAACTCTACCTATACAACGACAGTCCCGACTATGCGCCGCTCGCCGAAGCACTTTCCCAGCTGAAGGCACGGTGGAACGGCGACGATCTGGCTGTCGTCACCAACGACGCCAACCTTGGTTTCGTCGGCACCTGCAACCGGGCGTTCAGAACGGCTATCGAGGAGCGTGCCGACGTCATCCTCCTGAACTCCGATACCATCGTCTTCCCGGGCGCGCTTCGTGAAATGGTTTCGGTTGCCGCACTCGATGCCATGATCGGTTTCGTTTCCCCGCGGAGCAACAACGCGACCATCGCCAGCCTGCCCCAGAGTTCGATTGGGCGCGACCGCTCGCCTGACGCCGCCTATGCCGACTTCGTAGCTCTCTCGAGCAAATTGCGACGCTATACGTTCGCGCCCACAGCCATCGGCTTCGCGCTCTGGATTCGGGGGTCAATCATCGCCGAACTGGGCGGGTTCGATACTGTGTATGGGCGGGGCTACAACGAGGAGAACGACCTGATCATGCGCGGCAGCCGCTGCGGGTATCGGGCTGTACTCGCGAATCACGCATTCGTGTGGCACAAGGGCGAAGTGTCACTCGGGCCGACCGCCGACAACCGGACGGATGCGGAATTGACAAATGGGGTAGTGCTACGTGAGCGGTACCCAGAATATGATCGGATGTTGTCGCGCTACTTCTCGTCGGCCGGGTTCCGCGCAGAAGAGCTTCTCGATGAACTGCATCGCCCCGACATCGGAAGCCTGGTGGCTTTCGATTACTCCAATTTTGGTCCGTACCACAACGGTACATTCGAAGCGGGGTTGAAACTGCTAGACGCCGCGACGCGCTTGTGGCCAAGTAGCCTTCGGCTAGGCGTTATGATGTCGCCTGAAGCGTGGACCTTTCATCGTCTCGATCGATTCGCCCGCGTCACGCGCATCGATCCGGATGGCGACACGCGCTGCGCGGCTGTATTTCGCATGGGCCAGCCATTCCACTTCCACGAACTCAGCCGGCTTTATCTACGCTCGGCGGTGGTCGGAATTTTCATGCTCGACACGATTTCGGCGGACTGTGGTTATCTTTCGCTCGACTTCGACGAGGCGGTATGGCGCACGGTGTTCGAAGACTCGGACATCGTTTTTACCAACTCGATCTTTACCCGTGATCGAATCTTGCGTCGTTTCCGGATCGGTGCGGACGTCGATTTCCGGATCTCCCGGCACTCCCTGCTGCCGTCCGACTTCGCCCCGCCCCTGCTGCCTGGACAGGGCAAGTCCGAACACGTTTTTGTCGTAGGGAACCACTTCGCTCATAAATTCGTCGAGCCGACCGTCAACGCCATCGCCGAGGCGCTTCCGGATCTTCCCATCGTCGCCGTCGGCTACCCCACGAACCTGCAGCCGCCGAAATCGGTGAAGGCATACGCGGCAGGCCGTATCGACGACGCGACCTTCGAACGATTTTACGCAGATGCCAGTGCCGTCGTGTTTCCCAGCCACTACGAGGGCTTTGGCTTCCCCATGTTCCATGCGCTTGCGCGCGAGAAGATCGTGTTTGCGAGAGATACGAAGCTGAACCGCGAGCTCGCACAGCTCGTTGCCGCAGGGAAAAACATCCATCTTTACAAGACGACGACAGACCTTATCGAACGACTCAAGAGCATCCCTGTCTGGAACGCCGCGGAACAGGTGGTGGATGTCCACGACTGGCAGGTATCGGCGATGGAGATCTGGCACGGCCTCGAGGCAGCGATGTGGCGCACGACCGCCGCACGCATCGAGGGCCGCATCGAGCGCATGAAGCTTGCTACCTCGAATGGCGTGCCCGCCCCTGCGGGCGGCATCGGCCTTCACATCGCGCTTCGCATCGCGCCACTCATAGAACGGGCCCTGCGCGTACCTGGCGTACTGCGCACCCTGAAGATTGCACGCTCCGTGCGCCGTGGTCTGCGCAACAAGCTCAAGTAGCTTGTTGCACAGTCGCCTCGGATCAGCGCGGCTTGTACTGTAGAGCGACGTTCTCGAGAAGGTGCCAGGACAGCCATGCCATCAGGAGCACGCTCGGTATGGCCAGGAGCAGGTGCTCGTAGAAGCCCCAGCCGGGCGTCGCCCAGATAACGGTCTGCTGAATCGGGAAGGCGTAGATGTAGACGCCGTAGGATAGATCGCCGAAGCGGCCGAACCGATGAATCACAGGGAAGGACGACGTACCAAATGCCACGACGAGGTACGGCACAAAGATGAAGGCGGCAATCAGCGGATGGTCGGCTAAATAGGCCACCGCGCCCACACCGATTACGATCGCCGCGGCGATCAGCTTCGCGCGAGGGCGATCCCACACATCCTTGAAATAGTACAGACAGCTTCCCGCGAAGAAGAACGTCGCGTACTCGACCTCGAACAGATGCGTATGGTCTGCAAGGAACACCGCTTCCGCGCCATGGATGCCGTAGTACCAGACTGCCGTCGCAGCAAGAAGGGCAAGAAGTGCCCAGCGATATCGCAGGATGCCCAGAATGCCGAGTACGGCAAGATAGACGTAGCAGCGCAGTTCGATCGGAATCGTCCAGAGCACGCCGTTCGGAATGTACGCCAGCGGACTGTGCGGGAACACCCCGGGGAGAAAGGGCTGGATCGAGAAGTAAAGGCTTCGGAAGTAAGAGTGCGTCGTCGGATCGGAAAAGTACGCCGACAGCGGTATTTCGGTGACCAGCGGGCCGAGGACCAGAGCGCAGAGCAACACGGTGCACGCGAGGCCAGGCCATATCCTGAGTAGGCGCCGGATGGCGTATCGCCTTAGATTGGGATCTCGCTGCCAGCTCCCGGTGATGAGGTACCCGCTCACCGCGAAGAAGACCATCACGGCGAACCCGCCTAGCGTCTGGTAGCGGAGCACCAGTGGCTCGGGAAGGGCATGCAGCGCGAACTGGTGACTGAAGAGCACGGAAAGTGCCGCTGCAAGCCTTATAAAATCGAAGTTATTGCTTCGATGGGTGTTTGTCAGATGGGCCATGGCCTGCTTGTCAGAAGGGATGCTTGCAACCGCGCCGTCTGGATGGCCTTGCGCGGTGGGACGATAGCGCGAAGTACCCGAATCGAGAGGCAAACCCCGACCCCGGCTTCGATTCTGGTTACGCCAATTGCGTCGACTTAGACGTCGAGTTCCCCTCTTTTGCGGCGCGCCGATGAGACCCGCACGTTAAACGTCGGGGCCTGACATCATCCGTTCCATCAGGCCCGCCCCCCACTCTTTCACGATCAGATTATACGGGGGTAGCCAGCGAACGTTTGCTTAGTCTGTTCCGGAAATGCTTCATGCAAGGCACCTGCCACGGTGCCGCGATCGGAGACGGTGACATGGGTCGGCCCGACCCCGAAGTACGCCTGCACACTTGCCGAGGGATCTTTCGCATCGAACGGGATTTCACCCCTGAATCCGAGCAAGCGAACGTCGGCGGTCCCGCCGTCGCGACCGATCGATACGATGACTTCCGATTCATCACTTCCGGGGGCTGCTACGGACGCGCCGCTCATGACCAGTGAATAGCCAAACTGCCTGCCGGCACTTTTTACGATGTGCGCAATGGCATCCTTATGGGCGGACTGCAGGATGCCCGAATGCACAAACGCCTCAACCTGACTGCGAAACTGCGGATATCGGAGATCGATGATCGCCTCGTTCGCCGGAACCGTGGTCGCGTTCGGCGAAACGATGCCTGCGTCGAGGTTCGAGCCGCGCCCGTGATGGAATACGAAGCTACCTGGCGCCAGCGCGATGCGATAGCCAGCCTGCAGACTTCTCAGACTCCAGTCGGTCTCTTCGCAATATCCGCGACCAAAACACGGATCCATGATGCCGACCTGCCGCACGACGTCCGTCGGGATCAGGATGCAGAACGAGATCCCGGCAGGAATGTCCATGGCAGCATCGCCGAAATGGCCGTTCAGCGTCGCATGCAACCAATCGACGACATCCTGCGAATGAAGGTGCTTATTCGGATCAAGGTTCGGGAGCGAATATAGCGACACGTTGTTCGACCATGCCGTCACCGAACCAACTTTCGGCTGCCGTGCGACAGGAAGCATCGCGGACATCAGCGTCTTGGGATAGATCACATCCGAGTTGCTGATCACGACGTAGTCGTAGCCGCGTTTCACGGCCGTCAGCATGCCCAGACTGACATTGCGCGGAATACCGAGGTTTCGCGGCGTCCGGTAGTACATGACTCCACGCTCCTTGCAGAACGCGGCGAGTTCCTCGCTCCAGCCAGGCTCCGGACTGGCATCGTCCAGAATCAGGATGTCGATGTCTGCATCGGTCTGGTCCAGCCGCAACGCACTCTCGATGGCGGCTGGCACGAATGCACGACCGTTATAGACAGTGATGCAGTGGAGTATGCGTGGGCGCGACGTCATGCGATGACCTTGTGCAGCTTGCCGCTAAAGATCGAGGCGACGCGGACGATACGCGACGCGCGAACCTGCGCGACAACGTTGCGCAGGTGCTCAAGCTCTGCCACTTCCGGGCCGGCGAGCTTCGCATTTATGTCGGTAGCACCGGCGACCTGCGCGCGTGCGAGCTCTGTCCGCGCCTCGAGAAGCTCCCGGCTGAGAGAAGTCAGACGAGCGGTGAGGTCCATGACTCGGGCATTGGCGACTTCGAAGTCGATGAGGGCCTGTTCGAGTGAGATGTCGTCGAGATTGGTTGTATTCATGATAAACGTGTCGTCCATTGAAAGAATCAGGCCCGGGGCGCGCGCGACAGCGATGCTCGGTACCCGTCCACGAGACCGGCAGCCGTTTCATCCCATGTCAGCGAAGCGCCATTACGAAGAATGCCTGCGATATTGGCTTGTGCGATAGCAGGGTCCGTCAGAAGCCGTTCTGTAAAATCGGCAAGGGCCTCGACCGACCAGTCGCGCGGCAGCCCTTCGTCGTCGATCAGCTCCCTAAGCGGACCGAAGCTGACATGTGCGGTCGGCGTACCCATGGCGGCGGCTTCGAACGGAACGAGGCCGAAACCTTCCGCCGAGGTCGGGTAGAGAACCACCGAGGCATGGCGGAGAAGCCACGTGCGTACGCCGCTGCTCACGTCGGGCATCGTCACGAGAAGGTCATCGCCTTCGCGGCGGGCAACGGCTTCTTCGAAACGCGACGAACCCTTCGCAACCACGGCACCGGCCATGACGAGCGTCAGATCGTGGCCGCGGGCCCGCAGGGCCTGCCAGGCGCGGATCGCCAGATCGCGGTTCTTATGGGCGTAGCTCGCACCGAGTACCAGCAGGAACGGACTCGCGACCAGTCCTCTCTCGACGAGCGCGGGTGGCGTCTCTTCCACCGTCAGATCGTCGAGGTGGTTGCTACCGTTCTTCACCGTGAAAATCTGCTCTGCCGCGACGTTGAATCGCTCTTCCACGATGGACGCGCGAGTGTCGTCCGAAATGGCAACGATTCCGTCCGACTGCGCACAAGCGTCTGCGATGTTCTTCCGATAAGCCAGCCACGCCTCGCCACTGGGATGATACGAGCCGATGCGATAAGCGATCAGATCCTGCAGCGTGACCACGATCCTCTTGGCGAGCGCCCGCCAACGAGCCCATGGAATCGGCCTGTCCGGCTGAAACGGACGATGCAGGATATCCGCGTGACCCGCGCCGGCGAACATCAGGTCGCGCGCATCGTGCAGCCGTATCTTTGCGTACCCGATCAGATCGTGCGCGTATGACGGCAACGTGCCATTCGGTACCGCGATGCCGATCGAGGCGACATCCGGACGCTTTGCGAGGGCGCGGACCAGTTCGAGTGTCTGAACCTGGGTACCCATCTCCATCGGCCCGAGGCACGATCCGTCGATCAGGATCCGAAGTCCAGACAGTTTGCTGCGGGCGACGTCCATTGCCAGGGCCAACGGCGCATCGCTGCCATTGCGCTGATAGTCGTAGACCGCAGGAAACGACGAGTCGCGTTCGTGAAGCCGATGCCGGACACCAGGATCCTCCGGACCATCCGTCGCCGGAAAACCCTCGTACCACTGCGCCGTCAGGTAAGTGCCGGCATCGAGCCGGTGCTGAAAGCCGCGTCGCGAGGCACGCAGCGCGAACTCCGCGAGCGACTCGCGCGGATTGGCATCGAGGGACGCGTCGAAGCCACCAACCGTCGTCAGTACCGCGCGATTCACCAGGATGGCCGCCCCCGACGGAAGGGGGATCGGAACGGCGCCGTCGTCCGGGCCGGCTTCACGCAACACACGCGTGGCGCTGGTCTCGTCATGCCCGCCGATACCGTAGGGGGTGGGCGAGTTGCGATGGGGGAAGCTCAGGTAGCCTGCGGCATTCGAAAGGAATGAACAGGTGGCGATGCGCGGATCCTCACGCAGCCACTCGCGGGCTCTGCTCAGCAATTGCGCCGGGACCGCGATGGGCGACGTCACAATGAGCACAGCTTCGAGCTCGGGATACTCGTTGAGCATCGCCGTCAGCCCGGCCGACAGGGTCCACTCCGGCGCGACCTGAATCGACGCAGCCGGACCGCCCAGCACGTTCTGCAGAGTAAGGTGATCGAGCGCACATACGCGAATCGCCGCGCAGTCGGCGGCGTCGAGCGCTGCAAGCGTGCGCAACGAGTCCACCCAGTCACGAGGATTCTCGTTGACGATCGCGAGCACGCCTACCCCGCCATTCGCTGCGGTCCGCGAGCGGCTCATGCGTAGCCCCGCTCGATCAACCATTCGCCTACGCGACGGGCACCCTCGTCGAAGCCAACCATAGCCCTGACGCCGAGCGCATCCGCGAGCGGCTCCGCATCCGCCACTGCCCACCGGACGTCGCCATCACGGAACTTGCCGCAGATCACCGGTTCCGGCGCGCCGTGAAGCCCGGCTACCACGCGGGCCGCATCCATGATCGTGGTGGACACGCCGTGGCCGACGTCGAGCGTGCGACGGCTGGCCGGCGGCTCGGCGATCCCGGCGGCAAGCGCACTGACCACGTCGTCGATATAGACGAAATCGCGCCCGATGTTTCCATCCTCATACACTTCCAGTTGCTGGCCCTTGCGGGCAAGGCGATGGAAGAGCGTGATGATGCCGGTATAGGCGTTGAACGGCGATTGGCCGGGGCCGTAAACGTTCTGCAAGCGGAACACGGAGAGCGGTACGCGCATCGCGCCGCACCACGCCGCCAGAATATGCTCCTGCGCAAGCTTGGTGGCGCCGTAGACGCTCGTCGGCTGCGGGAACACGGATGCCGCCTTATGTGGAACAGGCGTGGGATGCCCCGAACCCGACGGGGACGTAGGGTCCCATTGGCCCGCGGCGAGCACGTCATGCGAGCGGGCAGGCGGATAAAAGACGGTTCCGTCGGCATCAGCCCACGCGCCCTCACCGTATACGGCCCGGCTCGAAGCGAGCACGATGTGGCGAGGAACGATACCCCGTTGCGACAACGCGTCGAGCATCGCGGTGGTGCCGACGACGTTGACGTCCGCGTGGCGCGACGCCTCCGTCAGCGACTGTCCCGTGCCGGTTTCGGCAGCGAGATGCACGATGACCTCCGGCTCGAACCGGGCCAGAACCTCCGCCCAGGTCTGCGGTTTTGTCACATCCCCGACATGCAGCTCGACGAAGTCCGGCAATGCTTCGGGTCGCTCTCCGTTCGGATGGATCTGCGGATGCAGGTTGTCGACGGCGACGATGGGCAGGCCTTCGGCGCCCAGACGCGCGGCCAGTGCGCTTCCGATGAACCCGGCTCCGCCAGTAATGACGATGGCTTTTTGCATCAAGCTCTCCACAAATCAAAGAGGTCGTTTTAGCGAGCTCAGAAGAATATTGGCCTGCCCCAGTGGGCCGGCGGAACGACAGAACGCGATGATTTCCTGATCCGTCGCCTCGATGAAGCCTTCCTGCCGGATCAGGTAAAGGGCATAGCCCTTCGCGCGAATCGCAGCGAGCATCGTTACCGGCTCAACCTTGTCCGCGGCAAGCATGTCGGGCGAGAACTCCATCACCACGCGCAGGTGCGGCGACTTCGCGATCAATCGGGTCATTCCTCCCAGGACCGCGAACTCCGCGCCTTGAACATCGATCTTGACGACATCGGGAACGACGCCATCTAGGACTTCATCGAGTGTGGCGGCGGCGGCGACGACCGACGCACGCTGCCGGTCGGCGGCGTGCAGCCCCTTCGTATCCCCCAGATTGTTGTCTGACGTAACCAGCGCGACCGTGCCGCGTCGATCGGAGATCGCGCACGGGTAGGTACGGATTCGCTCGCCGTAGGGCCAGCAATTCAGTCGCAGCACTCCGTAGGTCATCGGATGCGGTTCGAACGCATGGATCGAGGCATCCGCGAAGGCGTTTGCCATGAACGCGCTGAAGTAGCCAACGTTCGCTCCCACATCGACGAACGTGCCACCGCGCGCGGGGAATATCTGGCGAAGCACGCGTCCGATTTCGGGCTCCCATGTCCCTGCACTCCGGATATGGTCGCGCATGACCTGATCGGCTACGGGGAACCATAGGGCGCCGGCGTCGGTCGCTACGGATTCGAGCTCGATCCCCTGAATTCCGTTTGGGATGACATATGGTGAAGGAAGCGAATTCACGAAAGCGCCCAGGTCAGCTCGTTTTTCAGATCGGCAACGTCCTCGACGCCCACGGACAGACGGATAAGCGAATCCGAAATGCCGAGCCTTTTGCGGTTCGCTGCCGGAATTGATGCGTGAGTCATGATCGCGGGATGCTCGATCAGGCTCTCGACGCCGCCCAGTGATTCGGCGAGCGCGAACAGTTTGCAACGCTCCAGTACCCTGCGCGCCTTGCGCAGGCCACCCTTGACCTCGATGGAGATGATTCCCCCGAACCCATCCATCTGCCGACGCGCCAGGGCATGCTGGTCGTGGCTCTTCAGGCCTGGGTAGATGACCCGCTGCACGTGCTCGTGGCGCTCGAGCCAGCGCGCCAGATCGAGCGCACTTTCGCAATGCTGGCGCATACGCAGGTGCAGCGTCTTCAGACCGCGCATGGCGAGGAAAGCGTCGAACGGCCCGGCCACCGCGCCGATGGAGTTCTGCAGGAACGCCATTTGTTCGGCCAGTTCGGTATGGGCGGCCACGACCATGCCGCCGACCATGTCCGAATGGCCGTTGAGGTACTTGGTCGCCGAATGCAGTACGAGATCGGCACCGAACTCGATCGGGCGCTGCACCATGGGAGAGCAGAAGGTATTGTCGACGACGAAGATCAGGCCGTGCTTTTTCGCGAAGGCGCCGATCTTCGCGAGGTCGACGAGCTTCAGCATCGGATTGGTCGGAGTCTCGGCCCAGATCATCCGGGTTTCCGGACGCAGGGCGGCCTTGAGGGCACCGGAATCGTTCAGGTCGACGAAGCTGAAATCCAGCCCGGCGGTGCGCTTGCGCACCTTGTCGAACAGGCGGAACGTTCCGCCGTAGAGATCGTCCATCGCGATGACATGGCTACCCGAATCAAGCAGCTCGAGCACGGTCGACGAGCCCGCCATACCCGACGCGAAAGCGAACCCCGCCACGCCGCCCTCCAGATCGGCCACGCATCGCTCGTAGGCGCCGCGCGTGGGATTCTGGGTTCGCGAATACTCATAGCCCAGGTGCTGCCCCGGGCTGCTCTGGACGTAGGTGGAGGTCGCGTAGATCGGGGTCATGATCGCACCGGTCGACGGGTCCGGAGACTGTCCTGCGTGAATGGCCCTGGTGCCGAGACCAAGCGGAGCGGCTGATTTGACCACGGGGAATCCTTGAGAAAGGAGGCGCGTGCGCCCCAAAGAACCAAGTATCTTAAACCACGCCGCTTCCAAGAATTAAATTTTGGTTAAGTGCGGTTCGGGAGCCCGGTCCCTCATTCAGCATGGATGTGGCCGCCCCCGGCGATGACATGCCAAAATGCGGAACTTTGCAGAATAAGGACGGCGGCATGAAGACATTGTTGGTCACAGGCGGCGCGGGATTCATTGGGGCCAACTTCGTGCTGCAGGCCGTTCAGGACGGCCTGCGCGTCGTGAACCTCGATGCGCTCACGTACGCTGGAAACCTCGATACGCTGAAGGCGCTCGAGGGCAACGACCGGCATGTCTTCGTCGAGGGCGACATTGGTGATCGCGCGCTCGTCGCCAGCCTGCTGGCAGAGCACGGCGTCGATGCTGTCGTCAACTTCGCCGCGGAATCGCACGTCGATCGATCCATCGACGGCCCGGCCGCGTTCATCGAGACGAACGTCGTCGGAACACTCGGCCTGCTCGAGTCGACGCGCGATTACTGGCGCGCACTCGACGATGCTCGCCGCGAGCGCTTCCGCTTCCTGCATGTTTCGACGGACGAAGTGTATGGATCGCTCGGGGACGAGGGCTACTTCACGGAAAGTAGCCAATACGCGCCGAACTCCCCCTACTCCGCGTCCAAGGCGGCATCCGACCATCTGGTCCGCGCGTTTCATCACACGTACGGCCTGCCCGTCCTCACCACGAACTGTTCAAATAATTACGGGCCTTATCAGTTCCCGGAAAAGCTCATCCCGCTAGTGATCCATAAGGCGCTGGCCGGAGAAGCGCTGCCGGTCTATGGCGATGGCCAGAACGTGCGCGACTGGCTTTTCGTGGGTGACCATTGCACGGCGATCCGTCGTGTACTCGATGCGGGCCGTGTCGGCGAAACCTACAACGTGGGTGGAAATGCCGAGCAGAAGAACCTCGACGTGGTCCGCATCATCTGCGCACTGCTCGATGAGAGGCGCCCGCTCGCGGATGGCCGCTGCCGCGAGGAACTGATCACGTTCGTCCGGGATCGTCCCGGCCATGACCGACGGTACGCGATCGATGCCAGTAAATTGAAGGACGAGCTGGGCTGGACGCCATCGCAGACCTTCGAGAGCGGCATCAAGGCAACCGTCGACTGGTATCTGAATAACCCGGAGTGGGTGCATCGCGTACTCGATGGCAGCTACCGTCTCGAGCGGCTCGGCGCATGACGACCAAGGGCATCATCCTCGCGGGCGGATCGGGCACGCGCCTCTATCCGATCACCAAGGCGGTCAGCAAGCAGCTGCTGCCGGTGTACGACAAGCCGATGATCTACTACCCGCTCGCCACGCTTATGCTGGCAGGCATCCGGGACATCCTGGTGATCAACACGCCGCACGAGCAGGAGCTTTTTCAGCGCCTGCTCGGTGACGGCAGCCAGTGGGGTATCAACATCACGTATGCCGTGCAGCCCTCGCCGGATGGGCTCGCCCAGGCCTTCATCATCGGCAAGGAATTCATCGGCAACGATCCCAGCTGCCTCGTGCTGGGCGACAACATCTTCTACGGCGTCGGCCTGACGGAGCGCATGAAGCGCGCGGCGGCTCGTGAGAATGGCGCAACCGTGTTCGGCTATTTCGTCAAGGATCCGGAGCGCTACGGCGTGGCGGAATTCGACGCGACTGGCAAGGTCATCGGTCTCGAGGAGAAGCCTGCGCGGCCGAAGTCGAACTACGCCGTCACCGGCCTGTATTTCTACGACAACCGCGCGGTCGATTTCGCCTCGGCGCTCAAGCCCTCGCCTCGTGGCGAGCTCGAGATCACCGACCTCAATCGCTGCTACCTCGACGATCATAGCCTGCACCTCGAACAGCTCGGTCGCGGCTATGCATGGCTCGATACGGGCACGCACGAGTCGCTGATGGAAGCGGGCGAATACATCCAGACCATCGAGAACCGCCAGGGCCTCAAGGTCTGCTGTCCCGAGGAAATCGCCTACGTCAACAAGTGGATCGACGCGGAGCAGCTCCTGCGCCTCGCCGAGCCGCTGTCCAAGACCGGATACGGTCAGTACCTCAAGCACCTGATCAAGCAAGGCTACGTCGGATGAAGTTCATCGAGACCTCCCTGCCCGGTTGCGTCGTCATCGAACCACAGGTGTTCGGCGACTCCCGCGGCTTTTTCTACGAGAGCTATAACGAGGCGAAGTACCGGGAAGCGGGCATCGACCGCCGCTTTGTCCAGTCCAATGTCTCTCGCTCGGCACGCGGTGTCCTTCGCGGGCTCCATTATCAATGGCCGCACCCGCAGGGCAAGCTCGTCAGCGTCCTCGATGGCGAAGTCTTCGATGTCGCCGTCGACATCCGTCAAGGCTCGCCGACGTTCGGCCAGTGGACCGGCGTTATGCTCACGGCGGAAAGCCATCGGCACTTCTGGATTCCGGAGGGCTTCGCGCATGGGTTCTGCGTCGTTTCCGAGCACGCGACGTTCTCGTACCAATGCACCGATCTCTATGACCCGAAAGCCGACGGCGCGGTTCGCTGGGACGATCCAACGATCGGCATCGACTGGCCGGTGACCGGGCCGCTTCTTTCCGAAAAGGATGCCAGGGCGCCGCTCCTTGCGGATGTTGTGGACGGACGCCTTCCGGAGTATCGCGGTTGAAGATTCTGCTGTTGGGTGCCAATGGCCAGCTTGGCCGCACGTTCCTGCGTGAGGACGGCCTGTCGTCGCGAGGCACGGTCGTCGCGGCAAGTCGCGACGGTGTTCTGACCGAGGGGGGCGACGGGGGCATTGCCGACCTTGGCGCTCCTCAGACGGTGCTCGATCTGCTCGAACGCGAGCGACCCGACGTCATCATCAACGCCGCCGCATATACGGCTGTGGATCGCGCAGAACAGGACGAAGCTGCCGCCACGATCGTCAATGGCGATACCGTGGGCCATCTGGGCACGTGGGCCGCGGCACACCGGTCATTGGTCGTACATTATTCGACCGACTACGTGTTCGCTGGCGACGCGTCGACGCCCTACGCCGACCAAAGCACCACGTCGCCCGCGGGCGCCTACGGGCGGAGCAAGCTCGCCGGCGAACTCGCCCTGCGCGCAAGCGGCGCCGCCCATTTCATCTTTCGGACCGCCTGGGTGTATTCGCCGGTCGGCAACAATTTCCTTCGCACGATGCTGCGCCTCGGCGCCGAGCGCGACGAACTCCGGGTGGTGGCAGACCAGCGCGGCACGCCGACGGACACGACGCTCATCGTCGACGGCACGCTTGCTGCCCTCGATCGCTGGATGGCGTCGGACTCGCGCCACGAGCTCGAAGGCACGTATCACCTCACCGCTAGCGGCGAGACCACGTGGCATGGGTTCGCGACAGCGATCTTCGCAGGCGCCGTTAAGCGCGGCATACTCGCCAGAGCGCCCGCACTGGAGGCGATCTCTACGGCCGAGTTCCCGACGCCTGCGCGACGACCGGCGTATTCCGTGCTCGACAACCGTCGATTCATCGAGGTTTTCGGACTGGACCTTCCTCACTGGCAAGCCGGCGTCGACCGAACGCTCGACGCACTCATCACCCCCCCGGACTGACCGACATGCTTATCCCCGTCATTCTCAGCGGCGGCAGCGGCACGCGCCTGTGGCCGATCTCCCGCCGCAACCTCCCGAAGCAGTTCCTTTCCCTGGCCGGTACGGAGACTCTTTTCCAGCAAACGGTGGTCCGTGCGGCAAAGCTGCCCGACACCGACGCTCCGGTCGTCGTTGCAAGCGATGACCACCGCTTTCTGGCGGCGGAGCAGCTGCAAGAGCTTCAGATCAAGGGTGCGAACATCCTGCTAGAGCCGGTCGCACGCAATACGGCACCCGCTATCGCCGTCGGGGCTCTGCAGGCGATCGTCCGCGATCCCGAGGCACTGATCCTTGTACTACCTGCCGACCATCTCATCGGCGACGAAGCATCGTTCGCCGATGCGGTCGCGAAAGCTCGCCCATTGGCACTCGACGGCTGGCTCGTCACGTTCGGTATCCGACCCGATCACGCGGAGACCGGCTTCGGCTACATCCACCGCGGCAAGGCGATAGACGACGCTACCTTCGAGGTCGACCAGTTCGTCGAGAAGCCGCGACTCGATGTCGCCGAGCGCTATCTGGCGAGCGGCGAATACGACTGGAATTCGGGCATGTTCCTGTTCCGCGCGAATCGCTACCTAGAGGAGCTGCGGCTCCACGCGCCCGCCATGCTCGAGGCGGCCCGGGCGTCGTTCGAGAAAGCGAACGCGGATCTAGATTTCACCCGGCTCGACGCCACGGCCTTCGCCGCGGCTCCCGCCGACTCGATCGACTACGCCGTGATGGAAAAAACATCGCGTGCGGCGGTGGTGCCTGTCGGTTGCGACTGGAGCGATATCGGCTCGTGGGATGCGCTGTGGTCCGCTGCCGATAAGGATGCCAACGGCAATCGTCTCGAAGGCGATGTCATCGCGCTCGACACGAAAGGCACACTGGTGCGATCACACGATCGCCACCTCGTGGCCACGATCGGCCTCGAGGACGTAGTGGTCGTGACCACCCCGGATGCCACGTTGGTCGCGCGTCGCGACGCATCGCAGGACGTGAAGCGGATCGTCGATGAACTCAAGACGGCTGGGCGCACGGAACACGACCTGCACCGCGTTGTCCGGCGCCCCTGGGGCAGCTACGACTCCCTCGAACAGGGCGACCGCTTCCAGGTCAAGCGCATCGTCGTAAAGCCGGGCGCGGCTCTGAGCCTGCAGATGCATCACCACCGCGCAGAACACTGGATCGTGGTCAAGGGCGTCGCGGAAGTGACTTGCGACGACAAGGTGTTTCTTCTGGCCGAAAACCAAAGCACCTACCTCCCGCTGGGTTCGCGCCACCGGTTGCGCAACCCAGGCAAAGTGCCGGTCGAGCTGATCGAAGTGCAGTCCGGCAGCTATCTTGGCGAAGACGATATTGTGCGGTTCGACGACGTTTACGGCAGGGCCTGAGCAGCGAGCCATAGGTACCACGAATTGCTGGGGAATCCGGCAACGTTGCAACGGACGTCATAGGGGCCGCCCGGAATGCTGCAAACTCTGAGAAACCACCGCCGGCTGGTTGTCGCCATGCTGGCGCTCCAGGCGGTCGTGATCTACGTCCGCGTCCACAAGTCGTCGCTTTTTTCGGACGATTTCCTGAACTTCGCCATCTTCGACGAGAGCGGGCTGACAATCAGCTACCTGCTGCGCGACGTCTTTGGGCAGGTAGCCCCTGGCTACCGATTGGTACAGGGCATCGTTTTCCGCCTCTTCGGACCAAGCTTCATCGCAACCGCCACCATCATCGCGGCCTTGTCGATGACGTGCAGCGCTCTCCTTGCAGGTATCGCCAGGCGGCTCGGTGCGAGCAATCCCGCCATCGCCGCGGGATTGCTCATCTTCATCGGGCTTCCGCAATTCACGCAGACGCAACAATGGTGGGCGGCAGCCGTACACACCATCTTTTCGTTGACCGCCATCCTGGCAGCGAGCTACTGCCTGGCAGGCTCGCATCGCCACCGGATCGCGCTCGGCACATTTTGGTTCGGTATTGCGCTCGGCTTCACCGCGAAGGTCGTCTGCAGCCCCGTCATTCTCGCTGCGATTGCTTTCTACCGGGAGTGGCGCGTCGTTCGGGAGTTCGTTCCCGCTCTGCGCGAGGCATTACGAGCCATCGTTCCTGTCGCCGCACTTACGGCGCTCTACATGGTGGGCCTGGCGGTATTTGGACCGCAGCTGGGCAACGCTCACCCGAGCGCGTCACTGCTTGCGACCTACGTCTGGACCAATCTTGTCAAAGCGACAATCGGAGCCAGCTTCGGCTTGGATGCGTGGGGATTCGATTTACCTGGATGGGTATCCGCTCTGGGGATGATCCTGTTCGCAGGCTGGTCCATTCAAAAGGATCGTGGGCTGGCATTGCTTTGGGGCGCAACACTGATTTACGTGCTTGCATCGGCCGCCATCATCGGCTGGAACCGCGCAGGTACGTTCCCCGACGCAGGCGCTACGCTGAGATATGGTGTCGAAGGGGCGACGTTCCTCGTCCTCGGCCTCATGCTCGGCATTTCATCGCTTCAACTGGGACGCGCGGCGATTTTCGTCACGCTCCTCATCGCCACCCTCGTCCTGATCAACACCCAGGCTCATCTGCGGAATCGAGTACTGATCGCCTACCCTATCGACGAGACCCGTAGTTATATCCGGCATCTAAAGGCATCGCTCCGGCAGCTAAAGGGCCGGCGAGACGTCGTGATTCTGCAAGGAACCGTTCCCGAGTCGATCATGCCCGCGTGGATGGCGCCATTCGGGGACGTGTCACGGCTACTCCACTTGTACAGTCCGCTGCCCGTAGCCGACCGGGCGAAAGCGACGCATGAGCTGATGCGGGACGGCTCCATCCGGCCGATCACCGCGGGGCAAGCGCCACTCTGAGGGGCGCTTGTCCCAGAGCGCTGCACGACGATCAGGTCGTGCAGCTACCAAGACACGATCAACGCCGGATAAGCTCCGAGAGCTGCGCAGTCCTGGATTCAAGGAGCGCGGCGTCGCCTCGCGTCTCGACATTCAGTCGAAGCAACGGCTCCGTGTTGGACGAACGCAGATTGAATCGCCACATCCCGAAATCCGCGCTTACACCGTCGACGAAATCGAGTCGCGGCGATGCCTCCGCATAGTATTCGAGCACGCGCGTCGTAACACGCTTCGGGTCATCGACCACGAAGTTGATCTCGCCGCTGCAAGGATAGGCAGCCATGCGCTCGTGCAGCATGCTGGCGAGGCTCTTGCCCGTGCTGGATAGGCGCTGCGCCACGAGGAGCCAAGGTATCATCCCGGAATCGCAGTAGGCGAACTCACGGAAGTAGTGGTGAGCGCTCATCTCACCACCGTAGATGGCGTCCTCGGCACGCATGCGCTCCTTGATGAAGGCGTGCCCGGTCTTACTCTCGATCGGCACACCGCCGGCGGCCGTCACCATGTCGACGGTATTCCAGGTCAGACGCGGATCGTGAATGATCTTCGCCCCCGGGTGCGTTTCCAGCAATTGCGCTGCCAGCAGCCCGACGATGTAGTACCCCTCAATGAACTCACCATCCGCATCGAACAGGAAGCACCGGTCGAAGTCGCCATCCCATGCGATGCCGAAATCCGCGCCATGCCGAACGACCGCTTCCGCCGTCGCCACCCGGTTCCCGGGGAGCAGCGGATTCGGAATACCGTTCGGGAACGTGCCGTCGGGCTCATGGTTGATGCGCACGAAGTCGACCGGCAGATGCGCGGCGAGCAGATCGACGATCGCGCCCGCGCCTCCATTGCCTGCATTCACCACGATCTTCATCGGACGCATCACGCTGATATCGATGTAGGTCAGCAGATGTGCGATGTACGCTGCCTTGTCGTGGTCGCGAGTGACGGAGCCTCGCACCGCTGCGACATCGCCGAACGCATTTTCCTCGACGAGTCGCTCGATATCACGAAGACCCGTATCGCCGCTGATCGGGCGCGCGCCTTCCCTGACAAGCTTCATGCCGTTGTAATCGATAGGATTATGACTTGCAGTGACCATCACACCGCCAGCCACCGAGCGATGAAAGGTCTGGAAATACACTTCCTCCGTTCCGCAGAGCCCGATATCGATCGCATCCCTACCCTCATCGTTCAGGCCCCGGATCACCGCTTCCGAGAAAGCCGGACTGTCCCGACGAATGTCGTGACCCACGACGATGGCGCCAGGTTCCACGGTGCGAGCGAGCGCTCGCCCCAGACGGTAGGCGACGTCTTCGTTAAGTTCGTCGGGAACGCGCCCGCGAATATCGTATGCCTTGAAACATTTCATTGAGCTCAACCCCAGGTTCACCGATCGTCCGACCGCGAAGCGTACATCCACTCGAGCGTCTTCCGCAGTGGAATGATATCGAGTGGACCAATCAGGCTACGCAGTCGGGAGTTATCGCCAGTCAGCTTCGCAACCTCGTTGCCACGCACGAATGCCGGGTTGACGCGCACATCAATCTTGTACCCAGCGATATCTTCCATCATGGCGACGATCTCGAGTAGAGACACCGATTCTCCGGAGCAGACATTGACGACGCTCCCCGCAGAGTCGGCATCGAGAAGGCTTGCGTAACTCTGAGCGACGAATCGCACGTCCTGAAAATCACGCGAGACCTTCAGGTTACCGAGCTCGATAATCCTATCGCCCCGACGGAAGTGAGAGACTATCTTCGGGATGAGGAAGTGCTCTGCCTGTCCGATGCCCGTGTAATTGAACGGACGAACCAATGTCAGCGGCAGCTTCTCGGCCCATAGATTCGCCATGTACTCCATTGCGAGCTTACTGACTGCGTAGTCGTTGGCAGGGGAAGGCGGCACCGACTCATGGAGAAACTCGACAGCGTTGTTTCCGTAAACGTTCGCGCTGCTCGCAAGCAGGATCGCATCCGGCACTCGCGGTAGCGTGGACAAAGCCTCGAGGAGATTCCTCGTTCCGACCACGTTGGTGCGATACATGGCATCCGCGTCGCCGTGTGCGACGAAGGGAATCGCGGCGAGGTGAATGACTGCATCGGGCGCTGCGGCAGCCACGGACGATGCCACGGCCGCCCGATCGCGAAGATCGACCGACCTCGCGCCGGGATCGCCGGGTCGCTCCGTGAGGGCGAGTGCGAGATCACCCTGAGCAGCAAGCGCATCCGCGACGTAACGACCGGTGAAGCCGGATGCACCGGTAACCAGAACACGGCGAGGAGCCGAATCAGAACGAAGCATTAGTGTCCACTCGACGCAGATCCGCCTCCACCATGAGGCGGCACATTTCCTCGAGGGTCATCCGGGGCGTCCAGCCGAGCAAGGATTCGGCCTTTGAAGCATCACCGATCAGTAGCTCGACCTCAGCAGGGCGGTAGTATCTCGGATTAATACGCACCAGCGTCTTCCCCGTCTCCTGACAGATGCCCGTTTCGTCGGCCGCGCTGCCACGCCATTCGAGCCCGATGCCCACCGCGGCGAAAGCGAGCGATGCGAAATCTCGTACCCTTTCGGTGCGGTTCGTCGCTAGCACGAAGGTGTCGGGCTCGTCGGCTTGCAGCATTCGCCACATGCCCTCGACGTACTCGCCAGCAAAACCCCAGTCGCGAAGGGCATCCAGATTCCCCAACTCGAGAGTATCGAGCTTGCCAAGCTTGATGCGCGCTGCGGCGTCCGTGATTTTCCGTGTCACGAACTCGCGGCCGCGCAGCGGCGACTCATGATTGAACAGGATACCGCTCGACCCGAATATGCCGTAGGACTCACGATAATTGACGGTCATCCAATGCGCGTAAAGCTTCGCCACACCGTATGGGCTTCGCGGATAGAACGGCGTGTCCTCGTGCTGCGGCACGCTCTGAACCTTGCCGAACATTTCAGACGTCGAGGCTTGATAGAAACGGATACGCGGATTCACGATCCGGATTGCCTCCAGCAGGTGAAGCGCGCCGAGGCCAGTAATAGCGGCGGTGGTTGCGGGCTGATCGAACGAAACACCTACAAAGCTTTGCGCCGCGAGGTTATAGACCTCATCGACCTCCGTCTGCTGGAGGATACGAATGGCCGAGCCGGCATCCGTTAGGTCAAACTCGAGAAGTTCCAGGTTCGGATGATCGCGTACTCCGAGCTCCTCGAGGCGCCAGAAATTCACTGAACTGGTACGTCGGTACGTACCGTAAACGCGGTATCCCTTCGCAAGAAGCAACTCCGTCAGGTATGCACCGTCCTGGCCCGAAACGCCTGTGATCAAAGCTTTTTTCATTCTGTCCTATTCCACCGTTACTGATTTTGCGAGGTTGCGCGGCTGATCCACATCCGTCCCGCGCAACACCGCCACGTGGTACGCAAGGAGCTGCATCGGCACGGTGAACACGGCCGGCGCGATGAGGTCGCCGCCGCCGTCCACCAGCACCGTGGCCAGGGTGCCTGTATCGGCGTCCATGTCCACACGCTCGTCGGCGAACACGATCAGCTCGCCGCCGCGCGCGCGCACTTCCTGCAGGTTCGATTTCAGCTTGTCGAGCAGCGGGCCGTTCGGGGCCACCGCGACGATGGGCATGTTCTCGTCCACCAGCGCCAGCGGGCCGTGCTTCAGCTCGCCTGCCGGATAGGCCTCGGCGTGGATGTACGAGATTTCCTTGAGCTTCAGCGAGCCTTCCAGCGCCACGGGGAACTGGGCGCCGCGGCCGAGGAACAGCGCGTGCTGCTTGGTGATGAAGTGATCGGCGATCTTGAGGATCTCCGGCTCGCTCTTCAGCGCGTTCTCGATGTAGCGCGGCAGCGACTGGAGCTCCTTGCAGTGTTCGAGGTAACGCGCCTCGTCGAGGCCGCGGCGGCGGCCGAGGTCGAGGGCCAGCAGTGCGAACGCGGCCAGCTGGGTCGTGAACGCCTTCGTCGACGCCACGCCGATTTCCGGGCCGGCGCGCGTCATGAGG
Source organism: Luteibacter sp. 329MFSha (assembly GCF_900111665.1). Taxonomy (NCBI): domain Bacteria; kingdom Pseudomonadati; phylum Pseudomonadota; class Gammaproteobacteria; order Lysobacterales; family Rhodanobacteraceae; genus Luteibacter; species Luteibacter sp. 329MFSha. The sequence goes on along the minus strand of NZ_FOJE01000002.1, from coordinate 479,269 downwards.
CGCAGGTCGGATTCGCGCACCACCGAGGATTCGGGCACGTTGCAGATGGCGAACGTCGCGAGGTAGCCGCGCCGACGCGATTCACGCATGGCGGCGAGCGTGTCGGCCGTTTCGCCCGACTGGGACACGGCGACGAACAGCGTGTCTTCCGGCACCACGACGTCGCGGTAGCGGTACTCGCTGGCGACTTCCACCACCACCGGGATGCGCGCGAGCTGCTCGATCCAGTACTTGGCGACCATGCCCGCGTGATAGCTGGTGCCGCAGGCGACGATGTGAATGCCGCGGGTCTTGTCGAGGATCGGGTCGGCGTCGATGCCGAAAATGTTCGGCAACACGCCGTGCGGGCCGATGCGGCCTTCGAGCGTATCGGCCACGGCGCGCGGCTGCTCGAAGATTTCCTTCTGCATGTAGTGGCGGTATTCGCCACGCTCGACCGAGTCCGCGCTGATCTCGCTCTCGTGGGCGGTGCGGTCCACCGGCTGGCCATCGAGGCCGTACACGGAAACGCTGTCGCGGGTGATCTCGACGACGTCGTCTTCCTCCAGGTACATCATCCGGTTCGTCACCTTGATGAGCGCCTGCGCATCGGAGCCGAGGAAATGCTCGCCGATGCCGATGCCCACCAGCAGCGGACAGCCGCGGCGCGCGCCGACGATCCGCTCGGGCTCGTCGAGGCTCATCACGGCGATGGCGTACGCACCCTCCAGTTCGCGCACCGCGGCGGTCACCGCTTCACGCAGGCCCTTGCCGGACTGCACATGCTCGTCGATGACGGCGCCCATCACTTCGGTGTCCGTCTCGGAATGGAACTCGCGTCCCTTGGCCCGGAGCGATTCGCGCAACGAGGCGTAGTTCTCGATGATGCCGTTGTGCACGATGGCGATGCGGCCCTGCACGTGCGGGTGCGCGTTCTTCTCGCTGGGCACGCCGTGCGTCGCCCAGCGCGTGTGCGCGATGCCCGTGCCGCCCGGTACCGGATCGGCATCGTAGAGCGCTTCCATCTCGCGGACCTTGCCCTTCGCGCGGACGCGGCGGATTTCTCCGGCGTCGGCGATGGCCATGCCCGCGGAGTCGTAACCGCGGTATTCGAGGGCTTTCAGGCCCGCGATGAGGATGGGAGCGATGTCACGCTGCGCGACCGCGGCGACGATTCCACACATGGTGCTTCCCCTGTTCCTTAGTTGACTTTGCGACGCAGGTAATTGAGCAGGTCGATGCGCGTGATGAGGCCAAGGAACTGCTCGCCGTCGACCACGATGGCGACGTGGCCCTTCTCGAAGACGGACATCAGCGACTCGATCGAGGACGTCACCTGGATCATTTCCGGCGAGGCGATCATCGCCGTCGACACCGGGTCGCGGAATTTGGTTTCATCGGCGTGCACGTGCAGCAGCACGTCGGATTCGTCGAGGATGCCGACGATGCGGTCGCCCTCCATCACCGGCAGCTGCGACACGTCGTACAGCTTCATGCGGTTGTACGCGGTGACGAGGAGATCGTCCGGCTTGACCACGACCGTGTCGCGCTTCGCGTACGGGCGCAGGATCAGGTCGCGCAGATCGCCGTACTGCTCGCGTTCGATGAAGCCGTTGTCGAGCATCCAGTAGTCGTTGTACATCTTCGACAGGTACTTGTTGCCGGTGTCGCACACCAGCGTCACGACGCGCTTGGGCGTCGTTTGCTCGCGGCAGTACTTCAGCGCGGCGGCCAGCAGCGTGCCGGTCGACGAGCCACCCAGCACACCCTCCTTCGCCAGCAGCTCGCGCGCGGCCAGGAAGCTTTCCTTGTCGCTGATGGCGAAGGCTTTCTTGACCATCGAGAAATCGCTGATCGACGGGAGGAAGTCCTCACCGATGCCTTCCACCATCCAGCTGCCCGACTTTTCCGAGAGCGTGCCCTCGTTGATGTACTGCGCGAGGATCGAACCGACCGGATCGGCCAGCACGATCTCCGTGTTGGGCGAATGCTCGCGCAGATAGGCCGTGAGGCCGCTCATCGTGCCCGACGAGCCGCAACCGACGACGATGGCGTCGACCTTGCCGTCCAACTGCTCGAGGATCTCCGGGCCCGTGGTCTGCACGTGCGCGGCGGGATTGTCCGGGTTGCCGAACTGGTTGATGAAGTACGCCCCGGGCGTTTCGCGCGCGATGCGCTCGGCCATGTCCTGGTAGTACTCGGGATGGCCCTTGGCGACATCGGAACGCGTGAGCACCACCTCGGCGCCCATCGCCTTGAGGTTGAAGATCTTCTCGCGGCTCATCTTGTCGGGCACGACGAGCACGAGGCGATAGCCTTTCTGCTGGGCGACCAGCGCCAGGCCGAGGCCCGTGTTGCCGGCGGTGCCCTCGACGAGGGTGTCGCCCGGCTTGATCTTCCCGGCGCGCTCGGCGCCTTCGATCATCGACATGCCGATGCGGTCCTTCACGGAACCGCCCGGGTTGGCGCTCTCGAGCTTGAGGAACAGTTCGCAACGACCCGTATCCAGGTGCTGGGCACGCACCATCGGGGTGCGACCGATCAGGTCGAGGACGCTGTCATGAACACTCATTGGAACTCCGTGATTGATCCGGCGCGGCCCCTTCGACCGCCACCTGTTGGGCCGACATGATAATGGCTGCGGCGCTGAACCGATGCCCGGCTGATCGGCCGAGCCGAAAGGGCGTATGGTCGACCAAAAAAAACGGGCACGTTCCCGTGCCCGTTTTCCTTGCCGCCAAACCCTCAGGCGAGTTCAGTGCGGGGATTTCTGCCAGGTGTCCCACATTCGTTGGAGCCTCTCCTTCGCCTGCAGCTTTTCTCTCTTGAGGCCGGCCAGACTCGCATCGTCGATGGGCAGACAGCCGATGTTGGCGTCGTGCAGCTTGGTATCGAGTTCCTGGTGGCGGTAGAAGAGGCGACGCGTTTCCGCGTTGGCGTGGATGAACTTCTCGACGTCGTCGCGCTGCTGGTTTTCGAACATAGCAAAACTCCTCGCGGTGGGGCCGCCCCGGCTGCGGGACGGTCGTGAGGGGAGCCATGCGGGCACTTCCTTCGCATCGGAAGAAGCGGGTCTGGCGATGCGATGTGCCTGGGTGAACGTACGCATGCTCCGGCAGGGCCGCCACGTGGTTTTTCCGTGACGGGCTACCGAAGCTACTCCGGCTGCCGGAGGCGTGCAAGGGCGATTTTTCTGAAATGCCGCACGAAAAAATGGTTGCTGACGCAACGACTTGCGTGGCAGGTTCCGGGCCTGGCTCGTAGGAGCGCACCTGGGCGCGATGGGGCCCTACCTCAAGCCCCAATCGCGCCCAGGTGCGCTCCTACGGCGGTTTTTCGGCTCAGTTGCCGCCGGACTTCTTCGACTTCTTCGGGGTGGCCGTGGCCGGGCTGCTGGCCGGCGCGCCGCCGTCGGAGGAGTTCAGGTCGCGCATGGCGCGCGCGGCGGCTTCGGCCAGGGCGGCCTGCTTCTTGGCCGCGTTGGCGACCTTGGCCTGAGCCGCGGCGACCTGGCGAGCCTTGTCACCCTCTGCCTTGGCCTGCTCCAGCGCCTGGGAATACTCCACGCCCTGCTGCTGCAGCCGCGCGGCCTCTTCCTGGATCATCTGGTTCTGCATGCGCTGCTGTTCCAGCTGGCGGCGGGCCATCTCGGCGTCGAGGCGGCTGGATTCCAGCAGGATGGCGTCGTGCTCGCGGTCGAGCTGGGCGCTCTTGGCCTGGGCGTCCTGGAACTGCGCGACGGCCTTGGCGGTGTCCACGCGGCGCTCGGCGATGTACAGGTAATGGCCGTGCAGCTTGTCCTTGGGCTTGAACTGGCCCAGCTGGTTGATGGCTTCGCGGGCCCGGGCCTGCTCCCCCTGGGCGTAACCGCCCAGCGTCGGATCGGACGAGAGCTGGTCGAGGCTGGAATTCAGCCGGCGGACGTCGAGGTCGTCGGTGGCCGCCAGCGCGCCGCCCGCGGAAACGGCAAGAACGAGCGCGGAGAAGAGGATGGTGTGGCGCTTCATCACTGGCCTCCGTCCTTAAGGGGTTCGGTCTGGCCGCCGACCGGCGGCGGGGTGGTGTCCGTGGCTTCCGGCAGGACCGTCTCGGTCTCCTGCACGTTGTTCGGGATGGGCACCGTGTCGTTCGCGTGGTTGTCGATCATCTCGACGCGCATCCGCGAGTTTTCCTGGCTCTTGGCCGAATTCTGGGCGCGGGCGGCGCCCAGACGGGCCTTGGCGCGCGCCAGTTCGCTGTCGGCACGCGATTCGTCGGCCAGCAGGGCCGCGTCGTCGTACTTGCGGCTGGCCATGGCCGCCTGGGCCTGGCGGAACTTGGACTGCGCGTAGTCGAGGTCGACCGGCGCATAATCGGCGGCACCGGCATCGCGCGCCGCCTGCAACTGGGCGAGCGCCTGGTTCATGGCGCCGTCGGGCGGGGGCGCGCTGGCACAGCCAGCGAGGGTGGCGATAGCCATGGCCAGGGCGGCCAGGCCGATGAGCCGGCGGCCCCGGTACAGGGCTTTCGACGGCAAGATGTGCACCATCACTCGTTCCTCTTACAGATTTGCGAGATATTGTCGATATACAGGTCAGTGAGACCGTCTACTCGATTGTAATGCGAACGCCCGGGGGTTTAGGTGGATATCGGTTATTTCCTGAAGCTGATGGTGGACAAGGGCGCGTCGGACATGTTCCTGACGACCGGCGCCCCCGTGAACATCAAGGTGGAGGGCAAGCTCTACCCGCTTGGTAACACCGGCCTGCCGAGCGGCATGGTCAAGAAGATCGCCTATTCGCTGATGGACGAGGGCCAGGTGCCCCAGTTCGAGCGCGACCTCGAGCTCAACATGGCCCTGGCCGTGAAGGAAGCCGGCCGGTTCCGCATCAACGTCTTCAAGCAGCGCGGCGAGATCGGCATGGTGATCCGCGCCATCAAGAGCGAGATCCCCTCCCTGGAGGAACTCCGCCTGCCGACCATCTTCCGCGAACTGGTCATGGAACCGCGCGGCCTCATCCTCGTCGTGGGTGCGACGGGTTCGGGCAAGTCCACCACCCTCGCGGCGATGCTCGATCACCGCAACACGAACAGCTCGGGCCACATCCTCACCATCGAGGATCCGATCGAGTACCTGCACCGGCACAAGCGATCCATCGTGAACCAGCGCGAGGTCGGCCTCGACACGCACAGCTACCACGAGGCCCTGAAGAACGCGATGCGCGAGGCGCCGGACGTCATCATGATCGGCGAGATCCGCGACACCGACACGATGGAGGCCGCCATTTCCTTCTCGGAAACCGGTCACCTGTGCCTGGCGACGCTGCACTCGAACAACGCGGACCAGACGCTCGAACGCATCCTCAACTTCTTCCCGGAGTCGGCGCACAAGAACGTGCTGATGAACCTCGCGCTGAACCTGCGCGCGGTGATCAGCCAGCGCCTTGTCATCGGCAAGGACGGCCGCCGCATGCCGGCCACCGAGGTCCTGCTGAACACTCCGCTGATCCGCGACATGATCCGCCGCGGGCAGATCCACGAGGTCAAGGAAGCCATGGACCGCAGCCTGCAGGAAGGCATGCAGACCTTCGATCAGTCGCTCTACCGCCTGTACAAGGATGGCCTGATCTCGCTCGACGAGTGCCTGAACAAGGCGGATTCGCGCGATGGCCTGGCGCTGAAGATCCGCCTGTCGGAAGGCGCGACGGGCAACGAGTTCGCTTCGAGCGATCCCTACGGTATCGGGGTCTGAGATCGCCGATACGATCGGCTCCCACACCTGTCGTGGGAGCCGATCGCATCGGCGATCCCGCGGCAGCGGGCCCAGGACAGGGGACGCCTAGACCACAGGTGCGTCGGGCTGCGCCTCGGGCGCGGCCTTCCGGAACGCCTCCAGCGCCTGGCACGCCTCGGCCACCCGCCGGATCGTCGGATAAGGGGCCAGGTCCAGCCCCCAGCGCACCGCGTTGTAGAACTGGGGCACGAGGCACGCGTCGGCCAGCGTCGGGGTGTCGCCGTAGCAGAAACGCCCCGCGACGCCCTTCTCGGCCAGCAGCTTCTCGATGCCGTCGAAGCCGTGGCCGATCCAGCGCCTCGACCAATCTTCCTTGCCCGCCTGGTCGACGCCGAAACCGGCCTCGATGGCCTTGAGCACCCGCAGGTTTCCCAGCGGATGGATGTCGGTGGCCACGGCCAGCATCAGCTCGCGCACCTTCGCCCTTCCCCGCGCATCCGTGGGCAGCAGGGCCGGTGCCGGCCGGGTCTCCTCCAGGTATTCCAGGATGGCCACGGACTGCCTCACCACGTGGCCGTCGTCCACGAGCGTGGGCAGTTGGGCCTGCGGGGAGACGTCGCGATACGCCGTCTTCAGGTGCTCCCCGCCGTCGGCGATCAACGAGACCGGGCGCGCCTCATAGGCCAGGCCCTTGAGGTTCAGGGCGATGCGGATGCGATAGGCGGCGCTGGAGCGCCAGTAGGTGTACAGGATCAGCGACATGGGGCTTCCTTCGGCCGAGCCGGGATTCTAGCGGGGCGCCTTCCGGAAGCCTTGCCGCGCTGCCGCGCGGATCGCCGATGCGATCGGCTCCTACCGGTTCGATGCCGGATTTGCGCCGACGCGGTCCACCCAAGGACAATCGGCGTTTCTCCTACACAGAAGCCGGAGTCCAACGTGTCCGTCATCCGCATGCAAGACCTCGACCTGCGCGGCAAGCGCGTGCTGATCCGCGAGGACCTCAACGTCCCCGTGGAGAACGGGAAGATCACCTCCACGCAGCGCCTCGACGCCTCGCTGCCCACGATCGTCGCCGCCCGCGACGCCGGCGCGAAGGTCATGGTCATCTCGCATCTGGGTCGGCCGAAGGAAGGCGAGTTCGACGAGGCCTCGTCGCTGAAGCCCGTGGCGGAATGGCTGGGCGACAAGCTCGGCAAGGACGTCCGCCTGGTGCGCGACTACCTCGACGGCGTCGACGTCGCCGACGGCGAAGTGGTCGTGCTCGAGAACTGCCGCATGAACGTCGGCGAAGGCAAGGACGACGAAGCCCTGTCGAAGAAGTACGCCGCGCTCTGCGACGTGTTCGTCATGGACGCCTTCGGCACCGCCCACCGCGCCCAGGCCTCCACGCACGGCGTGATCCGCTTCGCGCCCGTGGCGGCGGCCGGTCCCCTCCTGGCGAAGGAGCTCGACGCGCTCGGCAAGGCGCTCGAGAACCCGGAGAAGCCCCTGCTCGCCATCGTCGCGGGTTCGAAGGTCTCCACCAAGCTCGAGCTGCTGCAGAACCTCGTCGGCCGCGTCGACCAGCTGATCGTCGGCGGCGGCATCGCCAACACGTTCATCCTCGCGGCGGGACACAAGGTGGGCAAGTCGCTCGTCGAGGCCGATCTGCTCGACACCGCGAAGAAGATCATGGCGGACGCGAAGGCGCGTGGTGCCGACGTGCCGGTGCCGACCGACGTCGTCGTCGCCACCGAGTTCGCGGCCACCGCGAAGGCGACGGTCAAGGCCGTCGATCAGGTGGGCGACGACGAGATGATCCTCGACATCGGCCCGGACACCGCGAAGCGCTATGCCGATCTCATCGCGAAGGCCGGCACCGTCGTGTGGAACGGTCCCGTCGGCGTCTTCGAGTTCGACGCCTTCGGCAAGGGCACCGAAACGCTCGCGCGCGCCATCGCGGCGTCGAAGGCCTTCTCGATCGCCGGCGGCGGCGACACGCTCGCGGCCGTCGACAAGTACGGCATCGAGGACGGCGTCTCCTACATCTCCACGGGCGGCGGCGCGTTCCTCGAGTTTCTCGAAGGCAAGGAACTGCCCGCCGTCGCCGCGCTGAAGGCGCGGGCGGAAAAGCGCTGATGCTCGTCCTCTTCGACCTCGACGGCACGCTGATCGACTCGGCGCTCGGCATCTTCGCCGGCGTCCGCCATTCCCTGGCGGCCGTCGGCGCCGAAGCGCCGGACGACGCGGCGCTGCGCTCGTGGATCGGGCCGCCGCTGCGGGTGAGCTACCGGGACATCCTCGGCGACGACAGCGAGCGCATCGAAGCCGCCGTCGCCGCGTATTCCGAGCGCTTCCGCGCGGTGGGCTGGTCCGAGCACACGGTGTACGACGGCATCGCCGACATGATCGCCAGCCTCGTCGACGGCGGACACCGCCTCGCCGTCGTGACCAGCAAGACCCGCTCGCACGCGGAGCCGATCATCGACCACCTGCCCTTCGGCAAGGCGTTCGAACGCGTCTACGCGCCCGGGCCGGAGACCGCGCACAGCGAGAAGGCCACGATGATTGCCGCCGCGCTCGCCGACTTCGGCGCCTCGCCCGACGACACCCTGATGATCGGCGACCGCCTCTACGACATCGAAGGCGCGGTCGCCAATGGCGTGCGCGGCGTCGGCGTCCTCTGGGGCTTCGGCGACCGCGAGGAACTGGAAACCGCGGGCGCATGGAAGGTGGTGGAAGCCCCGGCCGAGATCGCCCTGCTCGCGGATTCCTTCGTCGCAGGCTGACGAACCGCTCCTACCCTTGGGTGGGAGCGCGTTCACGCGCGAACGGGCGCGCATGACCTGCAGCGGCGGAAAATTCACGGCTACTACGGACCGGCGTATCGCGGGCCGATCCCCTATCGGCGGGCGATCACCGAAACCCGATAAAAAAAGCCCCGGGCTCGCGCCCGGGGCTTTTCGTTTTCAGCGGAACGGATTTACTTGATGACGCTCTTCACCGCGTCGATCACCGCCGTGGTGGTGATGTTGAAGTGGGCGTAGAGCTTGTCGATCGGGGCGGAGGCGCCGAACGTCGTCATGCCGATGGCCTTGCCGTCGAGGCCGATGTACTTGGCCCAGAAATCGACGCTGGCGGCTTCCACCGCCACGCGGGCGCGGCACCACGACGGCAGGACGCCTTCGCGGTATTCGACCGGCTGCGCGTCGAACTCTTCCGTGCAGGGCATGGACACGACGCGGACGGGGACGCCCTGGTCGCCGAGCGCCTGCGCGGCTTCGACGGCGAGACCGACTTCGGAGCCCGTGGCGATGATGATCGCCTTGAACTTCTCCGACGGCTCCCACAGCACGTAGCCACCCTTCTCGATGTTCGCCACCTGCTCTTCCGTGCGCGGATTGTGCTTGAGGTTCTGGCGCGAGAAGATCAGGCACGACGGGTTGCCCGCGCGCTGGATCGCCTTCTTCCAGGACACCGCCGACTCCACGGCATCGGCCGGGCGCCACACGCGGTTGTTCGGGATGAGGCGCAGCGAACCCAGGTGCTCCACCGGCTGATGCGTCGGGCCGTCTTCGCCGAGACCGATCGAATCGTGCGTGTACACGTGGATGGTGTGCGCGGGAATCAGCGCGGACATGCGCACGCCATTACGGGCGTAATCCGAGAACACCAGGAACGTCGCGTCGTACGGGATGAAGCCGCCGTGCAGCGCGATGCCGTTGGAGATCGCGGTCATGCCGAACTCGCGCACGCCGTAATGGATGTAGTTGCCTTCGGCGCCGCCGGTGGCGACGTTCTTCGAACCCTTCCAGATGGTGAGGTTCGACGGAGCGAGGTCGGCCGAGCCGCCGATCAGTTCCGGCAGGAGCGGACCGAACGCGTCGAGCGACATCTGCGACGCCTTGCGCGAGGCCACGACCGGACCTTCGGCCTGCAGCTTGGCGATATACGCGTTCGCCTTTTCGGCGAAGTCGGCGGGCAGGTCGCCGGCGAGGCGGCGCTTCAGTTCGGCCGCGAGTTCCGGGAACGCCTTCGCGTAGGCGTCGAACTTCGCGTTCCATTCCTGCTCGGCCTTGCCGCCGGCGTCCTTGGCGTTCCACGACGAGTAGAGCTCCTCGGGGATCACGAACGGGGGGTAGTTCCAGCCGAGGCGCTCACGCGCGGCCTGCACTTCGGCCGGGCCGAGCGCCGCACCGTGGGACTCCTCCTTGCCTTCCTTGTTCGGCGCGCCGAAACCGATGATGGTCTTGCAGATCACCAGCGAGGGCTTCTCGCTCTGCGACGTGGCGCGGCCGATGGCTTCCTTGATGGCATCGGCGTCGTGGCCGTCGACAGGCTTGCCGTCCTTGCCCACCACGACGTTCCAGCCGTAGGCCTCGAAACGTTCCGCGGTGTTGTCGGTGAACCAGTCGTGGACTTCGCCGTCGATCGAGATGCCGTTGTCGTCGTAGATGGCGACGAGCTTGCCGAGCTTGAGCGTGCCGGCGAGCGAGGAGACCTCGTGCGAGATGCCTTCCATGAGGCAACCGTCGCCGACGAACACGTAGGTGTGGTGATCGACGATCTCATGGCCCGGGCGGTTGAAGCGCGCGGCCAGCACCTTCTCGGCCAGCGCGAAGCCGACGGCGTTGGCGAGACCCTGGCCCAGCGGGCCCGTGGTCGTCTCGACGCCCGGCGTGTGGTGGTATTCCGGATGGCCCGCGGTGCGGAAACCGAGCTGGCGGAAGTGCTTCAGATCCTCGATGCCGAGGTCGTAGCCGGTGAGGTGCAGCAGCGCGTACTGCAGCATCGAGCCGTGACCGTTGGAAAGGATGAAGCGGTCGCGGTTCGCCCAATGCGGGTTCGTGGGGTTGTGGCGAAGGAAATCGCCCCACACCACCTCGGCGATATCGGCCATGCCCATCGGCATGCCCGGGTGGCCGGACTTGGCAGCTTCGACACCATCCATGGCCAGGGCGCGGATCGCATTGGCGCGTTCGCGGCGTGTCGTCATCGGCGTTCTCCAGATAGCAGGCGGGGGAAAACGACGATTGTCGCGCATCGGCGAAAAGATGTCGTGGACGTTCATGTCGCGGCGCGGAAGTTAACCCGGCCTTAATCTTTTGACCTCGTTTTTTGAATTTCTTCAGGTTCGAAGGTCTTTAATCGACCACGGCCACCACCGATCCCCCACCCCCAACGTGTGGCGGCCGCCCCGAAAAAAAGAGGAACATTCCCATGAAAAAGGCAGCTCTTGCCCTTGCGGTCTCTTGCGCTTCGTTTGCGGCCATTCCGGCCTTCGCACAGGACAACACGGCCGTGTCCGGCAATTACCAGCCGACCCAGTCGGTCGGTAGCGGCAACTGGTTCATCGGCGCCAACGTCGGTCGCACCAACGGTAGCGACAACGGCGGTTTCGGCAGCAACACCGGCGGTTTCAACTTCCTGAAGGGCGAAAAGGGCCGTCGCACCGGCTACGGCGTCCTCGGCGGCTACCGCTGGAAGGTGGGCCCGGACCTCGGCCTCGGCGTCGAAGCCGGCTACGCCGACCTCGGCAACTACCGCGTCAAGAACGTCTTCGAATCGGATCAGGACGTCAACCAGAAGTCCACGCGCAACGCCCTGCGCGGCTGGATGGTCGGCGTGAACGGCAAGCTCAACCTCGTGCCGGGCTGGTACATCAGCGCGCACGGCGGCTACTTCCGCGCCAACGACAACAACCAGAACTACAACAACAGCGTGGGCCAGGACCTCGGCTTCTCGAGCGGCGGTCGCGCCGACCGCGGCAGCTGGTACGGCGGCATCGGCACCGGCTGGGACGCCACCGAGCACTTCAGCGTGGGTGTCGCGTACGACTACTTCCACGCCGACGCCGGCAAGGTCCGCAACAACGAGACCGGCGAGGTCACGCGTGGCCTGAAGCGCTCCACCGGCATCGTTTCGCTGGCCGGCGAATACCGCTTCTAAGTTAAGAAAAACCCTTCAGCGATCGATTGAGCCACGGTGCCCCCTCACCGTGGCTTAATCGTTTCTTAATACTGAACTGGTCGGTGTTGAATTTATCCCGGCCCGCCCAATCTAAGTGTTCACGCAAGGGCAGACCGGCCCTGCGGCAGCGACGACGGCCTCCCCCACACCCCAGGGCCGCGGCGCCGAAAAGAAAAAAAGCATTCCGGAGATCCACCATGAAGAAGACCCTTATCGCCCTCGCCCTGGTTGCCGCTGGCGCCGTTGCCGCCCCGGCCTTCGCCCAGGAAGCCAACGGTGCCGGCTGGTTCGTCAACGGCAGCGTCGGTCGCACCTCCGTCGACAAGGACCGCTACGACGGCCACGACACCGGTTACGCCCTCAACGGCGGCTACCGCTGGACCGTGAGCCCGTGGGCCGCCCTCGGTGTCGAGGCCGGTTACAACGACCTCGGCAACATCAACGCCAAGAGCTTCTTCAACGGCAACCGCGTGGTCGATCGCCGCAAGTCGGAACTGCATGGCTGGACCGCCGGCGTGAACGGCCACTTCAACATCGATCCGAAGTGGTACATCAGCGGCCGTGCCGGTATCTACGGATGGAAGGGCCACGGCACCGAGAGCGACGACTTCGATCGCCGCAACCTCGACAAGACCAGCTGGTACGCCGGCGCGGGCGTGGGCTACGACTTCTCGAAGAACTGGAGCCTCGGCATCAACTTCGATCACTACGATGCCCGCAAGGATGGTCTGGACCTTTCGACCAACATGACCTCGGTTACGGCGGAATACCGCTTCTGATCGAACCCGCCGGCTTCACCGGCGGCATGAAAAAACCCGGCGCCTCGCGGCGCCGGGTTTTTTCGTGAAGGGAATCAGCCCTTCTTCCAGATGCCCTTGGCGGCCTGGCTGTTTTCCTTGGCACGCTCGACGACGATCTTCTGCGCCGAGGCGAGGTTGCCCTTCTGGTCCTTCGCCCAATTCTCCAGCGCCGCCGACACGAGCGCGCGGCCGTACGAGAAGCTGATCGGCCAGGGGTGCGGGCCGAGCTTGTTGATCTCGTTGAGGTTCTCGGTGGCCTGCTGGTCTTCCTGGCCGCCCGAGAGGAACACGATGCCGGCCACGGCGGCGGGCACGGCGTACTGGAACACGTTGACGGTGGCCTCGGCGATGTCCTCGGCGTCCACCTGGTCTTCCTTCGGCGCGTACTTGCCCGGGATGACCATGCTGACCTTCAGGATCAGGGCCTTGAGTTCGACATTGTTGAGCTCGAGCTGGGCGAACAGGCTCTGCAGGACTTCCTTGTGCACGGCGAAGCTCGTGTCGAGGTCCTGTGTGTTCTCCTTGTCGTCCATCAGGATTTCCGGCTCGACCATCGGGACGAGGCCGGCTTCCTGGCAGAGCGCGGCGTAGCGGGCCAGCGCGTGGGTGTTAGCTTCGACGGCGGCCGAGGTGGGCGTGTCGTCGGTGATCTTGATCACGGCGCGCCACTTGGCGAACTTCGCGCCCAGCTTCGCGTACTCCTGCAGGCGCTCGCGCAGGCCGTCGAGGCCTTCGGTCACCACTTCGCCCGGGAAGCCGGCCAGCGGGTGCGTGCCCTTGTCGACCTTGATGCCCGGGATGATGCCGGCCTGCTCCATCGCCTGGACCATGGTGCGGCCGTCGGCGGTCTTCTGGCGGATCGTTTCGTCGAACAGGATGGCGCCCGAGATGTATTCGCCGAGGCCCGGCGCGGTCAGCAGCATTTCGCGGTACGCGCGGCGGTTCTCTTCATTGTTCTCGAGACCGACAGCCTCGATGCGCTTCTTGATGGTCGAGGCCGATTCGTCGACGGCGATGATGCCCTTGCCGGGTGCCACCATCGCCTGCGCGATCTGTTCGAGGTTTTCGATGCTCATGAGGACTCCATGGAAGTAAGTGGTATGCCCCGCTCTTGCGGCGGGGCCGAAGCAAAAACCGGCGGAGTATAGGGGACGACTCCGCGAAAGCCGTTGTGCGGCGCGATCAAGTGGTCTGGTAGCCCGGCAGCTCGCACTGCTTGAGGATCTTCGCCTTCTGCGCGGGATCGTCCGGCAGGTTGTAGCCGGCGACGTAGTACGTCAGCACGGGATCGCCATTGCGGTTCACGCCCGACGGGCCGTAGCGGAAGTTCTTCACGATGCTGACGCCGACCTGGGCGAGGTCGCCCTCGGGCACGGTCTTCGCGGCGACCACGTTCTGCGGCAGGCCGTTGGAGCCGATCATGAACGTCGTCGCGGTGCAGCCCGGCTGGTTGAGGTTCTTGCCGGTGTTCGGCACGTCGGCGTCGACGCTGGTGTTGGTCAGCGTCCAGTAGTAAGGCAGCCGTTCCGGCGCGACCTTGCGGAAATTCTGCGCGTCGGCGGCGCCGACGGTCAGGAGAAGCGCGGCGGCGATCGCACCGCTGCGGAGGCTGATTCGGATCATGGCGCCCTCGTAGGTAGGTCAGCGCGCCGAGTTTACTCCCGCCGGGGGATGGGGTGCGTGTGAAATCGTGCGGTTGCGATCGGCTCCCACCGCGGAAAGGTGGGAGCCGATCGCATCGGCGATCCCGCGTCAGCGGGCATCGAGCGAGGGACGCGGCCCGTCAGAGGTCGCGCAGGCTATCCGCGATGCCGTCGTCGCCGATCACCAGCAGCTTCAGCGTGTTGGTGCCGCCGCCGCGACCGATGTGGTCGCCGTGGGTCAGGATCACGCGGTCGCCCTTGGTCAGCTTGCCCAGTGCGAACAGGTGCTGGAGCGCGGCGCGCGCGGTGTGCGCCGGGTCGAGGTTGCTCTGCTCGAAGTCCACCGGCTGCACGTCGCGCAGCATCAGCATGCGGCGGCGGGCCACCGCGGACGGCGACATCGCGTAGATGGGCACGGCGAAGCGGTAGCGCGACAGCCACTGCGCCGTCGCGCCGGACTCGGTCAGCGCGACGATCGCGCGGACGCCGACCTGGGCCGCCAGCAGCATCGCGGCGAGCGCGATGGCCTGGTCGGAGCGGTCGAGCGAGTGCGTGCCCGGACGCAGGTCGTCGCGCGGCTCGAACTGGCGCTCGGCACCCAGGCAGATGCGGCGCATGGCGGCCACGGCCTTGTCCGGGTGGGCACCGGCGGCGCTTTCTTCCGAGAGCATCACGGCATCGGTGCCGTCGATCACGGCGTTGGCGACGTCGAGCACTTCCGCGCGCGTCGGGATCGGCGCGCGCACCATCGACTGCAGCATCTGCGTGGCGGTGATCACCGAGCGGTTGCGCATGACCGACTCGCGGATGATCTTCTTCTGCAGGCCCGGCAGCTCGGCATCGCCGATTTCCACGCCGAGGTCGCCACGCGCGACCATGACCACGTCGGAGGCGTCGATGATTTCGCCCAGGACGGGGATGGCATCCGCACGTTCGATCTTCGACACGATGGCGGCGTCGCCACCGGCCTCGCGCAGCAGGCGGCGGGCTTCGTGCAGGTCTTCCGCCGAACGCACGAACGAGACGGCGAGGAAGTCGGCGCCCATTTCGGCGGCGAGCTTGATGTCGTTGCGATCCTTGTCGGACAGCGCGGAGACGCTGAGGCCGCCGCCCTGGCGGTTCAGGCCCTTGCGGTTGGACAGGCGGCCGCCGATCGCGACGCGCGTGTGGATCTCGCTACCGACGACGTCGATGACGGCGAGCGCCACGAGACCGTCGTCGAGCAGCAGGATGTCGCCGGCGACCACGTCGCGCGGCAGGTCGTAATAGCTGACGCCGACGCGGGTCTGGTCGCCCGGGGGCGCGTCCGGACGGCAGTCGAGAACGAAGCTGTCGCCCGGCAGCAGGTCGATCGGACCGTCGACGAACTTCTCGATGCGGATCTTCGGACCCTGCAGGTCGGCCAGGATGCCGACCTCGCGGCCCACCGCGTCGGCCGCGGCGCGCACCGCGTTCGCGCGGGCGCGATGGTCGTCGGGCGTGCCGTGCGAGAGGTTCAGGCGGACGATATCCACGCCCTCCTCGAGGATCTTCTCGAGCATGCCCGGAACGTCGGTGGCGGGTCCGAGGGTGGCTACGATCTTGGTGCGGCGTACCTGGATATCGGTCATCGGTGCTTTCTCTTGGTCTTGAATGCGTGGGGCGCCGGTCAGTCCAGCGTGGTGTTCAGCAGGTCGGCCAGGCGCTTGCCCGCCTCGCGCAGGCGCGTCTCGGCGATCGGAAGGTTGTGCGCCACGTAGGCGTCGTCGATGCGGTGGCTGTCGGGGTAGAAGCCCGGTGCGAGCGTGGCCATGCACGACTCCTCGGCCCACTGGGCGTAAGGGTTGTCGAACGGCGCGATGGGCTTCGGCAGTTTCACCGGACCTTCGGCCGCGAGCCGGTCGGCGTACGCGTTCCATTTGAGGTCGCGCGTGTAGAGCATCTGCGAGTCCCACACACGGTGCAGGTTGGTGCCCTTGCCGTCGAACTGGACCTGGTAGTCGTTGCCACCCTTGTCGTCGCGGCTGCCGCCATGCAGCGGCTGATGCACGTCGCCGACGAAATGGACGACGAACTTCAGCGCTTCGGCGCGCTCCGCGTTGGACTTGTGCCGGTCGCCGAGGATGGCGACGTATTTTTCGAGCCCACCGACGACACAGCGGCCGTCCGGGCAATCGCGCGGCGGCACGTAGTGGCATTTGCCGTCGCGGAAGTCGATGTAATGCAGCGGGCCGGTCGCCTTGCCCAGCGCCTCCTTGCCCGACTCGTTGCGCAGATGGTCGGGCCAGCTGGCGACATCGGCCAGCGAGTCCGCGCCGTCGGCCTGGAGCAGTCGCTCGACCTCCTTGCGGGCCGACGGGTCGAGCTGGCGCCAGGCCAGCTCCGCGACGATGCGGTGCCCGATGTCGCCCCACGCCTGCACGGTGCTGGCGAACGCGGGGATGGCCAGGGCCAGCATGGCGGCGGCGCGGCGCTTGGAGGCGATCTTCATGGGGCGGTAAACGTTTCCGGACGGTCGAACGCCCAAGTGTGCCACAGCGCGCCCCGCCTCCGGACCAGAAATTTAGATCGATCTACCCGCTGCGCGCGTTCACCTTTCCGGGCGGGGCCGGGGCGCGGGAGCAGCCCGCCGCGACGACGATCCGTTATCATCGAGTTTTGTGCCACCCGCCCCTACTTCGTTAGCAATTCCCAACCCGGAGGCTGCACATGACCATCAAGGTCGCCATCAACGGTTACGGCCGCATCGGTCGCAACATCCTGCGCTCGCTCTACGAAGCCAAGAAGAACGGCCAGGACATCCAGATCGTCGCCGTCAACGATCTCGGCAACGCCGAAACCAATGCCCACCTGACCCAGTACGACACGGCCCACGGCCGCTTCCCGGGCGACGTGTCGGTGGACGGTGGCGACCTGATCGTCAACGGCGACCGCATCAAGGTGTTCGCCGAGCGCGATCCGTCGAAGCTGCCCTGGGGCGAGCACGGCGTCGACGTCGTGATGGAGTCGACCGGCTTCTTCACCTCCAAGGCCAAGGCGAGCGCGCACATCGCCGGCGGCGCGAAGAAGGTCATCATCTCCGCCCCGGGCGACAAGGACGTGGACGGCACGTTCGTGATGGGCGTCAACGACGACAAGCTGCACTCGGGCCTGGAAGTCATCTCCAACGCCTCGTGCACCACGAACTGCCTGGCCCCGCTGGCCAAGGTTCTGCACGCGAAGATCGGCATCAAGCACGGCCTGATGACCACGATCCACGCGTACACGAACGACCAGGTGCTGACGGACGTCTACCACTCCGACCTGCGCCGCGCCCGTAGCGCCACGCACAGCCAGATCCCGACCAAGACCGGCGCCGCCGCCGCGGTGGGCCTGGTGCTGCCGGAACTCAACGGCAAGCTCGACGGCTTCGCCATGCGCGTGCCGACGATCAACGTGTCGGTGGTCGACCTGACCTTCACCGCCGAACGCGCGACCACGAAGGAAGAGATCGACGCCGCCATCAACGAAGCCGCCAACGGCTCGCTGAAGGGCATCCTCGCGGTGAACACGCAGCCGCTGGTCTCGATCGACTTCAACCACAACCCGCACTCGTCGATCTACGATTCGACGCAGACGCGCGTCATGGAAGGCACGCTGGTCAAGGTGCTGTCGTGGTACGACAACGAGTGGGGCTTCTCGAACCGCATGCTCGACATGGCCAAGGCGCTCATGTCGGCGAAGTAAGCCGCGCCACAACGCAATAAGTACGGCCACGGGGGGCCCGCAGCGATGCGGGCCCCTCTTTTTTTGCCCGGAGATCACCACCCATGGACCACCGCGCCCTGATGGCCGCATGCCTCGCCATGATGCCGCCCATGACGGCGCTCGCGATGCATTGCACGGCATCGCACCCGACCACCGCCGAGATCGTCGACCGCGGCCTGCTTTCGCCGTCGGCGTCGCCCGGGCAGCGCAAGCGCCTCGCCGACCGCCTGCTCTGCTCCGCTCTCGCCGGCAATCCGTCGAGTCAGGAGCTCGCCGGCGAGCTGTATTTCCAGGGCTCCGCCAGGAAGGGCAACGTGTTACCTCGCGACCTGGACCGCGCCCGCCGCCTGCTGACGGCGGCGGCGAACCGCGGGCGCCGTCACGCGATGCACGATCTCGCGCGCCTCGAACTGGCCGATGGGCACCTTTACGAAGCGGCGATGTGGTCGCGCGTGGAGGTGCAGATACATGGCGCACCGCCCGCGCGCGTCGCGCCGTTGCATGCGCGGATCGCGAGACGCGTCGCGCCCGATGCGCGGCTCGACGCGGACGTCGCGGCGAAGGTGCGCTCGGTGCGCGAAGCCATGGAGGCCGATGCCGCTTTGTAGGAGCGCACCTGGGCGCGATGGCTTTTCGCCGGGAGCATCAGGACCTGCTGCTCCTCGCGAAAAGCCGTCGTACCCGAAGGGCATAAACGCCCAGGTGCGCTCCAACAGGCGATACGTATCAGCCTTGCGCGATGCGCTGCTCGATCGCGCCGAAGATCGAGGCGCCGTTCTGGTCCGTCACCTCGATGCGGACCGTGTCGCCGAAGGCGAGGAACGGCGTCGAGGCCTTGCCGTCGCGCAGCGTTTCCACGGTGCGCTGTTCAGCGAGGCAGGACGCGCCCTTCGCGGTGTCCTGGTTGGCGATCGTGCCCGAACCGACCAGCGTGCCCGCGGTGAGCGGGCGCGTCTTCGCGGCGTGGGCGATCAGCTGGCGACGAAGCGATTGAGAAGGCTTGCATGCGCGGGTTCGGCGAACGGCGGACTGTTGTGCCGTCGGCCGGATGCGATGGAGCCAGGTACGCAGGTTGCGGTGGCATGGTACTGCCATCGAACTGTTCAGCGGAACAAACCTTCGCCACGCGCGGGGGCGAGTTCTGGCCGGTCGGTAGCACGGCCTCCACCGCTTGGTGACGAACTCGTTGGCGTAACCGGCCTGCCAACCGCAGGGAGTGTGCCGCAAATTTTTGCCAACGACGTGCGGTGCATGGCCTCACACGCCAAGGGCTTGCCGACCCGCCATCCTCATAGAACGGGAACGTGGCCGCGCGTGGAAGCGACCATCTGCTGACCGTCGCCAACCGATGTGGCGAGATTCATGCGTACATCCAGCACCACCTGTCCCGCGACGCCTAGCGGGATACGTGGTTGACGGCAAGCGTACCGAATGTACGCCCCCATGCACTGCGAATGGACATGCACCGCTCAGGAAACAGAGCCCGGGAACCACTCAAGCGACACCTCAACCGCGGTGCTCTCAGCGAGGCGGTAGCCAAATATGACAACTTCATGTCAAACACATAACATCAAGAACGTCTTTAACGTGGTCTACAGTGGGGTGATGCATGGGTACACCTGCTTCGGACGATCGAACGCAGCTATTTCCGTCACCCGAGCAAGCTCGGCGAATAGTGACCCGCTTCGCTCTTCACATTGCCACGAGCTTCGCTATCTTGCTCGTCGGCGAGGCAATGTTCAGGGGGCCAGCGGAGGCCTTCAGATGGCTCAATACCTCGACGCCGGCCGCTGCCGTGACCACGGCACTGATCGGGTCCCTACTGTTTGGCCTTCAGTTGATAACTTCATTCATCGGTGCGGCAGCAACTACCGCCGCCGCCTTTTTGGTTCTATCGTTCGCCAACCGGATGAAGGTCGCCCGGCTCGGCACGCCATCGACGCCTACTGATCTCCTTCTCTCGCAGCAATACCTCGACGTGTCCTACATGATGTGGGGACCGCTCGCGTATATCGCTCTCGCGACTTGCCTCGGCCTAGCCGTCCTAGCGATCTGGTGGATCTACGTGCAAGCCAAGCGATCGCGGCGTCGCACGTCATGGTGGCTTACCACCGCACGGGTCATCGTGCTCCTGGCATTGATATCCGTGGTCGTGCTGCCTGATTACAGTTACTACACGGCGAGATTCAGGCAGAGCCCTGTTGCGGATGCGCTCGATGGGTGGGGAATCCACAACCGGAACTTCGATGCGCTGAGTAATGTCCAGCTCAACGGCCAGCTCTTGGCTTTCCTGATGAACATGCGTCCCGCGATGATTCGCCCGCCCAAGGGCTATAGCGACGAAACCGTGCGTGCAGCCCTCCAACAGGGATCCGGAACGGCAGTCGCTGGCGCTGGAGCTCCGCTTCCCGACGTCGTCATCATCATGAGCGAAGCCTTCTGGGATCCGACGAAACTGCGCACAGTCAGATTTGAAGACCCCCTTGTTGATGCCGCAAGAACGACGCAGCGCGGCGCTCTCTTTTCTCCGGTATTCGGGGGTTACACGGCCAACACCGAGTTCGAGGTCCTCAGTGGCGTCTCGAATGCACTTCTGCCTGCAGGAAGCATCCCGTACGTGCAGTACGTAACACGTCCAACGCCTTCGCTTGCCGACGACTTCATCGCAGCAGGATACAGCGCGGTGGCATTGCATCCCTTCGACGGGAAGTTCTGGAACCGCAGACGGGTCTACGGCGACTTCGGATTTCAGACGTTCGAAGATCGTGATGCGTTCGTTCACCGAGACATGACCGGACCCTTCATCAATGATCATGCGCTGGCCGGGGAAATTAACATGACGCTCGAGCAGGGTGACAGGCCTCACTTCATCTTCGCCGTGAGCCTTCAGAGTCATGCTCCGTACACCGGAGGAATGTATCGATACAGCAACAGGGTCGCAGTGCATGACGACGCAAAGGCGCTTAGCAACGATGCAGTGGACCAGCTCAGCACGTACGCATCAGGGGTTCGTGATGCGGTGAGGAGTTTCAACGAGGTCGTCGATCACGCTGAAAAAGCGGGGCGCCCCACCATTGTCCTGATGTTCGGCGACCACCTGCCTGCGCTCGGTGAGGACTACGCGATCTACGTCGATACTGGATACCTCCGAACCAAGAATCCGTCGCACTGGGATGCTTCGGACCAGGAACGTATGCACGTCGTACCATTGCTGGTATGGAACAACACGAGCGCCCGAATCGATCTCTCCGATAGCCCGTTCAGCCCAGTCTATCTGGGCTATAGGGTAAAAAAGATGGCCGGGCTTGGATCGGACCTTGTCGATGACCTGATGCAGCGTACCGCTTCCAGCTGGCCCATTCTTTCGCAGATCTACAGCAAGAATTCATCCGGGATCACTGTACGTGGCATGCCGCATAGTGCATTGACTGACGATTACGCACTAGTCGCCTATGACCTTCTCCTCGGGAAACGGTTTTCCCAGTCCGAAACGGCTGGCGCACCGGCGACGACAAACCATCCCACTCGATAGTTTCATACGCGCTCTGCCGAGCCTCGCGCGACTCCGGCATCAGGGGACCTGAACGACCTGCTCGATCGCGCCGAAGATCGAGGCGCCGTTCTGGTCCGTCACCTCGATGCGGACCGTGTCGCCGAAAGCGAGGAACGGCGTCGAGGCCTTGCCGTCGCGCAGCGTTTCCACGGTGCGCTGTTCAGCGAGGCAGGACGCGCCCTTCGCGGTGTCCTGGTTGGCGATCGTGCCCGAACCGACCAGCGTGCCCGCGGTGAGCGGGCGCGTCTTCGCGGCGTGGGCGATCAGCTGCGCGAAGTCGAACTGCATGTCTACGCCGCATTCGGCTTCGCCGAGCCACTGGCCGTTGATCCACGTGCGCATCGGCAGGTGCAACTTCTCGCCCTGCCACGCGTCGCCGAGCTCGTCGGGCGTGACGAACACCGGCGACAGCGCGGAACGCGGCTTGGACTGCAGAAAACCGAAGCCCTTGGCGAGTTCGCCGGGAATCAGCCCGCGCAGCGACACGTCGTTGACGATGCCGACGAGCTGGATGTGCCCCGCCGCCTCGGCGGGCGCGACGCCCATCGGGACGTCGTCGGTGACGACGAGCACCTCGGCCTCGAGATCGATGCCGTATTCCTCGCTGCGGACGACGACCGGGTCGCGCGGGCCGAGGAAGCCGGCGCTGGTCGCCTGGTACATCAGCGGGTCGGTGTAGAACGACTCGGGCACTTCGGCGCCCCGCGCCTTGCGCACACGCTCGACGTGCGGCAGGTACGCGCTGCCATCGACGAACTCGTACGCGCGCGGCAGCGGTGCCGCCAGCGCCGCGACGTCGAGGTCGAAGATGCCCTGCGTCGTGCCCTCGTCGAGCGCCTCCGACAACGCGTTCAGGCGCGGCGCCAGCGTGTGCCAGTCGTCCAGCGCCGCCTGCAGCGTCGCGGCGATGCCGGTCGCCTTCACGGCGCGGGTGAGGTCGCGGCTGACGACGACGAGCGTGCCGTCGCGGCCGCCTTCCTTGAGCGAAGCGAGTTTCATGCGTTTCCTTTTCGATCAGACGGCGGACGGGTCGAAGTGCTTCTTCAGACCGCGCCAGCATTCGTAGTAGTCGCCCTGCAGCGCCTTCGACTCGAGGGCCTGCCGGCTCGGGCGGATGACCTTGCGTGTTTCGAACATGAACGCCATGGTGCCCACGATGTGATCCGGACGCGAGACGTCCGCGTGCGAGGCCTTCTCGAAACTCGCCGCGTCGGGGCCGTGTCCGCTCATGCAGTTGTGCAGGCTCGAACCGCCGGGAACGAAGCCGCCGGCCTTCGCGTCGTACGCGCCGTCGATCAGCCCCATGAACTCGCTGGCCACGTTGCGATGGAAGTACGGCGGCCGGAACGTGTGCTCGGCCACGAGCCAGCGCGGCGGGAAGATCACGAAATCCATGTTCGCGACGCCGGGCGTATCGCTCGCCGACGTGAGGACTGTGAAGATCGACGGGTCCGGGTGGTCCACCGCGATCGAGCCGATCGTGTTGAAGCGGCGCAGGTCGTATTTGTACGGCGTGTAGTTGCCGTGCCACGCGACCACGTCGAGCGGCGAGTGATCGATCGACGCCTGCCAGAGGTGACCCTGGAACTTGGCGATCAGCGCGAAGTCGCCTTCGAGGTCTTCGTAGGCAGCGACCGGCGCGAGGAAATCGCGCGGGTGCGCGAGTCCGTTGGCGCCGATGGGGCCGAGGTCCGGCAGGTGCAGCGGCGCGCCGAAGTTCTCGGCGACGTAGCCGCGCGCCTCGCCGTCCGGCAGTTCGACCAGGAACCGGATGCCGCGCGGCACGACGGCGATCTCGTACGGCGCGACGTCGAGCACGCCGAGCTCGGTACGGATGCGCAGCCGCCCCTGCTGCGGCACGAGCAGCAGTTCGCCGTCCGCGTCGTAGAAGTAGCGGCCTTCCATCGAACGGTTGGCGACGTACTGGTGGATGCCGATGCCCGCCTGATCGGCGGCGCCGCCGTTACCGCCCATGGTGAACAGGCCATCGAGGAAATCGGTGCCGGCGGGTACCGCGGGCAGCGGGTCCCAGCGCAGCTGGTTCGGGGTGGGCGGTGCTTCGTCGAAGCGGTTGTGGAAGCTCGCATGCGCCAGTTCCGTGAACGGCGAATGCTGCGCGGCAGGCCGGATGCGGTAGAGCCAGCTGCGCAGGTTGCGGTGGCGCGGCGCGGTGAACGCGCTGCCCGAGAGCTGTTCGGCGTAGAGACCCTTCGCCACGCGTTGCGGCGAGTTCTGGCCGGTGGGCAGCACGCCCTCCACCGCTTCGGTGGCGAACTCGTTGGCGAAACCGGTCTGGTAACCGCGGGTATCGTCGGTGTGGGTCATCGGTGGTGTCCTGGTGCGATGGCGACCGGGGTTGTCAGCAAGGTGGGGTGGGAGCGCGCTTGCGCGCGAAGGGAGCTTGCCTCGAGCACCCATTCGCGCGCGAGCGCGCTCCCACCTCGTCATCCGGTCAAAGCACGCCGCGGCGCATCTGGTCGCGTTCGATCGACTCGAACAGCGCCTTGAAGTTGCCGTTGCCGAAGCCCTCGTTGCCCTTGCGCTGGATGATCTCGAAGAAGATCGGGCCGATGTTGTTCTGCGTGAAGATCTGCAGCAGCAGCTTCTTCTTGGTTTCGTCGTCGGCGTCGATCAGCAGCTTGTTCTTCTGCAGGCGCGGGATGTCCTCGCCATGATCCGGCACGCGGATGTCGATCACCTCGTAGTAGGTGTCCGGCGTATCGAGGAACGCCACGTCGAGCGCCCGCATGGCTTCCACCGACGCGTAGATGTCGTCCGTGAACAGCGCGATGTGCTGGATGCCTTCGCCGTTGTACTCGCGCAGGTATTCGTTGATCTGCGACTTCTCGTCCGACGATTCATTGAGCGGGATGCGGACCATGCCGTCCGGCGCCGTCATCGCCTTCGAGACGAGGCCGGTCTTCGCACCCTTGATGTCGAAGTAGCGGATCTCGCGGAAGTTGAACAGGCGCTCGTAGTACTCCGACCACTTCTCCATGTTGCCGAAGTGCAGGTTGTGGGTCAGGTGGTCGATGAAGGTGAGGCCGAAACCCTTCGGATGGCGATCGACGCCCGGGATCCACTCGAACTCGCTCTCGTACACCTCGCCCTTGTCGCCGTAGGTATCCACGAGGTACAGCGCGCAGCCGCCGATGCCCTGGATCGTCGGGACGTCGAGCGCGAGCGTGCCCGGCTTGTTCGTGATCTTCTCGGCGCCGTTGGACAGCGCGGTGGCCTGGACGTCCGTCGCCGGGCGGTTGAAGCGGATGGCGAAGCCGCACGCGCTCGGGCCGTGCTGCGCGACGAAATCGGCGGCGAACGAATCGGGCTCTTCGTTGACGAGGAAGTTGCAGTCGCCCTGGCGGTACAGGGTGACCTTCTTCGTCTTGTGCTTCGCCACCGCGGTGAAGCCCAGCTTCGGGAACAAGGTATGCAGCAGCGCCGGGTCCGGCGCGGCGAACTCGACGAACTCGAAGCCATCGACACCCTGCGGGTTTTCGAACGTGGTGACTTCCATACCGATATTGGGCTGGGCGCTCATGGGCGATACTCCTGGCTGGGGGACGGCTTGCGCCGTCATGATGCCCGTTATAGTTTCACCTGTAACCATTTGCAAGGACCTGTGCAGCATGATTCCCGAAGCCGTACCCGCGCACGCGCCGCTCGAACTGGAGCACTTCCTGCCCTACCGGCTTTCGATCCTGTCGAACACGGTGAGCCAGGGCATCGCGGCGGAGTACGTGGAGCGCTTCCAGCTCAGCATGACCGAGTGGCGCGTCATGACGATCCTCGCGCGCTTTCCGGAGGTCTCGGCCCGTGAAGTGGTGGAGCGGACGGCGATGGACAAGGTCGCGGTGAGCCGCGCCGTGGCCCGGCTGGTCGAGGCGGGCCGGGTCGACCGCGGCACGCACGACGGCGACAAGCGCCGCTCGGTGCTGAAGCTGTCGGACGCCGGCTGGGCGATTCACGACGAAGTGGCGCCATTGGCCCGCGCCCACGAGCGGGAGCTGCTGGCGAAGCTGGACGAGGCCGAACGGGTGCAGCTGGACCGGATCCTGGACAAGCTCCTGGCCTGAGGCGAGCCGGATCGCCGATACGATCGGCTCCCACCCTCCGGTAGCCCGGTCGTCGCGACCGGGGTGCCGGGGAGCGAATGCGGGGCCTTATTTCACCCCGTGCATCAGGCGGTTGATCAGCGGGGCGATCAGGAAGAGCACGATGCCCGCGCCGACGAGGAGCTCGAAGCTGAAGGTGAAGCCCGAGAGCGCCGAGTCCACGGTCATGCCGGTCTCGCCGCTGATGTGGCCCGCAAGCAGGCCCGAGAGGTTGTTGCCGATGGCGGTGGAGAGGAACCAGCCGCCCATGGCGAGGCCGACGACGCGGATCGGCGCCAGCTTGGTCACCATCGACAGGCCGATCGGCGACAGGCACAGCTCGCCGATCGTCTGCAGCACGTAGCACGCCGCCAGCGGCCAGAACGGGATCAGCCCGCGGCCGTCCACCAGGCCCTTCAGCGCGTACATCAGCACCAGGAAGCCCAGCGCGTTGAAGATCAGGCCGAGGCCGAACTTGCGCGGGATCGACGGCTCCTTGCGGAAGCGCGACGACCACGCCCACGCCAGCGCCACGACCGGCGCGAAGACGAGGATCGCGGCGGAGTTCACCGACTGGAACCAGCCGGTGGGGAATTCCCAGCCGAACATCTGGCGGTCCACGATGTTCTGCGCGAGGAAGTTGAACGAGCTGCCGGCCTGCTCGAAGAACATCCAGAACAGCACGTTGAACGTGAAGAGCAGCAGCATCGCCACGACGCGGTGGATCTGGATGCGGTCGTGGCGCACGGCCTCGATCACGAGCATCGCGGCCACGCCGATGAAGAGGATGCCGAGCAACCACGCGATGAAGATCGCGCCCGCCTTCGCCATCAGCAGGTACACGAGCGGAATGGCGACGAGGATGCCGACGATCACGCCGACGAAGCTCTTGCCCTCGTGGCGTTCCGGCGGCGGCACGCCCACGCCCTTCAGCTGCGAACGGCCAAGCAGGAACCAGATGAAGCAGATCACCATGCCGATGCCGGTCGCGGCGAACACGGCCTTGTAGTTCTGCTGCAGCGGCGTATCGGTGATCACGGAAGCGAGCCAGCCCGTGACCAGCGGCGCGAGGAAACCGCCGAGGTTGATGCCCATGTAGAAGATGGTGAAACCGCGATCGCGCCGGTCGTCGCCGACGGGGTAGATCTGGCCCACGAGCGACGAGATGTTCGGTTTGAACAGGCCGTTGCCGACGATCACGGTGGCCAGGCCGGCGAGGAACACCTGTTCGTTCGGCACCATCACCATGAACAGGCCGGCGCCCATCACGGCGGCGCCGAGCAGGATGGAGCGCTGGTAGCCGAGGATCCGGTCGGCGACGTAGCCGCCGAAGATCGCCGAGGCGTAGACGAGCGCGAGATAGGCGCCGTAGGTGCGGCTGGCGTAGCCCTGGCCCGAGGCGTCGCCGTTGAAGAATTCGGCGACGATGTACAGCGTCAGCGCCCAGCGCATGCCGTAGAACGCGAACCGCTCCCAGAACTCGGTCATGAACAGCATCCACAGCGGACGCGGGTGGCCGAGGGTCTGCGGATACTCGGGTACGGGCCGCGCGGCGGCGTGGGCGGTGGCTGTCATGGCTTCCCTTGAAGACGAATGCGTGCAGGGTGTTTAGCCGGAGCGGCCCCGTGCGTCAAATCGAAAGGTGACGACCGCCCGTTGGAGCGGACCTGGCCGCGACCGCTTTTCGCGAGGCGTCGCAGGCCCTGTCGCTTCCGGCGAAGAGCGGTCGCGGCCAGGTCCGCTCCCACTGATCGCGCTCACGTGCCCAGGATGGTGCGGACCTCGATGAGCTCCGGGAAGAAGCTCTGCTCCAGCGCCTTGCGCAGGAAGGCCACGCCGGACGAGCCGCCGGTGCCGGGGCGGAAGCCGATGATGCGCTCCACCGTCTTCATGTGGCGGAAGCGCCAGAGCTGGAACGCTTCCTCGATGTCCACGAGCTCCTCGCTGAGATGGTACTCAGGCCAGAAGTTCGCGGTGTCCTCGTAGATGCGCTTGAAGACGGGCAGGAGCGACGGCTGGCTGCGCCACGGCTGGGTCAGGTCGCGGGCCAGCAGTTCGGCGGGCACGGGATGGCCGCGGCGGGCGAGGTAGCGCAGGTATTCGTCGTACAGGCCCGGGGCCTCGAACACGGCCCGGAGCCGCTCGTGCGCCACGGGATCATGCTCGAACACGCGCAGCATGTCGGCGTGCTTGTTGCCGAGCAGGAACTCGACCATGCGGTACTGCAACGATTGGAATCCGGACGAAGGCCCCAGGACGTCGCGGAACTGCAGGTATTCGGCAGGGGTGAGGGTCTCCAGCACGCCCCACTGCTCGTAGAGCTGCCGCTGGATCTGCTTCACCCTCGCAAGAACTTTCAGCGTGCCGTCGACATCGTCGCGGCGCAGGCGCGCCAGCGCGGCGTCCAGCTCGTGGATCATCAGCTTCAGCCACAGCTCCGAGGTCTGGTGCTGCACGATGAAGAGCATCTCGTCGTGGTGCGCCGGCTCGCTGCGGGGGTGCTGCGCGGTGAGCACCTGGTCGAGCTTCAGGTATTCGCCATAGGTGAGGCGCCCGTCGAGATCGGTGCGGATACCGGGTTCGAGGTCGCGCTGCGGGTTGGCCATGGGCATCTTCACATCGGGGGTTGACGGGGTCGCAGGGCGCGCCACGCCGCCATTTCGGCCGCCTGCGCAGGGTCGATCGTGCTGCGCCGTACCTTGCCGGGCCATAATACCCCTGATATCTAGTCCGGCTCGCAAGAACCCAAAAGCTAGTCGCGCCCCGCTGGATGGGCCCGGCCGCTTCCCCACTCGTGCGTGTCGTTTCTAACCTTCCCCTGGGAGCGAGTCGTGTCCATCGCCGCCAAGTTCGAAATCGAATACCTGCAATACCTTGACCAGGACGGCAAGGAAACCGGTAAGGAACTCCCCGAATTCGCCAAGGACCTCGACCACATGGTCGAGCTCTACAAGCTCATGGTGTCCACCCGCGTGTTCGACGCCAAGTCGATCGCGCTGCAGCGCACCGGCAAGCTGGGCACCTACGCCTCGTGCCTCGGCCACGAAGCCGCGCACGTGGGCATCGGCAGCGCCATGCGCCGCGAGGATTCCCTCGCCGTATCGTATCGCGAGTACGGCGCGCAGCTGTATCGCGGCGTGAAGCCGCGCGAGGTCTACACCTACTGGGGCGGCGACGAGCGCGGCAACGATTTCGCCGACGCGCCCGCCCACGACTTCGCCTGGTGCGTGCCCATCGGCACCCAGTGCCTGCACGCCGCCGGCTCGGCGCTGGCGTTCAAGATCCGCAACGAACCGCGCGTCGCGGTCTGCACGATCGGTGACGGCGGCTCGTCGAAGGGCGACTTCTACGGCGCCATCAACGTCGCCGGCGCGCAGCAGCTGCCGCTGGTGGCGGTGATCGTGAACAACCAGTGGGCGATCTCCGTGCCCCGCCGCATCCAGAGCGGTTCCGGCACGCTGGCCCAGAAGGGCATCGCGGCCGGCCTGTACTGCGTCCAGGTGGACGGCAACGACATCATCGCCGTGCGCAAGGCGATGGAAGACGCGCTCGAGCGCGCGCGCTCGGGTCAGGGCGGCAGCGTGATCGAAGCGGTGACCTACCGCCTCGGCGACCACACCACGGCCGACGACGCGCGCCGTTATCGCGGCGAGCAGGAAGTGAAGGACGCGTGGGAACGCGACCCGGTGCCGCGCCTGCGCAAGTGGCTCGAAGCCAAGGGCAAGTGGGACGACGCGAAGGAAGAGGCCTGGAAGGCCGAGTGCGACGACTGGATGGACAACGAGGTCAACGCGTACCTGGAGACGAAGAACCAGCCGGCGACGGCGATGTTCGACTACCTGTACGCCGAACTCCCGGCCGACCTCGAAAAGCAGCGCGAGCTCGTTGCTTCCCTCGATCGCAAGTAAGGATCCCTTCCCATGGCACAAATCACTCTCATCGAAGCGGTGACCCAGGCGCTCGCCTACGAGATGCGCAACGACGACAGCGTCGTGGTGCTCGGCGAGGACGTCGGCGTCAACGGCGGCGTGTTCCGCGCCACGCAGGGCCTGCAGGAACAGTTCGGCGACATGCGCGTCATCGACACGCCGCTGGACGAAGGCACCATCGCCGGCCTCACGGTCGGCCTCGCCGCGCAGGGCATGAAGCCCGTCGCGGAAGCGCAGTTCGAAGGCTTCATCTACCCGATGATGGAGCACATCGCCTGCCACGCCGCCCGCATGCGCAACCGCACGCGCGGCCGCATCACCGTGCCCGCCGTGTGGCGCGCGCCCTGGGGTGGCGGCATCCGCGCGCCGGAGCACCACTCCGAGGCGAACGAGCACCTGTTCACCAACATCCCGGGCCTGCGCGTCGTGATGCCTTCGTCGCCGGCGCGGGCGTACGGCCTGCTGCTCGCCGCGATCCGTGACCCGGATCCCGTGATCTTCTTCGAGCCGAAGCGCATCTATCGCCAGTACAAGGAAGAAGTGCCGGACGACGGCGAGGCGCTGCCGCTCGACGTCTGCTTCGTGCTGCGCGACGGCACCGACGTGACGCTCGTGACCTGGGGCGCGCAGGTGAAGGAATGCCTCGAGGCCGCCGACGAGCTCGCGCAGAAGGGCATCAGCGCCGAAGTCATCGACGTCGCGACGCTGACCCCGCTCGACTTCGACACGATCGCCGAATCGGTCACGAAGACCGGCCGCTGCGTCATCGTGCACGAAGCCCCGAAGACCGCCGGCTTCGGCGCCGAGATCGCCGCGCGCCTGTCCGAGGAGTGCCTCTACAGCCTGCTCGCGCCGGTCGAGCGCGTCACCGGCTTCGATACCCACATCCCGCTGTTCCGCCTGGAGATGAAGTACCTCCCCAGCGTCGAACGCATCGTCGAAGCCGCCGAGCGCACGCTCGCCGCCTCCTGAGGAACCGATACCCATGGCCGACATCAAGACCTTTTTCCTGCCGGACCTCGGCGAAGGCCTGCCCGACGCGACCGTCGTCGAGTGGCACGTCAAGGAAGGCGACACCATCAAGCTCGACGCCCCGCTGGTGTCGATGGAAACCGCGAAGGCCGTCGTCGACGTGCCGTCGCCCTACTCCGGCACCGTGAAGAAGCTGCACGGCGCCGCCGGCGACATCATCGAGACCGGCGCGCCACTGGCCGAGTTCGAGATCGACCCGAACGCCCGCCAGCGCGCCGAGGCCGAATCCACCGGCCACCACCATGGCCCGAAGAAGGGCGTCGGCAGCCCGGCGGCCGACGATAGCCACAAGGTCGTCGCGTCCGACGACGGTGGCGAGATCGAGTCCGGCGGCGAGCGCGAAGACGAAGGCACCGTGGTCGGCGCCATGGTCAGCGGCAACGCCGTGCACACCGAGCAGGTGTCCAGCGCCGGCGGCGTCAAGGCCGTGCCGGCCGTGCGCGCCGCCGCGAAGAAGCTCAAGGTCGACCTGACCCGCGTGCAGCCCACGGGCGCCGGCGGCGTCATCACCATGGCCGACGTCAAGGCCGCCGCGGCCAACGGCAGCGCCGCCCTGGGCGCCGCGCCGGTCCGTTCGGCCGCCGCGCAGCACCTCGCGCCGACACTGCCCGAGCCGGGCCCGGCACCGACGCGCACGCCCGTGTCGCTCGCCGGCAAGGCCGTCCGCACCGCGCCCCCGGGCAAGGACGCGATGGGTCAGCCGGAACAGCTCAAGGGCGTTCGCCGCAACATGGCGCGCGTCATGGCCGATGCGCACGCGCAGGTCGTCCCGACCACGCTCGTCGACGACGCCGACCTGCACGCCTGGATCGGCAAGCAGGACATCACCGCCCGCCTGATCCGCGCGATCGTGGTCGCCTGCAAGACGGTGCCGGCGCTCAACGCCTGGTTCGACGGCAAGACGCTGACCCGCACCCTGCACCCGCACGTGGACGTCGGCATCGCCGTGGATACCGAGGACGGCCTGTTCGTGCCGGCCCTGCGCAACGCCGACGTGCTCGACGGCGCGGGCGTCCGCGCCGCGATCAAGCGCCTGCGCACCTCCGTCGAGGATCGCAGCATCCCGGCGTCGGAGCTCTCCGGCTACACGATCAGCTTGTCCAACTTCGGCATGTTCGCCGGCCGCTACGCCACGCCGGTCGTCGTGCCGCCGACGGTCGCCATCGTCGGTGCCGGCAAGCTCAGCCACGACGTCGTCGCCGTGATGGGCGGCATCGAAGTGCACCGCCGCATGCCGCTGTCGCTGACCTTCGACCACCGCGCCGCCACGGGCGGGGAAGCCGCGCGCTTCCTGAAGGCGATGCTCGACGATCTGGGCCTGCCGCAGTAAGACGCGGCGACGCCGCCCTGCCCTCATTCGCGCGCAGGGCGCGCTCCTACAACGCCGCACTGTAGGAGCGCGCCCTGCGCGCGACATGTTTTGAGGCCGCGAGTCACAAGTCCCGATGGAGGTTACGCAAGGGCCGGCGACGCTGCCACCGCTCGCGCGGTATCCTTCCCGCCATGCTCAACAACGACACCCTCCGTAGCGTCCGCTACATGCTCGACCTCGGCGACGTCCACGTCGTCGAGATCATGAAGCTCTCCGGCTTTCCCGCCACGCGCGAACAGGTCGAACCCTGGTTGCGCAAGGAAGACGAGCCGGGCTTCGTCGAGATGCCCGACGCCGCCATGGCGCATTTCCTCGATGGCCTCATCGTCCATCGTCGCGGCCGCGACGAAAGCCAGCCGCCGCGCCCGGTCGAAACCCGCGTCAACAACAACGTGGTGCTGAAGAAGCTGCGCGTGGCGTTCGAGCTGAAGGAAGACGACATCCTCGCGATCATGGGCGAGGCCGGCTTCCGCGTGTCGAAGGGGGAGATCAACGCCCTCTTCCGGCAGCCGAAGCACAGCAATTTCCGCCTCTGCGGCGACCAGTTCCTGCGCAATTTCCTGAAGGGCCTGACGCTGCGCCTGCGCGGCGCCTGAGCGTCACGCGGTCTCCGCGCGGCCGCTGCTAGCGTCGGTGTTCCGTGTCACGGAGGCATCGACCATGCACCGCAGCAGGCTCTGCAACCTCGTCATCGACTGCCAGGGCACCGACCTGGCCGCGGCCACGACTTTCTGGAGCCGCGCGCTCGGTAAGCCGGTGGAAAATCCCGACGAAGATGGCGATGGACGGTACGCGTCGCTGGAGACGGCACCGGACGAGCTGAAGATCCTCATCCAGTGCGTCGATCATCCCAGTCGCGTGCATCTGGACATCGAAACGGACGACCTCGACGCCGAAGCCGCGCGACTGGAGGCGCTGGGGGCGAAGCGGATCGGCTTCGTGAAGCGCTGGTGGGTGATGGAGGCGCCGACGGGCCATCGCTTCTGCATCGTGCGCAGGCAGACCGAGGACTTCGGGCCGCATACGAATCGGTGGGACTAAGGCGACCTGCGATCGCCGATGCGATCGGCTCCCACCCTCCGGTAGTGACCTCGCTACCGAGGGGCCTGGAGATCGCCGATGCGATCGGCTTCCTCCCTCCGGTATTGACCTCGCTACCGAGGGGCCTGGAGATCGCCGATGCGATCGGCTCCCACCCTCCGGTAGTGACCTCGCTACCGAGGGGCCTGAGATCGCCGATGCGATCGGCTTCCTCCCTCCGGTATTGACCTCGCTACCGAGGGGCCTGGAGATCGCCGATGCGATCGGCTCCCACCCTCCGGTAGTGACCTTGCTACCGAGGGGCCTGCGATCGCCGATGCGAACGGCTCCCACCCTCGGGTCGTGAGCTCGCTACCAAAGGGTGGGAGCCGATCGTATCGGCGATTCCTACGAAGCCTTACGCTTCCACACCATCTGCCGGACGATCAGCGCGACAAGCAGCACGGCGAGGAAGGCGCCGTAGCCGTAAAGAGCGGGTACGACCTGCTGCCAGATCGCTCCGCTCTTCGGCCCAAATTCGTCGGCGGCCGGCAGCTCGACGGCGTCGTAAGCCACCACTGCCGACTGGATCGCCGCGACCGTCGCCGCGAGCAGCGCGAGCACGTCGAACGAGCGACGCGTGACGTTCCGCGGCAGCGATTTCGGGTAGGCCCAGTAGGCCCAGCCCAGCACGATCAACCACGGCGCCAGCAGCATGATCGCGAGGTAGCGCATGTCAGGCTTTCCGCTTCGCCGCCGCTTCTTCCGCCGTCGCGGCGGCGAGTGCGTCGAGGGCGGCACGCACGCGCTGCACGTGCGCCGCACGGGCGCCCTCGTCGGCAGGCAACGCACCCGAAGCGACCGCATTACCGTCGATCGACAGGACGACCGCGTCGCCCTGCGCCTCGATGGCGGCGTTCGCGCCGCCCAGCGTGCCGAGCGTCTGGCGCACCGCGCCGGCCGCCTTCGGGTCGACGAACGCGCTGGACAGCAGCAGTTCCTCGCCATCGCCGCCGAACAGGCGGAAACGGAAGCTGCCGTCGGTATCGCGGAAGCTGGCGATGCGCGGCGGCTTCGCCTTCGCTATCGAGGGAGCCGCCGCGGGAGCCGCGGCCGCCTTCAACGCGGAGCTCGATCGGCGCAGACCGACGGCCTCCCGCAGCGTCTCGACCAGGGGGCCGGCGATCGCGCGCGCCTTCGCGGCACCGGCGAGGAGGATGTCCTCCATGTCGTCCGGCTTCGCCATCAGAGCTTCATACCGCTCGCGCATCGGGCCGATGTCGGCCTCCACGCGCTCGAACAGGGCCTGCTTCGCGTCGCCCCAGCCGAGGCCACCATGCAACGCCTCAGCGAACGCGGCCGTTTCCGCCGGCGACGCGAACGCCTTGAAGATGGTGAACAGCGAGGAGTCGTCCGTCTCTTTCGGCTCGCCCGGGAGGCGCGAATCGGTCACGATCTTCATGATCGCCTCGCGCATGCCCTTCGCGCCGCCCTCGAAGAGCGGAATCGTGTTGTCGTAGCTCTTCGACATCTTGCGACCATCGAGGCCCGGCAGCGTCGCCACCTGCTCCTCGATGTGCGCTTCGGGCATGACGAAGAAGTCACGACCGTAGGTGTGGTTGAAGCGCTGCGCGATGTCGCGCGCCATTTCGATGTGCTGGATCTGGTCGCGTCCGACGGGCACCTTGTTCGCGTTGAACGCGAGGATGTCGGCCGCCATCAGCACGGGGTACATGTACAGGCCCGCGGTGACGCCCGCATCGGCGTCTTCCTGGTTCTCGATGTTGCGATCCACCGCCGCCTTGTACGCGTGCGCGCGGTTGAGCAGGCCCTTGGCCGTGACGCACGTCAGCAGCCACATGAGCTCGGTCACCTCGGGGATGTCCGACTGGCGGTAGAAGGTGGCCGTGTTCGGGTCGAGGCCCGCGGCCAGCCAGGTGGCGGCGATCTTGAGGCGGGAGGCCTCCACGCGATCGGCGTCGTCGCTCTTGATCAGGGCGTGGTAGTCGGCCATGAAGTAGAACGCGTCGACGTTCGGATCCTTGCTGGCAAGGACCGCCGGCCGGACGGCACCGACGTAGTTGCCGAGATGCGGCGTGCCGGTCGTGGTGATGCCGGTGAGAACGCGGGTGTGCATGGGAAGCCTTCGAACCTGACGACGGAAACCGTCCAAGTCTAGCCCGCGGGGAGCGGCCTGTGGGAGCGGCCGCGGCCGCGACATCCCGTCGCTGTGGGAGCGAACCTGGCCGCGATGGCGTGTCGCTGTGGGAGCGGACCTGGCCGCGACGGCGTGTCGCCGTGGGAGCGGACCTGGCCGCGACGGCGTGTCGCTGTGGGAGCGGACCTGGCCGCGACGGCGTGTCGCTGTGGGAGCGGACCTGGCCGCGACAGTTTTTCGCGAGGAGCGACAGGGCCTGTGACGCCCCGCGAAAGGCCGTCGCGGCCAGGTCCGCTCCCACAATGCTTCGATCAAGGCATCAGGAAGCCGTCGCGGCCGGGGCCGCCCCCACAATGCTTCGCTCAGCGCATCAGGGTCGACTTGCCGAACAGCGACTCGACGAGGTCGACCGCCAGCTTGGCCGTCTGGTTGCGCTTGTCGAAGGCCGGATTCAGCTCGACGATGTCGAGCGAGCCGACGCGGCCCGTATCCGCGATCATCTCCATCACCAGCTGCGCCTCGCGGTAGTTCGGCCCGCCGCGCACCGTGGTGCCGACACCGGGGGCGATCGACGGATCGAGGAAGTCGACGTCGAAGCTCACGTGCAGGTGGGTGTCCTCGTCGACCCCGGCCAGCGCCTCTTCCATCGCCGCCTTGATGCCGATCTCGTCGATGTAGCGCATGTCGTAGATGTCGAGCCCGACCTCGTGCACGAAGCGCTTCTCGCCCTCATCCACCGATCGGATGCCGACCTGCCGGAATACATCGGGCGACGTGGCGGGCACCGTGCCACCGATGCGCGTGAGCACATCCGGGCCATGGCCGCAAAGGCACGCCACCGGCATGCCGTGGATGTTGCCGGACGGGGTGATCGCACTGGTGTTGAAGTCGGCGTGCGCGTCGAGCCAGAGCACGCGCAGCTTCTTCCCCGTCTCGCGACAGTGGCGCGCGACCGCCGAAATCGAACCGATCGCCAGGCAGTGGTCACCGCCCAGGAGGATCGGCAGCCTGCCCTCGCGAAGTTCGCCGTAGATCGCGTCGTGCAGCGCCGTGTTCCACGCCACGACGGCGTCGAGGTGGCGATAGCCGTCGACCGGGGGCTGCCACGGATTCAGTGGCCCGGCCAAATTGCCGCGATCGACGACGTGCATGCCGCGCTTCGCGAGGCGCTCGGCGAGCCGGGCGACGCGAAGCGCCTCCGGCCCCATCGAGCTGCCGCGATGGCCGGCGCCGATATCGGTGGGGGCGCCCACGAGGGCGACGGAACGGGTGAGAGGACTCATGGAGGGGACGGCTCGGTGATAACTCCCGAAGTCTACACCCGCCCATGAAACAGCCACGTTGCAGCGCGGCAGTCCATCCGTCGCCTAGCGCGCCACATCCAGCCGATCACGCGCAGCGCGTCGCCCTGCCATCGTCGTCTTCCGCGAGGACGCGAAAAACGGGCACCATGGGCAAACACTTTCCGCAAAGCGCCGAAAATGATCCGACTCGACGACGTGCAGCTCTTCGTCCAGACCGCCGACGCGGGCAGCTTCTCGGCGGCCGCCCGGCTCGCCGACAGCACGCCGGCCATGGTCAGCAACGCCGTGCAGCGGCTCGAGCGCGAACTCGGCACGCGGCTCTTCGTGCGCTCGACCCGCAGCATGCGACTGTCCGACGACGGCGAGCGTTATCTGCCGCATGCGCGGGCGATGCTCGACGCGCTGGCGGGTGGCTCGCGCACGCTGGCCGAGAGTCGCGGCGAGATCGCCGGCCCGTTGCGGCTGTCCGTGCCGTCCGATCTCGGACGCAACGTACTACTGCCGTGGTTCGACGCGTTCCAGGCCGAGCACCCGGCCATCTGCCTGCAATTGCGCATCAGCGATCGCTCGGCGGACCTGCACCGCCACCCCATCGACGCGGCGATCCGCTACGGCACGCTCGACGATTCGGGCCTCGTCGCGCAGCCGCTCGTCCCGGACAATCGACGCGTGCTCTGCGCGTCGCCCGATTACCTCGCGAAGCACGGCACGCCGACCCATCCCGACGATCTCGGCGAACACAATTGCCTGTGCTTCGTCTGGGGCGACATCGTCTACGACCGCTGGACGTTCGACCTGCGAGGCGGCCCTCGTACGGTGAAGGTGTCGGGCGACCGCATCAGCGACGACGCCGAAGTCACGCGCCGCTGGGGCGTCGCGGGGAAAGGGATCGTCTACAAGTCGATGATCGATGTCGCCGACGATCTCGCCGCCGGCCGGCTCGTCGACCTGCTCCCCGACCAGGGCGAACGCTCGCCTCTGAATCTCGTCAGCGCGCACCGCTCACAGCTGACGCCGGCGGTGCAGCGGTTGCGGGATTTTCTGCGGCAAAGGTTGAGCGCCATCGCAGCAAGTTGATCGTGCGCGTCCGTCCGGTCTGGCGTTACCCGGTCGAAAAACTTCGATGCGGATTCGGTCCGAACGGCGTACCCCACTGGGGTACATGGAATCGTATGCAAACCGACGCTTTGCGCGAGGCCGCGGTCGAGGTCGACAATCGATCGCGCGCGGCGAACCGACCGCGAGGCACACATCTCATGGAGGAGACCAGACATGTCCAGGATCAGCACCGCAGGAACCAAGTCCTTCGTCGGCGAGTACCTGACGATTCCGCTCGACATCGTGCCCTGGTTCGAAAGCAGCAACGGCGAGATTAATTACGCACTCGACATCCGCACGATTCCCAAGCCGTGGGAGCCGATCGTCTGCACTGTCCGGGGCATCGTGACCGACCCATCCACCTTCGATATCGAGGTGGGCCTCTTCGGTTTCGGGGTCGATTTCCAGTACGACCCGGATGTTTCGTCGATCGACGTGGAACTGCCCTGGGGCTACCTGGGTCTGGTACCCGAAGGCCAGTCGCAACTCACCTTCTTCTCGGTGCGACTGCGAAACCGCTATACCGGGATCGCCGTCCAATACGATCACCACAGATGCTATCTCATCAACGGAGACATTCCGCTTGTGGATCGTTCATCAGCTACCGGCCGGCTGCTCGAGGGCCTTCGGACCGATCGTGAACGGGTGAGGCATCCCCGCCGCGAAGGGCGACACGCGGGTGCGGGGCGCCGGTCGACCCCGCAGCGACGGACACGCCCCGTGCGTGGTGCCCCCCGCATCGGCGAGGCCGGTGGCGGAGGCTTCTTCTTCGGTATCACGTCGGAAAATGGCGTGCTCTACAAGAATTACGTGGCACCACGCCAGTACGAGATGGCCGGCGCGATCTGCGACGACATCGACGAGATGGATCCCAATCATCCACTTCGGAAGATCTTGCATCGCACGGATAGCCGGGCGAACACCGAAGCCCTCCAACCTTACAGCACGATCGCGAAGGCCATCTGTGGCCTCACGATCGACGGCTTCAGCGACTGGGGCATCCCGGCGCTGGACGTCGGTGAACTTCTCTACCGAAATCTGAACTCGGGCGAGCGCTGGATAGAACACGCCTACGACAAGGCGGACGGCGACAACGCGTCGAGTGTTCCGCAGGGCTTCCCGTACGCGCCGCACCAGCCGCCGATAACCGAGGCCGACGCATTCAGGCATTTCGGCCCACAGGCCTTTCACTGGGCCATGTACTGCTGGCTGAGCAATCCCGCAGTGCCCGACGCGGAGCAACTTATGGGAGTCACGACCGCGTTCGGCGGATCGCCACGCTACTTGCTCAATACGTGGATGAGACTGAGCGTAAGGCCGGTCCGGCGCGAGCGGCTCATCGTGCCGCCATGGGCTACATGGTGAACCGCCACGACGGGCCAGCGGTCGATGGAGAGAAAGGGCTCGCCAAGGCGGGGAGCCCTTACTTCATACGATCGACGTCGCACGATGGATGGTGCCGACACCCGGATTCGAACTGGGGACCTACCGCTTACAAGGCGGTTGCTCTACCAACTGAGCTATGCCGGCGAAGGCGGGGATTCTATCAGAAGCAACCGGTCGTTCGCGCCGCGACGCCGGGGGTGCGGATGCCCCGGCGGATGTCGCCGCCGGCTTCCTCGGGGACGACGACGTCGAGCCACCAGACGGGCGTCGTTTCCGTGCGCTCGCTCATGCGGGCCGGGAAACCCGCGGCGACCACCTCGTCTCGGCGTTTCCGCGCATTGGCCGGGTCGTGGAAGAGGCCGAGGGCGACGGAGTTCTGCAGCTCGCCCTGCGCGGTGACGACGAAGTAATCCTTGATGCCTTTCGCTTCCAGGCGACGCGCCTGCGCCAGCGCCTGCTCGCGCGTGGCCTGCGCGGGAAGGAAGACGCGCCAGCCGCGCGATTCGCTGGTCTGCTCCTGGCGCTGCCGGCTGCGCGCGGTGCGCGAGGCGATGGCGCCGCGCGCGGCGCGGAGGTCCACCTGGTTGGCGAACGGACCGATGGCGAGGCAGCGGTAGCTGCGACGCGGACTGGTCGGCGCGTTCGGCGCGGCGGCCGTCGCGGCAGGCTTCGGGGCGATCGCTGGCGGGACGACCGGCGATTCGGACGCCGCCTTCGCCGGCATCGCGGGAAGCGCGACGCTCGTGGATTTCTCCGGCGCGGCGGGTGCGACGGTGCGGGCGGACGTCGCCGGAGCCGGCGTCGTCGCCGCGGGTTCCGGTAGCTCGGCGAGCAGCTTGAGTTTCGGCACGCCGCCGTCGTTCGGATCGATCGCCGGCGTACCCGAATCGCCCAGCAGCAGCCACGCGGCCACCGCGATATTGAGGGCGATCAACAGTACGAACAGCAAACGCAGCAGCATGGTGGCCTCGGGTGCGGAGGGGCCTGCGCGCGTTCCCCTGTCAGAACCGGCGGCGTCGGGATTCTAGGCGATATTGCCGGAAACGACATGCGACTTCGCCCACACCGCGAGTCCGCGCAGCACGGCATCGGGCACCACCGCGACGTCGCGCTGGAGCAGCGGCGCGAGCAGGTCGGCATCGCCGCCGCCAAGGGTCACGACCGGATGGCCGCCGAGCATCGGCGCCGTGCGATCGACGAAGCGATCGACCAGCGCAGCGCAAGCCTGCCAGCAACCGGAGGCGAGGCCGTCCGCCGTGTTGTCGGCGAGGTCGAGGACGCTGCCGCCGCGATCGGGGCGGACCTGCACCGTCGCGCCAAGCACCGACTGCTGCATGAGCAGTGGCCCGGGCGCGATCCAGCCACCCAGATGACGACCGGTCGCGTCCAGCGCATCGAGCGTGAGTGCGGTGCCGACGCTGGCGAGGACGCACGGCGCGCGTCCCGCAGCGAACGCGTCCACCATGGCGAGGAAGCGATCCACGCCGAGCCGTGCATGTTCCGGATAGGCGTTGGTGACGCCGCAGGCGTGCGCCGGTGTGCGGACCCACACGGGATCGCGATCGAAGGCCTTTCCCGCCGCCACGGCGACGGCGGTCTCCCGCGCGGTGTCGACGACCGACGCGCCCACGACGTGCTCCGGTGCCGGCCACGTCGCCCACAGCGTGGCGAGTTCGTGCGCGATGTCGGCGTCCCAGCCGAACGCGCCACGATGCACGAAGTCGTCGCCGTCCAGCAGCGCGAACTTCAGGCGCGTGTTGCCGAGGTCGAGCAACAGGATCATGGCGCGCTCCGGCGGACGGACACTTCCGCGCTGTCGACGGTGACGACCGACCCGTCGGCGACGCGCACGCGCAGGGCGCCGCGCTCGTCGACGCCTTCGCCCACCGCCTCGAAGTCCCCGCGGGGATCCAGGATGCGCAACGGCACGTCGCGCAGCAGGTCGTTCGCCGCGTATTCGTCAGCGAAGGCGGCGAAGCCATGGCGCTCGAAGGTGCGCAGACCCTCGGCCAGCTCGGTGACCACGACCGTCGCGATGTGGTTGCGGCCCGGCGGGTCGCCGCCGACGATCGAGGCGAGGTCGGTGATCGGCTGGCCGGCCCGTTCGTGCACGCTGTCGGGAAGGCGGATGTTGAGGCCGACGCCGATCACGGCGGCGCACGGACCGGAATACTCGCCGGACAACTCGACGAGGATGCCAGCGAGCTTCGCGTTGCCGGCGAGCACGTCGTTCGGCCACTTCAGCCCCGCCGTGCGGATCCCGAGTTCGCCGAGGGCACGCACGAGCATCACCCCGACGGCGAGCGACAGGCCGGACAGCGACGCGAAGCCGCCGTCGAAGCGCTTGAGCACGGAGAGGTAGAGATTCATGCCGGGAGGCGACAGCCAGGGGCGGCCGCGGCGGCCCCGCCCGGCGGACTGCGTTTCGGCCATGACGAACGCGAGATCGTCCAGCACCGGGATGCGGCGTGCGATCTCGCTCGACGTGGAGTCGATCTCCCAGTGCACCTCGAGCATGCCGACCTGCGCCGAGGTCGCCGGCGCCAGCCCGGCACGGATGCGCTGGCCGTCCAGCAGTTCGGTCGGCCATGGCAGGCGGTAGCCGCCCCCGACCTTCGCCTCCACGGGCACGCCCTTCAGTCGCAGGGCTTCGATCTGTTTCCAGACCGCGGCGCGCGTGACGCCGGCCTTGCGGGCCAGGGCCGCGCCGGACACGGCGTCGCCACCGGCGAGGGCATCGAGGAGGTCGCGTGCGAGCATGGGGTGCCGTGGGCCGTCAGGCGGCCGCTGTCGGGGGTGGGGAGGTCCGGGACATCCGCCGATTCTAGGGCAGCGGCGCGGATTTCGCCCGCATCGGGCCGGGGACGACCGCCGGGGACGTCCTGCACTGGCAGCCGGGTGAAATTTCTGCGAGGATCGGCCGTCCCCCTCTTCGTCCCTCGAGGGGCTGCAGGGTTTACCGATGAACGCCAGACCGTACATCTTCGGATGTCTGTGCCTCGTCGGTGCCGCCGGCACCGCCGCCGCTTCCGACATCGACCCCAGTGGTCTGCTCTCCGCGAGCGGCAGCGGTGCGTCGTCGTCGTTCGAAGGCAGCTCGCGCTCGGCGCAGTCCGGCAGGGACAACGGCGGTGGCGGCGACATCGTGCCCGCCCGCCCGTCCAGCTCCCGCCGCGACACCTCGGCCGGCACGGTCGCGCCGCCCGTGGATGCCGACATGTCGCGCGACGACGTGTCGCCGCTGCGCTCGTCGGTCCCGAGCTGGCAGTCGCTGCTTCCGGGATCCATGCTCTGATTCGTTTCGGTCGATCGTCGTGGGCTTTCTTCAGTCGTTGATCGGGCGCTTTCGCGCGCCCGTGCCGCCCATCGACGATGCGCTGTGGAAGCAGGCCATCGCGCGCGTCCCGCTCGCGCGCGCCCTCGATGCGCCGCGCGCGCATTACCTGCGCCAGCTCGCCGCGACGTTCCTGCACACCAAGCGTTTCCACGCCATGGGCGACGCCGCCCTGGACGACTTCTGGCGGCTGGCGATCGCGATGCAGGCCAGCCTCCCCGCCCTGCCCCGTGGCCCGCGGGCCTTCAAGGGCTGGACGAACGTGCTCGTCTATCCCGGCGAGTTCAACGTGCGGCGCAGCCATCGCGACGCGCGCACCGGCGTCGTCACCGACAGCGACGACACGCTCATCGGCGAGGCGTGGGATCGCGGACCGATGATCCTCTCGCTGGCCGATGTCGCGCTGGACCTCGAAGCGCCGTGGGACGGGTTCAACGTCGTGATCCACGAGATGGCCCACAAGCTCGACATGCTCGCGGGACCGGCGAACGGCGTGCCGCCGTTGCCGGCGGCGATGAACCGACGCGAATGGATCGCGACGATGCAGCGCGGTTTCGACACCCTGTCCAAAGCGCTCGACCGTGGCCGGCATACGACGATCGACCCGTATGCGGCCGAGGCGCCGGAGGAGTATTTCGCGGTGACGAGCGAGCTGCATTTCTCGCAGCCGCAGGCGTTGCGGGAGGCGGAGCCCGCGGTGGCGGCGCTGCTGGAGGCCTTCTACGGGCCTTCGCCCGGGTTGCGCGGCCGCTAAGGCGGCGGCAGCTTCACGCAGAAGCGCGCACCACCCAGTTCCTCCGAGCGATCGACGTTGAGCTCGCCCTGATACGCCTTGACGATGTCCTGCACGATCGACAGACCGATGCCGTGGCCCTGCACCCGTTCGTCGCCGCGCACGCCGCGCTGCAGGATGCTTTCGATCTTGTCGTCGGGAATGCCCGGGCCGTCGTCCTCCACGATGAGTTCGAGGCCGCTGCGGCCGCGCATCTTGCCCACCGAGCGCGCGGTGAGCAGCACGCGGTGCGACGCCCACTTGAACGCGTTCTCGACGAGGTTGCCCATCAGTTCGAGCAGGTCGCCCTGCTCGCCCGGGAACGTCACGCCGTCCTCGATCTCGAACTCGCACAGCACGTTCTTCGCCGCGTACACCTTCTCGAGGCTCTGCACGAGATCCTCGGCGTGCGGCGCGATGGGTTCGACGGACGCGATCGTGCGTCGGCCCGACGTCGCGGCGCGCGAGAGCTGGTAGGCGACGATCTCGTCCATGCGGCGGACCTGGTCGAGCAGCTCGCCGCGAAGATTGCCCGCGTCGCCACCGGTTTCCAGCTGCGAGCGGATCACCGCCAGCGGCGTCTTCAGGCTGTGCGCGAGGTCCGCGAGCGTGTCGCGGTAGCGCGTGCGCTGCTCGCGCTCGCTGTCGATGAACGCGTTGAGGCGACGGGTCAGCACCGTGAGTTCGACGGGATACGGGCCGTCGAGGTGATCGCGCGAGCCGCGTTCGATGTGCGCGAGATCGCTCGACACGCGGCGCAACGGCAGCAGGCTCCAGCGCAGCAGGAACAGCTGCAGCAGCATGAGCATCATGCCGAGCATCGCCAGCCACAGGAACTGCGTGCGGCGGTACGTGGCGACCTGCCGCTCGAACTGGTCTTCGGTCTGCGCCACGGCGAAGGTCAGCGGGACGCTGCGCTTCTCCGTGCTGTCCAGCGACACGCCGTAACTGAAGACGTAGAGCTTGCCACTGCGGGTCTCCACGGGCTCGAAGGCGGTTTCGCCGGGCGAGAGCATCCGCACGAAGTCGAAGTCGCGCCCGAGCGCGGACGACGACTCCCAGCGGAAGCCGTCGTTGCCGACGATGATCGCGTAGAGGCCCGAACCCGGACGCGAGAAGTCTGGGTTCGGCTGGCTGTCGGGTGTCGTGACCTTGCCGGCGCGCGTGATGTCGGTGCCGGTGATGTACGCGATGGCGTAGTTGTGCAGGCGATCGTGCATCGCCGACAGCTCGGACGCGTAGTTCGCCTTGTTCTGGGCGAGACCGGTCAGGCCGAGGAAGGCGGCGAGCGCGAAGCCGGTCGCGAGGGCCGCTCGCGCGGCCAGCGAGAGGGGCCGGCGTCGGGTCGGTGAAGCGTTGTCCATGCTCCGAGA
Source organism: Luteibacter sp. 329MFSha (assembly GCF_900111665.1). NCBI lineage: Bacteria > Pseudomonadati > Pseudomonadota > Gammaproteobacteria > Lysobacterales > Rhodanobacteraceae > Luteibacter > Luteibacter sp. 329MFSha. The sequence continues at coordinate 435,034 of NZ_FOJE01000002.1, read as the reverse complement.
TTACCGTGGGGCGACGCGCCGTCTTGGCCGCGTCGCCCGCGAGTCCATCAGTCTTCGTCCGCTTCGTTACGCGGGATCGCGAAACGATAGCCGCGACCACGCACGGTTTCGATGGGCTTCAGCGCGCTTTCCGGATCGAGCTTGCGGCGCAGGCGGCCGATGAAGACCTCGAGCACGTTCGAATCGCGGTCGAAATCCTGCTGGTAGATGTGCTCCGTGAGGTCGGCCTTCGAGACGAGCTCGCCCGCATGCAGCATCAGGTACTCCAGCACCTTGTATTCGTAGCTGGTGAGGTCGACCTGGCGGCCCTCGACGGTGACCGTCTGCGCCGTGGTGTCGAGCTTGATCGGCCCGCAGGCCAGCACGGGCTTGGACCAGCCGCTCGCCCGGCGGACCAGCGCGTTGATGCGCGCGAGCAGTTCCTCGACGTGGAACGGCTTCACCAGGTAGTCGTCGGCGCCGTGCTTCAGGCCCTCGACCTTGTCCTGCCAGCTGCCGCGCGCGGTGAGGATGAGGATCGGGTAGCGCTGTCCGTGCTCGCGCAGGGCCTTGACCAGGTCCATGCCCGAGAGCTTGGGCAGGCCCAGGTCGATGATGGCCAGGTCGAACGGCACTTCGCGACCGAGGTACAGGCCTTCTTCGCCATCCTGGGCGGCATCGACGGCGAAGCCGTCGCGCTTCAGGCGCGCGGCGAGGGTCTCGCGCAGCGGGGCCTCGTCCTCTACGAGCAGGATTCGCATCAATGTTTCTCCTTGTTATCCCCGGCGCTGGCGTCCAGGGGCTTGGCGGTTTCGGTTCGGATCGGCACGACCTTCACGTGTCCGTCGAGGGTGAGCACCTTGACCCGGTATTCGGTGATCCGGCCGCGCTCGACGAGCCGCGTATCCGCCGACAGCACTTTCCCCCCGGTATCTTTCTGCACCTTGCTCACGGCCTGCTCCAGCGTCAGCGACTGGTCGGCGAGGGCGGCGGCGGGCAAGACGAGGCAGAGTGCGGCGAAAAATAGCGGGCGAAACGTGATTTTCATGTCTGGCGCGGGGCGGCCGGTCGATTCGATCGGCCGATGATGCCGACGCCCTGCCCGCCCCAAGCTGAACGAAACCCGATACAGCCCGGCTGTTGGAGCGGACCTGGCCGCGACGGCTTTTCGCGAGGCGCCCGGGTCCTGCGGCTCCCGGGCCACGCCGTATCGCGGCCAGGTCCGCTCCAACGGGTACCGTCAGCCCAGCCGTTCGAGCATCGTCACCGGCTTGCCGCGGTACTCGGCCTGGCCGAAGGGGCGGTAGCCCAGGCGCTCGCCGAGGCGCAGCGACGGCGTATTGGCCGGATCGATGATGCACACGGTGCGGCCCCTGTCGCGCCGCTCGAAGAACCAGTCATGGACCGCCTCGAGGGCCTCGGTGCCGTAACCCTTTCCTTGCGCGGCGCTCGCCAGCGCCCAGGCGCCTTCCGGGAAAGGATCGAAGCGATCCCCGAGTCCGCGATGGAAGTGCGCCAGGCCGACCTCGCCGACGTAGCGTCCGCCCTGCTTCTCCCTGAGGGTGAAGAGGCCATACCCGAAAGACGTCCAGTGCCCCACGTTGCGCAGCAGCTTGATCCAGGTGTCTTCCGGCAGCGCGTTGCCACCGATGAACGCCATCACCTTCGGATCGCTCCGCATGACGTTGCAATCGTCGAAGTCGGAAAGCGCGCAGGGCGTGAGGATCAGGCGTTCGGTGACGATCATGCGGTCCTGGCCTTGATGGAGGTCGACGGGTGACTAGGCGGCCTGCCGGAAGGCCGAGAGCGCGGATTCGATCAGCCCCCAGTCGGCACCCGGAAGGTGCGCGCCTTCGGAGAGCTGACGACGGAAACCGCGTGCGCCCGGCTCGCCCTGGAACAGACCGAGGATGTGCCGCGTGATGTGCTTGAGTTGCGTGCCACGCGCCAGCTCGGCATCGATATAGATGCGCATGCGCTCCAGCACGTCGACGCGATCGGGCAAAGGCGTGCCGTACAGCGCGGCCTCGAGCTGCGCCAGCACGAACGGGTCGTGGTAGGCGGCCCGGCCGAGCATCACGCCGTCCACGTGTCGCAGGTGTTCGCGCACGGCGTCCACGGTCGTGATGCCGCCGTTGATGACGACGGTCAGCTCGGGGAACTCACGCTTCAGCCGGTAGACGCGCTGGTAGTCCAGCGGCGGGATCTCCCGGTTCTCCTTCGGGCTGAGGCCCTCGAGCCACGCCTTGCGCGCATGCACGACGAGGATCCGCACGCCCGCTTCGACCATCGTGGTGGTGAAGCGCTGCAGATCGGCGTATTCGTCCTGATCGTCGACCCCGATGCGGCACTTTACCGTCACCGGCACGTCCACCGCGTCGGCCATCGCGCGCACGCAGTCGCCGACCAGCTCCGGCTCGCGCATGAGGCAGGCGCCGAATTTTCCCGACTGCACGCGATCGGACGGGCAACCCACGTTGAGGTTGATCTCGTCGTACCCGGCGTTCGCTCCCATGACGGCCGCCTTCGCGAGCTCGACGGGATCGCTCCCGCCCAGCTGCAGGGCCACCGGGTGCTCCTCGTGGCTGTGCTCCAGCAGACGCATCTGGTGGCCGCGCACGAGCGCGGGGCTCGTCACCATCTCGGTATACAGACGCGCATGGGGCGACAACAGCCGGTGGAAGTACCGGCAATGCCGGTCCGTCCAGTCGAGCATGGGGGCGACGCTGAGGCGAAAGGGTGAGGAGGACATCGGTTGCATGGCGACTATTCTAGCGGACGTCGAAACCCAGGCATCCACCTAAGTCAAGCCCAAAGACCTCGAGCCTCGCCTTAAAATCACTACGAGCCGGCAAGCGAGGTGGCTTCAGGATGCCGCGTATGTGCCTTCCGTCACTTTCTCCGTGTTCTGGCCAATCCGCCACAACACGCCGGACGGATCGATGATCACGAAGTCGCGGATACCCCACGGGCGGTCGCCCGGTGGCACGGTCCTCACGCCGTAACGCTCGGGCAGGCCTTGTGAGGTCACGTGGTGCCACCACGCCTCCACGTCGACCACGAGCATATGCATCATGAAATTTTCGGCGTGTCGCTGCTCGTAGAACTTCTGTAGGAGGAAACTCGTTTCGCCCGCATGCAGATAAGCGAGGTCGTCGGACGACCATGCCACGGTGAATCCCAGGTCGGCATAGAAACGCTTGGACAGCTCGAAGTCCCTCGCCGGAACGAAGGCCTTTATTTCAACGGTTTCCATGCTCATGAGGATCCTTTGCCTGAGCCAGTCGTCCAACCGTACACCTGGTCCAACGGCTTGTCGAAAACTTTCGCAGTGCGGGAGGCGCGCTCCAGGGTTGGCGAATGCTTGCCCGCTTCGCTGCAGGGCCGAATCCGCTCGCGCAACATGCGACATAGCACTCAGCAGGCGCCATCGAACGGCGCCCGGCCCAGCAGGCAGTCGATGAAGGCCGCGAGGGGGGCGGGCCGGTGCTCGCGGTTCGGGTAGTAGAGGAACAGGCCGGGGCGCGAGATCGACCAGTCCGCGAGCACCTGCACGAGGCGTCCCTGGGCGAGCAGCTCTCCGACACCGTCGCGCTCGAAGTGATAGGCGATGCCGAGGCCCTCGACCGCGGCCGCGATGCCGATGTCGGCATGGTTCGTGACCACGGGGCCATCCACCTCGACCTCGAATCGCTTGCCCCGCTTCATGAACTCCCAGCGATAGCGCCTGCCGTCCATCTGCAGGCGCCAGTTGATGCACGCGTGCCGATGCAGGTCCGAAGGTGACCGCGGCGTGCCGTGACGGGCGAGGTAATCCGGCGACGCGACGGCCACCATATCCAGATCCGGCGTCAGGCGGATGGCCACCATGTCCTTCTCCAGTTGCCCGCCCACGCGGATGCCCGCGTCGAAGCGGCCGCTGACGATGTCGGCCAGCGCGTCGTCGACCACGATATCGATCACGACGTCGGGGTGCACCCGGTGGAAGCGTGACAGCCGTGGCGCGATGATCGTGCGCGCGGCGATGCCCAGGGTGTTGATGCGAAGGGTGCCGCTCATCCGCCCGGTCGACTCGCCGGCTTCGGCGACGGCGACGTCCATCTCCCGGAACAACGGCGCGATCCGCGCGTAGAGCCGCTCGCCGCTGGCGGACGGCGCGACGCTGCGCGTCGTGCGATTGAGGAGACGCGCGCCGATACGACCTTCGAGCTGACGGATCGTCTGACTGAGCGCGGACGGCGAGATGCCGAGGTGTTCCGCCGCGCGCGCGAAGCTCTGCCGCTCCACGACGGCGACGAAGGCTTTCAGTTCGGCGAAATCGGATCCGCGCATTATACATCGTTTGCTACATAGCCAATTCGGATACTAGGTGATTCTCTGAACAGACGCGAGCGCGCATCCTCGGACCGTCCTCACCACGGAGTCCACCATGTCGACCCTCACCCTCCCCGAACCGATCGCCGCGTACTTCGTGGCGGACACGCAAGGCCCCGACGCCGTCGCCCGCTGCTTCACCCCGCAGGGTGTCGTGACGGACAAGCGCGAAACCCACGTCGGCCGCGAGGCCATCGCGACGTGGAAGTCGGGCACGATGCGGCTCTACACCTATACGAACGAGCCTTTTTCGCTGGAAACGATCGACGGCTTCCACGTGGTGCGCAGCCACACCGAGGGCGACTTCGCCGGCAGCCCGATCGACATGACGCTCGCCTTCCGCCTCGAACGTGGCCTGATCGCGCGCCTGGAGATCACCGCATGAGCTTCGACCTTCAGCTCGACGGCCTGCGTGCCGTGGTCACCGGCGGCACGATGGGCCTCGGCGCGGCCGTCGTGCAGGCGCTCGCAGATGCCGGCGCCCGCGTGGTCGCCTCGGCGCGTGGCGTGCCGGCCGCGCCCATCGACGGCGTCACGTACATCGCCGCGGACCTGACGACGGCGGAAGGCGTGACGCATCTCGCGCAGAGCGTTCTGCTGGAATGGGGCGCCGTCGACATCGTGATCGACGCGGTCGGCGGCTCCGCCACGCCCACTGGCGGCTACGCGGCCATCACCGACGAGCACTGGATGGCGGAGCTCAACCTGAACCTCCTGTCCGCGGTACGCCTCGATCGCGCGCTGTTGCCCGCGATGCTCGCGCGAGGTTCGGGCGTGATCGTCCATGTGAGTTCGATCCAGCGCGTGATGCCCCTGCCCGAGTCCACCACGGCGTATGCCGCCGCGAAGGCGGCGCTCACCACGTACAGCAAATCGCTGGCGAAGGAAGTGACGCCCAGGGGCGTGCGCGTGCTGTCGGTCGCACCGGGATGGATCGAAACGGAAGTGTCCGTCACGTTCGCGGAACGTCTGGGATCGAGTGCCGGAACCGACTACGAGGGTGGCAAGCGGATGATCATGGATGCGCTTGGCGGCATTCCGCTGGGCCGGCCCGCGACGCCTCGGGAAGTGGCCGACCTCATCGTCTTCCTTGCATCGCCGCGCGCCGCGTCGATCTCGGGCTCCGAACACCGGATCGACGGCGGCACCGTCAGAACACTCTAGGTTCGCCCACGGTCGTCCCGTTTAAACCTTTTCCCTGTTCCACGCATCTTCGAACGGCTCGCGGGAGCCGGACGTGCGTCGTCCGGCCGGATACCAGTCGATGGATCAGGGGATACCGATGGGATCGTGGAAAGGACGAAACGTGTGGTCGTTGCTCGGCTGGATCGGCGGGGTGGCGTTTGTCTCCGCCCCGCTATCCAGCCTCGCGCGGGAAGCGCCGGATCCGGTACGCGTCATGATCGTGGGCGTGTCCCACATGGCGAATCCCGGCCACGATCTGCACAACATGACGCATGACGACGTGCTCGCTCCCAGGCGGCAGGCCGAGATCGAAGCGGTGACCGAACAGATCGCCCGCTTCGGCCCCACGAAGGTGGCGATCGAGATGGCGAAGGACGCGGCCGACGCCCAATACGCCAGCTACCTCGACGGAAGTCTGGCGCCTTCGCGCAGCGAGCGCGTCCAGCTCGGTTTTCGGCTCGCGAAACGGGTGCGATCGAGGTCGATCTTCGGCATCGATGCCGATGGCGACTTTCCTTTTGAGCCGGTCAAGGCATACGCGGAAACGCACGGCATGAAGGCGATGCTCGACGAGCAGGATGCCGCGGTCGAGCGCGACCTCGCCGAGGAAAGCCGCATCCTCGCCACCGGCAGCATCGGCGCAGAGCTCCGCTATCTCAACAACGCCGCACGGCTGTCGAAAAACAACGCGTGGTACCGGACCGCGCTGTTCGTCGGATCGGGCGACGTCCAGCCCGGCGCCGATCTGCTGAGCGCGTGGTATCGCCGGAACCTCCTGATCTGCGCGAAACTGCTGCAGGTCAGCCGGCCCGGCGACCGCATCGTCGTGTTCTTCGGCGCCGGCCACGCGTTCCTGCTTCGCCAGTGCGTCAGCGAAACGCCGGGCTTCGTGCTCGTCGAGCCGAACGATTACCTTCGTTGAGCATGCGTCAGCCCGACAAGGCACCCGCCTTGTCCGCGATGAATGCCTGTAACGAGGCCGGCGTGCGACCGAGGATCGTCGCGAGGTCGTCGGTGACGATGCCCAGGCTGCCCGCGCGCGTCGCGACTTCCATGGAGACGAGGATGGGAATGACGCCCTCGGGTACGCCGGCGGCGGCAAGGCCCGCGGCGAGCTGATCGTCCGTGACGTGCACGACGTCGAGCGGCTTGCCGGTGGACGTGCGCACGAGCGCGGCGATCTCTTCGACGGTGAAGGCTTCGCTGCCGGTGAGCGTATAGGTGCGGCTCCCGGACGGCGCTTCGGCGAGCACCGCCGCGATGGCCTCCGCGATCTCGTCGCGCGCCGCGTACGACGTCCTGCCCTGCTCGCCGGCCGTATACCAATGACCGGACCGGAGCGCGGCCGGCACCGACATGAAGAGGTTCTCGTGGTACCAGCCGTTGCGGAACACGGTGACCGGCAGACCCGTAGCGTGCAGCGCTCCTTCCGTCAGCGCGTGATCCGGCGCGAACGAGATCGGCGACGTCTCCGGCGCCGGCAGCGACGTATAGGCGAGGTGGCGGACACCGGCCGCGACGGCCGCCTGCACGGCGTTGCGATGCTGGCGCAGACGATGCCCATCCTGCGTCAGCACGTCGGTGGAGATGATCAGCACGGTCCCGGCTCCCGCGAACGCGCTCGTCAGGCCCGGCACGTCGTCGAAATCGGCCTTGCGAACGGTGACGCCGCGCGCCGCGAGGTCGGCGACCTTCTCCGGGTGACGCGTGCCGGCCATGATGCGATCCGGCGCCACGCCACGGTCGAGGAGATGGCGCACGACCGCGCCGCCCAGATGACCGGCGGCGCCGGTGATGAAGATCGTGTCGCTCATGCCTGTGCATCCTGTCGAGTGATACTCTCTTTTTGAGAGCGCCTGAAAGATTGGGCATATGACGGCCTCCGTAAAGGAGGCACTTTGACTGGCGATAGGCACAAAATGGGAACCACCCCGCCGGAAACCCGGGTGTCGCGGATGCTGGCGCGCCAGCGCGCGATCACCGGCAACATCAACGACTGCCCCGTGCGCGACGTCCTCGATGTCATCGGAGGCCGGTGGAGCACGCTCCTGCTCATGGCGCTGGCGGAACGCCCCTACCGCTTCGGCGAGCTGCGCCGCCTCGTGCCCGATATCTCACAGCGCATGCTCACGCAGACGCTGCACGAACTGCAGCGCGAGGGATACGTCCATCGCGAAGTCTTCCCGACGCGACCGCCCAGCGTCGAATACAGCATGACGGACCTCGGACGTTCGATCTTCGAACCGATCCGCGGACTGCTCGACTGGGCCGAACGCCACGTCGATGCCGTACGTGAGGCGCGGCGCGCGTTCGACGAGGAGCACGCGGCTTAGCCGTTCCGGTTCACATCCCGGCGGGCGCCTCCCAGAGCTCGACCTTGTTGCCCTCCGGATCGATGACCCAGCCGAACTTGCCGAACTCGCCGTCGTCGGTGCGATCGAGCACATTGCAGCCTCCGTCGCGGAGCGCCTGCATCAGCGTCGCCAAGTCGTCGACCCGGTAATTGATCACGAAGGCCGGCTGGCCTGGTGGGAAGTTCTCCTCTCCCTGGGCGCCGATCGACCAGATCGTCGTGCCGCCCTTCGGCTCTCCGTTCTCATCGGTCCAGCGGAACGCCGCGCCACCCCATGGGAGGACGTCGACACCCAGATGCTTCACGTACCAGCCGCGCAGGGCGACCGGGTCCTTCGCGCTGAAGAATATGCCGCCGATACCTGTGACACGTGCCATGGCTGCCTCCGGTTCGATAAGTCCCAGGGCCGCACTATGCACCGTCGCCGCGCGGGCCGCTTCACCGATGTGAAGACACGGGACCTTCGTCATGTAGCGCGGGCGCTTCGCCAAGGTAATAATCAGTAAGTGCTTACGCACAACGACGATCCCGCTACCGCACCGTTACCGTTCAATGTCCAGGCAACTCGTACGTCGCGCCAGACTCCAGCGCGTTCTGCACTACCTCACCGCATCCGGCATCGACACCTACGATGCCCAGGCACGCCACCTCGGGAACGCCATCGGTGGCCATCGCCTCGAGGCGATGGCCACGGGGAGTTACATCAACACGTGGTTCGCGCGCTGTGTCGAGCACAGCATGGGCCTCACGCGCGGCTGGATGGACCAGCCCGACGACGAGGTCACATGCGCCGCCGACGATGGGGACGAGACGGCCGCCTGACGCACCGTGGACGTGAAGCGCGACGCAAGTTCGTTCGCGCGCGCGCCCAGCCGACGGGAATTACCGCGCAGACGGCTTCCGCTTCGCCTTGCTTTCCCTGTTCGTCGCGATCGCCTCGCGGACCAGCGCGACGAACGCATTCTCGTCGATCGCATCGCCTTCGGCGATATCGATCGCCCGGCGCATGTTGCCATCCAGGCTCGCGTTGAAGAGCTTCGTCGGGTCGGGAAGCGACGCGCCCTTCGCGAAGGTCAGCTTGATCTTGGCCTTGTAGGACTCGCCAGTGCAGATGATGCCGTCGCGCGACCAGACCGGCGTACCCATCCACTTCCACTCCTCGACGACCGCGGGATCCGCCTGGAGGATGAGGCCACGCATGCGCGCGAGCGTCTCGCCCCGCCAGTCGCCGAGCGACGCGATGCGTTCGTCGATAAGCGTGGACGCCGATGCGCCACCGGCCGTCTTCGTCGTCGCCATGAGTCCTACCCTCTCTTGTCGGGGACGATTCTTCTACCAGTAACGCATTGCCGCAACCAAGGGAGGAGCACGGCGCGTCGCCGCTTTCAGGCGCCTGAAGCGAACCGAACGCCCTCGGCCGCCACGAATTCGGTGAGTCGCTTCACGCGCACCGGTGTGAGGCGCCCGAAGGCATGCAGCGCATGCAAGGGAAGCGACGGCAGGGACTGCGCAGGGAGGAGGCGGACGAGTCGACCGGCGTCGATATCGGCCTGGACGGTGCATGCCATCAGGTAGCCCACGCCGACGCCCTGGATGGCGGCCTCGCGCAACGCGACCCCCGTGTCCACGCCCACGGGTCCGCGCGGTACGAAGGTCGACCCGTCGTCGAACGTCAGTGGATACGAGCGCCCCCTCATGAGGTAACGCACGAAAGGAAGCTCCCTGAGCTCATCGACCGTCGATGGCGTGCCATGCGTCGCAAGCAGGGTCGGGGACGCGACGAGCGCCATGTCGAGCTGCGCGAGCAGGCGGGAGCGCAGGTCGCTCTCGGCGGGATGCCCGACACGGAACACCACGTCGAAGCCTTCGCCGACCACGTCGACGGGGCGGTCGACGAGCACCATGTCGAGTTCGAGCCCAGGATGCGCGGCGACGAAGCGTGTCGCCAGCGGCTGCATGAGCAATCGCCCGAGATCGCTCGGCATGCTTACGCGAAGCCGCCCGCGCGCCTCGCCCTCCGGACGGATGGCGTCGGCGGAGTCGTCGAGGTCGCGCAGCAAGGGCGCCACCCGGTTGAAGAACACGAGGCCATCGGGCGTGAGGTCCAGCTGCCGTGTCGATCGACGGAACAGCCGGACGCCGAGTTCGGCTTCCAGGCGCGCGATGCTTTTCGAAACCGCGGACGGCGTCGTCCCGGTGATACGCGAGGCCGCGCTGAACGATCCGGCTTCGACGGAGCGCACGAACGCGACGAGATTGGCGGCCTGATGAAGTAGGTGGGACATCTGGGAGTTCCTGGCACAAATGAAGTGCCCGCGAGCTGGCTACCGGCCCCGCGGATGCGCCGCATATCGTGGCGATCATCATCGTAACGAGGCATTCCCATGAATCGCTTGGACGGTAAGATCGCCCTGATCACCGGCGGAAACAGCGGCATCGGCCTGGCAGCGGCGCGCCTCTTCGCGCGCGAAGGCGCGCAGGTGATCGTGACCGCACGCCGAAAGGACGCGTTGGACGAGGCGGTCGCCGTGATCGGCCACGGCGCCCTCGGCATCGTCGGCGACGTCGCGGACCTCGCGCATCACGCGCAGGTCGCGAGCACCGTTCGCGAGCGCTTCGGCACGCTCGACGTGTACATGGCCAACGCTGGAATCATCACCATCCAGCCCTCGGCAGACGTGACGCCCGAGGGATACGATGCCCAGTTCGGCGTGAACACGCGCGGGTTTTCTTCGGTGTCCAGGCGATCGCACCCGTGATGCGCGACGGCGGCAGCATCATCCTCACCAGCTCGCTCGCCGCGACGCGCACGCTCGACGGCCATGCCGTCTATGCGGGCAGCAAGGCGGCGATCGCGGCGTTCGCCCGTCACTGGACGATGGAGTTCCGCGCTCGGCGGCTCCGTGTGAACGTACTCAGCCCTGGCCCGGTGGATACCGCCATCCTTGACAAGCTCGGGGTGGCGGACGCCGATCGTCCGGCGTTCCTCGATGCGGTGACCGCGCAGATTCCCGCGGGCCGCATGGGTACGCCGGACGAACTGGCGGAGGCGGCGTTGTTCCTTGCCTCGGACGCCAGCGCGTTCGTCAACGGCACCGAGTTGCATGCGGACGGAGGCATGACGGCGGCCTGACACGGAATCGCGACGACGTGTGGGAGGCGCGTCGGCGAATCAGAAGGCCGCGGCGATCGACGCCACGGGCTTGCGCAGGATCGTCTCGTTGAAGACCAGCTGGAGCCGGCCGTCACGCACCTTGCGGATAGCGATGTCGTGCTCGGTCAGGCGCTCGCGCAGACCCGTGGCGACGTTGTCGTCCAACCGGAGGAACACGATGTTGCTGCCGTCGACGACCCGTTCGACGGTCACGCCGGGCTTCTTCGCGAGTCGTGCGAGCAGGTCGTCCGCCGCCGCATGCACACGTGCGAAGCGCGCTTCAAAACCATCGAGTGTCGCCGAGGCGAGGATCGCCGCGGTCCAGCCGTGATAGAGCGCGCCACCGAACACGTGGCGCGCCTGCCGCGCCTTCTCGACGAAGGCCTTCTCGCCCGCGAGAATCGCGCCGAACGGCGCGCCGAGATATTTGTAGAGCGACACGTACACCGAGTCGAACGGACCGCAATAGCTGCGCAGATCGAATCCCGGCAGGCCGCACATGAGCAACAGCCGCGCTCCGTCAAGGTGCATGCGCGCACCTTTTCCATGCGCCAACGCCGCGATCCTGGCGATCGTCTCCTGCTTCACGGTGGCGCCATCGAGGCGCCGTACCGGACTCTCGATGGACACCGCGCCCACGTCCACCGGAAAGGGATCCTCGCCGCTGCGTGCGAAGGCCGCCAGCATCCCGTCGTACAAACCTTCCGAGACGCCGCCGGCGACGGGCACGGGATTGATCGAGCTCATGACGGCGACGGCATCGGATTCGTCACGGTAGACGTGGCTCTCTTCCTGCAGCAACACGCGCGAGCGCCCGGCGCAATGCAGCCGGATCGCGATTTGGTTCGCCATCGTGCCGCTCGGCATGAACGCGGCGTCCTCCTTGCCGAGCATCCGCGCGAACTGCTGCTCCAGCGCGCCGGTGGCGCCCTCGGCGAGGTAGAGGTCGCCAATGTCCTCCCTGCCCTTCATCGCGGCCAGAAGCCGGGCGGGAAGCTGCGCCGGCCGGGAGGGCACGTTGTCGCCGAGGAAGGAGACGATACGGTCGGGCGGTATGTCCTCGATGGTGCGCGCCGCGGCGAGCGCCGCCATCGGCAACCCGAGGCCGGCGAGGGAAAGGGCACCCAGCGGCGCGGCCTGCATGAACTGTCGACGACTGACCATCCGTTTCTCCCCGTTCGCGGCATGAAGGCCTGCTGCCCCAAGGGTCGCACGCCCCGGCGCGACCGCGCCAACGGGCCGTCCCTGCACGCCCGCCCCGCAGGCACTAGAATGCCGCCCCCGCCGCCGTCCGACTCCCGCCGCTCATGCACATCGTCGTCAACGAAGATCTCAAGGCCTACATCGACCCGCTCACGCCGGACGAGTACGAGTCGCTGGAGCGCAGCCTGCTCACCGAGGGCTGCCGCGACGCGCTCGTGCTCTGGGGCGACACGCTCGTCGACGGGCACAACCGTTACGGCATCTGCCGCAAGCACGACATCCCCTTCCGCACGGTGCAGAACGAGCGGTTCCAATCGATCGAAGACGTGCATCTGTGGATGATCGAACAGCACCTGGGCCGACGCAGCGTCTCGGACTTCCAGCGCGGCGTGCTGGCCCTGCGCAAGCGCGAGATCCTCGCGGAACGCCGTGCGAAGCTCGCCGAAGCGGAGGCCGAGGGACGCGAGGTCGCCCCGGACGTACCGTTCGACACCACGGGTGCCCAGCCCGCCTCCGGCAAGGCCCGCCCGAATCCGGCCGAGAGCCGCAAGGACGTCGCGCGCGAGGCCCGGATCAGCAGCAACCAGGTCGGCATGATCGAGAAGATCCGCAAGGAAGCCGCTCCCGAGGTGGTCGCCGCCGTGAAGTCCGGCACCCTCTCGATCAGCGCGGCCGCCGCCGTCGCCAGCCTGCCCGAGGAGGAGCAACGCGCCGCCGCCACCGCCGGGGACGCCGAGCTGAAGGAAGCGGCCAAGCGGGTCCGGGAGTCGAAGCGCAAGCCGCGCGAGAAGCCGACCGACGAGGTGAAGGCCTTGCGCGAGCAGATCGCCGACCTCGAGGCGGAGAACCGCAACCTGCGCCGCGAGATCGACGCCCTGCGTGCGCGCCTGGGCGAACCGGTGACCGAGGACGCGGACGAGGCGCTGGCGGAGTAAGGTGTCGGTGGGGCGGGAACTCCGGCGGCCTGCCAGCGTTCCAAGCCCCGGTACACCGGACGCGGCCTCGAGCGTTCGTAGGCCTGAACCGGAGCGTTTCCCATGAAAGCCATCCTCGCCCTCGCCGCCACGTCCCTGCTCGCCACGGCCGCGGTGGCCCAACAGCAGAAGCCGCTCAACCTCAACCTGCCGCCGGACTTCACGCCGACGCCGGTCGCCGCCAGCAGCGCGCCGGCACCGGCGTCGACCAGCGCGACCCCCGGCGCACCGGGCAAGGAAAGCGTGGCGGTCACCCGGTCGCGGCCTCTCGACCCGCCCGGCACGTACTACGGCGACACCAGCGGCCGGATGGCGGGCGCCGATGTCGCGGACGACACCCCGGACTGCGACGACGCCACGTACAACAAGCCGCAGGTGCATGGCAGCGTGAGCACCGGCGTGGTCAGCGCCAGCCACGGTTACGGCGGCAGCTACCAGGCCGGCACGGTCAACCTGAGCCAGGCGTTCGGCAGCTGCGACCACCCGAAGGGCGGCGTGAGCATCTCGATCGGTGGCGGGCAGGACAACTTCGGCCGCGGGCGCGGCCGCTGGTAACGCACCGGGTGTAGGATCGGCGGGTCGCCCGGACGAGCACCCGCCATGCCCCAATCCAGCGCACTTTCCCAGCGCGGCCAGTTCCGCGCGATGTACAAGGGACTGAAGGACGAACGACGCCTCGATCGCACGCCGGTCATCTTCTGCGAAGGCGATTCCTGGTTTTCCACGCCGCTGGCGATGAACCTGCTCGACTGGATCGTGTCCCCCGCACCGGAGGACGAAGAACGCGGCGTGCCGCAGTTCGGACAGGGCGGACTGTTCTTTCGCGTCGAGCGCAGCGGCGATCAAGCCGCACCTCAACGCGAGCACCCGGATCGCTCGATGTTCACGCAGGAGAACCTCGACGACCTGCTCGGGTGGTTCACGAAGTTCGACTTCGACGCGGTGCTGCTCAGCGCCGGCGGCAACGACTTCGTCGACACATGGCTGGGGAACGCGCTCAAGGGCCGCAGCGGCCTCACGCCGCAGGAAGCCTTCGAAGCGATCGAGGCCACCGGCCGCTTCGACCAGGTACGCGACGCCTACGCGTTCTTCGTCGGCGCGTTCCATCGCGCGCGGCCCGACGTGCCCTTCCTCGCCCACACGTACGACTATCCCCGCCTCATCGGCAGCCGGGCGGAGTTCGGATTGCGCAACCTCGGCGTCGCCGCGCTGCTGAAGAAGTCCATCGGTCCGTGGATCGGGCCGAACATCCGCCAGGCGCTCGGCGACGACATCGTCAAGGGACGCGCGTTCGCGCGGCTGCTGATCGACGGCTTCGTCGACCAGGTGCTGGAGCCGCTGAAGAACGATCCGCGGCTGCACGGCCGGTTCGACTACGTCGACCTGCGCGGACTGTTGCCCGACGATGCCGACTGGAACGACGAGATGCATCCGACCGAGGCGGGCTTTCACCGGCTGGCCGGCGTGTTCCGCGGCCGCCTGATCCAGAAGCTACCCGCCGCGAAATCCGGCGCGGAACACGACGATCCGGTCGTCGGCTGACGGATCGGCATCGTCGCTGCGCAGCCATGGCATGCGTGCGAGCGTGCGCGTGCAGGGCCCCAGCGTGACGACGCACAAAGGACGCTCGCGCGCCTGCCGTTCGATGCCGGCGATCACGTCGCGCAATACGGTTCCGATGAAGGGCGTGAACAGATAGAACACGGTCGCCGCCGAAAGATCGGCATCGCGCGCGTCGCCCGTGGCGAGATGCACGTCGGCCAGTCCCAGCGACCGCGCGGCGTCCATCGCGCGCTCGACGTACGCCGGCTCCCGTTCGACGCCCAGCGTGCGCGCGCCGGTGAGCACGTTGACGAGGATCGGCACGTGGCCCAGCCCGGCACCGAGGTCCATGACCACGTCGTCGCGCGCGATGCGCGCACGCGCGATGCCGTCGACGATGTGGCGCGCCGGACTCGGCTGGTAGAAGACCATCTCGCGCGGCGGCGACGGCTGGGCGACGTCCGGCTCCTCGAGCGCGAGGACGCCGGCGAGCACGTGGTCGAGCACGTCGTAATGCTGTCCGGTCGGCACCCCCACGTCCAGCCACGGCGCGAAGGCCGCGCGGCCTTCGCCGCGGCGGATCGCGTCGCGCATCGTTTCGAAACCGATCGCGTCGATGGATGCCATCGCATCGATCAGCGCCACGGCGCGCGACACGAGCGCCGGATCGTGCGCGCCGATCAGGAGCAGCTCGAGACGATCCGCCGCGTCCGCGCGGAAACGAAACGACGAGGGATCGCGCCAGGCGGGCTCGTGTTCGAGGAGTGCGATGGCCGAGGCGAGGGAATCCATGCGGACATTATCGCCGACAGGCGTCGTCGTTCGGCGGGACGGCGCCGGGGCGAAACGTGCCCTGCGTCCTTGAGTACGCAAGGACCGTGTGGAATGCTCGGGCATCGCCGTCGACAGGAACCACCGGATGAAGCACGCCTCCCGCCGTCTCGCCGCCGCCATCGCGACCTTCGTCAGCCTCCCCGCCCTCGCCGCGCCGCCGCTGGCCACGCTCGTGTTCCGCGACGGCGGTCGTCCGGTGCTCAGCATCACCGATCCGCATGGCGCGGCGCTGGTGGATGAGACCCTCGGCCTGCGCACCACCGACGCCGACCTGACGCACGACCTTCGCCTCATCGGCACGACGCAGCGCCAGCTCACCGAGCGTTACCGGATGACGGTCGGCAAGAAGCTCGATCGCACCGCCAACCTCTCCGAGACGCGCTATGCCCTGCAGAACGCGAAGGGCCAGAAGCTCGACGTCGTCGTGCGTATCGGCAACGACGGCGTCGCGTTCCGTTACGAACTGCCAGGCGCGACACGCGCGACGGTGACGGGCGAGGCGACGTCGTTCGCCGTGCCCGCGAGCGCGCCGGCCTGGCTGCTGCCCTACAGCCCAGAGTACGAGAAGGAACGCTTCCAGACGACGGCCGGTGGCGCGGCGCCCGGGCAGTACGGCTATCCGTCGCTGTTCCGCATCGGCGACAGCTACGTGTTGCTCACCGAAGCGAACGCGGACGGCCGCTACGACGGCAGCCGCCTCACGCATGCCGCGAACACCGGAGACTACGCGCTCACGCTCGCCGACACGAGCGTGCAAAGCACCGGCGTCACGCCATGGCGCACGGCGATCATCGGCGACCTCGCGACCGTGACGGAGTCGACCCTCGTCGACGACCTGGCCGATCCCGCGAAGTTTTCGGACACGTCGTGGATCCGGCCCGGCAAGGTGGCCTGGTCGTGGCTGAGCGAGCACGCGAGCCCGTCGGATGCGACGCGCCAGCGAGCGTATGTCGACTTCGCGGCGAAGAACCGCATTCCCTACGTGCTGGTGGACGAAGGCTGGAAGGATGCATGGGTACCGGACCTCGTGCGCTACGCGAACGCGAAGCACGTCGACATCCTCCTCTGGTACCACTGGTCGAAGCTCGACACGCCCGCCAGGCGCATGGCCGAACTGACGAAGGTGAAGGGCTGGGGCGTGAAGGGCGTGAAGGTCGACTTCATGGAGTCGGATTCGCAGGCGCGTTACCGCTGGTACGACGAAACGCTCGCCGACACCGCGAAACTTCAGCTGATGCTGAACTTCCACGGCGCCACCATCCCGCACGGTCTTCAGCGCACCTGGCCGCACCTGATGACGATGGAGGGCGTGCGCGGCGCGGAGAACGATCCGCCGGTCGTAGGTAACACCATTCAGCCCTTCACGCGCAATGTCGTGGGTTCGATGGATTACACGCCGGTCGCGTTCGACGCGGGACGCAAGGAAGCCTCGATCGCCCACGAAGTGGCGCTGCCCATCGTGTTCGAGTCCGGGTGGACGCACTTCGCGGACCGTCCGGAAGCCTACGAGGCCCGGCCACAGGCGCTCGCTTTCCTCGACCAGATTCCCACCGTCTGGGACGAGACGAAGTTGCTCGGCGGCACGCCGGGGCAGGATGCGATCTTCGCCCGCCGCAGCGGCGACCGCTGGTACATCGGCGCGATCGCGGCAGGCGCGCCGCGCCGGCTCACCGTGCCGCTCGCGTCGCTGGGCGTCGGTCCCTGGCACGCCGACATCGTGCGTGACGGCGCCGGTCGCGGCGATGTCGTGCACACGCGGCAGAACGTCACGGCCGACGGTTCGCTGTCGTTCGACGTGCCGGTCAACGGAGGCTTCGCGGCGATCCTGTGCCCCATGGCGAAGGGACAGTTCGAGAACGGGTGCTATCGCTGACGCACGCTCCGCCACCACCGCCGAAGCGGCGTGTGGTGGCCCGGGAACGCGCGGACGAGAGGGATGCGCACCGCGATCTCCGTGCCGCCGTCGATCCGCGAAGCGATCGACGGGACGCCGCCCGCCGCGAGGGCGCGCTCGCGGATGCCGCGTAGTCCCCAGTGCCCCGAGCGTCCGTCGCGCAGCACGATCTCGTCGATACCGCGACCATCGTCGCGGACGCTGAGCAGCAGGTCGTTGCCCTCGACGCGCAACGCGACCTCGATGCGGGAGGCGTTCGCGTGGGTGATCGCGTTGTGCACGGCTTCCCTCGCGATGCCGTAGAGCTCGTCGCGCACCAATCCGTCGAGGTGACGCAGGTCGGCGGTCACGTCGACCACGACGGGAACGGTGTGCTCGGTCGCGAAAGCGGCCGCCATGTCGCGTAACGCCACATCGAGACGGCCCGAATAGCTCCCGTGGGCGCGCAGGTCGCGCACGCGGTCGCGCGCCTCGACCATCGCCTCGTCCGCACGGTCCAGCGCCCGCTCCATCGCCACGCGCAGCGGATCGCCGGGCGGGACGCGGTTGGCGATCGCCTGGAAGCGCATGGCGAGCCCCTGGACGCTTTGCAGCAAGGTGTCGTGCAGGTCGCGTGCGATGCGCTCGCGCTCCGCGTGCCGTTCGTGCAGGCGTTCGCGCAACTGGGCGGAGATCCGCCGGAGACGGACGAAGAACGCGGCCCAGATCAGCAGCGCCGTCACCGCCGCGCAGAACAGGTAGAACCAGGGCATCTGGTAGAACGCGCGCGCCACGGTGATGCCGACGGACGCCCCCGCCTCGTTCGTCACGCCATCCTCGTTCGACGCGATCACACGGAACACGTAACGACCTGGCGGCGGGTCGGTATAGACCGCCTCGCGTTCGTCGCCTGCGTCACGCCAGCGCGTGTCGAGCCCTTCCATGCGATAGCGGAAGCGCACCCGCTCCGGCATCGTCAGGCTGGTGGCCGTGAACGCGATGCGCAGCCGCTCCGTTCGCGCGGGTAGCCGTGTCTCCGCGTCCGCCGGCCAGGTGCCCATGTCCGTGCCGACGGTGCGCACGAAGACCGAGGGCGCGAGCGCGTTGCGCGGCACGTCCGCCGGATCGATCGACACGATACCGCTGGTGGTCGCGAACCACAGGCGCCCGTCGTCGGCGACGACCGCCGTCGGCAGCGGGCGGAACTGCGCGGGCGTGCCGGGAAGGCCGTCGAGGGAATCGAACACCTGTACCGGCGGCCGATACTCGGCCTCCGCGAGCGCGCGTGCCATGTCCGCCCCGGCGATACGGACGACGCCCTGCGCGGCGCTCGCCCAGAAATCGCCGCGGCGGTCGCGCACCAGGCCGGAGACCCCGCGCAACGGTTCGCCGCGCGTCACGATCATGTGGGCGCGGTCGCCGATGATCGCGCCGACGCCCAGTTCGCCGCCTACCCACATGGCTTCGCCATCTTCCAGGAGGGCGGTGACGTTACCGACGGACAGGCCCTCGCGAAGTCCGACGACCGTGTCCTTCGCGCCGTCGCGGATCAGCACCGTGTTCCGGGCGAACCCCATCCACAATCGCTCGCGACGGTCGCGAGCGAGGACGAGCGGCGCCGGATCGTTGGCGAACGTCGCGAGGGGATCGTGAGTCCAGTGGCCGTCACTGAAGTGATAGATGCCCGGCCGGTTCAACGAGACGAAGGCGCCGCCGTGACCGTCGCCGACCACCGCCTGCACGCCCGAATAGTCGGGGTACGGCAGCGCGGCGACCGGCTCGGGCGCGCCGTCGCGAAGCTTCCATAGCCCGTTGGGTCCGCCGAGCCACGTGCCGTCGACGCCGCGGCTCGCCGCGGTGATCGCCTGGGTGAGCCGCGACGGGGTAATGCCTTCGAGCCCGAGATAGCTCAAGGGGTGGTTCTTCGTGCCGACCCAGACGCCCTTCGACGCTGCCGCGACCATGGCGAAGTCGGTCGCACCGGGCAGTTGCGCGGCGGGCAGCAGGCGGCTGACGCGGAAGCGGTCGAGGCCGCGGCTACCGCCGAACCAGAGGTTGCCCTCGCGATCCTGCAGCACCGCGCTGGTGTAGTCGGAGCTCATGCCGTCGCGCTCCACGAAGCGCTGGGCATCGGTATCGTCGGGGCCGAGGACCTTCGCGGCGAGTTCGTGGACACGGGGAACGCGACGGATCCCGTTGCCGAGCGTCGGCATCCACAGGGCCCCGTCGCGATCGAAGAGCAGGCCTGCCGACGCGATCCGCAACACGGGCCCCGCCGTGGCGGGATCGCCCGTCGCTGTCCAGACGGGGCGCACGCCGCCGTCCGCTTCGGCGACCCAGATGGCCCCGTCGGGCGCTTCGGCGATCCGGTTGATGCGTCCCACGTCGCGTGACGCGATCTGGAAACGCGTCCCGCCGCGGGGCAGCCACGCGAGGACGTCCTCCGTGGCGACCCACAGCCGGCCCTGACGGTCGACGGCGAGGTTGCGCGCCCGCGTACCGGGAAGGCCGAGCGCCGTCCCAACCGCCGTCCATCGCCCATGATCGAAACGCGCCAGGCCGTTGAACGTCGCCGCCCAGATCGTGCCGTCGGGTGTCCCGGCTATCGCATACACCGTGCCCGATGGAAGGCCGGACCCCGCCGTGAAGTGCGTCGCCCGGTCGCCTTTCACGAAGCTCGCCACGCCATAACGGAAACCGATCCACAGCCCGCCCGAGGGCGGCGCGTAGAGCGCGGCGACGCTCGACGCGAGGAAGTCGCCGCCTTCACGCGGCCGGTAACGCTCGAAGTGGACGCCGTCGAAGCGGTAAAGGCCCGTCTGCGTGCCCAGCCAGAGATAGCCGTCCGCCGTCTGCGCGAGCGCGGTCACCTGACCGGGCGCGCCTTCGCGCACCGTCCATGCGGTGTGGTAGTACTGGCCGATGTCGCGGTCGCGGTTGTCCATCGCCCACGCGCCGGCGGCGAACACGATCCAGCCGCACAGCGTCCAGAGCCATCTCCACGGCGATGTCGCGACTGGCCGCCGCATGGCCCCTACCCCGTCGATCGTTGCGAAGCGCAAAGATAGCGCGCGCAAGGGTCGTCCGTCGCCGCCTCAGGGCGCTTCGCGCGCGGCGATGCCCATGTCGCGGAGGAACGCCAGCGAATCGGCGAGGACACGACCGGCGGCCGGCGAGCGCTCGGGCGAGGCGAGTACGTGGGCGGCGTGGTCGTAGGCCACCAGCCGACGGCGATCCGCCGCCGTGCCGAGCCAGCCGAACGCGTCGCGCATGGCGGCCACGGAAGTCAGCGTGTCGCGGTCGCCTTCACCGCCGTCCCAGACGCCGAAGAACACGGGACACGTCACGGCCGCGAGGTGCTCGGGCCGCATCCATTCGAGGAACAGCCGTGCGATCGCCCGATAGGCGTCGGAATGGACGATGCTGGACCAGTAGCGGCGCTGGAACGGCGAGCGCTCGCCCGGTGGTTCGACGGGACCTTCGAGGAGCACGGCCGCGCGCAGCTGCGCCGCGTCGTGCACGCGGATGCCGGGCGACCACGCCACGACGGCGGCGACCGCCTCCGGCCGCCGCGCGGCGACGTCGAGCGCCAGCGACGCACCCATGGACGTCGCGACCAGCACGACGCGCTCGCCCAGCGCGAGTCCGATGTCGAGCGCCGCGTCGGCATCGGCACGCCAGCGCTCGGGCGTGATGCCCGCCATCGCGTCCGGAAGGGCGCTGCCGTGTCCCGTCAGCCGGTTGAGGAAGAGATGCGCGTCGCAGGCGTCCGCGATGGCGCGATGCGCCGGCGCGCCTTCCGCCTGGCTCGCCGTGAACCCGTGCAGGTACACCACCGACAAGGGGCGGCGTTCGTGCGGCGCCGCGCCCCGGAAAACGATCCTCGCCTCGTTGTCGGGCTTCAGACCCGGAACGGCGAGCTCGCCGGTGGCGATGCGCGTGGCGAGACCGTCGAGTTCCGTGCGTGCCGTCATGCGTCGACGGCGGACCGGGTGACTTCGCGCTGGCTTTCGACGAACCGGCGCACGGAACGCGTGAGCGCGTCCACTTCAGGCACCGCGGCGCGCATGTCGCCGCCAGCCTCGATGAGCACGCCGATGTCGTCGCAGACGTGCGCTGCGCCGGGAACGCCGAGGTTGCCGAGCACGTTGCGCAGCGAATGCAGCGATTCCGACGCGACCGCCACGTCGTGCGCCAGGGCCGAGGCGCGCAGGCTGGCGAGGTAGTCGTCGGCCGTACGCGCGCACAAGTCGACGAAGCCGACGAATTCCGCGGGGCTCGTCAGGGCGCGCATGTCGTCCAGCGGCGTCTTCGCGTCCCGCTCGTCGCCCGCCTCGGCATTCCCCTGCCAGCGTCGCGCGGCATGGTCGAGGCGGCGCTCGTCGGCGACCGACTCGATGACGTCGAGCAGCCGCTGCGCGGCGATGGGCTTGGTCAGGTAGGCACGCGCACCGGCGCGGAAGGCGATGCGCACCGCATCGTGGCTCGAATCCGCGCTCAGCATCACGATCGGCGGCACGGCCCCGATGCGCCGCGCGCCCTCGATGCGGCCCAGCACGTCCCAGCCCGAGCTGCCGGGCATGTGCAGGTCCATGAAGATGATGTCGAAACGTTCGTCGGCCAGACGGGCGAGGGCTTCGTCGCCGCTCGCGCTGAACACCGCGACGTGGCCGGCGCGTTCGAGGATGCGTCCGACGATCTCGCGATTTGCCGCGTTGTCGTCGACGACGAGGCAACGCTGCGACGCGACGCGCCCGCGATGATCGTCCAGCAGTTCCACGAGCGGCGTATCCGCGACGCTGCGCGCACCGGGCGCTGCGTGGGGAAGCGAGAAGCGCCAGGTGAACACGGAGCCGCCCATCGGGTTGTCCGTGACCTCCAGCGTGCCGCCCATCTGCTCGGACACGTTGCGCACGATGTAGAGGCCCAGCCCCACGCCTTCCTGGCGCCGTCCCTCGCCGGCGCTTAGCTGGTGGAACGGATCGAAGATGCGCTGCTTGTCGTCGTCGGGGATGCCGATGCCGGTGTCGGTGACCGTGCAGACGATCGTCGGATCCCGGCCGCCGATGCCCGCGAGCAGTTCGATGCGCACGTCGACCGCGCCGCCGGGCGGCGTGAACTTCACCGCGTTCGAGGCGAGGTTCGACAGCACCTGCTCGATGCGTCCCGGATCGCCGGCGAAGATGCCGTCGACGGTCGCGTCGCGCGCCAGGCTGAAGGCGACGCGCTTCTCCGCCGCGAACGAGCGGCACACGGCGCCGACGGTGGCGAGTACTTCGTCGAACGCGAAAGGCTGGTGGCGCAGCGTGAAGCTTCCTCCCGCGAACGATGCCACGTCGAGGACGGCGTTCACCCGGTGCAGCAGCGCGTTCGCATTCGTCGAGAGCAACGCGACCAGACGCCGCTGGTCGTCGGACATCGCCGAGGTGTCGATCAGCGAGGCCGAGTGGATCACTGTGCTGAGCGGCGTGCGCATCTCGTGGCTCATCATCGAGATGAAGCGGTGCTGCGCTTCGCGCGAGGCGATCGCTTCCGCCGACACTTCGCGCAGCGCGTCCATCACGCGGTAGAGCGTCATCGGCAGCACGATCACGAGCGCCAGCGCATACAGCGCATAGGCCGGGCGCGCGATCCAGTAGCCATCGGGTGCGACCACGAGCAGCACGCCCACGGACGCCACCACGCCCGCGATGAACACGCGGCGGCTGTAGCGCACGCCGAGCGCGACCGAAAGGAAGGGCAGCACGGCGGTCAGCGTGATGACCAGCATGAAGCCGACCTTGAGCAGCACCGCGACCATCGCGAAGTTCGCGATGCTGCCGACGGCGTCGATCGCGCTGCTCTGCCTCAGCGAGCCCGCACGGACGCCGAGCATCCAGAACGTGCTGAGGACGAAGAGCGACACGGCCACCGGGACGACGCGGTTCGCTTCGACGGCCATCTTCACGGGGCCATGCAGCCACGCGGCGCTCCACACGACGATGAAGCCGAGGATGACGGTGCGCATCAGCGAGACGTGGTATTCGCGGAAGCTCGCCACGATGCGGTCGATGCGCGGGTTGCGCAGACGCTCGGCGACGTCGCTGAGCATCACTGGCCCGGCGCGCTTGCCGCTACCGCCATCGATCTTCATGCGTGCCTGGTCCGACTCCCCCGATACCCGCCTAGTCTATGAACTCTGCCCGTGCTGGCAAGTGCGGTCGCAGTAAGAACTCGTGCCGAAAACGTTTACTCCGTTGGGACACCTGCCCTGCGGATCAACCGGACGCCTTCCTGGCACGGGTGGATTTCTTCGCCGCGGTCGGCGATTTCGCCACCGCCGCTTTCTTCGTGGCCTTCCGGCGACCCGCCGCCTTGCCAAGGCGCACCCAGGTCGGGGCGTGGTCGCTGGCCTTGGGCTGGTCGCGGACCCAGCGATCCACATCGGCGTCCTCGAGGCGCGCGGCGAGGTCGGGCGAGAGCAGCAGGTGATCGATCCGCAGGCCGCGGTTGCGCGGCCAGTGCTGGCGGAAGTAATCCCAGAACGTGTAGATGCGCTCGTCCGGATGCCTCGCGCGCAGGGCGTCGGTCCAGCCCTGCGCCAGCAGGCGCGCGTACGCGTCGCGGCTTTCGGGTTGCAGGAGCGCGTCACGACGCCAGTGCTTCGGATCGTAGATGTCCTCGTCCGTGGGCACGACGTTGTAGTCACCCGCGAGCACCACGGGGTGGCCGGACACGATGAGACCCTTCGCGTGCTTGATCAGCCGCTCGAACCAGGCGAGCTTGTAGTCGAACTTCGGTCCCGGCCAGGGATTGCCGTTGGGCAGGTAGAGGCACCCTACCAGCACCCCATGGGCCGCGGCTTCGAGATATCGGCTCTGCGAGTCTTTCGGATCGCCGGGCAGGCCGCGGCGGCTCTCCACCGGATCGACGCCCTTCGCCAGGATCGCCACGCCGTTCCACGACGACTGTCCGGCCCACAGGGCGCCGTAACCCGCGTCGTGGATGGCGTCGATGGGGAAGCCGGCGTCGGTCGCCTTCAGTTCCTGGAGGCAGGCGATGTCCGGCGCCTCGCGTTCCAGCCATTCGAGCAGGTGGGGCAGGCGCGAGCGGATGCCGTTGACGTTGTACGTCGCGATCTTCATGCGGCGACTTTCCGGGAGCGGCGGTCGACGCCCGGTGATGGCGTGAAAACGTAGCAGTGGCCGTTGGCATGACATTTGCCTCGATCTAAACCGACCTGAGATCGCGTCCGCACGAACCCGGCGGGGCATGAATTTTTGCGACCGGAGTGGCCAACGATATGCACGTTTTCGGCAGCCGCATGCCCATGCACGAAAGTCCACAAAAACCCATAGTTACATCGTTTTCTGCTGCGACGCGGCATGTCGTTTGGACGGCTGGACGGCCGTTCGCGACACGCAATGTCCTGCTGGACAACCGCGATCCCGTGCTGTAAACCGTTCGTCTTATCCATTTGGATCGTGATAAATGGATGGTGTGGCGATGGAGCGCGGGCGGGGGCATCGAGGCTCCATCGTGTGCTACCGGACGGGGGTCCGGCGCCACGGCCCCGTGCTTCGTCGTTATTTCGGGGCATTACATTTCGGGGAAGGCATGAACAAGTATTTTCTTCGCAGGAGCGCACTCGCACTGGCGGTCTGTACCTGCCTGGGCGGCGTTTCAGGCGCGTATGCGCAGTCCACTACCGGCGGCCTCAACGGTACGGTGCCGGCAGGTGGCAACCAGACGATCGTCCTCGAAAGCGGCACGGGTTTCCGTCGTGAGGTCGGGGTCGACGCGAACGGGCGTTACAGCGCGACGCAGCTGCCGCTGGGCACGTACAGCGTCACCCTGATGCGCGACGGCGCACCCGTCGATTCGCGCAAGAACGTCACCCTGCGCGTCGGCGCGAGCACCGACGTCTCGTTCGCCGCACCGGCGGCCGCCGGCAACGCGGAAAGCCTCGAAGGCGTGACGGTCACCGGCACCGCGCTTCCCAGCATCGACGTCACCGCGGTCGACTCCCGCACGGTCATCACTTCCGAGCAGCTCGCCCGCATGCCGCTGGGCCGTTCCGCCGAAGCCATCGCGCGCCTCGCGCCGGGCGTGGTCAACAACGGCGGCGGCTTCGCCAGCGATACCGGCAAGTCGGTCGTCAGCTTCGGCGGCGCCGCGGCCAACGAGAACGCGTATTACATCAACGGCTTCAACACCACCGATCCGCTCAATGCGCTCGGCGGCCTGCAGCTGCCGTATGGCGCGATCGACCAGCAGGAAGTCTATACGGGCGGTTACAGCGCCCAGTACGGGCGTTCCGACGGCGGCGTGATCAGCCAGGTCGGCAAGCGCGGCACCAACCAGTGGCATTACGGCGCCCAGATCATCTGGGAGCCGAACTGGGCCCGCGCCTCTGGTCCGAACCTGCATTACGCGAACACTCCCGCGTCCGCCCCGGCCGGCGACCTGTACCAGCCGAAGAGCCAGAACGACAAATGGACGACCACGGTCAGCGCCTACGCGGGCGGCCCGCTGATCAAGGACAAGCTGTTCTTCTTCCTGGCGGGCGAGTTCGAAAAATCGGGCGCGCGTAACGTCAACTCCGTCGGCAGCAGCACGCCCGCCTCGACGAACACGTACGAGAATCCGCGCTGGTACGCCAAGCTCGACTGGAACATCAACGACAGCAACATCCTCGAGGTGACCAGCGTCGGCGACAAGCGCGAGGGTTCGGGGACGCGCTACGGCTACAACTACCGCGACCTCTCCCGCACGGTCCGCCTCGGTGACGTGAACGACACCAAGACCGGCGGCGATCTGTGGATCGGCAAGTACACCAGCTACATCACCGACGACCTGACCGTGAGCGCCACCTACGGCAAGATGTCGAGCAAGAACTACGAGCAGCCGACCAACTACGATCCGAACCTCGTCCGCGTCGACAACCCGGTTCGCCAGAACCCGGCGCTCAACGGCGGCACCCCGATCCAGAACAGCCAGGTCGGCGACATCAGCTCGCCGGGCCGCGGCAACAAGTCGACCAACCTGCGTTTCGACGTGCAGTACGTCGCCGGCGACCACACGCTTTCCGCCGGTATCGACAATGTCCGATCCCGCGTCCTCGACTTCGGTACCGCCAGCCCCGGTCCCGGCTATACCTGGAGCTACGGGCAGTCGGCCGATCCCAACGAACCGATCGACGATACCCCGGGACGCAACTTCGTCCCGGCGCCGGGCGCCTTCCCCAACGGTCAGCAGGGCTACTGGGTTCAGCGCAGCGTCGTGAGCAACCTGGTCAACGTGCGTTCCGACCAGAGGGCGCAGTACATCGAGGACAAGTGGCAGATCAACGATCGCGTGCTGCTTTCAATCGGTCTTCGCAATGACCAGTTCACCGACTACAACCAGTTCAGCCAGCCGTTCATCAAGCAGACGCGTCCGCAGTGGGCACCACGCCTCGGCGCCTCGTGGGACGTGAATGGCGACGGCAGCTTCAAGGTCTACGCCAACGCGGGCCGTTACTACCTCGGCCTGCCGCTGAACCCGGCCACGGGCGCCGCCGCGGGTTACACCGCGACGCAGCAGTACTTCACGTACTCCGGCATCAACCCGGTGGACGGCACGCCGACGGGCCTCACGCAGTTCAGCAACGTGGTATCGGGCAACAACTCCTACGGCATCCCGCCCGACCCGCGCACGGTCGCCGCGAAGGACCTGAAGTCGGAGAACCAGGACGAGTACATCCTCGGCTTCGACAAGTCGTGGAACGAGAACTGGACCTACGGCGTCAAGCTGACCCAGCGCAAGCTCAATGCGGTCATCGACGACTTCTGCGACCTCGACGTCGTGACGAACAAGGCCACGGCGCTGGGCTACACGGTCGGTTCCACGAACAGCTGCTACCTCGTCAACGGCGGCCATTCGAACAAGTTCACGCTGATCGACCAGGCGGGCAACCCGTTCGTCGTGCCGCTGAGCCGCGAAGAAATGGGCATGCCCCGGACGAAGCGCAAGTACTACAGCGCCGAGTTCTACGCCGAGCACCAGTTCGACGGCACCTGGTACGGCAAGTTCGACTACGTGTTCTCGCGTTCGTACGGCAACACCGAAGGCCAGGCGCGTACCGATACCCGTCAGTCGGGCGCCGCGGGCAGCGTGGATTGGGACAACCGTTACGTGATGGACGGCGCCAATGGTCCGCTGGGCAACGACCACACGCATGTGTTCAAGGCATACGGCTATTGGCAGTTCGCGCCCGAGTGGCAGGTATCCGGCAACCTCCAGGCCATCTCTGGCGCCCCGGAAGTGTGCCTCGGATACTTCGGCCCCGACCAGCAGGATCCCGCGCACTACAACAGCTCCTACCACTGGTGCGACGGCAAGCGTTCGCCGCCGGGCGACAAGGGTCGCCTGCCGTGGACGTTCCAGCTGGATCTCGGCGTGACGTACCGTCCGGAATGGGCGGGCTCGAAGCTCGCGTTCTCCGCGAACGTGTTCAACGTGCTCAACCAGCAGCGCGCGACGTTCCGCTACCCGACCCAGTACGAGTCGCGCGGCACGCCGCACCCGATCTATCGCGTACCGCTCATCACCCAGGACCCGCGTTACGCGCGCCTGGCCGTCAGCTACGACTTCTGAGGACCGACGCCGATCTGAAGATCCCTGTGTGACACTTGCGCCCCTCTCCGTAAGCCGGCTCCTCCCCAGCCGGTTTACGGGGACCGGGCGCTCTTTTTTTGCCCGGTGTCCTAGCGAACCTCGCCCGAGGCGGCGACGACCATCTCGATGTAGCCGAGGATCTCCTGGATCGGGATCTCGAAGATGCCGGCATCGCCGTTGTCGTACGCCTGGCGCCAGACGGCGTAGCCGTCCTTCCAGCTTTCGTCGCCGTCGGCATCGCCGTCGTGGGCCAGCAGGCTCGCGTCCAGGGTGCCGCGCGAGACGGCGGCGTGATTCATCGCCGGCTGCAGGCCGCCCGGCACGCGGTGGTTGCGCAGCTTCACGCCGAGGATCGAGACATGGAAGACATCGCCGTCCTCGGGCTCACGCTCGATTCGGCGGATGGCGACGCGGGACGCCTCCTCGCCCGGACGGGTGCGATAGGTCCAGGACTGTCCCACGGCATAATCGGGTTTCACCGGTGCTTCCTCCCGCTTCACAAGGCCCCGCATCTTAGTGCAGCCGGGGCCGGCGGGCGCCTGCCGGACGTCCCGGGGCGATATGGCTTAAACTTGCGCCCATGAGCGCGCCCTCCGGGGTCCGGCGCTTGCGCGAGGCAGCGCGGCCGGCGGCCGCTTCCCCAGCCATGGCATCCGCCCGCGCACGGCGCTCGCGGCACGTCCCTTCATGTTTCGAGGTTAGATAAGACCATGGTGGCATTGGCGACCGAGCACGTCATCGACGTGCACCACTGGAACGACAGCCTTTTCAGCTTCCGCACCACGCGCGACCCGGGTTTCCGCTTCGAGAGCGGGCATTTCGTGATGATCGGCCTCGAAGTCGACGGGCGCCCGCTGATGCGCGCCTACTCGATCGCGAGCGCCCATTACGAAGAGCACCTGGAATTCTTCAGCATCAAGGTGCAGGACGGCCCCCTCACCTCGCGCCTGCAGCACCTGAAACCGGGCGATCCCGTCATCGTCAGCCGCAAGCCGACCGGCACGCTGGTGCTCAACGACCTGAAGCCGGGCAAGCGCCTGTACCTGTTCGGCACCGGCACGGGCCTCGCGCCCTTCCTGTCGATCATCCGCGACCCGGACACCTACGAGCGCTTCGACCGGATCGTCCTCGCGCACGGCGTCCGCCACGTGGACGACCTCGCCTATTCCGACTACATCGAGAACGAGCTGCCGAAGCACGAATACCTGGGCGACCTGGTGCGCGAGAAGCTCATCTACTACCCCACGGTGACGCGCGAACCGTTCCGCAACCGCGGCCGCATCACCGACGCCATCGCCGACGGCGAACTGGCCCGGGCGACGGGCCTGCCGCAGCTGAATCCGGCCGAGGACCGCGTGATGCTCTGCGGCAGCCCGTCGATGCTGGAAGACATCTGCGTCCTGCTGGACGGCGAGGGCTTCGAAGCGTCGCCGCGCACGCGCGAGCCGGGCGATTACGTGATCGAGCGGGCGTTCGTCGAGAAGTAACCGCCTCACTCCTTGCGGACGCGGCCCTGCCCTTCGTTGTCCCAGTAGCCGAAGATCCGTCGCGCGATCAGCTTGTACAGGCGCTTTCCCGTCGCCCGCCACAGCCGCGAATGCGGCGCCGGACGGGCGAGGATCGCGCGCTGCCGCGACGACAGGGCCTCCGGCGCGTACGTCCGCTTGTGCTTGAGCAGATGGCGGAGGTCCTCGCGCGCCAGCAGGCGGAACAGCGTGCCGCGCCGTCCGCGCGTCCAGGCGATCTGGAAATCGACGAGGCCCGGCGAGCCGTCCTCGCGCACCAGCCAGTTGGGTTCCTTGGCGAGATCGTTGTGCACGATGCCGCGCCGATGGAGCCGTGCGAGCAGCCGCAGGGCATCCCTGTAATAGGCCTCGTCGAGCGGTTTGCCGACCTGCATCGGCTGACCGGCCATGTAGCTGCGCTCGAGCACGCGACCGTCCCAGGCGAGCAGGCGAGGCACGCCGTCGAGACCGTCGAGCCGGGACAGCGCCCGCGCCTCGCGTGCGGCGGCACGGCGCGCGAACCAGCGCGCCCACCAGCGGGCGGCGGCGATGTCGCGGCGGATCAGCAGCACGCCGTCGCGCTCGACGCGTTCGATGCGCCCGAGTTCGTCGGCCTTGAGCAGGGTGACGGATTCCGTCATCGCGTTATGCACGCCTCTCCTTCGGTTCGTTGACGCGCCCTCCGCGACGGGAAAGGCTAAGATGCCCGTTCTCGCAGGGAGATAACGCAAGATGCTGGTGCGACACATCCTGTCGCTGGTCTTCGCCACGGCCGGGCTCGTCGCCTGCCGCGATGGCGCCGACCGCGCGAACGACGGGGACAAGCCGCCGCCGGCACGGGCGAGCGCCGCCAAGGATACCGAATCCGGCGACGATGGCCTCTACACGATGGAACTGTCGCTGCCCGACCTGCCGCCGCGCGCGGCGCCGTTGCGCGACCTGATCGACCGCTACGTGGAACGGCAGAAGCGCGACTTCCTGGCCAGTCTCGGCACGCCCGCCGCCCGCGCGAGGGCGCGCGAACTGCCCTGGGACCTCAACCTGGACATCGCGGTGGCCTCGCGCACGGACCGCTTCATCAACGTGCAGGTCGACGGGTCCGCCTTCACGGGCGGTGCCCATCCCGCGCCCATCGTCGACAGCTTCACCTACGACATGGAGCAAGGGCGCGTGGTCGGCATCGGCGAACTGTTCGCCGATCCGCATGCCGCCGAAAGCGCCTTCGCGGCCGAGGCGCGGCGCCAGCTCTTCACCGCGCTCGACGACCAGGACACGCCGCTGGCCTCCGACAGCGAGCAGATCGACCTGGGTACCGAACCCGGCAAGGGCCACTACCGGGTGTTCAGCCTGCTCACGGGCCCGGACAACAAGGTGCACGGTCTCACCTTCATCTTTCCGCCGTACCAGGTGGCGTCGTATGCCGCGGGTCCCCAGGCGATCGACGTACCGAGCGAGGCCTTCGCGTCCTTCCTGAAGCCGGAATACCGCGAGGCGTTCCACTGATGGAGTTCTTCCTCTACCTGCTCTCGGCCGCGCTGATCGTCGGCGGCGTGGCGGGCGCGATCCTGCCGGTGCTGCCGGGCATCCCCATGATCTTCGGCGGCATTTGGCTCGCCGCCGCCGTCGATGAATACCGCCACCTCGGCTGGGCCTGGCTCGTCGCGATCGGCATCGTCGCCGCGGCCGGCATCGCGCTCGATTTCGTTTCGGCCTCGATCGGCGCCAAGAAGATCGGCGCGAGTCCGCGCGCACTGTGGGGCGCGGGCGTCGGCACCGTGATCGGCATGTTCTTCGGCATCCCGGGCCTCGTCATCGGGCCGTTCGCCGGCGCCGTGGCGGGCGAGTTGTGGTCGGGCGAGAGCGTGCTGCGATCGGCGCACGTCGGCGTCAGCACGTGGATCGGCATGCTCATTGGCATCCTCGCCAAGGTCGTGATCTCGTTCCTGATGATCGGCATGGCGGGGCTCGCGCTGCTGTTCGCCTGACCCGACCATTGGTCACATTGGCGGGAGCGCCCTCACCCGCTAGTCTCGCCTGACCATATGGGGAGACACGCATGTTCCGACGAATCGCCCTCGCCGCCGCCGTGACGCTCGCGGTGGGCAGCCTCCACGCGCAGAGCGCCGCGCAGCCCGCCTGGATCGCACGCAGCAACGCCGACGCGCAGCCGCTGCTCGACATGACCGCGAAGTTCAGCCCGGAATCCGCCACCGAGATCGGCGTGAAGGGGTACGACGAGAAGACGGCCGACCTCGGTCCCGACACGGACAAGCGCCAGCGCGCCGCGCTCGTGCAGGTGCGCGAGACGGTGAACAAGCGTCTGGCCGAAGAAAAGGATCCGAACGTGAAGCAGGATCTTCAGATCCTGCTCAAGCAGATCGACGGCAGCATCAAGGGCATCGACCTCAACGCGAAGTACCTGCTGCCCTGGTACGACGCCGGCGAGATCGTTTTCGGCGGCGAGTTCTCGCTGCTCAACGCCGAAAGCACGCCCGAGCAGAACAAGGCGGCCCTCGGGCGCCTCAAGTGCTACGTGGGCATGACCGCGGGCTGCACGCCCCTGGTCGATCAGGCACGTGCGCGCACGACGGAAAAGCTCGGCGACAAGAGCCTCCTCGGTCCGGTCAAGGCGGACGTCGAGCAGAAGCTCGGCAACACGCAGCGCTACGTCGACGGCATCCGCAAGCTGTTCGCCGAGCACAAGATCGCCGGTGCCGACGAGGCGATGGCGAAGCTCGACCAGCAGCTGAAGGATTACAACGCCTGGGTGAAGAAGACCGTGCTGCCGCGCGCACGCACCGACTTCCGCCTCCCGGAACCGCTGTACGCGTACAACCTCGAACAGGTCGGCCTCGACATCGCGCCGCGCGACCTGATCGATCGCGCCGAACTCGAGTTCATGGAGACGACCTACGCGCTGCAGATGCTCGCCCCGGTGGTCGCGAAGGCCGAAGGCCTCCCGGACGGCGACTACCGCGACGTCCTGAAGGCGCTGAAGAAGAAGCAGCTGGCGAAGGACAAGGTCGAGCCGACGTACCACGAGGTGATCGTCAGGATCGAGGACATCATCCGCAAGCAGCGTGTCGTGGAGCTCCCGAAGCGCAAGATGGCGATGCGCCTCGCCTCGGAAGCGGAGAACGCGCGCACGCCGGCCCCGCACATGGACCCGCCGCCGTTCATCGGCAACACGGGCCAGCGCGGCACCTTCGTGCTGACCACGGGCAACCCGCCCGCGGATGGCGACAAGACGCAGACGTACGACGACTTCACCTTCGAGGCCGCCGCATGGACGCTCACCGCGCACGAAGGCCGACCCGGCCACGAGCTCCAGTTCGCCGCGATGGTGGAGCAAGGCGTCTCGCTCACGCGTAGCCTGTTCGCCTTCAACAGCGTGAACGTCGAAGGGTGGGCGCTTTACGCGGAGGCCGAGATGGTTCCGTACGAGCCACCCGCGGGCCAGTTCATCGCGTTGCAGTTCCGCCTGCTGCGCGCGGCCCGCGCGTTCCTCGATCCCATGCTCAACCTCGGCATGATCACCCGCGATCGCGCGCACGACATCCTCGTGCACGACGTCGGCCTGTCCGAGCCGATGGCGCGCCAGGAACTGGACCGTTACACCCTGAACTCGCCGGGCCAGGCCACCGCGTATTTCTACGGCTACCTGCGCATCCTGCAGCTGCGCGCCGAGACGCAGACGAAGCTCGGTCCGAAGTTCGACCGCAAGGCGTTCAACGATTTCCTGATCAGCCAGGGCCTGCTGCCGCCCGACCTGCTGGCGGAAGCGGTGCGCACGCGTTTCGTGCCGGAGCAGGAGAAGAAGATCTCGGCGCGCTGATCAGGCGCGGGTCACGGATGCGGCCGGCTCCCACCCTGGCGAAGGTGGGAGCCGATCGTAGCGGCGATGTCAGGCGCCCTGCGCGCCCGGAATCACGTAGAGCAACACCGCGAGGTAATGCAGCACGCTGCCCGCGAGCACGAAGAAGTGCCAGATCGCGTGGTGGTACGGCAGGCGTCGCGCCATGTAGAAGGGCACGCCGGCCGTGTACGCCACGCCGCCGCCGAACAGCAGGAGCAGGCCGCCCGTGGGCACGTTGTCGCGCAACGGTTCGATCGCCACTACGGCCACCCAGCCCATCGCCACGTACATCGCCACGGCCGCCTTGCGATAGCGCTTGAGCAGGCCGAGCTCGGCCGCGCTGCCGACGATCGCGAGCGTCCAGATCGTCGCGAACAGGCCCCAGCCCCACGCACCCGGGAGCGCGAGCAACGTGAACGGCGTATACGTGCCGGCGATGAGCAGGAAGATGGCGATGTGATCGAGCGTTCGCAGGACGCGCTTCGCCATGGCGCCGGGAATCGAGTGGTACAGCGTCGACGCCGTGTACAGCAGGATGAGCGTGGTGCCGAAGACGGAGCTCGCCACCACCGCGCGCGCGCCGCCATACATCGCCGAAAACGCGACGAGCACCGCCAGGCCCGCGATGCTGAGCACGAGGCCGATCCCGTGGATGACGCTGCTGGCGACTTCTTCGCCCAGGGGATAACGCGGCTGCGTGCTGTCGATGACCATGACTGCTCCGGAATTCGGGTACGGGGACCGGTCGAGGGTAACCGAACCGGTGCGGCGACACATTGACCGCGGCACGCCGACGTTGTTCCATGGACCCATGACACTCGAACTGCTCGTGCACATCGGCCGTCTGCCGCCCCAGGGCGCGGGCCTTCGCGCCGCGCTCGCCATGGCGTCGCGCCTCGGCGCACGCCTCGACGCGATGCATGTCGTCGACCTGCCGGCCGCGGCCTTCACCGTTCCCGAGGCGGTGCCGATGCAGCTCGATGCGGTGCGCCAGCGATCGACGGATGCCAGAGCCGTCGCCGGCGACTGGGCGGAACTGCTCGCCTCGCGCGGCCTTCGCGGCAACTGGCGCGTCGGCAACGGCGACACCGTGACGCTGCTCGCGCACGCGTCGGCGGGCTACGATCTCGTGGTGATGGAGCGCTCGTCGACCATGCGCGGCGACGCACCCGTGGGTTTCGGCGTGGTCTCCCGCACGGTCTTCGCGTCGAGCCGCGGCGTGCTGGTGGTGCCGGAGGCGGCGACGGTCGACACGCTGGGCGAGCACGTACTCGTGGCCTGGAGCGGAAGCCGCGAGTCGGCGCTCGCCGTTCGCTCGTCGCTGCCGATGCTGCGCAAGGCCTCGCGGGTCACCGTGATCGACGGCAGCGTCGACGAGGACATCGGTACCTGCGCGCTGCCCGATACCAACATCTGCGGCTGGCTCGATACCCACGGCGTGAAGGCCGAGGTGCGACGTCTCGACGAGGCGTCGCGCGCCTCCCCGGGGCCGGCGCTGCTCGACATCGCGCATGCCGAAAACGCGGACCTCATCGTCATGGGCGCCTGGGGCCGGTCGCGGCTCTCCGAAATGGTGCTGGGCGGGACCACGCGATTCCTCTTCATGCAGTCCGACGTGCCGATGCTCGTCGCGCACTGACCGTCTGGCCGTCCATACGGCCCTATTGCAAGTTCCCGCGACCGCCGCCTAATCTGCAACCGGACCCGAACACGATCCCCGCCGGCCCCACCGGCCGTGTTCCCGACCGCGCATCACCTTCCCCCACGTTGCAGGAGGTGGCCCATGTCGTTCGCTCGTCCGCAGTCCCCCGCCGGAGTCCATCCGGATACCGTCCGCATCGTCGCGATGAGCGCGGCGATCGCCCTCAACGCCGCCGCCCTCATCGCCGTCATGCGGCCGATGGTGGCCACGCTGTCGCTCGATCCACCGCCGGCGCCGACCATCCGCCTCATCGATCATCCGGTCGAGCCCGTCGTCGTGCCGCCGCCTCCCATCGACCTGAAGCCGCTGCCGGTGAAACGGGCGCCCGCCCGGGCACAGCCCAGGGCCGTCGACGCACCGCCACCGGTGTCACCGGCCGCGACGACCGATGAAGGCACGACGCCCGCGCCGCCGGTCACGCCCGTGACGATCGCCCCGGCCAGCCAGCCCACCGCGCCGGTCGAGGCGACGCTGGCTTACGTCGCCGCGCCCGCACCCGCGTATCCGCGCATCGCGAAGGCCTCGCGCATGCAGGGCACGGTCACGCTACGCGTGCTGGTGGACGA
Source organism: Luteibacter sp. 329MFSha (assembly GCF_900111665.1). Taxonomy (NCBI): domain Bacteria; kingdom Pseudomonadati; phylum Pseudomonadota; class Gammaproteobacteria; order Lysobacterales; family Rhodanobacteraceae; genus Luteibacter; species Luteibacter sp. 329MFSha. The sequence continues at coordinate 399,296 of NZ_FOJE01000002.1, read as the reverse complement.
GACGGGCAAGCCCATTGACGTGCTGATCGAAACGAGCAGCGGACACGCGGTGCTCGACAAGGCGGCCCGCGACCAGGTGCTCGCGGCATGGCGGTTCCGGCCGGCGACCGCGAACGGCCAGGCGGTCAAGGCGTGGGCCCGGATCCCGGTGAGTTTCGACTTGCGGGATATCTGAACGCGGGTCGCCGGAACGGTCGTGCCGCGGCTCAGCGCGGCACGACCACCACGTCGGGCTTGCGCGTGGCCCGGGCGATGGCCCAGACGACGATCGCGAGCAGGGCGACGGGCAGCAACACGGGAAGGAGCGCCAGCACCACCACGGGTGCGATGGCGAGCATGGCCACGCCGCCGATGACGGCACCGAGGACGGCGCCGACGATGCTGAAGACGCCACCGATGATGCCGAAGGCCAGCTTCAGGACCGCGCCGAGCAGCGCGAACGCAACCCAGAAGCCGATGGCGAGGACGACGAGCGAGGTGAGGACGATCATGGTCAGGTACTCCGGTCCGGTGTGACCGTCTCCGGGACGGTCGCCAGCTTGGATGCGGCTCCGCGCGAAACGGTTTAAGAGGCCGGGGTTACGGCGCCTTAACGGTCCCCATGGTCCACTCGCGGCCAGTAGAGTCATTAGCAGGGCCGCCCTTCCATGGGTAAGCGTACTTCCATCATCAGGACCTTGCGGGACATCGCGTTCGATCTGTCGGACGCCCCGCACCCGGACCTCGCCTCCATGGGGCGCGAGGTCGGTCGCGTGCTGCACGGGCGAACGGCCGAACTGGCCGAGATGCTCGGTCCGCTGCGCGAACGCCGCCGCGGATTCGAGCGCTGGATGCTCGCGGAACGCTCGCGGCCGCCCGTGAGCGTGCTGGTCATGGCGTGGCCGCCGGGCTATTCGACGCCGGTGCACGATCACGGCGGACTCTGGGGCCTCGAGGCCACCATCGCGGGCGCGCTGGAAGTCGAGTCGTTCGAAAAGGACGATGTCGACCACAGCCTGCGCAGCACCGGTCGCACGTGGCTGGGTCCGGGCGATGCCACGTGGTTCGACGCATCGGAATCGCATACCCATCGCTGCCGCAATTTGTCGCGGCACGAGACCGCGCTCACGCTTCACGTGTACGGTGGCGATCTGGCACAGTACCTCGCGTATGAGCAGCCCGGTCCGTCGAAACACTGGATCGCACGACCGCGGCAATCGATCATCGCGGGACGCCTGACGGCCTGACGGTCTCACGGCCCTCCACCCCACGCCCAGGGCGAAGGACCAACGCATGTTTCATAAGGTCGCCATCATCGGCGGTGGCGCGGCAGCGGCGACGCTGGTGAGCGAACTCCTCGAGCGAGGCACGAAGCCCCCGCTCCATCTCGACTGGTATGCGGGCGCCCCGGAGCCGGGGCGCGGCATCGCCTATGGCACGCCCTCGGGCGAGCACCTGCTCAACGTCCGCGCGGCGTCGATGGGCATGTTCGTGAGCAAGCCCGGCGGATTCCTCGAATACGCGCAGGAACGCGACCCGTCGGTCAAAGGATCCGACTTCCTGCCGCGTCGCCTGTACGGCGATTTTCTGCAGTCCCGCGTGGCGCAGGCGATCCGCAACGCGCCCGCGCTCGGCCACGACATCAACATCCTCCCGTTGTCCGCGGAATCGCTCGTGCCCTCCTCCGACGGCGTGACGATCGGCTACGGCGACAACGAAGCGCGCGCCGACGCGGCCGTGCTCGCGATCGGCTCGCTGCCGCCGCGCCCGCTGCCGGGCGTGGAGGACGCCGCGATCGCGAGTGGCCGCTACGTGGTGGATCCGTGGCCGTTCCTCGCCGGCGCCGTCGATGACGACCGTCCGTTGCGGGTGCTGGTGATCGGCCTCGGCCTCACCGCCGTCGACGTGCTTCTCGAACTCTCCAGGCGCTGGCCGAACGCGCGTTTCGACGCGCTGTCGCGCCACGGCAAACTCCCCGAGCCGCATCTCGCCGCCGCCTCCGCGCCGGCCGACGACGGCGGCGAACTCGTCGATGCGATGCGCGACGATCCGAACGTGCGCGCCTGGCTGCGGCGCCTGCGCGATGCCACGGCACACGCCGAGGACTGGCGCACCGTGATCGACGGCCTTCGACCGCACACGCAGGCGCTGTGGCGCGACCTTCCGCGCGGCGAGCGCGCCCGCTTCCTGCGCCATGCGCGCTGGGCGTGGGAGCGCGCGCGCCACCGGATGCCGCCGCAGGTCGCGGCGAAGATCGCGTCGCTGGAAAAGGCAGGCCGCCTCACGCGCGACCGTGGTCGCATGCGCTCGGTGCATCTCACGCCGGACGGCGTCCTCGACGTCACGCGCGGCGTGCCCGGCGGTGGCGACGTCGTGCAGTCCTACGACGTGGTCATCCAGACCGTGGGACTGAACACGGACACGCAGCGCACGGAACATCCGTTGATCCGGCAGCTCGTTCTCGGCGGGCACGTGGCGCCGGAGGCCGAAGGCCTGGGCCTCATGGCCGAGACGGACGGGCGGCTGCACGACGCGTCCGGCAAGCCGCGCGCCAACGTGTTCGCGATCGGCAGCCTGCTTCGCGGCACGTTGTGGGAATCCACCGCGATTCCGGAAATCCGCAAACAGGCGCAGGCGCTCGCCAACCTGCTGCTCTCACCCGACAAGCGGCGCTGATTCCAGCGCCGCTTCCCGTCGTCAGGCGAAGCCTTCCAGCACCACCTTGCCGATCGTCCGGCCGCTTTCGAGCAGCTGGTGCGCGCGACGCAGGTTGGCGGCGTCGATGATTCCGAGGTTCTCGCGCATCGTCGTGCGGATGGCGCCGGCGTCGACCAGGTTCGCCACCTCGTCGAGGATGCGGCCCTGCTCGCCCATGTCGTCGGTGTGGAAGAGCGACCGCGTGTACATCAGCTCCCAGTGCAGCGAGAGACTCTTGCGCTTGAGCAGGCGGATGTCCGGCGCCTCGGCCGGGTCATCGATCAGGCCGATCTTCCCGAAGGGCTTGAGCAGCTCGACGAGCGCGGCGAAGTGCTCGGTCGTGTGCGTGAGCGACAGCACGTAGTCGACGCCGGCCGGCGCGACCGCCTTCACCTGTTCCACCAGCGGCTTCGCGTGGTCCACGACGTGGTGCGCCCCCATCGCTTCCACCCATGCGCGGGTCTCCGGGCGCGACGCGGTGCCGATGACGGTGAGGCCCGTGAGCCGCCGCGCGAGCTGGACGGCGATGGAGCCGACGCCACCGGCCGCCCCGACGACCAGCAGCGTCGCCGGCCTGCCCTGCGTACCGTGCGGGATGCCCATGCGCTCGAACATCAGTTCCCAGGCCGTGATCGCGGTGAGCGGAAGCGCCGCCGCCTCCGCCATCGTCAACGTCGACGGCTTGCGGCCGACGAGGCGCTCGTCGACGGCATGCCGCTCACTGTCGCCCCCCGGCCGCTCGAGTTCCCCGGCATACCAGACCGCGTCGCCGGCCTTGAACCGCGTCACCTCCGCGCCGACGGCCACCACGGTACCGGCCACGTCCCAGCCCAATACGGTGTCGACGCCTTTCGGGTCAGCGTTGCGACGCCGCTTCGTGTCGATCGGATTCACGGACACCGCGTCGACCTTGACGAGCAGGTCGCGCGGGCCCGGCAGCGGCTCGGGCAGTTCGGCGTCGACGAGGCTGCGCGGATCGTCCGCGGGCAGCGGCTGGCGATAGATGACGGCTTTCATGTTCGATCGGTCTCCGAGGGGGTCAGGCGCAACCGGCGACGGCGGGCGTGGCCCGACGCTCGAGCGCGACGCTTGCCATCGTAGCAAGCAGCCCGGCGACCGTGACCGCCGCGCCGGCCAGGCTCACGACGGGCATCGCGTAGCCGGCGGCCAACACCGCGCCGCCCAGCCATGCGCCGCCGGCGTTACCGAGGTTGAACGCGGCGATGTTGAGCGTGGAGGCGAGGTTCGGCGCGTCCCCGGCGACATGGACCACGCGCGACTGCAACGGCGCCACCGTGGCGAAGGCGGCGATGCCCCAGACGAAGACCGTCACGATCGACGCCACCGTCGAATGCATCGTCCACGCGAACAGCACCAGCAGCAGCGTCAGCGCGACGAGGATGCCGGCCAGCGACGGCATCAGCTTCCAGTCGGCCAGACGGCCGCCGAGAATGTTGCCGATCGTCGTGCCGAGGCCGAACAGCACGAGCACGGCGCCCGTCCAGTGCGGGCTGATGTGCGACTGTTCCTGCAGGATCGGCGCGATGTAGGTGAACACGGTGAAGACGCCGCCGAAGCCGAGCACCGTCATGCCCAGCGCGATCAGCACCTGCGGCTCGCGCAGCACGCGCATTTCGCGCCCCATGTGCGGGGCCTTGAGGTTCGGCAGGGCCGGCACGAAGCGCGCGACCGCGAACGCGGCGACGATACCCAGCACCGTCACGGCCCAGAAGGTCGCGCGCCAGCCGGCGTACTGGCCGAGGAACGTGCCGAAGGGGACGCCGAGCACGTTGGCCAGCGTCAGCCCGGCGAACATGAGGGCGATCGCACGCGCGCGCTGGTTCACGGGAACGAGGTGGGCGGCCACGACCGCACCGATGCCGAAGAACGAGCCATGGCAGAACGCCGCGACCACGCGGGCGACCATCAGGACGTCGTAGCTCGGCGCGATGGCGCAGAGCAGGTTGCCCACGATGAACAGGCCCATGAGCAACAACAGGGCGCGCTTGCGCTCGAGCTTCGCGGTGAGGGCGGCGAGCAGCGGCGCGCCCACCGCGACGCCGAGCGCGTAGCCGGAGACGAGCATGCCGGCGGCCGGGATGGTCACCCGAAGGTCGGCGGCCACTTCGGGCAGGAGGCCCATGATCACGAATTCGGTGGTGCCGATCGCGAAGGCCGCCACCGCCAGGGCAAGCAGGGGCAGACGGGACGAGGGAACGTTCATAGGTTAGGCTCGATGGAAAGCGATAACGTGCATTCTCCTGCCCGGGCCCCCATGCAGAAACACCTGCCAGCGCCAAAGACTGTTGCCGCGGATTCGAAAGTGGAGGCCGCGCCCGCATGTTCGCGAGCCTGATCGCCGTCGCCGCCCTTTCGCTTCATGTCGCGGGCGTGTTCGCCGCCATGCACGCCGTGATGCACACGAGGACCGCGCAGGGCGCGTTCGCCTGGGTGCTGGGCCTCGTACTGCTCCCGTACGTGACGCTCGTCCCCTACCTATTCCTCGGATCCAGCCACTTCAGCGGTTACGTCGACCTGCACCGGCAACGGCAGGCCCGGTTCTTCCTGCTGCACGAGGAGGCCGGGCATCCGGGGCGGCCCGGCATGCTCGCCGCGCCCACGCAGGCCGGCGACATCCGTTACGACGCGATCGGGCGCATGCTCAAGACGGCGATGCACGGAGGCAACGCGCTCGCGCTGCACATCGACGGCGAGGCCGCCTTCGGCGCGATGTTCGCCGCGATCGCGCGCGCCGATCGCTACGTGCTGGTGCAGTTCTTCATCATCCACGACGACGTGCTCGGCCGCCGCCTGCGCGACGCGCTGCTGGAGCGCGCCGCGGCCGGCGTCGACGTCTGCCTCCTCTACGACAGCATCGGCAGCCACGCGTTGCCGGACAGCTACGTCGAGAGCCTGCGGACGGGCGGCGTGCACGTCCATCGCTTCGCCACGCGGCGCTGGCGCAATCGCTTCCAGCTCAACTTCCGCAACCACCGCAAGGTGCTCGTCGTCGACGGCGAGCGGGGCTTCGTCGGCGGACTCAACGCGGGCGACGAATACCTCGGCGCGAAGCCGCCCCTGTCGCCCTGGCGCGACACCCACATGGAGATCGAAGGGCCCGCCGTCGCCGACCTGCAGCGCGTGTTCGCCGAGGACTGGTACTGGGTGACCGGCGAGCGACCGCCGTCGTCGCCGCCACCCGAGCGCTGCGGCCGCGCGGAGACGATGATCGTCGCGACCGGACCCGCCGACCGCCAGGAAAGCTGCTCGCTGTTCTTCACCCAGGCCATCGGTTCGGCCACGCGCCGCGTGTGGATCACGACGCCCTACTTCGTCCCCGACCAGGCGGTGTTCAGCGCGTTGCGCCTGGCCGTCCACCGTGGCGTCGACGTGCGCATCCTCATTCCCTGCCGCCCGGATCACCGGACGGTCTTCATGGCGTCGTCGCTCTATGCGCACGAGGCCACGCTGGCGGGCATCCGCATGTTCCGCTACCAGCCCGGCTTCGTGCACCAGAAAGTGATGCTGATCGACGACGACACCGCGGTCGTCGGCAGCATGAACCTCGACAACCGCAGTTTCCGCCTCAACTTCGAGATCGCCGCGCTGAACGTCGACGTGCCGTTCGCGACCCAGGTCGAAGCCATGCTCGAACGCGACTTCGCGAACGCGGACGAGGTGAATCCCAACGACTACCGCCGCCTGTCGTATTTCCACCGCGTGGCGCTGCACGTGGCGCGGCTGTTCGACCCGATCCTCTGACGACCGGCTTGCGATACGGCCGTTACTCGGCTTGACTGGGCCTTCCGCCTCCTGGATATCCCGCCATGCTCCGTATCCTTGCCGCCCTCACCGCCATGGTCGCCACGGCCGCCGCGGCCGACCCCGCCCGATTCGTCGAGCGCAGCGTGGACGTCCATGGCAAGACCTACCGCTACCAGGTCTTCGTGCCGGCCGACGCAAAGGGGCCAGCGGCGGTCGTGCTGTTCCTGCATGGAAGCGGCGAGCGCGGCGGCGACAACCGCAAGCAGCTCTCGCAAGGCCTTCCGCCGTGGCTGGAAAAGCACATGGATTTCCCCGCCGTGGTCGTGATCCCGCAGGCACCCGACGACACGGAGTGGACGGACAAGGCCGATGCCGACATGGCGATGGCCGCCCTCCGGAAGAGCGTCGCGGAATTCCATGGCGATCCGAAGCGCCTCTACCTCACCGGCCTCTCGATGGGTGGCTACGGCTCGTGGCAGCTCGCCGTCGACCACCCCGGCACCTTCGCCGCCGCGGCGATCATCTGCGGCGGCGTGCAACCGCTGCGCGACGGGCGCGACCTGTTCGTGCACGGCGTACCGAAAGGCCAGGATCCCTTCGCGTGGGTCGCGAAGAAGGTCGGCGACCTGCCGGTCTGGATCTTCCACGGCGGCGACGACGACGTCGTGCCGACCGAGCAGTCGCGCCGGATGAACGCGGCGCTGGTGAAGCGCGGTGCACAGGTGAAGTACACGGAATTCCCGGGCGTCAATCACGGCTCGTGGGAGAAGGCGTATGCGACGCCGGATCTCTGGGAGTGGATGTTCGCGCACACGCGGTGACGAGGCGACGCCCGTCTCGATCAGGAGTGCCGGATACCCGCGATCAGTTTCTTGAGGTCACCCGAGAACACCACCCAGCCGAGGCCGACGCCGACGAGCGCCCCGAGCCACTCGAAGAACACGCGAAGGCCGATGGCATCGGGGTCGTGCACGGCGGCGAGCTTCAGCTTCAGCAGCGTGAGCGACTGCAGCGGCGCCATGTTGAAGTAGAAGAGGTTCCACATGTCCTGCCCGGCCGCGAGGACGACCGAGAGGGCGAACGCCACCGCCAGTTCCTTGCCGTGGCTCCAGCCGTTGCCGCGATTGAGCCGGTGCAGCAGGCCGTAGACGACGATGCCGACCGCGAGCGCGATCGCGCCCGCCTGCAGGGCACCGACGATGCCGTAGCCCATCCAGCTGCGATCGTATGGCATGTGAGGACTCGTCCGGGATCAGGCTGCATTATGCCCGTGCGCGGGCCGGCGTAGCGTTGCCGTCGCGGCCGTAGCGCAGGTAGAGCGAGACGGAGAGCAGCACCGCCGCCAGGGCCGCGAACCCGGCCAGCAGGAAGATCGCCGGGTAGTCCCACGCGCCGGCGACCCAGCCGCCGATCGGACCGGTGAGGCCGAGCGCGACATCGAGGAACACGGAGTACGCACCCAGCGCGGCGCCGCGGTTGTGGGTGCTGACGCGGCCGACGGCCTCGACGCCCAGCGCGGGGAACACCAGCGCGAAGCCGGCGCCGGTGAGCGCCGCGCCCGCCAGCGCCAGGGACGGCGTGTGACCCAGCCAGAGCAACAGCAGCCCGAGGCATTCGACGAAGAGCGAAACGATCGCCACGCGGTAGCCGCCGAAGCGGTCGATGGCGTTGCCGAAGACCAGGCGGATGCCGATGAAGCACGCGCCGAACACCGAGAGCGACAGCGCCGCGTCCGACCAGCCGCGACTCGCGTAGTACAACGCGACGAACGTGGACAGGGTGCCGAAGCCGATGGAACCGAGCGCGAGGCCTGCGCCATAGGGCATGACGCGCACGAACACGCTGCGGAACGGCAGCCGCTCGCCGTGCGACGGGGCGACGCGCGCTTTCCACAGGGCGAACGGAAGCGCGACAAGCCCCAGCAGGAACGTGAGGACGCCCAACGCGATGAAACCGTGGTCGCGCGCGAGCGTGACGCCGAGCGGCGCGCCCACGGCGATGCCACCGTACGTCGCGATGCCGTTCCACGAGATGACGCGAGCCGTGTGTTCGCCGCCGATGCCACCGATGCCCCACGTGATCGATCCGGTGCTGACCCAGCTCTCCGCGAAGCCAAGCCCGAGGCGGCTGATCAGGATGAGCGCCAACGAGAGCGCGGGCGTGCCGGGCACGAGCGCGGCGAGCGCGAGGAACAGGCCGGAGAGCGCCAGCACGACGAGTCCGGCGACGACGGTGCGCTTCGGCCCCATCGCGTCCGCCATGCGTCCCGCGTGCGGCCGGCTGAGCAGCGTCGCAAGATACTGCGCGCTGACCGCGAGGCCCGCCACGATCGTCGAGTAACCGAGGTCGTGGTGCGCGAAGCCCGGGAGCACCGCGAGCGGAACGCCGATGCAGAGGTAACAGACGAACGAGAAGACGACCGCGGACAGGATCCGCGCGGTGACGGCGAAACGCCGGCCACGCTGGGGGACGAGGGGTGGGAGCGACATGGGTGCCATTATACCGCCCGATGTTGCGGCGCGTCATTGAAGGAAATCGCCGATGCGATCGGCTCCCACCCCTTCGGTAGCACCTTTTGCAACTACCGGAGGCTGGGAGCCGATCGCATCGGCGATCCGCGCCATGGCGCGTCACAGCGTCACGGGTTGCCCCCGGTGGAGCGACTCGCGCAACGCCACGGCGATGCGCGTCGCCTCGACCGCGTCGTCCATCGTCAGGTCGAACGGCGTGCCGTCGAGGATCGCATCGACGAAATGCCTCGCCTGAGTCACGAACGCCGGCGCGAAACGCTCGTAGAACGATGGCAGCACCGTATTGCGGATGCCGCTCGCGTCGGCGATCTCCACGCGGTCCGCCCGCGGGTTGCGCCCCACGCTCAACCGGCCCGCGGTGCCCGTGATGTCGGTATGCGTGTCGTGTCCGTGCGCCTGCGTGCGCGAGGCGTAGAACATCGCCATGCGGCCGCCCTCGAACTCGACGGTCGCGATGCCGTTGTCGACGTCACCCATCGCCTCCAGCGGCGGATACATCGCGACCGTCCCGGTCGCGTACACCTTCACCGCCTTCGGCCGCCCAAGGAGCCAGCGCGCGAGGTCGATGTCGTGCACGCTGCAATCGAGGAAGATGCCGCCGCTGGTCGGCGCGAACTTCAGGAACGCGCCGCTCGGATCGGCCAGATCGGTCGTCTGCGAGTAGACGAGAAACGGTCGCCCGATGCCGCCCGCCTCGATGTGCTGGAAGGCATGGCGATAGCTCTCGTCGAAGCGGCGCACGAATCCCACCATCGCCCGCTTGTCCGACGCGGCGGCGTGCGCCGCGGCGCGACGGCAGTCCTCCGTGTCGAGCGACAACGGCTTTTCGCAGAAGACGTGCTTGCCCGCGTCGAGCGCCTGCTCGATCTGGCTCGCGTGCAACGACGTCGGCGTCACCAGGAACACGGCGTCCACCGACGGATCGGCGAGCAGTTGCTCGTAGGTTTCGTGGATCGCCGGCACCGCGAGCGCCTCGCGCGCCCAGGCGCGCTCCGCGTCCACGGGGCTGCACACCGCGACGAGTTCGGCGCGCGGCACCGCCCGCGCGAGGTTCTCGGCGTAACGCTGGCCCAGCCGACCGAGGCCGGCCAGGCCGATACGAAGGGACGTCATGATGCCGCCCCTCAGATGCCGACGGCCACGGCCTGGCCTTCGCGCCACGACCGCGCCGCGGCCTCGGCGAGCTCCAGGGCCTTGATGCCGTCGGCGATCGTCGTACGCACCGGCGTTCCCGCCGCCAGCGCATCGAAGAAGTGCGCGATCTCGGCGGCATAGGCCTCGCGGTAGCGCTCCAGGAAGAAGTGCTCGGGCAGGTCGTGCACGATGCCCGCCGCGCCGTGCGAGACGACCTGCGTCGGCGCGACGTTGCCCGCCTGCAGCATGCCCTTGCTGCCGAGCACCTCGAAGCGCTGATCGTATCCATAAGCCGCGCGGCGGGAGGTGTTGATCTGGCAGAGCTTCCCGCTCTTCGTGCGGATCGTGACCGCCGTCGTATCGATGTCGCCGGCCGCCTCGATCGCGGGGTCGGTCAGGCAGCTCCCCGTCGCATGCACGCTGACCGCCTCGTCGTCGAGGATCCAGCGGAAGATGTCGAAGTCGTGGATGAGCATGTCCTTGAAGATGCCGCCCGAGCTCTTGATGTAGCTCACCGGCGGCGCGCCGGGATCGCGGCTCGTGACGATCAGCAGCTCGGGCGTGCCGACCTCGCCCTCGTCGAGCCGTTTCTTGAGCGAGGAGAACGTGGGATCGAACCGTCGCTGGAAGGCGATCATGCAGACCACGCCGGCTTTCTCGACCGCCGCCTGGCAGGAGCGCGCGCGTTCCACGTCGAGGTCGACGGGCTTCTCGCAGAAGATGGCCTTGCCCGCGGCGGCGGCGCGATGGATGAGGTCGGCATGCGTATCCGTGCTCGAACCGATCACGACGGCGCCCACCGCCGGATCGTTAAGCGCCTCGTCGACCGACGCGACCTTCGCGCCGTGTTTCCCGGCCAGTTCCCGCGCCGAGGGCTCGTGCACGTCGACCACGTAGCGCAGGCGCGCCTCCGGATGCCGGGCGACGTTGCCCGCATGGATCTTGCCGATGCGACCGGCACCGAAAACGGCTACTTCAATCATCGTATTCTCCTCGGGGAATCGTTTCTTCAACGGTCAGTTCAAGCTTGTAGGCCAGCGCGACGAACAGCGCCTGGCACAGACACATCGTGCTGGTGAGACCACGGAAGGCGAACGCGCTGCCCTCCTTCACCTTGAGCAGGACATCGGAATGCCGCGCCAGCGGGCCGAGATCGCTCTCGGTGATGGCGAGCACGCCCGCCTTGTGCTGCTGCGCGACGCGCATGGCGTAAAGGGTTTCCTTGCCGAACGGCGGGAAGCTGATCGCGATCAGCGCATCGCCCTTGCCGATGCTGCGCAGCTGCTCGCGGAACATGCCGCCCAGGCCGTTCACCAGGTGGACCCGCTTCTGCGTGTGCTGCAACGCGTAGGCGATGTACGTCGCGATCGCGAACGAGCGGCGCACGCCCATCACGTAGATGTTCTCGGCGCCGGCCAGCATGTCGACCGCCTTCTGGAAGCGCGCCTCGTCGATCTCCGCCGCGAGCTCGTCGAGGCCGGCGCGGCTGGCATCGATGAAGCGCGAGGCGATCTCCACCGCGGACACGCCGTCGGTACGCCCCTTGATGACGCTGCGGATGCGCTGCTGGTAGCTGCGCGATGGCGACGCCTGCGCGGCCCACGCGTCGCGAAACACGGCCTGCATCTCGGAGAAGCCGGAGTAACCGAAGCGCTGGGCGAAGCGGACCACCGCCGACGCATGCACGCCGCAGCCCTCGGCGATCTCGCCGACGCGCTGGACCATGATCGAGCTGCGATGTTCCTCAAGGTAACGGGCGACGCATTGCAGCTGGCGCGGCAGGGCCTCGTATTCCTCCGCGATGCGCTGCATGAGGGCATCGGCTTCGCTGCGTTTGGCCATCGGCGTCTCCTGCGGTGACCGGCGCATTCAAGCACGGGATGGAACGTTTTTTCCATTTATTTTTTTGCTGCAATGCAAATTGCAACGCTGGAACAGGCGGTCCATGCTCGGTCCGCTTTCGGCACAAACAGCGGCCGCCAGGCCGCATCGCAGTCACGTCAATCCATCCATCCGACCGCGATGCGGTCACTCGGGGAGGAAATATGCGATCCAAACTGTTCCACGCCACGCTGGCAGCCGCTCTCGCCCTCGGTCTGGGCGCCGCCGCCCCCGCCTCCCGCGCCGCGCCGGGCGACCGTTACGTTCTCGTTACCCACGCCGCGGATTCCGATTCGTGGTGGAACACCATCAAGAACGCGATCAAGCAGGCCGGCGAAGACTTCGGCGTTTCCGTGGACTACCGCGGCTCGGGCAACGGCGACCTGAGCGAGATGGCCCGCCAACTCGAGTCCGCCGCCGCTCGCAACTACAAGGGCGTCGCGTTCGACATCGCGAACTACTCCGTGCTCGAAGGGCCGGCGAAGAAGGTCTCGGCCAAGGGCATTCCCATCGTCACGATCAACTCCGGCACGCCGGCGGAGAGCAAGAAGATCGGCGCGATCATGCACATCGGCCAGGGCGAATACGAAGCCGGCAAGGCGGCGGGCGAACGCGCCAAGGCCAAGGGCATCACGAGCTTCGTCTGCGTGAACCACTACGCGACCAACAACGCCTCGTTCGAGCGCTGCCAGGGCTTCGCCGAAGCCATCGGCGTGAAGGACTGGCGCAAGACCTCGATGATCGACACGGGCATGGACCCGACCGTGGTCGCCAGCAAGGTCAGCGCCTACCTGCGCAGCAATCCCAAGACCCAGGCGATCCTCGCGCTCGGCCCCAACGCCGCCGAGCCGACGATCAAGGTGGTCCAGGACATGCGCCTGACCGGCAAGATCGACTTCGGCACCTTCGATCTCTCCCCCGCCATCATCGGCGGCATCAAGTCCGGCGTGATCCAGTACGCGATCGATCAGCAGCCGTACCTGCAGGGTTACATGGGCATCGCGGCGCTGATCATCGCCAACGACCAGAAGACGAAGGATCCGGCGGCGATCATCGCGGCGCTGAAGGCCAACCCGAAGTTCCAGGCGCGCCTGAAGCAGTACGACCTCAAGCCGATCTACACCGCCACCGGCGTCAGCTCCGGCCCGGCGTTCGTCACCAAGGACAACGTCGCCACCGTCGAGAAGTACGCCGGCCAGTACCGCTGACCGGCAGGAGTACCGTCCATGAGCGCCATCAACGAGAGCGTCACCCACATGATCCAGAACACCCGCGCCACGACGCCGGAAGCGACGAAACCCACGGACGAGCGCGTACGGAAGATATCCCCGTGGCGCGTCCTGCTCGACAGGCCCGAACTGGGCTCCATCGCGGGCACCGTGCTCGTCTTCGTCTTCTTCGGCATCACCGCCGGCGGATCGGGCATGTTCGCGCTCGATGGCGTCATCAACTGGGCGCAGGTCGCGGCGTACCTCGGCATCATCGCCGTGGGCGCCTGCCTGCTCATGATCGCCGGCGAATTCGATCTGTCGATGGGTTCGATGATCGGCTTCGCCGGCGTCATGGTGGCCATTCCCCCGATGTACCTCGGCTGGCCGCTGTGGGCGTCGGTGATCTTCGCCTTCGCCGGCTCGATGGCGCTGGGCGCGCTCAACGGCTACCTCGTGGTCCGCACGAAGCTGCCGTCGTTCATCGTCACGCTCGCCTTCATGTTCATCCTCCGCGGCCTGACGCTGGTGCTCTCCACCAGCTTCGCCAACAGCACGATCGTCAGCGGTGTCGGCGACAAGTTCACGAACGACCCGGTCGTCTCCGCGCTGTTCCAGGGCACGACGCTCCACTGGCTCTTCAGCGGACTGGCCTCGATGAACCTCATCGAGAAGCTGCCCAGCGGCGAGCCGGTCGTTGGCGGCCTGCCCAAGGTGCTGGTGTGGTGGATCGTGATGGCGCTCGCCGCGGGCTTCGTCCTGGCGCGCACCCGTTTCGGCAACTGGATCTACACGGTCGGTGGCGATGCCAACGCGGCCAAGAACGTCGGCGTTCCCGTGCGCCGCGTGAAGATCTCGCTGTTCGTGCTGACCGCCTTCTGCGCCTGCCTGTTCGGCGTACTGCAGGTGGCCGACGTCGGCTCGGCGGCTGCGGACCGCGGCCTGCAGAAGGAGTTCGAGGCGATCATCGCCGTGGTCATCGGCGGCACGCTGCTGACCGGCGGCTTCGGCTCCGTCATCGGCGCCTGCTTCGGCGCGCTGATCTTCGGCGTCGTGCAGATCGGCATCTCCTACACCAACATCGATTCCGACTGGTACCGCGTCTTCCTCGGCGGCATGTTGCTGCTGGCGGTGCTGTTCAACCACTACATCCGCAGCCGCGCCGCGGCCACGAAATGAGGAGCGCCACCATGGCCGACGATTACATCCTCGAACTCGACAACGTCAGCAAGTACTTCGGCACCGTGATCGCGCTCCAGGGCGTGACGCTGCGACTGAAGCGCGGCGAGGTGCACTGCCTGCTCGGCGACAACGGCGCCGGCAAGTCCACGCTCATCAAGACGCTCGCGGGCGTGCACCAGCCGAGCACCGGCACCTACCGCGTCGAGGGCGAGGACGTCCGCTTCAACTCGCCGCGCGAGGCGCTGGACCGCGGCATCGCCACGGTCTACCAGGATCTCGCGCTGGTGCCGCTGATGAGCGTGGCCCGCAACTTCTTCGCCGGCCGGGAGCCGCGCAAGAAGCTGTTCGGCTGCATCCCCGTCATCGACATGAACTACGCGAACGAGACCGCCCGCGACAAGCTGGCCGAGATGGGCATCCGCGTGCGCGACGCGAGCCAGCCGGTCGGCACGATGTCGGGCGGCGAACGGCAATGCCTCGCCATCGCGCGCGCGATCCACTTCGGCGCGAAGGTGCTGATCCTCGACGAGCCGACGGCGGCGCTCGGCGTGAAGCAGTCGTGCAACGTGCTCAAGCTCATCCACAGCGCGCGCGAGCGCGGCATCTCGGTGATCTTCATCACCCATAACGTGCACCACGCCTACCCGATCGCGGACAGCTTCACGCTGCTCAATCGCGGCCAGTCGATGGGCACGTTCGCCAAGAGCGACATCACGAAGGAAGCGGTGCTGGACATGATGGCCGGCGGCACCGAGATCCAGAGCCTCGTCGACGAACTGGAAGGCCGCGCGGCCTGAACACGGAACCCCTATGCGTAGTCCCCTGCCCCGCTCCGCCTCCCGCCCCATCGACGTCGCCTGCCTCGGCCGGCTCGCGGTGGATCTCTACGGCCAGCAGATCGGCGCCCGCCTCGAGGACGTCACGAGCTTCGCGAAGTACCTCGGCGGCTCGTCGGCGAACGTCGCCTTCGGCACCGCGCGGCTCGGCCTGCGCTCGGCGATGCTCTCTCGCGTCGGCGACGACCACATGGGCCGTTTCCTGACCGAAACCCTCGACGCCGAAGGCTGCGACACCAGTCAGGTGAAGGTCGACGCCGAGCGGCTCACGGCGCTGGCCATCCTCGGCATCAAGGATCGCGACACCTTCCCGCTGCTGTTCTATCGCGAGAACTGCGCGGACATGGCGATCGACGCCGGCGACATCGACGAGTCGTTCATCGCCTCCTGCCGCGCGCTCGCGATCACCGGCACGCACCTGTCCACGCCCGGGGTGCTCGCCGCCAGCACGCGGGCGCTCGAACTCGCCCGCAAGCACGACGTGCGCACGGTGCTCGACATCGACTATCGCCCCGTGCTCTGGGGCCTGACGGGCCGTGGCGAGGGCGAGCGACGGTTCGTCGCCGCCGATCACGTCACCGCGCACCTACAGGGCATCCTCGGCGGGTTCGACGTCATCGTCGGCACCGAGGAGGAATTCCACATCGCGGGCGGCAGCGAGGATCTCCTCGCCGCGTTGCGCGCGGTGCGCGGGATCAGCAACGCCACGCTCGTCGTCAAGCGCGGGCCCCTGGGTTGCAGCATCGTCGACGGCGCCGTGCCGGCCGACATCGACGAAGCACCCACCTTCCGCGGCAGCCGCGTGGACGTGCTCAACGTCCTCGGCGCCGGCGACGCGTTCCTGTCGGGCTTCCTCGCCGGCTGGCTGCGTGGCGAGACGGTGGAACGCGCGTGCGCCTTCGCGAACGCGTGCGGCGCCATCGTCGTGTCGCGCCACGGCTGCGCGCCGGCGATGCCGGGCCGCGCGGAACTCGACGCATTCCTCGCAAGGGAAGGCACGATCCGTCGCCCCGATCTGGACGCCGACCTGTCGCACCTGCACCGCACCGCCGTGCCGCGCAAGGCGTGGGACGAGCTCTACGTGTTCGCTTTCGACCACCGCGTGCCGTTCTTCGAGATCGCGCGTCAGGCCGGCGCGGACGAGGCGCGGATTCCCCGCCTGAAGGAACTCCTCGTCGAGGCGGTGGCCGCCACCGAGCGCGCCGGCAGGCTGCAGGGCCATGTCGGTCTCCTGGCCGACGACCGATACGGCCAGGACGCCCTGAACGCCGCCACCGGCCGCGGCTGGTGGATCGGCCGTCCCGTCGAGGTCTCCGGATCGAATCCGCTCGAACTGGAACGCGGACGGTCCATCGGCAGCCAGCTCGTCGCCTGGCCGCGCGAGCACGTCATCAAATGCCTCGTGGCCTTCGATCCCGACGCCGATCCCCTGCTGCGCGTGGAGCAGGAAACGCAGCTCCGCAGCCTGTACGACGCGGCGACGCTCAGCGGTCACGAGCTGCTGCTCGAAGTCATTCCGCCCGGCTGCCCGGATCCCGTCGTGCGCGACGAGAAGGTGCTGCGCTCCTTGAAGCGTATCTACAACCTCGGCATCCGCCCGGACTGGTGGAAACTGTGCCCGCCCCGCCGCGACGCGTGGGCGGCGATCGACGCCCTGATCCACGAACGCGACCCGCATTGCCGTGGCGTGCTCCTGCTCGGCCTGAACGCGCCGGCCGAGACGCTGGCCGCCGGCTTCGCCGACGCGTCGGCGAGCGAGACGTGCCGCGGTTTCGCGGTCGGCCGCACCATCTTCGCCGACTGCGCCCGCGCGTGGCTCGCCGGAGACATCGACGACGACGCGCTGGTGGCGCAGGCGCAGGCATCCTTCGAGCGCATGATCGCGCTGTGGCGCGACGGCCGGAGCACCGGCCGCCGGATCGAAGAAGGTGCCGCCGCATGAGCGAGACGATCCGACTGACCTGCGCGCAGGCGCTGGTCCGCTACCTCGCCGCGTTACGCGGCCGCGACGCGGACCAGGAAGAAGCGGTGCCGCTGTTCGGCGGCGTGTTCGCCATCTTCGGGCACGGCAACGTCGCGGGACTGGGCGAGGCGCTGCACGGCATCCGCGACGAACTGCCGACCTACCGCGCGCACAACGAGCAGGCGATGGCCCATGCGGCGATCGCCTACGCGAAGACGAACATGCGCCGCCGCATGATGGCGGTCACGACGTCCATCGGCCCGGGCGCCACGAATCTCGTGACCGCCGCGGCGCTCGCGCACGTGAACCGCCTCCCCGTCCTGCTGCTTCCCGGCGACATCTTCGTCTCGCGCGCGCCCGATCCCGTCCTCCAGCAGCTGGAGGATTTCAGCGACGGCACCGTCTCGGTCAACGATTGCTTCCGGCCGGTGTCGCGCTACTTCGATCGCATCGTGCGGCCGGAACAACTGCTGACCGCCCTGCCCCGGGCGATCCGCACGCTGACCGATCCGGCCCTTTGCGGCCCGGTGACGCTCGCGCTTCCGCAGGACGTGCAGGCCGAGGCCTATGATTTCCCCGCCTCGTTCTTCGAGCCGCGCGAGATCGTGTTCCGTGCGCCGCAGCCCACCGACGACGAACTGATGGCGGCCCTCGACGCCATCGAGGCGTCGGAACGGCCGGTGATCGTGGCGGGCGGCGGCGCGCTGTACGCGAAGGCCACGCCCGAGCTGATGGCGTTCGCCGAGAAGCACGGCGTGCCGGTCTGCGAGACGCAGGCCGGCAAGGGCGCGCTGCCATGGAACCATCCGCTGCACCTCGGTCCCGCCGGCGTCAGCGGTTCCACCGCGGCCAACGCGCTACTGCCGGAGGCCGACCTCGTCATCGCGGTCGGCACGCGTCTGCAGGACTTCACGACCGGCTCGAACGCCCTGTTCCGGCACGTGCCGATCCTGTCGATCAACGTGAACGCGTTCGATACGCTGAAGGGCGAGGGCATCGAGTGCGTCGGCGACGCGGCACAGGTACTCGACGACCTGAGCTTCAGTCTCGAGGACTGGGCCGCACCCGAGGCATGGACGACACGCGCACGGCAGGCGGCGAGCGAATGGGTGGACATCGTCTCGCGCATCACCGGACAGCGGGACGCGCCGCCAGGACGCCTGCCGTATGACGGCGAGGTGATCGGCGCGGTGCAGCGTTCGTCGCCGCGGTCGGCGATGAGCGACATCGTCGTCTGCGCCGCGGGCACGCTGCCCGCCGAACTGGAGAAGCTCTGGCGCACCGAAACGCCCGGCGGCTATCACATGGAGTACGGCTACTCCTGCATGGGCTACGAGATCGCGGGCGGGCTCGGCGTGAAGATGGCCGCGCCCGACCGCGAGGTGATCGTCATGGTCGGCGACGGCAGCTACCTGATGATGAACTCGGAGATCGCGACGTCGGTGATGCTCGACGCGAAGCTGATCATCGTGCTCCTCGACAATCGCGGCTATGGCTGCATCAACCGCCTGCAGCAGGCGACCGGCGGCGCGCCGTTCAACAACATGTTCGACGACTGCGTGCAGGGCCGGCACGGCGCCCCCATGATCGACTTCGCGGCCCACGCGCGCAGCCTCGGCGCCATCGCCGAACACGTCGCCGACATCGCCGGGCTCGAACATGCCCTCGAACGGGCACGCGCGGCCGACCGCACCTATCTCATCAGCATCGATACCGACCACACGCGCACCACCGCCGAAGGCGGCGTATGGTGGGACGTGGCGGTGCCGGAAGTCTCCACGCGGCAGGGCGTGCGCGACGCGCGCACGGACTACGAGACCGCCCTCGCCGGCCGCAAGGCCAGGATTACGCCAGCATGAAGAACGATTCGATCCGCATCGGCATCAACCCGATCTCCTGGAGCAACGACGACCTGCCGTCGCTCGGCGGCGAGATTCCGCTCTCGACCGCGCTCGAAGAAGGCAAGGCCATCGGCTACGAGGGCTTCGAACTCGGCAACAAGTTTCCGAAGGAACCCGCGGCCCTGCGCGACCTGATGGCGGGGTACGACCTCGCCGTGGTTTCCGGCTGGTACTCGGGCCGCCTCGGGGAGCGCCACGCGAAGGAAGAGACGGAGGCCGTCGCGAAGCATCTGCGCCTGCTCGCGGAGAACGGTTGCAAGGTGATGGTCTACGGCGAGGTCGCCCATGCCATCCAGGGCGAGCCGGTGCCGCTGTACAAGCGCCCACGCTTTCGCGGCGCGGACGACTGGAAACGCTACGGCGAGCGGGTCACCGAGTTCGCGCGCTTCACGCTCTCCCACGGCGTGCGCCTCGCGTACCACCATCACATGGGCGCCTATGTCGAATCGCCCGAGGACATCGACCAGCTGATGGCCAACACCGGCGACGAGGTCGGCCTGCTCTTCGACAGCGGTCACACCTATTTCGGTGGCGGCGATCCGCTGGCCGTGCTCGACCGCCACATCGCCAGGATCTGTCACGTGCATTGCAAGGACGTGCGCCCCGGCATCGTGCGCCTCGCCCGCAACCGCCAATGGACGTTCCTGCAATCCGTGCTCAATGGCGCGTTTACCGTGCCCGGCGACGGCGTCATCGATTTCGCGTCGATCGTCGCGCGCCTGCAGTCGCACGGCTATCGCGGATGGCTCGTCGTCGAAGCCGAGCAGGATCCGGCCGTGGCACCGAGCTACGCGTACGCGAAGAAGGGCTACGACACGCTGCGTACCCTGCTCGACCGCGAGACGGTCAGGGAGGTCGCATGACGCTCCTGGTCAAGGCCATGCCCACCGGCGAAGCCATCGTCAAGGTGACGCCGCAGACCGCGCACTGGAAGCACGTCGGCTTCGAGGCGCGCCGGCTCGCCGCCGGCGCGACGACGCGCATCGAACTTCCCGCCGATCGCGAAGGTTGCCTGGTGATCCTCACCGGCACGGTCGACGTCCGCGTCGGCGAGGCGTCGTGGCAGGGACTCGGCGGTCGCGCCAGCGTCTTCGACGACACCTCTCCGCACGCGGTCTATGCGCCACCGTCGTCCGTGTACGAGATCGTCGCGTCCACGGACGCCGAGATCGCCGTCGCTTCGGCACCCGCGAGCGGCAAGCATGGGGTGCGCCACATCGAACCGTCGACGATGAAGCGTTCGGTGCGCGGCACCGGCGCGAACACGCGTTATGTCTGCGACATCCTGCCCGAGACCGAGCCTGCCGAATCGCTGCTCGTCGTCGAGGTGCTCACGCCCGCCGGCCATTCCTCTAGTTATCCGCCGCACAAGCACGACACGGACGCGCTGCCCGAGGAGAGCGTGCTCGAGGAGACCTACTACCACCGCGTCGACCCGCCGCAGGGCTTCGCGTTCCAGCGCGTCTACACCGACACGCGCGACATCGACGAGTCGATGGCCGTCGGCGATCACGACGTCGTAATGGTCCCGCGCGGTTACCACCCCGTGGTGATGCCGCACGGTTATCGCGGCTACTACCTCAACGTCATGGCCGGCCCGCGCCGCGAATGGCACTTCCGCAACGACCCCGCCCACGAATGGATGATCGCGCGCTGACGCGCGCGGTCGGAGTACACACGATCATGTCAGCCCAGCCGTCGAGCCAGACCCTTCCCCGCATCGGCCACTTCATCGCCGGCAAGCCTTACGCCGGCTCGCCCTCCGGTAGCGCGCCTGTCTACGATCCCGCGCGCGGCGTGCCCGCCGCCGAGGTGGATCTCGCCTCGGTCGCCGATGTCGATGCCGCCGTGCGTGCGGCGCACGCCGCGTTCCCCGCGTGGTCGCAGACACCGCCGCTGAAGCGCGCGCGCGTGATGTTCCGCCTGAAGGAACTCATCGAACGTGACATGGATCGCCTCGCGCGCATCATCGTCTCCGAACACGGCAAGGTGCTTTCGGACGCGAAGGGCGAACTCGTGCGCGGCCTCGAAGTGGTCGAGTACGCGTGCGGCATTCCCGAGCTGCTCAAGGGTGAATACACCGAACAGATCGCCAACGGCATCGACGCGTGGACGATGCGCCAGGCGCTCGGCGTGTGCGTGGGCATCACGCCGTTCAATTTCCCCGCCATGGTGCCGATGTGGATGTTCCCGATGGCCGTGGCCTGCGGCAACACGTTCGTGCTGAAACCCTCCGAGCGCGATCCGACGCTGGCCGTCGAGCTGGCGAAGCTGCTCAAGGAAGCTGGTCTTCCCGATGGCGTGTTCAACGTCGTCCATGGTGACAAGACCGCGGTGGATGCGCTCCTCGATCACGATCTGGTCCGTGCCGTCAGTTTCGTCGGTTCGACGCCGATCGCCGAGTACATCTACGCGCGTGGATGCGCGCAGGGCAAGCGCGTCCAAGCCTTGGGTGGGGCCAAGAATCATATGATCGTCATGCCCGACGCGGATCTGGACAAGACCGCGGATGCCCTTTTGGGTGCCGGGTACGGTGCGGCGGGAGAACGTTGCATGGCCATCTCCGTCGCCGTCGCCGTCGGCGAAGCCACGGCGGACGACCTCGTCGCGAAACTCGCACCTCGCGTGGAAGCGCTGCGCATCGGGCACGGCCTGGACGAGTCGGTCGACATGGGACCGGTGGTGACGGGTGTCCATCGCGATCGCATCACCGGCTACATCGACGACGGCGTCGCGGCCGGCGCGGAGCTCGTGGTCGACGGTCGCGGGCATCGCGTCGCCGGTTGCGAGCAAGGCTTTTTCCTCGGCGGCACGTTGTTCGACCGCGTGACGCCATCGATGCGGGTTTATAAGGAAGAGATATTCGGACCGGTACTGTGCGTCGTCCGCGTCCCCGATTTCGCGAGCGCCCTCAAACTGGTCGACGACCACGAGTTCGGCAACGGCACGGCGATCTTCACGCGTGACGGACAGGTGGCGCGGGAATTCGCGCATCGCGTTCAGGTGGGCATGATCGGCATCAACGTGCCGATCCCCGTGCCGATGGCGTTTCACAGTTTCGGCGGCTGGAAGAAGAGCCTGATGGGCGATCACCACGCCCACGGACCGGAATCCGTAAGGTTTTACACAAGGCAGAAGGCCATTACACAGCGTTGGCTGAACCACAGTGAAAGCACTGGCGCCGAGTTCGCGATGCCTACGCTTTGATATGACAAAAGCTCTATGATTGCTCGGTTGTGCGTAGTGAAAAGATGCTGCGTCGCAACTGATATAAACAAAATCGACGTACGAAAAAGCATAATTTTTCTTTCAGGGAGAAGGGTACATGCGCCATTCATTCATCAGGCATCCCCTTGCGAAGACGGTCCTGGCCTGCCTTGCGCTCGGCGCCACCGCCGCCCACGCGCAGGACGACTCCATGAAGTCGGACACCAGCGAGATGGCGAGCAGCAAGTATCTGTTCGGCGACTGGGGCGGTGAGCGTACGCGCCTCGCGGACAAGGGCATCACGTTCGACTTCGGCTACGGCTTCGAAGCCGCGCACAACTATTCCGGCGGCGACCGCCGCATCACCCGCTACACCGACCAGTGGAAGTTCGGCAGCGCGTTCGATCTTGAGAAGCTCTGGGGATGGAGCGGCGCCACCTTCAAGATCGTCGTCACCGATCGTAACGGCCGGAACATCGGCGCCGACGCCAACATCGGCACCAACCAGCTGATCCAGGAAGTCTACGGTCGCGGCCAGACCTGGCACCTGACGATCTTCTCGCTGGAACAGAAGTTCTTCGACGACCGCCTCACCTGGAAGGTCGGCCGCCTGCCGGTCGGCGAGGACATCAACCAGTTCTCGTGCGACTTCCAGAACCTCAACTTCTGCGGCGCCCAGCCCGGCAACATCGTGGGCGACTACTGGGTGAACTGGCCGACCAGCCAGTGGGCCACGGTGCTCAAGCTCGACACCACGAAGGAAACCTTCGTGCAGATCGCCGCGTACCAGATGAACCCGAAGTACGTCGACGACCGTTACGCGCGCCGTAACGGCTGGAAGCCGAACTTCCCGAGCGGCACCACCGGCGCGCTGATTCCGCTGGAATTCGGCTGGAAGCCGTCGGTCAACGGCCTGCCCGGCTCCTATCGCGCAGGCGTCTGGTACAACACGTCGGACGGCGACGACCTCTACCTCAACGAGGATCACCTGCCGCTCGCCTCCAACGGCGGCACGCCGCTGCAGCACGATTCGCGTCGCGGCGCCTGGATCACGTTCCAGCAGCAGATCACGGGTGTGGCCGGTGGCAAGGGTGCGAGCGTGTTCCTCAACTACACGGCCGCCGACCACGCGACGTCCGCCACGAACAACCAGTTCGCCGTCGGCATGGAGTACAAGGGCATCTTCGATCGCCCGAACGACTTCATCGGCGCCGCATTCGGCGGTTCGCACGCGAACGGCTACGCCGCGAAGAACCAGCGTCTGTTCAACGCGCTGAATCCGGGCAACGAAGGCGTGATCAAGGACGGCTACGAGCGCGTGGCGGAAGTGTTCTACAGCTGGTCGCCGATCCCGTCGATCGCGATCCGCCCGAACCTTCAGTACATCAAGGATCCGGGCGGCAGCAAGCAGAACGACGACGCGTTCGTGCTTGGCCTGAAGACCAGCGTGGCGTTCTGATCGAACGCCCCGTCGATGCACCGAGAAAGGCCCGGGCTTCCCGGGCCTTTCGTTTTTCTAGCCCTCGTTCTCCGCCGACGCGGAGAGCTCGAACGATTCGTCGGACGCATCGACCACGAGGCGCATGACGATGGGGCGGCAGCACACCTGGCAGTCCTCGATATACGTCTGGCTGCCCGCCGAGGTGTCGACCGCGACCTCGATGGTCTCGCCGCAGTAGGGGCAGTCGATATCGGTGAATTCGTACATGGGAAGCTCCCGATCCAGGTCGCGAGAGGATATGGCGGCGGGGGACGCGTTATCCTAGCCCGCTTCGCATGACCGGGAAGCGCATCCCATGATCGACCTTGTCGGCTTCGACGGCGACGACACCCTCTGGCGAAGCCAGGAGTTCTACGACCAGGCGCAGGAGGCGTTCGAGGCCATCCTGGGTCGTTACGTCGACCTCGCCAGTCGCGGCCTTCGCGACGCCCTCCTCGCCACCGAGCGCGGCAACATTGCCCTCTTTGGCTACGGGGCCAAGGGCATGACGCTGTCGATGATCGAGTCGGCCATCGAGCTCACCGACGGCCGGATCGAGGCCCGGGACATCCACCGCATCGTGCGGCTGGGCAAGGAAGTGCTCGCCCATCCCGTCGAGCTGCTGCCGGGGATCCGAGAAGCGGTGTCCGCCGTGGCGGCCAACCACCGGGTGGTGCTCATCACGAAAGGCGACCTGTTCCACCAGGAGTACAAGGTGGCGCGCAGCGGCCTGGCCGACATCTTCCATCGCATCGAGATCGTCTCCGAGAAGGACCCGGCGGCCTATACGCGGCTCTTCGCCGAGTTCGGCGTGGCGCCCGAGCGGTTCGCTATGGTCGGCAACTCGCTGAAATCGGACATCGCGCCCGTCGTCGAGTTGGGCGGCTTCGGCGTGTACATGCCGTACCACAGCACGTGGGCGCACGAGCTGGTCGCCGACTTCACCCTCGGGGAGCGTGTCATCGAGGTGGCCGGCGCCGAGGGCATTCCCGATGCCATCGCGCGCATGCATTCCGCCGGGGGATAGCGGCGCTCCACGCCGCCTTCGCGCGCCAACCCCGAAGCTGGGCGGCAAAAAAACGGAGGTTCCCGCCGTGGACTCGAGGCTGAAACTCACCTGGCGCGTCATCCGGACCACCGCGAAGGGGTTCAGCGACGACGAGCTGATGACGCGCGCGGCCGCGCTCGCCTTCTATTCCGCGCTTTCGTTCGCGCCGCTCCTCGTGCTGCTGCTCTGGATCGTGGCGTCGCTGCGGCCCGAATGGCAGGCCCAGCTCATCGACAGCCTGAACGGGCTGGTCGGCCCACGGGCGTCGGACGCGGTGCGGCTGGTCATCGAGAACGCCAAGCAGCGGCCGAGCGTGGGCAGCATGGCCGGTGTCATCGGTCTCGGCGTGACGCTCGTCGGCGCGTCGGCGGTGTTCGCCCAGCTACAGGGCGCGCTGAACCGGGTCTGGAGCCTGCAGCCGCGCCCCGGATCGACCAAAGGGGCCATCCTCGGCTGGCTGCGGGCGCGCATGCATGCGCTCGGGCTGCTCCTCTCGCTGGCGTTCCTGCTGGTCATCTCGTTCTCGGCCAGCGCGCTCATCGCCGTCTTCGTCCGGGGCGGCACCACGGGGTGGCAGGTCCTCGAGATCCTGATTTCCCTCGCCGTCTTCGTCCTGATCTTCGGCGCCATCTACAAGGTGCTGCCCGACGCGATCATCGAATGGCGCGACGCCATGATCGGCGCCACGCTCACCGCCCTTCTGTTCGCCGTCGGCAAGTTCGCCATCGCCATCTATCTCGACCGCAGCAACGTGGGCGGCCCGTACGGACCGGCCGGCGGCGTCGTGGTGCTCCTCGTGTGGGTCTACTACTCCGCGTTGATCCTGTTGCTGGGCGCCGAGTTGACCGAGGCCGTCGCGGAGGCCCGTGGCACGCCGATTAAACCGCGGCCATACGCGATGTCGACCCGGCCCGTTCCGGAGGCGCGGATTGACCCGTCCATCACGAGCCCGGCGGTATCCCTGAAGGCCACCGAGAAGGAGGATCCGACATGAAGACCACGCTTATCGCCGCCGCCGCGATCGCCCTTGCGGGCACCGCCGCCATCGCCACCTCGCCCGTCGAGGCCCAGGCCCGCCGTAGCCAGCACCAGGTGTGCCGCGACGTGCAGACCAAGGAAATCCAGTCGAAGGACAACAACCGCCTGATCGGTACCGGCGTGGGCGCTGTCGCCGGCGGCCTGCTGGGCAACCAGGTGGGTGGCGGCAAGGGCAAGACGCTGGCCACCGTGGCCGGTGCCGTCGGTGGTGGCTACGCCGGCAACCAGATCCAGAAGAACCACCAGGACAAGAACGCGCGGTACGAGACCCACCGCGAGTGCCACTGGGTGAACGACTGACCGTGTAATTTCCACGGACCGACGCCGGTCTGGTAGGGGACGGAGCCCTCGCGGCTCCCTCCCTGTCCGGAGGCACCATGCGCAACGATCCCGATCGCCGTCGTTTTCTGGGCGTCCTGGCCGTGACGGCCGCGGCGTCCGTTTCGCTACCCTTTTTCCTGCGTGCCGGCCGGCCGGCCATCGCCGCCGATGCCCCGGCTCCCCGGGGCGGCAATGTGACCCTCGATTGCTTCGGCCGGGACAAGAAGCCGCTGGGTACGTGCGTCGAAGCGCGCGTCGTCATGACCGACGAGCAGTGGAAGGAGAAACTTTCCACCCGCGCGTATTACGTCACGCGCCACGAAGGCACCGAGCCGCCCTATTCCGGCGAGGGCTGGGATCGCCACGATAACGGCATCTACCGCTGCATCGGTTGCGACACGGCGCTGTTCGATTCCGCGACCAAGTTCGACTCCGGCACGGGCTGGCCGAGTTTCTGGCAGCCGATCTCGAAGAAGAACATCGTGCAGACGACCGACCGCAGCCTCAGCGAGGAACGCATCGCGGTCAGCTGCGCGCGCTGCGACGCGCATCTGGGACACGTCTTCGACGACGGCCCCGATCCGACGGGCCTGCGCTATTGCATGAACGCGGTGGCGATGCACTTCGTGGCTGTCGCCTGACCACACCCACGTAGGAGCGCGCCCTGCGCGCGACAGCTTTTTGCCAAGCGCGGCAGGCCCTGACGCTCCTCGCGAAAGACTGTCGCGCGCAGGGCGCGCTCCTACGAAGCGGAAGGGCCCGGCGTAAAAAGAAAACCCCGCCATGAGCGGGGTTTTCTTTCCTCAACCGCCCGGAGGCGTCATCGGCGTGAGCTCGAATTCCTTCGGCGGCGTGCCGCCGGCGAGGTAGCGCACGAAGTAGTCCCAGCGACGGCGCGTCATGTACTGCGTCGCGGCGGCGTAGCCGTGGCGGGCGTTCGGGATCATCACGAGGTCGAAGTCCTTGTTCGCCTTGATCAGCGCGTCGACCACGAGCAGCGTTTCGTACGGCGGGACGTTGTCGTCCGAGGTGCCGTGGGCCAGCATCAGGTGCCCCTTCAGGCCCGACGCCCACTTCTGGTTCGCCTGATCGTCGTAGTTGGACTTGCCGTCCTTGTCCATCACGAGCAGGCCCTGCCACTTCTCGGCCCAGTCGTCCTCGTAGTTGCGGTTGTCGTGGTTGCCCGACTCCGAGATGCCGACCTTGAACGTATCGGCGTAACGGAACATCGCGGTGGCCGTGGCATTGCCGCCACCGGAATGACCCCAGATGCCGACGCGGTTACCGTCGAGCCACGAGTACTTCTTCACCAGCTGCTTCACGGCCGCGACCTGGTCGGGCAGCGTGTTGTCGCCGATGTTCTGGAAGTACGCGTCGTGGAACGCCTTCGAACGCAGCGGCGTGCCCATGCCATCGACCGCGACCACGACGAAGCCGAGCTCGGCCAGCGCCTGGTTGTCGCCGTGCGACGGGATGAAGCTGCGCGTGCGCACGGAGCCGACCTGCGGACCGGGGTAGATGTAGACGACGAGCGGGTACTTCTTCGACGCGTCGAAGTTCGTCGGCTTGAACATCTGGCCGTAGAGATCGGTCTTGCCGTCGCGCGCCTTCACGGTGAACGCGGTCGGCGGCACCCAGCCCTTCGCCTTCAGGCGCGAGATGTCGGCACGCGCGATCTCCTTGACCGTCGTGCCGTCGTTCGCGCGACGCACGACGGCGACCGGCGGCGTATCGATGGTGGAGTACGAATCGAAGAAGTACGTGCCGTCCTTCGACATGGACACGGTGTGATCGGCGTTCTCCGGCGTCAGCAGCGTGAGGCCCTTGCCGTCGAAACCGACCTTGTAGAACTGCTGGTAATACGGATCGACGCCCTTCTCGCGACCGACGCCGCGGAACCAGATCGTCTTCGTCTTCGGATCGATGCGCAGCACCTGGGTGACGTTCCAGTCGCCCTGCGTGATGGCGTGCTCGAGCTTGCCCGTCTTCAGGCTGTACATGTACAGGTGGCCCCAGTTGCTCCGTTCGGAGAACCAGATCACCTGGTCGGTCTCGGGCACGTACTGCCAGTTGGCCATGTCGTTGCCGCCTTCGAAGTAGGTCCTGGCCTTTTCTTCGAACACGGTGCGCACGTCGCCGGTTTCGGGATTCGCCACGCGGAACCACTCGTGCGTATGGTCGCGCGCGGTGGAGACGAAGGCGATGCTCCTGCCGTCGGCGGACCAGCGCACGTCGTCCCACACGCCCGGGCTGCACGAGATGTCGTCGCAGATCGTCGAGCGGTGCTGGTCGGCGGGCATCTTGAAGCGGACGAGCTTCTTCGTCGGCACGTCGATCACGACGCGCTCGATCATGGTCACGTCCTTGTCGCCCGGCAGCGGGTACTTCCACGTGTCGACCTTGGGATGGCCGACATTGACGCTGACGAGGGTCATCTCGCCCGTCTTGCGCTGGTCCTGCTGGAACGTGGCGATCTTCTTCGAATCCGGCGACCAGACGAGGATCGCCTCGTCGGTGTGCTTCCAGCCGGCGTTGTCGGTGGCGTAGCCGTAATCCTTGACGCCGTCCGTGGTGAGCTGCGTTTCGGCGCCCGACGCCACATCGCGCACCCAGAGGTTCCAGTCGCGGATGAACGCCTCGGACTTGCCGTCGGGCGACTTCAGGCCCGGCTCGTCGCCGTACGGCTTGCCGTTCGCGTCCTTCTTCACCGCGGCGAGCTCGCACTTGCCGATCGCCTTGTCGCAGACGTACTGCTTGCCGCGCGAGGTGATGTCGATGCCGTCGTCCGGGCGCACCACGAACGAGGTCACCGGCAGCTTCGACGCGTCGACCTTCTTGCCGGTCGCGGCGGACAGCGCGGCCGCGACCTTGTCGCGATCGAACGCGCGCGTCGCCTGGCCCGTCGCCGCGTCGACGGTGAGGAACTGGTCGCCGTCCTTGTCGTGGTCGCGATACCAGAAGTGGCCGTCGTCGATCCAGGTCACGCGCTGGACCGAGTGGTCCACGAGGGGCGCGGTGTTGTTGGAAAGGAACGAGTCCGCCCGGCGGTAGTCGTCGGTGGTGACGGTCTGCGCCGAGGCGCCTGCCCCGATCAGGGCGAGAAGGACGGCGCCGGTCAGCGCCGTGTTGCGTTTGGTCGACATCTAGAGTCCCCGGTGACGGCAGGGCGGCGCGGAAGGCGCCGCAAACCGGACGAGGCTAGCCCCCACCGGACGACGGGGCCTATGCCAGAGGTCACGGTTGCCCGCCGATCACCCCCGCTGGGGTCCGGTACGGAACCGCCGGCCCTGCCGCTCGACCATATTCAGGGCCAGGGCATCGGGGACCACCTTGAAGAGGGCCTTGATGAACCGGTTGACCCGGCCGTTCACGAGCACCGCCTTTCCCGCCTCCACGGCCTCCATGCCCTGGCGCGCCACGGTAGCCGCATCCATCCACATGAACTTCGGCATCTTCGAGACCAGCTCGCGCGATCCGGTGACGTCGTGGAACTCGGAATACGTGAATCCGGGGCAGACCGCGGTCGTGTGGACGCCGGCGGCCTTGCCTTCCAGCGCCAGCGACTGTGAGAAACGGATCAGATAAGCCTTCGATGCGGCGTACAGCGTGTGCCCGGCGGAGCCGGGAACGTGGCCGGCCAGCGAGGCCACGTTGACGATGCGCCCATATCCGCGCGCCTTCATGCCGGGAAGCAGCCGCCAGGCGAGCTCGGCCGGCGCGGTCATGAGCACCTGG
Organism: Luteibacter sp. 329MFSha; assembly: GCF_900111665.1. Lineage (NCBI taxonomy): Bacteria > Pseudomonadati > Pseudomonadota > Gammaproteobacteria > Lysobacterales > Rhodanobacteraceae > Luteibacter > Luteibacter sp. 329MFSha. The sequence continues at coordinate 369,390 of NZ_FOJE01000002.1, read as the reverse complement.
ATGAACGCCGCATGCGTGGCCCACGGCTGCTCCTCGAAATAACCCGGCACGCCATAGCCCGCGTTGTTCACGAGGATGTCGATCGCGAGATTCTGCGCGTCGAGCGCGGCGACCAGCGCCTCGGGGCCGTCGGGACGGGCGAGGTCGAGCGGTGCGACGATCACGTCGATCTGGTGACGGTCGCGCAATTCGCGCGCCAGCGCCTCGAGCCGGTCGGCGCGGCGCGCGGTGAGGACGAGATCGTGACCGCGACGCGCGAGTTCGCGCGCGAAGGCTTCGCCGATGCCGGCCGATGCGCCGGTGACCAGCGCGCGACGATGAGCTGTCATGGACATCCCCGTGGTGGAAGCGTGAGCGACAAGTATGCGCCGCATCGTCCTGAATGAACGGTTGCCGCGTGTGTGCGTGGCTGCCACGCGTCTTTCACGGATCGCTGCACCCCGCAACGGCGAAGCTGGAGGTCCTACGAACGACTTCATCGAAGTCACCAAGGAGCCCAAGACGATGAGCAGCAGCACCGAACACGACATCAAGGTCCTGAACAACCTTATCGAGACCACGATCGACAGCGCCGAGGGCTACGGCGAGGCGGCGAAGGACGCCGAGAACACCCGCTATGCCGCCACCTTCCAGTCGCGCGCCGCGGAGCGTCGTCAGGTGACGCAGAAGCTGCAGCAGCAGGTTCGCGCGCTGGGCGGCAACCCGGAAGACGACGGCACCGTGCTCGCCAAGGCGCACCGCATGTTCGTCGAGCTCCGCGCGAAGATGAGCTCGAAGGACGACACCGCGATCGTCGACGAAGTCGAGCGTGGCGAGGACCACATCAAGGCGAAGTACGAAGACGCGCTGAAGGACACCGACGTGACCGCCGGCACGCGTTCGCTGATCAACGAGGCCTATGTCTCGGTGAAGTCGGGCCACGATCAGATGCGCGATCTCAAGCACGCGCTGCATGGCACGAACTGATCGCGGCTGATCCAGCGGAACGAAAACGGGGCCACATGGCCCCGTTTTTCTTGCGTGACGCATGGGCCCGATGGCAGGGCCCGAGCGTGGTCATTTCACCGACTGGTTCGCCGCCTGTTCGATCAGCGCGGCGACTTCCTTAGGGTGCGACTGGTAAACGGAGTGGCTCGCCCCCTGCACCTCGATCGTGTGGCTGTTCGCGCGCTTCGCGTACATCCGCTCGAGATCGGGATTGATGATGCGATCGGCCGTGGCCACCGCGTACCAGCTCGGCTTGGTCTTCCAGGCGGGCTGTCCGGCCGGCGCCGCGAATACCGAAGCCGCGGTGAGGGCCTGCGCGTTCGCCTCGAACCGTGCCTGTTGCGGCGAGAGATCGGCGGCGAAGTCCGCCGGGTACTTCGCCGGGTCGAGGTACAGGAATCCGTCCGCCGTCTTCCGGATGTCCGGCGTCTTGCTGGTTTCGCTGGGGTAGCGCTTGCCGTTCGACACTTCGGTTTCGCCCTGGTCCAGCGCGTGCGCCGCGATGTAGACGAGGCCGACCACTTTCGGGTCGTTGCCGACGTCGGTGATGATGGCGCCGCCGTAGCTATGGCCGACGAGGATCACGGGTCCCTCCTGCATGTCCACGATGCGCTTCACCGCGGTCACGTCGTCCGCGAAGGAGGTGAGCGGGTGTTCCGCCACGGAGACGTGGTAGCCATCTTTCACCAGGATGTCGTAAACCGGCTTCCACCCGCTACCGTTGACCCAGGCGCCGTGCACCAGCACGATGTCCTTCACGGGCGTCGCGGCCATGGCGGGGGCGACGAAGGCGGCGGTGGCGGTGGCGAGGGCCAGGGCCATGGAAGCGATCAGGGATTTGCTTTTCATCGGAGCGTTCCGCTGGGTGGGGATGAGGTAGGAACAGCCTACGCCCGCGTGGTGGCCCGATTTATGAAGTTATCAGCGCGCATTTATCGGGGATCGCGATGAGGCCGTTACCGACCGACTTGCTTCGCAGTTTCGTCGTGGTGGCCCGCACGGGCAGCTTCACCGTGGCGTCCGAGCATCTTTGCCTGTCCCAGTCCACGGTGAGCCAGCACGTGCGCAGGCTCGAAGACCTCGTCGGCCTGCCCCTCTTCGACCGCGACACGCGGAACGTGCGGCTTTCGCAGCAGGGCGACACCTTGCACCGTTATGCCCTGCGCATACTCGACCTCATGGACGAGGCCATGACGAGCGTTTGTGGGCCACCTCTCAGCGGAACCGTCCGCGTCGGGCTGCCCGAAGATTTCGCGTCGTCGCGACTGGCCGCCGCGCTTGCCAGCTTCGTGCAGCGCAATCCGGAGGTCGAGCTCGTCATCACTACGGGGCTCAGCGGCGAGCTGTTCCGCGGACTGAGCGAAGGCCGCCACGACCTCGTGTTCGCCAAGCGCCTGAGCGGAAGCCGGCGCGGCTACGTCGTCCGCACCGAGCCGCTTCACTGGTGCGGCAGCGCGACGGCGCCGCGCCCCGTCGGCGAAGCGATGATTCCGCTGGCCGTGCATCCCCAGCCAAGCATTTCGCGAGAGCGCATCTTCGAAGCGCTGAACGCCGCCGGGCGCCCCTACCGCATCGCCGTCGTGAGCAGCAGCGTGCTGGTAGTCCATGCCGCGGTCATGGCCGGCCTCGGCATCAGCGCCTTCACCGGCTACGCGATGCCCGAAGGTCTCGCGCGCGTCGAAGAAGACCTTCCAGACCTCGGCGTCATGGAATACGTCATCGACCGCCAGGCGTCGCTGTCCGATGCCGCCGAGGCTCTCGAGCGCGTGCTGGTGGATGCGGCCCGGGGATTCTAGTAACGCGATGGTTGGAGCGGACCTGGCCGCGACGCCTTTGGGGCCGGGCGGAACAGGTCCTGTGGCCTTGTCGCGAAGAGCCGTCGCGGCCGGGTCCGCTCCTACAGGCGGCTGTTGTCCTGTTGTGGGAGCGGACCTGGCCGCGACGCCTTTGGAGCCGGGCGGGACAGGACCTGTGGCTTTGTCGCGAAGAGCCATCGCGGCCGGGTTCGCTCCCACAGGCGGCTGTCGTGCTGTTGTGGGAGCGGACTTGCCGCGACGCCTTTGGAGCCGGGCGGGACAGGTCCTGTGGCTTTGTCGCGAAGAGCCATCGCGGCCGGGTCCGCTCCAACAGGCGGGTTTGCGGGAACGAAAAAGCCCGCGACTGGCGCGGGCTTTCGATTCTGCGAGGTTTCCGGCTGCTCAGAACGGAATATCGTCGTCGTCGAAGCCTTCGTTGGCCGGCGGTGCCGAGCGCTGCGGCGCGCTGCCGCCGCGCGGCTGGCCGTAGTCGTCGCCGCCGCGCTGCTGGCCGCCACCGAAGTTGCCGCCGCGCTGACCGCCACCGCCGCCGCCCCAGTTGCCACCGCCCTGGCCGCCACCACCGCCGTAGCCGCCGCCACCCTGGCCGCCGCGCGCCTGCTGGGAACGCTGGCCACCCTGACCGCCGCCGAAGCCGCCGCCTTCGCCGCCACCGGCCTGGCCGCCGAGCATCTGCATCTCGTTGGCGATGATGTCGGTGGAATAGCGCTCGACGCCGTCCTTGTCGGTGTACTTGTCGGTGCGCAGCGAGCCTTCGATGTAGACCTGGCGGCCCTTCTTCAGGTACTCACCGGCGATCTCGGCGAGCTTGCCGAAGAGCTTCACGCGGTGCCATTCCGTGCGCTCCTGCTTCTCGCCGCTCTGCTTGTCGGTCCAGGCTTCGGACGTGGCGATGCGCAAGGACGTGATCGCCGTACCGCTCCCGGTGTAACGGGTTTCGGGATCCGCGCCGAGATTGCCGACGATGATGACCTTGTTGATGCCGCGTGCCATGGATTGCCCTCGTGTACGTGTCGTCTGGCGCAGGCCAGACCTGACCCGGTAGTTTGGTCGAACGTCGGCCGCTAATCAAACGCGCCGCGCCCTCGCGGGCGCGTCATTCCCAGCGGATGTGAACCTGCGCCATCGCCCCCGCCGGACCCGGCTTCACGGTGGCGACGCGGACGTATCGGGCCTGGAACGCCAGGATCGGCTGACCCGAGGGCCAGTGGAAACGGGCTTCGGTGACGCCGTCCGGCGGCAGCGGCTGGCCACTCGCCGTCTGCAGCTCGATGGCCACGCCTCCGGCGCCGCCGGTGGTGGCGATATAGCGTCGGTCCGGCCCGTACGGCGGGGCGACCACGGTGACGGACGCCCGGGTCACGCCGACGCAATCGGTGCCGGAGAAGGACGCGCCACGCCAGGCGGAATGACCGGCCGTCAGTTCGGCCGCCGTCACCGTGCCGAGATCGATCTTCACGCGGCTGGCCGAGAGCCCGCAGGCGGGCACGATCGCACCCCTCACGAGAAAATCGACCGTGTCGTCGGCGCATGCCGCGCTAGTGGCAGCCATGAGGCAAAGGGTGGCCACGGCGCGCCGGCCGGTGATTCGGGAACGCATGCTGCGGATCATTCACATACTCCTGTGTGTTGAGTGTCGCCGGAGGCGATGGGATGGGAGCCGACGATGCGGACATCGCAGCGGCCGTCCGGGTCACCCGGCCACCGCGCGGTCCAGCGGTCGTCGGGGTCGTTCGAGCGAAGAAACACCTGGCCGCCCTGCCCGGCGACACCGACCGAGCGGCCGGCCTGGTCGACGATCTCGGCACCGAAAGGCAATGGGCTGCCGTCCGGGCGGCGGACGACGATGAGACGCGTCCTCGCGACCTGCGTCGCGAATGGCAGCGAGACGACCGCGCCGGCGGTGGGCGCCACGCGCCGGTGGGTGGCTTCGATGCCGAGGTCGAGCGACGTGCCCGTCGGATCGAGATCCACCGCGTTCCAGCGGAAGGGAGTCAGATAGGGGACGACCGCATACCCGCGCCGGTCCACGGTGACATCGCTGTATCCGCCCAGCCGGGCCCCGCGGGCGCCAGCGGCATGCACCAGTCCGATCGATTCGCCGAGGCGCTGGGCGAACGTCACGCCACCGGCGTGCAGGATCATTCCGCCCGATGCCGCGAGAGCCGTCGAATTCGCGAGCCGGGACCGCTCGACCGACACGGATACCTCGCCGCCACCGAGGCGACGGGAGACGGAGGCGTCGAGCGTCGCCCCGCTATCGCGCCGCGTCGTCGCGGCGAGCGAATACAGCGTCGCGTCGTCCCGGCCTGAACTGCCGTGGAGCCCGACGCGCAGGGCACCGCCCTGGCGCGCCGCTTGCGCCGCGACATGCACCAGTGGCGCCGACGCGACACCCAGGGGCATGGAGAACCCGATCTGGCCGGAAACATCGCGATGGACACCCAGCGTGTCGCGTACGCGCGAACGCCTGAAGGAAACGTCGATCGCCGCCCGCCCCCAGCTGCGCATCCAGGCGACGTTCTGCTCGACGGCCGACTCGGCGTGACCGTACACGCGACGGCCAAGGGCGATGCTCAGCGAGCCACCGCCGTTACCCAGCTCATGCTGCAGGAGCGCATCGTAGCGACGCGCGATACCCCGACCCACGGCGCCTCGCTCAGCCGTTCCCGTGCCGCGCTCCCAACTGAGCGACAGCGACGCCACGCTGCGTTCGCTCCAGCGCCGCCCATGACGCAGTCGCCAGCTCGCGCCGCGCGACCCGTCACCCGCCGACCGTGTCGCCTCCGTGGCGAAGGCTCCCGCCAGCGTGTCGACGGCCGCACCGGCCAGCAGCGATGTCCGCGCGCCGGCCTGACGCCATCCCAGCGACGAGGTGACACCGTGGGGCAGTCCGTGACGCCACGTCGCCTGCGCCAGCCGGGATACCCGCCCGCGTGTCGCCACCGGCCGTCCCGCGACGACACTGAACAGGTTTCGGCCTTCGCTCACGAGTTCGGGCACGGGAAAGTAAGGAATACGGAACCGCCGGTGGTGACCGTCGCGTTCTTCGATGTCGACGTCGAGATCACCCGCGCGCGCCGCGGCGTGCAGCTCGTCGATGAGGAAGGGCCCCGGCGGGACGGCCATCTCGTGCAGGAGAACGCCGTTCTGCGTCACCCGGACGGTCGCGTGCGTCGCCGCCACGCCACTCACACGCGGGGCGTGCCAGCCGGCGCCGTCGTTCGACATGCGGGGATCGCTCGACAGCGACGCGCCACGGACCGCCACAGGAGGGAACAGGTCGTCCGCCGGCGCGATGTCGCCGACCCGCATCTGTGACGCCATCGACGACAGCTGCCGCTCCGCGTACGCCTGGCCTCGGCTGTAGCGGCCCGCCGCCCAGGACCCGGCCTGACGCAGCCGCCAGGAGCCATGGTTGAAGCCCGCATCGACGGCGAGAAACGACGACGAGGTGCTGCGCCACGGCGTCGCCGTACGGCGCGCGCCGGCGCGCCACGCGAGCAGACCCGCGGTGATGCCTGGGTCCCATTGCGCGACTGGCGCGGCGCCTCGCTGCCTTCGCGCCAGTGCCGCCTGGGGAACTTCGATGTCGAGACGCTGCTGGCCGATGTCGAAACGGACGGAAGCCGACGGTATGCGGGTACCGAGCGCGACGCAGGGATCGGCCGCCGCGACCTGGAGCGCGGAGGGATCGACGCCGTAATCCGTGAGCTGGGCATCGGCGATGCAGGGCGTGGCCTCGGCACCCGCCGACGGAGCGGCGAAACGGACGGTTCCGTGCGACTGCCATTCGTCGTTCAGCCAGACATCGACGTCGTAATCGCCTGGAAGCACGGGGTTCCCGCGCGAGAAGCGCGCAAGGTCGACGGTCGCCGCGCCGGCTGGCAGGAAGGCGGGGTCGAATTCCACGAAGCGGGCATCCTGCGCGTGCACGGGCCGCATGTTCGTCACGACCCACGCCACGGCGAACAGGAGTGGCCGAGCGACGTGACGAAGCGAGGCGACACGGTCGCCTGCGAAGCGAAGGACAGCCATGACTGCGTTCCGCGCGTCATGGCGACATCGTCGCCGACCCGGCGACGGTGCCACCGAAGTCGCTGATCGTCACGAACCCCACGTCGCCCGATGGCACGCCGCGATGAGCCGCAGGCACCGCGAAACGCGTCTGGCCTCCCGGGGCGACCATGCCACCACCAAGGGATATCGCAGCGGATCCCGGACCCGTGCCGGGAAGGCTCACCGAATTGAACGAGACATGGTAGGGAGACGGGTTATCCACGCGGACATGCGTGCCGCCAGCGTCGCGCTCGACGGTCCAGCGCAACATCGACACGGCCTTTTCAGGTGGCGTCGGCAGATCGACCGGTCGGTGAAAGAGCTTGATGCGGTGGCGGAAGGCCAGCTGGAGCACGTTCTTGCCAGCGGACTCCTCGGCCTTGGGCGGGATTTCCAGGACATTGAGCCAGTAGAGGGATTCCCGCTCGCGCGGCAACGCGTCACCCACGTGCACGATGCGCAACGTATGTCCCTGGCCGGGATCGATACGGAACACCGGCGGCGTGATCGCGAACGGTGCTTTCGCGGTCGCTGGCGTGGAGGCTTCATCGCCGTCGTCGATCCAGACCTGCACGAGGGCAGGATCGTTGCCCTTGTTCTGGATCTTCAGCGAGACATCCCGCGACGCGGCGGGAAAGACGACCCGTGTGCCGCCGATAACGATGGCGGCGCGGGAAGGGGTTGCCATGAAGATGGCGAGGGCGGCGAGCGCCAGCGTTCGAAACATGACGGATTCCTTGTCGTGACGCATTCCGGGGACCGGCCGAACGTGTCGGCCGGTCCGTTACGTGCCGTTACTCGTAAACCACCTGGAAGCCGACCCGCGAGGCGGCCTTGCCTTCCTTCGCGTCGCCCAGGCTGTAGTACCGGGCGATCAGCGGGATGGACGCGACATGCCCGGAGATCTTCACTCCCTGGGAGTCCTCGGTATACATGTTGATCGGCGTGCCGTCGGCGTTGGCGATCTCGATCTGCACGTTGCTCGCCGTGTCCGTCCCGGCGTCGACGTTCAGACGCCCCGTGGTGCGGTCGAGCAACGGGCTCGACGGGTCGAAACGAACCTTGGCGACGGCGCCGTCGGTGCAGTCGTCGTTGCCGCCGATCTGGATCTGGAAGCCGCGGTCGCCGGCGGTGGCGCCCGGCTTCGTGAGCGAGCCGACGCTGATGCCGGCGAGCCGCACGTCCTTGGTGACGGCACCGCCGCCAGGCGGCTTGCCTTCGACCGTGCAGGTGGTGGCGACGATGTTGCCCGTGATTTCGATGGTGCCGTCGTTCGCCGCGGCGGCGATCGACGGCGTGAATGCGGCACCGATCGTCAGTGCGAGCAGGCTCGCGGAGGCGAGTGTCTTGCGCATGCGGGATGTCCTTGTCGTTGGGGAAAGGGATACCCAGCCGCGGCGACGAGGCGACGGTGGGCACGACGCAGTCTGCGCACGCGGACACCGCACTTCGATACGTAAATTCTGAAAAAAAGCGATGCCTTGACGCGAGGCGCGGGCGACCTCCCAGGAGACGACCGGAACGCACCGATACGGCCTGTGGGTGAAGTGCCCTCTGCGATCCGCTCAGGCGGCCGGAGCCACCCCGTCGACCGCGACGACGCGTCGCGCACCCCAGGCGGCGAGCGGAAGCCAGGCGAGGCTCAGCATCGCGGCCATGGCGAATACCCCGTGAGGCCCATAACGGCCGAGCGCGATCCCGCCGATGGCGCCGCCGACGAACGCGCCGAAGAACTGGCTCGTCGAATAGGCGCCCATGGCGGCGCCGCGCAGCGCCGGAGGCGCCAGCCGCGACACCAGCGTCGGCAGCGCGGCCTCGAGCAGATTGAACGCGGCGAAAAACGCGGTCGCCGCGACGCCGAGAACGAGCGCGCTCGCCCCTGCGACGGCCATGCCCGCGAGTGACGTGCCGATGACGGCGACGCACGCGACCACCATCCTGGCGGCGCGCGTCTCGTCGCGCATCCTGGGCAACAGCGCGCCCATCGCCAGCGCGGCGATCGTCATCACCGGCAGGTAAAGCAGCCAGTGGCGTGCGACGGGCAGGTGCAACGCGTCCACGAGCAGGATCGGCAGGCCGACGAAACTCGCCGTCAGCAGTGCGTGCAGGAAGAACACCGAGCCGTTGAGTACCGCGAGGCGGCTATCGGCCAGCATGCGGAGCACCTTGCCGAACCGCGCGCCATGGCTCGCTCCGAGCCTGGGCGGCGTGGGCACGAGCAGCCACAGCATCCCGATGGCGACGAGGGAGAGCAGCGAGGTCAGGCCGAACAGCCCCGGCAGGCCGGCCACCGCTTCGAGCGGCGGGCCGAGGATCAGCGCGAGCAGGAACGACATGCCGATGGATACGCCCACGATGCCCATGACCTTCCCGCGGTTCTCGTCCGCGGTCAGGTCCGCGGCCAGGGCGGTCCCGGCACCCGCGACGGCCCCCATGCCCTGCAGGGCGCGGCCGAGGACGATACCGCTCAACGTGTGCGAGAGCGCCGCGACCAGTCCGCCCGCGGCGAACACCACCAGACCGAGCGTGATGGCGGGCTTCCGGCCGATGCGATCGGACAGCATGCCGAGGGGTATCTGCAGGCACATCTGGCCGATGCCGTAGACGCCCAGAGCCAGGCCGATGAGGAAGGGCGTGGCGTCCGGCATCGCCCGGGCGTACACCGAAAACACCGGAAGCACCAGGAAAAGACCGAAAAGGCGCAGGCTGATGACTCCGGCCAGCGTCAGGGCGGCGCGCCGCTCGAGGGGACTGAGTTTGCTCACCGGCAGGTTCCGGGCACGACGCGGGAGGTGGACATCGCGGGGGATTATACGGACGGCAAGGACGTCCACGCCGAAACCACCGGGGCTCACCCTATAATGCGGGCTGATTTGCCGCACACGAACCCGGATCCATGTCCTCCATCGCCGATCGTTCCACCTCCCTCGATTTCGCCGGCGTCCGCGCCCTGGCGGCGGATGACATGAAAGACGTCGACGCCCTCATCCGGCATCGGCTGTCGTCGGATGTGGTGCTGATCAACCGCATCGCCGACCACATCATCGCCGGCGGCGGAAAGCGCCTGCGCCCGATGCTGCATGTGCTCGCCGCGCGCGCCGCCGGGTACGAGGGCGCCGAGCACGCGAAGCTCGCCGCGATCGTGGAGTTCATCCACACGTCCACGCTGCTGCACGACGACGTGGTGGACGAATCGGACATGCGGCGCGGCCGCAAGACCGCCAATGCGCTCTGGGGCAACGCCGCCAGCGTGCTCGTGGGCGACTTCCTCTACTCGCGCTCCTTCCAGCTGATGGTCGAACTGGACGACATGCGCATCATGCGGATCCTCGCCGATACGACGAACACGATCGCCGAGGGCGAGGTGCTGCAGCTGCTCAACATCGGCAACGCCGATGTCGACGAAGCCGCCTACCTCGCCGTCATCGAACGCAAGACCGCCGTGCTGTTCGCCGCGGCGACGGAACTGGGCGGCGTGCTCGGCGGGCTTCCCGTCGAACAGGTCGCCGCGCTGCGCCGCTATGGCATGGAACTCGGCTACGCGTTCCAGATCGCCGACGACCTGCTCGATTACGTGTCGGACGCCGAGACGCTCGGCAAGAACATCGGCGACGACCTCGCCGAGGGCAAGCCCACGCTGCCCCTCATCTACGCGATGCAGTCGGCCGACGACGAACAGCTGAAGTCGCTGCGCCACGCGATCGAGCACGGTGGCCTCGATTCACTCGACCGCATCGTCGCCGCCATCCGCGATTCGGGCGCGCTCGATCGCACGCACGCGAAGGCGGTCGCGCACGCGGCGGCGGCCCGGGAAGCGCTGACCGCATTGCCGCCCTCGCCGCACCGCGACGCGCTCGCCGCCCTGGCCGATTATTCCGTCGAACGGCGGTTCTGAGGCGCTCGGCGGCGATTACTTCTTCGCCGCGAACGCCTCGGCGAGCCATGCGTGCATGGCCGCGTAGGCACGCTTCGCCACCCTGGCGTCGTAGCGGCAGTTGCCCTGCGCCGCGGTCGCTTCCTTCTCGGTGAAGCAGTGCACCGCGCCGCCGAAATCTTCCGACGCCCAGTCCACCTTGCCACCGCGCATCTCCGCCTCGAACGCGGCGCGCTGCTCCGGCGGCACGTTTTCGTCGTCCGCGCCGTTGAGCGCCAGCACGCTGGCGTGGATGTTCGACGCGAGCTTCGGATCGTCGGTGGACAGCAGGCCGTGGAAGCTGACCACCGCGGCCAGCTTCGCGCCGGCGCGCGCCAGGTCGAGCACCGCCGAGCCGCCAAAGCAGAAGCCGATCGCGCCGAGCTTCGCGGTGTCGATCGGCGCGCCCTTCGCCTGCGACTGCAATTCGGCGAACGCGCGCGACACGCGCAGCCGCATGATCTTTCGATCGGCGTACAACGGTTTCACCGCCGCGCCCGCCGCGTCGGTGTTCGCAGGGCGAACGTCGCCGCCATACATGTCGGTCAGGAGGATCACGTAATCCTTGCCCGCGATCTCCTTGGCCTTCGCCACGGCCATGTCGTTCACGCCGAACCAGTTGGGCACCATCAGCAGGCCGGGACGCTTCGCGGTGACCGCGTCGTCGTATACGAGAAAGCTCTTGAACGTCACGCCCTGGTCGGTCCACTGGACCGGCTTAGCGACCATCGCCGCCGAGGCGGTACCCGCATACGCGGACACGAGGAACGAGAGGACAAGCAACGAACGGCGCATCGGCGTGACTCCCCAGGAAGGTGGGAAGAGCATAGGCGACCGGGCGCGCCGGCGGAATGGCCGGCGCTAGAGACCCGCCGCGTGGCGCGCGAGCCGACGCTTGAGCGGACCGAAGGCGTCGAGCAGGCGCACGCCGGCGCCGCGCGCGGCGACGAGCGGCGCCGCGCGCCATCCGTACACCCTCGCCAGTGCATCGAACGACCAGGCGTCGAGACCGTCGGCGCTGCGCCGGCGACGCGCGTAACGACGAAGCACATGGGTGGCCGCGAAGTCCCGCCCCGACGCGCGCGCGTCGACCAGCGTGGCCCGCAGTTCGGCGACGTCGCGCAGGCCCAGGTTGACGCCCTGCCCCGCCAGCGGATGCACGGCGTGCGCGGCGTCGCCCAGCAGCACCAGGCGCCCCACTTCGTAGCGGTCGGCGAGCTTCAGGCGAAGCGGGAACGCCGCGCGCCGGCTGACCGAAAGGATCGGGCCGAGCCGAAAATCGGAGGCCACGCCGAGCGCGTCGCGGAACGCGTCGTCGTCGAGCGCGAGCATGCGCTTCGCCTCCGCATCCGGCAGGGACCAGACGATCGAGCTGCGACCGTCGTCGAGCGGCAGGAACGCGAGCGGCCCCGAGGGAAGGAAGCGCTGCCACGCGGTGCGCTCGTGCGGACGCGCCGTCGAAACATGGGCCACGACCGCCCGCTGCGCGTAGTCCCGACCGTGCGTGCCGATGCCGACCATCTCGCGCAGCGGCGACGCCGCGCCATCGGCCGCGACGACGAGCCGCGCCGAGACGACCTGGCCGTCGGCCAGATCGAGTTGCGCGCGGTCCTCGCGCATTGCATAGGCGACGACTTCGCCGGGCACGATGCGGCGTACCCCGGCGTCGTCGAGGGCATGCCAGAGCGTCGCCTGCACGAGGCCGTTCTCGACGATGTAGCCGAGCACGTCGCGGCCTTCGTCCGCGGCGTCGAAGCGGATCGTCGCGCCGTTTTCGGCGTCCCACACCACCATCCGGTCGTAGGCCGACGCACGTGCGGTACGAATGGCGTTCCAGACACCAAGTTCGTCGAGCAGGACGATCGACGACGGCGCGAGGCCGACGACGCGCAGGTCGACCTCGTCGGCCGCCGCCCAGGACGCCGGCTCGCGGGCGTCGACGAGCGCGACGGAGAATCCCGCGCGGGCGAGCGCGAGCGCGGCCGCCGCGCCCACCATGCCACCACCGACCACCGCCACGTCGAGGACGCCGCTGCCGCGGCGACGCGACGTCGGACCGCCGAAACCGTCGGTCATGGCGTTTTCTCCCGCACGGCCAGGGGCGCGTTCTCGCGGAAACCCATGCCGCGCCGGCTCAGGGCGTGGCGCAGCGGCGGCACGCGGTCGAGCGCCAGCATGGCCAGCGAGCGCAGCGGTCCGAGGAAGGGCTGCTCGAGGCAAGCGAGGCGGATCAGGCCGTGGCTCATCGCCATCGTGCCGTCGCGATCCGGGGCGCGCCGGCGGGCATATTCCGCGAGCATGGCCGCGGAGCCCGGATCCGCGGTTTCCGCCACGAGCTCCGCGAGCGTCAGGGCGTCGCGCAGCCCGAGGTTGAAGCCCTGCGCGCCGATCGGATGAACGGTCTGCGCCGCGTTGCCGACCAGCACGGCCCGCGTCGCCACCAGCGAGTCGGCGGCGACACGGCGGATCGGATAAGGCACCCGCTTGCCCGGCCGGGTCAGGCGGCCGAGGCGCCAGCCGAAACGCGCCTGCGCGAACGCGAGGAAGGCTTCGTCGTCCATCGCCGCGACCTCGTCGACACGGTCCGCCGCCACCGTCAGGACGACGCCGACGCGACGCTCGGCGAGCGGGAGGACCGCGACCGGTCCGTCGTCCGTAAACCGCTCGAACGCCCGGCCACGCGGGTCGCGCTCGGGAACCATGGTGCTGACGAACAGCGCCTGCTCGTAATCGTGCTCGCGCGTGCCGATGCCGAGCTGCGCCCGAATGCCCGACGACGTCCCGTCCGCGCCGACGAGCAACGGCGTGGTCACCCGCCGCCGCTCGCCCTCGACGAGGATGTCCACGTGCCAGCCGCCCTCGCCGCGTTCGATGGTTTCGACGCGCGCGGGGGCCAGGCGCGTGAGGTGCCGGCAGCGGTCGAGCCGCCGGAGGAGCGCCGCCCCAAGCTCCCGGGCGGGCAAGGTCCAGCCGAGGGCATCCACCTGTTCCGTCGTGGCGTCCATCCGCACGCTGCCGAAGTCGCCGGCGCGGCTCGTATGGATGTGCACGATCGGCGTGGCCCTGTCCCTCGCGTGATCCCACACGCCGATGGCGTCCAGCCCGTTGACCGTCGCCCGGGCGAGGGCGAGGTTGCGCTCGTCGTAACTGGGCTGGTCGCCGACGCGTGGGGCCGCGGCCTCGACGAGGATGGCGGGCACGCCGGCGGCGTCGAGCGCGATGGCGAGGCTGGCACCGACGAGGCCGCCGCCAACGATCAGGATCGGGTGGGTCTGGGTCATGCGCCGATGATACCCGCAGCGGGTGAAGGCGCCGGCTGCGGTCCCCTGCCGCAGTGGAGGTGCAGGCCCTAGAATGGCGCGATGGGTAACCGACTTTCGAAGATCTACACGCGCACGGGCGACGACGGCAGCACCGGCCTCGGCGACGGCTCCCGCACCGGCAAGGACTCCCTGCGGGTCGGCGCCTATGGCACCGTCGACGAACTGAACAGCTGCATCGGCATGGTCATGGCCGCCGATGGCGTCGACGAGGACATCCGCGAAGCGCTGGCGCAGATCCAGCACGAGCTGTTCGACCTGGGCGGCGAGCTGTGCATTCCGGGGATGGCGATGGTCGAGGCCCGGGACATCGATCGCCTGGAGGCCGTGCTCGATGGCTTCAACGCCGATCTTCCGGCCCTGAAGGACTTCATCCTCCCGGGCGGCGGCATGGCGGCCGCCACCTGCCACCTGGCGCGGACGATCTGCCGCCGCGCCGAGCGCGAGGTGGTCGCGCTCGCGCGGGTCGAAACGGTCCGTCCGGAGGCGCAGCGCTACCTCAACCGCCTCTCGGACCTGCTCTTCGTGATGGCGCGCGTGCTCGCGCGCCGCAGCGGGCACGGCGAGGTCCTCTGGCAGCACGAGCGGCGTCCGCGCGGATAACGCCAAGCCTGGCCCCGCCCCGGCCGGTGTAAGCTCCCCGTGCCGGTGCGGCGATCGACGTCGCGCCCTCCTGGGGAAGATGCTCATGGGCGACGTGCCATCGTGCGGTGGGGTTGGCGATTCTGCTAAGTTGGCGGCCTTTCGAACGGACAAGACCGAGCCTGTGACGTCACGCATCAGCATCCTGCCTAAACGCCGCCTGCTGGCGACCGCCGTCGCCCTCATCGTCACGGGAGGCGCCTGCGAGGTCTCCGCGCAGGCCGCGCCGACGCAGGGGGAATCCCGCGCCAACGCCCCCGTGGCCGCCGAAACCTGCCCCCTGGGCTCGTTCGTCTGCCCGCCGCGACCGGTGAGCTACGCGCTCTGCCGCCCGAACGCGATGCTCGACTTCTACGATCCGTCGATCACGAAGGACACCTCGCTGCGCGAGACGTCCATCACCGACATCACGTCCAACATCAACGCCACCACCGGCGTGAAGGTGGAAACGCCGGAACCGAACCTCTATCACCTGACCAGCGGCGTGCGCCTCGTGCGCGCCGACCAGGTGATGCAGGCCGAGGACGCCACGTACAACGCCGATTCCACGGCGTACGACGCCAAGGGCAACGTGCGCTACCAGGAAGCCGGCATGCTGCTGCGCGCCGACCGGATCACGGGTACGACCACCCCGAACCAGGGCGACGCCTATAACGTCCAGTACCAGCTGCTGCAGTCGCGCGGCAACGGCGTGGCCGACCATGCCAAGGTGCTCGATCCGCAGCACGGCCGCTTCACGGACGCGACGTACTCCACGTGCGACGTCGGCAGCCGCCAGTGGGAATTTCGCGCGAAGAAGATGAACCTGAACAAGGAGACGGGCGTCGGCGAAGCGCGCAGCGCGACCATGCGCTACCGCGGCGTGCCGTTCATGTACCTGCCGTACTTCACTTTCCCGCTGGACGACCGCCGCAAGAGCGGCTTCCTGTATCCCACGTTCGGCTCGTCGACCCGCTCCGGCACGTTCCTCAACCTGCCTTACTACCTGAACCTCGCGCCGAACTACGACGCGACGATCACCCCGGGTTACTACTCCGATCGCGGCCCCATGCTCGGTGGTGAGTTCCGCTACCTGCTGCCACGTTCGAACGGTACGGTCGACTTCCAGTACATGGCGCACGACAAGGGTCCGGACGACGACGAGAGCGGCACGAGCGACCGCGACGGTTCGACCAGGCGCTGGCTGCTGCAGCTGACCAACTCGACCACGATCGCGAAGGGCTGGAACTTCTCGGCGAACATCAACCGGGTGTCCGACAACCAGTATTTCCGCGACTTCAGCAACGATCTCTACAGCTCCGCGATCGGCCTGCTCTCGTCGAGCGCGTACGTGAGCACGGGCGGCAAGTACTGGAGCGCGGCCATCGGTGCCGACGACTACCAGAACGTCGACGCCGGCCTGAACAACTACGTGGAGCCCTACCGTCGCTGGCCGCGCGCCACGTTCAACCTCGAGGCACCGGTCAACAGCTGGCTCGACGCGGGCATCGATTCCGAAGCCGTGGCGTTCCGCAAGACCGATCGCGCGCCGTTCGACCGCCTCAACGGACGCGGACAGGTCGACGGCAATCGCATCGACCTCGCCCCTTACCTCGCCGCCGACTTCTCGGGAGCATCCTGGTTCGTCCGGCCGCGCGTGGAATACCGCTACACGGGTTACCGCCTCGATTCGGACTACCGGACGTTCAATTACACGAAGCAGAGCCCCTCGCGCTCCGTGCCGATCACCAGCGTCGACGCCGGGCTGATCTTCGACCGCCAGACCAGCCTGTTCGGCAACAGCTACACCCAGACCCTCGAGCCGCGCCTGTACTACCTGTACGTGCCGTACCGGAACCAGGACGACCTGCCGGCGTTCGACACCAACGTCATGTCGTTCGACTTCTGGCAGCTGTTCTCGACGAACCGCTTCTCGGGCGCCGACCGCCAGCAGGACGCGAACAACCTGACCGCGGCGCTGACCACCCGCCTGCTCGACGACAGCGGCGTGGAACGGCTGTCGGCCAGCATCGGCCAGATCAAGTACTTCAGCGATCAGCGCGTCCAGATGTTCGGCACGCCGCAGACCGATTTCGAGCGCTCCGACTACGTGGCCCAGCTGGGCGTCCAGTTCAACGACAAGTGGCGTCTGAACAGTTCGTACCAGTGGAACCCGAACAAGGTGCAGAGCCCACTGCCCAACGAGCGCAACCAGCCGTTCTACCAGGGCCGCGACACCGACCTGGCCACGGTCCAGGTCCAGCGCCGGATCAAGGGCGACGGCATCCTCAACTTCTCGTACCGGTACCGCCGGAACGTGATGGAACAATTCGACACGTCGGTGGTCTATCCCGTCTCGGAACGCTGGAGGGCACTCGCGCGCTGGGTCTTCGCCCGTCGCGACGTCCTGCCCAACCAGTTCGGCAATGGCACCTTCACGTACTCCCATCGCACGCTGGAGGCCGCCGCCGGCATCGAGTACAACAGCTGCTGCGTGGCCATCCGCGTCCTGGGGCGGCATTACGTGCACGATTACCTCCGCGCCACGGACAACGCCATCATGTTCGAGGTCGAATTCAAGGGTGTCGGCTCGCTCAACCCCCAGTCGGGCCAGTACCTGCGGCGTGCTATCCTTGGCTATCAATAAGTGGGGCAGGCGCCCCGGGCTCCCTATTCGATGAAGCAGATCCTCGCGTACTCCCTGCTCGCCGCCTCCATCCTGGTGGCCGTGCCTTCCGCCCACGCCCAGCTGATGCCGTCGGCCCAGCCGTCGGGCGGCGGGACGGGCTCGGGCAACGGCTCGATCGACCGCATCGTCGCGGTCGTGGAAGAGGACGTCATCCTGCAGAGCGAGCTCGACGAAGCCGTCAACGCCATCAAGCGTCAGTACGCATCGAACAAGGGCCAGCTTCCGCCTGAGAACGTGCTGGACCGTCAGGTGCTCGACCGCCTGATCCTCATGAAGCTCCAGGTACAGCGCGCGAACGATCAGAACATCCACGTCTCCGACCAGGAAATCGACCAGGCGGCGGGCAACGTGGCCCAGCAGAACAAGATGAGCCTCGATCAGCTGCGCGCGGCGGTCGAGCAGGACGGCTACAGCTACGCGGCGTTCCGCCAGCAGCTGTCCGATCAGATCATCGCCCAGCGCCTGCATGAAAGCGTGGTCCGCGACCAGGTCACGGTGACCGACGCCGAAGTGAACAACCTGCTCGCCAGCCCGACGTACAAGGCCGGCGAAGCGCATCTCGCCCACATCCAGGTCGGCACGCCGGACGGCGCCAGCGCCCAGGACATCGCGCAGGCGCAGGCCAAGGCCGAGGAGGCCCTCAAGGCGGTCAAGGGCGGCATGGATTTCAACGCCGCGGCCATCCGTTACTCCGACGCGCCCGACGCGCTGGACGGCGGCGATCTGGGCTGGCGCCGCCTCGACGAAGTGCCGCCGGCGTTCGCCGACGCGGTCGCGTCGCTTAAGGCCGGCGAGACCACCTCGATCCTCCGCGGCCCCACGGGCTTCCAGATCCTGAAGCTCGTGGAGACCCGCGAGCCGGGTCGCCAGGTCGTCACCGAGTACCACGCCCGTCAGATCCTCATCAAGCCGTCCGAAGTCGTCACCCCGGAACAGGCCGAGAAGAAGGCGCAGGACCTCTACACGCGCATCGTCGACAAGAAGGAAGACTTCGCCAAGCTCGCGAAGGACGACTCCAAGGACAACACCACGGCGAACGCCGGCGGTGACATGGGCTGGTTCCAGAAGGACGCCTGGGGCCAGGCCATCGCCACCCAGGTCGCGGGGCTGAAGGAAAACGAAGTCTCGAAGCCGTTCCAGACGGACGCCGGCTGGATCGTGCTGCAGCTCCTCGGCACCCGCCAGAGCGACGTCACGGAAGAATCGCAGCGCAATCAGGCCCGCCAGGCCATCGGCAACCGCAAGGCCGACGAAGCCTACGAGAACTACCTGCGTGAACTGCGCTCCAGCTCGTTCGTGGACATCCGCGTTCCCGAGCTGAAGGATCCGGACGACAAGCAGGCGTCGGCCACGCCGTAACCGCCCCGATGAACGCGACCACCCTGCCAAGGCTCGCCGTCACCGCCGGTGAGCCTGCCGGGGTGGGGCCCGAGCTGCTCGTCCGCCTGGCCGCCAGCGACATCGCGGCCGACCTGGTGGCGATCACCGACCGCGACCTCCTCCGGCGCGCGGCAGCCTCGTGTGGTGTCGACATCGAGATAGTCGACGACGACGGCACGCGCATTCCGCGCCGTCCCGGCGGCAGCATTCGTTTGCGTCATGTTCCGCTGGGCGCCAGCGAGCGACCGGGCCTTCCCGACCCGCGCAACGCGCGACACGTGCTCGACATGCTCGCGCTGGCCGCGGACGGTTGCCTGTCGGGCGATTTCGACGCGGTGGTCACGGGGCCCGTCCAGAAGTCCAGCATCAACGAAGGCGGCGTCGCCTTCAGCGGCCACACGGAATTCTTCGCGGAGCGCGCGGGTGCGGAGGTGGTGATGATGCTCGCGAGCCCGGAGCTCCGGGTGACGCTCGCCACGACCCATCTGCCCTTGTCGGCCGTGCCGTCCGCCGTGACGCCCGATCTGCTCGAACGCACGCTGCGGATCGTCGCCGGCTCGCTGATGTCGTTGTTCGGCATCCCGCATCCGCGCATCGCGGTGCTCGGCCTGAACCCGCACGCGGGCGAGGGCGGGCACATGGGCCGCGAGGAACTCGACACCATCATTCCGCTCATGGAACGCCTGCGCGCCGAAGGCATGGACCTGCTCGGACCAATGCCCGCCGACACCGCGTTCGTGCCGGCGATGCGCGATCGTTACGATGCCGTGCTCGCGATGTACCACGACCAGGCCCTGCCCGTGCTCAAGAGCGAGGCGTTCGACCGCACCGTCAACGTGACGCTGGGCCTGCCCTTCATCCGCACCTCGGTCGACCACGGCACGGCGCTGGATCTCGCGGGCACCGGCAAGGCGGATCCCGCCAGCCTGTTCGCGGCCACGCGCCTCGCCATCGATCTCGCACGGCACCGCACATCGTCATGAACGCACGCCCCAAGAAGAGTTTCGGCCAGCACTTCCTGCACGAGAAGCGCTACATCGAGCGCATCGTCTCGTCGATCGCACCGAAGGATGGCGACACGGTCGTCGAGATCGGCCCGGGCGAAGGCGCGATGACGATGCCGCTGCTCGCCGTCGCGAAGACCATGACAGCGATCGAACTCGACACCGACCTCATCCCCGGGCTGCAGGAACGCGCCGCCGCGATCGGCGACCTGCGCATCGTGCACTCGGACGTCCTCAAGGTCGATTTCAGCGCCCTGGCGCGCGAACTCGGCGCGGAGAAGCTGCGGATCGCCGGCAACCTGCCCTATTACATTTCGAGCCCCATCCTCTTCCACTGCGTGGAGCACGCGTCCGCCATCCAGGACATGCACTTCATGCTGCAGAAAGAGGTCGTCGACCGCATGGCCGCCGAGCCCGGCAGCAAGGTCTACGGTCGGCTGAGCGTGATGCTCCAGCTCGCCTGCAAGGTCACGCCCCTGTTCACGGTGCCGCCGGGCGCGTTCCGTCCGCCGCCGAAGGTGGATTCGGCCGTCGTCCGTCTCGTGCCCCTGCCGCCCGAGCAGCTGCCCGTGGGCGATCCCGAAAAGATCCACCGCGTCGTCAAGGCCGCCTTCGCCATGCGCCGCAAGACGCTGTCGAACACGCTCAAGGGTCTGGTCGACGAGGCCACGATCCGTGGCCTGGGCATCGATCCTCGCGCCCGTGCCGAGACCCTCGCCCCCGCGGACTTCGTGAAACTCGCGAACGCGATGTGACGCCGTTCAGGGCATACTTGCCCACCCCCTCCCCGTCCCCGACAATCGGCGCATGAACTCCAAACATCCCTACACGATCGACGTGGAGGTCGAAACCCGATTCGTTCCCGACCAATCGCAGCCGACCGACAACCGCTACGTGTTCGCCTATACGATCACGCTGCGCAATGCCGGTGAGACCGGCGCCCAGCTGCTCACGCGGCACTGGGTGATCACCGACGCCAACGGCAAGGTCGAGGAAGTGCGCGGCGATGGCGTCGTCGGCGAACAGCCGTGGATGCGACCCGGCGACACCTTCGAATACACCTCGGGGGCCGTCCTCGAGACCGCGGTCGGCACCATGGAAGGCACCTACAGCATGATCGCCGACGATGGCACGCCCTTCGACGCGCCGATTCCCGCGTTCGTGCTTTCGATCCCGCGCACGCTCCACTAGGATCGAAGCCATGGATAGCGCGCACGCCGGGAACGGCATCACGGAGCAACTCGACTGATGGCCGTCTACGCGATCGGCGACGTCCAGGGTTGCTACCCGGAACTTCAGCGCCTGCTGGAGAAGATTCGCTTCGACCCGGCGAGCGACCGGCTGTGGTTCTGTGGAGACCTGGTCAACCGTGGCGGCGAGTCGCTCGCCACGCTGCGACTGATCCACTCGTTGCGCGAGCAGGTCGTCATCACGCTCGGCAACCACGACCTCTCGCTGCTCGCGATCGGCCAGCGCCGCGAGGATGCGCAGGCGCGCGTCAACCCCGAGCTGCGCGAGGTGCTCTTCGCCGACGACGCGCCGGTCCTGCTCGAATGGCTGCGCATGCAGAAGCTGCTGCACCATGACGAGGAACTGGGCTGGACGATGGTCCACGCCGGTCTCGCACCGATGTGGACGCTCCGCCAGGCGCAGCGCGCCGCGCTCGAGGTCGAACGCGAGCTCGGCGGCCCGCGCCACCAGCGCCTGCTGAAGAACCTCTTCGGCAACCGTCCGCCGGGCTGGAACAACCGCCTTCAAGGCGTCGAGCGCCATCGCGCCACCATCAACACGCTGACGCGCATGCGCTACTGCGACGTCAATGGCCGCATCGACTTCGAGGGCAAGGGCGTGCCGGGCACGCAGAAGCCCGGCATGTATCCGTGGTTCGAAGTCCCCGGCATGCGTCGACGCGAAACGAAGATCGTCTGCGGCCACTGGTCGGCACTCGGTCGCTTCGCGGGCCTCGGGGTGCACGCCATCGACACCGGCTGCGTCTGGGGCGGCCAACTCACGGCCATGCGCCTGGATGCCGAGGAGCCGCAATACATCACGGTGCAGGCGGAGTCGTTCCGCCAGAAGCCCAAGGGCGGCGGCGACTGAGCCAAAAAAAACCCGCCTTTCGGCGGGTTTTTCGTATCAGGTCAGCTGACCGTGGCAGTGCTTGAACTTCTTGCCCGAACCGCAGGGGCAAGGGTCGTTCCGACCGACCTTCGGCCCATCGCTCAGCACCGGTGCCGCCACGCGATCCGCCGCGGCCTCTTCACCGCCCTGGCCGAGCGCCTGCGCATCCGCGTGCTGGAACTGCAGGCGCTGGGCTTCGGCGGCGCGCTGCTGTTCGGCTTCCATCGCGGCGACTTCTTCCTCGCTGCGGATACGGATGCGCGCAAGCATCTGCACGACCTCGGCCTTGATGCGGTCGAGCATCTCGGAGAACAGCTCGAACGACTCGCGCTTGAACTCCTGCTTCGGCTGCTTCTGCGCGTAACCGCGCAGATAGATGCCCTGGCGCAGGTAATCCATGCTGGCGAGGTGCTCCTTCCACGCGTTGTCCACCACCGAGAGCATCACGTGCTTCTCGAGCGAACGCATGGTCTCGGCACCAACCTGGGCTTCCTTGTCCGCGAACATCGCGTCCACCGACTCGCGCACGTGTTCGAGGATGCCTTCGGCGTCCACTTCCTTCTGGCCTTCCACCCAGTGCGGGAGGTCGAGGCGAAGGTTGAGCTCGCTCGCGAGCTCACGATCGAGCGCGGGGATATCCCACTGGTCGTCGATGCTTTCCGCCGGCACGTACTTGCGCACGAGCGCCTCCACGACGTCCTGGCGGATGTCGCGGACCATGTCGGAGATGTCCTCGGCTTCCAGCAGCTCGTCGCGCTGCGCGTAGATGACCTTGCGCTGGTCGTTCGCGACGTCGTCGAAATCGAGGAGGTTCTTGCGGATGTCGAAGTTGTGCTGCTCGACCTTGCGCTGGACCTTCTCGATCTGGCGCGTGATCAGGCGGTCTTCGAGCGCCTCGTCTTCCTTCATGCCGAACATCTGCATCCAGCGGCCGATGCGCTCGCCGCCGAAGATGCGCATCAGGTTGTCCTGAAGCGAAAGATAGAAGCGCGAGGAACCCGGATCGCCCTGGCGACCCGAACGGCCGCGCAGCTGGTTGTCGATACGGCGGGACTCGTGACGCTCGGTACCGATGATGTGCAGGCCACCCGCGGCGAGCACCTGCTCGTGACGCTGCTTCCAGTCGTCGCGCACCTTCTGGCGATCGGCGTCGGAAGCGCCCTCGGGCAGCGCGGCGAGCGCGGCCTCGAGGCTGCCGCCCAGCACGATGTCCGTGCCGCGGCCCGCCATGTTGGTCGCGATCGTGACGGCGCCGGGTGCACCGGCCTGCGCCACGATGTGCGCCTCGCGCTCGTGCTGCTTCGCGTTGAGCACTTCGTGCGGGATGCGCTCCTGGCGGAGCAGGTTGGACACGAGCTCGGACACGTCGATCGACGCGGTACCGACCAGCACGGGCTGGCCGCGCTCATGGCACGCCTTGATGTCGGCGATGACGGCCTTGTATTTCGCCTCGGGCCCGAGGAACACGGAGTCGGGGTTGTCGACGCGGACCATCGGCTTGTGCGTCGGGATCACCACCACTTCCAGGCCGTACACCGACTGGAACTCGTAGGCTTCCGTGTCGGCCGTACCAGTCATGCCGGCCAGCTTCTTGTACATGCGGAACAGGTTCTGGAACGTGACCGTCGCCAGCGTCTGGTTTTCGCGCTGGATGGGCACGCCTTCCTTCGCCTCGACCGCCTGGTGCAGGCCGTCGGACCAGCGACGGCCGGCCAGCGTGCGGCCGGTGAACTCGTCGACGATGATCACTTCGCCGTCGCGCACGATGTAATCGACGTCGCGCTGGTAGATCGCGTTCGCGCGCAGCGCCGCGTTCATGTGGTGGACGACGGCGAGGTTCTTCGAGTCGTACAGGCCGCTGTCGGGTTCGATGACGCCGGCCTCGCGAAGCAGCTGCTCGGCGTGCTCCATGCCCTCTTCGGACATGTGGACCTGCTTCTGCTTCTCGTCGACCAGGTAATCGCCCGGCGCGTCTTCCTTCTCCTGCCGCGTGAGGCGCGGCACGACCTTGTTCACCGCGATGTACAGCTGCGGGGAATCCTCGGCCGGACCGGAGATGATCAGCGGCGTGCGCGCCTCGTCGATCAGGATGGAGTCGACCTCGTCGACGATGGCGTAGTGCAGGCCGCGCTGATTGCGCTGGTCCTTGCTGAGCGCCATGTTGTCGCGCAGGTAGTCGAATCCGAACTCGTTGTTCGTGCCGTACGTGATGTCGGCGCGGTAGGCGCTGTGCTTGTCGGCGTGGTCCATGCCCGGGTAAACGACGCCGACCGTGAGGCCGAGGAAGTTGTAGAGCTTGCCCATCTGGGCCGAGTCGCGGCGCGCCAGGTAGTCGTTGACCGTGACGACATGGACGCCCTTGCCCTCCAGCGCGTTCAGGTACACCGGCAGCGTGCCGACGAGGGTCTTGCCCTCACCCGTGCGCATCTCGGCGATGCGGCCGGAGTGCAGCACCATGCCGCCGATCATCTGGACGTCGTAGTGGCGCATGCCGAGCACGCGCTTCGCGCCCTCGCGGGTGACCGCGAAAGCTTCGGGCAGCAGTTTGTCGAGGGTCTCACCGGCCGCGAGGCGCTGGCGGAATTCCTCGGTCTTCCCGCGCAGGGCGTCGTCGGAAAGCTTCTCGAATTCCGGCTCGAGGGCATTGATGCGCTTGACCGTCTTGGAGAGGTCGCGCAGCACACGCTCGTTACGGCTGCCGAAAATACTCGTCAGGGCACGATTGAACATCGATCATCCGGATCTGGTACGAAAGGGTTGCCGGGCGGCCATGGCCGGCCGGCACGAAGGGACGATCATACTACGGGCGTCCCCGGCTTTCCTCGGGGTGGCGGCGGCCCGGCGGGTATTCAAGCCCGCGCTAGCGGTGGCTCTTCACGTACGCCAGCGGATTGACCACGCGGTCGCGGTACCAGACCTCGAAATGCACGTGCGACCCCGTCGAGCGGCCCGTGGAGCCGGCCTTCGCGATCACGTCGCCCACCCGCACGCGCTGGCCGGGCGTGGCGACGAGGGCGCTGTTGTGGGCGTAGCGCGTCATGTAGCCGTTGCCGTGGTCGATTTCGACGACGTCGCCATAGCCGCTGCGCTGACCCGCGAAGGTGACCATCCCTTCAGCGACCGCGGTCACCGGCGTACCCTTCGGCGCGGCGATGTCGATCCCCGTGTGCCGGGCGGCATGACCGCTGAACGGATCGGGGCGCCCGCCGAAGTAAGAGGAGATGTACCCGTTCACCGGCATGCCGGTGGGGCGCAGGCTCGACTCGATGTTGCGGTCCATGAGCATGTCGCGCAGCGCTTCGAGCTGCGCCTGCTGGGTGTCGAAACGGGTCGAGAGCTGGTCGATGCTCTTGTCGAGCGCCGCCGGCAGCGAGAACGCCGGCGCCTCGGTGCCGCTGGTGAGCTCGGGGCCGCCCTGCCCGGGCTCCTCGTCGAAGTCGAATTCGCCATCGTCGAGCTTGCCGACCTGCGTCAGGCGCTCGCCAAGGGCGTTAAGCCGCGTCGACTGCGCCTGCAGCTGGCCGAGTTTCACCGCCAGCGCGTCCAGGTCGCGCTGCGCCTGCCGCTTCACCTCGGCGACGCGGGCGTCCTGGTCGCCCACCTGGCGCTCAAGATTGCCGATGGTGCCCAGGGCGCGATGGTTCGGGCTGGCCACGGCCATCGCGACCGCGGCACCGAGGCCCGCGATACCGACGACGCCCGCCAGGGCGAACGCCACGGCCTTGCAGCGCAGGCGCCGGCAGGTCAGGTCGAGCGTTTTGGGCCCTTTCAGGCCGCGCGATACAAGTATGATCTGCATACGTTCCACATCGAATAAGTCATCAGCCGGTCCATGCCACCGCCGCCCAAGCCCACCCGCCGCTCGACGAATGGACTGAAGTCCATCGCCGACTTCGGGCCCGTCGCCTCGCTGGCCCAACGGGCCCGCGAACTCGACCGGCTTGATCGTCAGCTGCGCGCGACCTTGCCCGTCCCGTTACGCGACCAGGTCCGTTTCGCGGACCTGCGCGACGGCAGGCTGGTCTTCCTTGCGCCCTCGTCGGCCTGGGCTTCCCGGGTGCGCCTCTATCAGGCGCAGATCCTCGAAGCCGCCCGCGCCATCGGCGCACAGGCCCACTCGGTTGCCGTGAAAGTGGCCCCCCTGCCACCCGAGGAAGTCGTCCCCGACTGGCACAAGCCGCTTTCCACCTCGGCCGCTCGCCATCTGCGAGCCGCCGCGGCGTCACTCTCCGACCCCACGTTGCGGGATCTGTTCCTCAAACTGGCCTCCCAGGCCGAAAATTCAGATTAATCCTATAGTTGCAAAGGCTCTTCACGATCCGTCAGTACCCACGGATCACGAGACCGGCGAACTTTATAGCACGCGTCGACCGCGCGAGCACCGAAAATGCACGTAAATTTCATCCTGGTTTCGGGCCGTTCCTCACCGTCATCCCGGTAACCGGGATCCGCGCCGCGGCCACATCGGCTTCTGGCGGCACGCGGAGACGCACATCGATGCGACGCCGTCGCCTGAGCCCCAGACCGAGGCGGTGGGCACCGGCGTTGCGCCGGTGCGACGAGCTCGCCTGCCCGCCTCACCGTCATCCCGGTGAAAACCGGGATCCACCGCGGTGCGTTCGGTGTTCGCGTCGCGGCCACATCGGCTTTGTCGGGCACGCCGAAACGCACACCGATGCGACGCCGTCGCCTGAGCCCCAGACCGAGGCGGTGGGCACCGGCGTGCGCCGGTGCGACGACGCTGCCCCACGTCGCGGCAATGCCGGGCGCGCCCGGGCCGCAACGCGGAGGCGCAGCCGAGCCCGCCACAATGAAAAAGGCCGCGATCGCTCGCGGCCTTCTTCGTATCGCGTCGACCCGCCGTGGCGGGCCTCGCCTTACACCGCCTGGGCGGGGTGGGCGTAGGAGATCGGCGCCTTGGCCGGATCCTTGAAGCTGACCTCTTCCCACGCCGTCACGTCGGCCATGAGGCTGCGGAGCAGCTTGTTGTTGAGCTCGTGGCCCGACTTGTGCGCGGAGTACGCGCCGATCAGGCTGTGGCCCAGCATGTAGATGTCGCCGATGGCGTCCAGGATCTTGTGCTTGACGAACTCGTTGTCGTAACGGAGGCCGTCTTCGTTGAGCACGCGGTAGTCGTCGAGCACCACGGCGTTGTCCATCGAACCACCGAGCGTGAGATTCCGCTCGCGGAGCATCTCGATGTCGCGCATGAAACCGAACGTGCGGGCGCGGCTGACTTCCTTGACGAACGACGTCGTCGAGAAATCCATCTCGGCCTGCGAATTGCGCTTGTTGAACAGCGGATGGTCGAACTCGACGGAGAAGCCGACCTTGAAGCCGTCGAACGGCTCGAGCTTGGCCCACTTGTCGCCGTCCTGCACGATCACCGGCTTCTTGATGCGGATGAAACGCTTGGCGGCATCCTGTTCCTCGATGCCGGCGGACTGGATCAGGAACACGAACGGACCCGCGCTGCCATCCATGATGGGCACTTCCGGCGCGGAAAGGTCGACGTACGCGTTGTCGATGCCGAGACCGGCCATCGCCGAGAGCAGATGCTCAACCGTCGAGACGCGGACGTCGCCATGGATCAGCGTGGTCGACAGTCGCGTGTCGCCCACGTTTTCCGGACGAGACTTGAGCTCGACCGGCGGATTGAGGTCGGTACGGCGGAACACGATGCCCGTGTTCGGCGCCGCCGGACGAAGCGTCATGTACACCTTGTCGCCGGTGTGGAGACCGACGCCCGTGGCGCGAATGATGTTCTTGAGCGTGCGCTGCTTGATCATGTTGGGTCAAACCTTGTTGGCAGCAGCCTAAAGTAACCGACATGCTAACACAGTCTTAACCTCGGAATAAACAAACCAGACAGTACAGTTCACGATTCCTTTCACTATCCCTTCAGCATCGGCCGCGACCCGTTCTCATTCCGCTTGCGACTGAAATGCGGGCCGAGTCAAGCACTTGCAAGTAATTGATATCACTTGCAGCTTTTCCGGAGGGGACACGGAGGCGTTCCGCCGCCCGGACGGGAGCGGCGGCGGAACGCCTGTCGATCCTCGCGTCCTGCAGGATCGTCCGCACGTTTTCCTTAACGTGCCCTGGCGTGTCTTTGGATCAGTCGGCCTGGCGACGCAGGAAGGCCGGGATGTCGAGGTAGTCGATCGCCGGCTCCGCGTTCTTCTGCGGGGCCGCCTGCTCGGTACGGACCGACGGCACGGCATCGGCCTGCGCGTAGTCGACGACCTCGTTACCGGTGCCCGTGCGCAGCACGACCGGGCGCGGACGCTGACGCATCTCGACCTGCTGCTGGACCGGCGGGCGGATCGGCTGCTTCGCCGCGACACCGCGGTTCAGGCCCGTGGCCACGACCGTCACGCGGACGTCGTCCTGCATTTCCGGATCGAGCGAGGTGCCGATCACGACCGTGGCGTCTTCCGAGGCGAAGTCGTGGATCACGCGACCGATCTCGTCGAATTCGCGCATGGTCAGGTTCGGACCGGCGGTGACGTTGACCAGGATGCCGCAGGCACCGGCCAGGTTGACGTCCTCGAGCAGCGGGTTGTTGATCGCCGACTCGGCGGCGGCCTGGGCGCGATCGTCGCCGCGGGCGGTGCCCGAGCCCATCATCGCCATGCCCATCTCGCTCATGACGGTGCGGACGTCGGCGAAGTCGACGTTGATCAGGCCCGGGGCCGTGATCAGGTCGGCGATGCCCTGGACCGCGCCCTGGAGGACGTCGTTGGCCGCCTTGAAGGCGTTCAGCAGCGTCACTTCGCGACCCAGCACCGAGAGCAGCTTCTCGTTCGGCACGGTGATCAGCGAATCGACGTGCTGCGAGAGGTCCTCGATACCCTTGAGGGCGACCTGCATGCGACGGCGGCCTTCGAACGGGAACGGCTTGGTCACGACGGCGACCGTCAGGATGCCCTTCTCCTTCGCCAGCTGCGCGACGACCGGCGCGGCGCCGGTACCCGTGCCACCGCCCATGCCGGCGGTGATGAACACCATGTCGGCGCCTTCGAGCATTTCCTCGATGCGCTCGCGGTCTTCCAGCGCGGCCTGGCGGCCGACTTCCGGATTCGCGCCGGCGCCGAGGCCCTTGGTGACGTTGCCGCCGAGCTGCAGGTGCGTGCGCGAGCCGCAGCTCTTCATGGCCTGCGCATCGGTGTTGGCGACGACGAATTCGACGCCCTCGATGTTGGAGTTGACCATGTGGGCCACGGCGTTACCGCCGCCACCGCCCACGCCGATGACCTTGATGACCGCATTCGGTGCCAGTTTTTCGATCAGTTCGAACATTTCCCGTCCTCCGCAGAACTTTGGTTTTTTTTGGTTTATGTCCCGAGTCCGACTCCTGTCGGCCGCGGGTTGCGGGCCTTCCTCTTGCCCCGGCGCCCCCCTTCCGTCGGGCACCGACTATCCGGTGAAGCGAAACTCAGAAATTCTTGGTGAACCAGCTCCGGAACTTCTCCACCACGCTGCCCACGTTGCCGACCGCGGAACCCGTGTGCCGCGCGCCGCCGCTCGAACGCGAGCCGTGCAGCAGCAGGCCCACGCCGGTCGAATGCAGCTCGCTGGACACGACGTCGCCCAGGCCCGAGACGTGCTGTGGCACGCCGATGCGGACCATCTTGTGGAAGATCTCCTCCGCGAGTTCGAGCGCGCCTTCCATGCGCGAGGCGCCACCCGTCAGCACGATGCCCGCGGCGACGAGGCTCTCGTATCCAGAGCGGCGCAGTTCGTCCTGCACCATCTCGAAGATTTCCTCGTAGCGCGCCTGCACCGACTGCGCGAGCGCCTGTCGCGCGAGACGGCGCGGCGGACGGTCGCCGACGCTCGGCACCTGGATGGTTTCTTCCGCGTGCGCGAGCTGGGCGAGCGCACACGCGTATTTGATTTTGATCTCTTCCGCGTGAGCGGTCGGTGTGTGCACGCCGTACGCGATGTCGTTCGTCACCTGGTCGCCGCCGACCGGCAGCGACTTCGTGTAGCGGATCGCACCCTGCGTGTAGATGGCGATGTCCGTCGTGCCGGCACCGATGTCGACGAGGCACACGCCGAGCTCGAGCTCGTCCTCCGTCAGCACGGCCTTCGCGCTGGCGACGGCGGCGGGCACCAGCTCGTCGACCGAAAGGCCGCAACGCTGGATGCACTTGGAGATGTTCTGCACCGCGCTGGCGGCGCCGGTGACCAGGTGCACGCTGGCCTCGAGGCGCACGCCGCTCATGCCGACCGGATGGCGGATGCCGTCCTGTCCGTCGATGCGGTATTCCTGCGATTCCTTGTAGAGCACCTTGCGGTCGGCCGGGATCGCGACGGCGCTCGCGGCTTCGAGCACCTGCTCGAGATCGGCCGACATCACCTCGCGGTCGCGGATCGCCGCGGTGCCGTGCGAGTTGCGTGTCTCGAGGTGGCTGCCCGAGATCGAGGCGTACACCGAGCGGATGTCGCAGCCCGCCATCAGCTCGGCTTCCTCCACCGCGCGCTGGATGGAATGCACGGTCGATTCGATGTCCACCACCGAGCCGCGCTTCATGCCGCGCGAGACGTGCGTGCCGATGCCGATCACCTCGATCGGTTCGCCCGGCTCGTACTCGCCGACGATGGCGACGACCTTCGACGTTCCGATGTCGAGGCCGACGACGAGCTGCTTGTCGTTCTTGTTTCTCATGGTTTAGCTCAGGTTCCGACCTTGGGTGTGGCCGTGGTTTCCGGTTCCGGCCACCGGATGGCGAATCCGTTGGTGTAACGCAGGTCGGCATAGGCGAAACCGCCGTGCCGGCCCGCGACGAGTTGGGGGTAGACGTCGAGGAAGCGCGCGAGGCGACGATCGGCCTGGTCGCGGTCGCCGATCACGATCTCGGCGCCGCTGTCCGTCGTGGCGCTCCAGCTGCCGCGATCGCTCAGGCTGACGCCGACGATCGACAGGCCGGTACGGCCTTCGAACGCCTTGCGCGCCTGCGCGTAGAAGCTGACCACTTCGGCGAGGCGCGAGTCCGGACCGCGCAGGCGCGGCAGGTCGCCCATCTGGTCGGCGCCGGGCGCCTCGAAGACGAGGCCCTGGCGGCTGATCAGGCGATCCTCGTTCCAGCGCGCGAACGGCTGGCGTTCGTAGATCCGCACCAGCAGCGTGTCGGGCCAGCGCTTGCGCACTTCCACCGACTCCACCCACGGCAGCGAACCGATCGCCTTGCGCACGTCTTCCAGATCGGTGGCGAAGAAGCCCTTGCCCAGACGCGGCAGCACGGCGCTGCGGATCTGCTCGGCGCTGACGTGCGCGAACTCCGCCTCGACCTTCAGCTGCGTCACCGGCCAGCGGCCGGCGGCGAACCAGCCCTGCATCACGCCGACCACGGGCAGCGCCACCAGCGTGATGGCGATACCCCAGGCGACGATTCGCGTGGCGGCGGCTCCCTTCATGCCTTCGCACCCTCCCGCTGCATGGACGTTTCGAGGACGCGCCAGCACAGCGCCTGGTAATCGAGGCCCGCGACGGCCGCGGCTTTCGGGACGAGCGAGTGCGAGGTCATGCCCGGCGCCGTGTTGACCTCGAGCAGCCAGTTCCTGCCGTGGCGGTCGCGCATGATGTCGACGCGCCCCCAGCCGAAGCAGTCCAGCGCGTCGAACGCGCGCAGCGCGAGTGCGCGCATCTCGTCCTCGGCGGCACCGTCCAGGCCGGGCACGATGTAGCGCGTGTCGTCGGCGATGTACTTGGCGTTGTAGTCGTAGTAGGCGCTGTTCGGCACGATCCTGATGGTCGGCAGCACTTCGCGGCCGAGCACGCCGACGGTGAATTCGCCGCCCTCGTTCGCGTCGCCTTCGATCAGCGTTTCCATCAGCAGGTCGCCCGGATAGCGGCGCGCCAGTTCCACGGCGGCGTCGAGGCCCGCTTCGTCGAACACCCGCGTGATGCCCACGCTGGAACCTTCCCAGGCCGGCTTCACGATCAGCGGGAAACCGATCTCGCGCGCCGCGGCATGCACGTCGGCACCGCGCGGCAGCGCTTTGAACTTCGGCGTGGGCAGGCCGAGCGCGATCCACACCTGCTTCGCGCGCACCTTGTCCAGCGACAGCGCCGAGCCGAGCACGCCCGACCCCGTGTACGGAACACCGAGCGACTGCAGCGCGCCCTGGAGCTCGCCGTTCTCGCCGCCCGCGCCGTGCAGGATGTTGAACACGCGCGCGAAGTGGCCGGCGCGCACCGCGTCGAGCAGGGCGGGAATGCCGTCGATCGCATGGGCGTCGACGCCGCTGGCGCGCAGCGCGTCCAGCACGCCCTGGCCGGAATTGAGCGAAACCTCGCGCTCGGCCGAGTTTCCGCCCATGACCACGGCCACGCGGCCGAAATCGGCGGCGTCGGTGACCAGGCGCGGGAAACGGGTGGTGCTCATCGGTTCGGGGTCCTCAGGTTGCCGGCGTTCGCCAGCTCGATGGCCGCCGCGCCGATGTCGCCGGCGCCGAGCAGCAGGATCAGGTCGCCGTCGCGCGCGAGCGCGGGCAGCGTGGCGCGCAGGTCGCGCGGGTGGTCGACCAGCACCGGGTCGGTCTTGCCGCGCGCGCGGATGGCGCGCGCGAGCGAGCGGCCGTCCGCGCCCGCGATCGGCGCTTCGCCGGCGGGATACACCTCGGTCAGCACCAGCACGTCGACCTCGGCCAGCACGTTCGCGAAATCGTCGAGCAGGTCGCGCGTGCGGCTGTAGCGGTGCGGCTGGAACGCGACGACGAGGCGGCGATCCGGCCAACCGCCGCGGGCGGCGGCGAACACGGCGGCCAGCTCGCGCGGGTGATGACCGTAATCGTCGACGAGCAGCGCATGGCCCTGGTCGAGCGCGATTTCGCCGCGACGGTGGAAGCGGCGACCGACGCCTTCGAAGCGCGCGAGCGCGCGGGCGATGGATTCCGCGTCGACGCCGAGCTGCCAGCCCACGGCGGCCGCGGCCAGCGCGTTCTGCACGTTGTGGCGACCCGGCAGGTTGAGCGTCACGGGCAGCGTGCCCGCCATGCCCGGCAGGTGCAGGTCGAAATGCATCTCGAAACCGACCTGGCGGACGTTCGAGGCCGAGACGTCGGCACCCGGCTTGTCGATACCGTAGGTCAGCATGCGGCGCGAAGTGTCCTGCGCCAGCTTCGCGGTTTCCTCGTCGTCGATGCAGAGCACGGCCATGCCGTAGAACGGCAGGCGATGCAGGAAATCGCCGAACGCCTTCTTCACCTGCGCGAAGTCGTTGTTGTAGTTCTCGAGGTGGTCCGCGTCGATGTTGGTCACCACCGCGATCACCGGCGACAGCATCAGGAACGAGCCGTCCGATTCGTCCGCTTCCGCCACCAGGTACTGGCCGGTGCCGAGTCGCGCGTTCGCGCCGGCCGCGTTGAGCTGGCCGCCGATCACGAACGTCGGATCGTAGTCCGCCTCGGCCAGCACGCTGGCGACGAGGCTGGTGGTGGTGGTCTTGCCGTGCGTGCCGGCGATCGCGATGCCGCGGCGGAAGCGCATCAGCTCGCCGAGCATTTCGGCGCGCGGCACCACGGGAATGCGCGCGGCGCGCGCGGCGACGAGTTCCGGATTGTCCTGGCGGATCGCGCTCGACGTGACGATCACGTCCGCGCCGTCGACGTTCGAGGCTTCGTGACCGATGTGCACCTCGACACCGAGGCTGGTGAGGCGGTCGGTGGTCGGCGACGGCGCCCGGTCGGAGCCGGACACGCTGTAACCGAGGTTGCACAGCACCTCGGCGATACCGCTCATGCCGACGCCGCCGACGCCGATGAAGTGGACACGGCGGAACGAGGTCATGAAATCTTCGTGGGCGCGCAAACGACCGGGCGTCATGCGGAAACCTCCATGCAGTGACGGGCAATCGTTGCTGCTGCGTCGGGCTTGGCCAGCGTGCGGGACGCATTGGCCGCGGAAAGGATGCGCTGGCGATCCAGCAGCATGTCGAACAGGACGAGCGCGAGCGCTTCGTGCGCCCCGGGTGCGTTGAGCATGGCGTCGGTCGCGATGCGCGCGCCGCCGGCGTTGACCATGGCGCGCGCGTTCACCGTCTGGTGATCGTCGACCGCGTGCGGGAACGGCACCAGCAGCGCTTCGAGACCCGCCGCGCAGAGTTCGGCGACCGTCAGAGCACCGGCCCGGCACACGACGATGTCCGCCCACGCGTACGCGCCGGCCATGTCCTCGATGAAGGGCACGATGGTCGCCGCCACGCCCGCCTCGGTGTACGCGGCGTTGGCTTCCTCGAGCCCACGCTCGCCCGTCTGGTGCACCACTTCCGGATCGAGGGTGTCGAGGTCGGGATTGGCCCGCAGGTGAGCGAGGGCCTTGGGCACGATCAGGTTCAGCGTGCGCGCGCCGAGGCTGCCGCCCAGCACGAGGATGCGCGCGCGGCCGTCGCGCCCCGCGAAGCGCTCCGCCGGAGGCGGCAGCGCGGCGATGCGGGCGCGCACCGGGTTGCCGACCCATTCGCCGTTCGGCAGGACGTTCGGAAAGCCCGTCAGCACCATCTTGGCGAACCCGGCCAGCTTGCGGTTGGTGAAACCGGCGACGGCGTTCTGCTCGTGCACGACGAGCGGAATACCGGCCAGTCGCGCGGCGACACCGGCGGGGCCGGCGACGTAGCCACCCATCGAGATCACGCAGCGCGGACGGAGCTTGCGCAGCAGTCTGAGCGAGTCGAGCAGCGCGCGGGCGAGCATGAAGGGGGCCTGCACGCGGGTCTTCATGCCCTTGCCGCGCAGGCCACCGACGGACACCGTGTGCAGGTCGAGGCCATGCGCCGGCACGACGCGGGTCTCCATGCCGCCCTCGGCACCCAGCCAGGCGACGGGCACGCCGCGCGAGCGCAGCTCGTCGGCGACGGCGAGACCCGGGAAGATGTGGCCGCCCGTACCGCCGGCCATGATCAGCACGGGGCCGCTCATGCGACACCGCCCGCGGGGGCCGCCGAATCGGGCACCGCGCTCGCCGGCATGCGCACGGCGGTCTGGCGCGCGTCCTCGGCGCGGTTGATCTCGAACGTCGCGCGCAGGAGCACGCCGACCATCGCGCAGGTCATCAGCACGGACGAACCGCCCGAGCTGATCAGCGGCAGAGTGAGGCCCTTGGTCGGCAGCACGCCCAGGTTCACGCCGATGGAGACCATCGCCTGGAAACCCATCATCAGCGAGATGCCGTAGGCGACGTAACCGGAGAAGCGGTGTCCGAGTTCGACGCCCTTGAGGCCCATGTAGAGGCCGCGGCCGACCAGCACCACGTAGAGGAAGATCACCAGCATGATCCCCGCCAGGCCGAGTTCCTCGGCGAGCACGGCGAGGATGAAGTCGGTGTGCGCTTCCGGGAGATAGAACAGCTTCTGCACGCTGGATCCCAGGCCCACGCCCGTCCACTCGCCGCGGCCCACCGCGATCAGCGCCTGCGTGAGCTGGAAGCCGTCGTTGAACGGGTCCTTCCACGGATCGAGGAACGACGTCAGTCGCTTGATGCGGTAGTCCTCGGCGGTCGCCGCGTAGATGAGCGCGGGAACCAGCGGCGTGCCGAGCAGCAGCAGGTTGCGCATGCGCGCGCCGGCCAGCCAGACCATGCCCACCGTGGTGGCGACCACCAGCGCGGCCGAGCCGAAGTCGGGCTGCGCGAGGAGCAGCAGCACGATGAAGCCAGCGACGCCCACGGGCTTCACCACGCCGAACAGTTCGTACTCGACGCCCTCGCGATGACGCACGAGATAGCTCGCCAGGTACGCCACGAGGATCAGCTTCACCGCCTCGACGGGCTGGAAGCTCGTCACCAGCAGGTTGACCCAGCGACGCGCACCGTTGATGCGCATGCCGAAGACCGGCAGGAACACCATCAGCAGCATGATGATGCCGATCAGCAGGAGCAGGAAGCTGTGCTTCTCGAGCGTCTTCAGCTCCGTGCGCATCGCGGCGCCCGCGAGGCACGCGCCGAGCACGAGGAAGACGAGGTGGCGCTTGAGGTAGTAGAACGCGCCCTGGTGCGAGCCGTCGGCCACGGCGATCGAGCTCGACGTGACCATCACGACGCCCAGGGCGGCCAGCGACAGCGCGGCCACGAGCAGCGGGAGATCGAAGCTTCCCCGCGGGCCCTGGCGGCGTTTCGCCTGCTTGTTGCCGAAGCCGAACATCGTTCTCAGCGCACCTTCAGGGTTGCGAGGCCAATGAGCACCAGCACGACGCTGATGATCCAGAAACGGACGATGACCCGCGGCTCGGGCCAGCCCTTCAGTTCGAAGTGGTGGTGGATCGGCGC
Source organism: Luteibacter sp. 329MFSha (assembly GCF_900111665.1). Classification (NCBI taxonomy): domain Bacteria; kingdom Pseudomonadati; phylum Pseudomonadota; class Gammaproteobacteria; order Lysobacterales; family Rhodanobacteraceae; genus Luteibacter; species Luteibacter sp. 329MFSha. Next base: position 333,210 of record NZ_FOJE01000002.1, on the reverse strand, counting down.
CATGCGGAAGATGCGCTTGCCGCGCAGCTTGAAGCTGCCGACCTGGAGCATCACCGAGGCGGTCTCCATCACGAACACGCCGCCCATCACCAGCAGCACGATTTCCTGGCGCACCACGAGCGCGACGGTGCCGAGCGCGGCGCCGATCGCGAGCGCACCGACGTCGCCCATGAAGACCTGCGCCGGATAGGTGTTGAACCAGAGGAAGCCGAGGCCCGCGCCGGCCAGCGCGCTGCAGAAGATCGCCAGCTCGCCCGCGCCCGGGATCGCAGGGATGCCGAGGTATTCGGAGAACAGCTTGTTGCCGGCGAGGTAGGCGAAGATGCCCAGCGCGCCGGAGACCAGCACGCTCGGCATGATCGCCAGGCCGTCCAGGCCGTCGGTCAGGTTCACGGCGTTCGAGAAGCCGACGATGATGAAATAGCCGATCACCACGAAGAGGATGCCCAGCGGGATCGCGACCTGCTTGAACAGCGGCACGTAGAGCGCCGTCTCGGCCGGGAGCTGGTGCGTGTGGTAGAGGAACACCGCGGCGCCGAGGCCGAACACCGACTGCCAGAAATACTTCCAGCGGCTGGCGAGGCCGCGGCTGTCCTTCAGCACGAGCTTGCGGTAATCGTCGTAGAAACCGATGGCCCCGAACGCGAGCGTCACCGCGAGCACCACCCACACATAGCGGTTGCCGAGGTCGGCCCAGAGCAGCGTGGCGATCGCCACGGCGAAGATGATCAGCAGGCCGCCCATCGTCGGCGTGCCCGCCTTCGACAGGTGCGTCTGCGGACCGTCGCTGCGCACGACCTGCCCGGCCTTGAGCGCGGCGAGCTTGCGGATCAGCGCGGGACCCAGCAGCAGCGACACGGCGAGCGCGGTCAGCGCGGCCATGATCGCGCGGAAGGTGATGTACTGGAACAGATGCAGCGACGTGAAGTGCCGAGCCATCCATTCCGCCAGTTCAAGCAGCATGGGATGCTCCTTCAGCGTACTTCTTCATCGCAGCCGCGACCCGGTCCATGCCGGAGGAACGCGACCCCTTCACGAGGCACGTCACGCCCTCGTGGATCTGCGCGCAGGCGGCTTCGATGAGCTCTTCCTGCGTCGCGAAATGTTGCGCACCCGCGCCGAAGGCCTCGACCGCCGCCGCGCTCTTCGCGCCCGTGGCGAGCAGCCGCTCGATGCCACGTTCGCGGGCGAGGCGACCGATGCCGGCGTGCAGCCTGACGGCGTCGGGGCCGAGCTCGGCCATGTCGCCGAGGATGAGCCAGCGCTCGCCGCGCGCGAGCGCGAGCGTATCGATGGCCGCCGCGGCGGAGCCGGGATTCGCGTTGTAGCTGTCGTCGATCAGCGTCCAGTTGCCGGGCATCGGCTCCAGGTTCAGGCGGCCCGCCACGGCGGGGACCTGCTCCAGGCCCTCGACGATGGTCTCGACGGGCACGCCCAGCGCCGTCGCGATGGCGGCGGCCGCCAGCGCGTTCGCCACGTTGTGGCGGCCCGGCATCGGCAGATGCACGTCGCCATCGCCATGCGGCGTCGACAGCACGAAGTGCGTGCCATCGATGCGCTCTTCGACGATGTCGGCACCGATGTCCGCGCGATGGTCGAGCGCGTAGCGCAGGATCGTGCGCGACCCGGCGAGGTTGGCGAAGAAGCCGGCGAAGCGCTCGTCGTCGGCATTGACGATCGCGATGCCATCGGGAGGCAGCGACTGATAGAGCGCGCCCTTGGTTTCGGCGACGCCTTCGATCGTGCCCATCCGCTCAAGGTGGGCGGGCGCGATGGAGTTGACGAGGCCGATATCGGGCCGTGCGATGGCGGCGAGGTAGTCGATGTCGCCCGGCTTGCCGGCGCCCATCTCGAGGACGGCGTACTGCGTGTCCTCCGGCATCGCCAGCAGCGTGAGCGGCATGCCGATCTCGTTGTTGAAGTTGCCGGCGTTCACGTGCGTGCGGCCGTGGCGGGACAGGATCGACGCGGTCAGGGTCTTCACGGTCGTCTTGCCGTTCGATCCCGTGATGCCGACGACGCGGACGTCGCGCTGCGCGCGCACCGCGCTGGCGAGATCGCCGAGCGCCGCCTGCGTGTCGTTGACGATCACCTGCGGGATCGGCGCGTCCACGGGGCGCGTGACGAGCGCCGCGACCGCGCCGCGTTCGGCCGCGGCGGCGACGAAATCATGGGCGTCGACGCGCTCGCCGGGCAGCGCCACGAAGAGGTCGCCGGCCCTGAGCGTGCGGGTGTCGATGGAAAAGCCGCCCACGTCCACGTCGGCGCCCTGAAGGCGGCCACGGGTCCAGAGGGCGACGGCGGACAGGCGCATCATGCGCGGACTCCTTTCTTGCCGGATGCCATCGCCTCGCTGGCGACGGCGAGGTCGTCGAAGGGACGCTTGCCCTCCGGACCTTCCTGATAGGTTTCGTGGCCCTTGCCGGCGATCAGCACGACGTCGTCGGCCTTCGCGTCGGCAAGCGCCAGGGCGATGGCCTGCGCGCGATCGCGCATCACCATGATGGTTTCGGGATGGACGAAGCCGGCCACGATCTGCGCGACGATGGCATCGCCATCCTCGGTGCGCGGGTTGTCGTCGGTGACGATGACGACGTCGGCGAGACGTTCGGCGATCGCCGCCATGAGCGGACGCTTGCCCTGATCGCGATCGCCGCCCGCACCGAACACGCAGATCAGCCGGCCCTTCGTATGCGACCGCAGCGCCAGCAGCGCCTGCTTCAGCGCGTCGGGCGTGTGCGAGTAATCGACCACGACCAGCGGCTTGCGGCCGTCGCCACCGAGGCGGCTCATGCGGCCGTTCACCGGCTGGAGCGATTCCAGCGCGGCGTGGATGCGATCGAACGGCTCGCCCAGCGCGCCGAGCACGGCGGCGACGGCGAGCAGGTTGGCCACGTTGAAACGGCCGAGGAGCGCGCTGCGCACGGTGCGCATGCCCCACGGTGTCGTGAGGTTGAACGACAGGCCCTTCGCCGACGTCACAACGATGTCGGCGCGAACCTCGGCGTCCTTCTCGGTGGCGTCCGTCGCCATCGACGTGCGCAGCTTCGCCACGCCCTCGGGCAGGCCTTTCGCCAGCTTGGCGCCGAACGGGTCGTCGACGTTGACGACGGCGGCACGCAGGCCTTCGAAGGCGAACAGTTTCGCCTTCGCGGCGCCGTAGGCTTCCATCGTGCCGTGGTAGTCGAGATGGTCGCGCGTGAGGTTGGTGAACACGGCGACATCGAAGGCGATCGCGTTGACGCGGCCCTGCTCGAGCGCATGCGACGAGACTTCCATCGCCACGTGCGTGGCGCCCGCATCGCGGAATTCGCCGAGCAGCGCCTGCATGCGGATCGCATCGGGCGTCGTGCGCTCGCCTTCGGCGATCGCGCCATGCAGGCCCGCGCCGAGCGTACCGACCGTCGCCGGCTTGCGCCCCAGGAACGCGAGCGCCTGCGCGACGAGCTGCACCGTGGAGGTCTTGCCGTTCGTGCCGGTGACGCCGATCACCTCGAGCGCGGCCGAGGGATCGTCGAAGAAACGTGCCGCGATGGCGCCGGTCTTCTCGCGCAGACCGTCCACCGCGAAGACCGGGATGCCCGCGTCGACGGCGTCGAACGGCGGCTCGGCGAGGATCGCCGTCGCACCGTTCGCCACGGCCTTCGCGGCGAAGGCGATGCCGTGATCCTTCGTGCCGCGCAACGCGACGAACGCGTTACCCGGCTGGATCTCCCGCGAATCGATCGCGAGGCCCGAAACGGCGAGATCGCCGGCGCCCGCGGCGTCGGCGAATCCGTCGAGCAGGTCGGCCAGACGCATCGTCATGGCACCACCTCTTCGGCGGCGCTGTCGTCGGCGGCCGGAGGCGGCGCGTTCGTCGTGCCGATGAGTCCGCCCTGGCTGGGGCCGCCCGCGTACCAGCGGCCGACGTTGTCCGGCGCGATGTCGAGCAGGCGCACCGCGCCTTCCATCACCTGCGCGAACGCCGGGCCGGCGACCGAGCCGCCGTAGTAGCGGCCGCCCTTCGGATCGTTGATCACCACGACGGTGACGAGGCGCGGCGCGCTGGCCGGAATCATGCCGACGAACAGCGAGATGTAGTTGTTCGAGTAGTAGCCGCCGACCGAGTTCTTGTGCGACGTACCGGTCTTGCCCGCGACGCTGTAGTTGGCGACGGAAGCGAAGCCGTAGCCCGTGCCGCCCGGCGACACGACGGTCTCGAGCATGCGCACGATCTCGTGCGCGACGGCCGGCGTGACGACCTGCACCGGATCGTTGTCCGCACCCTTGATGAAGGTCGGGGAGCGCAGGCCGCCGCCGTTGGCGAGCGCGGCGTAGCCGGTGGCCAGCTGCAGCGGCGTGACGTTGAGGTTGTAGCCGTACGCGAGGCGCGACTTCTCGATCGGCTTCCAGGTGCGACCGACGGGCAGGTAACCCGCCGCTTCGCCGGGGAAGCCGCTGCCGGTGCTGTTGCCGAGCCCGAACGCCTTGTAGATGCCGTAGAGGAAGTCGGTGTCGAGCGTCATCGCGATCTTCGCGGCACCGACGTTCGACGACTTCGTGATCACGCCGGTGGGCGTCAGCGTGCCCCAGTTATGCGTGTCGCGCACCGGATGGCCGCCCATCATCCACGTGCCGGGCGACGTCTCGATCAGCGGCGAGGTCGGCGTGTATTTGCCGCTCGTCAGCGCCGCGGCCATCGTGAAGGCCTTCATCGTCGAGCCCGGCTCCACGACGTCGGTCACCGCGCGGTTGCGGCGCTCGGACGGCGTGCTGCCGCGCACGGCGTTCGGGTTGAACGACGGCAGGTTCGCCATGCCGAGCACTTCGCCGGTGTGGACGTCCATCACCACGATCGACCCGGAATCGGCCTTGTTCTTTTCCAGGGCGTCCTTGAGCGCGCTGTACGCGAGGTACTGGATGCGGCGATCGATCGACAGCGTGAGGTCGCGGCCCGGCTGCGGTTCGCGCAGCAGCTCGACGTCCTGCACCACGTGCCCCATGCGGTCGCGGATCACGCGCTTCGCGCCCGGCTTGCCGGCCAGCCATTCGTCGAACGCGAGTTCCAGGCCTTCCTGGCCGTGGTCGTCGATGTTGGTGAAGCCGAGGATGTGGCTGTTCACCGCGCCCGACGGGTAGTAACGGCGGTACTCGCGCTGCGCGGCGATGCCGGGGATCTTCAGGTCGACGATCGCCTGCGCGTCCTCGGGGCGCAGCTGGCGCGCGATGTACATGAACTCCTTGTCGGCGCGCTGCGCGATCTTCTGCTTGAGGTCGTCCGCGTCGACGTGCAGCGCTTTCGCGAGCTCCGGAATGCGGTCCTCGTTCTCGAGCACTTCCGGCGGATTGGCCCAGATGGACGCCACCGGCGTCGAGACGGCCAGCGGTTCGCCGTTGCGGTCGAAGATCGTGCCGCGCGACACGGCGATGGGCATCTCGCGCAGGAAGCGCGCGTCGCCCTGGTCCTGATAGAACTGCTTGCGGACCACCTGCAGGTCGAACGCGCGCACGACGAGGCCCGAGGCGGCCACGCACAGCACGGCGACGATCACCGTCATGCGCTTGCGCGGGCTCGGGCCCTGGCCGCGACGGCGGGTGGGCACGACCGGCTTGCCGTGACGGGCCCTCATCGGCGCACCAGCTGGATGTCCTGCGGCTTCGGCGTGAACATGCCGAGCTTGCCGCGGGCGTCGGCGTCGATGCGGCTGGGCTCGGCGTAGGTCGCCTGCTCCAGTTCGAGGCGACCGTACTCCACGCCCAGGTCGTCTTTCTGCGCCTGCAGCTTCGAGAGCTCGATGAACAGCTGGCGGCTCTCGTGGCGCGTCCACACCACGCCGATCGCGCTGGCGATGACCGCCAGCAGCAGGATCGAGAGGCAGATCGCGCCGAAGACCTTCATGCGAGTTTCTCCGCGATGCGCAGCACGGCGGAGCGCGAACGCGGGTTCGCGGCGACTTCGGCGTCGGAAGGGAAGATGGCCTTGCCCACGGGCTTGAGGCGGGCCAGCTTCGCTTCCGTCGGCGGCGCGCGGCGGCTGCCCTGCACGCGACCTTCGTGCGAACGGATGAACTGCTTGACCGTGCGGTCTTCCAGCGAATGGAAGCTGATCACGGCGAGCCGGCCGCCGACCTTGAGAAGCTCGAGGGCGGCGTCGAGGCCACGCTCGACGGATTCCAGTTCGGCGTTGACGCGGATGCGCAACGCCTGGAAGGTGCGCGTCGCGGGGTTCTTGCCCGGCTCGCGGCGGCCCACGCAGCGCGCCACCAGCTCGGCGAGTTCGCCGGTGCGCAGGATGGGCGCCGTCGCACGACGCTCGACGATGGCCTTGGCGATACGCCGGCTGAAGCGCTCTTCGCCGAAGGTCCACAGCACGTCGGCGATCTCGGCCTCGTCGGCGTCGCGCAGGAAGTCGGCGGCGCTGATGCCGCGCGTCGTATCCATGCGCATGTCCAGCGGCGCGTCGGCCATGAAGCTGAAGCCGCGGCTGGCGTCGTCGAGCTGCGGCGACGACACGCCCAGGTCGAGCAGGATGCCGTCGAGGCCGCCTTCGAGCGCGGACCACTCGCCCATGGTGGCGAAGTTGTCGTGGCGCAGCGCCACGCGGGGATCGGTGGCGAGGCCGGTTTCGGCGACCGCGATCGCGGTCGGGTCGCGGTCCATCAGGTAGAGACGGCCGGCGTCGGAGAGACGGGCAAGGATCGCCCGGGCGTGCCCGCCCCGGCCGAATGTCCCGTCCAGATAACGCCCGTTCTCGCGCAAGGCGAGGCCCTCCACCACTTCGTCGAGCATCACAGGGATGTGCACATCGCGCCCCGCCGTCGCCACATCCCACTCCCGTTCCACCGAAAACCTCGAATTAGTTCGTCACAACCGTAGTTCCGCCATGTCGTCGCTGATCTCGTCCTCGCCGATCGTCTGGCGGATCTTCGCGAGGTGAGCCTGTTCGCTCCACAGCTCGAACTTGTTGCCCATGCCCAGCAGCACCGCTTTTTTTTCTATGCCCGCCGCCGCGCGCTGACTCGATGGAAGGAGGATGCGGGCCGCTCCGTCGGGTTCGACGATCGCCGCGGCACCCACCAGCTTCATCTGCAACGCGCGATGGACGGCCTTCACGCTGGGCAGCGCGTTGACCTGATCGCGCACCTGCTCCCACTCCGCGTACGGGAAGATCCAGAGGCAACCGGTCTCGAAGGGGTTGTAGGTGACGACCAGACGATTCGCGCAGGCGACGGCCACCTGATCCCGATACGAAGTCGGAATCGTCAGACGACCCTTGTCGTCGACCGTGATGGCTGTCTCGCCCTGGAACATATTCGTTGGTTGCCCCACCAAATCCCACGATTTCACACTGGGGCCCACGATAGTCTCGCCCCCTGAGACTGTCAAGGAATTTTTTCTTGTGAATCAAGGAGAAAGCTCACGTTCATCACCATTTCCAGCCGTTTCTGAGGAACGGGCGCAAGGTGATTGAATCGTTGGGGTTTTTTGCGATGGACTTCGCGCTTTCGGGAGGCAGGTGAAGGGCAATTCACGCAGGCCGATGAACTCACGTTCATGGAAGATGACGGACTGAACTGTAGAAATGTGGGAAGCGCGCTGGCGCGCGAATGGGCGCTCGAGGCAAGCACCCATTCGCGCGCCAGCGCGCTTCCCACATACCGCGAAGAAGTTGGAGTCGGCCGATAAGCCGGGTTCTGTGCGTCTTGCGACGTGACAGTCATTCTTCTCGGCCTGGCGTCGCCGCCAGGCTCTAGCAACCTACCCGGGAACGACGCGGGCCGCGTCATGGTTCCCTTATTTGGTCTTGCTCCGGGTGGGGTTTACCGTGCCGTGCGACGTTAGCCCCGCACGCGGTGCGCTCTTACCGCACCCTTTCACCCTTACCTGATCCCCTCGCGGGGCCATCGGCGGTCTGCTCTCTGTTGCACTGGCCGTCAGCTCACGCTGCCCAGGCGTTACCTGGCACCCTGCCCTGTGGAGCCCGGACTTTCCTCGAAACGCACACGGCGTTTCGCGACTGTCTGGCCGACTCCGTGGGGGAGTATAGCGGGGGGAGGGGGATCGCGGTGCGCGGGCGTAAGGGAAACTGGCACGGCGCGGCACGGATGGGAGATGGGGGATGGGAATGGGGGGCGTGATCCCGGCGAACGCCCGAGGGGACCGGAAGCCGCCCGTCGGCGTCGTGGCCGGCGCGGAATGTCCAGCACCCTCATGCGCCCGCCGGCTCTGTCGCCCCCAATTCCCATCTCCCAACCCCCACCCGTGCCGCACCCACCACACCTTCCGCCCCTACAATCCCCTGCCCAGCCTCACGCAACGGACCTCCCCATGCCCTCCCGCCCCGGCACCCTGCACGTCGTCGCCACGCCGATCGGTCACCGCGACGACATCGGCGCGCGCGCGATCGAGACGCTGCGGCGCGTGGCGGTGATCGCGGCGGAGGACACGCGGCATACGCGTCCTCTGCTCCAGCACCTGAACATCGACACGCCGCTGGTCGCGCTGCACGACCACAACGAGCGCACCGCGGTCGACGGCCTGGTCGAGCGCCTGCGCGGCGGCGACGACGTCGCGCTGGTCTCGGACGCGGGCACGCCCCTGATCAGCGATCCGGGTTTCCGGCTGGTGCGCGCCGCGCGGGCGGCCGGCCTTCGGGTGAGTCCCGTGCCGGGACCCAGCGCGGTGATCGCCGCCCTGTCGGTGGCGGGGCTGCCGAGCGACCGGTTCGTGTTCGAGGGCTTCCTGCCCGCGAAAGGCGGCGCACGGCGTTCGCGCCTGACCGAGCTGGCCGGCGAATCGCGCACGCTGATCGTCTACGAGTCCTCGCATCGCATCCTCGAATCGCTGCAGGACATGCGCGACGTCTTCGGCGCCTCGCGCGAAGCGGTCGTGGCGCGTGAACTGACCAAGATGTTCGAAACCGTGCTCGACGGCACGCTGGAGTCGCTGGTGGCGGCGGTGGCCGCCGATCCGAACCAGCAGAAGGGCGAGTTCGTGGTGATGGTGGCCGGCCGCGACGCCGGCGAGGACGAGCGCCTCGCCGAGGGCCTGCGGGTGTTCGGCATCCTCAAGGAGGAACTGCCACCCGCCAAGGCCGCCAAGCTCGCCGCGGCGATCACCGGCGCGCCGCGGAAGGCGCTTTACGGACCGTAGGAGCGCGCCCTGCGCGCGACATCTTTTCGCGAGGAGCCCCCGGGCGGCCGCTTCCGCCTCCACGCCGGCCTCGCAAACCGATGGGCTATGATCCTGTCGTTTCGGCGCCGCCAGGGGCGTCACTGCGCAGCCAAGGAATCCTTTCGATGCGATCGATCCGTGCCACCACCCTCGGCATCCTGCTTTCCGCCGGCCTCGCCGGCTGCGTGACGCAGGGCGGCGTCCAGCATGGCACGGCGCCGTCGGGCGAAGCGACGCAAGCGGCGCAGACGCTCTACATCAAGGGTCAGTTCGACCAGGCGGCGCAGGCGTACCTCGCGCTCGCCGCGCAGGACGCCACGCATCGCGACTACTACAAGCTGCTCGCCGCGGAGTCCTACCGGCAGGAAGGCGCGCTCGACCGCGCCGCGCCGGTCGTCGCCGACGTGCGCCGCTCCCGCCTCGAAGGCGAGGATGCCCTGCGCCTCGACGCCCTGCGCGCCGAGATCGCCCTGAAGAACAACGACGCGAAGACGGCGCTCTCGCTCACCGGCAAGCCGGCGACGCGCGTGTCGCCGCAGATCGACCAGCGCCTCGCTGAACTGCGCGCACGATCGCAGGCGGCCGCCGGCGATCCCTGGAGCGCCGCGCAGACCCGGGTCGAGCTCGACGGCCAGCTCCGCGGCATCGACCGGGAGGAAAACCGCAAGCAGATCCTCGCGTTGCTCACCGGCCTGGGCGCGCAGCCGCTCGCCGACCGCGGCGCCGCTCTCGCGGCGAACGATCCGCTGAAGCCGTGGGTGGTCGAGGCGCAGTCCCAGCTGGGCAGCGTCAACCGGGCGCCGGCCGTGCTCGACCAGGCGGTCGGCACCGTCAGCGGCGACAAGGGCGTCCGCGAAGGCTACAAGGTGCCGACCAAGGTCGCGCTGCTGCTGCCGCTGTCGGGTCCGCTCGCCGGCGCGGGCGCCGCGATCCGCGATGGCTTCTTCACCAATTACATCGAGGCGGCGCATACCGACGCGCCGCGCCCCGAGGTGGTGGTGTACGACTCCGGCAACGACGCGGCCCACGCGGTCGCCGCTTACGACAAGGCCGTCGCGGAAGGCGCGCGCTTCGTCGTCGGCCCGCTCAACCGCGACGGCGTTTCCGCCATCTTCGCCAAGGGCGCCCTGCCAGCGCCGATGCTCACGCTCAATTACCCGAACGACAACCGCAACCTGCCGCCGGCGGGTGCGAACGAGTTCGGCATGCTGCCGGAAACCGAGGGCGCCCAGGTGGCCGATCACATGGCCGACCGCGGCATCCGCACGGCGACCGTCATCGTCTCCACCGACGACTTCGCGCGCCGCGCCGGCAACGCCTTCAAGGCCGAGTGGCAGGCGCGTGGCGGCACGCTCGCAGGTCAGGTGACGCTCGATTCGGCTAGCATCGATTTCGCTTCGCAGCTTTCGGAACCGGTCGGCGAGGATCCGGCGACGAGCGGCGTGTTCATCAGCATGAAGCCCCAGCAGGCACGCCTGCTCCTGCCGCAGCTGCGCCTGGCCAAGAACGCGCTGCCGGTGTTCGCCACGTCGCACGTGTACGGCGGCGGCGACGATCCCTCCGCCGACCGCGACCTCGACGGCGTGGAATTCTGCGACGCGCCGTGGCTGTTCGACGCGCAGCCGGGCCTGCCCCGCCGCGCCGAACTCGGCAACGCCATTCCGGCGACCAAGGGCGTCACCGCGCGCCTGTTCGCGTTCGGCATGGATGCGTGGGGGCTGGTGCCGTACATCGACTGGATGCGCGGCCATCCCGGGAGCTACCTGCCGGGCGCCACGGGCCAGCTGGTCGCCGACGAGTTCGGACGCGTCCGTCGCGTACTCATCTGGGCGCGCTTCGCCGACGGCGTCGCACGTCCGGTCGCGGGTAGTCTCGAGCTCGAAGCGCCGGCCGCGGCCCCGACCGTGGAAAGCGGCGGCGGCTGATCCCTCGCCGGCGCGGGCCTGCAACGAGGTTCGCGTGACAACGAAGATCCCACCCCGCCGCGCCACCGGCGACCGTTTCGAAGCGGCGGCGCGGCGATTTCTCGAAGCCCGCGGCCTGCGCGTCGTGCAGGCCAACTTCAACTGCCGTCACGGCGAGATCGACCTCGTCATGCGGGACGGCGACACGGTGGTGTTCGTCGAGGTGCGCTATCGCCGCGGCCAGGCCTTCGGCGGCGCCGCGGCGTCGGTCACGGCGGCCAAGCGACGCCGCGTGATCAGCGCGGCGCACGTGTGGATGGCGGGACGACCCTACGATGCGCGCCGCCCCTGTCGGTTCGACGTCCTGGCGTTCGAGGGCGACCGGGTGGAATGGATTCCGAACGCGTTCGAGGCCTGAACGCGCATCGCCTGGCTCGATCCTGCTCCTACGCCACGAGCGTGGGCGATGGGGCCGCTCAGGCGGACGCCAGGAAATCCTCGCGGGTCAGGGTCGCCAGTTCCGCCACGGTGTCGACGACGATGTCCGGCGGGGTCTCTTCGAGTTCCTTGCCGGCGGCCGCCGCGTAGTGACCCTGCTTCACGAACACCGTGGTCACCTTGTCGCCGAGCAGCTTCTTCAGCGCCACCAGGATGCGCGGCTTGTCGTCGACCATCACGTAGTGGTCCGCGGGATAGCGGCGCCGCATGTCGTCGAGCATCTCTTCCTTGTGCACGTAGATCAGCACGTCCTCGCGGAAAAGGTCCCACAACCCCGCGCGGCGGATCTTGCGCGGCTGGAAGACGGTGTCGCCGTCGGACATGATCACCGGCCGACCGAGGGTGCGCAGGTGCGCGATCGCCTCCGGCACCCCGGGAAAACGGCGCTCGTCGAACGGGTAGTCGAGCAGGAAGAACGACAGCGCCATGTAGGCCGGACTGCTTTCCTTGCCACGCAGCCGCTGCAGGGCGCCGAGGTAATCGGCGTAACCCACCTCGGCGCGGATCGACTTGTCGATGGCCGTGTAGCGTGCGCGCCCATCCTCGCCGAGCTCGCTCTCGAGGCGCGCCGCCAGATCGGCGCTGAAACGGTCGTTGTCGATCAGCGTGTTGTCGACGTCGAACAGGAAGACGATGGCATCGTGGGTGGACACGGGAAATCCTTGCACGGGAACGATCACCGCTATATGGGGACGCCAAGTGTCGACGGAAGATGCCGCTTGCGTATTGTAGGAGCGCACCTGGGCGCGATGGGGTGCTCGCGGCAAGCACCCGTCGCGCCCAGGTGCGCTCCAACAGCTTCACGCCCGGCGGGGCGGCACCAGCGAAAGGCGCTTGCCGCCCGTGGCCTTCGGCGCCAGCAGGCGCTCGATCTCGTCCGGCGGCAGCGGCCGTGAATACAGGAACCCCTGCCCTTCCTGGCAGCCGGCGCGCACGAGGAACTCGTGCTGGCCTTCCGTCTCGATGCCTTCGGCGATGGTGTGCAGGTCGAGGCTGCGGGCGATGGCCACCATCGCCTCGGTGATCGCCACGTCGTTGCCGTTCGTGGGCAGCCCGGTGACGAACGAGCGGTCGATCTTCAGGTACGCCACGGCCGGCAGCTTCAGGTAAGCCAGCGACGAATAACCGGTGCCGAAATCGTCGATGGCAACGGCGACGCCGAGATTGTGCAGGGCCTGCATCGCGCGCTCGGTGTCTTCGCCGAGGCGCAGGATCGCGCTTTCGGTCAGTTCGACGAGAAGACGGCTCGGTGGCACGCCCGTCGCACGCAGCGCCTGGCTGATGCCCTGCAGGAAGTCCGGGTGACCGAACGATCCCGCGGACACGTTGACCGCCATGCGCAACGGCGGGAGCCGCGCCTCGTCCCAGCGGACGAGCTGGCGACAGGCGTGTTCGAGCACCCACTGGTCGATCTGACGGATCAGGCCGAGGCTCTCGGCGATGGGGATGAACTCGTCCGGGCCGACGTTGCCGCGATCCGGATGGCGCCAGCGGATCAGCGCCTCGACCGCCACGATGCGGCCCGTCTTCATCTCGATGCTGGGCTGGTAGACGAGGTGGAACTCGTTGCGAACGAGCGCCTGGCGCAGCTCGGAGGCGAGCTTGAGGCGGCGGCGCGCGTCCGCGTGCATCTTCGGCGTGTAGAAGCGCAGCGCGTTGCGCTCTTCGGTCTTGGCCACGTACATCGCGGCATCGGCGTTGGCGATGAGCGTGACGGCGTCGTTGCCGTCGAGCGGGTAGCCGGCGATGCCGATGCTCGCGCTGACGAAGAGCTCGTAATCGCCCAGATCGAACGGACGCGAGAGCGCGGCGAGCATGGCCTCGGCCACGAGCAGCGCTTCCTCGCGCGAGCGCAGGTCGGCGAGCAGCACCGTGAATTCGTCGCCACCGATGCGGCCCGCGACGTCGTGCGGCGCGAGTTGCGCGCGGATGCGTTCCGCGACGCGCATCAGCAGGGCGTCGCCGATCGCGTGGCTGTAACTGTCGTTGACGACCTTGAAGGCGTCCAGGTCGACGAACAGCACGGCCACCGCGCCGCGCTCATGCGCGGCGCGCGTGATCGCCTCCGCGCAGCGGCGCTCGAACTCGGAGCGCGTGACCAGGCCGGTGAGCGGATCGTGCGTGGCGAGGTGCTGCAGGCGCTGGCGATCGGCCTTGCGCGCCGTGATGTCCGAGACCACCGCGACGTAGTGCTGCGGACGCCCTTCGCGGTCGCGGATGGTGCTGATGCTCATCAGTTCGGGATAGGTGCTGCCGTCGGCGCGGCGACTCTCGACCTCGCCCAGCCAGTTCTCCCCGCGAGCGATGTCCTCCCACAGCGTCTGCGGCAGCGGCCGGCCGTCGGGCAGCGTGCGCGTCGCGTCGAAACGCGTGCGCCGAAGCGCGTGCGGTGGGAATCCGGTGAGCTTGGTATGGGCCATGTTGACCGTGGTCACGCGACGATCGGCGTCGGCGATGATCACGCCCTCGGCGATGCTCGCCAGCGCTTCCGCGGCGATCTTGCGCTCCTGCTCCATGGCGACGCGGTCGGAGATGTCGCGCACGATCGCCTGCGACACCTCGCGCGAACCCCACGAGACGAGGCTGCTGTGCGTTTCCACCGGCCGCAGGCCGCCGTCGGCGGTCCGCAGGTGCCCTTCTCCCGCCAGCGCCGATCCTTCCACGAACAGGCTGGACAGTTCGATGCCGATGAGGTCGGCGCGGTTGCATCCGAGCCAGGTCGCGGCGCGATCGTTGGCGTCGAGGATCCGGCCGCTTTCCTGGTCCACCATGAAGATGGCGTCGGCGGCGCTGTCGAACAGCAGGCTGTAGCGCTCCTCCGTGCCACGGATGCCGGCCAGGATGCGCTGCGCGAGGCGCAGCCAGAGCAGCGACGCGAGCGCCGCCACCCCGAGCACCGTGAAGAAGAGGACGCGCCCGAGCCAGGAGGCGCCGTTGGCGATGTAGAGGGAGAACGCCTTCGCCCGTGGTTCGATCGTGTTGTTCAGCGCCGCGATGCGCGCGCGCTCGGCCACGATCGCCTCCGGGGAGGGCGTGCCCGAACCCCAGGCGCGCTCGAGGCGGTTCGCGGTGGCGTCGAGCGCCATGAGGCTGCCGTCGACGGAGCGCCACTCGGTGACGGCCTCGCGGACGTACGGCAACCCGGAGAAATACTGGAAGATGAAGACCATGCCCGGAATGGCCTCGCGGATCACCCCGCCCCTGGCGAAGGCCTCCTCGACCTCGGCATGCGAGAAGTCGCCGCTGGCGATCGCGTCGCGGGCCCAGCGATCGGCCACGAGGACCGCGTAGTTCCGGCGGAACCCCGCCAGGTCGGAGGGGCGGCCATGACCGGCATATTCGTCCAGGTCGATGACCGCCTGTTTCTGCGCTTTCGACCAGAGACTCTCGCCGTTGAGGAAACCGGCGAGAGTCACCTGGGTCTGGACCGCCACCCACGTCAGGGCCAGCACGAGCCCGACGACAGCCACCAACGCCCATGCCAGGGGCCGGAGGCGCCTGGTCAGGAGTTGATGATGACTGGCTTCGAACCGCATCGAACCCTCATTGATCGATCAAACGGACGTGATAGTGCGCCAGAAGGCGTCCAACTTGCGAGTTACGCGGCCGCCTCGTTCCACTTGCGGACCGTCCCGGCCCCGTCCATGCAGCGATCCAGCGTGATGCTCATGCTGACGTAGCTGCGCCGGACGCATTCCTTGATGTGCTCGATCTGGTCGGCCGGGGGGTTGGTTCCCATCAGCGTGCAGACGATCTCCAGCGCTTCCCACGGATGGGTATCGTCATACGCGGCGTGAAGCTGAAGCCAGCGAAGGCCGGCTTTGCGGCCGGAAATCGGCAAACTTTCCGCGTACGTCTTGCTTTCATAGATCAACTGGGACCAATCGCCGGTCGCCCCCTCCACCGCGTAGTTCGTCGCGGCGATGCCCGCGGCCAGCGAATCGTTGCGGCTCACCTCCTCGCACCAGTCGGCCAGGGCCTGGGTGCCCTTCGGCGGCTCGGCCGACAGCACCTCCTCGCGGGACACCCCCGCGCTCTCCGCCCAGTTCAGCCAGTACTCCGCATGGTTCTGCTCCACCCGGATGTTGCGGACGAGCCAGCGCCGGGCGAGGTCGTCGCCGGCACTGCGGCCGTAGCGGGTCTTCAGGAGGCTGTGCGACATGTACCCCGGAAAGCGCTCGATGACGGGCCAGACGCCGACCATGAAGTTACGGGTGGTCTGCGGGTCGAGCGTGGCGGCGCGCATGGCGTCCCACATCTCATGCTCCACGATACCCCGCCGCGCATCCGCACAGGAAGACACCATGTCCTGTGCCCAGATCGGATAGCTGGCGATGTCGGTCTGCGAGCCGGTCAGTTCGAAACGTGCGTTCATATAGATCTCCCTAAAGATCTTCTGCCAATGATGGATAGGCGGACCCGGGCGACCCGCGGCCCGCCCTCCCGGCGCCGTTGCGGCACCGGAAGACCATTAGGGCACATCCCCCCGGCCGCTTTCGTGGAACGGAAGGAACCGGACCTAGTCCATCGGTCATGGACAAAAGTGCGGAGGGGAGGTCTATCGTGGGCTCCCCAACCACCTAGGGATTCGTCCATGGCCACCATCCACCGGCTCCTCGCCGCCTCGATCGCCTGCGGCCTCGCCTCCACGGCCGCCCTCGCGGCCGACGCGCCCTCCGGCATCGACCTGAAGGGCATCGACCGGGCGGTGAAGCCGGGCGACGACTTCAACGGTTACGCCAACGGGGCCTGGGAGAAGACGGCGCAGATTCCCGCCGACCGCGCCAGCACGGGCGTGTTCCTCGAGGTGTTCCAGAAGGCCGAGAAGCGCAACGCCGAACTGATCAAGGCCGCCGGCGAGGGCAACCCGGCGGCGGGAAGCGAGCAGCGCCTGATCGCGGACTACTACAAGGCGTACATGGACGAGGCGGGCATCGAGAAAGCCGGGCTGAAGCCGCTGGAACCGGCGCTGGCCGCCATCGACGGCATCAAGGACAAGACGGCCCTGGCCACGGCGCTGGGCGCGCAGCTGCGCGCCGATGTCGATCCGATCAACGCGACCAACCTCGATACCGAGCACCTGCTGGGGCTGTTCGTGGCGCAGGGCCTCGAAGACCCGTCGAAGAACGTGCCCTACCTGCTGCAGGGCGGCCTCGGCATGCCGAACCGCGATTACTACCTGAAGACCGACAAGGACATGGTCGAGACACGCGAGAAATACGCCGCCTACGTCCAGGCGATCCTGACCCAGGCCGGCACGCCCGACGCCGCGGGCAAGGCGAAGGCCGTCCTCGCGCTGGAGACGAAGATCGCGCAGGCCCAGCTGTCGATCGTCGAGAGCGAGGACATCCACAAGGCGAACAATCCGTGGCCGCGCACCAGCTTCGCGACCAAGGCGCCCGGTCTCGACTGGAACGCCTATTTCAAAGCCGCGGGGCTCGACGACCAGCCGACCTTCATCGTCTGGCAGCCGGCCACCGTGACGAAGTTCGCCGCGCTCGTCGCCAGCGAACCCCTCGACACCTGGAAGGCCTGGCTGCGCTTCCATGCGATCAACGAGAACGCATCCGGACTGCTGCCGAAGGCGTACGACGAGCTCTCGTTCGGGTTCTACGGCAAGACCCTCACGGGCACGCCGAAACAGCGCGACCGCTGGAAGCGCGGCGTGAGCCGCACCAACGTCGACCTCGGCGACGCCGTCGGGCAGATCTACGTGAAGCAGTACTTCCCGGCGTCGTCGCGCAAGGAAGTGCAGGACATGGTCGCCAACATCCTGAAGGCCTTCGACCAGCGCGTCGACACGATCGAATGGATGTCGGCCGCCACCAAGCAGAAGGCGAAGGCGAAGATCGCGACCATCAAGGTCGGCGTCGGCTACCCGGACACCTGGCGCGACTACTCGAAGGTGGTCATCAAGCCGGACGACGCGCTCGGCAACCACCAGCGCGCCGAGCTCGCCGAATACCGCCACCAGGTCGCGAAGCTGGGCAAGCCCGTCGATCGCAACGAATGGTGGATGACGCCGCAGACCGTCAACGCCGTGAACCTGCCGTTGCAGAACGCCCTCAACTTCCCGGCGGCGATCCTCGAAGCGCCGTTCTTCGATCCGAAGGCCGACCCGGCCGCGAACTATGGCTCGATCGGTGCCGTCATCGGCCACGAGATCAGCCACAGCTTCGACAACACGGGCGCCGAGTTCGACGCCCAGGGGCGCCTCGCGAACTGGTGGACGCCGGAAGATGAGAAACACTTCAAGGAAGCCGGCCAGAAGCTCGTCGCGCAGTACAATCAGTACGAGCCCCTGCCGGGCCTGCACATCAACGGACAGCAGACCCTGGGCGAGAACATCGCCGACGTGTCGGGCCTCGCGATCGCGCACGCGGCCTACAAGGAAAGCCTGGGCGGCAAGCCCGCGCCGGTGATCGACGGCCTGACCGGCGACCAGCGCTTCTTCCTCGCGTTCGCGCAGTCGTGGCGCAGCAAGACGCGCGACGCCGCCCTGCGCCAGCAGGTGATCGGCGACGGTCACTCGCCCGGCCCCTACCGCGCGCAGACCGTGCGCAACCTCGATCCCTGGTACGACGCGTTCAAGCCGACGCCGAGCGAGAAGCTGTACCTCGATCCGAAGCAGCGCGTGCGGATCTGGTAGCGTCACCCCCGGCGGATGCGGCGCTCGATCGCGCCGAGCACCGCATCCACGCTCAGTGCGAGCGCGCCGACCAGCAGCGCGCCCTGCACCACGTAGGCGGTGTTGTTGCCGACCAGTCCTTCGACGATGGGCGAGCCCAGCGTGGTCGCGCCCACCGCGGAACCGATCGTCGCCGTCCCCACGCTCACGATGGCGGACAGGCGCACGCCGGCCATGATGGGCCCCGCCGCCAGCGGCAGCTCTACCTCCCACAGGCGGCGCCAGCGCCCGTAACCCATGCCGTCGGCGGCGTGCAGCGTCGCGACCGACACGTGTTCGAGCCCGGCGATCGTCTGACCGAGGACGGGCAGCACGCCATAGAGCACGAGCGCGAGCAGCGTGGGCGCCGCGCCGAAGCCCAACAGCGGCACCGCGATCGCGAGGACGGCGACGGGCGGGAACGTCTGGCCGATCACGGCGACGGCGCGCACGGTCGGCAGGAGCGAGCGCCCGGACGGGCGCGTGGCGAGGATACCCAACCCCAGACCGATCGCCACGGCGAGCAGCGTGGCGATCGTCACCAGCGACAGATGCGCGAGCATCAGCGCGCCGAACGACGTGCGCGTGTACAGCGGATGCGAGAGCTCCGGTAGCCAGGCGTGGAACCACGGACCGGATCGCGGCAGCACGAACAACAGCGACGCGAGCACCGCCAGCGGCGCGACGACACGTATCACGCCATGCGTATGCCAGGCGTTCGTCACGGCCCGTTCGCCACGAGGTCGGCGAGGACGATCGCGCCGACACGCTCGCCCCGCTCGTTCACCGGCAGCCGATCGCGCCGCTGCGCCAGCATGGCCGCGAGCGCGTCCTGCAACGAATCGGCCACGTCCACCGCCTCGCCTTCCGCGGGCTCGCCGACGCGCATGCTGTCGCGCACGGTGCGCACCGCGAGTTCGCGCAGCCGGGCCCGCGTGCCGCCGACAAAGTCGCGGACGCGGTCGTTGGCGGGGCGATGCAGGAGATCGAGCGGCGCCCCCACCTGCGCGATCCTTCCGTCCAGCATCAACGCCACGCGATCGCCGATCCGGAACGCTTCGTCCATGTCGTGCGTGACGAACAGGATGGTCGTTCCCGTATCGCGCTGGATCGCCTTCAGACTGCCCTGCAGCGAGTCGCGGGTGATGGGATCGAGCGCGCCGAACGGTTCGTCCATCAACACGATGCGCGGCCGCGCCGCCAGCGCCCTCGCCACGCCCACGCGTTGCTGCTGCCCGCCCGACAACGTGGCGGGATAGCGATCCGCGATGCCGGGCTCGTCGAGCCGGAGGAGTTCGACGAGTTCCGCCACGCGCGCGCGGATGTCGCCCTCTGGCCAGCCGAGGAGGCGAGGGACCGTCGCGATGTTCTCGCCAACGGTGCGATGCGGGAACAGACCCACCGACTGGATGGCGTAACCGATACCACGGCGCAGCGTCTCGACATCGCGCGAAAGCACGTCCTCGTCGTCGATGCGGACCGCGCCCGCGTCGACCGGCACGAGCCGGTTCACCGTGCGCAGCAAGGTGGACTTGCCCGAGCCGGACGGACCGACGAGGACGAAGAACTCGCCGTCGTCGATGCGCAGCGACAGGTCGTCGATCACGACGTGCCCGCCGAAGCGCTTGGATACGTGGTCGAACTCGATCATGCGCGACGCTCCGTCCATGCGAGGACAGCCTGAAAGACGAAATCCACCAGCAGCGCCAGCACGATGATGGCGAGCGTGCCCAGCAGCACCATGTCGGTGGCTCCCTGTCCGATCCCGAGGAAGACGAAACGCCCGAGCCCGCCCGCGCCGATCAGCGCGGCGACGGCGGCGAGACCGATCGTCTGCACCGCGACGATGCGCAGGCCGGCCAGCAGCACCGGCCATCCCAGCGGAAGTTGCACGCGCATGAGCAGCTGCGTGCGACTCATGCCGAGGCCGCGCGCGGCGTCGCGTGTATCGGCCGGCACGGCATCGAGGCCTGCGGCGGTGTAGCGCACGACGGGAAGCAGGGCGTAAAGCCACAGCGCGAAGACCGCGGGCGCGGCGCCGGTGCCGCCGAAACCCAGGGTGCCGAGCGCGGGCCATGTGCGCGCGAGCCACGCGAAGGGTCCGATCAGCAACGCGAACAGGGCGAGCGACGGAACGGTCTGAAGGAAGGCGAGAATGCCGACGACGACGCCATCGGCGCGGCGCCTCCGCCAGACCCACCAGCCCAGCGGCGCCCCCGTCAGCAAGGCCAGCACGAGCGTGGTCCCTGCCAGTCGCAGATGTTCCGCGACGGCGGCCGCGAACGGTGCGCGCTGCGCCCGCCATTCGCGGACGAGCGAGAGTCCGTCGAACGCGCCGGCCGCCGCGAGCATGGCGATGGTGACACCGGCCGCGATCCACGCGGCGACCTGCACCGCCGGACGCCGGCCGCGCAGCCCGTCGAGCAGGAGCAGCGCGGCGGCGAGCCACATCAGCCAGAACCCCGCACCGGGCTGCACGCGCGTCGTCGCCGACGCGTCCGAAAGGAGGCGCTGGGCCTCCGCGCCGGCGAGCCACGGCAGCCCCGCGATCGCAAACCAGGCCATGGCCGTGACGACGACGCGCTGCATGGGAATGCGGAACGCGGTGACGGCGATGACGGCAAGCCAGGCCGCGGCGAGCGGCCCTGCGAGCGGGCTCACGGCATGGCCCGAAAGCAGACGATTCGGGGCGACGTGCAGGAAAGGCAGGCATGCCGCCGCGACGAGCGCCATCGCGGACAAGACGAACACCGGCAGCGCCCGCGACATCATTTCAACAGCCCCTCCGACCGCAGGTAATCCGCCGCGACCGCTCCCGCGTCCTCGCCACCGATCTGCGTCCGCGCGTTCAGCCGCCGAAGCACGTCCACCGTCAGCGGACGGAACGCCGCGTCCAGCGCCGCGCGCATCGCCGGGTGAGCCTGCAACACCGCCTCGCGAACGACCGGCGCGGGCTGGTACACCATCTCCACGTGTTTCGGATCGTCGAGCACGACCAGTCCGGTGACCGCGATCGCGCCGTCCGTCGAATAGACCATGCTCGCGTTCACACCCGACGTACCCTCGACGGCCGCCTTGATGGTCGCGGACGTATCGCCGCCCGCCAGCACGAGCAGCTGGTCGCCGCGCAGCGCGAACCCGTAGGCGGACTGGAACGCGGGCAGCGCCGCGTCGCTCTCCACGAACTCGGCGGAACCGGCGAGGAGGACGTCGCCCCCGCCCGTCACCCAGCGCGCGAAGTCCGCGAGGCTGCGCAGACCGCGACGTGTCGCGACGTCGCCGCGGACGCCGATCGCCCAGTGGTTGTCGGCCGGCGCCGGCGCGAGCCACACGAGGCGGTTGGCGGCGAGATCGAGCGACGACGCGAGCGCATGGGCTTTCGCGGCGTCGCGGAATGCCGGATCGGTTTCGCGATGGAAGAAGTACGCCGCGTTGCCGGTGTATTCGGGATACACGTCGAGATCGCCGTTGAGCAGCGCTCGGCGCACGATCGACGTCGGGCCGAGCTGCGTCCGGTCCACCACCGGAATGCCTTCGTGTTTCAGCACCTGGAGCACGATCTGGCCGAGGAGCGCGCCCTCGTTGTCCGCCTTGGAGCCGACCCGCACGGCACCCTGCGCCTGCGCGGCCAGGGCGGCCAGGGCGAGCGCGAAGCCCAGCAGGCGACGCAACGGTCAGCGCCCCAACAGGTCGATGAACCCGCGCTTGAACGCGTCGTCGATCGGCGTCGCCGAGACGCTATCGGGCAGGGCCGCGAAACGTGCCTCGAACGCCTGCACCGCCTGGGTGAAACGCTCCGCGCGGCCCTCGTCGTCGCCCTCCTCCACCGCGTACTCGATCACGCGCGCCGCCTGCCCGGCGAGGTCGACGTCGTCCGGCAGCGCCGAGATGTCGCCCCATACCTGCTTGAGGTACTTCACCGCGTCGGCCGCGCGCCGCATGCGATGCAGCAGCGCCTTGGGCGGCGCGTGCTCGGGAGCGAAGCGGGCGACGACGTCCTGCGCCTCGCAGACCGGCACATGGCCGAGGTCGACGCGGATGCATAGCCACGCGGCGTCGAACAACCAGGTTCCTGGCTTCGGCGTCGGGCTGTACGGCAGCGCTTCGCCGTTGACCTCGACGGTCTCGGGGATGCCCGCGTCCAGGAACTGCACGACATACGCGCGTGTTTCCGGCCGCCCGCGATACCGCCCTTCCATGCCGTCGATGTGCACGCGATGCGCGCGATCGCCGCGGCGGCTGCGCACCGGCGTGCGCGCGAACTCCCCGCGCTGGTAACCCTGGGTCGTTCCGTCGTCGTCATAGAGCACGGTGCTGCCCTCGTCGCCGGGGAAGACCTGCAGGATGATCGAGTCCGGCACCGTCGCGAGGTCGCGCATGCCTTCCGGGTAGAGCGGGACGACACTGCCCGGGCGGACGAAGATCGGGATCTCCTCCAGCGTGTAGGAGCGTTCGAGGATCGCACCCCCTTCGAACGATTCCGCGCCGTCGCGGGTGTACCACAGGCCCGGCGGCAGCCAGACGGGGAACGGCGCTGTGCCGTCGGCACCGACCGGCGTGGTGACCGGCGCGACCAGGATGTCGTTGCCGAACATGTACTGCGCGGGATGCGCGTACGCTTCCTCGTGCTCAGGCCAGTGGTAGTACATGGGACGCACGAGCGACACGCCGGTGTCGTACGCATGGCGTGCGGCCGCGTAGATGTACGGGGCCAGCTGATAGCGAAGACGGATCGCGGCGAAGATCGCGTCGCCGCAGGGTGGCCCGAAGTGCCACGGTTCCTTGTGCAGGCTCGCTTCCTTCGCGGAGTGCGTGCGCAGCACCGGACTGAACACGCCCAGCTGCATCCAGCGCGCGTAGAGCTCGGGCTCGAGATGGCGCTCGGGACGCGGGATGTGCTTGTGGAACGTATGGCCGCCGATGTCGTGGCTCCAGTAGCCGTACAGCACGTTGGAGGCCATCGCCGTGAAGTGCGGCTGGTACGCGAGCGACGTCCACGAGATCACGCTGTCGCCGGAGAAGCCGATCGGATAACGATGGTTACCGAGACCGCCCCAACGGTGGTAGATCAGGCCGCGCTTCTCGCCGTCGCGCTGCATCTCGGTGAAGAACGCATGGTTGAGCCACCACGTGTTCGAGAGGCCGGGATGCGCCTTCGATTCCGGCCACTGCTGCCAGTCGAGCCACCAGAAGTCGACGCCATCCTCTTCCAGCGGGTGCAGGATGGTGTCGAACAGCGCGCGCATGTACGCGGGCGACGTGCCTTCGAACGGAATCGGCGCCTGCGTGCTCGTGTCCCACGACAGCGCCGCGGCCATCGCTTCGTAACGTTCCTCGTGCGGCATGACGCCCGAGGCGGGATGAAGGTTGAGCGTGATGCGCAGGTTCTGGCCGCGCGCCCAGCGCATGAAGGCCTTCGGATGCGGAAACAGGCTGCGATTGAACGTGTAACCCGTCCAGCCCGACGCTTCGCCGAAGACATCCTTGTGTTCGTGGCCGGGGCGCAACGAAAGACCCGGCGTGGTATGCCAGTCCATGTCGAGCACGAGCACGTCCAGCGGAATGCGCTCCTTCTCGAAACGCGCGCCGAGCGTGCGCAGTTCGGCATCGGAGTAGTTCCAGTAACGCGACCACCAGTAGCCGAAGACGAAGCGTGGCGGAATCGGCTGCGGCCCCGCGATCGACGCGAAGTCCGAGAGCGCCGCCATGAAGTCGCGGCCGTATCCGAAGAAATACAGATCCTGCCGTTCGCCCTCCGGCCGCTCGAGCACCCAGCCGTCGTCGTCCAGGCCGAAGGCGTGCGTGTCGTCGACGACGTGCCAGCCATCGCGCGCGATGAGGCCTTCCTCCAAGGGGAGTTTGCTGCCGTCCTGCCACGTGTCGCCGTCGTAGCGGTCGAGCGTGCGGTAGGTGCCGCCGAGGTTGGCCTGCTGCGCATCGCCGGGGTGCCAGGTGATGTCGCCGTCGGCGGTGCGCACGACGATCGACAGGTTCGCGGCGTCGAAGCGGCCACCGCCTTTCGTCCAGCGGAGCCGGAGCCGCCCCGTGTCGATGGCGAGCCCGTCGGCGTCTTCGGTGAGCGTGAACGGCGGTACGTCCACCGCGCGATGGACGACGACCTGCGTCCGGTCGTCACGGAAGACACCGTCGGCACTCCATTCCAGGCGGATGAGGCGCGGCGTGAGGACGGTGAACCGGACCTCGCCGCGCTCGACGATGGCCTCGGGCCGGGCTGCCGCTCCCGTGACGGGGCGGCTCTGAGTCGTGGCTTCCATGGGCTTGCGTCACCCCTTGTCGGACCGGAGGCGGACCATTATGACGCGTTGCCGCATCGAACCGGTGAACGGGCTCGCATTCCTGAAGGAATCGATGGTGGAGCGTTCCTACGATCGGTGCCTCAGAGCACCACGCAGCAATTGCGTCCGGCGCGTTTCGCGGCGTAGAGCGCGCGATCGGCGCGGTCGAAGACGGCCGCGGCACGCTCCGCCGCGGTGAAGCGCGTCAGCCCACCCGACATCGTCACGGTGACGGGTTTCGAGCTCGCGTGGAACGCGAGCTTCTCCACCGTGGCGCAGAGGCGCCTCGCCAGGTCCTCGGCGTCGTCGGGCCCCATGTCGGAGAAGAGGACCACGAATTCCTCGCCACCGTAGCGTGCGACGAAGGCGCGGCCGTCGAGTTCACGCGCGAGCGTCTGCCCCACGATGCGCAGCACGGCGTCGCCCGCCGCGTGGCCGTACGTGTCGTTGATCGCCTTGAAATGATCGATGTCGAAGGCGCCGACGCAGGCCACGCCGCCCTCCTCGCGCACCTGGCGCTCGACGTCGGCGACGCGGCGATCGTAAGCGAGGCGGTTCGGCAGTCCGGTGAGGCCATCGGTCAGCGCGAGCTCGTGCTCGCGGCGAAGCGAATCCTGCAGGCTGGATGCCTGCGACTCGAGCTGCTCGAGACGATCATGCATGCGCTCGGCGCGTTCGCGGTACGCCGAAAGCCTCGCGTCTTCACGCTCGCGAAAGTCGCGGAAGTGGCGGTCGATGACCGAAAGCCGCTCGTCGACCTCGGCCTGCAGGCTCGCCAGATCCGTGGCCGCCTGCGTTTTCTCGCCGAGCAGGCGCATTTCCTCGCGCACCTGGGCGTCGAGCCGGTGGCCTTCCGTCGCGCCGGCGTCCGCTTCGTCACGCTCGCCGGCGAGGTAACGGGTCATGTCGCCCAGCCGCGCGCTGACCGTTCCGAGCAGTTCCTGCAAACGCGCCACGTCGGCGCGCAAGGCGTCGACGAGCGCATCCTCCGTGGTGTCGGATGCACGGGCGGCGCCCGGCGGCGCGGCGTCCAGGCGGGTCACGGCCTCGGCGAGTCTTTCCAGGAGCGGCTCGACGGTCGCCGGCGACGGCGAACCGCGCAGTTCCGTCGTCAACCGGTCGAGCAGTTCGTCGAGTTCGCCGCCATCGCCCCGGACCAGCACGGCCAGCCGCAGCGAAAGCCGGCGCAGCACGTCGCCGACGGCTCGCGACGCCTCTTCGTCGCGCTCCATCCGCTCCAGCGCAAGATGGTACTTGCGCTCCCAGATCCCCTCGTCCAAGTCGTCCCGCCGTCGCTCGTTGCCCTGGGCGGATCGTACGCCGTGCGGGCGCGCCGTGGGAGCGGACCTGACGGCGACATATTCCGGGGCCGTTCGCCACAGGCCCTGCGACTCTTCGCGAAGAGCCGTCGCGGCCAGGTCCGCTCCCACAGGGTTCCGAGGCGTCAGTAGTAGACGCGCGCCATCAGCTGCCACTGCTCGCCGCCCTGTCGCGACGGATCGCCGATCACGGCGGACGCGTCGCGATCGACGTGCACGTGCAGCCATTCCGCCGTCAGGCGCAGCCAGTCGCGCGGTCGCCAGTTGAGCGCGGCGGTGACGGCGTGGCCGCGCTCGCGAGGGTTGTCGGTGCCGAAACGCTCGACACGGAGCGCCGGCCGCCAGGCGCCACGGTTCCAGCCGGCCAGCAGGAAGGCCGAACGGAACGGCGTCCGGTAGCTCACGCCGTCGGGCCGCACCTCCGTATCGCCGTCCATCGCCTGCGCGATGAGGGTGACCGGGCCGCGTGTCCACACCGCGCCCGCCGACCAGAAACGCGTTCGCCACGCGAACAGCTTCTCGCCGCCGGCGTAGAGCCTGTAGGCCGAGGGATCCGCGCGGTTGTCATAACGCAGCAGGCGCAGCTCCCATCCCGCCGGCGCCTTCCACGCCGCGTCGGCATACCAGCCGGTTCGGCCGCCTATCGCGTGGAAGGGATCGTAGACCTCGCGCTCGCCGGCCTCGGCGGGTTCGCGCAGCCGGCCGCCCAGCCCATACGTCACGTCGCTGAGCGACCAGCCACGCAGCGCGAGGATGTTCCCGGCCACGTCGTTGTGGCGGAACAACCCGCCCCCCGCCGTGAACGTGCCGGCGACGCCACGCCACTCCTCGCGCGCCTCCGCGCCGAAGCCGCGGATCTCCTCGCCTACCCAGCTGTTGATCGCCGATGGCGTGACCGTCCACGGGCTGGTCCAGCCGACACCGTCGTTTTCCAGCGATATCGGCAGGAAGTAGAGTCCCGCCTTCACGGAGCCGCGCCACGCGCTCGTCGACACCGGCCGGTAGCGCAGGAACGCCTCGGGAACCTGCAGGTCGGTGCGGTCGGTCCGCTGCGCCTGCACGTCGACCAGCGCGAACAGGGCAGGCGTCAGCTGCGCCGTGACGACGACACCCGCCGCGCCGAAGCGGACACCGCGCTCGCCGTCGCCATAACGCGCGTGGCCGCTACCGCCGTCGATGAACGATGTCGGTGACGGCGCATCGACGAGCCTCGCATCGGCGAAGGCGTGCAGTTTCACGTCCCGCGCGGAGGCGACGGACGCGCACGCTCCCAGAAGGACGAATGCGAGGTGACGGCGCATCACGAGTCGCCGCTGGCCGGTGCCATGCATCGCGCCACGAGGTCCGCGAACGGCATCGGCCGGCCGACGAGGTAACCCTGCGCGTGATCGCAACCGACTTCGGCGAGGAACGCCAGGCTACCCTCGTCCTCCACGCCCTCGGCCGTCACGCGGTAGCCGAGGCGGTGGCCCAGCTCGACCAGCGACTGGACGATGACGCGGTCGGTTTCATCGGTGGCGAGGTGCTGCACGAACATCCGGTCGATCTTCAGCTCGGTGACGGGGAGGCGGCGGAGGTAGGCGAACGACGCCTGGCCGCTGCCGAAGTCGTCGATGGCGACGTCGATGCCCATATCGGCCAGCTGACCGAGGACCTGAAGCGCCGCGGCGGGCTCGTGGATCACCGCGCTCTCGGTCACCTCGAGGCTCAGCGCCTGCGCAGGCAGGCTGTGGGCGCGAAGCAGCGCTTCCACCCGGCCGGCTAGCTCGGAGTCGCCGACGTCACGGGCGGAAAGGTTCACGGCGACGGTGACGTCGATACCCGCCGCCGCCAGGGCCGTCATCTCCCGGATCGCGCGCGCCAGCACCCAGCGCGTGAGCCGGCCGATGGTGCCGGTCTCTTCCGCGACGGCGACGAAGAGCTCGGGCGATACGGCGCCCCGGCCCGGACGATGCCAGCGCACGAGCGCTTCGGCGCTGTCGATGACGCCGTCGGCCATGCGGCGTTTCGGCTGGTACCAGAGCTCCAGCGCGTCGGCCTCGATCGCCGCGCGCAGCTCGCCCATCAGCGAGAGACGTTCCGGCCGGTGCGGATCGGCTTCGGGATCGTAGACGTCGACGCCGCGCGTCGATCCCACCGCCGCGAACTCGGCGACCTCCGCGCGCCTGAGCAGGATCGCGGCGCGCTCGCCATGTCCCGGCGTCAGCGCGATGCCCACGGCGGGCCCCAGGTCCATGCGGATGTCGGCTTCCAGATACGGGAGGCCCAACGCGTCCATGATCCGGAACGCGGTGTCTATGGCCTCCATCCTGCCGGTGTCCCGCAGCCAGACGGCGAACTGCGTGTCCGTCGCGCGAGCCACGAAGTGCGTGCCGGCGACCTGTCCGAGACGCACCGCGGCTTCGCGCATCAGGCGATCGGCCAGCGCGTGGCCGACCGTCTTCACGATCTCCGGAAGCCGGTTGACACCCACGATCAGCAGGGCGCCCTGCATGCCGGGCGTCGTGGCCAGATCGTCGTCGACGGCCGACTCGGCGGCCGCCCGGTTCGGCAGGCCCGTCACGCCGTCGTGCGACGCCTGGTGGAGGATGCGCCGCTCGCGCTCGCGGATCGCGTCGGTCATCGTGTGGAACGCGATGGCCAGGTCGCCCACCTCGTCGCCACGGCGCACGTCGGGCACGTCGTCGTAATCGCCCGCCGCGATGCGCCGCGCCGATCCGGCCAGGGCTTCGACGGGACGCGCGACACCGCGCGCCACGAGCCACGCGACGAGGAAGCCGCCGGCGAGTCCGACCATCAGCACGGCCAGCCAGGCATTCCAGACGGGAAGGTAAGGACGCAACGCGTCGTCGAGCGAATAGCCGAGCACGGCGTAGACCGCGCCGCCGCCCTTCGGCTGGCGCAGCAGCTGGGCGAGCACGAGGTACTCCCGACCGCCGATGGCGGCGAGCGTCGGTGTCGACGGCAATGGCTCGCCCCGCGCGGAGAGGCTCTCGGTCAGTCCGGAATCATGGCTGCCCCGCGCGATCACCGCGTAGCGCCCTTCGCCGACGGGTGTCGCCAGTTCCACGTCGCGCGGCAGCGCGGAGAGTTCCTGCATGTGCGCAAGGAGCGCGTCGTCCACCGGGATGCTCGCGACGACGAGCCCGACGGGCTGTGGCGCGTAGATCGGCACGACGACCAGCCAGTACGCCTTGCCTTCTGACACGATCACGGCCGCGCTGCGCCTGTCGTAGGCGCTGGCGAGCAGGTCCGGGAACGCGAACGGTTCGCCGTCGCTGGCCGGCGCCAGTGTGTCGGCCTGCACGCGTCCGTCGAGGCCGAGCAGCTGCATGCGCGCGGCACCGACGCGGCGGCCGTGGTTGCGCAGCACCGAGAGCACCGTCTCCTTGTCGCGCGCGCCGATCGCGGAACGAAGCCCGTAATCGAGCGAGAGGATCTGCACGCCGTTCGCGACCCGAATGGAGAGATCGTTCATCTGCGCCACGAAGGCGCCCGCGTTGACGCTGAGCTGCCGGCCACCTTCCGCCACGAGCTGGCGATGGGCGATGCCGTAGGTCAGAAGCGCGGTCAGCCCCTGGACGAGGACCAGCGACGCGACGAAGAACAGGGCAAGCCGCGAGCGGAACCCGGGAGCGCGCATGCGTCGGGTCAGTAGCCGATGTGTTCGCGGTCCGACATGCCCCGTGGATCGGGCAGGAGGGCCAGCGTGAACGTCACCTTCCCTGGCGTGGAGTCGTCGACCTGCAGGCCCTGCACCGGCAGCGCGATGCCGGGGCGCATCTGGGGGTGCCATGCGTGGGCGCGATAGCGACCCGCGCCGACGCCGTCGAGCACGGCCTGCCCCTTCGCGTCCGTGGTCGCCATGTCGGCGTCCTTCGTCACGTAGAGGTAGGCGATCATCATGTCGTGGATGTTGCAGCCCACCGCGATGTTGCCGGGGCGCGGCAGGACCAGCGGCGGCGAGCTCTCGCCCGGCTTGAGCACGAATTCGAACTTCGCCAGGTCGGAGAAGGAGTAGACCTGGTGCCGCGTGCCGTCGCTGTTGCGGAAGACGATGCTGTCGCCCGCGTGGAGCGCGGTCACGTACGGGAGGAAGGTTTCGTTCTTCTGGTCCACGTAACGCGTGGCCGGGACGATGGGCTTCGCCGCGGTGCCCGCCAGGGGCTCGAGGCTGACCACGGCGTCGCGCACCGGCCTGCCCTCGACATCGACCACCTCGACGGCGACGCGACCGGCATGGGCCGGCCCCATGGCGAGCGAAAACAGGGTCGCCGTGGCGATCAGCAGACGTGGCATGGACTTCCCCCGGGAATGGGGCAAGCCTAGCCCAGATCGACGCTCAACCGCGAACAGGGCGCAGCAACCGGCAGACCCCGACCATGTGCCGGTGCGACCCGCAGGGGTCGGTGCTCCAGATATCGTTGTGCGGCCGGGTCGCGGCCACCTCGTCGAACGACGGCCGCCCCGCCCCGCCGGCCACGCCGCAGGCCAGCGACAGCGCGATACCCGCAAGGATCGCGACACTCCGGATCGTGCTGCGCATGGTTCCACCTCCCCTTTCGTCGCTTCCGACGTTAGGGCGTGGCATGTGAAGGGACAATAGACCGAATGGCGGGATGGCGTTTGGGGGAGTCCATCGGTCCGTCGCCGACGCACGCCTGCGGCGAATGTCGTAAAATCAACGGCATGCGTATCGGCCCCTACTCCATTTCGCCCGCCGTGGTGCTCGCGCCGATGGCCGGCGTCACCGACAAGCCGTTCCGGCTCCTGTGCAAGCGCATGGGGGCCGGCCTGGCGGTGTCCGAAATGACGACGGCCGATCCGCGACTGTGGAACACCACCAAGTCGCTGCGCCGCATGGATCACGATGGCGAGCCGGAGCCGGTCAGCGTGCAGATCGCGGGTTACGACCCGGGCATGCTCGCGGAAGCGGCGAAGTACAACGCTGACAACGGCGCGCAGATCGTCGACATCAACATGGGGTGTCCGGCGAAGAAGGTCTGCAACGTCTGGTCGGGCTCCGCCCTGCTCCAGGACGAACCGCTCGTCGCGCGCATCCTGCAGGCGGTGGTCAAGGCCGTCGACGTCCCGGTGACGCTGAAGATCCGCACCGGCTGGGATCGCGAGCACCGCAACGCCCTGACCATCGCGCGCATCGCGGAAGAGGCCGGCATCGCCGCGCTCGCCATGCATGGCCGCACGCGCGCGGACAAGTATGAAGGCGAGGCAGAATACGCGACGATCGCCGCGGTAAAGGCCAGCATTTCCATACCGGTGCTCGCCAACGGCGACATCACCGATCCGGTGAAGGCGCGCGAGGTGCTGCGCCAGACCGGCGCGGACGCCGTGATGATCGGACGGGGCGCGCAGGGTCGTCCGTGGATCTTCCGCGAGATCGCGCACCACCTCGATACCGGCGGCTTCCTGCCGGAGCCCTCGCCCGCCGAGGTGCGCGACATCCTCGCCGGGCACCTGGAGCACCTGTACGCGTTCTACGGTGAGCGGATGGGCGTGCGCATCGCGCGCAAGCATCTCGGCTGGTACGCGAAGGATCGTCCGGAAAACGCCGCGTTCCGCCACGTGGTCAACCAGGCCGAGGATGCCGCCACGCAGCTGCGGCTGACGCGCGAGTATTTCGACGCGCTCGCCGCCGGGGTGTCGCTGGCGGCGTGAGCCGCTCACCGGTACGGCAGTTGGAGCGGACCTGGCCGCGATAGCTCCGTGGGAGCGGACCTGGCCGCGACGGCTTTTCGCGAACACCTGGGAGCTGGCGCGTGAGATCGAGACTTACGGCGAAAAGCTGTCGCGGCCAGGTCCGCTCCAACAGACGTCGCGGCCAGGGGCAGTCCCACAACGGGTCATCTAGCGGCCTACAGCGCTTAGGGAACTTTCGTGCGTCGTGGCGAGGGCTACACCGCCTGCGTCGCCGTGGGCTCGCCCGCAAAATGAGTGCTTTCCAGGCGCACGGATGCCAGCATGCTTCGCTTCATCGTTCTCCTCGGCCTCGTCGCGACGTCGTTCGCGTGCCACGCCCAGCGCTTCCTCTACCGCATGGACATGCGGCCACCCGACGTGATCTTCGCCACCGGCTTCGTGCCACCCGGCGCGAACACCAACCTGTACCGGCACGTCACCGGCCAGACCTGCTACTTCAGCGAGCACAGCGGCGCGTTCGTCGCCACCACGTCCGATCCGCAGTTCGCGCTCGACTGGGGCAGCGAACTCGTCCGTAGCGGACGCAGTTTCTACATCTACCGGATCCGCCAGACCGCGCACTTCTACAACACGACGACCAGCCTGATGCACGCGTATGCGGTCACGGGCACGGAGGCCTACCGAAGCACGGCCGCCACGTTCGTCGAGCAGAGCGAGTGGGCGTCACGTGGAACCATTCCGCCGAGCACGATCATCGATGCGACGCACTACATCGCCCGCGGGTCGATGGAGGCGCCCGAACGTATCGGCACGACGTCGAATCTTCGCTACGTCGCCGCGCCCGCCACGGTCGTCAACACGCCATACCGCTGGGACTACCGCGAAGACGCGCCGGCGGCGCCCGACTCGCCAGGCGCCATGTGCGGCAGCTCGTGCTTCAGCTTTTCGCTTTTCAGCGGCCGCACCAAGCGGCACGCCCCGGTCGAAATCATCCACAACGTGATCGCCTGCCGGAAGAAGGTGGCGAACCGGACATCCGCGCTCGTGAACCTGTTCGACGAGACACCCATCATCGAAGAGAAGATAAAGGACGAAATGTGATTCCGACGAAGACCCACTCCGCCGCGCGCTCGGCCTGGCTCGCCTGCGTTCTCGCGCTGTCGCCCCTGACGGCAGGCGCACAACAACACAACGCCGTGCCGGCCGCCGACAATCCCTACAACACGCCGATCGACCGCAGCGCCCGGTCGAGCGGCTTCCGCTGCGGCGTCACGGTGGAGTCGGTCTGGAGCACCGCGTCCGACGACATCTACGCCGCCTTCTCCGACGACAGGATCTGGTACCGCGTTCCCCGCGCGGGCATGCAGCCGCTCCTCTACACCGCCTATTCGCTGGGCCGGAAGGTCTGTTACCAGACCAAGGGTTACCCGCATGCCGACATCGGCATCAACGTCGTCTTTCTCGATCCCCTCAACTAGCGGGAGCACGGCACGCCCCTGACGCGGGGCGAGCCCGCACGTACAGCGCACCGGGATCTTACGGGCGGCACGATGAGGCTCGCACCGCCTGCGGGCGTGAGGGCGGATACCCAGAATACCGCGCTTCCCACGGTGTCCGGACGCCACATGAAAGCCTGGCTGGTCCTCCTTGCTCTACTCGCGTTGCCGATCGCGGGCCATGCGGAGAACTTCCTCTACCGCATGGACCATCGCGCGCCCGACGTGATCTTTTCAACGGGGTTCGTCCCTGCGGGCGACAACGCGAACCTGTTCCGTCATGTCACGGGAGAGACCTGCTATCGGGGCGAGCGCACGTCTGGCTTCGTGGCGACCACATCCAGTCTGCAGTTCGCCCTGGACTGGGGAAGTGAATTCGCGCGACGCGGCCACCGGTTCTTCGTGTACCGGATCAGGCAGACGGATCAGTTCCACAGCACCACGACGAGCCTCATGCACGCGTTCGCGTCGACGGGAAACTCGCCATATCACCAGGCGGCACGCACGTTCGTCGACCAGGCGGAATGGGCTGCCCGAGGCGCCATTCCCCGCGACACGATCGTCGACGCCGTCGAGTACATCAGTCAGGGACGTGGAGCGGCACCCGACCGGGTGACGAGCCATGTGAACCTGCACTACGTCGCCGGACCATCCATTGTCGCGACCGAACCTTTCATCTGGCGGTACCGCGAAGACCAGCCGGCCACACCCGATTCACCGGACGCCTGTAGCAGCTCCTGCTTCAGTTTCCTGCTGTCCCCCGACCGCGGCAGACGCCAGGCGTCCCGCGACGTCATCGGGAACGTACTCGCGTGCCGAAGAAGAATGGCCGATCGCCTTGCCGTGCTGATCCGGCTGTTCGACAAAAAACCCGTCGATGATGAATGGAGGGAAGACCCGTGAATTCTGAGAACAAGTCGCGACCACTGACGATCCCCATCGCATGCGCCATCGCCCTGCTTCCGACAGGAGCCATCGCACAGCAGCACAACGCGACTCCCGCGGAGGACAACCCGTACAACACGCCCATCGAGCGATCGGCCCGGTCGCCCGGATTCCGCTGTGGCGTCACCGTCGATTCCATCTGGACCAGCGGCGCCGACGATGCCTACGCGGCCTTCTCCGATGACAGGAACTGGTATCGCGTCCCGCACTCCGGCATGCAACCGTTGCTCTACACCGCGTACTCACTCGGCAGGAAAGTCTGTTACCAGACCAAGGGTTACCCGACCGAGGACATAGCCATCAACATCGTTTTCTTCGACCCTCTGAACTGACAAGGCAGCGGCCCGCCGTTGGCCGTAGAATCGCTTCCGGCACCAGAGCGGAAGCATTCATGAGCGAGAAGCAGGTCTCCGGGATCGATATCCAGCGTGCGGTCGCCGGTGCGCCGGCGCCGCACCGGACGCCGCCCGTCGGCTGCGCGACGCGGCCGGTCATCCGCTTCGAGCGCGGCAGGCGTGTCGAGGACGACGACCGCCTCGCGGAAGAAGTCCCGGTCGCCATGCATTTCGACGGCCAGCCGTTCGCCGTGATGATGACGACGCCCGCCGACCTCGACGACTTCGCGCGCGGCTTCGCCTTCACCGAGGGCAAGGTCGGATCGGTCCTCGACATCGTCGACATCGAGGTACGCGAGGTGCTCGAGGGCATCGTCGTCGACATCCGCACGGCGACCGGGCTCGCCGCGCGACAGGACGCACCGGCCGTCACGCACGAACCGGCCGCGCGCGAGCTGCCGGGCCGCAGCGGCTGCGGCATCTGCGGTAGCCGCGAACTGGAAGACGTCGTGCGCCATCCGGCGCCGGTCGCCGCGGGGCCGACCGTCCCGGTCGACGCGATCGAACGCGCGCTGGAGGCGTTGCGCGCCCGGCAGCCGATCAACGCGTTCACCGGCTCGGTGCATGCCGCCGCCTGGTCGCTGCCCGACGGCAGCATCGTGAAGGTGCGCGAGGACGTCGGCCGGCACAACGCGCTCGACAAGCTCATCGGCGCGATGCTCGTCGACGGCACCGATCCGCGCGACGGCTTCCTCGTGATCACGAGCCGCGCGAGCTACGAGATGGTGACGAAGGCCGCGGTCGCGGGCATCACGATGGTCGTCGCGATCTCCGCGCCGACAGCGCTGGCCGTCCACCTCGCCGCCGACTGCGGCGTGACGTTGCTGGGGTTCGCGCGACCGGGGCGGTTCAACATCTACACGCGAGCCGAGCGCGTGATGGGCTGACGTCAGCCCCGGCGCCGGCGCAGGCTGTCCTTCACGTCGACGTCGAAGCGCACGGTGGTCGCCACGGTGTCGTAACCGGGAATGTCGAAGACGAGGCCGTCCTTGCTCGGCAGGCGCGACTGCAGGTCGCGCAACGCGCCGCGCGGCACGCCCATCCGCCACTCGTGCGCGTTCCCCGAGAGCGTGCAGGCCGGGCCGTCGGTGGCATCGATGGCGTAGCGCATCGTGAACGCGGTGCCGAAGGCCGTCGATCCGAGCAACGCGATGTCGTCGAGCAGTTCGGCCAGTTCGTCCTCGTCGATGCGGACGCGGACCGTGTCTTCTTCGAGCTGTACCCTCATGCGTTCGCCTCGCGCCAGTCGTCGGGGGTGTTGCAGTTCATGAGTCGCCGCGGATCCAGACGATCCAGCGGCAGTGTGGTCGCACCGAGGCGCGCCTGCAACGCGGCGATCGAGCATTCCCTTCCGGGAATACGCATCAGATCGTCGAGCGCCGCGCGGGCGGCCGCGTCCATCCTGATCCGCATCGGCAGTGGATGACCCTGCCAGGAAGTCGTCGCTCGCGCGCGCTCGGCGATGAGCGGGGCCAGGACCGCGTCGTCCAGGCGCGGCATGTCGACGGGCACGACGAGCCATTCGCCGTCCGGCAGCGCGAGCGCCGCGCTGGCGATGCCGCCGACGGGGCCCGCGGCCGGCCAGCGATCGGCGATGCCGCCCTCGCGATCGCCGCTGATCGCGACGCGATCGGCGCCGGCGGCCAGCAGCGCATGCGACGTCCGCTCGAGCAGCGTCACGCCGTCGATCCGCAGCAGCGCCTTGTCCTCGCCCATGCGCGAGGATCGGCCGCCGGCGAGCACGAGCCCGAGGATCACGCGGCGTCCGCCGGATCGAGCGGCCACGCGTCGGCCGTGTCGCCGGACGCGGCGACGTTCGACAACCACGTCGTGGCCTGCGTGTAGGGAAGGATGCGGTAAGCCGCCTGTCCTTCCGCCAGGTGCGCGACCTGCTGCCCGTCGCCATCGCAGGCGAGCGTGCCGAGCCCGAAATGGCGCGTGCCTTCCTTCGCCGGCATCGACGCCGCGACGCGCACGCGCGTGGGCGCCTCGGGCGGGAGCCCGGCCATCGCGCGCAGCACGGGGCCGACGAAGAAGCGATACCCGACCGCCACGGCGATGGGATTGCCCGGCAGCGCGAGGACGAGCGGGCCATCCGCGAAACGGGCGGCGAGCAGCGGCTTGCCCGGTCGGATGGCCACCTTGTGGAAGAGTTCGCGCGCGCCTAGGGAAGCCAGCGCCGCGGGGACGAAGTCGAAACGTCCGGCGGACACCGCGCCCGTGGTCACGACGAGGTCGGCGCCCTCGTCCAGCGCACGCCGCATCGCGAGGACGAACGCGTCGCCGGTGTCGGGCACACGGGTACGACCCAGCCACTCGACGCCCCAGTGCGCGAGGCTCGCGGCAAGGAAGGGTCCATTGGAGTCGTGAATACCCGCGGGCGGCAGCGGTCCGGGCGCGTTGAGCTCGCTGCCCGTCGTGATCACCGCCACGCGCGGCCGCCGCACGACGTCGACCTCTTCGATACCGAGCGCCGCCAGCAGCATGATCGCCGCGGCGTCGACCCGCTGCCCCGCCGCGAAGGCACGCGCACCCACCGCGATGTCGGCGCCCGCGTGACGCACGTTCTGGCCGCGACGTTCGTCGGCGAGGAAACGTACACGCTCGCCCTGACGCTCGCTACGCTCGACCGGAACCACCGTGTCGAAGCCCTCCGGCATCCGCGCGCCCGTGGCGATTTCGCAGGCCTCCGCTCCCGGCAACGCGTGCGCGGTGTCGCCCGCCGCCTGCATGGCCGCGACCGCGAACGAGGAACCCGCCGGAACGATGTCCATGGCGGCACGCAGCGCGTAGCCGTCCATCGCGGCGTTGTCGAACGACGGCAGGGCGAGGGGACTCATCACGTCGCCTGCCAGGAAACGTCGCATGGCCGCGTCGATGGCGACGGTTTCGCGACCGAGGGGCGCCGCGGTATCCAGTAGCAGCGCGAGGGCGTCGGGATAGGAAATCATGGAGCGCAGCGTAACCCGCCGGCGCATGATTTGGGCGGGTTGGGCGGCACGCGGAGAACGCATCCGCGAGCGCGCTTCGCGCTAAACGCGGGTGAACTCACGCAAGACAGAACGTGCCGGGGTGCTCTCGCACCCCGGCACGCCTTCATTACGCGCTACGGCGCGCCGCGTCCTGCGTCGCGGCCGGGCGGTACGCGTGGAACGCCACCGTCGCGGACGCGCGGCCCTGGCTGAGCGACCGCAACGCGGTGCTGTAGCCGTCCAGTTGCGCCAGCGGAACGTCGGCATCGATCTCCGTACGCTCCTGCCGGTCGACCAGGTTGACGATCTGGCCGCCGCGACGTTGCAGGTCGCCCAGCACGTCGCCCACCGCCGCGCCCGGCGCGCTGACCGACACCCGCATCACGGGCTCGAGCAACACGGTGCCGGTCGCCTCCAGCGCCGCTTTCACCGCGAGCTGCGCGGCGCGATGGAACGCCATCTCGTTCGAGTCCACCGCGTGCGCCTGGCCGTCCAGTACCGCCACCGCCGCGCCCACCACGGGATACCCGCGCGGACCCTCGATCAGTGCCGACGACACGCCCTTCTCCACGGCGGCCTGGAACTGCTTCGGGATCACGCCGCCCGTCGTGCGGTCCTCGTACGCGTTCGCGTCGTCGCCCGTCGGGGCGATCGACAGCACCACGCGCGCGAACTGACCGCTGCCGCCAGTCTGCTTCGCCAGCTTGCCCTCGACGGGTCCGGAAGCCCGGGCCGGCGTCTCTTGGTAAGCCACGCGTGGCGAGCCGGTGCGGACCTGCACGCCCCATTCGCGACGCAGGCGCTCGACCATCACCTCGAGGTGCAGCTCGCCCATGCCCCAGACCAGCGTTTCGCCGGTGTCGGGATCGGTGCCTACGCGGAAGGACGGATCCTCCTGCGCCAGGCGCGCCAGGCCGTTGCCGAGCTTGAGCAGGTCGGCCGAACGCTCGGGCGTGAGGCGCCAGGACAGCACGGCCGGCTGCGCCTGGATCGTCTCCAGCCGCACGGGGTGATGCGCGTCCGACAGCGTCTCGCCCGTGGCCACATCCTTCCAGCCCGCGATGGCGACGATGTCGCCCGCTTCCGCGACCTCGACGGCCTCGGTGTCTTCCGCGCGCACGACCGCCAGCCGACCGATGCGCTGGACGCGGTCGGTACCGCTGCGCCACACGGCGTCGCCGACGTGCAGACGGCCCGAGTAGACACGGATGAACGCCAGCGGGCCGTGCGCCTGG
The DNA here is from genome assembly GCF_900111665.1 of Luteibacter sp. 329MFSha. NCBI lineage: Bacteria > Pseudomonadati > Pseudomonadota > Gammaproteobacteria > Lysobacterales > Rhodanobacteraceae > Luteibacter > Luteibacter sp. 329MFSha. The sequence continues at coordinate 294,669 of NZ_FOJE01000002.1, read as the reverse complement.
TTGACGACCTTGAAAACGAGCGCCGCGAGCTTCGCGTCCGCGTCGGGCGCGATCGTCTCGTCGCCGTGGTCCGTATGCGCGACGACCGCGGGGCGATCGACGGGCGACGGCAGGTACGCGACGAGCGCGTCGAGCAGCGGCTCGATGCCGACGTTGCGGAACGCCGAACCCGGAAGCACCGGCGAGCCGGTACCGGCCAGCGTGCCACGGCGCAACGCCGCGGTCAGCGCCGCCGCGTCGATGGGCTGTTCGGCGAGCCACAGTTCGGCGAGCGTTTCGTCGCGATCGGCGACCGCGGCCACGAGTTCGGCGCGCGCGTCGGCGTGCGCGGCACGTTCGTCGGCGTTCCACGCGTGCACGGACGGCGTGCCGGCGTCGTCGAAACGCCAGGTACGCTCGGCGACGAGGTCGACGAGACCCACGATGTGCTCGCCCTCGATCACGGGACGCGCGACGACCCACGGATTCGCACCGAGCTTCTCGCGCATCTGCGCGACGACGGCGTCGAAGTCCGCGCCGGGGCGATCCATCTTGTTGATGAACGCCATCAGCGGCACGCCGTGACGGCGCGCCTGGTGCCACACGGTTTCGGATTGCGGCTGCACGCCGGCGACGCCGGAGAACACGGTCACCGCGCCGTCGAGCACGCGGAGCGAACGCTCCACCTCGATGGCGAAGTCGATGTGCCCGGGCGTGTCGATCAGCGTGAGGCGATGCGGCAGGCCGCCTTCCGGCGTCCAGTTCGCGCGCACGGCCGCGGCGCCGATCGTGATGCCACGCTCGCGCTCGAGTTCCATGTGGTCGGTGGTGGTCGCGCCATCGTGCACCTCGCCGGTGCGATGGATCGTGCCGGTCTTGTAGAGCAGGCGCTCGGTGAGCGTGGTCTTGCCCGCATCGACGTGCGCGATGATGCCGAGGTTGCGCCAACGGTCGACGGGGATACGGGTTTCGCGGGTGGTACTCATGACAAACGGATTCCTGTTCGGGGTTCGCCAGGGATAAGCATCGACGTCGGGCGAGGCACTCCCCGGATCCGTCGCCGCCCCTGGCTCGAGCGCGGCGATCAGGTCCGGGGGTCGCGGCAGTTCTTCATGACACGGACACTCCGGTGTGGGCTTGCATGGAAAAAAGCACAAAAAAAAGCACCCTCGCGGGTGCTTTCGGTGTTCTTCGAGGACGAGAGACGTCTTACGACGATATCCCGCCTGGCACGGAACGCGCGCACCCGCGACGCGCCCGTGGGGCGATCGGTGGGACGTTCAGCAGATCGTGCTTGCAGCGGAACATGGTGGGTCTCTTCGGCTCGGGAGGCGACGCGTGTCGCCAGGGTAGCAGCAAGATGGGGTGGCCCGAATCCGTTTCAAGCCCCCGGGAATCGACGCGTCGCGGTCATGGCAGGGCGTACGCCACGACATAATCGCCGGACTTCGTGCCCAGCCCGCTGTGGCCGCCCGCGGCGATGACGATGTACTGCTTGCCGTTGACCGAATAGGACATCGGGTTCGCCTGGCCGCCGGCCGGAAGGCGCGCTCGCCACAGCTCCTTGCCCGTGCGCTCGTCGATCGCGCGGAGGTAGTTGTCGGCGGTCGCGCCGATGAATACGAGGCCGCCGCGCGTCGTCATGTTGCCGCCGATGTTGAAGATGCCGGTGGGCAGCGGCGCGTTGACGTGCGTGCCGAAGGGGCCCGTGTCGCGCGTCGTGCCGAGCGGATGTTCCCAGACGAGCTTGTGCGTGACCAGATCGATCGCCGCGAGCGTGCCCCACGGCGGCGGATTGCAGGGAACGCCGAGCGGATTCAGCCACGGATGGACCTTTCCGACGTACGGCGTCCCGTACTGCGGCGCGAGGCCGCCACCCACTTTGGGCTCGTTGCCGGACCCGTCCCACGGCTTCACCAGGCCGCGTTCTTCGGCCGGACCGCGCGGCGCGAGGCTGATGATGAACGGAATGTAGTTCGCGTTGGCGATGAGCAGCTTGTTGTACGGATCGATCGACGCGCCGTGCCAGTCGATCACGCCGTCGAACGCGGGATACACGATCGTGTCCTTCAGTTGCGGTGGCGTGAACTGCCCCTCGTACGCCGCCTTGCGGAACTCGATCCGGCACATCAGCTGGTCGAAGGGCGTCGCGCCCCACATCTGCTGTTCCGTGAGGTCCTTCGGCGTGAGCGACGGCATGCCGACCGAATACGGCTGTGTCGGGGACGTCCTGTCGCCCGGAACCGCGTTCTGCGGCACCGGCTTCTCCTGGACCTCGGTGATGGGCGCACCCGTGCGACGGTCGAGCACGAAGAACTCGCCCCGCTTCGTGGTCTGCACCAGCGCGGGGATCGTGCCTCCCTTGGGATCGGGCAGGTCCACGAGCGACGGGCCGACCGGTACGTCCATGTCCCACAGGTCGTGGTGCGTGTTCTGGTAAACCCATCGCGGTGCCCCGGTTTCGATGTCCAGCGCCACCGTGGAGCTCGACACCTTCTCGTCGAAGTCGCGCCGATGGCCGCCGAAGTAATCCGGGGTCGCGTTGCCCATCGGCAGGTACACCATCCCGAGGTCGGGATCGGCGGTGTAGACGCCCCATGCGTTCGGCGTGCCGCGTGTCAGCTGCTCGTTCGGGCCGGGCGTCCAGTTCTGCGGATCGTGGCCAACGTCCCAGGCCCAGACCAGCTTGCCGCTCAGCGGATCGAACGCGCGCACGGCGCCGGACGGTTCGCCCTCCGCCTGGTTGTCGTAAACCCAGCCGCCCAGGATCACGCGATCCTTCAGCACGAGCGGCGGCGAGGTGACGAAATGGAAGCCCGCCGGCACGTGACCGAGGTACTGGGTCAGCGACACGAAGCCGTGCTCGCCGAAGTCCTCGCAGGGTTTTCCGGTCTCGGCGTTCAGCGCCATCACGCGCGCGTCCAGCACGGGCGCGATGATGCGGCGCGGACAGTCCGTCGCCGTGCCCGGCGGGGCCTCGTAATAGGCGACGCCGCGGCACGCGAGGTAGACGTCGGCGTCGGTATTCGCCTTCGGATCGAAGCTCCACTTCTTCTGACCCGTCGCCGCGTCGAACGCCACGACCCAGCTGTGACCCGTGCACACGTAGAGCGTGTCGCCCACCTTGATCGGCGTGTTCTCGAAGTTGAATTCATGACCCGCGTCGGTACCGCCCTGGTCTTCGCCCGGCCGCATCGTGTCGCCGGTGCGCGCCGTCCACGCCACCTTGAGGTCCTTCACGTTCTTCGTGTCGACCTGGTCCAGCGGCGAGAAGCGGTCGCCGCGCGGCGTGCGGCCGTAGAACCGCCAGTCGCCGTCGGCGACCGACGCGTCGTGCCCACCCGCGTCGTTGCGCAAGGTGGCCTCGCCCCGCGTGCCGACGGGCTGCATGAAGCCCGCCACGCCGACGCCGAACGCGAGCACGACCGCGACGACGACCGCCGCACCCGCGCCGCGCGACGGCACCAGTTTCCGTCGTACCCACGGCATCAGGAGGTAGATACCGAGCAGCACGGGGACGAGGAGTCGAGGCTCGAGTTGCCACCCGACGAAGCCGACTTCGCCGATGGCCCACACGGTGGTGCCGAGCAGCAGCAGCGCGTAGAGCCACAGCGATGTCGACGATCCGCGTATCAGCGACACACCCGTCGCCGCGACAGCGAGCCCGGCGATCAGGTAGTAGAAGCTGCCGCCGAGTGCGACGAGCCACGCGCCGCCGAACGCGAGCGCGAGTCCGATGACGGCGATCACGGCGCCCGTGATGCGCGGCGGGCGGTGTGAACGAATGATGGGTGACATGGCATATCTCCGGTGCGCGACGCGGTCGTACGCGTCGCGCCCGATGCCGCGTGGTGAACGTCCAAAGATAAGCATGGCAGGTATATCCCGCGTGTACGCGTCGCGTTCGCAGGACGACGATCTTCGGGTGCACGATCTTGCGAGGACACGCGAGCACCCGTCGCCGATGCGATCGGCTCCCACCCTTCGGCAGGCAGCCTGTGGGAGCCGATCGTATCGGCGATCCCGCGGCAGCGGGCACGCCTCCCTCAGCGCTCCCGCATGGCGGCCTCGATCGTATCGGCCGCAATGCGCGCACCGTCCTCGCGCTGGATCACGCGCGCGGCGTCCGCGGCACGACGCGTCACCGCATCGTCGCCCAGCACTTCGCGCAGCAATGCCGCCGCGCGATCCGCCCGATAGCGGGATGCGCGCAGCACACGCCCGACGCCGAGTCGCTCGACGCGCGCCGCGTTGTCCGGCTGGTCGAAGCCGTGGGGCGCGACGAGTTGCGGGCGTCCCGCGCGAAGCGCTTCCTGCGTCGTGCCCACGCCACCGTGATGCACGACCGCCGCCGCGCGCGCGAACAGCGCGCCATGCGGCGCGTATTCCTGCACGAGGACACCTTCCAGCAACGCCGCCGGAAGACGCGCGCGCATCTCGGGCGATCCGGTCAACAACACCGCGCGCCGCCGCAGCGCGACGGAGGCCTCGATGCTTTCCCGCAGGAACGACGCCCCGGCGTGCACCGCGGCCGAGCCCAGCGTGTAGACGATCGGCGCATCGCCCGCGTCGAGGAACGCGGCGAGTTCCGGCGCGAGCCGGTCGCCGCCGGGCGCGTAACGGCACTGCCCTGTGATACGCGTTCGCGCGGGCGCATCCGGCGGGGGCTCGCCGAGCAGCGGGGAGTACATCGCGAGGACACCGTCGCGCGCGTGCTGTCCCTGATGGAACGGATCGCCCCACGGAGAAACCGGCGGCAGTCCCAGCGACACCCTGAAATCGCGTACCGGGCGCGTCCATGGCGCCGTGACGGTGCGCGCGAGGCGGCCCAACCATCCGCCGCGCCGTGGCGAACCGCGCAGGAACGTGTCGAGCCGCGCGTAGCCCGTCGCAGGCGGGTCCCACGCGGAAAGGAAGACGGCCGGCGACAGCACGGCCGAGAGCCATGCGAGCCGCCCCGTCTCGCCGATGATCTGCCCGGCGAACGCCAGCGTCGTCGTGACTATCGCATCGGCCTCCGCGCAGACGGGAGCGAGCGCGGCGTAACTTGCCGCGACGTCCGCCGCGGCGAGATCGCGCACGACGAAGCGCGGCCCGCGCAGGGGATGGAACGCGCGGGCCGCGAAGGCTGCCTTGTCCTCGGGTTCCGCGATCCCGCTGGCAAGGAGGAAGGCGAGTCCCGCCGCCGCGACGGCCTCCCGGTGGATCGCATGCGCGGCGACCGTGACCCGGTGCCCGCGCGCGACCAGCTCGCGCCCGACGGCCAGGAACGGAAACAGGTCGCCCTGCGACCCGACCGTGGCCATCACGATGTGTCGTCCCGCCATGCCTCGCTCCTTTGCCGACCAGGGCATTCTCGCGGCTACCGCGTGCACGGCGCGCGCGCATTGACTTGCCGGCCGTCGACGACTACCTTGCCGGCTGCCAGCGGTCTTTATCTCGATATTCGAATAGAGAGATAAAGCTAAGAGGGAAGCCGGTGCGATTCCGGCGCTGCCCCGCAGCGGTATGTGGAGACGAACCCGTCACAGGCACTGGATCGATGGCGATCCGGGAAGCGACGGGCGAGGCGACGCCCCACGGCGTCACATCCACGAGCCCGAAGACCTGCCGCCGGCCGGAGCGCATGCGTCGTCATGGACGCGTCCGTTCCGTCCGACCTGGGTGCCGTCGAAAGACGGGCGCCCGGTTCGCCCGCGGGGGCGAAGGTCGACGGTCATCCCTCATGACGCGGCCCACCGGCACGCATCGCGTGCGGGTGGACGGCGGCGCGTGGGCGGCCGCCCTTCCCTCCTCTTTTCCCCGAAGAGGATCCATGCATGCCACACGTCACCTACCCCGGATTTCCCCGCATCGGCCGACGCCGCGAATTGAAGCGCGCGCTCGAAGGCCACTGGAAGGGCGAAGTTTCCGCCGATGAACTGCAGTCCGCGGCGCGCGAACTGCGCCTGCGGCACTGGTCGCTCGCTTGCAAGGCGGGCGCCGATAGCGTGTCGGTGAACGATTTCTCGCTCTACGACCACGTGCTCGACGCCGCCGTGACGGTCGACGCCATTCCGCCGCGCTACCGGCGGTTGCACGAGCAGGATCCGCTGGCGGGCTACTTCGCCATGGCGCGCGGACACCAGGACGATACGTTCGACCTGCACGCGCTCGAGATGACGAAGTGGTTCGACACCAACTACCACTACATCGTGCCGGAGCTGTCCGCGGAACAGACGTTCCGCGCCCGGCCGGCCAAGGTGGTCGCCGAATTCCGCGAGGCCATGGCCGCGGGGCACGTGGCGCGCCCGGTGCTGCTGGGACCGGTCACGTTCCTTCGTCTGTCCAAGACCGTCGACGGCAGCGATCCGCTCGCCCTGCTCGACGCGCTGCTGCCCGCGTGGATCGACGTGCTCCACGCGCTGGCCGACGCCGGCGCGGACTGGGTGCAGGTCGACGAGCCCGCGCTCGTCCTCGATCTCGACGAGCCGACGCGCGAGGCCTACCGCCACGCGTATGCGCGGATCGCGGAACGTTCGCGCGCACGCATCCTCCTCGCCACGTATTTCGGCGACCTCGGCGACAACCTCGACCTCGCCGCCTCGCTGCCGGTCGCGGGCATCCATGTCGACCTCGTCCGCGGTGGCGCGTCGGTCGATGCGTTGATCGACGCGCTGCCTCGCGACACCGTGCTTTCCGCCGGCGTCCTCGACGGACGCAACATCTGGCTCAGCGCGCCCGAGGCTGTCCTGCCCCGCGTCGAGGCACTGCGCGATCGCCTCGGCGACGAACGTCTCTGGCTTTCGACATCGTGCTCGCTGTTGCACGTGCCGATCGACGCGTCGGAAGAGAAGCGGCTGCCGGGCGACATCGGTGCGTGGCTGTCGTTCGCGCGGCAGAAGATCGGCGAGTTGCGTCGTTACGCCGACGCCGTCGTCGGATCACCTTCCGCGCGCGAAGCCCTCCAGCGGCAGCAGGCGATCGTGGCGCGGCGCCTCGCGTCGCCGGACGTCGCGCGCGCCGATGTGCGTGCGCGTGTCCGTGGCCTCACGCCGCAGTTCGCTCAGCGACGTTCGGCGTACGCCTTCCGCGCCGCGGTCCAGCGGGAGCGGTTCGCCCTGCCCGACCTGCCGACGACGACGATCGGTTCCTTTCCGCAGACCGCCGAATTGCGCAACGCCCGCGCCGCGCACCGCGCCGGCAGGCTCGACGACGCGTCGTACGCCGAGGTGCTGCGCGACGAAGTACGTCGCGCCGTGCGCTTCCAGGAGGAGGCCGGCATCGACGTGCTCGTGCATGGCGAGCCCGAGCGCAACGACATGATCGAATACTTCGGCGAGCAGCTGGCGGGCTTCGCGTTCACGTCGCTGGGCTGGGTGCAGAGCTACGGCTCGCGCTGCGTGAAGCCACCGGTCATCTACGGGGATGTCGCGCGTCCCGCGCCCATGACCGTGGCGTGGTCCGCGTACGCCCAGTCGCTCACCGACCGGCCGATGAAGGGCATGCTCACGGGACCGGTGACGATGCTGCAGTGGTCGTTCGTGCGCGACGACCTGCCGCGCGACGAGGTCTGCCGACAGATCGCCCTCGCGCTGCGCGACGAGGTGCACGACCTGGAAAAGGCGGGCATCGGCATCGTGCAGATCGACGAGCCGGCGTTGCGCGAAGGCCTGCCGCTGCGACGCGCGGCGTGGTCGGCCTACCTCGCCTGGGCGGTGGACGCGTTCCGCATCACGGCGGGCGGCGTCAGCGACGGCACGCAGGTCCACACCCATATGTGCTACTCGGAGTTCAACGACATCATCGAGGCGGTCGCCGCGATGGACGCGGACGTGATCTCGATCGAGACGAGCCGCTCACGGATGGAGCTGCTCGAGGCCTTCACGACCTTCCGCTACCCGAACGGGATCGGCCCCGGCGTCTACGACATCCACTCCCCGCGCGTCCCGGCGGAGGCCGAAATGGCCGACCTCGTGGCCAGGGCGCTCCAGGTCCTGCGCCCCGACCAGCTCTGGATCAACCCGGACTGCGGCCTGAAGACCCGCGGCTGGCCGGAAGTCGCCGAGGCGCTGAAAGGCATGGTGACGGTGGCCCGGGCGGCAAGGGAGCGCCTGGCGGCCACAAGCTAGCCTAGCGCCCCCCTTGTAGGAGCGGACCTGGCCGCGACAGCCGTTCGCGTCAGTCCCGGAGTTCGCGCGCCAGCTCCAGGACTCCGGCGAAAAGCTGTCGCGGCCAGGTCCGCTCCCACAGCGGCGCGCCAGGTCCGCTCCCACAGGTCCGCTCCCACGGCGGCGCGCCCTGAACATCCATGCAACCGTCACCCCGCGGGGGTACCCTTCCCCCTGCAAACCGGACCGGGGGCGTGTATCATGGCGCGCCCCATTTATCTCTTTATCCGTAAAGAAGGATATATCCCAGCGATGAGCAACTACCTCTTCACCTCCGAGTCGGTCTCCGAAGGCCATCCGGACAAGATCGCCGACCAGATCTCGGATGCGGTCCTCGACGCGATCCTTGCCCAGGACCCGCGCGCGCGCGTGGCGTGCGAGACGCTGGTGAAGACCGGCGTCGCCATCGTCGCGGGCGAGATCACCACCAGCGCGTGGATCGACCTCGAAGCGCTCACCCGCAAGGTCATCCTCGACATCGGCTACGACAGCTCGGAAGTCGGCTTCGACGGCGAGACCTGCGGCGTGCTGAACCTCATCGGCAAGCAGTCGCCGGACATCAACCAGGGCGTCGACCGCAAGAAGCCGGAAGAACAGGGCGCGGGCGACCAGGGCCTGATGTTCGGTTACGCGACGAACGAGACCAGCGAGTACATGCCGGCCGCGATCCACTACGCGCACCGCCTCGTCGAGCAGCAGACCAAGGTCCGCAAGAAGAAGAACTCGCCGCTGCCGTGGCTGCGCCCGGACGCGAAGAGCCAGGTCACCCTGCGCTACGAGAACGGCGAGGCCGTCGCCATCGACGCCGTCGTGCTCTCCACGCAGCACGATCCGGACGTCAAGCAGAAGGACCTCATCGAAGGCGTGCGCGAGCTGATCCTGAAGCCCGTGCTGCCGGCGAAGCTCCTGCACAAGGGCACGAAGTTCCACATCAACCCGACCGGCAAGTTCGTCATCGGTGGCCCGGTGGGCGACTGCGGCCTGACCGGCCGCAAGATCATCGTCGACACCTACGGCGGCTGGGCCCGTCACGGTGGTGGCGCGTTCTCGGGCAAGGATCCGTCGAAGGTCGACCGTTCGGCCGCCTACGCCGCGCGTTACGTCGCTAAGAACATCGTCGCGGCCGGCCTCGCCGACCGTTGCGAGATCCAGGTCAGCTACGCCATCGGCGTGGCCGAGCCGACCTCGATCTCCGTGACCACGTTCGGCACCGGCAAGATTCCCGACGAGAAGATCGAGAAGCTCATCCGCAAGCACTTCGACCTGCGCCCGTACGGCATCATCAAGATGCTCGACCTGGTGCACCCGATGTACCAGCCGACCGCCTCGAACGGTCACTTCGGCCGCAAGCCCTACGAGATCACCGACAAGAACGGCAACACGTTCACGGCGTTCTCGTGGGAGAAGACCGACAAGGCCGAGATCCTGCACGATGCCGCGGGCCTCGGCGCGACGGTCGCGCGCCGCAAGTAAGCGACGCATCAAGCCGTACGAAAGGGCGCCTCCGGGCGCCCTTTTTTTGGCCTGTGGGCCTCACGGCGGTTTCATGGGCGGGGTGCGACATAAGGGCCTTCGTCACCGGAGACCCTACCCATGATCCGCATCCTGTCCACCGCCCTCCTCGCCACCGCTCTGTCGTTCGCCGCGCAGGCCCAGGACAAGGATTCCCAGGGCGGGACGGCGACCGACGCCGGCTTCTACAAGAACGCCTCCGCCGCGGGCGTGACCGAGGTGGCCGCGAGCGAGATCGCGCTCAAGCAGTCCACGTCGAAGGCGGTCAAGAGCTTCGCGCAGAAGATGGTCACGGACCATACGAAGGCGAACGACGAGCTGAAGGAACTGAAGTCCGGCGACAAGGGCTACTCGATCGCGCACGAGCCGACCCCGGAAGGTTCGAAGATGATCGACGCCCTGTCGCGGCTGAACGGCGCCGACTTCAACCGCGAATACCGCAAGATGATGATCGCCGACCACGAGGAGGCGGTGGCCGTGTTCGAGGTCGAGATCGAAAAGGGCTCGAGCCCCGAGCTGAAGGCGTTCGCTAAGAAGACCCTGCCGACCCTGAAGCACCACCTGCAGGAAGCGAAGGCTCTGCCGCAGAAGTGAGGCGATGAGGGGAACCGTGCGCTGCGATCGCCGAGGCGATCGGCTCCCACCCTTCGGTCGGCGGCCTGCTACCGAAGAGTGGGAGCCGATCGTATCGGCGATTGGAGCTTACGGAAGAATCAGGCGTTGCGATTCGACCCGGAGAGCACGTCGACCCACACGGCCAGCACCAGGATCACGCCCTTGATGATCAGCTGCCAGGAATTGTCGACGTCCATCAGCTGCATGCCGCTGTCGAGGCTGGCCATGACCAGCGCGCCGATGAGCGCGCCGTAGACCGTGCCCGAACCGCCGCGCATCGACGTGCCGCCGATGAAGCAGGCGGAGATCGCGTCGAGCTCGGCGCCCGTACCGGCGGACGGCGATCCCGAACCCGTGCGGGCCACGGTGATGATGCCCGCGAACGCGCACATCAGGCCCATGATCGCGAAGACCACGAGCTTCACGCGGGCGACGTTCACGCCGGACAGGCGCGTGGCTTCCATGTTGCCGCCCACGGCGTAGATGTGGCGGCCGAAGACGGTCTGCGTCGACACGTAGGTGAACACGGCCAGCAGCGCCAGCAGGATCATCACCGGGATGGGGATGCCGTTGGCGTCGTTGAGCACGCGCACGAAGCCGAAGATGAAGGCACCGATCGCGACGAGCCGCGCGACGTCGATCCAGGTGGCGGCCTGCTGCAATCCCAGCGACGCACGGCGCATGCGACGGCGGACCGTCAGCGCGACCATGGCGAGGAAGATGAAGGCGCCGATCCACACCGACAGGACCGGCGGAACGAAGCCCTGGCCGAGCGCGATGAGGTCGTCCGGCGCGGGAGCGATCGTGGAACTGCCGGTGAGGTAAAGCACGAGGCCGCGGAACGCCAGCATGCCGCCCAGGCCGACGATGAACGACGGGACGCGCATCTTCGTCACGACGAAGCCGTTCAACGCGCCGATGACCAGGCCCAGCGCGAGCACCGCGGCGATGGACGGCCAGGTGCCCCAGCCCATGTTCACGGTGAGGATGGCGACGACGCCGCCGAGCAGCCCGAGCTGTGAGCCGATCGACAGGTCGATCTCGCCGGCGATGATGATGAACACCATGCCACAGGCGAGCATGCCCGTGATCGCCATCTGCCGGAACAGGTTGGACAGGTTGCCGGGCGTGACGAAGGCCTGGTCGGTCTTGATGTGGAAGAAGAGCCAGATCAGCGCGACCGCGATGAGCAGCGCGAGGATCTTGTAGCGGACGAACAGTTGCTGGACTTTCTGGGCCTGCATGGAAGGCTTCCTGGTAACGCGAATGGGGTCAGGCGGCGTGTGCCGGCCCTTCGGCGGCATGGGAGATGGCGGCGGCGAGCACCTGCTCGGAGGTCAGGCCGACGTTCGGGAAGTTGCCGCGAAGCTTGCCCTCGCCCACCACGAGCACGCGATCGCTCACGCCGAGCACCTCGGGCATCTCGGACGAGACCATGATGATCGCGACGCCGCGTGCGGCGAGTTCGAACATCAGCTTGTAGATGTCGTACTTGGAACCAACATCCACGCCGCGCGTGGGTTCGTCGAGGATAAGCACCTTGGGCTCGGGCAGCAGCATCTTGGTCAGGACGGCTTTCTGCTGGTTGCCGCCGGACAGGCCGACGATCGCCAGTTCGGGACTCGCCGTCTTCACGCGCAGCCGTTTGATCTCGGCATCGACCACCTGCATCTCCGCCTGCCGGTCGATCTGGCCGGCACGGGCGAAATGCGACAGCGTGGCGAGGGTGATGTTGTCGCCCACCCCCAGCAGCGGGACGATGCCCTGGCGCTTGCGGTCCTCGGGAACGAGCGACAGGCCCGCCTTGATCGCCTGTTCGGGGCTGCGCACCTTGACCGGCTTGCCCTCGATGACGACCTCGGCCTCGTAGCGGCCCGGATAGGCGCCGAAGATCGCGGAGACGAGCTCCGTGCGACCGGCGCCGACCAGACCCGCGATGCCGACGATCTCGCCGCGGCGCACCTCGAACGAGATGTCGTCGACGCGCTTGCGGTTCGGGTTGGTCACGTCCCAGCAGGTGACGTGGCGGGCCTCGAAGATCACCTCGCCGATGTCGTGCTCCACCTTCGGGAACAGGTTTTCGATGTCGCGACCGACCATCGCCGTGATGATCGAGTGCGTGGTCATCTCGCTCATCGGCTTCGTCACGATGTGCTTGCCGTCGCGGATGACGGTGACCGTGTCGCAGACGCGCGCGACCTCGTCGAGCTTGTGCGAGATGTACACGCACGCGACGCCGTCGCGCTTGAGATCCTCGATGATCGACAGCAGCGTGTCGGTCTCCGCGGAGGTCAGCGACGACGAGGGCTCGTCCAGGATGAGGAGGCGCGCGTTCTTCGCGAGCGCCTTGGCGATCTCGAAGAGCTGCTGGTACCCGCCGCCGTAGTTCATCACCGGGGCGGCCACGTTGACGTCCTTCAGCTTCAGCCGCGCGAGCAGCGCCTCGGCCTGCGCGTACATGGCGTCGTAATCCATGACGCCGCCGAACTTGCGGATCTCGTTGCCGAGGAAGATGTTCTCCGCCACCGACAACTGCGGCACCAGCATGAGTTCCTGGTGGATGATGACGATGCCGGCCTCTTCGCTGTCGCGCACGGAGTACGCCTTGAGCGGCTTGCCGTCGAACAGGATCTCGCCTTCCCAGGTGCCGTACGGGTACACGCCGGAGAGCACTTTCATCAGGGTCGACTTGCCGGCGCCGTTCTCGCCGCACAGGCCGACGCATTCGCCCGGCCGTACCGCCAGGTCGATGCCATTGAGCGCGCGCACGCCGGAGAACTCCTTGACGATCTGGCGCATCTCGAACAGGTATTCGCTCACCGCGTTCTTCCTTCTTTCACGAGCGACGCCCCGCGGAATGCGGGGCGCCGCCGGTATCGCCTGACTTACGGGCCGACCTGCGCCTGGGTGTAGAAGCCGTCCTTCACCACGAGGTCGACGTTCGCCTTGGTCAGTTCGGTCGGGGTCAGGAGGATGGTATCGACATCCTTCTTGCCGTTGTTCATCTTCGAGGTGAACTTCGGTGCGCCGCCCTTGGCCAGGTCGACCGCGAGGTTCGCGGCGTCCGTCGCGATCGCCTTGATCGGCTTGTAGACGGTCATCGTCTGCGTGCCGGCCTTGATGCGCTTGATCGCGGCGAGGTCGGCATCCTGGCCCGACACGGCGACCTTGCCGGCGAGCTTCTGGCCGTTGAGCGCCGCGATCGCGCCGCCGGCGGTGCCGTCGTTCGAGGCGACGATGCCCTGGATGTTGTTCTTGTTGGCGGTCAGCGCGTTCTCGACGATCGTCTGCGCGTTCGTCGCGAGCCACTCGTTCGTCCACTGCTGGCCCACGATCTTCACCGCGCCGCTCTTGACCAGCGGATCGAGCACCTTCATCTGGCCCTCGCGGAGGATCTTGGCGTTGTTATCGGTGGGCGCGCCGCCGAGCAGGAAGTAGTTGCCCTTGCCGCCCGTCGCGTTGACGACGCCCTGCGCCTGCATCTGGCCGACCTTGTCGTTGTCGAACGAGATGTACGCGTCGACGTCGGCGTTGAGGATCAGGCGATCGTACGAGATCACCTTGATACCGGCCTTCTTCGCCTCGGCCACCACGGTGGTGAGCGTCTTGGCGTTGAACGGCACGATGACGATGACGTCCACCTTGCGCGAGATGAGGTTCTCGATCTGCTGGATCTGCTTCTGCTCGTTGGCGTCGGCGGACTGCACCGAGACCGTCGCGCCCTTCGCTTCGGCCGCGGCCTTGAAGTAGTCGCGATCGCGCGTCCAGCGTTCGACGCGCAGGTCGTCGATGGAGAAACCGATGACGGGCTTGTCCTTGCTCGCATGCGCCTGCGGCGTCGCGAATACGCCGGCGGCGATCATCGATACGGCAAGCACCGTGTGTAGGGCCTTCTGCTTCATGCTCGTCTCCATGGGTCTATGGAATCGCCCGTCAGTGCGGGCGGAAATCGTCGCCGGGAATGGCGTCGGCGTATAGCGGCTTCAGTCGTTCGTAGGATCGGCGGAACAAAGGGTGGCGCGTTTGCAGGAAATAAGCATGACGCGCTGCATCGGGCTCGCGCGCGGCGGTGATCGCGGGCATCGGGCACACGTCGTCGAGCGACGCGCCGGGTTCGACCGCCAGGCGCGCCAGCCGGGCGGCGCCGAGCGCCGGGCCGACCTCTCCGCCGCTGCGCAGCACGAGCCGCTTGCCGAGGATGTCGGCCAGCATCTGCGTCCAGTAGGCGCTGCGCGAGCCACCGCCGATCACGGTGATCTCGTCGGCGACGAGGCCCGTCGACTCCACGGCCAGGAGGCCGTCGAGCAGGCCCAGCCCCACGCCTTCGAGCGTGGCGTTGGCGAGGTCCGCGCGATCCGTGTCGGGCCCCAGGTGCGTGAACGAGCCACGGACGTGGGCGTCGTTGTGCGGCGTGCGTTCGCCCGTGAGGTAGGGCAGGAACAGCGGACCGTGTTTGGCGAGTCCCCGCGCTTCCGCCTCGGCGAGCAACGCTGGGACATCGGGCAACCCCGTGAGGCGCGCCGTGAAATCGAGGCAGCTCGCGGCGTTGAGCATCACCGACATCAGGTGCCAGGTATCGGGCAGCGCGTGGCAGAAACTGTGGACGGCCTGTTCGGGACTGGCCCGGAAGCCATCCGATACCGCGAAGTACACGCCCGACGTGCCGAGCGAGAGCATGGCCTGACCGTCGCGCACGATACCGACGCCCACCGCGCCCGCGGCGTTGTCGCCACCGCCGGCGGCGACGGGCACGGTATCCATGCCCCAGCGGTCCGCCAGTTCGCGACGCAGGCGGCCGGTCGGCTGGCTGCCTTCGAACACCTCGGGCATGTGCGAACGGTCGAGGCCCGTCGCCGCCAGCATCGCGTCGCTCCACTGCCGGCGCCGCACGTCGAGCCACAACGTGCCGGCCGCGTCGGACGCGTCCGTCGCGTACTCGCCCGTAAGGCGAAGGCGCAGGTAATCCTTGGGCAGCAGCACTTTCGCCACGCGCGCGAACACGTCGGGCTCGTGGCGGCGGACCCACGCGAGCTTCGGCGCGGTGAAGCCGGGCATCGCGAGGTTGCCGGTGATCTCGCGGAAACCCGGCACACGCTCGAGCTCGGCGCACTCGACGTCCGAGCGGCCGTCGTTCCAGAGGATCGCCGGGCGCAGGACGTTGTCGGACGCGTCGAGCAGCGTCGCGCCGTGCATCTGCCCGGACAGGCCGATCGCCGCCACGCGGCGCGCATCGACGCCCTTGAGAACATCCGCAACGGCCGATTCGGTGGCCGCCCACCATGCCGCGGGATCCTGCTCGGACCAGCGCGGATGGGGGTGCGACACCTGCAACGGGCTGGAAGCGGTGGCGCGCACCGCTCCCGCCTCGTCCATGAGGACGGCTTTCACCGATGACGTGCCCAGGTCGATGCCGAGGTACATGCGTTCCTGCGCTTCCATGTCGGGTTCCATATCAACCGTAGATATAACGGTTCACGATGTTTTCGAGCAACTCCTGCTGCCCCGACACATGCTTCGGGTGGATGTCGCGCGCGACCGCATCGTCCGAAAGCGAAGCCAACGTGAATCCACCTTCCAGGATCTTCTTGCCGAACGCATCGTCCCATCCGGCGTAACGCTTCGCCTTGAAGTCGGCCAGCGCGTCGCGCTCGATCATCTTCGCCGCGCGCTCCAGGCTCAGCGCCAGCGCGTCGATCGCGCCGATGTGGCCGTGGAAGAGATCTTCCGCCGCATGGCTCTGGCGGCGCACCTTCGTGTCGAAGTTGAAGCCACCGGTGGTGAAGCCGCCGGCCTTCAGGATCTCGTAGGTGACGAGCGTGAGTTCCTCGACGCTGTTCGGGAACTGGTCGGTGTCCCAGCCGTTCTGCGGATCGCCGCGGTTGGCGTCGATGGAGCCGAACACGCCGAGCGCGATCGACGTGGCGACCTCGTGGTGGAACGAGTGGCCGGCGAGCGTCGCGTGGTTCGCCTCGAGGTTCGTCTTCACCTCGTTCTCGAGGCCGAACTCCTTGAGGAAGCCGTACACGGTCGCCGTGTCGTAGTCGTACTGGTGCTTGGTCGGCTCCTGCGGCTTGGGTTCGATGAGGATCGTGCCCTTGAAGCCGATCTTGTGCTTGTGCTCGATCACCATCCGGAAGAAGCGGCCCATCTGCTCGCGCTCGCGCTTCAGGTCGGTGTTGAGCAGCGTGTCGTAGCCCTCGCGGCCGCCCCACAGCACGTAGTTGGCACCACCGAGGCGATGCGTCGCTTCCATGGCGTGGCGCACCTGCGTGGCCGCGTAAGCGAACACGTCGGGCTGCGGGCTGGTGGCGGCGCCCGCGGCGTAGCGCGGATTGCTGAACAGGTTGGCGGTCCCCCAGAGCAGCTTCACACCGGTCTCGGACTGCTTGCGCTCCAGCACGTCGACCATCGCCGCGAAGTTCTCGCGGTACTCGGCCAGGCCGTTACCTTCCGGCGCGACGTCGGTGTCGTGGAAGGTGTAGAACGGCGTGCCGAGACGGGTGAAGAAATCGAACGCGGCGTCGGCCTTCTCGCGCGCCTTCGCCATCGGCTCGCCGGCCTGCTGCCACGGGCGCTCGAAGGTGCCGGCGCCGAACACGTCCGAACCCGGCCACACGAAGGTGTGCCAGTAGCAGGTCGCGAGGCGCAGGTGATCCGCCATGGTCTTGCCGAGCACGACCTTCTTCGGATCGTAGTGGCGGAAGGCGAGCGGGTTCTCGCTGCCGGTGCCCTCGTAACGGATCGGGGCGATGCTGGAAAAGTACGACATAACAATTCCTTGACGAACGTGGGGACGAATCCCGACGATCCTGACGATCCGGGGCCTGCGCGCGCAATTGCGATTTCCGCTGGGGCGAAAAGCATTTTCAATGCCGCGCTGCGTCATGGTCGGCGGCGGCGATCCCTGCTACTTTCATCGGTCATGAAACCGCACCGCATCGCCCTGCTGTTCAACGCCAACAAGGTCTACGACCGCCAGGTGATCGCCGGCATCGGCCATTACCTGAACAGCACGCGCGTGGAATGGGACCTCTTCATGGAAGAGGATTTCCGCACCCGCATGCGCGACATCCAGCAATTCCGCGGCGACGGCATCATCGCGGACTTCGACGATCCGGAAGCCCCCGAAGCCCTGCGCGACCTGCACATCCCGGTCGTCGCGGTCGGCGGCTCCTACCACGACCCGTCCGCGTACCCGGTCGGCATTCCGTACATCGCCACCGACAACGCCCGGCTGGTGCGGCTCGCCTACGATCACCTCATCGAGCAGGGCCTCGGCCGTTTCGCGTTCTATGGCATCCCCCCGCATCCCGGCAGCCGCTGGGCGCAGGAACGCGAGCACGCGTTCCGCGCGATCGTCGCGGAGGAAGCCGTCGACGCCGTGGTCTACGACGGCGCGTCCACCAGCGCCGGCGGCTGGGGCGAGGCCGTCGAGGCGCTGGTCGCGTGGCTCGACGCCCTGCCCAAGCCCATCGGGATCGTCGCGGCCACCGATGCGCGCGCCCGCCAGCTGCTGCAGGCCTGCGTGATCGGCGACTTCGCGGTGCCGGAACAGATCGCGATCGTGGGCATCGACAACGATCCCATGGCGCAGCTGCTGACGCGCATCCCACTCACCTCGGTGATCCAGGGCGCGGAAGAGATGGGTCGCACCGCGGCGCACCTCCTGCACCAGATGCTGCGTGGCGTGGACTGCTCGACCACGCGCGTGCTCGTGCCCCCGGTCGGCATGAACGTGCAGGTCTCGAGCCGCTACCAGCCGATGCGCAGCCCGCACGTGATGCGCGCCAGCCACTACATCCGCCAGTACGGATGCCTCGGCATCAAGACCGAGCAGGTGGCGGACTATGTCGGCGTCTCGCGCACGGTGCTGGAAGAGCACTTCAAGCGGGAGCTGAAGCAGACCGTCCACCAGGTGATCCTCAAGCACAAGCTCGACACCGCCTGCGACCTCATCGCGAACACCGACACACCGTTGGCCGACGTCGCGCTGCGCTGCGGCTTCACGTCGCTGCAATACATGTATGCGGTATTCCGGCGCGAGTACGATTGCACGCCGCGCCAGTACCTCGACCTCCATCGCAAGGCGGCGGCCACCTGACCGCCTCCACGGATCGTTCCATGCCCGTTTCCACCGCCACCGCCTGGGGCCAGCTTCCCGACGGCACACCCCTGCACCGCTGGACCCTGCGCAACGCGCGCGGCGGCCAGGTCGAGATAAGCGACCTCGGCGCCACGCTGCTCTCGTGGCAATCGCCCGATCGCCATGGCCGCCTGGGCGAGGTGGTGCTCGGGCACCCCACCGCGCAGCATTACCTCGATTCCAACGCGTACATGGGCGCCGTGGTCGGGCGCTGGGCCAACCGCATCCGCGGCGGCCGATTCCGCCTGGACGGCATCGACTACAAGGTCGACCGCAACGACGGCGGCAATCACCTGCACGGTGGCCACGACGGGTTCCATCGCCATCGCTGGGACGCCGATACCGATGGCGACGATCTGGTCCTGCGGCTGGTGTCGCCCGAGGGCGACGGCGGTTTTCCGGGCGAGGTGCGCGTGGATCTGCGCGTCCGGCTCGAGGACGACGGGACGCTGGACCTGCGCTACGAGGCGACCAGCGACGCGCCGACGCCCCTTAGCCTCACCGCGCACCCGTACTTCAACCTCAACGACCGGCGCCCGGACATCCGCGATCACGTGATCCGCATCGACGCCGACGAGTTCCTCGCAATCGACGCCGGCGCCATTCCCGTCGGCAGGCAACACGTGGCCGGCACGGCGTTCGATTTCCGTGAGCCCGCGCCGATCGGCTCGCGGCTGCACTGGCCCGACCCGCAGCTGCGCCTCGTGGGCGGCTTCGACCATTGCTACGTCCCGCGGGGTCCGGCGGGCACGCTGCGCACCGTGGCGGTCGTCACCGAGCCCTCCAGCGGACGCCGCCTGACCATCGACACCGACCGCCCGGGCCTGCAGTTCTACAGCGGGCAGAAGCTGACCGGCCAGACGGGCCGCCATGGCGACACGTACGGGCCGTTCGCCGGATTCGCGCTCGAAGCCCAGGCGTTCCCGGACCAGGTGAACGGGCCGGACGCGGACGGCGCGATCCTGCGGCCGGGCGTGGTCTGGCGCCAGCACACGCGGTACAGGGTCGATACGCCCTGATCGCCCCCTCGTAGGAGCGCGCCCTGCGCGCGACATGTGTTCGCGGAAGCTGCGAGCTGGCGCGCCAGCTCGGGGTCACGGCCTCAAAACATGTCGCGCGCAGGGCGCGCTCCTACGGGCGGCGGCGGGCATTACAATGCCCGCATGTCATTAATCCAATTGCTCAACGTCGACTTCAGCGTCGGCGGCCCGCTCCTGCTCGAACAGGTCGATCTTTCCCTCGATACCGGTGAGCGCGTCTGTATCGTCGGCCGCAACGGCGCCGGCAAGTCCACGCTGCTGAAGCTGATCGCGGGCGAGCTGCATCCCGACGACGGCGAGATCCGCCTGCAGGGCGGCACGCGCATCGCGCGGCTCACGCAGGAAGTGCCGCAGGACACCACGGGCAGCGTCTTCGACGTGGTGGCGGACGGCCTGGGCGAGCTCGGCCATCTGCTCGCGCGCTACCACCACCTGATCGAGCAGGGTGACATGGACGCCCTCGGCGATGTCCAGGCGAAGATCGAGGCGCAGAACGCCTGGGATCTGGACTCGCGCATCGAGCAGGTCATCGAGCGGCTGGAGCTGCCCGCGCACAGCGACTTCTCCGAGCTGTCGGGCGGCATGAAGCGTCGCGTGCTGCTCGGCCAGGCGCTGGTGCGCGATCCGAACCTGCTCCTGCTCGACGAGCCGACGAACCACCTCGACATCGAGGCCATCGCCTGGCTCGAGGGCTTCCTCAAGAGCTTCGGCGGCAGCATCGTCTTCATCACCCATGACCGCAGCTTCCTGCGCTCGCTCGCAACGCGCATCGTCGAGATCGATCGTGGCCAGGTCACCAGCTGGCCCGGCGACTACGACAACTACCTGCGCCGGCGCGAGGAACGCCTGCACGCCGAAGCCCAGGCCAACGCGCACTTCGACCGCAAGCTGGCGCAGGAAGAGGTCTGGATCCGCCAGGGCATCAAGGCACGCCGCACCCGCAACGAGGGTCGCGTCCGCGCGCTGAAGGCGCTGCGTCGCGAGCGCATGGAGCGCCGCGAGCAGGCGGGCAACGCGAAGATCACGCTGGCCACCGCGCAGGCGTCGGGCCGCAAGGTGATCGACGCGAAGCACGTGACCCAGGCCTATGGCGGCCGCACGCTGCTGCGCGATTTCTCGACCACCATCATGCGCGGCGACCGCGTCGGCATCATGGGTCCGAACGGCGCCGGCAAGTCGACGCTGCTGAAGATCCTGCTCGGCGAGCTGGTGCCGCAGGACGGCGAGGTCACGTTGGGCACGGGCCTGCAGATCGCGTATTTCGATCAGCACCGTTCCATGCTCGACGACCGCATGAACGCGCTGGACAACGTGGCCGAAGGCCGCGAATACATCGAGCTCAACGGACAGCGCAAGCACATCATCGGCTACCTGCAGGATTTCCTGTTCTCGCCCGAGCGCGCCCGCGCGCCGATCACGCGCCTCTCCGGTGGCGAGCGCAACCGTCTCCTGCTCGCGAAGCTGTTCGCGCAGCCGTCCAACCTGCTGGTGATGGACGAACCGACCAACGACCTCGATGTCGAGACGCTGGAGCTGCTGGAAGAACTGCTCAACGAGTACACCGGCACGCTGCTGCTCGTCTCGCACGACCGCGACTTCATCGACAACGTCGTGACGAGCACGCTGGTGCTGGAGGGCGACGGCGAGGTCGGCGAGTACATCGGCGGCTACAGCGACTGGCTGCGACAGAAGCCCGTCGTGGCGGCGGCCCGCCAGGCGGCGAAGGCCGCCGCGCCGGCGCCCGCTCCGGCTCCCGCGCCGGCCGTGGCCGCGGCGAAGAAGAAGCTTTCGTTCAAGGAACAGCGCGAGCTGGAGCTGCTGCCCGCGAAGCTGGAAGCGCTGGAATCGGAAATCGCCCGCCGGACCGAGGCGATGAACGATCCGAAATACTTCCAGCAGGACGCCGCGGCCATCACGCGCGGCAACGACGAGCTGGCGAAGCTGCAGGCCGAACTCGATGCGGCGTTCGCGCGCTGGGAAGAGCTCGAGGGCTGAGGCGGCAGGCTTTCGTAGGAGCGCGCCCTGCGCGCGACATGTTTCGAGGCCAGGAGCCGCAGGGCCTGATCCTCTTCGCGAAAAACTGTCGCGCGCAGGGCGCGCTCCTACGGGTTTCGCGCTAAAGGCGGAACACCTCGACCACCCGCGAGAGCTCGGCCGCCTGGTCTTCCAGGCTCTTCGCCGCCGCGGCCGCTTCTTCCACGAGCGCGGAATTCTGCTGCGTGGAATCGTCCATGCGCGACACCGCGTGGTTGATCCGGCCGATCTGTTCGGACTGCTCGCCCGACGCGCGGCTGATGTTGCCCATCAGCTCCGCGACATCGCGGATGCGGCCGATCACGATCGCCATGTTCCGTCCGGCCTCCGTCACGAGGCCGTGGCCCGCGTCGACGCGGCCGACCGATTCGCCGATGAGCGAGGCGATCTCCTTCGACGCCGACGAACTGCGCTGCGCGAGGTTGCGCACCTCTTCCGCGACGACCGCGAAGCCCTTGCCCTGCTCGCCGGCGCGCGCGGCCTCCACGGCCGCGTTCAGCGCGAGGATGTTCGTCTGGAAGGCGATGCCGTTGATGATGTCGACGACGTCGGCGATCCGCTGCGACGACGCCTGGATGCCGTTCATCGCGTCGACCGCCTCCTGCATGGCACCGGCCTCCTGCTGGACCGCCACGCTCGCGTCGGTCGCCAGCGCGCTGGCTCGCGCCGAATGGCCGGCGTTGTCGCGCACCGTGCGCGTCAGCTGATCCAGGCTGGCCGCGGTGAGCTGCAGTTCGTGGGCCTGCGCTTCGGTGCGGGTCGACAGATCGGCGTTGCCCGCCGCGATTTCGGACGTGCTGCCCGCCATGCTGGCCGCCGCCTTGCGCACGGAGCGCGCGATGTCGCCAAGCCCGTCGCCGATGCCGTCGATGGAACGCATGAGCTGGCCGATCTCGTCGCGCCGCGTGGAGTCGAGCCGTGCCGTGAGGTCGCCTTCCGCGAGCCGGCGCGCCGCTTCGACGGCCTGCGCGAGCGGCTGCGTGACCCGACGGCGAATGGCGACGAAGACGAGCACCGCCAGCACGGCGACGAGCGCGATGCTGGTCGCGGCGGCGATACCGCGCATGCGACGCACCGGCGCGTACAGCTCGTCCATGTCGGCGATGCCGGCCACCAGCCAGTGCCACGCCGGATCGGTCGCGTAGACGGCCAGGCATTCGACGCGCGTGCCGTCCGCGTCGAGGCTGTAGCGCAGCTCGCCGGTACTCCCCGACAGCATCCGGCCGAAGACCGGCTGACCCTCGGCATCGAGCACCTTCAGCGCGGCGCCCGGCACCGCGGGGGCGCCCTTGAGCGACGGATCCACCACGAACGTGCCGTAGCGCTTGCCCGCCGCGGCGTCGACGACGGCGTAGTAACCGTTGCGGCCGATGCGGATCCCCGCGATCTCGTCCTGCAGCGCCTTCATCTCCTTGCCGATCTCCACGCCGATGAAGAACGCGCCGAGCACGTGACCCGCCTGGTCCTTGATGGGCTCGTAGCGGGTGACGAACGGACGATCGAACAGCACCGCCGGGCCGCCGTACGACGCACCGGTGAGCAGCAGCGGGAAGGCGGGATGCGCATGGTCGATCGACGTGCCGACCGCGCGTGAGCCGTCCTCCTTCTTCAGCGACGTCGTCACGCGGATGAAGTCGTTGCCGTCGCGGACGAAGAGCGTCGCGACCACATGCGCACGCGCGGAGAATTCGTCCGTCAGGGTGAAGTCGTTGTTCAGCGGTTTCCCGTCATGCAACAGCTGCGGCACCGTATGGCCGGCCATGGTCACGCGGTGCGTGTCGTCCACCGTGAAGCGGCCGGGGTAGTAGCTCTTGTAGACGTCGAGGAAACGGTCGGACTCGGCCAGCAGCGCGCCGCCGAACGTGTTCACCAGGGCGATGATGGCCCGGTTGCCGCGCGCGAGGTCTTCGCGCGCCCGCGCCTCCAGTTCCCGCGACGCCATCGTCGTGGTCACCACCGTCAGCAGCGCGATGCCCACGGCGACGATGCCCACCACCAGCAGGTTCAGCCGCGCGCCGACGCTCATGCCGCGCCGGAGGGCGCGATCACCGTTCTCGTTCATGGAAAGCCTTCAGACCAGACGGGCACGCGACGGTGCCCCGAACCGGCTGTTACGGCAGGTCCGGGCCGGTCTTTAGGCCTCAGCCCGTATTCTGAAGCCCCTGTGAGACGCCGTTCACACACGCGACCAGCGCCTTGAGCAGGGCCTCGTCCTTGCCGCCCGTGGCGCGCCAGCGCCGGAGCAGGTCGACCTGGAGCAGGCTCATCGGGTCCACGTACGGGTTGCGCAGGCGGATGGAGGTCGCCAGCCGGGGGTCGCCGGCCAGCAGTTCGTCGGCCCCCTTCAGCTTCAGCACCCAGCGCACGGTGCGCTCGAATTCCGCGCGGACCATCGGGAAGAAGCGCTCGTGGAGCGGCCCGGCCAACACCGAAAACGCCTCGGCGATGTCGATATCGGCCTTCGCCAGCACCATCTCGACGTCGTCGAGCATCGTGGAGAAGAACGGCCAGTCCCGCGCCATCTTCACCAGAGTGTCCTCGCCGCAGTCCTTCGCGACCGCGTCCAGGGCCGAGCCCAGCCCGTACCAGCCGGTGAGTACCGCGCGGCACTGCGTCCACGAGAACACCCAGGGGATGGCACGGAGGTCCTCGACGCCCTTCATGCTGCGCCGGCGCGCGGGACGGGAGCCGAGGGTCATCCGCTCGATCACGTCGATCGGCGTGGCGCCGCGGAAGTAGTCGACGAAGCCCTCGGTATCCACGAAGGCGCGGTAGGCCTTGCGGCTCTCGTCCGACAGGCGCGCCATCGTGTCCTTCCAGCCCGCCTCGCGCGCTTCCGCGTCGCGCGGACGCAGCGAGGCGCGCATCACGGCGCCGAGCGTCTGCTCGAGATTGCGCACCGCTAGCGCGCGGATGCCGTACTTGCGATGGATCACCTCTCCCTGCTCCGTCACGCGGAGCGTGCCGGCGACGGAGCCGCGCGGCGAGGCCATCAGCGCGGGCGTGATGCGCGAGCCGCCGCGGCTCGCCGACCCGCCGCGCCCGTGGAAGAACGCGACGCGGATGCCCGCCTTCGCCGCGACCTCGAGCAGTTCCACCTGCGCGCGCTGCAGGCTCCACTTCGAGGCGACGGTACCGCCGTCCTTGCCGCTGTCGGAGTAGCCAAGCATCACCCACTGGCGATCGCCCCGCGCCTTCAGGTGCGCGCGGTAGACAGGATCGTCGAGCAACGCCTGCAGGGTCTGCGCGCCGCCGCGGAGGTCGTCGATCGTCTCGAACAGGGGCGCCACGTCGAGCGGCACGCGGCCGTCTTCGAGCAGGCCGCCGCGGCGCGCGAGGGCGAGCACCGCGAGCACGTCGGCGGCGGTCTCCGCCATGCTGATGATGTAGAGGCCGGTCGCCTCGTGCCCGTAGCGCTTGCGCGAGTCGGCCAGCGTGGCGAACACGTCGCGGAGCATCCCCGCCGCCTCGTGTCCCTCGCCCGCCACGAAGCTGCGCTCGCCGGCCGCGAAGGGCCGCAGCGTCTTCACGCGCGCCGCGGTGTCGCGGTTCTGCCAGTCGGCGTCATCGAGCAGCGCGGCGAGCGCCTCGTCGTGCACGCGGGCATCCTGGCGCACGTCGAGGCGCGCGAGGTGGAAACCGAACGTGCGGGTGCGCCAGAGCAGGCGACCGACGGCGTAGGCACCCGCGTGCCGGCCGCTGTGGTTGACCAGGCTCCTTTCGATCAGCGCGATGTCGTCGATGAATTCGGCGGCGGTGGCGTAGCCCTCCTCGCCTTCGTCGAGCGTGGCCGCGAGGCGCGCGGCGACGAACGTGAGGAACGCGCGGTACGGCATGTCGCCATGGCGCGGCCGGATGCGCGCGGCTGCTTCGGGGAGGCGCTCGCGGTAGTCCTCGATGCGGCGCTGCAGCCGGTCGTCGAGCGTCACGCGATCCTGCGTCTGGCTGAGCAGGCGACCGAGCGCGACGATGTCCTCGACGTAGCGCTCCAGCACCAGCGTGCGCTGCGCGGCGAGCGTGGCCGCGATCGTTTCCGCGTTGACGTTCGGATTGCCGTCCATGTCGCCGCCCACCCAGGTGGCGAAGCGAAGGAGTCGCGGAACGACGACGTCCTCGCCATAGGTATCGGCGATCGCCTGCTGCATCGATTCGTAGAGGGCGGGCAGCACGCGGTAGATCGGACGG
The DNA here is from genome assembly GCF_900111665.1 of Luteibacter sp. 329MFSha. Lineage (NCBI taxonomy): Bacteria > Pseudomonadati > Pseudomonadota > Gammaproteobacteria > Lysobacterales > Rhodanobacteraceae > Luteibacter > Luteibacter sp. 329MFSha. The sequence continues at coordinate 269,011 of NZ_FOJE01000002.1, read as the reverse complement.
GAGATGTAGAAACCGACGTGGTCGAACTCGTCCTGCACGCTCGGCCGCACCGGCGACGCCTCGGCGGTCTGCCAGCCGGCGGACAGCGCCATGAGGATGCGGGCGTCGTCGTCGCGGAGCTCCTGCGGCGTGCGCGTCGGATCGAACTCGTCGACGAGCGCGCGCACGATCTCCTGTTCCTTCTCCAGCAGCGAGCGGCGCACCGCCTCGGTCGGATGGGCGGTGAACACGGGTTCGACGTCCAGGCGGTCGAGCAGCCGCGATAGCTCCTCCTTCGTGACGCCGTCCTTCTTCAGCAGGGCGAGCACGGCGGCGAGCGATTCGGGCTGGGGTGCCCCGCCCTCGCGCTGGTAGTCGCGACGGCGGCGGATGCGGTGCACGCGCTCGGCCGTGTTCACCGCCTGGAAATACGTGGCGAAGGCGCGGGCCAGCGATTCGGCGTCGGCGGCGTCCAGCCCGGTCAGCGAGTCCGCCAGGGCATCCACGGCGGCGCCGCTGCGCCGGCGGTGGATGGCGGCGGTCCGGACGTGCTCCACCCGCTCGAAAAACGCCTGGCCGCCCTGCTCCGCGAGCATCTGGCCGACCAGGGCGCCGAGGCGGCGTACGTCCTCGCGCAGGGGACCGTCGTGGGGCAGGAACTCGGGATCGCGTGCGGCTTCCATCGGTGTCTCACGTGGTATCGAAACCCCGAGAGTACCGAAAAAGATGTGTTCATCCCTGCATCCGGATTCCGCGATACAATCGCCGGACCGTTTTGCCCGCCGAGGGGCGCTGCGACCGTGGGTTCGACCCATAGGCCAGGCTCGGCGCGGCGTCCCACCAAACGGCGCCCCCGTGAATCTCCGGAGCTACGCCAGATGAACGCCGTCACCAAAGACACCGCCTTCCAGGATTACAAGGTCCGCGACATGTCGCTGGCCGACCTCGGCCGCCGCCGCATCCGCATGGCGGAAGAGGAAATGCCGGGCCTGATGCAGATCCGCGCCCGCTACGCCGGCGAGAAGCCGCTCAAGGGCGTCCGCCTCTCGGGCTCGCTGCACGTCACCAAGGAAACCGCCGTGCTCGCCGAGACGCTGCGCGAGCTGGGCGCCTCGGTGCGCTGGGCTTCCTGCAACATCTTCTCGACGCAGGACGACGTCGCCGCCGCGCTCGCCGCGGGCGAACTGCCGGTCTTCGCGTGGAAGGGCGAGACGCTCGAAGAGTACTGGGAGTGCACGCTCGACATGCTCACCCATCCGGGCGAGCTCGGCCCGCAGCTGATCGTCGACGACGGTGGCGACGCCACCCTCTTCATCCACAAGGGTGTCGAACTCGAAGACGGCAGCGACTGGGTCAACACCGCGAGCGGCAATCACGAAGAGCAGGTCATCAAGGACCTCGTCAAGAAGACCGCCGCCGCGCGTCCGGGCTGGTTCAAGAAGATCGCCGCCGAATGGAAGGGCGTGTCGGAAGAGACCACCACCGGCGTGCATCGCCTGTACCAGCTCGCCGAGGCCGGCAAGCTGCTCGTGCCCGCGATCAACGTCAACGACTCGGTCACCAAGAGCAAGTTCGACAACCTCTACGGTTGCCGTGAGTCGCTCGCCGACGGCATCAAGCGCGCGACCGACCTCATGATCGCCGGCAAGACCGCCGTCGTCTGCGGCTACGGCGACGTGGGCAAGGGCTGCGCGCATTCGCTCAAGGGCTTCGGCGCCCGCGTGATCGTGACCGAGATCGATCCGATCAACGCCCTGCAGGCCGCGATGGAAGGCTTCCAGGTCACCACCGTCGAAGACACCCTCGGTATCGGCGACATCTATGTCACCACCACGGGCAACAAGGACATCATCACGCTGGAACACATGGCGAAGATGAAGAACAACGCCCTGGTCTGCAACATCGGCCACTTCGACAACGAGATCCAGATCGACCGCCTGAACAACGCGAAGGACGTCAGCCGCGAGACGATCAAGCCGCAGGTCGACCGCTACACCTTCGGCGCCACGGGCAACAGCATCTACATGCTGGCGGAAGGCCGCCTGGTGAACCTCGGCTGCGCCCACGGCCACCCGAGCTTCGTCATGTCGAACAGCTTCTCGAACCAGACGCTGGCGCAGATCGACCTGTGGAAGAACAAGGACGCCTACGAGAAGACGGTCTACCGCCTCCCGAAGAAGCTCGACGAGGAAGTCGCCCGCCTGCACCTCGAGCAGATCGGCGTGAAGCTGACGGTGCTGACGCAGGACCAGGCCGACTACATCGGCGTGCCGGTGGAAGGCCCGTACAAGGCCGACCACTACCGCTACTGATCGAGGGGATTTCCCCGGATCGACAAGGGCGCCCTCGGGGCGCCCTTTTTTTTCGCCGTCCGTAGGAGCGCGCCCTGCGCGCGACATGTTTTGAGGCGAGGAGCCACACGGCCTGATGCGCTTCGCGAAACGCTGTCGCGCGCAGGGCGCGCTCCTACGGAGACGGCTAGCCATCTTTCCATCTGGATGGAAAGATATATACTTTGGCCATCCCTCCGAGGTCGCGCCATGCCCGCCATCAGCTTCGAGTTCTTCCCGCCCAAGACCGACGAGCAGCGCCAGCAGCTCGATAGCGCCGTGGGGCGCCTCAAGGGCCATGCTCCCGACTATGTCTCGGTGACGTTCGGCGCCGGTGGCTCGACGCTCAGCTACACGGACGAAACGGTGCGCCGGCTGCGCTCGGAGCACGCGCTTTCCGTCGCGCCGCATCTCTCGTGCATGGGCGGCACCCGCGCGGAGATCGGCGCCCTGCTCGACGCGTACAAAGCATCCGGCTGCCGACGCATCGTCGCGCTGCGCGGCGATCTGCCGTCCGGCATGGCCACGCCGGGCGACTTCCGTTACGCGGCGGAGCTCGTCGCCTTCATCCGCGAGCACAGCGGCGATCATTTCCACATCGAGGTCGCGGCCTATCCGGAAATGCACCCGCAGGCCGAGAACGCCCTCGCCGACCTGCGCCACTTCAAGGCCAAGGTGGATGCCGGCGCCGATGGCGCGATCACGCAGTATTTCTTCAACGCGGACGCCTATTTCCGCTTCGTCGACGACGTCACGAAGCTCGGCGTGAACATCCCCATCGTGCCGGGCATCATGCCCATCGCGAACTTCAGCCAGCTGCGCCGCTTCTCCGATCAGTGCGGCGCCGAGATCCCGCGCTGGATCGTCAAGCGCATGCAGGCCCACGGCGACGACGCGGGCGCGGTGCGCGAACTGGGGGCCGATGTCGTGGCCGAACTCTGCCAGCGGCTGCTCGACGGCGGAGCGCCCGGCCTGCACTTCTATACGATCAACCGTGCGCGGGCGACGACGTCGGTGCTGGAGCGCCTCGCCGCGCGTTGAGAACGTGCGCGCCGTCACCCTCCGCGCATGCGCGGAACGGGATGATGGCGCACCGTTCGCCACCGCGCCGCCCCCGTGATCCGCGCCATCGCCCTGCTGCTCCTGCTCTGCCTCGCCCTGCCCGCCGCCGCGCAAACGGCGATCCATCGATGCGTCGGCCAGGACGGGCGGCCGGTGTTCAGCGACCAGCCGTGCAGCGCGGTGGGCGCGGCGTCCCTCCTGCCCACCCCCTCGTCCGCCGCGAGCACGCCGGGCGTGCCGACCGCGGGCCTCCTCTGCGCCAAGGACATCGGTGAGCTGCGCGAGGGCATGGCCCAGGCGTTTGCCGCCCGCAGCGCCAACCGTATCGGCGGCCTCGTGCTCTGGAACGGCTACGGGAGCGCGGGCACCGTCGAGAACCTGCGCGCCATGGAGTCCCTGGTGCGGCAATCGCTCGTGGCGCTGGAAGGCGGCGAGGGCTCCGGCATCGACGCCGTGACGGCCCCTCCCGGCGCGCAAGGCCCCACCCGCCGCGCGCATTTCGCGGTGGTCCGCGATGCCGGCTGCCTCTGGCTGCGCCCTCCGGGCTGAGCCAGGTCTACCTGCCGGAAACACTGTGGGATGCCCGCCAGCGGGCTTCCCACATACTGCATCGCGCCATGTGGCGCCCCAACGTACCCGGTATCATGGGCGGTCCCCTACGGAGCGTACCCATGTCGCAGAACTACCCCGAATGGATCTGGCAGAACGGGCAGATCAAGCCCTGGCGCGATGCCACCGTCCACGTGATGGCGCACGCGCTGCATTACGGCTCGTCGGTGTTCGAAGGCATCCGCAGCTATGAAACGCCCGACGGCGCGGCCATCTTCCGCCTGACGGACCACCTCAAGCGCCTGTACCTCTCCGCGAAGATCTACGACATCGAGATCCCCTACTCGATGGACGAGCTGGCGGAAGCCTGCCGCGAGGTGATCCGCAGGAACAAGCTCAAGGCCGCCTACCTGCGCCCGGTCGCGTTCCGCGGTCTCGGCGGGTTCGGCCTCTCGGCCGACTGCCCCACCGACGTCGCCGTCGCCACCTGGCCCATGGGCCCGTACCTCGGACCCGAGGCCCTGCAGAACGGCATCGACGCCTGCGTGTCGAGCTGGCAGCGCTTCGCTCCGAACACGATCCCGGCGGGCGCGAAGGCCGGCGGCAATTACCTCTCCGGCCAGCTGATCGCGCGCGAAGCGCGTCGCCTCGGCTTCGGCGAAGGCATCGCGCTCGCGAACACGGGCCTCCTTAGCGAAGGCGCGGGCGAGAACCTGTTCCTCGTCTTCGACGGCGCGCTGCACACGACGCCGGCCAGCGCCTCGATCCTCACGGGCATCACGCGCCACACGCTGATGACGCTCGCCCGCGAGGAAGGCATCGACGTGATCGAACGCGACCTGCCGCGCGAATACCTCTACCTCGCCGACGAGATCCTGATGTGCGGCACGGCCGCCGAGGTCACGCCGATCCGCTCGGTGGACGGCAAGAAGATCGGCAGCGGCCAGGCCGGTCCGATCACCCGCCGCCTGCAGGAACTGTTCTTCGGCCTGTTCAACGGCAAGACGGCCGACCGCTGGGGCTGGCTCGAACCGCTGTAACCGCAGGCAGCACGTGGGAGCGGCCCTGGCCGCGACGCCGTTGGCGAAAGAGGGGCAGGAACTGTCGCTCTTCGCGAAAAGCCGTCGCGGCCAGGTCCGCTCCAACGACCTTAGTTGCAGAACCCGTTCGGGTACGACGACGAGCGATAGGCGTACAGCCAGCTCGTCTTGCCGCCGTCGTTGGCGATGTTCCAGCCGTTGCCGATCGAGCCGATCGCGGTGTTCAGCGTCTGCGAGCGCGTGAGCACCGGCGTCGTGAAGTAGTCGTCGGCGTCGGCGTCGACGCGGAACGACAGCTCCGCCACCGACGGTGTCGACGCGTTGTTGATGTACCACAGCGTCAGGGTGAACTCGGCGACCGACTGACCGATATCCGCCTCGGGACCGTCGTACTCCTGCTGCGTGACGGTCACGCCGGCCACCGGCGAGAGCGTGGCGGTCGAGATGTCCGATAGGGCCGACGCGCCGGGGAACTGCTTGATCAGCGCCGACACCGTCGTCGGCGTCGTGGTCGCATCCTGCTTCGTCGAGTGCGCGAGCACGAGGCTGCCCGGCGTCACGTCGGTTTCGAGCTTGGTGGACTTGTTCTTGCCGGCACCCGACACGTCGGTCCAGTACGAGAGTTCCTCGTCGGGATGACGGAACTTGAACTGGATGTCCGAATGATCGCCCGCACGGGTGCGCACCGTGTAGCCGCGGCCGTAGAGCGAGCAGCTGTGCGCGGTGTCGTAGTAAGCCAGCGTGTCGCGATCGCCCGCGCTGAAATTGCCCGAGATCGTCTTGTCGAACTTCAGCGCCGTCAGGCGCGTCGACACGTCTTTGAGCAGCTGCGCCGCGGCGGTCGACGGATTGGACGCGAAACGCGACGCGTCGAGGAGCACCTTGTACTCCTTGCTGTCGACATAGGCCGGGGTGTTCGCGTGACTGGTGGCCGCGCCGAGGAGCAGGGTGGCGGACAGCAGGGAGAGAACCGTACGTTTCATCATGCGCATGACCCTTCAGTGGTGGTGGGAGGCGGCGGTGGAACGCATGCCCGGCAAGGTGAGCCGGTACACGAGGATGCGGTTGTCGTTGTCGATGGCCGAGTCGCAGCGCTGGCCATCCATGACGCAGTGCTTCGCGACGAAATCGTTGTCGTTGCCGACGATGAGGAACCACTCGTCCGGATGTGCGGGATCGAGCGCGGACACCAGGTCCATCGCTTCCCACTTCTCGGACAGAAGCGCCTTGCCCGGCGACGCGGCGTCGATCGCGAGGCCGAACCGCGCCAGGTCCGCGGGATCGAGCAGATCGACCAGCGGCGTGGAGCTGGCGGGACGGATATTCGGACGCAGGTCGCCACCGGCGACGCGCACCGACGTGGTCGCCGTCTCGTATGCGGTGCCGGCGAGGTTCGTCGCGCCCGAGGTATCCACGAGCAGCACGCTCTTGAACACGATCGGACGATCGCCTTCGGCACCCCATCCCGCCCCGTCGCGAGCCAGCATCAGGAAGCGATGGTCGTCGAGCACCCGGATCTCGCTCTGCGCGGCGGTCCGGTTCGGCGTGCCGCCGGCGCCCTTGTCGTCGTACACCGGGAGTCGGACGACGTAGTGCGCGATCGGGCGCGAGGGCACGGCGTTCCGGCTCGTGTCGTAGACGAGCACGCGAGTCAGCGCGCGCCCCGAGGCATCGCCCGGAGCGCTGTCCTGCACGAGCGCGCTCTGCAGCACGACGAACAGACGCGTGCCGTCGGGCGACATCGCCATGCCTTCGACGCCCTGGTTGTTGCGACGACCCGTGGCGGGCGGCCGCAGCGACGTGAAGTCGGGCTTGCCGTTCGCATCGAGCGGTTGCACGGCACGCGGCGGAACGATCACGCCGTCGAGCCGACCGTCGGCACCGAAGCGGTACACGTTGGCGGCATACTCGTCGCCGACATAGAAGCCGCCATCGCGCGTGAACTGCAGCGATTCCGCGTCGAGCGATACCTTGCCCGCGCCTATGCCGCTGGCCGGCGCGGGAAGAACGATGCCACGTTCGCGGAGGGTACCGCCTCGCGGCTCGGCACCGGTGAACGGATTCCCGTTGAAATCGCGCAACACCGTGCCGCCCTCCGGCACGAGGTCGAAACGACCCTTGCCGTCGCTCGCGAGCGACAGGCGTACGCGGAAACGATGCATGCGTCCGCGGTAATCGAAGAAGACGTCGTGCTCGGGATCGTTGCGGCCGCGATCGGGAAGCGTCCAGAGCACGCCGGTATAGGTGTCGCCCTCACGCTTCCACGTGCCCGGCTCGATGCTCAGCGACGAGAACGAGCCTAGCGTGTCGCCGAGGAGATCCACCGTGCCGGCCGCGAGCGAGCCCGAGGCGACGAGACCGCGATCCACGTAGACCGTGCCGCCCGCCTCGACGGACCGCGGTAGCGGCGTCGAGGCGATATCCGGCCAGCGAACCTCGATGGCCTGCGCCGAGGCGCTGCCGATCACGACGATGGCGGCGAGCCCGGCGAGGACGCGCCGCATCAGAAGCGCACGTCCAGCGTGGCGAAGTACTGGCGCGGTGCCGACGCATGGAACACGTAGATCGTGCCGGTCGGGTCGGTGGGCGCGAACACGCTGGAGTCGAGATTGCTCGCGTAGCGCTTGTCGCCGAGGTTGGTGACGTTGAGCGAAAGGCGGACGCTCTTCGCGAACGAGGTCGCGCCGAAGTCGTAGCCACCCGAGAGATCCCACACGGTAAAGCCGCCGAAACCCCGGTCGTTGGTGTACGTGTAGAAACGCTCGCCGGTGTACTTGCCCCGAAGCGACGCGAACCACGCGCCCTGGGTCCAGTCGATCTGCGTCGCGAAGAGCTTCTTCGGCGTGTCCGTCTGGATCTTGCCCTTCGTAGGCTGGACGACACCGGCCTGCGTGTAGTCGCTCGCATAGGTCGAGCGGTTGAGCGAGGCGGAGTTGTACCAGCGCAGGTGATCCGTCGGCGTCCAGACGAACGTCAGTTCCACGCCGTGGCTGTCCACGCCGCCGACGTTGTAGAAGCGGTTCCCGCAACGCGGACCGACCGGCTGGCGGGAGTCGCACGGGTTGTACTGGAGGAGGCGGTTGTCGAAACGCACCTTGTACGCCGCGAGCGACGCCGCCACCGGGCCGCTCTCGATGCGATATCCCGCTTCGAGGCTGCGCGACTTCTCGGGCTTCAGGTCGCCCTGCGCATTCCAGATGGCCTGGCTCACGGCCTGCGGACCGAGCTTGAAGCCACCCTGGAACATGGCGATGTTCTTGGCGAAGCTCGCGAACACTTCCTGGCCTTCGGCGAGCTTGTAGCGCGCGCCGAACTGCGGGAGAAGCGCCTTGCTCGCGCTGAGCTTGCCGCTGGCGAACTGGTTGTTCGACGTGGGACTGATCGGGGTCAGCGCGACGCCGGGCAGCGCCGTCGCCTGCGACGTGACGTGGGGGCTCTTCACGCCGACGTCGACGGTGAGCGCGTCGTCGAGGAAGCGGATCGTGTCCTGCAGGAACGCCTGGCGCGTGTTCCACACGGTGCGCTGGTCGAACACGCCGATGTTCGGCGTCTCGTCGATACGGCCGCTGAGGTCGCGCGGACCGGTCACGTAGCTGCTGTAGCGCGACGCGCTGGAGACGTTGTGCTCGTACCAGACGCCGCCTTCGATGTGCTGGTTGGCGACGTCCCATGCGGCCGACAGGATCGCACCCGAGCGGTTGATCGTGTACAGCGTGTTGCGGAAGATGATGGGCAGCTGTCGGGCCGTGCCCGGGTACGAATACGTGCCGCTGTTCCAGTTGTGGCCCTCGCCCGCGTCCTCGTGGTGGTAGACCTGGGCGTGGATGGTGACCGCGTCGCTGGGGAAGAAATCGCCGGCGAGGTAGTAGAGATCGTCGTCGCGGAGGATCTGGCCCGCGGTGAACGCGCCGTCCGCGTCGGTGTCCGGACCGCTGCGATCGCACAGGCGCGCATTGAACGTGCCGCTGTTGCAGTACGCCTTGCCCACCGCCCGCTGCCAGTTCGGCGCGTAGCCGCCCCAGTCCCAGCCGAGGCCGCGCGCGAGCTCGCTCTTCGACAGGTAGAAATAGTCCGCCTGCGTGGTTCGCGAGGTGTCCGCGAAGCCGGTCAGGCGGGCCCAGTCGAAGTCCCAGACGGCCTTGCCGTTGAACTGCTTCGTGGTGGACTGGTTGTAGGCGCTCTGGTGATTGAACAGATCCGACTCGGTGCGCGCGCCGGACAGGTACAGCGAGAAGCCGTCGTATTCACCGCTGTCGAAGCGCGCGTACGTACGGCGATTATGGTCGCTGCCGAACGTCTGCGCGACACGGCCGCCCATCGTCTTCGACGGATCGTTCGACGTGTACGCGATGGTGCCGCCGAGGTTGCTGGTGGACGGCGTGCCGAGGTTGCCGATGCCTTCCGAGAGCTCCGCGCCGCCGAAATTTTCGGAGATGAGCGCGCGGCTGATCGAGAGGCCGTTGTAGTTGTTGTATGCGCTGTCGCCGAGCGGCATGCCGTCGAGCGTGTAGCCGAGACGCGTGCCGCTGAAGCCGCGCAGGCTCAGGGTCAGCGATTGCTCGTTCGTGCCCAGGGCATCGACCGACTGCGCGTTCACGCCCGGCAGCGTGTTGAGCACCTTCTGCAGGCTCGTGCCGGGCGGAAGCACCTTCTGCTCCGCGGGACGTAGACGCTGCACCTGGCGGGTTTCGCCGGTGCCGATCACGGAGACCGCGTCGAGCTCCTGCGCCTTGTCCCGCTTGGCCATCGAGGCGTCGGCGGTGGTATCGGTGTCCGTCGCGAACGCGCCGGAAGCGAAGGCCATGCCGAGAGCGGCGGCCAGGATGGTGGGCTTGAACAAGAGCGACGTCCCTTCTCACGCTGGCGCGCTGCGGCGTCGCTCCCCTGAGCCTGCCCGACACGCGCCGTGAAGCGGTGCATGGTCGGACGTCCAAATGAAATCCTGATGACAGCCGGGATGACGGTTCGCTGTCGCTAGCCAAAATCGATCGCGACCACCTCGGGCGGCGGGGCGGAGGGCGACGCCGAGCGCCCGGTGCTCTCTTCAGGGATCAATTAATCCGTCCCATTCACGGACCTACATGACGCTCCAGTCAGGAGTCTCGTGGGCATTATTCTGCGCATCACCGGGTTCGCTATCATCCGGCGGACTGAACGCAACGAATGCGTCATCGTCGTATAGATTCACTGTCTCAACGTCGTCGATACATAGTGCCTTCAGGAACTTGCCGAGATCGAGCGCGTCTCCGCCCGCCGCCGCGTTGACAATGTAGTCATAGGTTTCTTCGTAGTCGGTAGTCGGGATCACCGCCAAAGTGTCCTTGTCCCGATAGCCACTCCAAGCTGGAAGCAGCGTAATAAACGTCTTGACTTCAGCGCGCATAGGAAGCGCGAACTCAATAAAACCCACGTAGACCTTACGATTCTTCATGCAGATCATCACGGGCTGAGGCGAGACATGCTCACTTTCGACCAAGTAAGCAGATGGCACTCGTACGAACGGAAGCCGTGACAGTAGCCCCTGAATTCTATGCCATCCAATAAGGCCTAGCGCGAGATGTCGCCAAGGATGGCGCCTTACCGCGTGGCTCGGCTTGACCGGATAGGCGCTCCTAAAGAGAACCTCTTCGAGCTTGTTGAATTGGCCAGCCGCGTACAGCCAGAGTGGTGCTCGCGACTTCGTCCACGCCTTGTTAAACCAATGCCGAAGGACGAAGCCAAGGATGAACGCCAGTACCGCAGTACCGATACCAGGAAAGGGCACGACGCTATGGAGTTTAGCCCAGCATGCCTGGCCAAATTCGGTGAGGGCGAGCAAGAAGGCGATCGTCCTTGCTATGACAAGCAGTACCGCACCCGCTACAGCGGACAAGAACACCATGTGTTCTTTCGGATGGCGCGAAGCCCAGTAACACGTCAGATAGGTATGATTTACAAATATGTATCCGCCGAGGAGCGGAAGGATCAGCTGGTTGAATGGCACGCGTCCTTGCCTCGCCGCACTACTTCTTTGCCTTAGACACAGGAGGCTTGGCCTTCGAGCCAAATGCCGACTTCGTTAATTCTCTGAACCGGCGTCGGCCGTCTTCCGTGCGCAGAAAGCTCTCCACATCTACGGACATGCCAGACCCGTCGAATCTCGCATACGAGTTCTTTGTGGCCGCGAAGTAACCGCTGCGTTTGGTGTCCTTCTTGATCGCACCCATGACGGCACTCCTTGATGCAGGAACAAATACACAGATGACTTGAGCGCAGAGAGCGCTCAGGGCGAAATGGTACTACCAGCCCAGGCCCCATGCTGTCGGACAAGCCCTCACCCACTGCCAGCGCCCGACGGAAGGATGCAGGCGATGAAGAAAAGTCAATCAATACAGACAATTAATTGCAGATTAGCGGAAATCGATCGTCGAGATGGCGCCGGCCATCTCGGGGCGCGGGCGCAGGGAGACGTCCCAGCCGTACAGCTCGCACAGGCGGCGCACGATCGCGAGGCCGAGGCCGGCACCGCCGCCCGTGGCGCTTTCGCCGCGGATGCCGCGCTGGAACAGCTTCTCGGCGTCCTCCGGCTTGATGCCCGGTCCGGTGTCGATGACGTCGATGCGGCCGTCCATGACGCGCACGGTCACCATGCCTTCCATCGTGTACTTGATCGCGTTGCCGATCAGGTTGGTCAGCGCCACGGAGAGCACCGACGCGGGCGCGTTGACCGTGACCGAGCCATCGGCGATGAGTTCGATCTCGATCGGCTTGCCGCCCATCTGCGGCCGCTGGCTCTCGATCACGTCCGCGGCCACCTTCGCCACATCCGTGGTCTCACCGCGCGTCGGGCCGCGGCGCTCGGCGCGCGAAAGCAGCAGCAGCGCCTCGATCAGCTCGGTCGCCTGCCGCGACGCGCGTTCGATGCGCTTCAGGCGCTCGCGCAGCTTGTCCGTGAGGTCGGGCGAACCCTGTAGGAGCTCGGTCGTGCTCGCGATGACGGCGAGCGGCGTGCGCAGCTCGTGGCTCACGTCGGAATTGAATTCGCGGTCGCGTTCAACGACCGAGGTCAGGCGCATCGCGTACTCGTCGAGCGCCACCGCCAGCTCGCCGACCTCGTCGTCGGCGAAATGCGGCGCGAGCGCCTCGGCCTTGCCGACGCGGCGGAAATCGCGCAGGCGCTTCGCCAGATCGGTGACGGGACGCAGCACGCGCGACGACAGCCAGACACCGATCACCAGCGAGAGCAGGCCGAAGAGGAACACCGCCGCGATGACGCTGGTGAGCAGCTGCCGCTTGCCGAGTTCGTCGCGCGACACGTCGAACTGCAGGAAGCTGATGATGCCGCCCTCGCGCCGCACGGCCACCTTGTAGTGATGGCTCTTGCCGTCGCTACCGGTCTCGTGCAGGTCGTGCACGCCCGTCTCCAGCGACTGCCAGTTGAGCGGCGCCTTGTAGATCGTGCGATCGCTGAACGTCGCGCCCTTGACGATCTCGAACGGCGGTCGCTCGTTCGGGTTCGCGCGCACCTTCGCGTTGAGCGAATCGACCTCGTCCTGCAGCGCGGAGTTGATCAGCTGTTCCTCGACGCGCTCGCGGATGTTGAGCGCCGCGTACGCGAAGAGCGCGCTCAGCCCGAAGCCGAACAGCGTGAACGTGACGATCAGGCGGAAACGGAGCTTACGTCTGGACCGCATCCGGATCGACCATGCGATATCCGATACCGTGACGCGTGTGGATCAGCGGTTTCTCGAAGGGTTTGTCGATGGCCGCGCGCAGGCCGTGGATATGGACGCGCAGCGAGTCGGAATCCGGAAGCTCCTCGCCCCAGACCCGTTGCTCGAGGTCCTGGCGCGTGACGACCGACGGGCTGGCCTCCATCAACGCCTGCAGGAGCTTCAGGCCGATGGGGTTCAGCTGGATCGACTTGCCTTCGCGGGTGACGGTGAGGGTGTCGAGGTTATAGGTGAGTCCGCCGACCTTCAGAACACGGCTCTGCGGGCCCTTGCCGCGACGCGCCAGCACTTCCAGGCGCGCGGCCAGTTCCTGCAGGGCGAACGGCTTGGTCATGTAATCGTCGGCGCCGGACTCGAAACCCGTGAGCTTGTGCTCCAGGGAGTCGCGGGCCGTGAGCATCAGCACGGGGGTCTGCTTGTGGGCCTCGTGGCGGAGCTTCTTCGCGACGTCCAGGCCGTCCATGCCCGGCAGGGTGAGGTCCAGGACGATCACGTCGAAGTCATGGACGACGGCCAGGTGCAGCCCGGTGACGCCATCGCCGGCGAAATCGACGACGTGGCCGCGATCCTCGAGGTAATCCCCGATGTTGGTCGCGATGTCGGTATTGTCTTCGATGACCAGAACGCGCATGCGGGGCACTCCGATTGTGCGGTCGCTTTGAGTCTTATGAGTATTGCGACTGCAAGCTTAACGGGGAATGCGTGAAGCGGACAGCACCGGGCGGGGCGGCGCCTAAAAGAGAGGCCCGGGCGAGGAACCCCGCCCGGGCCGAAAGAACTACTGCCCCGATACCGTCACCCCGCGTCGCGGAATCACAGTGGCACCTTTATAGGGGACCGCCCTTTAAATCGCCGTTAACCCCTTCACGGCCCGGGCACGGCGGGGCTTCGGCACGACCGGCCGGTCGGCCAGGCGCGCCTCGCAATGGGCGACGATGGCGCCGGCCACGTCCACGCCGGTGCTGCCCTCGATGCCTTCGAGGCCCGGGGAGGCGTTCACTTCCAGCAGCAAGGGCCCGCGCGACGACCTGAGCAGGTCCACGCCGGCGACCTCCAGCCCGAGCGCCGAGGCGGCCCGGATGGCGACGCTGCGCTCCTCGTCGGTGAGCTCGACCGCGGCCGCGGTGCCGCCGCGATGGATGTTGGCGCGGAACTCGCCCGGAGCCGAGGAGCGCTGCATCGACGCGACCACCTGGTCGCCGACGACGAAGCAGCGCAGGTCCTGGCCGTTGGCTTCCTTGATGAACTCCTGGACGAGGAAGTTCGCGTAAAGGCCACGGAAGGCCTCGATGACGCTCTTGGACGCCGAGCGCTTCTCGGCGAGCACGACGCCGGTGCCCTGCGTGCCCTCGTTGAGCTTGATGACGTGCGGCGGCTCGCCGAGCATCGCGAGCAGGTCCGACGTGTCGTCGGGGTTGTCACCGAACGCGGTCACGGGCATGTCGATCCCCTGCACCGCCAGGATCTGCAGGCAGCGCAGCTTGTCCCGCGCGCGCAGCACGGCGTCGGACGGATTCGGCGTGAAGACGCCCATCAGTTCCAGCTGGCGCAGCACGGCCGTGCCGTAGAACGTGCTCGACGCGCCGATGCGCGGAATCACGCAATCGACGGGGCCCAGCGGCTTGCCCTTGAAGTGGATGGCGAACGACGCCGGCGCGATGCTCATGTAGCAACGCAGCGGGTCGATCACCCGGACGGTGTGCTTGCGCCGGCGCGCGGCCTCGACGAGGCGCTGGGTGGAATAGAGCCGCGCGTTGCGCGACAGGATGGCGATCTTCATGAAGGGTCCCGGACGGCCCGGCGCGGCGTCTGCGAGTAGGAAAGCGAAGGGTCGACCAGGAAGCGCCCGTCGAGCGCCGTCCGGCCAAGCAGGAGGGGAAACAGCATGTGCCGCCGGTCGGTCAGGTTCACTTCCGCGAGGAAACGGCGGCCGGCGAGTTCGACCTCGGCCTCGATGAACCAGCGCACCGACTTGTGCCCACCGGAGTCCGTCACCGTCCTGCGGCCGGTCGCCCTCGCCTCGCAAGGCGCCGAAAGGCCACCGCGGCGGGTCGTGCGCACCTGGAAACGCAGCCACGTGCCCGACTCGCGTTCGTCCACTTCCAGCCATTCGACATGCAGCGCCGACGAGCGCGCGCCGGTGTCGAGCTTCGCCTTGAGGACGGAGACGCCGAGCGACGGAAGTGCGAGCCGTTCGCGCCAGCCGAGGGTGATGACATCAGTCATGGGTCTGGAGCGACGGTGTGGGGGGACGACGATGGGACGCGGGGAACGACCCGTAGTTCGCGGCGGCTCGCCACGATGGGAAAAGGATGCCGAAGGTACCGGGCGCGTGCAACTGCCGCGATGGCCGATGCCGCCCCGGCGTCGTCACGCCGATGAAATATCCGTCAACGCGTCGCGGAGGATCGGCCCGCGCGGCGCGCCCTGGCCATCATGTAGAGCGCGCTGCCCACGCCGACCAACGCGACCAGGCCGACGTAGTGCGCGGGACCCAGTCCACCCGCCGACTTCGCGAGATAACCCACGAGTACCGGCGTGGCCGCGCCGCAGATCGCATAGGCGACGTTGTACGACAGCGAGATGCCCGAGAAGCGGATCGCGGGCGGGAACGCGGCGATCATCACGGCCGGAACGATGCCCGCGACACCGGCGAACAGACCCGCGATGGGATACAGCACGTAGAGATGGACGCCGCCCGTGCTCAGGTCGGCGTAGAGGGCATAGGTCGCCGCCGCCAGGCCGATGGACGCGACGAGCATGGCGCGCGCCTTGCCCTGCCAGTCCACCAGCAGTCCGCCGAGCACGCAACCGATGCAGAGCGTGAGCGCGGCGAGGCTGCCGGCGGTGAACGCGCGCGACCCGTCGATGCGGAACGCCGTCTGCATCAGCGTCGGCGTCATCAGGATGACCACGACGATCGCCGCCGTGAGCACCCATGTGACGACCATCGACAGCGCGACACCGGGCAGGTGATCGCGCACGACGACCCACGCCGGGAGCTCGGTCGACAGTTCCTTGCGTTCGCGCATCTGCGCGAACACCGGCGTCTCGCTCAGCCAGCGGCGCAGGTACACCGCGAGGAACCCGAAGATCCCGCCCAGGAGGAACGCGATGCGCCAGCCATGGTCGAGCATCGCCTCGGGCGACATGCGCGCGTTCATGCCGGCCGCCACCAGCGAGCCGATCAGGATGCCGACGGTGAGGCCCGAGCTGAGGCTCGCGCAGGCGAGTCCGACGCGGCGCGGCGGCACGTGCTCGGCGACGAACACCCACGCGCCCGGCACTTCGCCGCCGATCGCGATGCCCTGCACCACGCGCATCAGCGTGAGCAGGATCGGCGCGAGGACGCCGATCGTGGCGTAGGTCGGAAGCACGCCGATGATCAGCGTGGGTACCGCCATGAGGAACACGCTGAGCGTGAACATGCGCTTGCGCCCGACGCGGTCGCCGAAGTGCGCCATCACCAGCCCGCCGAGCGGGCGAGCGAGGTAACCCACCGCGAAGATGCTGAAGGCCTGCAACTGCGCGACCCAGTCCGAGGTACCCGGCGGGAAGAACAGATGCCCGAGGGTCTTGGCGAAATACGCGAAGATGACGAAATCGTAGAACTCGAGGGCACCACCGAGGGCGGAAAGGATCAGGGTCTTCGCGTCGCTCCGGCCGAGCGTGCGGCGGTTGGCGATATCGGTGTCTGCGGTCGTCGTGCTCATGCGTTCGTTCGTGGGGGAGGACGGAGGTGCCATCGGCTATTTAGCTGGCACGGAGCCGGAAGGGTCAAGCGACCGCGACGCTTGCATGCGAATACCGGGACGATAGATCGAGCCTCTGGACTTCATAGGATCAATCGATTGCCGCTATCCGCCGCCGATGTCTATGATCCGTGGAAGAAGCGTCGATGTCCCAGTCGCTGGTCCCATACCGGGCCCCGGCAAGCCAGAGGAGTAGCACGCATGTCGAACGAAGCGAAGTGCCCCTTCAAACACACCGCGGGAGGCGGCACGACCAACAGCGACTGGTGGCCCCACCGCTTGCGGGTGGATCTGCTCAGCCAGCATTCGTCGAAGTCCAATCCGCTCGATCCCGACTTCGACTATGCCGAAGCGTTCGGCAAGCTCGACTACAAGGCGCTGAAGGAAGACCTCCGCGCGCTGATGACCGACTCCCAGGAATGGTGGCCGGCCGACTTCGGCCACTACGGTCCCCTCTTCATCCGCATGGCGTGGCACAGCGCCGGCACCTACCGCATCGGCGACGGGCGCGGCGGTGGCGGGCGTGGCCAGCAGCGCTTCGCGCCGCTGAACAGCTGGCCGGACAACGTCAGCCTCGACAAGGCGCGTCGCCTCCTCTGGCCCATCAAGCAGAAGTACGGCAAGAGCATCTCGTGGGCCGACCTGCTCATCCTCACCGGCAACGTCGCGCTGGAGTCGATGGGGTTCAAGACGTTCGGCTTCGCCGGCGGACGCGAGGACACCTGGGAACCGGACAACGACGTCTACTGGGGCAACGAAAAAGAGTGGCTCGGCGGCGACCATCGCTACAAGGGCGACGGCACGCTCGTGGCCGATCCGCACCTGCACGGCGAAGAGCAGGATCGCACCGAAGGCGGCCGCCACCTGGAGAACCCGCTGGCCGCCGTGCAGATGGGCCTCATCTACGTCAATCCCGAAGGCCCCGAAGGCAAACCCGATCCGATCGCGGCGGCGCACGACATCCGCGAGACCTTCGCGCGCATGGCTATGAACGACGAAGAGACCGTCGCCCTGATCGCCGGCGGTCACACCTTCGGCAAGACGCACGGCGCGGCCGACGCCAAGAACGTCGACCTCGAACCCGAAGCGGCGGAACTCGAACAGATGGGCCTGGGCTGGCGCAACGCGCACGGTTCCGGCGTCGGTGCCGATACGATCACCAGCGGCCTCGAGGTCACGTGGACCCGGACCCCCGCGAAGTGGAGCCACGATTTCTTCCGCATCCTCTTCGACAACGAATGGGAACTCACGAAGAGCCCGGCGGGTGCGAATCAGTGGACGGCCATCGGGGCCGAGGCGACCATTCCCGATCCGTTCGGCGACGGCAAGCGCAAGCCGACGATGCTGACCACCGACCTCTCGCTGAAGCTCGATCCGGCGTATGAAAAGATCTCGCGTCGATTCCTCGAGAACCCGGATCAGTTCGCCGACGCGTTCGCCCGCGCGTGGTACAAGCTCACGCACCGTGACATGGGGCCGCGCTCGCGCTACCTCGGTCCCGAGGTCCCCGCCGAGGAACTCCTCTGGCAGGACCCGCTGCCGAAGGCCGATCATCCGCTCGTGGACGATGCGGACATCGGCGCGCTGAAGGCGAAGATCCTCGCGTCGGGACTCACGGTGTCCGAGCTCGTCTCGACCGCATGGGCGTCGGCGTCGACGTTCCGCGGCGGCGACAAGCGCGGCGGCGCGAACGGCGCGCGCATCCGTCTCGAACCGCAGAAGGGCTGGAAGTCGAACCAGCCGGAGCAGCTCGAGCGGGTGCTGGCGAAGCTGGAAGCGATCCGCGACGAGTACAACGGCTCCGCGGCGGGCGGCAAGAATATCTCGCTGGCCGACCTGATCGTGCTCGCGGGTAGCGCCGCCGTCGAAAAGGCCGCGCGTGATGCGGGACACGACGTCACCGTGCCCTTCGCTCCCGGCCGCACCGATGCGACCCAGGAACAGACGGACGTCGAATCGTTCGACGCGCTCGAACCCAAGGCCGACGGCTTCCGCAATTACCTGAAGGCACGTTACAGCGTGCCCGCGGAGCACCTGCTGATCGACCGGGCCCAGCTGCTGACGCTCACCGCGCCGGAAATGACGGCCCTCGTCGGCGGCATGCGTGTCCTCGGAACGAACGTCGACGGTACGCGACAAGGCGTCTTCACCGATCGTCCCGGACAGCTGACGAACGATTTCTTCCGGAACCTGCTCGACATGGGCACGGTCTGGAAGCCGGCGTCGCCGGCGCGGGAATCGTTCGAAGGCAGCGACCGCAAGACGGGTGCGCTGAAATGGACGGCGAGCCGCGTCGACCTGATCTTCGGCTCGAACTCCATCCTGCGCGCGTTGGCGGAGGTCTACGCCGAAGCGGGATCCGAAGCGAAGTTCGTCAAGGATTTCGTCGCGGCATGGGTCAAGGTGATGAACCTCGACCGCTTCGACCTGAAGACGCGGTAAGACCCACGACGTAGGAGCGCGCCCTGCGCGCGACAGCGTCTCGCGATGAGCCACAGGCCCTGTGGCTCATCGCGAGACGCTGTCGCGCGCAGGGCGCGCTCCTACCTCAGAACGTCCAGCGCACGCCGAGGTTCACCGAGTCGCTCTTCGTGTGCTCGGCACGATCCGCGTTGTAGTACACGAACGTGCTGGCCTTCGGCGTGATGTCGAAGCTCACGCCGACACCGGCCTGCCAGTGGTTCCGCATCGGGCGCGAGCCCTGCACCGTGAACGGTGTCGCGGGAGCACCGGCGAACGCGTTGTTCACCGAGATGTCCTCGTCCTTGGTGTTGTGCAGGTAGCGAACCATCACGATGGGATGGAGTTTGGTGCCCTGCACGCCGAGATCGACGTCACCCACCAGCCGCGCGCCGATCCCGTACTGCATGCTGCGCGCCTCGGCCTGGCCCACGCGAAGATCCGCGTCGCCCGCCCCCTTCTCCGTGAACCCGTCGTACTTCACCTTCGTGTAGTACGCGCCGATGAACGGCTCGAGATGCATCGTGTCGCTCAGCTGGAAGCGGTAGCCGCCCTCGATCGACGCGTTGATGGCCTTGCCGTCGTAGCGCCCGGTCGCCTGCGGCGTGAACGCGCCCACGCTGATGCGGCGCGAGCTGTCCGCGTCGAGATGCCCGTACGAGGCCAGGCCCTCGACCCAGAACCGCTGCTGGTTGAAGTAGAGCGCGTGCAGACCGATGCCGTACTGGTCGACGTCGGTGTAGTCGCCACGCTGGTCGACTTCCGTGCGCGAATTCGCGAAGTTGGCATGGACACCGACACGCAGGTCCGGTGTCAGCGCGGCGTCGGTACCGACCACGACGCCGTGGATCCGGTAGTCGGCGCGGGCGACGTTCGCGTTGCGATCGAGGTCGCTGCTCGACGTGTACGGCACCGCCCATACCGCCGTGCCCTGCTCGCCCGTATCGCGCTGCAGCTTGAGCCGGTAGAACACCGTGTCCTGATACTGGCTCTGCCCCGTCAGTTCCGCGGTCGCCGCCGAGGCGTAGGTCTCGCCGGTCAGCGAATCGAACGCCCGCACCACCTGGTCAGCACGCAGTCCGCGCACCGTGCCGAGGAGCGTGGGCAGCGGGTCGCCGCCCGACGTGGCGATGGTCTGCAGCGCCGTCGCCATGTTGGCCTGATTGTTACTGAGGCCCGGGAACTGGTCGAAGCGGATACCGCCCGTCCCCAGACCGCTACCGGCTTGCGACAGCGTGAGGATCAGCTGGTTGCCCGACTGAACGACGCCCGTGTCGAGGAACGGGAACAGGCCCTGCGTGACGTTTCCGTAGGTGCCGGTGATGCCGCCGCTGGCGTTGAGGATGGTGTACCGGTTCACGGGACCGAACGTGCTGCCGGTGGGCAGGACGACCAGGCTGCCGCCCACCGTCGCCGGACCGTTCGCCGTGATGCTGTCGCCGGCGCCGGTGCCGTTCACCCGGATCTGCGTGACCGAGTCGCCGCTCAGCGTGAGGCCGCCGGTCGTGAGCGTGGTGCCGGCCGTGCCGGTTCCGCCCGCCGGGCCCGTCGCGCCGTCGATGCCGCTGGGTGCGATCGTGCCGCCGTCGACGGTGACCGGACCGTCGATCGTGCCGCCACCGACGACACCGCCGCCTGGATTCACCGTCACCGGACCGCCCAACGTGCCGTTGACCACGAGGTTGCCGCCGATCGTGCTGCCGCCCGCGAACGTCACGGACGTGCCCGCGTTCACGGACAACGTACCCGCCGCCGTCGTCAGGTTGTCGATGCCGTTGAAGACGCCGTTCGCGAGCGTGCCTTCGCCGTCGCCCGTGATGTTGAGCGTCGTTCCCGGCCCGGTGCCGTTCACCGTGCCGGTCACATCGGGCAGCTCGTCGTAATCCAGATCGAGGTTGCTGCCGCCACCGATGTTGAGCGTACCGGCGATGGGCCCGATCAGATTCAGGATGTTGCCCGTGCCGTCGAGGTTGGCGGTCGCGTTCGCGCCGACCGAGATGCCGCCGGTGTACGGATTGCTCGCGTTGAGGATGCCGCCGTTGACGTTGATGCCACCGGTGAACCCGGCCAGCGTGCCACCGAGGGTGAGGCTGCCCGTGTCGTTCTTGTCGAGCAGGCCGGTGCCGGAAAGATTGCCGTTGAGCGTGAGATCCTCCGCACCCTGCACGGTGACGCCGTTGGGCCCGACCGCGACGTTGTTCGCCAGCGTGACCGCGGTGCCCGCTTCGAGGGCCGCGTCGTCGATCGCGAGGCCGCCGGTGCCGAGCGCCGTGTCGCTGCCGACCACGAGCGTGCCACCGTTGACCGTCGTGCCACCGGCGTAGCTGTTGTCGCCGTTGAGGGTCAGCGTCGCGTCGCCGCCCTTGGTCAGCCCACCCGCGCCGGAGATGTCGCCGTCGAGCGTGAGGTCGTTACCTCCGGGCAGCGCGAGCGACGCGTTGAGCACGATGTTGTTGGCGAGCGTCAGCGCCCCGGTCGTGTCCAGCGATGCCGCGCCGCCGACGGTGAGGTCGCCGGTTCCCAGCGCGGCGTCGTTGCCGAGGAGCAGGCCGCCCGCGTTGAGCGTCACGCCGCCGCTGAACGTGTTCGCGCCGCCGAGTCCCAACGTGCCCGCGCCGTTCTTCACCAGTCCGCCGGTGCCGTCGATGACGCCGTCGAAGCTGGAATCCGTATCGCCGCCGAGCGTGAGCGTGTTGGCACCGAGCGTCACGTTGCTGCCCACCACGCCGCCGAGCGAGCCGATCGTCTGGTCGCCGCCCGCGGAGATGTCGAAGGTCGAGGCACCGGTGAGGTTCACCGCCCCGCCCGCCGCCAGGCTCCCACCCGCGCCGATCGCGAGCGTGCCGCCGTTGATCGTCGTGCCGCCGGTGTACGTGTTCGCACCCGTCAGGGTCAGTGTCGCGGCGCCGTCCTTCGTCAGGCTTCCCGCCCCGGTGATCGCGCCGCCCAGCGTCAGGTCGTTGCTGCCGAGGATCGTCAGGCCGGCGTCGAGCGCGATGGCGTTCGCGAGTGTCACCGGCGTGCTCGCGTCGAGCGTGCCGTTGCCGGCGACGGTGAGCGTGCCCGTCCCCAGCGCCGCGTCGTTGCCGACGAGCAGGCCACCCTGGTTGAGAACGACGCCGCCGCTGAACGTGTTCGCGCCGCCCAGGCCCTGCGTGCCCGGACCGTTCTTGATCAGGCCGCCGGTGCCGGAGATGACGCCGTCGTAGTTGGTGTTGCCGATGCCATTGAGCGTGAGCGTGTTGGCGCCCAGGGTGACGTCGCTTCCCGCGACGCCCGCGAGCGAGCCGATCGCCTGGTTGCCGCCGCCGGAGATGTCGAACGTCGTTCCCGCGTTCGCCAGCGTCACCGCGCCCACCGGCGACAGGCTGCCGCCCGGGCCGATCGCGAGCGTGCCCGCGTTGATCGTCGTGCCACCCGTGAACGTGTTCGTGCCCGTGAGCGTTTCGGTCCCCGTGCCTTCCTTGATCAGGCCGCCCGTGCCGCCGATCGATCCGCCGAACGTGCCGTCGGTCGGCCCACCGATGGTGAGCGTGTTGCCGCCGAGGTTCACGGTGCCGTCGCCGATCAGCGTGCCGAACACCTGCGTGCCGGCGCCCGCCGAGAGGTCGAACGTCGCGTTCGTCGCGAGGTTGACGGTGCCCTGCGCATAGAGGCTCGCGCCCGCGCCGAGAGCCAGCGTGCCGGCGTTGATGAAGGTGCCGCCGGTATAGGTATTTGTGCCGTTCAAGGTCAGCGTGGCGAGGCCTTCCTTGGTCAGGCTGCCCGTGCCCGAGAGGTCGCCGTTGAACGTCATGTCGTTCGTGCCGAGCACGGTGAGCCCGGCATTCAGCGTCATGTCGTTGGCAAGCGTGACGGCGGTGAGCGCGTCGAGGGTGGACGCGCCGCCGACGGTCAGCGCGCCCGTACCCAGCGAGGCGTCGTTGCCGACGACGAGGCCGCCCGCGTTCAACGTGACGCCGCCACTGAACGTGTTGGCGCCCGTGAGCGTCTGCACGCCCGCGCCGTCCTTCACGATGCCGCCGCTGCCGCCGATCGTTCCGGCGAAGGTCGCATCGCCCGTGCCGCCCAGCGTGAGCGTGTTGGCACCGAGCGCCACGGTGCTTCCGGCGACGCCGGCCAGCGAACCGATCGTCTGCGCACCGCCCGCCGAGATGTCGAACGAACCCGGGCCGGCGAGGTTGAGCGCGCCCGTCGACGCGAGGCTGCCGCCCGCGCCGATGGCGAGCGTGCCGGCGTTGATCGTCGTGCC
The DNA here is from genome assembly GCF_900111665.1 of Luteibacter sp. 329MFSha. Taxonomy (NCBI): domain Bacteria; kingdom Pseudomonadati; phylum Pseudomonadota; class Gammaproteobacteria; order Lysobacterales; family Rhodanobacteraceae; genus Luteibacter; species Luteibacter sp. 329MFSha. The sequence goes on along the minus strand of NZ_FOJE01000002.1, from coordinate 245,875 downwards.
GCCCGTGTACGTGTTGGTGTTGGTGAGCGTGAGGACCGAACCGCCGTTCTTGATCAGACCGCCGGCGCCGGTGATCGCGCCACCGAGCGTGAGCGCGTTGGAACCGAGGATATCGAGGTTCGCGCCGCCCGCGAGATCGATGTCGTTGGTCACGTTTAACGCGCCGGTGGTGTCGAGCGACGCGTTGCCGCCGACGGTGAGCGCGCCGGTGCCGAGCGCACCCGCGTTGCCGAGCACCAGCCCGCCCGCGTTGAGCGTGACGCCGCCGGCGAACGTGTTGGCGCCGCCCAGTTCCTGGATGCCCGCGCCGTTCTTCACGAGGCCGCCCGTACCGGCGATCAGTCCGTCGTACGCGCCGTTGGCGATGCCCGAAAGCGTGAGCGTGTTGCCGCCGAGCGTCACCGTGCTCCCGGCGACACCGTTGAGCAGGCCGATGGTCTGGTCGCCACCGGCCGAGATGTCGAAGCCCGTGCCCGGTGCCGCTAGCGTGACCGCGCCCACGGACGAAAGGCTGCCACCCGCCCCGATGGCGAGCGTGCCGGCGTTGATGAGGGTACCGCCGGTATAAGTGTTCGTGCCGGTGAGCGTCTCCGTGCCCGCACCGACCTTGACGAGTCCGCCGGTACCGGCGATGGAGCCGCTGAAGATACCGTCGATCGCATCGCCCACGGTGATGGAATTCGCACCGAGGTTCACGGAGCCCGATCCCGTGAGCGTGCCGACGGTCTGCGTCCCGTTGCCTGCCGAAAGGTCGAGCGTGGTACCCGCCCCGAGGTTCACGATGCCGGCCGCCGAAAGGCTCGCACCGGCGCCGAGCGCGAGGGTGCCGCCGACGACGTCGGTACCGCCCGTGTAGCTGTTGATGCCATTGAGCGTGAGCGTGGCGGCGCCGTCCTTCGTCAGCCCGCCCGCGCCCGTCAACTGGCCGTTGAGCGTCAGCGCGTTGCTGCCGAGCACGGTGAGTCCCGCGTTGAGCAGGATGTCGTTCGCGAGGGTGACCGGGCCGGTCGAGTCCAGCGTGACCGCGCCGCTGATGGTCAGCCCGCCGGTGCCCAGCGCCGCGTCGTTGCCGACGACGAGGCCGCCGCCGACCAGGTTCACGCCGCCGCCGAAGGTGTTGGCGCCGCCCAGCGTCTGGACGCCGGCGCCCAACTTCACCAGTCCGCCGCCACCGCTGATGACGCCGTCGAAGGTCTGGTTGGACGCATCGCCGAAGGTCAGGGTGCTGCCGCCGAGGACGAGACCGCTTCCCGCGACACCCGACAGCGCGCCGACGGTCTGATTCGTCGCGGCGGAAAGGTCGAGGATGCCGGGGCCGGCGAGATTGACGGCACCGGTCGCGGCGAGGCTGCCGCCCGCGCCCACTGCGAGCGTTCCGGCGTTGATCGTCGTGCCGCCGGTATAGGTGTTCGCGGCGCCGAGCGTCACCGTGGCGGCGCCGTTCTTGACCAGGCCGCCCGTGCCGCCGATCGCGCCGCTGAGCGTCAGCGCGTTGCTGCCGCCCAGCGCGAGGTTGGTACCGGCCGCGATACCGATCGTGTTCGTGATCGCGACCGGCGCGTTCGCATCGAGCGTCGCGTTGCCGGCGACGTTCAGCGCACCGGTACCGAGCGCGCTTCCGTTGCCGAGCACGAGCGTGCCGGCGTTGAGGTTCACGCCACCGCTGAAGGTGTTCGCGTTGCCGAGGGTCAACACGGACGCGCCGTTCTTCGTCAGGCTTCCGGTGCCGGAGACGACACCGCCGAGCGTCACGTCCTGGCTTCCGAGCAGGTTGAGCGAACCGCCGGCGCCCAGCGCGATGCCGTTGGCGAGGTTGAGCGCGGTTGAGCCATCCAGCGTCACCGCGCCGCCGACGTTGAGCGCGCCGGTGCCGAGTGCGCCGCTGTTGCCGAGCACCAGGCCGCCGGCATTCACCGTCGTTCCGCCGGCGTACGTATTCGCGCCATCGAGCGTGAGCGTGGCGCTGCCGTTCTTCACGAGGTTGCCCGCGCCGGACACGATGCCGCCGAGCGTCACGTTTTGTCCGCCGAGCACGTTGAGCGACGCACCGGTGCCGAGCGCCACGGCGTTACCGAGATTGAGCGCCGTCGAGCCGTCGAGCGTCACGGCGCCACCGACGTTCAGCGCGCCGGTACCGAGCGCCCCGCTGTTGCCGAGCAGCAGCCCACCCGCGTTGACCGTGGTGCCGCCGCTGTAACTGTTCGCTCCATTGAGCGTCAGCAGCGTGCCGCCATTCTTGATCAGGCTGCCGCTGCCGCTGATCGTGCCACCGAGGGTGACGTTCTGGCTGCCCAAGAGGTTCAGGGCACCGCCTGCGAGATCGACGTTGTTCGCCAGATTGAGCGCCGCGGTGCTGTCCAGCGTGCCGGCACCGGTCACGCTCAGCGTGCCCGATCCGATGGCACCGCTGTTGCCGAGCACGAGGCCGCCCGCGGCGAGGTTCACGCCGCCGGTGAACGTGTTCGCACCCGTCAGGGTCTGCACGCCCGTGCCCGTCTTCACCAGGCCGCCGGTGCCGCCGATCGTGCCGGCGAAGGTCTGGTTCGTCGCGTCGCCGAAGGTGAGCGTGTTGGCACCGAGGGAGACCGTCGTTCCCCCGACGCCGGCCAGCGAGCCGATGGTCTGCGCGGTCGTCGCACCCGCGATGTCGAACACCGCCCCGGCACCGGAGAGGTTGACGGCACCGGTCGACGCGAGGCTTCCGCCCGCCCCGATGGCCAGCGTACCGGCGGCGACGTTGAGGCCACCGGTGAACGTGTTCGCACCGGTCAGCGTCAGCGTCCCGGTGCCGGACTTGATCAGGCCGCCCTGCCCGGCGAGCACGCCACTGAACGTCGAAGGCTGCGTCCCGAGATAGGTGAGATTCGCGCCGCTGGCGATGTTCATGGCGTTCGCGAGGTTCAGCCCGACGCTCCCGGTCAGCGTCGTGCTCTGATTGACGCTGAAGAGTCCCGTGCCAAGCGCGTTGCTGTTGCCGAGCGTCACGGTTCCGCCGTTGACCGCGACGCCGCCGGTGAACGTGTTCACGCCGTTGAGCGTCAGCGCCGTGGCGCCGCTCTTGACGATGCCGCCGTCGCCGGTGATCGGAGCGGCGAGCGTGATGTCCTGCGTGCCCGGCAGAATCAGTGACGAGCCCGTGCCGATGTTGATCGTGTTGCCGAGCGACAGCGCCGCCGTCGTGCCGTCGAGCGACGCGGCACCGCCCACGTTGAGCAGGCCGCCGCCGATCGCCGCGCCGCTGCCCAGACGAAGTCCGCCGGCGTTGAGCGTCACGCCACCCGTGAACGTGTTGGTGCCCGTGAGCGTCTGGATACCGGTCCCGTTCTTCACCAGCGCACCGGATCCCGTGATGATCCCGGCATACGCGGTGTCGCCGAGACCTCCGAGCGTGAGCGTGCGGCCACCGAGCGACACGGTGCCTCCCGCGCCCGCGAGGGAACCGATCGACTGGTTCGCCGTGGCGCCGGAGATGTCGAGCGCCGATCCCGCCGCGAGCGATATCGCCGCCGTGGGTGAGAGGTTGCCCGCGGCGCCGAGCGCCACCGATCCCCCTGTGATCGAGAATGCACCGGTGAGGGTGCTCGCGCCGCCGAGGGTGAGCGTCGCTGCACCAGCCTTGGTCAGGTTGCCCGCCCCTGAAAGACCTCCATTGAGCGTCAGCGCCTGCGCGCCGGGCAACGTCAGCGTGTTGCCCGCGTTGACGCTGATCGCGTTGTTCAGCGTAAGCGGCGCGCTGGTCGCGAGCGTCGCGTTGGCGCCCACCGCCAGGGCGCCGGTGCCCAACGCGTTCGCGTTGGTCAACGTGAGGCTCGTCGCGTTGAGGTTCACGCCTCCTGCGAAGGTATTGTTTCCGGAGAGCGTGACGCCGGGATTCGTCACGGTGAGGCCGCCCGTTCCGGAGAGCACGCCCGTCATCGAGAACGCGTTGCCGCCCGCGAGCGTGAGCTTGCCGTTGCCGCCCAGCGTGATGTCCTTGGCGAGCGTGAGCCCCGCCGTGGACGCGGCCAGCGCGCCGCCGTTCGCGGTGAACAGGCCCGTGCCGAAATTGGCGGCGCTGCTGAAGTTGATCTGCCCGTCGTTCAACGTGGTGCTGAGCGTGCCTGCGCCGCTGCCCACGGTGTTGACCAGATTCCAGGTGCCGCTGTTGACGATCAGGTTCTGGAAGTTGAAGAAACGCGCACCATCGATCGTGGTGACGGTGCCGGTCGCGCCCGACCCGGTACCGGTGGCGGCGTTCTGCAGCACGAGGCGATTGGTCAGGCTACCCGTGCCGCCATTGACGGTACCCGCGCCAGCGAGACTGATGCCGATGTCGACGAGCGCCGTGTCGACACCGATACCCGTGTTGAGCACGCTCGATCCGGAGACGGCGGTGTAGACGTTGGCGCCGGCCGAGTTGCCCATGTACAGGCTGCCGTCGAGGATGCCCGCGTTCACGAACGTGTTGCCCGCGGCCGATCCGCCAAAGCCTATGCGTCCGCGGATCTTGCCGGTGTTATTCAGAGGGTTGGAGAGATCGCCCGTGCGCAGGTTGACGACGTTGGTCTGCGCTCCGCCGTAGCTGATGATCGCCGGCGTATCCGACACCGTGAGGATCCCCGTGCCGAAGATCGACATGTCGAACTGGCCTTCGTTGCGGATGTTCGTCACACCACCCGCGCCGTTCTGCACCAGCAGCGCCTGACCGCCCACGCCGAGCAGCGAAGCGAGGTTGAACACTCCGGCGATCCGTCCGCCCACCTGGTTGTTGACGTTGATCGTGTTCGCCGCACCCGACGCGTTGCCGAGATAGGCACCGGCGGCCGCGACGCTGAGGCCACCCGTGAGCGACGGATCGATGGTCCCCGCGTTGTTCAGCGTGATGCCGTTGCCGGAAAGGCGCATGGCCGTCCCGCCAGCGAGCAGGGGAACGCTCACGAGCGCGTTGCTCTCCACGTTCACGGTGACGCCGTTCGTGGCATCCACGAGATTCGTGGTGGAAGAGCCGGTCGGGCAGGTGATGATCACGCCCGTTTGCGAGCAGGCGGCCTCGGCGGGCGTTGTAAGAAGTGGTGTCGCAAGCACCGACGTCAGTGCGAGATAGATGCCACGGGTAAGGGTGTTGCGACGAACCGACTCCACACGACGCTTGCTCATTATCATCCCCAGAAGCCGCAGGTGGTGTTCCTTCGCCGCCACGGCGGATCGCGTTCGAAAAACGCGGGCCGCACTTCGCTGGTCCGGCGTTTCGCCAGACGACGTTTCGGGAACGGTGTTTTAACTGCGGCCTGAGACTAAGCGAGCGCCTCAAGGCGTCGATGCACAAACTAGGCAAGTTGCGAGTCAACCCGTGATCACGCGTGAAAAAGCGTGCACGGTTGTGAACCGCGTGAGAAAGATGGGTCGCATCGACCCATCACGCGGCGACTATCGCCACTCTTTTTCGGCACGTCGGATATCGCGGATCATCTCGATGAGTCGGCGGGTTTCGCCGGCGGCCACTACTTCGGCGGCGGTCCGCTCGCCGAAGCATCGGATCGGCACGTGCGCGTACCATTCGAGACGCCGGCCGGCATCGGGCTCGATGTCGCTCGCCGCCGCGAGCACACGCGCTTTCTCCTGCGACTGCGTCATCGCGATGTTCCTCACGGATTCATGGGGAGGCCGGTCGCGGCGCGGCTTTCGGCGGGTGACTCTTCGACATGGACGTCGCCGCGCCGCCCCTCCTCCACCAGCTGCGCCCGCCGCGCCGCGGCGTTGTCGCGCAACGCGGCGTAGTAGTCCGGCGATGTCTCGAGGCGATCGGTCAGCGGAAGCGCCTGCGCGCGACCGTCGACGATGCCACCCACGGTGCGCACCGTCTCCAGCGTCTGCACCGTGTCGGAGTTGTCGCCCAGCTTGTACAGCCCGGCGGTCAGTACGCGGCCCACCGTGTCGCGCACGTTCGACGAGCCGAACAGCGGCAGCTCCACCGTGTGGCCCGGGCCGATACCCCAGACACCGAACGTCTGGCCGAGGTCGGCGCCATGATGAGGCATGCCCCACTTCCCTGCCACATCGAAGATGCCGGCGACGCCAACGGTGGAATTCACGATGAAGCGCCCGGCGGTGTTGAGCGAACGCAGAAAATTCGCCTGGAGCAGATCGTTTGCGAACACGATCGGCTCCTGCAGGTTCCAGACGAAATGACGCACGCCCCGGCGCACGCCCGACGGCAGATGCGAGTAACCGCGCGCCACGGGCTTAAGGACCACCTTGTCCACGCCGCGATTGAAGGCGAAGACCTTGCGGTTGATCGGCTCGTCGTTCGCGGGCGCGACGACCGCTCCGGCATCGCCGGAAGGCTTCGCCTGCTGAGCGCATCCCGCGACGACCAGCGCGCCCAGGATGAGGCCGGCGCGGCCGGCCTGGACGAGCAACGTGCCCGCGACGGACTCGCGCGGCGGAAACGGGGGAACGGCGCGGACTGCTGGCATGACGGGACTCCGGGTGGGGATGCCGGCAGAGGCTGCGGGATCATTGCGTGCTGCGTTTGTCCGCTTCGTAACGGCCCGGCAACGACATTTCAGCCTGGAAACAATTGACACTTCCCCGCCGCGACCGTCTATAACGGGCTGCCCTGGACTCTGGTTCGCACCACCATGCAGCGCATCCTCATAGTCGACGACGACGACGAAATCCGTGCGCTCCTGCGTCGGTTCCTGATGAACCACGGATTCGGGGCGGAGACGGCGGCGTCCGGCACGGAGATGGACGCGCGGCTCGCGACCACGACGTTCGACCTGATCATCCTCGACGTCATGCTTCCCGACGAGGACGGCTTCAGTCTGTGCCGGCGACTGCGCGCGAACCACAAGGTGCCGATCATCATGCTCACGGGCGCGACGGAGACCACCGATCGCATCGTGGGCCTGGAGCTCGGCGCGGACGACTACGTCACCAAGCCCTTCGACGCGAGGGAGCTGCTCGCGCGCATCCGCGCGGTGTTCCGTCGAAGCGCCGGCACCGGCAAGGCCGAGAACGCGAACCTGGCGCTGACGTTCAGCGGCTGGCGGCTCGACATCATCCGGCGCGAGCTGCGCTCGTCCGACCACACGCTGACCCCGCTCTCCGGCGGCGAGTTCGCCCTGCTCGTGACGTTCGCGCAGCATCCGCAGCGCGTGCTCACGCGCGAGCAGCTGATCGACCTCTCCCGCGGCCGTGGCTACGAGGCGTTCGACCGCAGCATCGACGTCCAGGTGAGCCGACTCCGCCGCAAGATCGAGGAGGACCCCAGCGACCCCGAGCTCATCCGCACCGTGCGCAACGTGGGTTACATCTTCGCCGCGAAGGTGGAGGCCGCCTGATGCGGTGGCGGCATTTCGGACGCGACACGATCGGCCGCTGGATCGCGATCAACATCGTCGTGGCCGTCGTCGTCGCGGCCGCCATGAACGCGGCGTTCGTGCAGTTCGCCGGTGTGTGGGCGAAGCCGGGACTCTTCGACATCGGTATCGTGGATCAGGCGGCGGCCGTGGTGCGCGTCATCCAGGGTGCGCCGCCGTCGCTGCGCTCGCGGCTCGCCGAAGCAGGCAGCAACCCTGGCTTCATCGTGCAGTGGCATGCCGACGACAAGGCGCTGCCGATACCGATCGAAGGTGGCACGTTCCACGCCGGCCGCAAGAAGGTCCGCGAGCTGCTCGGCCGGCCGGATGCGCGCGTGCTGGCCTACGAGGCGGGCGAGCCGGGGATCGGTGGCCGGCCGATCCCCTTCTACGTGCTCGCGATCGATCTCCCCGATCGCTCGTGGGTGCAGTTCATCGCACCGCAACGTAGCTGGGGCCTTTCGGCCGGCGCGCGCTTCGCCCTGATCGCCGCGTTCGTCATCATCTGCAGCCTCGTCGTCGCGGCGCTGGCCAGCCGGCGCCTGGCCCGGCCGATGGAACGCTTCGCCCGGCAGGCGCAGCGCTTCGGTCGCGACGTGGACGCGCCGCAGATGGACCTGTCCGGCCCCCTCGAATTCCGCGTCGCGGCGCAGGCGTTCAACGAGATGCAGGAGCGCGTGCAGCGCTACGTCACCGCGCGCACGGAGATGCTCGCCGCCATTTCGCACGACCTGCGCGCGCCCCTCACACGTATGCGCCTCCGTGGCGAGTTCATCACCGATGCCGAGCAGCAGCGCAAGCTGTTTCGCGACGTGGACGAGATGCAGGCCATGGTCGACGCCTCGCTACGCTTCTTCCGTGACGACAGCGACCGCGAGCCCACGACGCGTTTCAAGCTCTCGGAGCTCGTGAGCACCGTGGTCGACGACCTGCGCGACGAGGGGCACGACGTGGTCTTCGAGGAGCGGCCCGGGATCACTTATACCGGCCGGCCGCTTGCCCTGCGCCGGGCGCTGAGCAACGTGGTGGAGAACGCGCTCAAGTACGGTGGCCGCGCGACCGTCACCCTTCGCACCACGCCGGCGTCGGTGGAGATCGAGGTGGAGGACGAGGGGCCCGGCATCGCACCCGAGTTGCGCGAGGCGGTGTTCCGCCCGTTCTATCGCATCGAGTCGTCGCGCAACCGGGCCACCGGTGGCGTCGGCCTCGGCCTCGCGGCGGCCCGATCGGCGCTACGCGCCCACGGCGGCGACGTGGTGCTGGATTCGGCGCCCGGCGGCGGCCTGCGGGCCCGGTTGATCCTGCCATTGTCCTGAGGGGCTGGCGCGTTTCGCCAAGCCACGGCACGTTCCGCCATGCCACGCTCGTGCCGTGTCATTGGCGAAGGGGCTGGGTGTGACCACGACGGAACAAGCGCTACTCCTCGCGCGGTGGCAATTCGCTTTCACCGTGTCGTTCCACATCATCTTCCCGGCGATCAGCATCGGCCTGGCGAGCTACCTCGCCGTGCTGGAAGGCCTGTGGCTGAAGACGCGCAAAGCGGTCTACAAGGAGCTGTTCTTCTTCTGGTCGAAGATCTTCGCCGTCGGCTTCGGCATGGGCGTGGTCTCCGGCGTGGTGATGAGCTACGAGTTCGGCACCAACTGGGCGGGATTCTCGTCCGTGGCCGGCGCGGTGACCGGGCCGCTGCTGGCTTTCGAGGTGATGACCGCCTTCTTCCTCGAGGCCGGCTTCCTCGGCGTGATGCTGTTCGGCTGGACGAAGGTCGGCCCGCGCGCCCACTTCTTCGCCACCTGCATGGTCGCCACCGGCACGCTGATCTCCACCTTCTGGATCCTTTCGTCCAACAGCTGGATGCAGACGCCGCAGGGCCATGCGATCGTCGACGGTCGCGTCGTGCCGGTGGACTGGCTGAAGATCGTCTTCAACCCGTCGTTCCCCTATCGCCTCGTGCACATGGCGCTCGCCGCGTTCATCGTCGCCGCCGCCATCGTGGGCGCCTGCGCGGCATGGCACCTGCTACGCGGACGTAGGGACGAAGCCGTGAAGAAGTCCTTCTCCATGGCGCTGTGGATGCTGCTCATCGTCGTGCCCATCCAGATCGAGGCGGGCGACGCGCATGGCCTCAACACCCGCGAGCACCAGCCCGCGAAGATCGCGGCCATCGAAGGCCTCTGGGAAACGGAGAAAGGCGGCACGTCGCTCAACCTCGTCGGCTGGCCCGACATGCAGGCGGAAGAAACGAAGTACGCCGTGAAGATTCCGCACCTCGGCAGCCTCATCCTCACCCATTCGTGGGACGGCGAGATCCAGGGCCTCAAATCGTTTCCCGCCGAGGACCGGCCCAACTCGACGATCGTGTTCTGGAGTTTCCGCACGATGGTGGGCATGGGCATGCTCCTGCTGCTCATGGCCTTGCTCGGGCTCGCGCTGCGGCGCGGCGGGCGGCTCTACGAGGCTCGCTGGTTCCAGCGCTTCGTGCTGTTCATGGGTCCGTCCGGCCTGATCGCGCTGCTCGCGGGCTGGATCACCACGGAGGCGGGGCGCCAGCCGTGGGTGGTCTACGGCGTGCTGCGCACGCGCGACGCGGTGTCGCCGCTCACGGTGGACCAGGTGGGCACGTCGCTGATGATCTTCGTGATCGTGTACTTCCTCGTCTTCGGCACGGGTATCTACTACATGCTCAAGCTGATGGCGAAGGGCCCGAACCTGCCTCGCGACGTCGCGGAAGGCGAGGCCGCCGACACGGGCATCGGGCGCGATCGCTTCGATCACCGTCCCCTTTCCCGTCCCACCGACGCCATCGACGAGTAACGGCCATGGTCATCGATCTTCCGGTCATCTGGGCGGCACTCATCGGCTTCGTGGTGTTCCTCTACGTCGCGCTCGACGGCTTCGACCTCGGCATCGGGCTGGTCTTCCCCATGCTCAACGAACCCGGCGACCGCGAGGTGATGCTCAACACCGTCGCCCCCGTGTGGGACGGCAACGAGACATGGATGGTGCTGGGCGGCGCGTCGCTCTACGCGGCGTTCCCGGTGGCGTATTCGGTGCTGCTGCCCGCCGCGTACCTGCCGATCATCGCGATGCTGTGCGGCCTGATCTTCCGCGGCGTGGCGTTCGAGATCCGCGCGAAGGCGCGACGCACCCAGCACCTCTGGGACCTCGCGTTCATGGGTGGCTCGGCCGTGGCGACGTTCGCGCAGGGTGTGATCCTCGGCACGCTGCTCCAGGGCATTCCGGTCACCAACGGCGAATACGCCGGCGGCGCCTTCGACTGGTTCACGCCGTTCAATCTGTTCTGCGGCCTCGGCCTGCTCGTCACCTATGCGGCGCTCGGCTGCGGCTGGCTGCTGATCAAGACGGAGGGTGACCTGCATCGCCGCGTGCGCCTGCTGATGTGGCCGCTGGCCGTGCTGCTGGGGCTCACCATCGGCGTCGTCAGCCTGTGGACGACGCTCGGCGAGCCGGCGATCGCGCAGCGCTGGTTCTCGCTGCCCAACCTGCTCTTCTTCCTGCCGGTGCCCGTGCTGGTGGTCGCCGCGCTCGTCGGCATCTTCCTCAGCCTGCGCCGCGACCAGGCGCGCGATCACACGCCGTTCCTGCTGACGCTGGCGATCCTGTTCCTCGGCTACACCGGCTTCATCATCAGCATCTTCCCGCACATCATCCCGCCGTCGGTCGACATCTGGGAGGCGTCGTCGCCGCGCAGCAGCCAGCTGTTCACGCTGGTGGGCGCGGTGATCATCATCCCGATCATCCTGACCTACAACTCGATGGCGTACTGGGTGTTCCGCGGCAAGGTGCGCCAGGGCGACGAGGGCTACCACTGATGCGCGCGCGGCGGGCGATGTGGTTCGTCGCGCTGTACCTCGGGGGCGTCGCCGCGGTCACGCTGGTCGCGGGCCTGCTGAAGCTGCTGGTCCCGCGATAGCGCGTCCGCGCACCTTTAGCGGGCGAGACGACCGGCCTTCAGCGCCGGCTCGCGACGGAAGGTAAGGCGCAGCGCCGCGAGCAGGAAGTAGAAACCACCGAACGCGGCATACGGCGCGAGCTTGTCGATCGTCGGCGCGTCGCCGAATGCCTGCATCGCCATGAAGACGCCGGCGAGCACCGACTGGCCACCGCTGATCATCATGAAGACCTGGCCGCCCAGCTTCCGGCGCTGGATGCCGACGAACAGCTGCAGCGCACCCGAAAGCAGCGCCCACACGCCGAACACGAGCAGGCCACCGGCATTGCCCTTGCTCGCCAGCGCGATGGCGAGCGCCACGACCGTCACGAGGCTGACGACCAAGTTCAGGCGCTGGCCCGGGTTCTTCGACAGACCGCCGTTGCGGCCGGCGTCGATCAGATTGGCGAGCGCGTCCCAAGCCGGGTACAGGAGCAGAAGGGCGTAACCGACCACCGAAGGCGCGCCGAGGTTGGACACCAGCACCACGAGCGCCACCCAGGCGAAAGCGACGACGGCGCGCATATAGTAGAACTGACGGAGGGAATTCATGGGCTGGATCCTCGATAAGTGCTACCAGCCTACTAGTAGGTAGATAGGCGCGTCAAGGGATCTGGTCGTTATTGTTCAGCTACCTACCTAATGGTAGGCTGATTGCATGAGCACCCAACAGAAACTGATCGATTCGGCTCGCTACCTGATCCAGACCCGCGGCTACAACGGCTTCAGCTATGCCGACGTCGCCGAGGAAGTGAAGGTGCGCAAGGCCAGCATCCACCACCACTTCCCGACCAAGGCGGACCTCGCGCAGGCCGTCGTCGAGGAATCGCGGACGGGCATCCTCGCGCAGACGCAGCTGATCGCGAACGCGCCCTTCGATCCCGTCGAGCGCCTGCGGTTCTACACCGGCTATTGGGAGAAGTGCATCGCGGACGCCACGGCGCCCTTCTGCGTCGCCGGCATGCTCGCGGCCGAACTGCCGTCGCTGCCGCAGAGCCTCGCCGAATCGGTGCGCGCGCATTTCCGCGATCTGTCGCGCTGGCTCGAGACGATCCTCACCACCGGCGCGCAGATGGGCGTTTTCCGCCTCATGGGCCCGGCGAGCGCGGAAGCCGAAGCGTTCATGTCGATCGTCTACGGCGCGATGCTCACCGCCCGCGCGTACGACGACCCGAAGAAGTTCCCGGAGATCGTGCAGGGCGGGCTGCAACGGCTGCTCACGGTGGATGCGAGCGCCAAGGTCCGGCACTGATCGCCCGACACGCCACGGGGGGCTGCACGTCCGCATCGCCTGCCGTCAACGCCGCGTCCACCCCGGCCTCTGAATGCTTGGCCACCTTTCTCCGGCGCCACGCTCATGACGCAGACCCCCACCGACCCGGCCATCCGCATCACGGAGGGCCGGCCATTTCCGCGCGGTGCCTCCTTCGACGGTAGCGGCACCAACTTCGCGATCTTCTCGGCGCACGCCACCCGGGTCGAACTATGCCTGTTCGACGACGAGGGCAACGAGACGCGCATCGATCTGCCGGAATACACCGACGAGGTGTGGCATGGCTATCTTCCGGACGTGAAAGCCGGACAGCTTTACGGCTACCGTGTCCACGGTCCGTATGAGCCGACGCAGGGCCATCGGTTCAACGCCAACAAGCTCCTCATCGATCCCTACGCCCGTGAGCTCGCAGGCGACCTGGTGTGGTGCGACGAGCTTTATGGCTACACCGTCGGGCATCCCGACAAGGACTTGAGCTTCGACGAGCGCGACAGCGCGCCATTCGTCCCCAAGGCGGTGGTCGTCGGCGACGATTACGACTGGGGCGACGACCGACCGCCCATGGTTCCGTGGGACGAGACGGTCATCATGGAAACGCATGTCCGCGGCTACACGATGCGCCACCCGGCCGTCGACGCGGCAGTGCGCGGCACCTGCGCCAGCCTGGCGACCCCGGCCGTGCTGGATGGCATCCGCTCGCTGGGAGTCACGGCCATCGAGCTGCTGCCGATGCATGCCTACCTCGACGACAGGCATCTTCTCGAAGCCGGTCGCAGGAACTACTGGGGCTACAACACGATCGCGTTCTTCGCGATCAAGCGACGTTACCTCTCGACCGGACATCGCGACGAGTTCCGCGACCTGGTCAAGGCCGCGCACCAGCGGGGCCTCGAATTGATCCTGGACGTGGTCTACAACCACACCGCGGAAGGCAGCGAGCTCGGTCCGACACTTTCGCTGCGCGGCATCGACAATCTCTCGTATTACCGCCTTGCGGAGGATCCGCGTTTCTACATCAACGACACGGGCACGGGTAACACGCTCAATGTCAGTCACCCCCGCGTCATCCAGATGGTGATGGATTCGCTGCGCTACTGGGTCACCGAGATGCACGTCGACGGGTTCCGGTTCGACCTCGCGACGATCCTCGGTCGTGAACCGACGGGCTTCGATCAGCGTGGCGGCATCCTCGACGCGGTCGCCCAGGACCCCGTGCTCGCGGCGGTCAAGATGATCGCGGAGCCATGGGATTGCGGACCCGGCGGCTATCAGGTTGGCCATTTTCCTCCGGGCTGGGCCGAGTGGAACGACCGGTTCCGCGACGACGTGCGTGCGTTCTGGAAGGGAGACGAGGGCAAGCTCGCCGACGTCGGCAAGCGGCTCACCGGCTCGGCCGACTTCTTCGACAAGCGCGGCCGACGTCCCTGGGCAAGCGTCAACTTCATCACGGCGCACGACGGCTTCACGCTGTACGACCTCGTGAGCTACAACCAGAAGCACAACGAAGCGAATGGCGAGGACAACAAGGACGGGTCCGACAACAATCACTCGTGGAACGGCGGAGCGGAAGGTGAAACGGAAGACGCCGGCATCCGGGCCTTGCGCGAACGGCAGATGCGCAATCTCCTGGCGACCCTCTTCCTGTCGAAGGGCACGCCCATGCTCCTGGCGGGCGACGAGCGAGCGCAGACACAGGGCGGCAACAACAACACGTACGGACAGGACAGCGAGATCGCGTGGATCGATTGGGAGCGCGACCCGACCGAAGGCCGCCTGACGGACTTCGTGCGCGAGCTCACGGACTTGCGCCAGCGCTACCCCCTGCTCCGTCGCGGCAGGTTCCTCGACGGCCGATACGACGACGCGAGCGGCACGAGGGACATCGTATGGCTCGCGCCCGACGGCTCGGAGGCCGGCGAAGCGCAGTGGACCGATCCCAGCGCCCGCTCGATCGCCGCGCTCATCGATGGCCGCGCGCAGCAATCGGGCGTGAAACGCCCCGGAACGGATACCAGCCTTCTCGTGCTGCTGAACGCATGGACGGAAGGCGTGGCGTTCCAGCTGCCCGGGGACGTGAGCTGCGACGCTTGGAAAGTCGTTCTTTCGACCGCGCCCGAACTCGCACCGGGCGTCGCCGCCAGCAGTGGCACGTCCTTCGTCTGCCCTCCACGCGCGATGGTCGTCCTCGCCTGCGACGTCGCCTGATACCCGGGCGCATCGGCCGGGCCAGGGAGGGCCCGGGCCGCGAGAGCCTGCTACGATGCCGCGACTCGACAGGGGATCACCAGGGATGTTGCGATCGTTCGTCTTTGCCGCCGCCATGCTCGTGCCGCTGGCGGGAGTCGCCCAGGTCCGCGTGGACAAGCTCACGTTTCCGTCCGGCACGAAACATGCCGAGGACTTCGAGGTGCCGGTCATCTCCGGCGTCGATCCACGAGCGGCCGCCAGGATCAATCTCGCGATCCAGTATCCGCTGCTCGGCATCGTGCCCGGTCGTTATCGCCAGCCGATGTTTCCGGATGACTCGATGACCGCCCGCACCACGAGCCTCTCGTTCACCGTGGTCCGCGCGGACGAACAGATCGTGACGCTCGACATCCAGGGCGAGTACATGGGCGCGCACCCGTCGTCGGGCCACACGTGGATGACGTTCGAAACACGGACCGGCCAACCGATCGCGACATCCGACATGCTCACGCCAACCGGCATCGCATCAAGCCAGAAGGCCGTGGACAAGGCCTTGCGCGCGGGGATCCGCGACGTCCTCGATCACCAGGATCCGGCACGCTTCGGTGACAACGCGACCGAAGCGCAGGACGACATGCGCGCTCAGCGCGAGCAGTACGACGAGTGCATCGGCGACATGGCGCGGCACGACTGGAACACCACGTTCCAGTGGGGCGCCCAGCTCACTGTCTCGCGCGGCTGCATGTTTCCCCACGTCATCCAGGCACTCGACGATGCCGGCGAAAAGACGTGGACGGCGTCCTACGCATCGCTCGCGGATCGCATGACCCCGTTCGGGCGCTGCCTGCTCGTCGATCGTAAGGCGAACTGCAAGCGGGACGACGTGCGCCCGACGGCCGGCGTCTGGCGCGGCACGATCGGCAAGACAGCCATTTCGCTGCTCACGCAAGACGACTCACTCATCTACCTCTACGACCGTTACGGCGAGTCCATCGCACTCACCGCACGAACGACGACACCGGGACATTGGGTGCTGGAGCGCAAGGACGATAAGAAGGACGTGCTCGAGACGTTCGATCTGACCGCGGCGGCGGAAGGCGGATTCACCGGCACGTGGACGCAGGCGGGCAAGGCGTCGTTGCCGGTGCGGCTGGAATAAGGCGTCGCGTCCGGTGATCAGCGTGCGGTGCTTCCGTGCGCCATGCCATACAAATGCGTGCGGACAGTTCGCTAAGATGGAGCGGCCGCTCGCAAGGCGGCCCACCCCACAGGAGCCATGGACGATGCTTCGATGACGCACCCTGCCACCCTGATGGCTAGCCTTCTGGCCACGACCCTGGTCGCTTGCGCCACACCGGCTCATCAAGTCGCGCCGCGCAACACCGTTACCCCTGCTCACTCTTCCAGCCAGGATCACGTCATGCCGCCTTCCGATGATGCCCACGCGCTACCTGGGGCGCGCGACGCCGCGGCTCGCGTACTGGCCTTCCTGTCGACTGTCTCGTCGACGGCCTCGTTCACGCCAGCGAGCATCGGGAACGCTATGAGGGTCAGCTTGGGGCCGGACCCGAACAACGACCCGGGCTGGGCGATTTACCACAGCCCCGACCTGGGTCAGGGCTGGAGCTATTGGGTCCAGTTCGCGGCAGGCGAGGCCACCCTGAAACCCGGGTTCCGCTTCTGGTTCGACCACCCCGACCGTTCTGCCGATGCCGCGCCGGTGTGTGCACTGCCTCTTGAGCAGCTACGCAGCACCTTGACGGCGCATGGTTGGGCTGAACGGTCCGTTCCTTCGGAAATCGGCGGTGTCCAGGCCATCGAGTTCGCGAAGGCCGACATGGTGCTGACATTGAGCGCGCGCGATGGCGCGGAGGTGCATGGCGCCGCGTGTGTGCTGTCGCTGCAAACGGCAGACGCGCGCTGATCAGAAAGGACTTGTCTATGGCTACGCCTCACCCTGCACTTGACGCCGCGGTTGACCAGTTCGCGCAGCAGCCGGGCGTTACCCCGGCCCACGTGGCATCCCTCCGAGCAGCGCTGTCGTCGGACCCGGGCTTGAACCAACGTCTCGACGCGGAGGTGACTCGCGGCGCGCTGCACGGTTTTGCCGTTGCCGGTCCCAGCTCGCCCGACCGCCCCGTGGGTGAATACGATTCCACGACCCGGACGATGACCCTGCCCGCGTCCGCGTTCCCGATCTCGGGACAGAGCACGGACCTGCGATCGGTGTTGAGGGTGCAAGCGATGGTGGTGGACTTCGCCGGCAAGACCTATCCCGATGCTTCGGGTGCCGCGCATCCGGTCACGGCGGACATGTTGAAGAACTTGCAAGACACGCTCAACGGTTCACCAGCCCTGGCCGCCGACATCAAGCGCGCGGCCACCACGGTCGACCCGATGCAACCGCAGCACCGCATCCTCGAGTCGTTCACATTCGCCGCCCCCGGTGCGGGGGTGGGCGGCAGTTTCAGCGCGCCGACGCATTCGATGAATCTTGTCAGCGAGCGGTTGATGAGCGCCACACCTCCAGGCGGGACGGGGCATTATGACCCCTACGATTTGACGTTCGTTATCGGACACGAAGTCCAGCACGGGTTCAATGCGCAAGCCGCGGCGCAAGCTCGTGCGAGCTTCGTCGCCGACGTGCGGGCGCTCGCTGCGACACCCGGTCCCGTACATGACTACACCGCACTGGTGGAGCGCCGCATTCAGGCTGCTCGTGAAGATGAAGCGAGCGCCCACATCTCCGGATGGAATGCGCTGCGCAGTCGAGTCGAGCATGAACGCGGAAGCGTGAGTCTGGCGGCCATTGACCGCGCGAACCACTCGCGTGCCGCCGATTTCCTCGAGGTCAGGAACGGGGCACTCGTACCGCGGGCCAATGTGCAGCTCGACGCCGACCTCTCGATGGCGCACACGCCGTCCAACATAGCTGCCATGGGCTACAACTACTTCGACCGCCCAGTGAATCCAGCGCCAGAAGACAACCGTCAGGCCATGCGTTTGGCCCACGGTGGTATCGAGGACTATCCGAATTACTACGCGGGATGGGCAATCGCCGTCATTGGCTCGGAAGAACGTGCCGCCACACACGGCCGAGGCCCTGCCCCGCAAATCCAGATCAACATGAAGCACGTCGGGTTGCACGAGGACATGATGGAACAGGCAGGTCTCAACCTGGCGCCGTCGCAGCAATCCATCCCGTATCTCGACAGCAGCTCGCAGCCGGCCGTGCCGCATACCTTCGACCACACCGCGGACGGTCCGCACCAGTACCAGCACGTGCCCGTGGCGCCACAGCGGCTGGATGACCCGTCGCACCCGGACCATGCGCTTTACCAGCAAGCGCGTGGGCACGTGGTCTCGCTGGACCAAAGCCTGGGCCGAACCCCGGATGTTCACAGCGACCAGTTGGCGTCCGCAGCCGCCGTGCAAGCTCGGGCGGATGGCTTACAGCGCATCGACATGGTGGCCCTGTCGACCGACGGCCAGCGGCTATGGGGCGTGCAGACCCCGCCTGGGCGAACGGACCATTTGTTCGACCTGCGCACGAGTGTCCCCACGGCGGAAGCGATGACGCCGATGGAACAGAGCGGAGCCAAGTGGCCGCTGGCCATGCAGCAGTTCGAACAGGCGCAGGCTCGACAGCAGGAACAAAGCCAGCAGGTGGCGCAGCAGCAGGCGCCGTCGCAAGGGCCTGTGATGACCCATGGCGCTCTTTGAGTGCCGACCAGAGACACTTTGCCGAGGAAGCGTCTAGCTCCGGGGACAAGAGCTGGAGCGGGTGAAGGGAATCGAACCCTCGTCAGTAGCTTGGGAAGCTACAGCTCTACCATTGAGCTACACCCGCGTCGGGCTCGGATGGTAATACGCCGGGCGTGCCGGGGGAAAGGTGGCGGCTGGCTGAACCTGTCCGCCGGGGCCTGAGCGTTGCGCGAGGGCCGGGCGCATAATCGGGGCGGGGAATCCTCACGAGGGCCGGATCATGCGTCGTTCGTCTTCGTTGTCCATCGCCGTCTCCCTGGTGCTCGTCGCCGGGGGAGCAACCGCGCAGTCGCGCAGCGTGTCGACCGCCGACATGCCCAGGCCGGGCGTGAGTTACATCTCCGGCCCCTCGGCGCCGGTTCGCAAGGAGACGGTGAGCACCGGCACCCTGCCCCAACCGGCGCGCCTTTACGTGGGTGGCCAGGTGTCGACCGGAGGCGGTGGTTATCAGGAGCGGACCAGCTACGAGAACGGCTCCGTCGTCGACAGCGGCTTCTACTACGGCGATGGCTATCCGCCGGGATACGGGTATGACCGGGGCGGCCATGGCGATGGCCGGGGCCGTCCGGGGCACGGGCACGATCACGACGGGCCGGGTGGCGGTCATGGCGGTGACCATGATCACGACCACGGACCGGGACGTAACAACGGGTCGCTGACGCTGGCCGCACCGCCGGGCGGTGGCGGCCACGGCATGGCCACGGGAGGCGGTGTCCGGTTGTCGCCGGATCGGTCGAACGATCGGCCCGGGCACGGGGATCGCGGCTGGAATCAGGGTGTCTACGGGTACCCGCGGCCGGCGCAGCCGGGCACCGGCATGACGAACAGCCGCGCGCCTCAACCGGGAACCGGCATGTCGGGCGGGAATCAGCCCGGTACGGGAATTCCGATGCGGGGCGGGCCCGGCGGGTGGCGTGGGAACGGCCGCTAGGCTGCCCTTGCGATCGCGATGTCGCCCGGAGCGGGCATGGGTCGTACAATTCGCGGATGCCGATGACGCCGGAGGCGTGGAGCGCGCGAGTACGCGCCTTGCTCCCCCTGCCGACCGTCGAGCCGCGCCTTTTCGACCGGAACCATCCATGACCCTTTCTTCCCCCGCCGCGGACGGCTCGCTCGTCGGTCGCCTCTTCACTTCGTCGGAGCGTTGACGATGACGCACGACGAAGGCACCCCGGGCGACGGCCCGTTCCATCGCCGCATCCGTAGCTTCGTGCTGCGCGAGGGACGCATGACGCCCGCGCAGCAGCGCGCGTTCGACGACCACTGGGCACGCTTCGGGCTCGACTACACGGGCGACGCGCGCGATCTCGACGCGACGTTCGGCCGTGGCGCGCCACGCGTGCTGGAAATCGGTTTCGGCAACGGCGAAGCGCTGGCCTGGGCGAGCGAGCACGATCTCGCCCGCGATTACATCGGCGTGGAAGTGCACGGTCCTGGCGTTGGCCGCCTGATGAACGCGCTCGCGGCACGCGACGCGTCGAACGTGCGCCTGTACAAGCACGACGCCGTCGAGGTGCTGGAGAACGAGATCCCGCCGGGCACCCTGTCCGAGGTGCGCATCTGGTTCCCCGATCCGTGGCACAAGAAGCGCCACAACAAGCGTCGCCTCGTGCAGCCGGCCTTCGTGGAGCTGCTCGCCTCGCGCATGGCCCCGGGCGGTCTGCTGCATCTGGCGACGGACTGGGAGGCGTACGCCGAGCACATGCGCGAGACGATGGAAGCCGCCGAGGGCTGGCGCAACCGCATCGGGCCGGGCGCGGTCGCCGAGCGTCCGGCATGGCGCATCGAGACCCATTTCGAGCGTCGTGGCACGCGGCTCGGCCACGGTGTGTGGGATTACCTGTACGAGTGGTCGGGTCCGACGACAGGTCGTTGACTGATCGAGGCGCATAACATGGGGCTTCACGTCACCGACCGGAGCCCCTGTCCATGTCGATCTCCAATCTCGCCGACCTCATCGCGGCGACGCTCGAAGAAGCCGGCGTCCGCCGCATCTATGGCCTGGTGGGCGACAGCCTCAACGCCATCACCGACTCGCTGCGCGAGCGGGGGGCCATCGACTGGGTCCACGTGCGTCACGAAGAATCGGCCGCGTTCGCCGCCGGCGGCGAAGCGCAGCTGACCGGTGAGCTCGCGGTATGCGCCGGTAGCTGCGGCCCGGGCAACCTGCACCTGATCAACGGCCTGTTCGACTGCCATCGTTCGCGCACGCCGGTGCTCGCCATCGCGGCGCACATCCCCAGCGGCGAGATCGGCAGCGGCTATTTCCAGGAGACGCATCCGACCGAGCTGTTCCGCGAGTGCAGCGTGTACTGCGAGATGGTCTCGGACGCGTCGCAGATGCCGCACGTGCTGGAGTCGGCCATCCGCGCGGCGGTGGGGCAACGCGGTGTCGCCGTCGTGGTCATTCCCGGCGACGTCGCGATGCGCAAGTCGCCCGTGAAGAAGGTGACGCCGGCCGCGGGCCTGCTGCCCCCGGCGCCGAAGGTGGTCCCGGGCGAGCGGGAACTCGACGCGCTGGCCGACCTGCTCAATGCCGGCAAGCGCGTGACGCTGCTCTGCGGTCGCGGCACCGCGGGCGCGCACGACGAGCTGATCGCGCTCGCGGAGGCGCTGAAGTCGCCGATCGTGCACGCGCTGGGCGGCAAGGAATTCGTGGAGTACGACAATCCGTTCGACGTGGGCATGACGGGCCTCATCGGCTTCAGTTCCGGCTACCACGCGATGGAGGATTGCGACACGCTGCTGATGCTCGGCACGGATTTCCCGTATCGCCAGTTCTATCCGGAGGACGCGACGATCGCGCAGGTTGACATCCGCCCGGGCAACATCGGGCGGCGCTGCCGTGTCGATCTAGGCGTCGTCGGCGACGTGGGCGAGACGCTGCGCGCGCTGCTTCCCCGCATCGAACCGAAGCGTCTGCGCGGCCATCTCGACCGTTGCCTGGCGCACTACGCGCGGGCGCGCGAAGGCCTCGACGAACTGGCGCGCATCGACGGTCGTCACGACCTCATCCATCCGCAGCAGGTGACGCGCCTGGTCAGCGACCTGGCGGAAGAGGATGCGGTGTTCACCTTCGACGTCGGCACGCCGACGATCTGGGCCGCGCGCTACCTGCGCATGAACGGCAAGCGCCGCCTTCTGGGCTCGCTGGTGCATGGCTCGATGGCCAACGCGATGCCGCAGGCCATCGGTGCGCAGGCCGCCTATCCGGGGCGGCAGGTGATCTCGCTCTCGGGCGACGGCGGCTTCACCATGCTGATGGGCGACTTCATCACGCTGGCGCAGCAGAAGCTGCCGGTGAAGGTGATCGTCCTCAACAACGGCACGCTGGGCTTCGTGGAGCTGGAGATGAAGGCTTCCGGCTACATCGAGACCGGCGTGCAGCTCGACAACCCGGACTTCGCCGCGATGGCCAACGCGATGGGCATCCACGGCCGCCGGGTCACGCGCGCCAGCGATCTGCAGTCGGCCATCGCCGAGGTCCTCTCGCACGAGGGCCCCGCCGTGCTCGACGTCGTCAGCAACCGGCAGGAGCTGTCCATGCCGCCGAAGATCACCGCCGAGCAGGCGAAGGGCTTCAGCCTGTACGCGCTGAAGGCCGTGATGAGCGGCCGCGGCGATTCGATTCTGGACTTGGCGGTGAGCAACCTCAGCCGCTGACCGCGCCCGCCGCGATTCGCGGTAGGAGCGCACCTGGGCGCGATTGGGGCTTGCCGCGAGCAGCTATCGCGCCCAGGTGCGCTCCTACGGGGATCAGCTTCAGCCGCGAGCCACCCCCAGCGCGTATACTCCTGCGGCAATCACCGCAGCTGGCGCCGTAGATGCCACCGCACGCCTCCATCGACCGGATCCGGACAGCCGGCTAGTGGCTCTGACCCTCACTCCCGAAATGATCCTCGTGCTGGGCCTGGTGGGCTTCACCATGCTCATGCTCGTTCTGGAGTGGATCCGGGCCGACATGGTCGCCCTGCTGGTCGTGGTCACCATCGGCCTCACGGGACTCATTCCCGGCGACCAGGTGTTCAACGGCTTCGCCGGTAACGCCGTCATCGCGATCATCGCCATCATGATCATGGGCGCGGGTCTCGATCGCGCCGGCGTTCTCAACCTCACCGCGGCCTTCGTGATGCGCATGGCGCGCGGCGTGGAGTCCCGGCTGGGCGTCGTCGTCAACAGCGTCACCAGCCTGTTCAGCGCCGTAATCCCCAGCCAGGCGCTGGCCGCGCTGATGATCCCGGTGACCAGCCGCCTTTCGGCCCGCACCGGCGTGCCGCTGTCGCGCCTGCTGCTGCCGATGGCCTTCTGCATCCTGACGGCCACGAACA
Source organism: Luteibacter sp. 329MFSha (assembly GCF_900111665.1). Taxonomy (NCBI): domain Bacteria; kingdom Pseudomonadati; phylum Pseudomonadota; class Gammaproteobacteria; order Lysobacterales; family Rhodanobacteraceae; genus Luteibacter; species Luteibacter sp. 329MFSha. Next base: position 223,027 of record NZ_FOJE01000002.1, on the reverse strand, counting down.
CCACGCTGATCGCGAACTCCCCGCTGATCGTCCTCAACGACCTCGTCGCCAGCGCGAACAGCAACCTGCCCCCCGGCGCGCACACGATTCCCAAGTTCGGCCTGTTCAGCGTGACGCCCGTCGGCCTCGTGCTCGCGGTGGTGGGCATCCTGTTCTTCTATTTCTTCGGCCGCCGGCTGCTGCCCGAGCGCGAGGACGAGCGCCTCAAGGTCACGCCGGGCAGAACCGAGAGCTACTTCGCCGACACCTACGGCATCGCGGGCGAAACGGCCGAGCTGACCGTCACCGCCGAGAGCCCGCTGGTCGGCATGAGCATCGGCGAGGTCGAGCAGTTGCACGGCGCGCCGCTGATCCTGGCGATCAAGAACGGCAACGAAAGCCGCGTGGCGCCGCCCTCGGACCAGATGATCTGGGTCGGTACCGTGCTCGGCGTGCTGGCCCCGCGCGACGCCATCAACGCGTTCGCCAACAACCAGCTCTGCCGCGTGTCGTGGCGCATGCGCCAGCTCGGGGAGCAGTTCAACACCACCCGCGCCGGTATTTCCGAGGCCGTGGTGCCGCCCAGCTCGCGCTTCATCAAGCAGTCGGTGGGCGACCTCCGCCTGCGCAAGCGTTTCGGCATTTCGGTGCTGGCGGTGAACCGCGGCGACGAGGTGTTCCGCGAGGATGTCCGCGCCGTCACCCTCCGCGCCGGCGACACGCTCGTGCTGCACAGCAAGTGGCGCGACCTGATGCTGGCCGAGGAAGACCGCGACATCGTCGTCGTCACCGACATTCCGAAGGAAGAACAGCGCCCCGGCAAGATCTGGCAGGCCGTGGGCTTCTTCGTGCTGGCGAAGTGCCTGGCCCTCTTCACCCACCTCGACCTGTCGGTCGCGATGATGACGGGCGCGGTGGGCATGCTGCTCACCGGCGTGCTGAACATGGACGAGGCCTACAAGGCCATCAACTGGAAGACCATCTTCGTCACCGCGTGCCTGATTCCCCTGGGCTGGTCGATGGACTCGACGGGCACGGCGTCGTGGATCGCCCAGGAAGTGCTCGCGATCCTCGGCCACGCCCCGCAGTGGACCCTGCAGGCGTCCATCGCGATCCTCACTCTCCTGTTCTCGCAAGTGATGTCGAACGTGGGCGCCACGGTGATGATGGTGCCCATCGCGATCAGTGTCGCGGTGAGTACGGGCGGCAACCCGTCCGCTTATGCGCTGATCGTGGCCGTATCGTCGTCGAACACGTTCCTGTTGTCGTCGGGTCACCCGGCCCTGATGATGGTCGCGGGCCCCGGCGGCTATCGCTCGAAGGATTTCCTGCGGGCCGGCGTCCCGCTCACGGTCCTGATGCTGGTGATCACCATCGTGACCATCAACCTGATGTATCGCTGATCGAGAAATATCTCAGGCGAGGCGGACCGCGCCATCGACGACGCGGACGTCGATGCGCCGCAGGCTGTCGCCCTTGCACGGGCCCTGCGTGCATTCACCGGAATCGGCCGCGAAGGACGCGCCGTGGGCCGCGCAGATGATGGTGCCGCCGCGGACCAGGAACTTGCCCGGCGCGTAATCCAGCCGGCGGCCCGCATGGGGACAGACGTTGAGGTACGCCCGCGCGTCGTCGCCATGACGGTAGACGAGCAGCGACTCAGCCTCGCCACGAAGCAGGGCCTCGACTTCGACGGCGCCACCGTCGGGGATGTCCGTGAGCAGGCAGAGGGGAGCGGCATCGGTGATAGGGGTCATGGCACTTGTCTATGAGGATCGGATGCCCCAAGGTAAAGAGGCTTACACGCATGTCATTGTGCCATACGGATTTTTAACCAATGCGCTTCGTCTTCCCGCCCATCCGCCGCTCGCGTAATCCCCTCGTCCGCGCCCTGTCGCTGGTGCTGGGCCTCGCCGCCGTGGGCGTGCTGCTCGTGTTCGGCGTGGTGGTGATCGGCGTCCTGTTCGTCGGCGGCCTCGCGTTCTTCGCGGTGCGCCAGTGGAAGCTCGCCCGTGGCCGTCCCGTGGGCGCCCAGGCGTCCGCGCCGAAGGACCCGGACGTGCTCGAGGGCGAGTTCGTGGTGATCCGCCAGGGCCAGCCCGTCCACCACCACTGACAGCGCAAGAACCGGATGGTCGCGGGGCGCGGCCCCGCCTACGCTGGCTTCCCATGAAGGAGGCCATCATGCACCAGGCTCACGCTCACGCCATGCGTCCCCACGCCGACGATGCGCTCGAACGCGTCCGCGCCACCCTCGATCGCGAGGACGGGCCGACCGATCTCGCCAGCCTGGCCGCCGTCGCCGGTCTCAGTCCGACGCACCTGCAACGCGCGTTCCGGCGCCGCTACGGCCTGAGTCCGGCGGAATACGCGCGGGCGCGCCGCTTCGACCAGTTGCGCGAGGCGCTGCGGGATGGCGCCGCGGTCACGGACGCCGTCTACGAGGCGGGCTTCGGATCGGGCAGCCGCGTTTACGAGGAAAGCGACCGGCGGCTCGGCATGACGCCGGCCAGCTATCGCGCCGGCGGCGCGGGTGCGTCGATCCGCTACACCACCACGACCACGCCGCTGGGGCGCCTGCTCGTCGCGACGACGGCGAAGGGCATCTGCTCGGTGACGCTCGGGGCCGACGACGCGGAACTCGAGGCGCGCCTGGGCGACGAATTCCCCTATGCGACCCGCGAGCGCGTCGACGAGGGGCGCGAGGAGTGGCTGGACGCGGTCATCGCGCGCGTCGCGCACGAGCTGGGATGGAGCGACGCCGACGCACCCACGCTCCCGCCGCTCGACGTCGCGGCGACCGCGTTCCAATGGCGCGTCTGGGATGCCCTGACCCGCATCCCGCGCGGCGAGACCCTGAGCTACGGCGAACTCGCGGCGGCGCTCGGCGTGCCCAACGCCGCGCGGGCGATCGGTCGCGCGTGCGGCAGCAACCGCCTCGCCCTGCTGGTGCCCTGCCACCGCATCATCCGCGAGGACGGCAGCCTCGGCGGCTGGCGCTGGGGACTCGAGATCAAGCAGCAGCTGCTCGCCACCGAGCGGGCCATGAAAGCCGCTCAAGGCTGACCGGCGAAGGTTTCGCTACCGTCCGCGGCCCGCGGACGATATCGTGCGTGATTCGCGGCGCACGATGCGTCGCGTGACAGCCCTGGAACACCGCATGTCCGACGCCGCCCTCACGCCCAGTCAGGCCCCCGCCTCCGTCGTGCGCGACCCGCGCTGGATGGTGCCGCTCGCCCTGTTCGCGCTCTATGTGATCTGGGGTTCGACGTACCTCGGCATCCGCTACGCGCTGGTCAGCTATCCGCCGTTCCTGCTCGCCGCGCTGCGTTTCGCGATCGCGGGCGTGCTGCTGTTCGCGGTGCTGCGCCTGCGCGGCGCCGCGCTGCCGACGGCGCGGCAGTGGAAGAACGCCGCCATCGTCGGCACGCTGCTGCTCGCCGGCGGCAACGGCCTGGTCTGCTTCGCCGAACAGTCGGTCAGCTCCGGCATCGCCGCCGTCGCGGTGGCGAGCATGCCGCTGTTCGCGGCCGTCTTCGGGGGCATCTACCGCGAGTGGCCGACGCGCGGCGAAACCGCCGGACTGCTGCTGGGCTTCGCGGGCGTCGTCGTGCTGAACCTGGGGGCCGGCCTGTCGGGCGCACCGCTGGGCGCCGTCGCCCTGATCGTCGCCGCCATGTCGTGGGCCTTCGGCTCCGTGTGGTCGAAACGCCAGGACATGCCCAAGGGCCCGATGAACACCGCCGCGCAGATGCTCTGCGCGAGCGTGTCGCTGGCGATCATCGCGCTGCTGCGCGGCGAGCGCATTCCCGCGCATCCGGAGACCAGCGCGACCGTCGCGCTCGCCTACCTCATCGTGTTCGGCTCGATCGTCGCCTTCAGCGCCTACCTGTACGTGCTCAAGACGGTCCGTCCCGCGCTGGCCACCAGCTACGCCTACGTGAATCCGCCCGTGGCCGTCGTGTTCGGCGTGCTGCTCGCGGGCGAGCACGTGGGCGTGTTCGAGCTGGTCGGCATGGCGATCATCCTGGTCGGCGTCGGCATCATCACGATGATGCGGGTGCGCAAAGTGTGACCTGCGTCGCAGGCCTCCGGCCTGCGACGATTTTTGAGAAAACTTCCATATCCGCAACCGGTACGCGTCCCTAGCCTCGTCGCCTCTCTCAGCCGCCGGAGCTTACCGTGGGAACGATCGGGCCATCGTGCATTCGGTGCCCGCGGTGCCGGCGCTGGTGGCTGGCCCGCGCCGGCACGCTGTTCGGCATCGCGATCGCGGCGCTCGCCTCGTGCCAGCGTTTCCGCGACGAGGAGGTCAGAGCTCGCGAAGCGCCGCCGTCACCGGCAGACGCGCGGCACGCAGCGCTGGAAACAACCCGCCGATGAAGCCGATGGCCAGCGCCCATTTGATGCCCGTCCAGAGCAGGTCGCCGCTCACGTGGAAGCGGAAGACGACCTGGCTGAAATTCGCACCCAGCGTCGACGCGGTGTAGCCGTTGAAGATCACCCAGACGATGCCTGCGCCTATCAATCCGCCGAGCAGCGCGAGCAACATCGTCTCCAGCATGATCGACACCACCACGGGAAGGCCGCGGAAGCCGATGGCGCGCAGCGTCGCGATCTCGCGCGCACGCGCCTGGATCGCCGCGAACATCGTGTTGAGCGCACCGAAGACCGCGCCGATCGCCATGATGATGCCCACGGTGATGCCCACCGCGCGCAGCACCTTCGTCAGGCCTTCCGATTGCTTGCCGAAGTACTCGCGCGTCGTGCTGACGTCGACCTTCAGGCGCGGATCGCCGGCCAGGGCCGCCTTGAACGTGTCGAACGCCTTCGGTGAATCGAGCAGCACCGTCACGGACTGCACGCTGCTGCCGCGCCGGTAGGCGGACGCGACGCTCTGCGTGTCGCCCCAGAGCTCCGACTCGAGCGCGTCGCCCGAATCGAACACGCCCACCACCGTCCAGGTCTGTCCGGCGAGGCGGATGCTCTTGCCGACGTCGAGGCCCTCGAACTGCGCGCGGGCACCCTTGCCCACGATCAGTTCGCGCAGCCCCGGCTGGAACTTGCGGCCTTCCACGATCTTCACCTGCTGGCGCAGGTTCCACACGTCTTCGCTCACGCCGCGAATGGGCACGTTGGCGTCGCTCTGCGGATCGCCCTTCTTCGGCAGGTTGGCCACCACGACCAGTTCGCCCGAGGCGATGGGCTTGCCCTCAGCATCCTTCTTCACGCCCGGCGCCTGGACGACGACGTTGGCGCTGTCGCGATCGAGGATCGAATTGAGTTCCGCCTGCGAGCCGCCGCGAAGCACGATCGCCGTCTGGTCGTTGCCGGTCGAGCGCAACGTCTCGGCGAAGCCTTCGCTCATGGCGAGCATGGCGACCAGCACGCCGACCACGCCCGCGATGCCCACGACCACGACCGACGACGAGCCGAGCCGCTGGGTCACCGTGGCGAGTCCGACCTTCGTCACCTCCCACGTCTGCCGACCGCGGCGGGTCAGCGCCATCCACAGCGCCAGCACGACGGCGAGCGCCACGATGCCGGGCCAGGGCAACGCGATCCAGATCGCGAGGAACACCGCGACGATCAGCAGCGTGAGCAGGCCGGCGCCGAACTTCTTCAGTGATTTCATCGTCAGTGTCCTCTCAACGACCGGCGAGCGCGTCGACGATGTTAAGTCGCATGGCACGGATGGCGGGCAGCAGGCCGACGAGCGCGCCGATGACGAGCATCAGCACGATGCCGAGCGTCCACGTCTGCATGCCGAGCGGCGGCAGGTTGAGCATGCCCCCGCTGCCCTTCGCGACGATCGGCACGACGATGCCTGCGAGCACGAGGCCCAGCACGCCGCCGAGCAGCAGCAGGAGCACGCCCTCGGCGAGCACCATGCACAGCACGCTGCGACTGGAGAAGCCGATGGTCTTCAGCACCGCCAGCTCGTTGGTCCGCTCACGGACGGCCTGCGCCATCGTGTTGCCCGTGAGCAGGATCAGCGTGAAGAACACGGCGCCCATGATCGCGGACACGATGAGGCCGATGTCGCCGAGCTGCTTCGCGAACGAGGCGTTGAAGGCCTGCTCGGTCTGCGTCTTGGTTTCGTGGTCCGAGTTGGCGGACAGGGCGTCGATCGCCTTCGCCACCGCGTCCGCCCTGTCGGCGGAGGTGAGCTTCACGACGTACCAGCCGACGGTCGTGCCGATGCCCTGGAACGCGTTGGCCTCCTGGAAATACTTGTGGTGGAAGAAGAACTGCTGATCGGTGCCGTTCGCCGCGCCGGGCGCCGCCTTGTAGATGCCGACGATGTCGAACGGCCAGGTCTTGTCGCCGTTGCGCTGCGGGAAGATCGTCGACTGCAGGGGAATCTTGTCGCCGACCTTCCAGCCGAAACGCTTCGCCAGCGGCTCGCCGACGACGGCGCCCGTACGCGTCGCGTCGAACGCCTTGCGCTGGTCGGCGGGCAGTTCGATCTCGTGGTAGATGTCGAGGAAGTTGTCGCTCACGGCGAAGCTGAGCACGAAGTTCTTCGGATCCTGGTAGATGCCGCCGAACCAGTTCGCCGATCCCACCGCGGCCACGCCGGGCACGGCCGCGATGCGCGTGCCGAGGCTCGCGGGCAGCGACTGGATGATCGAATACCTCGACGTCGTCAGCAGGCGGTCCACGCCGATGACGCTGTCGCCCGAGGAGAAGGCGGCGCGCGTGGCGTCGAGCATGCCGAAGAGCAGGAAGGCGGCAAGGATCGAGATGAGGGTGAAGAACGTGCGCGCCTTGCGACGGAACAGCGCGGCCCAGATGAGATGCAGGTATTTCATGCCGGCATCCTCGTCGCTCAGCTCACGGCCTGTTCGACAAGGGATCCCTTGTCGAGGTGCAGCGTGTGGTTGGCGTACTCGGCGGCCTTCGGATCGTGCGTCACCATCACGATCGTCTTGCCGTGCTCGCGGTTGAGTTCGCGCAGCAGGCCGAGGATGTCTTCCGCCGACTGGCGATCGAGGTCGCCGGTCGGCTCGTCGCAGACGAGCAGCGTGGGATCGGACACGATCGCGCGGGCGATCGCGACGCGCTGCTGCTGGCCGCCGGACAGCTCGGACGGCTTGTGCGACGCGCGATCGGCGAGGCCCACGAGTTGCAGCGCGATGGACGCGTTCTGCCGGCGCTGCGCCCCCGACAACTTCGTCAGCAGGAGCGGAAGCTCGACGTTGCGCTGCGCGGTAAGCATCGGCATGAGGTTGTAGAACTGGAAAACGAAGCCGACGTGCGCGGCACGCCACTTCGCCAGCGCGCCGGACCCGAGCTGGTCGATGCGGTCGCCGCCCACCGTGATGCTGCCGCCCGTGGGCGTGTCGAGGCCGCCGATCATGTTGAGCAGCGTCGTCTTGCCCGAGCCGGACGGTCCCATCAGCGCGAGGAAGTCGCCTTGTTCGATCTTCAGATCGACGCCGTGCAGCACCTCCACCTTCTGCCGGCCGCGTTCGTAAACCTTCGAAAGATCCTGGATGTCGATCAGGGTGGCCATCGGTGAGTCTCCGCGGGGTCAGTTCGTGGTCGGTGAGGTGGCGACGCGGACGGCGGCGCCGTCGGCGAGGTCGGCGGGGGGCGAGACGATCACGGTGTCGCCGGCCGCGAGGCCGTCGCTGACGAGGCGCAGATCGCCGTTCGGTTGTGCCGCGGCCGTCACCTGGCGGCGGGCGGCCTTGCCATCGGCCACGGCGAAGACGACGTCGCGATCGTCGCGACGCACGACGGCGTTGGCCGGCACCAGCACGCCCTTCGGCAAGGCGGCCTGCGCAGGCGCGCGGCGTTCGAGGAACGACACGCGCACGCCCATGTCGGGCACGATCCGGCCGTCCTTCGTTTCCAGCGCCACGCGCACCTTCACCGTGGCCTTGCCGCGGTCGGCCGCCGGCACGATGGCGATGACGTGCGCGGGGATGCGCCAGTCCGGGTACGCGTCGAGCACGGCTTCCGCCGGCATGTCGGGCTGCACGCGGCCGATATAGGCCTCGTTGACGTCGACGTCGATCTCGAGCGAATCCATGTCGACGATCGTGCCGACGCCGGTACGCGTGAAGCCGCCACCGGCCGAGAGCGGCGAGACGATCTCGCCGACCTGGGCGGCCTTGTCCGTGATCACGCCATCGAAGGGCGCGCGCACCACCGTGTAATCGAGGTTGACCTGCCCCACGCCGACCTGGGCGTCGGCCGCGTCGGCCTGGCGCCGTGCCGTGTTGAGTTGCGCGCGGAACGTGTTGGCCTGCGTGCGCGTCTGCTCGGCGAACTGGCGGGACACGAGCCCCCGCCCGACCAGCGTCTCCTGGCGATCGGCGTCGCGCAGCGCCTGGTCGAGTTGCGCCTGCGATTGAACGACGTTCGCGTGCGCGGCCGCGGCGTTCGCACGCGCCGACTCGAGGCTGGCGCGCAGGGCGTTGTCTTCGAGGCGGGCGAGGATCTGGCCTTTCGCGACGCGGTCGCCTTCCTCGATGTGCACCTCGACCAGCGCACCGGTGATCTGGGCCGACACGGTCGCCTGGCGCCGCGCGGTCACGTAGCCCGTGGCCTGGAGCACCGCCCCGGCGTCGCCGGCGGCGGTCGGCGCGACGGCGGTCGCCGTGCGCACCTCCACCGGCCGCCGGGCGAGGAAGTCCCATGCGCCGCCGGCGATGGCGAGGACGACGAGCACCGCGAGGGCGCCGATCAGCACGGTGCGCGCCCGCGGGCCACCCCCGCCCCCGTGCGCCTCCTTGTGCGACTTGTCGATCTTGAGCTGCTTGAGCAGCTCGGCGTTCGAATTCATCGTCCCCTTGCCCTCGCCCCTGGTCAGACTCGCAGCACGATCATGCGATGCGTCCGGACCGTGCACCACTTTCCGGTATCAGTCATCTGTCGTGACAGGTGTCACCTGATACGCTTGGGCCATGAATACCGTCATTCCCCCGCCGGCTCCGCCGAGCATCCCCGTCGTCGGCCGCACCGAGCGGTTCCCCGTCCGCCGCGTCTTCTGCATCGGCCGCAACTACGCCGATCACGCGAAGGAAATGGGCGCCTCGGTCGACACGGCGAATCCCATGTTCTTCACCAAGCCGGCCGACGCGCTGGTCACCGACGGCGCCGACGTGCCCTACCCGTCCGCCACCAACGACCTGCATCACGAAGTGGAGATGGTCGTGGCGCTCGGCTGCGGCGGCACCGACCTCACGGTCGAACAGGCCGCGCGCATCGTCTGGGGCTACGGCATCGGGCTCGACCTGACCCGTCGCGACCTGCAGGCGCAGGCCAAGGCCAAGGGCGCGCCGTGGGACGTCGCCAAGGCCTTCGATCACTCCGCGCCGGTCTCGGCCATCGTTCCCGCGACGGATTACATCCCGGACGCGACGACGCCCATCGCCCTGACGGTCAACGGCGAGCGCCGCCAGTCTGCGACGCTCGCGGACATGGTGCTCGACGTGCCGCACATCCTCAGCGCGCTGTCGCGGCTGTTCGAACTGAAGGCGGGTGATATCGTCTACACGGGCACGCCAGCCGGTGTGGCCGCGCTCCACCGCGGGGATCGCTTCGTCGCCACGCTGGGCGATGTCGTCACGCTCGAGGGACGCGTGAGCTGACTTCGCGGTATGCCTACATACGGATCGTTAGGTTTGACGACCGACGCCAATGCCACGAGGAGGAAGGGCCGATGAGTTTCGTCGCGGAATTCAAGAAATTCGCACTGCGCGGTAACGTGATCGACCTCGCGGTCGGTGTGGTGATCGGTGCCGCGTTCGGCAAGATCGTCACGTCGCTCGTCGACAACATCATCATGCCCCCGATCGGATGGCTGATCGGCGGCATCGATTTCTCGGACTGGAAATGGGTGCTGAGGCCCGCCAGCGAAGGGGTCAAGGAAGTCGCCGTGCAGTACGGCATCTTCATCAACGTGCTCATCCAGTTCATCATCATCGCCTTCGCGATCTTCGTCGTGGTCAAGGCGATCAACCGTCTCACGCGTCGCGAGGAAGCGGCTCCCGCCGCCCCGCCGGCCGACGTCGCGCTGCTGACGGAAATCCGCGATCTGCTGAAGCAGCAGAATCGCGAGATCTGATATCCCGCGGCAGGAACGATCGCCGATACGATCGGCTCCCACCCCTTTGGTAGCCAGGTCTCTACCGAGGGGTGGAAGCCGATTCCGGCCCATGACTTCCGGCCTATCTGCCCTGCGTTCCCCGGCGCAATAATCGACGTTTCCGTCCCCGGGGGTCATTCGATGCGTCACACCTTCCGCCTGCATGCGCTGGCCGCATGCCTCGCGCTCGCCTTCTCCGCCCACGCCGCCGATAAGGCCACCACGATTCCCGAGAAGGCCGTCGCCGCGGCGACCGAACTGCGCGACCGCGCGATGAACGACAACACCGGCTACGAATTCGTGTCGGGGCTCACCACCGAGGTGGGCCCGCGCGTGGCCGGCAGCGAAGCCGATGCGCGCGCCGTCGCCTGGACCGTCGCGAAGTTCAAGGCCATGGGCTTCGACAAGGTCTACACGGAGAAAGTCAGCTACCCGCTCTGGCAGCGCCGCAGCGAGCGTGGCGCGATCGTCTCGCCGTATCCCCAGCCGCTCCTGCTCACGGCGCTGGGCTACTCGGCCGGCACGCCCTCGGGCGGCCTCACCGCGGAAGTGGTGGGCTTCGACGACCTCGACGCACTGAAGAAGGCCGACCCGGCCAGCGTGAAGGGCAAGATCGTCTACGTCAGCACGCACATGCAGCAGCAGAAGGACGGCCACGATTACGGCAAGGGTTCCGCCACGCGCACCGGCGGCCCCGTGCTCGCCGCGAAGATGGGCGCCGCGGCGTTCCTGCTTCGCTCGGCCGGCACCGATCCGCACAGCCGCACACCGCATACCGGCGTCACCGGCTTCCAGGATCCGAAGGCAGCCATCCCGGCGGCCGCGCTGTCGCTGCCCGATGCCGACCAGCTCGAACGCGTGCTGAAGCAAGGCAAGCCCGTCACGCTGAAGCTCGATCTCGATGTGGGCTTCGCGGGCACGTACGAAGGCGCGAACGTCATCGGTGAAGTGACCGGCCGCAAGCATCCGGACCAGGTCGTCGCCATCGGCGGTCACCTGGACTCGTGGGACCTCGGCACGGGTGCCATCGACGACGGCGCCGGCGTGGCGATCGCGGCGGCTGCCGCGAAGCTGATCAAGGACATGCCGCAGCGTCCCGACCGCACCATTCGCGTGATCGCGTTCGCGAACGAGGAGATGGGTCTGTGGGGCGGCCGCGCCTATGCGGAAGCGCACGCGAAGGAGGTCTCGAAGTTCCAGCTCGGTACCGAGTCCGACTTCGGCGCGGGCCGCATCTGGCGCATGACCGCGAGCGTGAAGCCGGAAGCGCGCGGCGCGATCGAGCAGATCGCGAAGGTGATCGAGCCGATCGGCGTCGCGTACGATCCGAACAAGCCCGGCGGTGGCGGCTCGGACCTCTCGCAGATGCACGCGAAGGGCATGGCCGCGCTGTCGCTCACGCAGGACGGTACCGATTACTTCGACTACCACCACAACGCCAACGACACGCTCGACAAGATCGATCCGAAGGCGCTGGCGCAGAACGTGGCGGTCTATGCGACGTTCGCGTACATGGCCGCGCAGGCCAATGGCGATTTCGGCTCGGCGCCGGGCGCGTTCGCGAAGGACGGGGCGCACGACTGATCCCCGCCGGGGATCGTCGCCGATACGATCGGCTCCCGCGAGGGCTCAGGCCCTCGCGGGATCGAGCTTCTTCCTGGGCGCCAGCCTGTCCTGCAGGCGATTCATGTACAGGTAGATCACGGGCGTCAGGTACAGCGTCAGGATCTGCGAGACGACGAGGCCACCCACCACGGCGAGGCCCAGCGGACGGCGCGTCTCCGCGCCCGCGCCGATGCCCAGCGCGATCGGCAACGTGCCCGCGAACGCCGCCATGGTCGTCATCATGATCGGGCGGAAACGCACGCGGCACGCCTCGAAGATCGCGTCGTGCGGCGCGAGCCCCGCGTCGCGCTGACGCTCCAGCGCGAAGTCGATCATCATGATCGCGTTCTTCTTCACGATGCCCACCAGCATGATGATGCCGACGAAGGCGAACAGGTCGAGCGACGCGTTGAAGATCACCAGCGTCAGCAGCGCACCGACCGCCGCGGCCGGCAGGCCCGAGAGGATCGTGAGCGGATGGATGAAGCTCTCGTACAGGATGCCCAGCACGAGGTAGATCACGAACACCGCGAGCAGGAGCAGCAGTCCCATGCCCTTGACCGAATCCTGGAACGCCTGCGCCGTGCCCTGCACGCTGCCGCTCAGCGTGGCGGGCAGCTTCATCTCCGTCGTCGCGCGGTCGATGCTCGCCACCGCGTCGCTCAAGGACACTCCCGGCGCGAGATTGAACGACACCGTCACGGCCGGCAGCTGGCCCTGGTGGTTCACCGTGAGCACCTGGGGCTTGCGCTCGAAACGCGCCACGGTATTCAGGGGAATGAGCTTGCCGCTGTCCGACGTGACGTAGAGCCGCGACAGCACGGCGGGATCGTCCTGCATCCGGCGCTCCACCTGCAGGATCACCCAGTACTGCGTGGCCGAGCCGTAGATCGTGGAGATCTGGTTCTCGCCGAACGCCGTGCCGAGCGCGGTCTGCACCTGATCCATCGTCAGGCCCAGCGGCGCGAGCTTGTCGCGGTTGACGCTGACGACCATCGACGGGCTGTTCAGATCGAGGTCCGTCGTGACGTCCTGGAAGCCCGGCAGTTTCTGGAACGCGGCGACGAGCTTGCCCGACCAGTCGTACAGCGCATGCAGGTCGGTGGACTGCACCGTGTACTGGTACTGGGCCTTCGACTGCCGCCCTCCGACCTGGATGGCGGGTGGATTCTGGATGTACGTGCGGATGCCGGGCACCTCGGCGAACTGGCGCCGCAGGCCCTGGATGATCTCGTCGGGGGTCGTGCCACCTCGCGCGTCGCTGTCCTTCAGGCGCAGCAGGAGCGAGCCCGAATTCACGGTGGAGCGCGGACCACCCGCGCCGACGCTCGACATGACCGCCGCGATGTTCGGATCCTTCATGGCGATGTCCGCGAGCGCCTGCTGGCGTGCGGACATGGCGGCGAACGAGATGTCGGTCGGTCCTTCGGAGGTGACGCGAAGCTGGCCGCTGTCGCCGGCCGGGATGAAGTCCTTCGGGGTGACGACGAAGAGCAGGCCCGTGGCGACGAGACTCAGCGCGAAGCCGAGCAGCACCGTGCGCGGATGCCGCATGCACCAGGCCAGCGTGCGCGTGTAACCGGCGGTCACCGCGGCGAACCCGCGATCGAAGCCGACGACGATGAAGCTTCGCTTGTCGTGGTCGTGCGCCTTGACGAAGCGGCTGCACAACATGGGCGTGAGCGTGATGGAGACGAAGCCCGAGATGAGGATCGACACGCTGATGACGACGGCGAACTCGTGGAACAGCCGACCGACGATGCCGCCCATGAACATCACGGGGATGAACACCGCGACGAGCGACAGCGTCATGGAGAAGATGGTGAAGCCGATCTCGTTCGCGCCTTTCACCGCGGCGTCGAAGGGCTCTTCGCCGAGCTCGATGTGGCGCATGATGTTCTCGAGCATCACGATGGCGTCGTCGACGACGAAACCGACGGCGAGCGTCAACGCCAGCAGCGAGAGATTGTCGAGGCTGTAGCCGAGCGCGAACATCGCGCCGAACGTGCCGAGCACCGAGATGGGCAGCGCCACGGCGGGTATGAGCGTCGCCGACGCGTTGCCGAGGAACAGATAGATCACGAGCACAACGAGGATGCCGGCGAGCACCAGGGTGAACTGCACGTCGTGCACGGAGTCGCGGATCGATACCGAACGGTCGTACATCACGTTGAGTTTCACCGACGGCGGCAACGTCTCCTGGAACGCGGGCAAGAGCGCGAAGATCTTGTCCACCGTCTCCACGGTGTTGGCGCCGGGCTGACGCTGGATCGCGAGCGTGATCGAGCGGTGGCCGTTGAACCAGCTGGCCTTCTGGTCGTCCTGCACGCTGTCGCGCGGCACGGCGATGTCGGACAGCCGCACCGGCGCCCCGTTGCGATAGGCCACCACCACCTGGCCGTAATCGGCGGCGCGCATCAACTGGCCATCCGAACGGATCGACAGCAGCTGGCGTTGCCCGTTGAGCGAGCCGGTGGCCTTGTTGACGTTCGCCGCCGCGATCGCTTCACGCATCTGGTCCACGCCGATGCCGGTCGCGGCGAGGCGGTCCGGATCGACGGCGATGCGCACGGCGTATTTCTGCGAGCCGTAGACGTTCACCTGCGCCACGCCGTCGACCATCGACAGGCGCTGCGCCAGTTCCGTCTCGGCGTAGTCGTCCACCGTCGAGAGAGGCAGCGTCGACGACTGCATGGTGAGGAAGAGGATCGGCGCGTCGGCCGGGTTCACCTTGCGGTACGTCGGCGGCGTCGGCATGTCCTGCGGCAGCTGGCGCTGCGCGGCGGAAATCGCGGCCTGCACGTCCTGCGCCGCGCCGTCGATGCTGCGGTCGAGTGCGAACGTGACGGTGATGGTCGTCGAACCCAGTGAACTGGACGACGTCATCGAATCGATACCGGCCACCGTCGACAGCTGCGCCTCGAGCGGCGTCGCGACGGACGAGGCCATCGTCTCCGGCGAGGCGCCGGGCAGGCTCGCGCTGATGTTGATGGTGGGGAAGTCGACGTTGGGAAGCTCGTTGACGGGAAGTCTCGGGTACGCGGCGATGCCGAAGATCACCAGCGCCGCCATCAGCAGCGTGGTCATCACCGGGCGGCGGATGCAGAGTTCCGGCAGGTTCACCTGGTGTGGCCCTCAGCCCTTGTCGACGCGCACGCGGGCGCCGTCCACCAGCAGCATCTGGCCTTCCGTGACCACGCGCTCGCCGGCATTCAGGCCCTTGTCGACCACCACGCGATCGGCAGTCGTCGCTCCGGTGGAAATGCTGCGCTGCTCCACCGTGTCGTCCGGCTTCACGACGAAGACGAACGTGCCGGCGGTGGAGCTCTGCAACGCCACGACCGGAATGCTGATCGCGTCCGTGAGCCGCGTGGTCGGCAGCGTGACTTCCGCGAACTGCCCCGCCGTGAGGCGGCCGTCGGCGTTCGCGAAGCGCCCCTTGAGTACGATGGTGCCGGTGGTCGCGTCGACCGCGTTGTCGATGAATTCGAGTTCGCCCTGCAACGGCTGGCCGTCGTCGCCCGGAATCTTCGCCTGCACCGGCAGCGTGCCGCGGCGCAGGCTGTTGCGCACGGCGGCGAGGCTGTCTTCGGGAATGGAGAACGCCACGCGCATCGGGTCGATCTGGTTGAGCACGACGATGTCGGTGGTATCGGCGGTGAGCGTGGCGCCGGGATATGCGAGAGGCGCGCCGGTCACGCCGTCGAACGGGGCCACGATCGTGGTGAACTCCAGCTGCGTCTGCGCCGCACGCGCCGCCGCGCGATCGCTTTCGAGCGCCGCGCGCGCGACGCCGAGGTTCGCCTTGTAGAGATCGTAATCGGCACGGCTGACGAAGCCCTTGCCGAGCATGTTCTGGTAACGCTCCAGATCCGCCTCGGCCTTGACCAGCTGTGCCTGGTCGCGGGCCACGTTGCCCTGGGCCTCGTCGTAGGCCGCCTTGAGCGGGCGCTGGTCGACGCGCGCGAGCAGATCGCCCTTCTTCACGTGCTCGCCGGGCGTGAAAGCGAGCGATTCCAGCTGGCCGTTGACGCGCGAGCGCACGTTGACCGTCGAATAGGCCTCCGCCCGCCCGATCACCTTCAGCGACAGATCGATCTCACCGCGGGTGGCGACCGCCGTCGTGACCGGCACGCCCGCAGTCGCCTTCTTCGCCGGCTGGTCGGCGCCCTTCGCATCCGGATCGTGCCGCCAGACGCCGAAGCCGATGGCGACGACCGCGACGAGGCCGACGATGAGGACGAGTTTCTTCCCTGGGGATCGCTGCATGGGGTCTCCGGCCGGTTCCATCGGGATCCGGTCGCCGCGCTGGGGAACACGGGCGTGGGTTCTGGGACGGGTGAAACGTAAAAACTAACGCATCGGCCCCTGGATCGGTTGACCCGCCGGTCAGGCGTCGTCGGACGGGCCGTCGAGGCCCTGCAGGTTTTCCTTCATGCGGTCCAGCACGGCCAGCATCGTCTGCAGGTCGTCCGTCGAGATTCCCTGGGTGGCATCCCGGCGCAGGCCGCGGGCGATATCTTCCATGTCGTCGATGACACCCCGTGCCTGGTCGGTGTCGTGCAGGCGCCAGGCGCGGCGATCCTTGGGATCGGCGCGACGCTCGACGAAACCGGCCGCCTGCAGGCGATCGATGACGCGGCCCACGGCGATCGGCTCCATGTCGAGCTGCTCGGCCAGCTCGTTCTGGCGCATGCCCGGGCGCCGATGCAGCGCCTTCAGGGCGCGCCACTGCGCGCGCGTCAGCCCGAACCGCACCGCCCGCCGGTCGAAGTGCTTGCGGAAGAGCAAGGTCACGTCGTTGATCAGGTAGGCGAAGGAGATGTCTTCTACTTTGAGCTGGTCGGCCATAACCTTGGGCTGCAGGGGTGGACTGTCACTCGCATCGTAGCCAAATGGCGCCTGCTCGTCACAAGGACACTCTGCCATGAACCACCATGTTTTCGAAGGCGACATCACCACCCTGCCCGTGGATGCGATCGTCAACGCCGCCAACGAATCCCTGCTGGGCGGCGGGGGCGTGGACGGGGCCATCCATCGCGCCGCCGGCCCCGGCCTGCTGGCGGCCTGCCGCGCGCTGCCGGAGGCGCGGCCCGGGGTACGCTGCCCCACTGGCGAGGCCCGGATCACCGGGGGTTTCGCGCTGCCGGCGCGCTTCGTCATCCATACCGTCGGGCCCGTGTGGCACGGTGGCCAGCGGGGCGAGCCGGCCCTCCTGGAGGCGTGTTACCGCGAGTCCCTCCGGCTGGCACGGGAGCATGGCGTCGCGTCGATCGCGTTCCCGGCGATCAGCGCGGGGGTCTATGGGTATCCGGCGGACGCGGCCGCCGCCATCGCCGTCCGGATGATCCGGGACGCGCCGTGGAGGCCCGGAAACGTGGTGTTCTGTACGTTCAGCGCGGCGATGACGCGGGTCTACGCGTCGGCGCTAGGCTGAGATACGCCGTAGGAGCGCACCTGGGCGCGATGGCTTTTGGCCGTGAACCTGGAGCTGGCGCGCCAGCTTTCGGACTGGCGCGAGAAGCTGTCGCGGCCAGGTCCGCTCCCACGGCAAAACGCCGTTCGAGCGCACCTGGGCGCGATCGCCGTAGCCCCGGGGCTGGCGCGCCAGCTTCAGGACTGGCGCGAGAAGCTGTCGCGGCCAGGTCCGCTCCCACGGCAAAACGCCGTCGGAGCGCACCTGGGCGCGATCGCCGTTCGACGCAGCCTCGGAGCTGGCGCGCCAGCTTTCGGACTGGCGCAAGAAGCTGTCGCGGCCAGGTCCGCTCCCACGGCAAAACGCCGTTGGAGCGCACCTGGGCGCGATCGCCGTTCGACGCAGCCTCGGAGCTGGCGCGCCAGCTTTCGGACTGGCGCGAGAAGCTGTCGCGGCCAGGTCCGCTCCCACGGCAACCCGCAGGTGGCGCGTATCAACGGGGATAGAGCGGCGGCAGGGCCTCGTCGCTCTTCGCTGCCGAGGGCGCCCAATCGAAGCCCTTCGCGAACGCCTCCCGCAGCTTCGGGCCGGACGCCTCGCCATCCGCGAAACGGGCACGCTGCAGCATCGCGATCGCCTCGCGCTGCGGCCCCTCGCGCAGGGCCGCGGAAAGCGCGCCGAGCGAATGGATGGAAGGACGCACGATACGGGCCCAGCGCAGCAACGCATGTTCCGCCTCGGCCAGGCCACCGCCGGCGGCGACCTTGAGGAATTGCTCATGCGCGGGCTTTTCGCGAACGATCTCGGGCTTCGGCCGCGGTTCGACGGCGACGCCTCGTCCACCGTGCCGGCGCGCCAGCACGAACCACGCGACCAGCGTCGCGAGCCAGAGCGAGAGGACGGCGACGAACAGCCAGCGCCACGTCGAGCCACCGCCTGTCCCCACGGCAGGAGCGGGAGCGGACGTGCCCGCCGCTGCCGGCGCGGCCGCGCCGCCCGCCGTCGGGGACGCCGGCACGGACGCCTGCGTCGCGCCCGCGGCGGTCACCTCGATGTCGTGCGCGGGCACCGTCGCCACTTCGGGCTTGTCGGTGACCACGTTCCACCAGTGCAGCGTGGTGGCGGGAATGTGCAGCGTGCCGGGGCGCGTTGGCACGACGGCGAAACCCTGCTGGCGGCGACCGGTCACCCAGGCGCTACTGCTTCCGCCACCCGTCACGGCCTTGTCCGGATAGACGTCCGCACCGTCGAGCTTCGGCAGCGAGAGCGCCGGCAACGCCTCGAACGGCATGCCCGTCGCGTCGAGCCGCATGGTCAGCGTCACCGGCTGCCCCACGCGCGCCTTGCCGTCCGCGGGGATGCCTTCGAGGGTGAGCTTCAGCTCGCGAGCGGGAATCCATGCGCCGCCGGCGGCGCCATCGGGGCGCGCGCGCACGTCGACGCGCACGCGCTCGGCGACGGCGTTCACCGGTTCGCCCGCGCCGAAGAACGAGGTGGCATCGGTCGGGTCGACCGCGGTGCCCTGGAACGTGGGCGGCTGGATGTCCAGCGTACCCGCGTGCTGCGGGAAGATCGCGTAGTGCCGCTCGACGACGTTGAAGCGGCGACCGCCGCGCATGGTCTGGTAATTGGCGTCCTGCCCGATGCGCCGCACCTCGGCGCCTTCCGCCGAGGGATCGCCAAGCTGGCCGTCGGCGAGATTGACGGCGAAATAAAGTCGCAGCGTGTAATCGATCTGCTGGCCCACATACGCGGTAGAGGGATCGGCCTTGCCTTCGAGCGCGACGGGTCGGCCCTCGGCCGTTGCCGCGCCGGTGTCGGTCGACGCCGCGACATCGACCGACACCGGCTGCGTCGACTGCCCGCCAATGGCCAGCGCGGGCACCGTGAGGTGCCCTTCGCGACGCGGGCGCAGGGCGATCCCGAGGATGGTTCGCGCCTCGCGTTTGCCGTTGACGATGCTCAAGGTGTGATTGGTCGACGTGCCCAGCACGACGAAGTCGGACATCAACGGCGACAGATCGGGCGAACCGTCCGCCTCGTCCGCCACCTCGATGTTGAGCGTGACGGTCTCGCCAAGCCCGACCTTGCTGCGGTCGAGCGTGGCGACCGGCGCCGCTCCCTGGGCCATCGCCATGAAGGGAATGCAGCAGAGCACGAAGGCGAGCAGTCGCGCACGTCGCTTCATTCTTCCGGCTCCGCGCCGTGACGGCGTTGGTACTCGAGCATGAACTTCCTCCTCAACAGGCCACCCGGATCGTCGGGCACGCGCATGAGCGCGCGCTGCACGTCCGGCGGCAGCTTCGACGCGGCGTCCTTCGCGGAGACCGCACCGAGGTCGTGATCTTCCTCGCCTTTCTTTCCATCCTTGCCCTCGCCCTGCGCCGCCAGCTTCGCGTCCATCTGCCGCTTGAGGGCGTCCTGCGCCTGTTTCGCCTGCGCCTGCTCGGCCTGCGACTTCGTCGCGGCGTCGCCCTGGGGCGCCTGCCCCTTGCCGCCGTCCTTGCCGCGATCGCCGCCTTCGCCCTCGCCCGCCTTGTCCTTCGCACCCTGCGTATCGCCGGCGTCGTCCTTTCCGTCGGCGCCAGACTGCTGCCCACTCTGACCGTTCTGGCCGTCCTTGCCGTCCTGCTGGCCCTGCTGCTGATCCTTCTGCTGGCCGCCGGACGGCGGTTGCCGATCCTTGTCGTTCTGGCCCTTGCCGCCCTGCTTGTCCTTGTCCTTCGAGTCTTTCTGTTGTTGCTTCTGCTTCGCGAGGAAATCTTCGACGGCCTTGCGGTTCGCCGCCGCGTCGGCGTTCGACGGATCGGCCTTCAGCGCGCGATCGTAGGCCGCGATCGCCTCCTCGTACCGCTGCTGCTTCGCCAGCGCGTTGCCGAGGTTGTACTGCGCGTCGGTGCCCTGACCGTGCGCGAGCGCGGCCTCCGCCGCCGGATAATCCCCCGCGCGATACGCGGCGGCGCCACGCATTGCCTCGCCCTGCGCCAGCGACTGCGCGCGTTTCGCATCGCCGTCAGCCAAGGCGCGCGCGGCCTGCTGGTCGCGTGTGCGGAACAGATCGGCGATGCCGTCCGCGCGGGCCGGCGACAGGGGAACGAAGGCAAGCGCCAGCACGAGCAGCCAGCCGCGGCGAAACGCGAGCGCGACGATCGGGAGCAACGGCAGCAACAGCCACGGTCCGCGATCCTGCCACTGGCCGGATGCCGCGCCCTCGACCGCCTTGCCGTCGCCCTCGTTGGTCAGCTCGCCGGCGAGCGCCGCGACGTCGGACCCACCGTCGGCGATGGGCACGAACCGGCCGCCGCCGGCGCTGGCGACGGCCGCGAGCGACACGTCGTCGCGTCCGGCCATGACGACGTCGCCGCGGGCGTCCTTGAGGAAACCGCCGTCGTCGGCCGGAATCGGGCCGCCGCGCGTCGTGCCCACGCCCAGTACCGACACGCGATCGCCAGCGGCACGCGCGCGGCGCGCGGCGGCGACGGCCGCGTCATCGGCACGGTCGGTCACGAGCACGATCGAACCACCGCGCAGGTCGGCGCGACGGATCAGGTCGGCCGCCTGGTCGATCGCCTTGCCCGGGTCGTCGCCGTCCACCGGCATGGTGTCGGGCGCGAGCGCCGTCAGCAGATCGTCGACGCTGTGGGCGTCGGTGGTCAGCGGCGCCACCGTGAACGCCTCGCCCGTATAGGCGATCAGCGCGTTCATGCCGTCGCGGTTCGCCGCGTAGAGCTCGCGCACCTTGTAACGCGCGCGGCTCAGACGGTCGGGAACGATGTCGTGCGACGACATGTCCGGCGACATCGACACGACGACCACCTGTGCCGCCCGCTCGGCGAAGAGCGGCTGCGACTGGCGATCCCACGCCGGGCCCGCGAGCGCGAGGATGGCGAGCACCGCGGCCGTGGCGAACGCGGCGACGGGCGCCCGCGACGTGGACGCCTTGCCGTCGAGCAGGTGCGGTAGCAGCTCGGGATCGGCGAGGCGGGCGAGCACGCGCTGACTCGCGGGCCGCCGGCCGATGAACCAGGCGATCGCGGGGACCGCCACGAGGAGCCACAGCCAACGAGGCTCGATGAAATGGAACGAGCCGAACCAGGCGCTCATGCGTGGGCCCTCCCGCCGACGTAGCGCGGCAGCGCGGCGAGGCCGAACAGGATCAGCGCGACGATCAGCGGCCAGCGGAACAGCTCGTAGCGGGGACGCAGCGAGGCGCCCTCCTGCGGAACAGGCTCGAGCGCGTCGATCGCGCGGTAGGCCTGCGCGAGCTGGTCCGTATCGGTCGCGCGGAAGAAACGCCCGCCGGTCTGGTTGGCGATGTCTGTGAGCATGCCGACGTCCAGATCCGCGGACGGATTGACCACGCGGCTGCCGAAGAAATCGGGAACGCGCATCGCGTTCGCGCCGATGCCGATCGTGTAGACGCGCACGCCCGCGGCCTTCGCGGCGCGAGCCGCCTCGCGCGGCGCGATCGAACCGGCGTTGTTCACGCCATCGGTGAGGAGCACGACGACGCGCGCCTGTTCCGGCATTTCCGCGAGGCGCTTCACCGCGACGGCGAGCGCGTCGCCGATCGCGGTTTCGCGACCCGGCAGTCCGACGACCGCGCCATGCAGCTGCGCTCGCACGGCGTCCAGGTCGTACGTCAGCGGCGTGACGAGGTAGGCCTGCGAACCGAACAGGATGAGGCCGAGTTCGTCGCCGGCGCGCCGGTCGATGAAGTCGCCCGCGATCGCTTCCACGGCGGCGAAGCGCGTGACCTGCCTGCCGGCGAGCTGCATGTCGTCGAGCGACATGCTGCCCGAGAGGTCGACGGCGAGCATGGTGGCGCGGCCGCTGCGGCGCTGCGGCTCGGGTGGACCAAGGTGCTGCGGACGCGCCGCGGCCACGACGAGGCAGAGCCACGCGAGCGCGAGGAGCAGCGTCGCGGCGAACGGTGCGCGCGCCAGCGACGCCTGGACGAGCGCGATGCCGGGCTGCGGGAGGTTTAGGGCCTGCGCCGGCTTTACCGGACGGAGCACATGACGGAGCAGCCACGGCAGCGGCAGGGCGAGGAACATCCACGGCCACGCGAATTCAGGAAGCGACATGCGTGCGCCTCCCGTTGGCGACATGACGCCATGACGGCGACGGCCTGCGCATCGCGGCGCGCGCCCAGGCCTCGACGACGCGCGCCGTCGCGTCGACGTCGATGTCGACGTCGCGCCGGTACTTCGCCGTGTCGAGAGCGGACACCGCGGCGATGTCGTGCTTCGGCGCCATCGTCGAGAGCGCGGCGCGCCATGCGTCGCCGCTGAGCGTCACGCTGTGCGCGTCGCGCGTACGCGCGATGCGCCGCACGAGTTCGCTCGCGCTTGCCGCGAACGCGCCGGCATCGCCATCGGTCGCGTAGCGTGCGCGCGCGTCGCGCAGTCCGGCGAGTGCCGCGTCGACGTGCCGCTTCCATGCACGCCGGCGACGCAGCCACAGGACGACGACGACGCAGGCGACCGCGAGCAGGCAGAGCAGGATCCACCAGCCAGGCGCCAGCGGCCACCACGGCGAGATGTGCGGGACATGGATGTCGCGCAGTTCGGGACCGTTCGTGGGCATCAGCGCGTCCTCGCGCCCAGCAGGGCGACGATCGCGTCGAGCGGATCGGCACTGGTGTCGAGCGTGCGTTCGCGCAGACCGAGCCCCGTGCAGAGCGCGGTCAGGCGACGATGGCCTTCGCCAAGGCTCCGCGCGAAATCCTCGCGCTGTCGTTCGCCCTGCAACACGACGTCGTAGTGCACGCCGCGATGCGCGAAGGGATAGCGGCCGGCCGGCGGCTGCGCAAGCTCGAGCGGGTCGGCGACGTTGAGTACCGCGACCTCGGCCTTGGCGACGAGGCCGAGCATGCGGCCGCGCGCGGCGTCGTCGACGGCGAAGCCATCGCTCACGATGAGGACGCGGGAGGCGCCATGCATCAGCCGGCCGGCGCGCTGGAGGGCGGCGGACAGCGTTTCATCGTCACCCGGAGGCAACGCGTCCCACGCGGCGATGGCACCCGCGACCGCGAGCGCGCCGCGCGCACCGCCTTGCGGACGCAACAGCTGGCGCTGTCCACCGAAGGCGAGCACGCCCACGCGATCGGCGCCGCGCACGGCGTACCACGCGGCCATGGCCGCGGCGCGCGCGGCCTGCACCGATTTGAACCGCGTACGCGTGCCGAAGCGCATGCTCGCATTGGTATCGAGCAGGATCAGCAGGCGGCCTTCGCGTTCCTCCTGGAACAGCTTCGTATGCGCCACGCCACTGCGGGCGGTGAGGCGCCAGTCCATGCGACGGACGTCGTCGCCGGCCTGGTAGACGCGCGATTCCGCGTAGTCCATGCCGCGCCCGTGCAGACGGCCGGGGCGCTGACCGGCACGCTGCGCGCGCGAGACGACCGGCGGTGCCGGTGCGCGCGCGACGCGCGAACGCAACGCGATGAGGTCGGGCAGCGACACGCGGACGCGCCCATCGGCAACGGGGGCGACGGCGTTCACGGCAGCGGCACGAGGTCCAGCAGGCGGTCGATCACCGCGTCGATGCGCACGCCCTCGGCCTCCGCCTCGTAGCTCGGGAGCACGCGGTGGCGCAGCACTTCGTGCGCGATGGCATGGATGTCTTCCGGCAGGACGTAATCGCGGCGCGCGAGCCACGCGTGCGCGCGGGCGCAGCGATCGAGTGCGATCGTGGCGCGCGGGCTGGCGCCCCAGGCGATCCAGCGGGCGAGCTCCGCGCCGTACTTGCCCGCCTCGCGCGTGGCGACGACGAGTTGCGTGATGTAGCGCTCGAGCGGCTCCGCCATGTGCACCGCCAGCACGGCGTCGCGGGCGGCGAAGACATCCTGCGGCGTCAGCATGTGGCGCGGCGGCGGTGTGGGGTGGAGGGCCTCGCGAGCCTGGTTCCGGGCCAGTCGCAGGATCGACAGCTCCGCGTCGGCATCGGGGTAGCCGATGGTGACGTGCATGAGGAAGCGGTCGAGCTGCGCCTCGGGCAGCGCGAACGTGCCCTCCTGCTCGATCGGGTTCTGGGTGGCCATCACCATGAAGAGATCCGGCAGCGGCCAGGTTCGCCGCCCGATCGTGATCTGCCGCTCGGCCATGGCCTCGAGCAAGGCCGACTGCACCTTGGCCGGGGCGCGATTGATCTCGTCGGCCAGCACGATGTTGTGGAACAACGGGCCCCGCTCGAATTCGAAGCTGCCGGTTTGCGGACGGAAGATGTCCGTGCCGGTCAGGTCCGCGGGGAGCAGGTCGGGCGTGAACTGGATGCGGTGGAAATCGGCCTCGACGCGCGTGGCGAGCGCCTTGATGGCCGTGGTCTTGGCCAGCCCCGGTGCGCCTTCCACGAGCAGGTGCCCGTCGGCCAGCAGGGCGATCAGCAGGCACTCGACCAGATGGGGCTGGCCGATGATGCCTCGCGTCAGGTCGTCCCGCAGACGGACGAAGGCCTCCTGGAGAGGCGCGGGGGCGATCGGCAGGTCGGACATCGGTGGCACTTCCGCAAGAGTCTGAAGGTCCGATCAGACCACAGGAACCGGCGGAAGTTTAGGGCCGGAGGTCAGGAGTGGCGTGCCGGGCCACCCGGAAACGAGAAGGGCGGCCCGGAGGCCGCCCTTCTCGTCGTCTCCAAAGCACGCTTACTGCAGCGTGTCGCTGAGGATGCGCGGGGTGACGAAGATCAGCAGCTCGGCCTTGTTGTTGCCGCGGTTCGTGCGGCGGAACAGCACGCCGATACCCGGAATGTCGCCCAGACCGGGCACCTTGTCGGTGGTGTTGGTCTTGGTGATCTCGTAGATGCCGCCGAGGACGACCGTCTGGCCGTTGTCGACGAGCACCGACGTGTTGATCTCGCGGGTGTCGATCGAGGGGACGAAGCCACCGCCCGGCGACGGCGTGTTGCCCGCGAGGGCGTCCTTCTTCACGTTGATCTTCAGGTAGACGCGGCTGTCGGCGGTGATCGTCGGGGTCACGCGCAGCTCGAGCACGGCGTCCTTGAACTGGACCGTCGCGTTCTGCGCACCACCGCCGGAGCTGGATGCCTGGTAGGTCACGTAGCCGATCTGCGTACCCTGCTTGATCACGGCTTCCTGCTGGTTCGCCGTGATCACGCGCGGGCTGGAGATCACTTCGCTGCGGCCCTCGGTCTGCGCCGCCGACAGTTCGAGGTCGACGAGGTAGTTCGCGCCGAGGATCGCGAGGCCGATGCTACCCGCGGGGTTGGAGACCGGCAGGTTGACGTTGTACCCGCCCGGCAGCGTGTAGGGATCGCGGGTCGGCAGGTTGCCCGTGGCACCGTTGGCGAGGTACTGGTTGACCGAGTTGGCGTAGTTGACGTCGCTGTTGTGGACGCTGGTGACCAGCCCACCCGTACCGCCGGCCTCCGTACCCGTACCGCCGCTGGAAAGATCGGGCGACGTACCGACGATCTGGTTCGCATTGTTGTGATAGAAGCCCTGCGCGCCCCAGCGCACACCCAGCTGACGGGTGAACTGGTCGGTCGCCACCACGATGCGGGACTCGATCAACACCTGCTGTACCGGGCGATCGAGCGTGCCGATCAGCTCGCGCAGGTCGCGGATCTTGTCGGGCGTGTCGTTGATCAGGAGCGTGTTCGTGCGATCGTCGAAGGAGACGCTGCCACGCGCCGACAGGAATCCACGAGCGACGTTGCCGCCGCTGCTGCCACCGCCGCCCTGCATGCTGCCCGAGGTCAGCAGCTTGGCGATGTCTTCCGCCTTGCCGTAGCTGATCGGGATGTAATCGGAGATGAGCTCGGCCGAGTCCTCCGCCTTCTGGCGCGCGTCGGCGAGGCTCTGCTCGTAGGCAGCCAGCTCGTTCTGCGGCGCGATCCAGACAACGTTGCCGCTGCGGCGCTTGTCGAGGCCCTTGGCGCGCAGGATCACGTCCAGCGCCTGGTCCCACGGCGTATTCACGAGGCGCAGGGTCACGCTGCCACCGACGCTGTCGGAAGCGACCAGGTTCAGCTTGGCCTCGTCGGCGATGAGCTGCAGGGCGGACCGGACCGGAATGTCCTGGAAATTGAACGTCAGTCGCGAACCGGAATAGGTCGGTTCCTGACCCTTGGCGGCCTTGCCGACCGGCGTCGCCACCTTCTTCGGCGCGACTTCGATCGCGTACTCCGTGCCGTTCTGGTAGGCGGACACCTCGACGTCACCGCGCGTGCGGATGTCGAGACGCGCACCGCCGGGACGGGAGCTCGGCTCGATCGCCTGGACCGGCGTCGCGAAATCCAGCACGTCGAGGCGCTTGGAAAGGTTCGGCGGCAGCGTGGCGCCCGGCAGGCTGACCACGACGCGATCGCCTTCGCGATGCATCTCCGGGGTCGACGCGGCGTTGCCGAGCGTCACCAGGACACGGCCCTCGCCGTTCTGGCCGCGGCGGAAGTCGATGTTCGACAGCGGCGTGCCCGCGCTGGACGGCAGGGCCTTCGTCGGGTCGGAGACGATGGCCGTCGTCGTCGTGGCGGCCGAGGGCCCGTTGTTGACGGTGACGACCAGGTTCTTGCCGCTGACGCTGGTCTTGTACGCGGAGTCACGGAACAGCTCCACCGTGACGCGCGTGCGGCCGCCGGCGGAAACGACGGAAACCCCGGACGTGGCACCCTTGTTGATGTCGATGTGGCGCGTGCTGTACGCGTTGGTCGTATCGGCGAGGTCGATCGCGATGCGTGGCGGGTTGCTGGTCGTGAAGACCTTCGGATCAGGAGCCCGCTCGGAGAACGCGAGCGTGAGCTGCACGCGGCCGCCCGGCTGCGCGTCGTAGGTCACGTTTTGCAGCGCGTTGGCGGCCGATGCGGTGCCGGCGAAGGCACCGGTCACGGCCAGCGCGGCGCCGAGGATCCAGCGGCGCGACCGATGGCGCGCGCTACCCGGCAGATGATTGGATTTGGTCGTCATGTGCGTCATCCCCGAGTTCTTATTTTTCACCGACCGCGATGCTTGCCGGACGCTCCATCCAGCCGCCGCTGCCGTTCGGCACCAGCTCGACCAGATCGATGCGATCCTCCCCGACGGCGGTGATACGGCCGTAGGCCTGCCCCATGTACTCATTACGGTGGACGCGATGGATCACCCCACCGGGATCCTTCACGAGCGCCTCCAGGCTGGACCCAGCACCAACCGTGCCAACCATCTTCAGGCTGTCGAGCGTGAACATCTCGAGCGGCTCCTTGGGGCGGTTCTCGTCGGGGCGCGGACCCGTCGATGCGCTCGTGTCCATTTCAGCCGTGCTGGGGCTGAAAGGATCGCGCGCACCCTGGTCCTGGTAAGCGAACGTTTCGAACGTGCGGATCACGGGGAGAGGCGGAATCGGCTCGCCCTTCTTGTGCTTCTCGGCATCGACCCACTCGCGCAGGTCCGACGTGCCGCGGGTGCACCCCGCGAGCGCGAGCGCGCCGAACAGCGCGACGGCGAGAGGGCGGACGATGGCATGCATGCGCGTCATCACTTCGCCCCCTGGCCCGGCGTCGCCGGTTTGGCTGTTTCGTCGTCCTCGAGGTAGCGGTACGTCTTCACGGTGCCCTGGAGGACCAGCTGGCCGGCGCCGCCGCTCTTGCTGTCCTTGTCCTTAGGGCTCAGGGAGACGTCGTGCAGCGTCAGAATCACGACGCGTGGCAACGAGGCCACGCCACTGATGAACGTGCCGAACTGGTGATACGTGCCAACCATGCGCAGCGTGATCGGCTTTTCGGCGTAGAAATCCTTCGGCGTCTCGGGGCCGGGCTGGAACAGCTCGGTCTCGATGCCCGAGGCGAGCGCCGTCTGCGAGATGTCGATGAGCAGCTCGGGCATCTCGGTACGGCTCGGCAGCTGGCGAAGCAGCGTGCGCAGCATGTCCTGCATGTCGGCGAGTTGCTGTTCCAGGGCCTCGAGGTTCGCGGCCTTGGCCTGCTTCTTCGAGAATTCCGCCTTGAGCGACTCTTCCTGGGCTTCCGCCTGTTCGAGGTCGTCCTGCTGCGTGCTGATCTGGAAATACCAGCCTCCGAGCAGCACGACGACGAACACGAGGCCCGTGAAGAACATCTTGACCGACTTCGGCCAGCCGCCAACGTTGTGGCGGTCGAGATTGCGCAGATCGTCGAGGAACTTCATGGCTTGGCTCCCGTCGGAGCCGCCGCGGGCGCTGGCGTCGTCACCCCGGCTGGCTGGGCGGCAGGCCCCGCGGCCACGGGAGCCGGGGACGCGGGCTGACCGGTCGCCGCCTGAGCGGCCTGCGCCAGCGGGGCCGGAACGGCGGCGGGCGCCGCCGGAGCCGCGCTGGTCGACGAGCCCGCGGGCGCGGCGCCATCGGCCTCGCCCGGCTTGTTCAGGCGAACGTCGAGCCCGAAGCTATACGGCATGCGCGAGGCATCGTGCGTGTTTTCCGTCTTGCGCAGGTCGGCATGCCCCATCCACGGGGACGCCTCGATGTTGCGCATGTACTCGGCGACGCTGGAGTTCGACTGGGAGACTCCGTCCAGCGACATCGAGTCGCCCGACTGCTTCATGCCGGAGAGCCGCGCGCTGGCGGGAATCGTCTTCACCATTTCGTCGAACAGGTGGACCATCTGGGAGCGATTCGCCTGGAGCTGCTCGATGATCTGCTTGCGCTGGAGCAGGTCGGAGCGGACCTTCTCGAGGTCCTTGATCTTCGTGATGCGGTCGTCCAGCTGCTTGATCTCGGCCTGGAGGTACGCGTTGCGCTCCCCCTGGTTCTCGATGCGCGCGTCCATCCAGAACGACCACGCAATCAACGCGACGAGCGCCGCGGCGAACGCGACGCCCAGCTGGATGTAGAACTCCCTTTCCCTTTGCTTGCGGCGCTCCGCGCGCCAGGGGAGCAGGTTTATGCGTGCCATCAGTCGAAGCTCCTCATGGCCAGGCCGACGGCGATCATCAACGCGGGGGCGTCCTGGGCCAGGGTCTGCGCCTGCACGCGGCTGGAAAGCGCCATGCGCGCCAGCGGGTTGGCGACGACGCAAGGCACGCCCAGCTGCTGCTCGAGCAGTTCGGTGATGCCTTCGATGGCGGCGCAGCCGCCGGCGAGCACGACCTGGTCGACGCGGCTGTATTCGCTGCCCGCGAAGAAGAACTGGAGCAGGCGGCTGACCTGCTGGACGAGCGATTCCTTGAACGGCTCGAGGGCCTCGGACTCGTACGACTCGGGCAGGCCGCCCTTGCGCTTGGCGCGGCCGGCTTCCTCGTAGGAGAGACCGTAGCGGCGCATGATCTCGTCGGTCAGCTGCTTGCCGCCGAAGACCTGCTCGCGGGAGTAGATGGTGCGCTGGTTCTTCAGGACGGCCAGCGTCGTCATGGTCGCGCCGATGTCCACGACGGCGACCAGTGCGTCGCGGGAGACCGCGAGCTGGTCGGCCACCATGCCGAAGGCGTTCTCCATGGCGAAGGCCTCGACGTCGACGACCCGGGCGGTGAGACCGCCCAGGTCGAGCGCGGCGATGCGCATGTCCACGTTCTCCGTCCGCGAGGCGGCGAGGAGGACGTTGTTCATCTCGGGATTGTCGCGAACGGGGCCCAGCACCTCGAAATCGAGGCTCACTTCCTCGATCGGGTACGGAATGTACTGGTTGGCCTCGACCTGGATCTGACCTTCGAGGTCATCTTCCGAGAGGTCGGCCGACATGGGGATGATGCGGGTGATCACGGCCGAACCGGCCACGGCGGCGGCGGCGTGCCGCACCTTGGCCCCCGACCGGGCCAGGGCGCGCCGGATGGCCTCGCCCACGGCCTCGACCTCGACGATGTTCTTTTCCACCACCGCGTTGGGCGGCAAGGGTTCGACAGCGTAATGTTCGACGCGATAGCGTCCGCCGGCTTGGCTGAGTTGAAGCAGCTTTACCGCGGTCGAGCTTATGTCGACACCGATCAACGGTGCCGCTTTGGGTGTAAAGAGCCCCACGTTGTCCCCCTTCCCCGCGCCTTGTCGGAATTTGGTCTTCGGCGCGAGGGCATTAAATCTAAAACTTAACGGATTAGCAACGGGCCTCGGAGCCGCTTACCGGCACTAATTCACAAATCGAGTCACCGGGTTAGCGAACCCCCTTCACACCGGGTCGAAAGATCGCGCGGGCCGCCCCCGACCCGGTCAGGCTCTATACTCGCGCTCGACCACACGGCGGTGAGCCCCACTTTTCCATGCGAATCCTCAAGCGTCTGCTGCGCTATGCGCTGTACCTGGCACTGGCCGGCATCCTGTTCGTGGCGGGCGCCATCGGCGTGGCCTACTGGCTCCTGGCCCCGCGCCTGCCCTCGGTGGCGGTGCTCCGCGACTACCACATGCAGGTTCCCCTACGCGTCCTCAGCTCGGACGGCCGCCTGATCGCCTCTTTCGGCGAGACCCGCCGCATCCCGGTCCGGATCGCCGACGTGCCCGCGCGACTGAAGAACGCCGTGCTTTCCGCCGAAGACGCGGATTTCTACAGCCACCCCGGCGTCGACTGGCATGGCATCGCGCGCGCCGGCATCCACGTCGTCCTCTCGGGCGGCGACAAGGGCCCCGGCGGCTCGACGATCACCCAGCAGGTGGCCCGCAACTTCTTCCTCAGCCCGGAGAAGCTCTACTCCCGCAAGCTGACGGAGATGTTCATCGCCCTGCGCATGGAAAACGAGCTGACGAAGGACCAGATCCTCGAGCTCTACATCAACAAGATGTTCCTCGGCCACCGCTCGTACGGCCTCGCGGCCGCCGCGGCCTACTACTACGGCAAGAACCTCGACCAGCTCACGGTGGCCGAGAGCGCCGCGCTGGCTTCCACCTTCCAGCTCCCCTCGGTGGTCAACCCACTGAACAACGGCAAGCGCCTCATCGCGCGCCGCAACTGGGTGCTTGGCCAGATGCTGGCCAACCGGTTCATCACCAAGGCCGAATACGACGAGGCGATCGACGAGCCGAACGACGCCTTCCCGCACGAACAGCAGATCGAGGTCGACGCCCCCTACCTCGCGGAAATGGTCCGCCAGCAGGTCCTGGAGAAGCTCGGCAACGACGCGCTGACCGAGGGCTACATCGTCCACACCACGGTGCCCAGCGACGGCCAGGCCGCCGCGAACGAGGCGCTGCGCAACCGGCTGTCGGCCTACGACCGCCGGCACGGCTACCGCGGACCCGAAGGTCACGAGGAACTTTCGGCCCAGGCCGGACCCGAAGACTACGACCGCGTTCTCGCGGGCTACACGAGCGTCGCGGGCATGATCCCCGGCATCGTCACGGAAACCGGCGCGAAGGAGGCCAAGGTGTACCTCTCGCCCAAGGAGACGGTCACGCTGAGCCTGGCATCGATGGCCTGGGCACGTCCCTACGTCAACGAAGGCCGGGCGGGCGCCGCCCCGACGCGCGCCGACGCCGTGCTCAAGCGCGGCGACGTGGTTCGCCTGTTCCACGCCGTGAAGGACGACGTCAACGAGGATGCCGCCACCGAGGAAGGCAAGCCGGCCGCGTCCGAGCCGGCCCAGCTGGAATGGCGCCTGACGCAGATTCCGGCGGTGCAGGCCGCGTTGGTGTCGCTCGATCCCGAGGACGGCGCCGTGCGCGCGCTCGTCGGCGGTTTCAGCTTCACGCGTTCGAAGTTCAACCGCGCCGTGATGGCTGCGCGCCAGCCCGGCTCGAGCTTCAAGCCCTACTTGTATTCCGCCGCCTTCGAGCGCGGCTTCACGCCGGCCTCGATCGTCAATGACGCCCCCGTCGCCTTCCCCGACCCGTCGCGCCCGGACGGCATGTGGACGCCGGCCAACGACGACAACAAGTTCAGCGGCCCGATGCGCCTGCGCGAAGCGCTGGTGCAGTCGAAGAACCTGGTCTCCGTCCGCCTGCTCGACGCCATGGGCCTGCGCTTCGCCCGCGAATACATGACGCGCTTCGGCTTCACGCCGGACGCGCTGCCGCAGAACCTGTCGCTGGCGCTGGGCACGGCATCGGTCTCGCCGATGAGCATGGCGCGGGGCTACGCGGTGTTCGCCAACGGCGGCTACCTGGTCACGCCGTACTTCATCTCGCGCATCGACGATCGCGACGGCAACCCGGTCTACGTCGCGAACCCCGAACGCGCGTGCGCCGAATGCCAGGAGCGCCTGCTCAATCCCACGCC
This sequence comes from Luteibacter sp. 329MFSha, assembly GCF_900111665.1. Classification (NCBI taxonomy): domain Bacteria; kingdom Pseudomonadati; phylum Pseudomonadota; class Gammaproteobacteria; order Lysobacterales; family Rhodanobacteraceae; genus Luteibacter; species Luteibacter sp. 329MFSha. The sequence goes on along the minus strand of NZ_FOJE01000002.1, from coordinate 190,817 downwards.
GCCGGGCCCGCCCACGCAGGCCTCCACGGCGCTGATCCCGGCCCGCCCGGCGACGGCCGGCACCGCGGGCGGCGGCACCGGCGACGCGGTGCTGCCGGCGGACGCGCACGCCAACGCCTCGGAGGCGCCGAAGCTCGCGCCCCACGTGATCGACGTGCGCAACGATTACCTCGTCACCTCGCTTATGCAGGACGTGATCAAGCGCGGCACCGGTTCCGCCGCGAAGGCGCTGGGGCGCGACGACCTGGCCGGCAAGACCGGCTCCACGAACGATCACCGCGACGCGTGGTTCGTCGGGTTCAACGGCGACATCTCGTCGGCGGTGTGGGTCGGCTTCGACGACTTCAGCTCGCTGGGCCGCGGCGAATTCGGCGCCAAGGCGGCGTTGCCGATCTGGATGGACTACATGGGCGCCGTCCTCAAGGACAAGCCCTCGCACACGCTCGCCATGCCGCCCGGCATCGCGACGGTGCAGGTCGATCCGGGTTCGGGCCTGCCGTCGAACGGCGGCATGAACGAAATCATGAAGGTCGAGGACGTCGATCGTCTTCGCGAACAGGCGACGCAGAAGCAGCAGGAGGAACAGCAGGAACACGCCTACGACATCTTCTGACGCGCGCCGCGCGAGCGTGCGCGCGCCTGGTACACGAACACTTCAACGGGGGTGAGTCATGGCACGAGGCGAACACCACAGGATCCATGCCCAGGACCGGACGCAGCGCAACCGCGTCCTCGTCGCCCAGGAGGCGGCGCGCCTGATGAGCGAGCATGGCATCCGTGACTTCCACCACGCGAAACTCAAGGCCGCCGAGCGGCTCGGCATCGTCGACACCCAGGCGCTGCCCCGGAACAACGAGATCGAGGATGCGTTGCGCGAGCACCAGCGCATCTTCCACGCCGACACGCAGCCGCAGGCATTGCGCGCTCGCCGCGAGGCCGCCGTCGAAGCCATGCGCTTCATGCGCGCGTTCGATGCGCGCCTGGTCGGCGCCGTGCTCGAAGGCACGGCGGACGAACATTCGGCGGTCTGCCTGCACGTTTTCAGCGACGATCCGGAAGCCCCCGGGCTGTTCCTGCGCGAGCAGGGGATTCCGCTCGAGACCCAGAGCCGACGGCTGCGCTGGTCGAACCCGGGCGCGGATCAGGTCGATTACCCGGTGCTGCTGTTCGGCGCGGACGGCATTCCCTTCGACATCACGGTGCTGCCCGTCGACGCGCTGCGCCAGGCTCCGCTCGATCGCGTCGACGAAAGGCCCATGCGACGGGCGACGGCTTCGATGGTCCAGCAGCTGCTGGCGGAAGAGGACATCGCGGCGTTCGACGCGTCGAGTTGAAGGCGCCCTGCCGTCCTGTGGCTCCTGGCTTCAACGGCGTCGCGGCCAGGGCCGCTCCCACAAGAGCGTGTCGGCGGCCGTTATCCAAAAAAAACCCCGCTTTCGCGGGGTTTTTCTTTCTTAGCGCTTGTCGTTCGGGACGTAGTCGCGAACGTCGGCGCCGGTGTAGATCTGGCGCGGACGGCCGATGCGCGATCCCGGGGTTTCATGCTGCTCGATCCAGTGCGAGATCCAGCCCGACGTGCGCGCGATGGCGAACATGACGGTGAACATCTCGGTCGGGATGCCCAGGGCCTTGTAGATGATGCCCGAGTAGAAGTCGACGTTCGGGTAGAGCTTGCGCTCCACGAAGTAGTCGTCCTTCAGCGCGGCCTCTTCCAGCTTCATCGCGACGTCGAGCAGCGGATCGTTGACGCCGAGCTCGTTGAGCACCTTGTGGCACATCTCGCGGATGATCTTGGCGCGCGGATCGAAGTTCTTGTACACGCGATGGCCGAAGCCCATCAGGCGGAACGGATCGTTCTTGTCCTTGGCGCGCTTGACCGCCGTCTCGACCTTGTCGGCCGTGCCGATTTCCTCGAGCTGGAGCAGCACGGCTTCGTTCGCGCCGCCGTGGGCCGGACCCCAGAGCGCGGTGATGCCGGCGGCGACCGAGGCGTACGGGTTGGCGCCCGTCGAGCCGACGAGGCGGACCGTGGAGGTCGACGCGTTCTGCTCGTGGTCGGCGTGCAGGATGAACAGCAGGTCGAGCGCCTTGGCGACCACCGGGTTCAGCTCGAGCGGCTCGCTCGGCACTTCGAACATCGTGTGCAGGAAGCGCGTGACGTACTCGAGGTTGTTGCGCGGATAGCGGGTCGGCCAGCCGATCGAATGGCGGTAGATGGCCGCGGAGATCGTCGGCATCTTCGCGATCAGGCGAATGGCGGCGAGCTTGCGGTCTTCCGCGTTATCGACGTCGAGGTCGTCATGGTAGAAGGCCGACAGCGACGCGATCGACGCGGCCAGCATGGCCATCGGATGCGCGTTGTGGTGGAAGCCCTTGAGGAAGTCCTTGAGGTTCTCGTGCATCATCGAGTGATGCGTGATCTCGCTCTCGAACTTCGCGAACTCGGCCTTCGACGGCAGTTCGCCGTTGAGGAGCAGGTAGGAGGTTTCGAGGAAGGTGGACTTCTCGGCCAGCTGCTCGATCGGGTAGCCGCGGTACAGGAGGACGCCCTTGTCGCCGTCGATGTACGTGATCGCGCTCTTGGTGCTGGCGGTGCTGCCGTAGCCCGGATCGTAGGTGAAGTAACCGGTGTCCTTGTACAGCGTGCCGATGTCGACGCACTCGGCGCCGAGCGTGCCGCCGATGACCGGCAGTTCGCTCACGGGCTTGTTGGATTCATCGACCAATTTGACGGTTTTGGCGTCGGACACGGCGAGCTCCTCTTGTTCTGTTGCCGCCGCCCGCGGGCGGGATCGGCGTACCGATGGTGGAAAACGACACCGTGGGGGAGGCGCCGTACCGGTCACGACGTGCGACCGAAGTTCCCCATTATCGCACACAGCCCATTCAAACGTCCGTTAGACAAACGTGCAGATCGCGGACGCAAAAAGACACGGGGCAAGCCGTGGGCCTGCCCCGTGTCTTCGATCCTCGCGAAACGCCACCCCGCGAGCGGCGCGCGGAATTCGCGGTATTACTTCTTGCCGTAGCGCTGACGGAACTTGTCGACGCGGCCGCCGACGTCCAGCGTCTTCTGCTTGCCGGTGTAGAACGGGTGCGAGTGGCTGGTGATATCGAGCTTGATCACCGGGTACTCGTTGCCGTCTTCCCACTTGACGGTCTCCTTGCTGGACATCGTCGAGCGCGTCAGGAACGCGAAATCCGACGACAGGTCCTGGAAGACGACCGGCTGGTAATTCGGGTGGATGTTCTCTTTCATGGCTTGAACCTGAGAAATAGCGGGGTGAAAAGAGCGGCATTGTAACCAGCGCCCGGCCGGGGCGCAACCTGCCCCGAGGCGTACTCAGGCCCCCAGGGCGCCCGCGATCAGCTCGCCGAAGCGGGCCTGGTCGACCTCGAGCACGACGCGGGCGTTCGGCCGGCCGCCCAGGCGCCGCTGCCAGTCGACGACCGTCGCGCCGCGGGTCAGGCGGCCGTCCAGTTCGATCGCCACGTGGCGGGTCTCGGCGCGCAGGATCATCCCGGGGTCGATCGCCACGGCCATGGCCAGGGCGTCGGCGGCGATGAAACCGGTGCGCTCGTGCTCGGCGTTGAAGCGGCGGGCGGTGCCGAAGATCTTCTCGAAGAACGTCGCCCTGGCGTCGCCCGAGGCCACCCAGCCTTCGTAGACGTCGTCCGGGAACGCATGGCGCACCGTCGCCTCCCAGTCCACGAGGTCGAACATCGGGAACGCCTCGAAGACGACGTGCGCGGCCTCGGGGTCGAAGCCGATGTTGAACTCGGCGGGGATCTTGCCGGTGTTGCCGTGGCCCGTGACCGCGCCACCCATGATGACGAGGCGCTTGACGCGCTCCGGCAGCGACGGGTCGAGGCGCACGGCCAGCGCGAGGTTCGTCAGCGGGCCGAGCGCCACGAGCGTGAGCTCGCCCGGACGCTCGCGGGTCAGCCGCAGGAGCGCCAGCGCGGCGTGTTCGGCCTGCGCCGGATGGGCCGGCTCGTCGAAGCCGACATCGCCGAACCCGTCGGCACCGTGGACGAAGGCGGCATCCTCGTCCGGATCGCGCACCAGCGGCGACGGGCAGCCCGGGAACACCGGGGTGGTGGCGCCGATGAGCTCCACCAGCGTCCGCGCGTTGCGCACCGTATGCCCGAGACCCACGTTGCCGGCGGCGACGGTCAGGGCGGACACGTCCGCATGCTCGTGCGCCATGAGGATGGCGAGGGCGTCGTCCACGCCGGGGTCGGTGTCGATCAGCAACGGGGTACGGGTCATCGGTATCGCATCCATGAGCGGCCGCACAGCATAGCGCTGCGCGGACGCTCAGGCACCTTGCGCCGCGGTCTCGTCGCGTCGGTCGAAATCGAAGCCCAGCGCGGCCGTCACCTGGCGCACCGACGCGCACAGCGCTTCCAGTTCCGGCGTGCGCGCCGCGATGCGCGAGCGCAGGTCGAGCGTGCAGGTCAGCCCCATCTGCAACAGATCGGCGTGGGCCACGTGCAACGTATCGGCCTGCGCCTCCGTCAGAAGTCCCACGTCGCGCAGCACGTCGATCAGGGCGCTGCTCGCGGGCGTGTCGAGGATCGACGGATGCGTGGCCGCGTGCGCGAGCACCATGCCCTGCAGCACGAACTCGATGTCGATCAGCGCCCCGGGCCCCTGCTTGAGGTCGATGCGCGCCGCGTCCGATCGATCGCGCTCCGCGCGCCAGCGGGCACGCATGGTGCCCACCTCGTCGTACACCCGCGCGGCGTCGCGCGGCGCCCCCAGGATGTCGCGCCGGATGGCCATGAGCGTGTCGCCCAGCTTCGGGTCGCCGGCCACGGGGCGCGCGCGCAGCAACGCCTGGTGCTCCCACGTCCAGGCGCGGTCGCGCTGATAGGCCTCGAACGCGTCGACGCTCGCGACCAGCAGGCCTTTGGATCCGTCGGGCCGCAGCCGCGTGTCGACGTCGTAGAGCTTGCCGGCATGCGTCTGCACGCTGAGCCAGTGCATGACGCGCTGGGCCAGCCGCTGGTACCAGCGCGTGCCGTCGACCGACCGCGGGCCATCGCTCATCGCGTTGGCGCGCCGACCGTCGTAGACGAACACGAGATCGAGGTCCGAGGCGAAGCCCAGCTCCTCGCCACCCAGACTGCCGTAGCCGAGCACCGCGAAGCCGCTGCCCTCGCCCGGCAGGCGTCCGTGCTGGGCGGTGAGCTCGCGCGTGGCGAGCGCCAGGATCGCCGCGACCACGGCTTCCGCGAGGCCGCCCAGGCGCCGCGCGGTGGCCGTCGCGTCGGCCCGGCCGTCGTTGAACGCGAGGCCGAGCCGGAACGCGATGCTCGAGCGGAATTCGTTGATGCGCTCGAGCTCGCGCTCGGCGTCGCGCTCGTCCAGAGCGCCGAGCGTGCGGGCGATCTCCGCGGCGATGTCCGCGCGCTTCAGCGGCAGCTTGTCGATGCGCGGGTCGAGCACGTCGTCGAGCAGCAGGGGCTGCGCGATGACGCGTTCCGCGAGGAACGCGCTGTCCGCGAACACGCTCGCCACGCGGCGCCGCGCGTTGGGCTGTTCGTCGAGCAGCGCCAGGTACGACGAGCGGCGCGCCACCGCCTGCACGAGGCGCAGCATGCGCAGCAGGCTCGCCGTGGGCGACACGCTGCCGCGCGCGGCGTCGATCAGCTGCGGCATCAGACGTTCGAGGCGTTCGGCCGAGCGCGCCGACATCGACCGCACGGCGGCGGCCTGCGGCAGCCTGACCATCTCGGCGGCGACGTCGGCACCCGGCACGAAGCCCGACGCCTCCATCGCGGCGGCGGTCAGGGATTCGTCGCGCGCGGCCGCCCACAAGGCGATGTCGGCGACCGGCGCCGTGGCGGTGCCGCCGGCCTCCGGCACGAGGACCGCGGCGAATTCCGCGGACACCGCGCTGCGATGGCGCGCCAGTTCCACCGCCAGCTCGTCCCAGCTCGCGTAACCGAGTCCAAGCGCCAGCCGCTCGCGCGACAGCGCGTCGTCGGGGATGTCGTGCGTCTGCGCGTCGCGCAGCATCTGCACGCGGTTCTCGAGGCGCCGGAGGAAGACATAGGCCGCGCGCAGCAGCTTCGCTCGGGCGGCGGGAATGTAGCCGCGTGCCTCGCAGGCCTTGAGGGCCGGGAGCAGGCCGCGCACGCGGAGCGACGGATCGCGCCCGCCGCGGATCATCTGTATGAGCTGCACCACGAATTCGATCTCGCGGATGCCGCCCGGGCCGAGTTTGAGATTTCCCGCAAGGTCCTTGCGTGCGACTTCGGCGTCGATCAACGCCTTCATCTCGCGCAGTCCCGCGAACGCGGTGTAATCGAGGTAGCGCCGGTAGACGAACGGCCGCAGCATGTCCTGCAGCTCGCGCCCCGTCAGCCGATCGCCCGCGACGGGACGCGCCTTGATCCACGCGTAGCGTTCCCAGTCGCGACCCTCGCGCTGGTAGTACTGCTCCATCGCGCTGAACGGCAGCGCGAGGCGCCCCGCCTGACCGAACGGGCGCAGCCGCAGATCGACCCGCGCGCAGATGCCGTCCACGGTGGGCTCCGCGAGCAGGCGCACCAGCTGTCGCGCTTCGCGGACGAAGTACTCCGCGTTGTCGAGCGGCCGCGCGCCGTCCGTCTCGCCGCCGTGCGCATAGGCGAGGACGAGATCGATGTCGGACGAGAAATTCAGCTCGTTGCCGCCGAGCTTGCCGAAACCCAGCACGACCATCCGCTGCGCCACGCCCGCGCCGTCGCGCGGCTGTCCGTAACGTGCGTGCAGCGCGCTCTCCGACCAGCGCAGCGCCGCCTCGAGGAGCGTCTCGTAGAGCACGCTGGTCGACGACAGGGTTTCGTCGATGTCGTCCAGCCCGTTGACGTCGCGGAACACGATGCGCAGGGCCTCGGCGTGCCGGAACCGGCGCAGCGTCGCCATGCAGAGGTCTTCATCCGCCGACAGGTCGAGCGTGGCGCCGCGCGTGCCCGCATCCGCGCTCGCCCGCAGCCGCTCGAGCCCGGCGGGACCCAGAAGTTCCGGTTGTCGACGCAGCACGTCGAACGCGAAGTCGGAGGCGAGCAAGGTGCGTCGCACCCGCTCGGCGACGCCGGCATCGTCGTGCAATGGGATACGCGCGGCGCGGCACGCGGCCATCACATCCGCGTAACGGGTGTCGATCAGTGCGCGTAGTTCTGTGCTCTCGCGCTGAGCAGGCGTCGTGGCATTCATCAGGCGGTCATTGTGCACTACCCGCGACGGACGGCGCTGCGACGCCTTGCGCGAGCTTTCCGACGCGTGGGGGCGCGATTCTTCGCCGCTTAGTCATATGACAGTCTGACAACCGATTCATGTCCGCTGCGTTACAGTCCACGTCCCTTGCGACAGGGGCCGAGCAGAGGACGTTATGACTTTCGATTCATCGCGTTGGCGCGACGTGACGACCCGGGCGGCGCTGATCGCCTGCCTTGCCGTGGCGTTCGTCCTCTACACCGGCTTCCTCGACGGTAACCCTGGCGTTTCCAGCATGGCGTGGGCGGAACGCCCGTGGCACCTGTTCGCCAACGCGCTCCCGGGACTTCTTCTCGCCTCGCTGCTCCTCGTGCTGACACGCCGCGCATGGCTGTCCTTCGGCGTGGCGTTCATGCTGCAGGGCGCGGTGCTCGCGGTGAGCGCGATCAAGATGAAGAATCTCGGTTCGCCGCTGTTGCCTGCCGATTTCCGGATGATCGAGCAGCTGAAGAACGGCGGGCTGCACCTCCTCGGTGGCTACCTCCCATCCGATCCCCTGCCCTACCTCGCGATCCTCGCCACCATCGCGCTGATCGTCGCGCTCGCGCGCTACGAGCCGCCCCTGTTCGCCCGCCGCACGCACGGCCGCCGCCTCGTGACGGGCCTCGCCGTCGCGGGCCTCTTCGGCACCCTGCTCGCGGGCGTGCCGGCGTGGACGGCGATGTACGGAAAGGACCGCCTGGGCATGCAGCCCTGGTCCGCGGCGAGCAACGCCGACCTCAATGGCGTCGTCACCAACATCATGCAGTTCCGGCTCATGGGCGCCGGCAAGGCCCGCAAACCCGACGCCGCCGAAGCGACGCGGTTCATCGCCGACGCCGACGGCGACCTGCGCGCGCACATGGCGTCCGCCGCCACGAACGCGCGACAGACTCCCGACATCGTCGTGGTGCAGAGCGAATCGTTCTTCGATCCGGCGATCGTCAAGGGTCTCGACGACCAGGTGTTCGCTCCGAATCTGCATCGTCTCGCCGCGCAGGGCAGTGCCGGCAGGCTGCACGTTCCGACATATGGCGGCGGCACCATCCGCACCGAGTTCGAGGTGCTCACCGGACTCTCGCTCCGTTACTTCCCGACGATGCAGTTCCCGTATCTGCAGATGCACGCGGGCGTCGTGCCGGGCATGGTTCGCACGCTGCGCTCGCACGGTTACGAAACGATCGCCGTGCACGGCAACGACGCCGCGTTCTGGAACCGCACGACCGCCTTCCGGACGCTGGGCTTCGACCGCTTCGTTTCCCAGCCCGACTTCCCGAAGGGCTTCCGCCGGGACGGCGAATACATGGCGGACAGCGCGATGACCGACGAGATCATGGCGCAGCTGAAGGATTCGGGCCCGCCGCGGCTCGTGTTCGCGATCAGCATGGAAGCGCATGGCCCTTACGACAAATCGATCAACATCGACGAAAAGGAGCGCGACGCGATCGACGTACCCGACAGGCTCAGCGCCAGCGCGAAGCTCCAGGTCCGCAATTACATCTACCACATGCGCCATGCCGACGCGGAACTGGGCCGTCTCGCGGAGCTGCTGAAGCAACGTGAGCGGCCGACGCTGCTGCTGTTCTACGGCGATCACCTTCCCGCGCTCACCGAGGCGTTCGATACGCTGGGCTTCGTCGACGGCGGCGACATGCTGACCCAGACGGTGCCCTACCTCCTGATCGATGCGCATGCCGACGGTCCGGCGCCGACGCACGGCGATCTCGCCTCGTGGATGCTGCCGGGCCGACTGCTCGAGCAGGCCGGCGTGCACGACGACGCCTATTTCGCCCTGACGCAGGTGATGGCGCCCCGGCTGGCCACGCTGACCAACTCCCTGGGCGAGCAGCCGGCCATCGAAGACCCGATGCTGAAGTACGCGGATATCTCGATGGGGAACATCGCGATGCTGCGCATGAAGCGGAAGCTGGATCCGCTCGTGGCGCAGTACATGACGGTCGGCGCGAGCACCGTCGCGCATCAGCCCGGCGACGAGGAAGCGCAGGCCGCCGCGGGCGCCGAGAACTGATCGACGTTGTCGCCCGTGCAAAAAAAGGGCCTCGCTTGCGCGAGGCCCTTTTCGTTGAAGCGACTGCGTCGGGAAGCGGGACTTAGAAGTCCATGCCGCCCATGCCACCCATGCCGCCCGGGGCGCCATGGCCGTGGCCTTCGTCCTTCTTCGGCAGCTCGCTCACGGCCGCTTCGGTCGTGATGATCGAACCGGCCACCGAGGCGGCGAACTGCAGGGCCGAACGCGTGACCTTGGTCGGGTCCAGGATGCCGAACTCGATCATGTCGCCGAACTCGCCATTGGCGGCGTTGTAACCGAAGTTACCCGAGCCGTCCTTGACCTTGTTGACGATGACCGAAGCTTCGTCGCCGGCGTTCGTGACGATGGCGCGCAGCGGAGCTTCCAGCGTGCGACGGGTGATCGCGATGCCGAGGTCCTGGTCCGTGTTCTTGCCCTTGAGGCCTTCCAGAGCCTTGAGCGCACGGATCAGGGCGACGCCGCCGCCCGGGACCACGCCTTCCTCGACGGCCGCACGCGTGGCGTGCAGGGCGTCTTCGACGCGGGCCTTCTTTTCCTTCATCTCGACTTCCGTCGCGGCACCGACCTTGATCACGGCCACGCCACCGGCGAGCTTGGCGACGCGCTCCTGCAGCTTCTCGCGGTCGTAGTCGGACGAGGTCTCTTCGATCTGCGCCTTGATCTGACCGATGCGCGACTGGATGCGCTCGGCTTCGCCGGCACCGTCGATGATCGTGGTGTTTTCCTTGGTGATCACGACGCGCTTGGCGCGGCCCAGATCGTTGATCGTGGCCTTGTCGAGCTGCAGGCCCACTTCCTCGGAGATGACGACGCCGTTGGTGAGGATGGCGATGTCTTCCAGGATGGCCTTGCGACGATCGCCGAAGCCCGGCGCCTTGACGGCGGCGACCTTGACGATGCCACGGATCGTGTTGACGACGAGGGTGGCCAGGGCTTCGCCTTCGACTTCCTCGGCGACGATCAGCAGCGGCTTGGCGGCCTTGGCGACGGCCTCGAGCACCGGCAGGAGCTCGCGGACGTTCGAGATCTTCTTGTCGTGGATGAGGATGAACGGGTCGTCCAGCTCGACCTGCTGCGACTGCTGGTTGTTGATGAAGTACGGCGAGAGGTAGCCGCGGTCGAACTGCATGCCTTCGACGACGTCGAGTTCGTTCTCGAGGCCCGAGCCTTCCTCGACCGTGATCACGCCTTCCTTGCCGACCTTGCCCATCGCGGTCGCGATGATGTCGCCGATGTTCGAATCGGAGTTGGCGGAGATCGTACCGACCTGCGCGATGGCCTTGTCGTCGGCCGTCGGCTTGGACAGGCTCTTCAGCTCGGCGACGGCGGCCGTGACGGCCTGGTCGATACCGCGCTTGAGGTCCATCGGGTTGATGCCGGCGGCGACGGCCTTGAGACCTTCCTGGATGAACGCCTGGGCGAGGACGGTGGCCGTCGTGGTGCCGTCACCGGCCACGTCGGAGGTCTTCGAGGCGGCTTCCTTCACGATCTGGGCGCCGATGTTCTCGTACTTGTCGGCGAGTTCGATTTCCTTCGCGACCGAGACGCCGTCCTTGGTGACGGTCGGGGCGCCGAAGCTCTTCTCGAGCACGACGTTGCGGCCCTTCGGGCCGAGGGTGACCTTGACGGCATTGGCGAGGGTGTTGACACCCTTCAGCATGCGAGCGCGGACGTCTTCGCCGAAGCGGACTTCTTTAGCAGCCATAAAAATTCTTGCCTCGAAAATTCTTGAATAAGGATGAAAGGGCTATGGAGTCTTGCGACTCGCCATCCGAAGACGCTGAAGAATCAGCCTTCGAGAATCGCCACGATGTCGTCTTCCTTCAGGAAGACCAGCTCTTCGCCGTCGACCTTGATCTCCTGGCCGGCGTACTTGCCGAACAGGACCACGTCGCCTTCCTTCACACCCATCGGGCGCAGCTGGCCGCTGGCGAGCAGCAGACCGGTGCCGGCGGCGATGACCCTGCCGCGGGTCGGCTTCTCGGTCGCGCTGTCGGGGATGACGATGCCACCGGCCGAGACGCGCTCTTCTTCGAGACGCTTGACGATGACGCGATCGTGCAACGGGCGCAGTTTGCTCATGACTTCTCCAAGCATGTGTTTGACGGATAAGGAAATTCGTCCACCCTGTTAGCACTTGGCCAGGGTGAGTGCCAGAATTTTAGCCAGAAGCCGCCCTGGATCGGAAGGGCCTCGGGATGCGCGAGAGATGGCGCCTTGGGCCAACCGTTCAAGGTCCCGGGTTCAAAAAAGGTGCGACAGGTGTCCACAATGCGACGCATGTCCGAACCCGTCGCCATCCTCATCGCCTGCCCGCCCGGCGAACCCGCCGCCACCCTCGCCCGTGGCCTGGTCGAAGCCGGCCTCGCCGCCTGCGTGAACCACCTGCCCGGCGTGCGGTCCACCTACCGCTGGAAGGGCGAGATCGTCACCGAGTCCGAAGACCTGCTGCTGGTGAAGACGCTGCGCGAGGCGTTCCCGGCCGTCGAGGCCTGGGTCGTGGCGAACCATCCGTACGACGTGCCCGAGATCGTCGCGCTGCCGCTCGTGGAGGGCCACGCGCCTTACATGGCCTGGCTCGAAGCCAGCGTCGATGCAAGCTAATCAGGGTAGCGCCGGTCATAATGTCCGACGCCCATCGCGGTTCGTCACCGCACCGATCCACGGAGTCGCCATGACGTCGTTTGCCCGCTTCGCGCGGAACCTGATCGCCGGCCTCGGCCTGCTTGCCGCCCTGCCCGCGTTCGCCCAGGGCGAAGACGACCTGCTCCCCGTCACCCAGGCGTTCCGGCTGACGTCCGACGCGAGTCAGCCCGGCACCGTGAAGCTGCACTGGACGATCGCGCCCGACTATTACCTCTATCGCGGACGTATCAAGATCGTGGCGGCGGAACCCGCGGCCGTGAAGCTCGGCGAGCCGACGCTACCGGACGGCCTGAAGAAACACGACGAGTACCTTGGCGACGTCGAGATCTACCACGGCGACATCGCCGCCACGGTGCCTTACACGCTCGTCGACGCCGGGACGAAGACCCTCGCGCTCGACGTCCAGTACCAGGGCTGCCACGAGGTCGAGCCGAAGATCTGCTATCCGCCGCACACCGAGCACCTGAAGCTCGCGATCGGCGGCCCGTCGACGATTCCCGCCGACACGCCCGTGGCGCCGGCCGCCAGCGCGGCCTCGCTGCTCGGCCCGCCCAAGGCCGTTCCCGGCACCGACGCCGAGCCGCTGCCGGCCGATCAGGCCTTCCGGTTCGAGGCGCTCGTGAAGGATCACGCCAGCCTCCTGCTGCGCTGGACGATGCCGAAGGACTACTACCTCTATCGCGACAAGACGGAGATCAAGGTGACCTCGCCGGCCGGCGTCGCCGCGGGCGAGCCCGACTGGCCGAGCGGCACGGCGCACCACGACGAACACTTCGGCGACACCATCGTCTACTACGACCAGGTGGAACTCCCGGTTCCGCTCACGGGCGCCGGCAACGCGAAGGACGTCGTGCTCGACGTCGCCTACCAGGGCTGCCTGGAGAACGGCGTCTGCTATCCCGTCATGAAGCGCCAGGTGAAGGTCGACCTCGCGGCGGGCACCGCGACGATCGGCGGCGGCAAGGCCGACGATCGGGCGGCCACGCCGGCCGAGGTCGCTCCGACGCCGCCGCCTCCCGGCCTCACGCCGGGCGGCGACGCGCCGGTCGGCATCCTCGCGGCCATCGGCCTCGCGCTGCTGGGCGGTCTCGTCCTCAACCTCATGCCCTGCGTGCTGCCGGTGCTCTCGCTCAAGGCGATCACGGTGCTCGAAAGCGGCGAGAGCCCCGCCGCCGCGCGCCGGCACGCGCTCTGGTACACGGCGGGCGTGCTCGTCGCGTTCGCCGCGCTCGGCCTGGTCATCGTGGGCGTTCGCGCGGCCGGACACGGTCTGCAATGGGGCGCCCAGTTCCAGCAGCCCGTGGCCATCGGCCTGCTCGTCTACGTGATGCTGGCGGTCGGCCTGTCGATGTCCGGGGTGTTCGAGATCGGCGGCTCGCTCGGCAACCTCGGCGGCGGCCTGGCCTCGCGCTCGGGCCCGTCGGGCGACTTCTTCACCGGCGTGCTCGCGGTCGTGGTGGCGAGCCCCTGCACCGCGCCGTTCATGGGCTCCGCGATCGCGTTCGCGTTCGCGGCCTCGTTGCCCGTGGCCTTCCTGATCTTCCTGGCGCTCGGCCTGGGCCTGGCGCTGCCGTTCCTCCTGATGGGCTTCGTCCCCGCCGTCGCCCGCCTGCTCCCACGTCCGGGTCGCTGGATGGAGACTCTCAAGCAGGCGCTCGCCTTCCCGATGTACCTGACGGCCGTCTGGCTGCTCTGGGTGCTGACGAAGCAGCGCGGCGCGGATGCCGCCGCCCTCGTGCTCGGTGGCGGCGTGCTGCTGGCCATGGCCCTGTGGTGGTACGGCCGCAGCCGCGGCGGTCGCCCGCTCGCCTGGGTGTTCACCGGCGTGCTGGCGATCGGCGCCGCCGCCGCGCTGTGGACCGTGCACGGGCTACCTGCGGCCTCGGGCGCGACGGTCACGGCGCAGGACGGCTCCGTGCCGTATTCCCCCGCGAAGCTCGCCGAGCTGCGCGCCGCGGGCACCCCGGTGCTCGTCGACATGACGGCCGACTGGTGTATCACCTGCAAGGCCAACGAGAAGGCGGTGCTCGACACCGACGCCTTCAAGGCGCTGCTGAAGCGCACCGGCACGGTCTACATGAAGGGTGACTGGACCGACGTCAACGCGACCATCGCGGCGTTCCTGGAGCAGTACCACTCGGTCGGCGTGCCGCTGTACGTCGTGTATCCGAAGAACGGTGGCGACGGCCGCAAGCTGTCGACGGTGCTGACCTACGACGGCGTCGAGAAGGCGCTCGAGGCCGCCGCCCATCCATGACGCGGCGACCCACCGCCTGGATCGTCCTGCTCGCCATCGCGGCGGCGGCGACCGGCCTCTACCTCGAGCACCGGCGCGCGCATCCGCCGCCGCCCGCCGGCGTCACGGTCGCGGACGTCGGCGACCTGCCGCCGGACGCGACGTTCGTCAGCGTCGAGGGCAAGCCGCGCCTGCTCTCGGACTGGCGGGGCAAGCGCGTGCTGATCAATTTCTGGGCCACGTGGTGCGCGCCATGCCGTCGCGAAATGCCGCTGCTGAGCGAGAACGCGGGACGCTACCGCGAACGCAACGTGGCGATCCTCGGCGTGGCCGAGGACTCCGCGAACGCGGTGCGTACGTACCTCGCCGAACGTCCGGTCGACTACCCGATCGTGCTGGCGGACAACGACGCGCCCGGCGGCTCGCTCTCCTTCGGCAACATGCGCCGCGTGTTGCCCTATAGCGTCCTGATCGGCGAGGACGGGCGTATCCTGCGGCGCAAGCTCGGCACCTTCAGCCAGGCGGAACTCGACGACTGGCTCGGACGATGAACGACGCACCCACCCAAACGCCCCCACCCTCGCCTGACGAGGCCATCGACGCCACCCGCACCTGGCTGGAACGCGCCGTCATCGGCCTCAACCTCTGCCCGTTCGCCAAGGCCGTGCAGCGCAAGGGACAGGTCCGCTATGTCGTCAGCGAGGCGACGCAGCCGCTGCAGCTGCACGCGGACCTCGTGCGGGAGCTGGAGCTACTGAGGGACACGGATCCGGAAACGACGGACACCACGCTGCTGATCCACCCCTACGTCCTCGGCGATTTCCTCGACTTCAACGAGTTCCTCGAGGTGGCGGACGACACCGTCGCCGACCTCGACCTCGAAGGCGAGATCCAGGTCGCCAGCTTCCACCCCGACTTCCAGTTCGAGGGCACGGCGGCGGACGACATCACCAATTACACGAACCGCTCGCCCTTTCCGACCCTGCATCTCCTGCGCGAAGCCAGCATCGACCGAGCGGTGGCCGCCTTCCCTGACGCCTCGGCCATCTTCGAAACCAACATGGCCACGCTCGACAAGCTGGGGCATGAGGGGTGGAGGCGGCTGTTCGTACACGACAGCGACGACACGAGCGACTTGTAGGAGCGCACCTGGGCGCGATGGGGCTCGCCGCAAGCACCCATCGCGCCCAGGTGCGCTCCTACAAGCGCCATCCCGCCGCATGGCGGCTCCTGCAAGACCATACGGCGGCGTGTGGAAAGTCGCGATCTCCAGCGAACTGCGCCGAACTCCACCGAACTGGACAACGCCGGGCGACAGGCGCACACTTCGCGGCGTTCCGGTGCTCCGGACCCTACGGTACAGGTGAACAGTGGCCAGGATCCTTGTCCTGCACGGACCCAACCTCAATCTGCTCGGCGTGCGCGAGCCCGCGGTCTACGGCAGCGAAACCCTCGCCGACATCAATGCGTCGCTGCTCACCCGCGCCCAGAGGGCGGGACACGATCTCGGCTATTACCAGTCGAACGCCGAAGCCGACCTCATCGGCCGCATCCATCAGGCGCGCGACGAGGGCACCGCCTGGATCCTGATCAACCCGGCCGCCTTCACGCATACGTCGGTGGCCCTGCGCGACGCGCTGGCGGGCGTGGCGATCCCGTTCATCGAGATCCACCTGTCCAACCCGCATGCGCGCGAGCCGTTCCGCCACCACTCGTACCTGTCGGACATCGCGGCCGGCGTGATCTGCGGTTTCGGCGGCGACAGCTACCGGCTGGCGCTCGAAGCCGCGCTGTTGCGCCTGGCCGTTCCGGCCGCCTGATTCCCTTTCGCGGGTGCGCCGCGCGCGCCCGCCCCACCACCAAGAAGGTTTGTCCCATGGACCTGCGCAAGATCAAGAAGCTCATCGACCTGCTCGAGGAATCGAACCTCGCCGAGCTGGAAATCAAGGAAGGCGAAGAGGTGGTCCGCCTTTCCCGCGTGCCGAAGGGCGCCGTCACGGTCGCCGCGCCGCAGGTGATGGCCGCGCCCGCCGCCGCCCCCGTGGCCGCGGCGCCGGTCGCCGCCGCGCCGGCCGCTCCCGCCGCGGACGCCGGCCTCCCGGCCGGCCACGTGGTCAAGGCGCCGATGGTCGGCACGTTCTACGCCGCCTCGACCCCGGGTGCCCCGGCGTTCGCCGCGGTCGGCCAGCAGGTCAAGGCCGGCGAGACGCTGGGCATCATCGAAGCGATGAAGATGTTCAACCAGATCGAGGCCGACGTGTCCGGTACCGTCGTCGCCGTGCTGGTCGAGAACGGCCAGCCGGTGGAATTCGACGAACCGATGTTCGTCATCGCCTGAGGCCCGACCCATGCTTGAGAAGGTCGTCATTGCCAATCGCGGCGAGATCGCGCTGCGGGTGCTGCGCGCGTGCCACGCGCTCGGCATCAAGACGGTCGCGGTGCACTCCACCGTCGATCGCAACCTGAAGCACGTCGGCCTCGCCGACGAATCCGTATGCATCGGTCCGGGTCCGTCGGCCGAGAGCTACCTCAACATTCCGGCGATCATCGCCGCGGCGGAAATCACCGACGCGGGCGCGATCCATCCGGGGTACGGCTTCCTCTCGGAGAACGCGAACTTCGCCGAGCAGGTCGAGAAATCCGGCTTCGTGTTCATCGGCCCCACCGCCGACGTCATCCGCCTGATGGGCGACAAGGTCGAGGCCATCCGCGCGATGAAGGCGGCCGGCGTGCCCTGCGTGCCGGGTTCCGGCGGTCCGCTCGGCGACGACGTCGACGAGAACATCCGCATCGCCCGCGAGATCGGCTATCCGGTCATCATCAAGGCGGCCGGCGGCGGCGGCGGTCGCGGCATGCGCGTCGTGCGCACCGAGGCCCACCTCGCCAACTCCATCGTCATGACCAAGCAGGAAGCCAAGGCGGCTTTCAGCAACGATCAGGTGTACATGGAGAAGTTCCTGGAGAATCCGCGCCACGTGGAGATCCAGGTGCTGGCCGACGGCCAGGGCAACGCGATCCACCTCGGCGAGCGCGACTGCTCCATGCAGCGCCGCCACCAGAAGGTCGTCGAGGAAGCGCCGGCGCCGGGCATCACGCCGGAACTGCGCGAGCAGATCGGCAAGGTCTGCGTCGACGCCTGCATCCGCATCGGTTACCGCGGCGCGGGCACGTTCGAGTTCCTGTTCGAGAACGGCCGGTTCTACTTCATCGAGATGAACACCCGCATCCAGGTGGAGCATCCGGTGACGGAGCTGGTGACGGGCATCGACCTCGTCCGCGAGCAGCTTCTCATCGCCAGCGGCCAGAAGCTCTCGATCCGCCAGGAAGACATCGTCCTCACCGGTCACGCCATCGAGTGCCGCGTGAACGCCGAGGATCCCGACACCTTCATGCCGAGCCCTGGCACGGTGAAGCGCTTCGAGGCGCCGGGCGGCCCGGGTGTCCGCGTGGACACCCACCTGTACGACGGCTACCGCATCCCGCCGAACTACGATTCGATGATCGGCAAGATCATCGTGCACGGCCCGGATCGCGCCACCGCCATCGCGCGCATGCGCATGGCCCTGGCCGAGACGGTGATCGAAGGCGTGAAGTGCAACATCCCGCTGCAGCAGCGGATCATGGCCGACGTCGGCTTCCAGCAGGGCGGACAGAACATCCACTACCTGGAAAAGCGCATGGCGGAGCAGAAGGAAACGCCACCGGCCGGTTGATGGCGCGCAAAAAAAATCCCGCCTCGGCGGGATTTTTTTTGACTGGAACGGTGGGTCAGCCCGTCAAAGAAACGAATCCACACCCGATACGCGTGCCAGCGCGTGCATGCCGGCGGGGATGTTCTCGACCGTCAGCACCCTGCCCTGCGTCCGGCTGTGCGCCAGCACGGCCAGCACCGTGGCGAGCCCTGCGCTATCGGACGTGGTCAGGCCGCCGAGGTCGAGGCGCGACTGCCGCCCCTGGTCGAGCGCGCCGCGCACGCTCGACAGCGCGTCGGACGCCGTGGCGAACGTCAGGGCACCGGAGACCGCGAGGGTCTCCGGTGCGGGCGTGCTCAGTGCGAACGCGGCGGCGGTCACTGCTTCGCGCCACCGGCCTGCTGGAGCTCGTCGATCGCCGCGGAACCCTTCTGCTCGAGGTCGGCGGTCAGCTTGTCGAGGCCTTCCTTCTTGATCTCGGCATCGACCTGGTTGCGGTAGTTGGTGATGTACGAGATGCCTTCGATGATCACGTCGTAGGCCTTCCAGTCACCGCTCGACGACTGGCGGAACGCGTAATCGACCGACACCGACTTGCCGTCGTCGAGCATGACCTGGGTACGGACGACCGTGCGCTTCTTGTTGAGGTCTCCGCTGAACGGCAGCACCTTCACGCGGCCACGCGTGTAGTTGAGCAGGCCTTCCGCGTAACGGTGCGTGATGGAGTTATAGAACGCCTTCGCGAAGCGCTCGCGCTGCTGGGGCGTCGCCTTCGTCGCGTTCTGGCCCAGCACGAGGATCGACGCGTAGTCGATGTCGAAGTGCGGCAGGAACGTGTCGTCGATGATGGCGATCAGCTTTTCCTTGTCGTTCTTCAGTTCGGCCTGGTGACCTTCGATGGCCTTGGCGAGGTCGTCGGAGATCTGCTGCACGACCTGCTGGGGCGGCTGGCCCTGCGTGGCGGCGGCCGGGGCCGCGGCCTGCGCGAAGACGGGCGCGGCGGCCGCGGTGGTCATGGCCAGGGCGATGGCGAGTGAAATCTGACGCAACATGCGGGTTGTCTCCTGACCGGCCTTACTTCTTGCCGGCGTTATCGGGTTGGGCAGCGCCCTGGGCGCCGGACTTGTTATCGCTCGGCGATCCGTTCACGAGGAACTTGCCGATCAGGTCTTCCAGCTGGAGCGCGGACTGCGTCAGCACGAAGCTGTCGCCCTCCGCCAGGAACTCCGGCGACCCGCCGGGCTGGATCGCAACATACTGGCTGCCGATCAAACCGCTAGTGAACACCGCCGCGGACGAGTCATCGGGTATCTGGGAGTAGCGCTTGTCGATCGCAAGGGTCACCGTGGCCTGGACCGCGCCCGGCTTCACCACGACGGAATCCACGCTGCCGATCGGCACGCCCGCCATCTTCACCGCCGCGCCCGGCTGCAGGCCGCCGATGTTGGTGAAGTCGCCGGTCACGTGATAGGTGCCGCCCAGGCGATCCGGGGCGCTGCCGCCACCGAAGAACTTGCCGAGCATTTCTTCCAGCTGCTGGGCCGGACGGGTCAGGCCGATTTCGCCACCTTCCTTGACCGGCGTCTTCGACTGGCCGAACTGGATGCCGACGTACTGGTCGCCCAGCAGGCCGCTCGTGTAGATGGTGGCCACGGAGTCGTCGGGGATGTCCTTGTGGCCATCGTCGATGGCGAGCGTGACCTTGGCCTCTTCCTTGCCGGGCACCAGGTCGATGGCCTGGACCGAACCGACGCGCACGCCGGCGATCTTCACCGGCGCCCGCACCTTGAGCTGCCCGACGTTGGCGAAGCGCGTGTCCACCGTGTACGTGGAACCGCTGTGCGAATTGGCGACCGACGTGGTCTGCGTGGCGAGGTACGCCAGCGCGGCGAAGCCGAGCACGATGAACAGACCGGTGCCGACGGCATAGGAACGTCTCTGGGTCACGGCACGATCCTCGAATGCTTGGAAAGGGAAGGAGTGGTCATGGCGGGTCTCCGGTACCTCAGATCAGGAACGAGGTGAGGACGAAGTCCAGCGCCAGGATGGCGATGGACGAGGCGACCACCGTGCGCGTCGTCGCATAGGCGACGCCTTCGCTGGTGGGCGGCGTGGTGTAGCCCTGGAACACCGCGATCAGGGAGACCACGATGCCGAAGGCGATGGATTTCAGCAGGACGCCGTCGACGATGTCCTTGTGGACGTCCACCGCGGCGGTCATGTTCGACCAGAACGTGCCGTTGTCGATGCCGAGCCAGGTGACGCCGACCAGGTGGCCACCGAACACGCCCATCGCGCAGAACACGATCGCGAGCAGCGGCAGCGCGACGACACCGGCGAGGAAGCGCGGCGCGGCCACGTACGCGATGGGGTCGACCGCCATCATCTCCATGGCGTCGAGCTGGTCCGTCGCGCGCATCAGGCCGATCTCCGCGGTGACCGACGTGCCGGCGCGCCCGGCGAAGAGCAGCGCGGTCACGACCGGACCGAGTTCGCGGTAGATGGCGATGGCCACGACCGTGCCGGTGGCCGACGTGCCACCGAAGATCGATAGCACGTCGTAAAGCTGCAGCCCCAGCACCATGCCGACGAACAGGCCGCAGGTCATGACGATGGTGAGGCTCATCGCGCCGACGAACCAGATCTGCCGCACCGTCTCGCGACCGTGGCGGAAGCTGCGCGGGATCGCCGCCAGGATCGTCAGCAGGAACAGCCCGCAGGCGCCGATCTGCGCCAGGCTGCGAACGACGACGTTGTCGTTCCCGTTGCTCATGCCTTGCCTCCGGGGAAACCGAGCGCGGTGGCGTAGTCGCCCGCGGGATACTGGAACGGCACCGGGCCGTCGGCCTCGCCACCGAAGAACTGCGCGGTCCACGGCGAGCCGTCGGTCGCCAGCGTGGCCGGCGCGCCCTGCGCCACGACCTTGCCGTTGGCGATGAGGTACACGTGGTCGGCCACCTTCTGCACGGCGGCCAGCTCGTGCGCGACGAGCACGCTGGTGATGCCCAGCGTCTGGTTGAGCGTGCGGATCAGCAGCAGCACCTGGTTCAGCGCGATGGGATCGAGTCCGACGAACGGTTCGTCGTAGAGGATCAGCGCCGGGTCGAAGACGATCGCGCGCGCGAGCGCCACGCGACGCGCCATGCCGCCCGAGAGCTCGGTGGGCATGAGGCGCGCGGCGCCGCGCAGGCCCACGGCCTGCAGCTTGGTGAGCACGATGTTGCGGATCAGCTCTTCCGGCAGGCGCGTGTGCTGGCGCAGCGGGAACGCGACGTTCTCGAAGACGTCGAAGTCGGTGAGCAGCGCCGAATTCTGGAACAGGTATCCGATGCGCTCGCGCAGCTCGAACAGGCGCTCGCGCGACAGCGCCGGGACGTTCTGGCCGTCGAGTTCCACGCTGCCCGCGTCGCCGCGCATCTGCCCC
The DNA here is from genome assembly GCF_900111665.1 of Luteibacter sp. 329MFSha. Lineage (NCBI taxonomy): Bacteria > Pseudomonadati > Pseudomonadota > Gammaproteobacteria > Lysobacterales > Rhodanobacteraceae > Luteibacter > Luteibacter sp. 329MFSha. Next base: position 169,520 of record NZ_FOJE01000002.1, on the reverse strand, counting down.
GTGATGTGCTTCAGCAGCGTGGTCTTGCCGGTGCCGCTGGGGCCCATGATGGCCGTGACCTTGCCTCGCGGGATGTCGAGGTCGAGGTTGTCGAAGATCGTCTTGCCGTTGAGGACGGTGGTCAGGCCGCGGATGCGGACGATGGCGTCGTCGGTCATGGTGCGAGGAGCTCCTCGATCAGCGTGGCATGGCGGTGCGCCGACCACGGCGTGCGCTGGCGCACGGCGCGCACGATCGCCTGGAGGTCGCCCAGGGCGTCCTCGAAGCGGTCGTTGACGATGATGTAGTCGAACTCGTGCGCGTGGGCGATCTCCTCGCGCGAGTTGAACAGGCGGCGCTCGATCACGTCCGGCGCGTCCGAGCCGCGGCCACGCAGGCGGCGTTCCAGCTCGACGCGGGACGGCGGCAGGATGAACACGCTGACGCAGTCCGGCTTGCCCTTGCGCACCTGGCGCGCGCCCTGCCAGTCGATTTCCAGCAGGACGTCGGACCCCGTCGCCAGCTTTTCCTCCACGACCGTGCGCGACGTGCCGTAGAGGTTGCCGTGGACTTCGGCGTGCTCGAGGAAGATGCCGTCGGCGATCTCGCGCTCGAAGTCCGGGCGCTCGACGAAGAAGTAATGGCGGCCGTACTGCTCGCCGACACGCGGCGGCCGCGTGGTGTGGGAGATCGACAGGGAAATGGTCGGTTCGCGTTCGAGCAGCGCATTGACCAACGTGGATTTTCCCGCACCGGAAGGCGCGGCCACCACGAACAGGGTGCCTTCGATCATCCGCGGGTATCTCGTTGGGGGTTCATGGCTCGCTCCCGGTGGCACCGGCGCGCCGACGGGTCGGCATCGGCACGCGTCCTGTTTGTGCAAAGGGGGATTGTACCGGGTTTCGTCTATCGGCCGCCTTTCGGTCGCACCCGTCGGCTACGACGCCAGATCGATGGGAAACGGCTCCGCTGCGCCGTCCGGCGCCGCCACGTACCGCCCCGGCGAGACGCCCACGATGCGTTTGAACGCATGGCTGAAGGCGCTTTCGGACGCGTAACCGAGTTCCCTCGCCAGCGTCGCGACGGGCACGCCGCCCCGGCGAAGCGCGTGGACGGCCAGACGCATCCGCCACTGCGCGAGGTAGGTCAGCGGCGCGACCCCAGCGGCCGCGCGGAAACGCGAGGCGAAGACGGTCCGCGACATGGCGGCGGCCCGGGCCAGCTGTTCCAGCCGCCACGGCTGGTCGGGGCGCTCGTGCATCAGCCGGAGCGCGGGTGCGAGCCGGGGATCCGCGGCGAGGCCGAGCCAGCCCGCGCGTATCGGCGCGCCCGAGGCGAGATGGGCCCGCAGCAGGTGGACGAAGAGCAACTGCGCCAGCTGCGTGGAGGCGAGACCGGCGCCCGGGAGATCGCCCGCGCTCTCGTCCACCATCCTGTCGACGATCCAGCGCATCGCCTGCGCTTCCGGGGCGTTTCCGCGCACGTGGACCAGCGGCGGCAAGGCCTCCGCAAGCATCGCCGCATAGGCGCGGTCCACGCGGACGTGCCCTCCGATCATGAGCACGTCGTCGCCCCTGCCGGCGGCCACGATGGGCGTCGCCCGGCCCGAGAACAGGACGTGCGCCTCGACCGGCGCGATCGACACGTCGCTGGCCATGACGAAGGCCTCGGGCGCGACGAGGAGGAGCACGTCACCGGATTCGATCCGCACGGTCTCGCCGCTATCGGCCAGGCGTAGCCAGAGGTCACCGCGGACCGCGGCGAAGAACTTGAGCTTGTCCGGGGCGGGAAAGCGGATCGCCCAGTCGCCGCCGGCGGTGAAACCGCCCGAGACGACCGATTCGACGCTCGCCAGCCGGAGGATGTCCGAGATGGGATCGAAGGCCATTTCCGGACGATCGGGCATGTAAGACGCACTTTCAAGCATTCATCGTTCGACGCGACGCACGTACGCTGGAATCGCCATCCCCGAGGAGATTCACATGCGCACCCCGCAAAGCCCCATCCATTCCGGCTTCACCGCCGCCTCCACCGCCAGCGACGTGCTCGCGGGCATCGACCTTTCCGGCAGGACCGCGATCGTCACGGGCGGTTACTCCGGCATCGGCGTCGAAACGACGCGCGCACTTCGCGCGGCCGGCGCGCGCGTCATCGTGCCCGCCCGCGATCTCGACAAGGCGGCCCGCACCCTCGCCGGTATCGACGCCGAGGTCCACCCGATGGACCTCGCGGACCCCGCCTCCATCGACGCCTTCGCGGCACGCTTCGTCGCCCGGGACGAACCGCTGCACATCCTGATCAACGGCGCCGGCATCATGGCGCCCCCGCTGACGCGCGACCGCCGCGGCTACGAAATGCAGTTCGCGACGAACCACCTCGGCCACTTCCAGCTGACCGCCCGTCTCTGGCCCGCCCTGGCCCGCGCGCGCGGCGCACGCGTCGTCTCGGTCTCGTCGCGCGGCCACCGCTTCGCGGCCGTCGACTTCGACGATCCGCACTTCGAGCGTCGCGCGTACGATCCCTGGGTCGCGTACGGCCAGTCGAAGACCGCCAACGTGCTGTTCGCCGTCGCGCTCGACACGCGCGGACGCGATCACGGCGTGCGCGCGTTCGCGCTGCATCCGGGCGCCATCGTCACCGACCTCGCGCGGCACATGAGCCAGGACGACCTGCGCGCACGCGGCGCCATCGATGACGAAGGCCGGCCGGTCGTCGATCTCGCGCGCGGCCTGAAGAGCGTGCAGCAGGGCGCGTCGACGAGCGTATGGACGGCCACGAGTCCGCGCCTCGACGGGATGGGCGGCGTGTACTGCGAGGACAACGACATCTCGCCGATCCTGACCGACGCCGACGCCACGATCGGCAATCTCAGCGAGGACGTCGGGGTGCGGCCCTGGGCGATCGATCCCGACAGCGCGGAGCGGCTCTGGACGCTGAGCGAGGCGCTCACCGGCGTGACGTTCCTCACACCTCACCGCGAGATCGCATAGATACAAGTGAAAGCATCATCACGCGAAAACGACGGCTTAATACGATCGGGAGCATCGTGGTATCCGCTCCGTGGCGCGGACGCCGCGGAGTCCACCCGGCCCATCGATCTACGCTCACGGAGGTACTTCCCCCGCTTTCCGTGAGGACGCGAGTACCGGCTCGCCCCACCGGCTTTGCGCACGCCTTTCGTGCGATCGAGGCATGGTCATGTACGTCGCCGATTCACTCAACGCACTAACGTTCTTCCCGCACCAGGTGCACTTCGAAACCGTGCGCGACGCGGACAACGCCCGCCGGCACAACTGGTCGCCGGGCTATTACGAGGACGCCGACGCCTCCCTGGAGCATCACGTCGGCAGCGCGACCGACGCGGCAACCACCGCGCCGCCGCTCGAAGCGATGGAGAAGGGACAGCCCGTCGACGGCGAGCTCGACGCCGTTCCCGCGTAAGCGCGGCCACGGCGCCGCAGCCGTTACGGCGAGGCGCGAACTCCCGGCCCCCGATAAACCACCCCACCTTTCATCACGAACGCGACCCGCGCCAGCGACCCCACGTCCTTGGTCGGGTCGCCCTGCACGGCGATGATGTCCGCGTCGAGCCCAGGCTTCAGCTGGCCGATGCGCTCCTGCTGGCGCAGCACCTTCGCGTCGACCGTGGTCGCGGCGAGCAGGGCCCGCGTCGGCGACATGCCGTCGCGCACCATCCACTCCAGTTCCTTGTAGTTGGTGCCGTGCATGAACACGCCGACGTCGCTGCCATTGCCGATGGTGACGCCCGCCTCCATCGCGAGCCGGAACGCACGCGCGGCCTTCTGCATCGCCTCGGTCGACGGCTGGCCGGGTTTCCAGCCGCCGAAGTATTCCGCGTACGCGGCGCTGGCCTCGAGCGTGGGCATGAAGGCCACGCCGTGTTTCTTCATGAGCGCGAACACCTCGGCGGTGCCGTCGTAGCCGTGCTCGATCGTGTCCACGCCCGCCATGACGGCGCGCCGCATGCCCTCGGGCGTGCTCGAATGCACGGCCACGGGCAGGCCCAGCGCGTGGGCCGTCTCGACGGCGACGTTCAATTCTTCCTGGCTCAACGTGGGGGACGATCCCTTCGCCTTGCCGCAGTGATAGTCGGCGTAAAGCTTGATCCAGTCCGCCCCGTGGGCCGCCTGATCGCGCACCGCGTCGATCATCTGCGCGGTGCCGCTGACCGGCGCCGCGCCCTGAGGCAGGTCGATGTCGTCGCGAAAACCCAGCGGTCCGGGTCCGTAGCAATGCCCCGCGACGATCGCGCGTGTGGCGACGAAGAGACGCGGCCCGGGGATCAGCCCCGTGTCGATCGCATGCTGCACGTCGACATCCGCGTATCCCGCGCCTTCCGTGCCGAGATCCCGCAGCGTCGTGAATCCGCTCATCAGGGTGTCGCGCGCGTGCTTCACCGCCTGCACGGTGCGGAACGCGAGCGTCTCCTTCAGTACCTGGTCGTTCCAGAGCGTCTCGTTGTACGGATGCAGGAAGAGGTGCGAGTGCGCGTCGATCAGGCCCGGCAGCAACGTCGTGCCCGGCAGGTCCACCGTCTGCGCGCCCGACGGCACGGCGACCTTCGCCGCCGGTCCGACATCGACGATCTTCCCGCCCCGCACGAGCACCACCCAGCCGTCGTGCGCTTCTTCGCCGCGTGCGTCGAACACGCGGTCGGCCTTGAGCAGATACGTCGCCGCGTCCTCGGCCATGGCCGACGCGCAGAACGCCATGGCACAGGCCGCGAACAGTTTCCGCCAACCCATCATCGCTCTCCCCTCGATAAGTCATGCATGCCGGCCATCGAAGATGCACACGTCCGGCAGGCACACGCCATCACTCCCCCGGATGGTACGTCCGCTCGACGTGCCCTTCGAGTTCGTCCGGCCAGAAGTACACCGGGCGCAGATGGCCCGTCGTATAGCGCTCGGCTTCGTCGTCGAAATGCTTCGATGACGGGTCGCCACTCTCCCCACCCGCGGTGATCGCGCGGGCGCGCACCCGGTCGCCGAATTCGACCACCGCGACGAAACTGTTGCCGCTGGTGCCGTAATAGCGCTTCGTTCCGGGCCAGCGATGCGCGCCGAACGACGCCAGCGAGCCCCAGCGCGACGACGTGAACGGCACGGGGATGCTCGGCTTCGCATCGTCGAAGCGCTGCCTGATGGCACCGTCGACGCGCTGGAAGCGGTTGACCTCACCCCACGGTACGCCCCAGCTGCCGAAATCCTTCTCCAGCCGGTCGGCCGCTTCGGCAAGCGCGTCGAGCCGCGCCTTCGGCCCGGCCTTCCCGGCCATGACGTCGTAGACCGACAGACCTTCCTCGTTGTCGAGCTTGCTCGCCTTGTCCCACAGGATGTCGCCCCAGAAGACGGCGAGCGACGTGGGCATCGACGCGATGCCCCAGCGGTAATCCCAGTGGCGCAGCAGGCCGACGGGGCCGGCGAGCCTGGCCTTCAGCGGGTCGGACGCGGGCAGCGCGTCGTAGTCGGCAATGAGGATCGGCAGCTGGCGTGCGAACGCCGGCAGGAACGGATCGAACGCCGCGTCGATCAGCGACGCCAGCGTGAAGTCGCGGCGCCCCGTGAGGACGCGCGTCGCGTGCAGGCCGCGCGGATTCTCGCCCACCGCGTCCATGTAACGCGGATAGTCCGATGCCTTCGGACTATCCGGGCCCGCCGCCCACCATGGGCCGTCGTTGGTGTTGAAGATCCACCCGGTCGGTGGATTGAACAGTCGCGGCGCCGCGTCGAGTGGCAGCAGTCCTTGCCAGTCGGCCGCGGGATCGCTGCCGTCGACCGGCTTCGTATAGTCGAAGCGGTCGTCGCGCTTCGGAATGAACTGTGGATGCAGGTACGCGATGTTGCCCTTGTCGTCCGCGTAGATGGTGTTGTTCGACGAGTTCGCCTTGAGGTCCGCGACTTTCATGTACGCCGCGTAATCGTTCGCTTTCGTGCGCAGCCAGCTCTGCTGCAGTGCCGCCAGCGGCCTGTTCATGAGGGCGATGGCGATCCACTTGCCGCCCTCGTCGCGGATCACCGGGCCATGGTGCGTGCCGTACACGGTGAAGCGCCGCTCGGCACGGGTGCCGTCATCGGCGCGCACGATCAGGGCGACCTCCCGCGACGTGACGGGACGCCAGCGATCCCCATGGCGATAGACGAGGCGACCATCGCGGCGCTCGACGGTTTCGGCGAACTCGTCCACGGCATCGAGCGTCGTCGACGTATGCATCCACCCGATGTGGCGATTGAAGCCCTGGTAGATGAAGAACTGCCCCCACGTCACCGCGCCATAGGCGTCGAGCCCCTCGTCGCTCGACATCTGCAGCTCGGAGCGGAAAAAGAACGACGTGTGCGGATTGATGAGCAGCAGCGCATGCCCGTCCACGGTCAGCTTCGGCGCGATGGCGATGCCGTTCGAACCGGTCGGCTCGGCCCAGCTCGACGGCGGCGCGAACTGCGCGAGCGCACCGGCCGGGTCCTTCCCGTAGAACGCCTGCAGCTTCGCGGTGGACACGCGCTCGATGTCGCCGCCGATGCTGCCTTCGCTGAAACTGAGCGCCATCCAGGGTTCGAAACGACGAATGACACGCGGATGCGTTGCGGGATGCGTGGCGAGGTAGTGGTTGAGCCCGTCGGCCCACGCGTCCATCAGACGCTTCAGCCATGCCGGGCTGCGCGCGTAGTCGCGCCTGAGATCGTCGGGATCGATGAAGAGCCGCTGGCGCAGGTCCTGCCAGAGTGCGGATTCGCCTTCCGCCTCCGCCAGCCGTCCGAGCGCCACGAGATAGTTGGTCTCGACGCGATTGAAGTCGTCTTCCGCCTGGGCGTACGCCATGCCGAAGACCGCGTCCGCATCCGTTCGGCCATGGACGTGCGCGATGCCCCAGTCATCGCGCACGATGGTCACCGCCTGCGCCTCGCGCTTCAGCCGCGCGGTATCGTCCTCGGCGTTCGCGACATGCGCGGTGAACAACCCGAAGGCCGCGGCGGTGACAAGCACGGTCGTACGCATCGACATCCCCCGTTGGCGTCAGCCTCCTATCCTACTCAACGCCCGCACCGTTTGCCGGTGCGCGCGGCGGGGCACGGTCAACCGCCCGGATGCGTCAGCGCGTAGTCGATCGCCGCGCGCACCGCCGCCACCTGCGCGTCGTTGCACTGCCGCGGCGTCGCACGCAGGCTGTCGGGATAGACCTCGGTCGTCGTCGTGTAGCGCGCGTTCGTGATGCCCGCACACAGCCCGAGCGCTTTCAGGTCGTACTCGATCACGCCCGGCGCGACCACCGGCGAACCGATGATCTCGCCGTTCGCGTCGGCGGGCGCGATGTGCGTCACCTGCGCCACCGCCTCGATCACCGCCTTCTGGAACGCGGGCTGCGGGTTCGCGGTGTCGTCGACGAGGTAGAAGCCGTCCGGAATCTCGCCGGGCTCGTACGCCTTGCCGTCGCGCGCGGCGAGCGCCGGTCGAAATTCCGACTCGTCGGAATCGGTGGTCTCGTGCAGGTCGATGTGCATCAGCGCGACGTCGCGCAACGGTGCCAGCAACGCGACCAGCGCGGCCGACTCCTGCGACGGGCTCCCCTCGCGAAAATTGCGGTTGGGGTCGATGGCGTCGGGGTTCCAGCGATGGATGCGCTCGTACGCCCAGGGACTCACGCACGGCACGACCAGCACGTTCGCGCGGCCGTCGTAGTCACGGCCATGATCGGCAAGGAACTGCAGCGCGCCATGCACGCCGCTCGTCTCGTAGCCGTGCACGCCACCGGTTACCACCATCGTCGGCAGCGCGTCGTTCCAGCCGCGGCTACGCACCGCGAGGAACGGGTAGCGCGTGCCGTCGTAGGTCACCGAGCCGTACTTCACGACGTCGAAGTCGCGCCGCATCGGCTCGATGGCGGCCACCACGTCGTCGGCATGGCTGCGCCGCTTGTGCTGCAGCGCCCGCCACGCCGCGATGTCCGCGGGGCTCCAGGGCTTTCCGGGTGTGCCGATCGGGTACGGGGCGTGCGGGGTCATGGCGGCTCGCTGGGGTTCGGGATCGCCGCGCACTTTAGCATCCGCGCCCCAGCGGCCCCAGCGGATCAGAACGCGTAACTGATCATCAGCCGGTTGTTCGTCCACGACCGGTTGCCCGGGTTGAGGTTGTTGGTGCCGCCGACGGTGTGCTCCCAGCGGTCCCGAAGCTGGAGCCCCTTCAGCACGTTGTCGAGCTTCCAGATGACGTCCATGTACAGGTTGTGGCTGACGCCGCGCAGCACGGTGTCGTAGCGCGCGTACGCCGCCGCGACCACGAGATCGTCGTGCAGCATCGCGTACTGCGCCCTCGCCTTCCATGCGGTGCCCGGGCCCAGTTCCACGAGACCGCGCAGCATGGATGTCGTGTAGAGCGGGTCCGTCGCGTAGCTGTTCGTATAGGGCGAGATGATCGCGCCGGCGCCCGTCGCGTTGCGGTCGCTGTCGAGCTTGTTGTACGCGACGTCGAACTTCGCCTTGCCCACGCCCACGCCGGCGTCCACGCCCCAGGCGGACGCGTCGACGCGCTCGCCCGCCACGCCGGTGATCGGCGTGTGCGTGCCGACGAGGACGTTGCCCGAGCCGCTGGTCTCGCGTACGACCTGCGCACCGAGGAACGGCTTGAACGCGCCCACGGCGGCGAACGTGTACGTGCCATCCACGTAGCCCATCCGACCGAAATGCTCGAAGTCGTAGTACCAGGCCTGCGCCTTGAACGCCTTGGAGGTGTAGGTGCCACCGAGTGCCGTGGTGCCGTCCTGCGAGCGCGCGGACCGCGGAAGGGCGCCGTTGTTTCCGTACATGCTGTCGCCGTGGTACGTCGACGGGTAATAGACGTTATCGTCGTTGTAGCCCTCCGACGTGCGGCTCTTCCAGCGCAGCGTGCGGATCGCATAGATGTCCCAGCCCTTCGCCGGCCGGAAGTCCACCATCGCGCCCTGATACGACGCGGGGACCACGCGCGAATCGGACTGCCCCATCCACGGCGTGTTGAGGTACTGGTCGCCCGCGCGCACCGTCACCCATGGATTCGCGTATTCGACGAAGGCCTGCGTGAAGCCGTCGATGGTGTTGCCCGGCCCCATCAGCGACGTATCGATACGCCCGGTGTCGTGCGACTGGGTGCCGAACGAATGCGCGGAGAACCCGGTAGCGACCGCGCTGAATCCGCCGACGCTTCCGCTACGCACGGTGAGCAGGCCCGTCAGCGAGTTGGCGAACTGGTCCTTGGTCGACGGGTTGTCGTAGTCGCGATCGAAGCGGTACAGCCTGACCTCGCCGTTGACCTTCGCGTCGCGGAAGAAGTCGTCGGCATGCGCGCCCGCCACGACACCGGCGAGCAAGGCCGTCGCGATGAGTGCGCGGCGCATCAGAGAATCCCCAGGACGAGGTGACGATCGGCCATGGCGGCCGCGGCGGCGTCGCGATGCGCGCCGATGAAGGAAGATGGCATGAGGCAACGTGTTCCCGTTCGTAAGAAACCCGGCGCGTGGCCGGGCCAAGGGTCAGGCGGTAGTCTGCACCGGAAACAAGGATACGCCATTGGAGCGAATTGCCGCGATTAGCGGATGACTGACTTGCGCACGAGCGTGTCGAACGCCGCGGCCGTCTGCTCGTCAGTGAAATCGCAGTGCCCGTCGCCCACCGGATCGAGCACGGTCAGCCACCGTCCGCTCCCCGCGGCCCTGATCTGCGCCGGATACACGCCGTGGAATCGTGCCGGGATGGTCGGATCGAACGCGTTCCACTGCATCACGAGCGGGGTATCGATGCGGCCCGTGAGGGTGACGTTGTCCTTCGCATAGGCGGCCGCCTTCGGCGAGGCGGCATAGCGGCGCGCCTTGCGATTGACCGCCGTGTCGTCGCCGAAGCCTTCGTACACATCCTTGCGATTGTCGACGGGCATGCCGCCCGCGCGTCGTTCGATCTCGCGCAGCCCGAGGTAGTACAGGGCCAGCGTCGGCAGCGTTTCCGGCCGCTGCTCGAGACGCTTCGCGAGCACGGCGGCCTCGTTCGGATGCTTTTCCAGCGCGCCGGCGATGACGCCCGGATCGATCGCCGGCGGCGAACCGGGTGCGGCGAGGTCGGGGATCACGCCCGGAATCAACGCGTCGAACGCGACCAGCGGCTCCACGATCCCCTTCGCAAGAAATTCCGGCGTCGACACCGTCAACCCGCAGGTGATCATCGCGCCGGTGTAAGCGCGCGGATGGCGCTCGATGCTCGCGGCGACCGCGAGTCCGCCCAGCGAGAACCCATAGAGATAGGTATGCGCCGGGCGCACGTATGTCTTCGCGAAGTACTGGCGGAGACGCTCCGTGTCGGCGACGGCGTCGCTCACCGCCCAGCCCTGCGACGCGTACTGGCTCTGGGCCACCGCGAAACCCTTCCCCAGGAACACCGGCGTCGCATCCGCGGCCGCCATCGGCGTCGAGACCGGAGCCCCCACGGGCTGGTAGCCATGCATCAGCATGACGAGGTCGCCGTTCCAGTTCGGCGGCACATCGATGCGGTAGGACGCTCCGTTCAACGTACCGCTGTAGGTGCCTTGTGCGGGTTCCGCCGCATGGAGCGGCCATGATGCGACGATACTGCACGCGAAGCCGATCAGCGCCATGCGGGTTGAACGTCGCCATGCTGCAGGGACCATCACGTCGCTCCGGTCGTGAAAACGGAGGCATTAAGCACCATCCATTCGGTACTGGGAAGCCCGACGCCAAAGCATTTGGGACCGCGGAACCAACACGGACCCGAGCCACGCCGTGCCGGGAGTCATGGTGGACACCGACTCGCAGGCTTGGCTAGGCTGCCACCCTTCGGCAGCCCAGGGAGGAAACGCATGTCCGTTAACCGCATTCTCGTCGTCTATTCCGGCGTTCTGACCGCGGCCATCGCGGTCGTGCTGCTCTCCGGTTTCACGAAGCACGCCAGCACCTCCTTCGACGAAATCGATGTGCAGCGAATCAACATTCGCGAGCCCGATGGCACGCTCCGGATGGTGGTGGCGAACAGCGCACGCCTCCCTGGCGTCATCGTCAAGGGCACCGAACAGCCCAAGGTGGACCGGCCCCAGGCCGGCATGATCTTCCTCAACGACGAGGGCTCCGAGAACGGCGGCCTCATCTTCGGCGGAAAGCGCAACGACAAGGGCGAGGTGGTCGACGCGGGCGGCAGCCTTTCGTTCGATCGCTACAACGCGAATCAGGTCGTCCAGCTCATCGGCGTGGACGATAAGGACAGCCACTTCGCCGGGCTCTCGGTCACCGACAGCGTCGAGCACGCGCGAAACAAGCAACGTATCTGGGTGGGGCGTGACGACGATGGCACCGCCACCTTGTCGATGAGGGATGGCGCCGGAAGAGAGAGAATCCAGGTGAAGGTGCCATCCGATGGGACGCCGGTCATCAACTTCCTCGACGGGAATGGCAAAGTGCAGAAGACCATCGCCGGCGCCGATTCCGCATCATCCCGATAGATGCCGATTTCCGACGGGGGCGGCCGGATGCCGTCTCCCGTCACTCGATGTTCTGCACCTGCTCGCGCATCTGTTCGATCAGCACCTTCAGTTCGACCGCGGCGTTGGTGGTGCGCGAGTCGACCGACTTGGAACCGAGCGTGTTCGCCTCGCGATTGAATTCCTGCATGAGGAAGTCGAGGCGGCGACCGATCGGTTCCTTCAGGGCGAGGACGCGGCGGGCCTCGGCGATGTGGGTGCTCAGGCGATCGAGTTCCTCGTCGACGTCGATGCGCGTGATCTGCAGCACCAGTTCCTGTTCGAGGCGACCCGGTTCCACCGGCTGACGAACGTCGGCCAGGCGGGCTTCGAGGCGGGCGCGCAGGGCCGTCCGGATCTCGGGGAGCCAGCCGCGCACGTCGCCCACGATCTTCTCGATGCCGTCGAGGCGGTCGCGCAGGATTTCGCCGAGCTTCTCGCCTTCGCGGCCGCGGGTGTCGCCGAGGACGGCCAGCGCGCGATCGAGGACGTCGAGCAGCGCGCCCTGGAGGGCGTCCGCGTCGGTCTCGGGCTGCTGCATGACGCCCGGGAAGCGCAGCAGTTCCGTGAACTCGATGCGCATGCGCGGGAAGCGCTGCTCGAGATCCAGCGCCAGTTCGGAGAGGCGGGAGAGCACGCTGCCGTTTATGCGCAGACCTTCGCCGGCGCCCGCGTCGGCGCGGAGGCGGACGGTGACGTCGACCTTGCCGCGCGAAAGACGCTGGGCGATCCGCTCGCGCAGCGCGCTCTCGAAGCCGCGCATTTCCTCGGGCAGCCGGGGGCTGATCTCGAGGTAGCGGTGGTTGACCGTGCGCACCTCGCAGGTCAGCGTGCCGGACGGGCCCGCGCTGTCGGCGGAAGCGTAGGCGGTCATGCTGCGGATCATCGTTGGCCCCGGTGGCGCGTTGAGGAAAGGTCGCAATGGTAAACTGACCCACCGCCCGTGCCCAACTCAGGCCCCCACATGACCTTTTCCCGTCCGAGCGGCCGCGCCGCCGACCAGCTGCGCCCCGTCAGCATCGAACGCCACTACACCCGCCATGCGGAGGGCTCCGTGCTCGTGTCCTTCGGCGACACGAAGGTGCTGTGCACCGCCTCGATCGAGGAGCGCGTCCCGCCGTGGCTGCGCGGCAAAGGCGAGGGCTGGGTCACGGCCGAGTACGGCATGCTGCCCCGCGCGACCACCGATCGCACGCAGCGCGAAGCCGCGCGCGGCGGCCAGGGCGGTCGCACCATGGAGATCCAGCGACTGATCGGCCGCTCGCTGCGCGCCTGCGTCGACCGCGCCGCCCTCGGCGAGCGCGTGATCACCCTCGACTGCGACGTGATCCAGGCCGACGGCGGCACGCGCACCGCGGCCATCACCGGCGCCTATGTCGCGCTGGTCGACGCCGTCGCGACGCTGACGAAACGCAACGCCGTCAAGCGCAACCCGATCCTCGGCGCGATCGCCGCGGTGTCCGTCGGCGTCTACAACGGCGTGCCGGTGCTCGACCTCGACTACGCCGAAGACTCCAACTGCGATACCGACATGAACGTCGTCATGAACGACGGCGGCGGCTTCATCGAGGTGCAGGGAACGGCAGAGGGCCACGCCTTCCGCCGCGAGGAGATGAACGCGATGCTCGATCTCGCCGCGAAGGGCATCGCCGACCTGGTGCATGCGCAGCGCGCCGCGCTGGAGGCCACGCCGTGAGCGAGATCCGTGCCGCCAGCGCCGACGACCTCGAGGCCATCGTCGCCGTCCACAAGGCCGCGTTCGGTCGCGATGCCGAGGCCGACCTGGTGCGGCGGCTCGTCGCCGCGGGTCGTGACGCGATCTCGCTCGTGGCCGTGGACGACGGCGACGCGGTGATCGGTCACGTCCTGTTCTCGCCCGTCAGCATCGAAGAAGGCGACGACGGCAACGCGCTCGGCCTCGCGCCCGTCGCCGTCCTGCCCGAGCACCAGCGCCTGGGCATCGGCCACGCGTTGATCGAAGAAGGCATCGGCGCGTGCTTCGTGCGCGACGCGAAGGCGATCTTCGTGCTGGGTTCGCCGGCGTACTACACGCAGTTCGGCTTCACCAAGGCCTCGGCGCACGGCCTGTTCGATACCTACGACGGCGGCAACGCCTTCCAGGTGCTGCCCCTCACCGTCGACGGACTTGCCGGTTACAAGGGCTGCGTGCGTTACGCGCCCGAATTCGCGACCGGGAATCCCTAGAACGCCATGCGCATCGTCCTCGCCTCCGGCAACGCCGGCAAAGTGATCGAACTCGAGCAACTGCTCGAAGGCACCGGCGTGCAACTCGTCGCGCAGACGTCGCTCGGTGTCGTGGACGCCGACGAGACGGGTCTGACGTTCGTGGAGAACGCCCTGATCAAGGCGCGCCACGCGGCACGCGCCACGGGTCTGCCCGCGCTGGCGGACGACTCGGGCATCTGCGTGGACGCGCTAGACGGCGCGCCCGGACTCTATGCCGCCCGCTACGCCGGCACGCACGGCGACAGCGCCGCCAACAACGCGAAGCTCCTGCGCGAACTCGACGGCGTGCCGCCCGAAAAGCGCGGCGCGTACTTCATCGCGGTGCTCGTCCTGCTGCGTCATGCCGACGATCCGGCGCCGCTGATCGCGGAAGGCCGCTGGTACGGCCACATCCTCGAAGCGCCGCGGGGCGAAGGCGGCTTCGGCTACGACCCGCTGTTCCTGCCCGACGGGCACGACGTCTCGGCGGCGGAACTCGACTTCGCGTTGAAGAACCGCCTCAGCCACCGGGGCCAGGCGCTCGAACGGCTCAAGGCGGGCCTCGCCGGATCCGTATGACTCTCGTCCCGCCGCCACTGTCCCTGTACGTCCACATGCCGTGGTGCGTGCGCAAGTGTCCGTACTGCGACTTCAATTCGCACGGCGTGCGGGGCGGTACGCCCGACTATGCATCCTACGTGGACGTCTTGCTGGCCGATCTCGACGCCGATCTCCGCGACGTCGGCGCCGCGGTGCACGGCCGGCGGATCGAGACGGTGTTCTTCGGCGGCGGCACGCCGAGCCTCTTCTCGCCGGAACTGGTGGGACGATTCCTCGACGGCGCGCGGGAGCGGCTGGCCTTCGCGACGGATGCCGAAGTCACGCTCGAAACGAACCCGGGCACCGTCGAGCACGGTCGTTTCGACGGCTACCTCGCGGCCGGCGTGAACCGCATTTCCTTCGGAGTGCAGAGCTTCGACGACGACAAGCTGCGCCGGCTCGGTCGCATCCACTCGTCGAACGAGGCGGCGGACGCCGTCCGGCAGGCGCAGGACGCGGGCATCGACAACATCAACATCGACCTGATGTACGCCCTGCCGGAGCAGACGCTCGAAGGTGCCCTCGACGATGTCGATCGCGCCATCGCGCTGTCACCCACCCATGTATCGCATTATCAGCTGACGCTCGAGCCGAACACCGCGTTCGCCGCGAACCCGCCGCCACTGCCGGACGACGACGCGGCGTGGGCGATCCAGGAAGCCTGCGAGGCCCGTCTCGCCGAGGCGGGTTACGGGCAGTACGAAGTCTCCGCCTATGCCCGGCCGGGGCGCCGCTGCGAACACAACCTCAACTATTGGCGGTTCGGCGACTACCTCGGCATCGGCGCGGGCGCGCACGGCAAGATCAGCGACGCCACCGGCGTGCGCCGGCGCTGGAAGACCCGCCTCCCCGCCGCCTATCTCGCCAGCGCCGGACAGCCGGCGCGCATCGGTGGCGATGGCCTTGTCATGGCCGCCGACCTGCCGTTCGAATACATGCTCAACGCCCTGCGCCTCATCGACGGCGTGCCCGCGACCGATTTCGCGGAGCGCACCGGCGTGCCTGCGGGATCGATCGCCGCGGCGCGCGCGGCCTGCATCGAGCGCGGCTGGCTGGTGGACGACGAGACCCTGCTGAAGACCACCCCGCTCGGCCAGCGCTTCCTCAACGACGTCATCGAAGCCTTCATGGCCTGAGCGGCGCGGTCGGCTGCGGAAATTCTCAGGGACTGCGGAGCGCGCCAAAGCGAGCCGCCGTGCGGCGGCGTCCGGAAGATCGCGCCACGTCACGTATGACGTGCTGAATACATCGGCCGTTCATCGCCGTGTCGCGACACTCCGCGCCTTTTCTGCACGGAGCGCAGAGGCATGGAAAGCAAGACGAAGTTGGCATCGGCACTGATGCTCGCGGTACCGACGCTCGTCGGCGGCGCGTACCTGTCGGGCACGATCGCGATCAAGCTGGTGGATCTTGCGACACCGCTGACGATCGACCTGTGGTGGCGCTGCCTCAAGGCGCTCGACGATCCGTCCTTCGCGCCGTACACGTTGCGGATCAAGGGATCTGTCTTCACCGGGTTCGCCGTACCCATCCTCGGCTGGGGCGCCGTGGTGCTCCGCATGTTCCAACGCCCGCCCGAAGCCGCCCACGGCGACGCGCGATTCGCCACGCTTGCCGAACTCCGCCGCGCGGGCCTGCTCACGCGACGGCCCGAAAGCATCCTCATCGGCGCCTCCGGCAGGCACCGCCTCTGGCTGAGCGGCGCGCAGCACGTCATCGTCATCAGCCCGACGCGCTCGGGCAAGACCACCAGCATCGCGATCCCCGTGCTGATGACCTACGAGCATTCGATGGTCGTCCTCGACGTGAAGGGCGAACTCCACCGGACCACGAGCGGATGCCGCAAGGCGCTCGGCCAGAAGGTGTTCGTGTGGGCCCCCTACGACGAGGCCGGCCGCACGGATCGCTTCAATCCCATGACCCCGCTCGCCTCCATGGACCCGGCGAAACGCATCGGCGAACTGCAGACCATCGCCGCCATCCTCTATCCCGACGACGGCGGTCGCGATCCGTTCTGGAGCGCACAGAGCCGCGCGGCATTCGTGGCCTTCGGCTCTTACCTGTTCGAGGCGTGGGACCACGGCCTCCGGGAGATGACGCAGGCCGGCCTACCCGCCGAGGCAAGGCCGCAACCCAACACCTCGACCGACTTCCCGAGCTTCGAGCGCATCCTCGGGTTCTCCAGCGGGACGCAGGCGATGGGCACGCAGGCGCTGCTGAAATCCATCGTCGGCGACGCGTCGCTCTCGTGGGTCAGCAGGCAAACCAGAACGGTATTCACCAACCTCGCAGGCCTCGCCGAGGACACGTTCTCGTCGGTGATCGCGACCATGCAGGCGCCGTTGCAGCAGTTCCTCAGCCCCATTCTCGCCGCAGCCACCAACGCGACCGACTTCGACGTGGACCGCTTCCGGCGCGAGCCCACGACGCTGTACGTCGTCATCCCGACGCATAAGCTCGACGAGAGCGCCAAGCTGCTCAACATCTTCTTCAGCGCGCTCATCGGCCGCAACCTCGGCAAGCAGCTGGGCGAGGAGCCCGACCTGAAGTACCAGATGCTGATGCTCATGGACGAGTTCACCGCCATGGGTCGCGTCGACGTGTGGTCGAAGCGCATCTCCATCTCGGCCAGCTACGGCGTGCGCGACCTCTGCATCGTGCAGAGCCGGGCGCAGCTGCGCTCGACCTATGGCGACCACGACGCGCAGAACTTCATCACCAACCACGGCGCGCAGGTCGTCTTCGCGCCCCGCGAGCAGAGCGACGCGAACGAATACAGCGAGATGCTCGGCTACCGAACGCAGCGCCAGACGCAACGGAGCGTCAGCCGCGGCGGCAGCGGCCACCAGGTATCGACCAGCCAGCACGACGAACGCCGCGCCCTGATGCTGCCCCAGGAGATCAAGGAACTGCCCGCCGACGAGGAGCTGATCTTCTACGAAGGATGCAAACCCATCCGCGCCCGCAAGAACTGGTTCTTCAAGGACAAGGGCTTCAAGGCGCTAGCGGCCTTGCCGCCGACGACGGTGTCGGCGAAGCCATCGGCGATCGCGGCACCACCGCCGCCAGCTGCGCCCAGCGCGACAGGCAAGCTGAAAGACGCACTCGCGGCATAGATGCGACACAGGGCACGTCGTCGATGTCTTCGCGGACGTGCTGAAAGCACTGCATCTCGACGAAGCGAACTGAAGATCCGCCGCACAGCACCCGGGCGAATGCCCTCCACATCTGCATGGAAAGCAGCCGATGAACCAAGAGAAGCAAGACGCCGACCGACCGACCGGACCCGACGACCGATGGGTGGCCAGCATGCGGGCCTGGGAGGCCATGAGGTCCCCCTGGGCAAAGGAGCGCCCTGCCTTTGTGCGCTGCTATGTCTGCCACCCCGAAAACGACGAGATCGATCCGGAAGACGGCTTGAGGCCGTCGCAACTGCGGCCGATCCATAAATGCACCTACGTCGATCCGGGGCAGGAACAGTACCTGCGCGCCACGGCCGAGCAGCTGCGCGAGAAGAAGGATGAGGACGTGCACGAGTGGCCGGAGCCTGGTTACGACTTCGGGACCGGGTTGCGACGCAAGCCGATGTCGCGCACGCGGCCCGACCTGAGAACCCCACCCCATGAAGAGCCTATCGAGGATGATGCGATGAAACGACGGAAGATGGCGATGGCCGCGGCCTTGGCGGCCGGGGCGGCAATGCCGGCGCCAAGTATGCATGTGGAAACGAAGCAGCCAGCTAATGAAGCGGTTGCGTCGAAGAAAACTGTCGCCGAGCCGGTGTGGCCGAACAACGGCATCGCCCAGCGCGAGGTCGGCAACGGTGAGGAGTGGGCGGAAAACTTCATCGTCGAACATGTCGACGGCAAGTGGACGGCGTGGGCGGTTGCCCGTCCGGCATACGGGGAAACCAAAGGTAAGGCGCTCGACTTCTTCACCGGCGAAGTCCTTGAAGTGACGGGTGAACTCGGCGAGCAGTACATCGACTCCTTCGTCGATGCGAAAGGGGTCGAGCATAAGGACACGTCCGATAAATATTTCTACTTTAAGGATGGAAGGCCAGGCGGCGCGGCCGGGAAGAATATCGATTTCAGCTCACCGACGATCGAGGTATCCCGTGGTCCCAAGCAGTCGGTTTGGCTAAATACCTATCAGCGCAGAACCGAAGACCATTCCAGGGTGATCTGGAGCAAGGTGCCTATGTACCGATGCGCCTCGTGCCCGGATGACGATTGGGCGTCATTACTCAGTACCGCCATCGAACTTCGCGACGGCACCATGCTGATTTCGGCAGGGAAATACGTATTCCGCGTGCGTACGGACGACCTCAGTCCGGTCGGCGAAGCCCCTGCGTTGCATATATTCGAGGAATCCGAGGTTCAGCGCGCAATCGATGACGCCAAAGCGCTTCAGGTACAGGACGTCCTCGGGCACGTACTGAAGGCTTTGCGTCTGGATTGATGCGCTTAAAAAACAAAAAGGATTGGAGACATGGCTGGTCGTAAAGCGCTCAACGCGCAAGAACTGCGAGCCATCGCGTACTTCGCGGTGGGCGTGGCATCGGAGGGTACGCTTCGCGAAAAGGACGTCGCTGCCACGCTGTCGTTTGCGGGAACTAGAGTCAATGGGAAAATGGATCCGATGGGCAATAGTGGATTGTCGATCGGAACCTTGCAGAAGGACCTTGGGCAAGATAAGAAAAAAACCGCAAGGGAAATGGTGGCGGCTTATCGAGAGTGGGCGGCGCGATCGCCCGACTGGCCGGACCTCAGCGATGCCGATGTTGTCGCGTCCGTCGCGGATCTATCCCGAAACGGCAGGGCGATCAGAGATCAGGGCGGCCGAGATATCGATCCGTCGCTCCAGAACCAGCTGAGTGCATTTCTCGCCTCGAAAGATGGGCGCAATTTTGTGCACGCGCGTGATGTCGATCAGGTCGAGCACATTCGTACGCACGCTCTCGTCGAGATTGTCGATTCGGTGGCCTATAAGAACGCGACAGTGGATGAGCAAATCATCATCGCAACGATCGTGGCAAAAGCCTTCAATCAGAACCAAACCGCGGGCAAAGGTCTTTACAGCGCGATGAAGGCACCTCACGCCCGTGACAGATCGCTCGACACTCTCGATGATGTTCTGTCCTATGCCGAATCGCATCACAAGAGGTATCTGGCCTCCGGTCGCGAACACGCCCTCGTCGGCGCGAAAGTCCTCACCCGCCTCCACAACGCCGACGAGAACAGCCCGATCGGCCGCGCATGGCGAGAAGTGCTCGCCGATCCACTGGTCCGGCCCACGGAGATCGGTGCCGACCCGGACCGACCCGACCTCGCCGCGCACTACACGCTGATCAAGAACCTCTTCCATGCGCCCAAGCAGGCCATGGCTTTTCTCGACGCGCTGGAACAGGGGCGCCCCTACCACGAGGGCAAAATCACCGGTACGGGCTTCTACACCGACGGGACCCAGATCGTGCAGTGGAACGCCGACGGCAAGGGCGTGACCTTCGTCGAAGGTCAATGGGCGACCGTCTCTCGCGATGAGCTCGGGCTGACGCGCGCGCGCGACGGTTCGGTCGATCTGGCGAGGGTGGTCGACAGTGAGGGGCAGCCGTTGCTGCATGTCGAGCCTGCCGTGCGCAGTGTCGCGGCGGCGGCCGTGGAGCGGGCGCTGCGACCGGGTGTCCGGGGCGACGACGTGCGGCAGTTGCAGGAACAGCTCATGCGATTGGGTTACTCCGACGCGCAGGGACGCCCGTTGCGCGCGGATGGCGACTACGGTCCGGGAACGCAGGCCGCGGTACGCGCCTTCCAGCGGGAGCACGACCTCGTCGCGGATGGGCTGAGCGGTCGGCAGACGCTGGCGAGCGTGCGGCAAGCGGTCCACGACCGGGACGCGTCGATCGCCGCGGCGCACCGGCCACACGACGAGGTCATGGCGGCTTACCGCGCGATCGATCCCGTCATGGGCGCGGCGGCCGGCCGGTCGACACCCGTGGAGGCCCGCGTGGACGCGCGGGCGACGAGCGAGACCATGAGCACGTATCAGAGCCTGGAGCCGGTGACGCGTACCGCCGCACCGCCGATCGCGCCGGTCGAGTCACCCCTGGCCCGCGAGCCCCGCGAGCCCGTGGCCATGCCGACGGGCCGCGAGGCGCCGGCGGCCGACGCGTCGCTCGCACCGAGGCGAGCGCCGTCCGACCCACGCCACGCGGACCATCCCCAGAACGGTCTCTACGAACTGCTGAAAACGCAGATTCCGGATGCCTCCGAGAATCGGCTGTTGCAGACGACGGCGGCGTGCCACCGCAGCCGTATCACGGCGGAGAATCTCTCGATGGTGCACATCAACGAAGAGACGATGACGCTGCATGTCTTCGGCCACGGGCCGATGACCCTGCCGGCCCGCGTGGACCTCAACCACCCGTCGCCCGCCCCGGAACAGAGCGTCGAGCGGATGGCGCAGTTCGACCTTCAGCAGGCGCAGGTGCTGGCGGAGATCCAGGCGCAGCAGGCGCAGATGTCCCGGGGAATGTCGCGGTAGACGGGCGAAGCGGGTCGTCCACGGTCGGCGGGGCGGCGTCGCCCTATTCCTATCGCCATAAGCCATAAGCGGGCCGCCACGCCGCTGGCGCGCCCGTGCCGTCGCCACCTAAACTTACGGCGAAGGTCGGGGAGGACCGCATTCGCATGAGCGCAGGCACGCAGCCGCCGTACGGCCGGACGGGACCGCATCCCGTCGCCCTGTCGCCGCGTGCGGAACGCGAAGCGCAGCAGGGTCTGTCGCTGTGCCTGACCTGGCTCGATTCGCCGCTGCGCGAAGCGCTGCGCGACTTCGACCATCGACTGTTCGCCGCCGCGGAGGGCAGCCGCAACCATCTCGAACAGCAGGCGTGCTTCGAGAGCCGTCACATCGTCGAGCGTGACGGTCCCGGCTTCCGCAACCGCTTCGCCTCGCACCTGTCGGAACGCTTCCGTCACCTGGGCGACGTCGTGGACGCGAAGCCCGCCGCCACGAGCGAGCACCTGACCCTCAGCCTCGTGGATCCCGAGGAGCAGGAACAGGCGGATGCCCTGTCCAGCATGGCGTCGCGGGGCGAAGCGCGCAGTGCCAGCAGCCTGTTCGAGCTCGGCTATCGCCTGGCGGTGCTCGCCGGCACGCCGCCGCTGGAGGGCGAGGCGTTGCCCGCCGGACCCCGCGCGCTCACGGCGGCGCTTCAGGCGGCCGTCGAGCCGATGCCGCTGTCGAGCGCGCACCGGCTGCTGCTCTTCCAGGCGGTCGACGCCCATGTGCTCGCCCACGGCGAAGCCTTCTACGGCGCGCTGAACGAGCATTACCGCACCCGCGGCATCCTTCCCGGGTTCCGCGTCTACCCGAACGTGCGCGTCGCCACGACGCCGGCGTCCGAGCGGCATAAAGCCGGCGAAACCGCCGCCGCGGGCGGGGGCAGCGGCGCGGGCGGCGGAAGTGGGGGCGGCGCGGCCGTGGACGGCAACATCGGCGTCCTCGAGGGCCTGCGCGCCCTGCTCGCCTCGCGCGTCGAAACCAGCCGCGGAGCGGGGTTCGCGCCGGGCCGGCTCGCCTCGGACGACGAACTGCAGACGGCGCTTTTCGCCCTGCAGGGCCACGTCACCGACGTCACCGATGCCGCGCAGCGCGAGATCCGCAGCGCGCAGGCGCTGCGCGACGAACTCCTCAACCAGCTCAATCGTGGCCGGCCGGCGGGCTCGCCGCCCGCCGAACTCACGATCGAGCAGGGCGACACGGTCGAGCTGACCGCACGGCTCTTCGAGAGCCTGGGCGAACAGATCGCCGTGACCAGCCCCGGCCGCGCCGTGCTCGGCGGCCTGCAATGGCCGATGCTGCGCGCCGCCGTGAACGATCGCGGTTTCTTCGACCAGGCCGAACATCCCGCGCGCCAGCTGCTCGACACCGTGAGCGAGGCGGCGCATCACTGGCTCGATCCGTCGGAAGGCGAGCCGGACGCCGCGCTCGTGGATCGCCTCGAGCGCCTCGTCGTGGAAGCGAGCAGCGCGCAGGTGATCGATCCCGTGTGGCGCGCCGAGATCGAACAGCAGATCGCCATGCTCTCGCGCAAGGCGCACGTGGCCGAGCGTCGCCAGATCGAGGCGATGGAAGGTCGCGACCGGCTCGAGCGCGCTCGCCAGCGCGCCGCCGAGATCATGGCTGAACGCATGGTGCGCGGCGCGGCACCACGCGGCGTGCTGCGCATCCTGCTGGAGCGCACGTGGGCCGATGTGCTCGCGCTGCACATCCTTCGCGGCGGCGAGAACGGCGAGGCGTTCCTGCATTGCCTCGGCGTCACCGACCAGCTGCTCGGTCGCCGTCCGATCGCCGATGCGAACAAGCTCCGCTCGGACGTCGAGCGCGGCCTCGAACACCTAGGCATGCATCCGTCGGAAGCGGCGCAGGTCGCGGCCGGTGTCTTCGAGCCCGCCGAACGGCAGAACGACGATGGCCTGACGCCGACCGACGTCGCCGTGCGCCTCAAGCAGCGTCCGCGCCTGGGCGAAGGGACCGCGCATGGCGAGCCCGCCGCGCCCGTCGTGCCCACGCCACTGGACCCCGCGGCGAGGGCCATCCACGACGGCTTCGCCAGCCTGCGCTTCGGCACGTGGTTCCAGTTCGTCCAGCCGGACGGCGGCATCGCGCTGCGCAAGCTCGCCTGGTTCTCGCCGACGACGGGCCGCTGCCTGTTCGTGAACCAGCGCGGCGCGCGCACCGAGGACGTCGACCTCACCCGCCTCGCGCGCCTCATGGCGAACGGCGAGGCGCGGGAATGGAAGGAACAGCGGCTGTCGATCGTCGACCGCGCCTGGCGGGCCGTCGCGCGCAACCTGCGCCGCGAAGGCGTGCGCGAACGCATGGCGGGCCACGCATGATCCGCGAAGCCGAACAGCGCCGCGCGCCGCGCAAGCGCGCCACCGCGCCCATCGCGGTGAAGAACTGGTTCACCGAGCAGGACATCGGCCAGCTCGGCAACCTCTCCGCGACCGGCGTGATGCTGCTCGTGAAGGCGAAGCCGCGGGACGGCGCCGTCTACCAGATCGTCTTCACGTTGCATGACGCCCACCACCGGCAACATCGGGTCGAGATCGGCATCCAGGAACAATGGCACGAGCCGGCGGCGTCCAACGGCCAGTTCTGGGCGGGCTACCGCATCGTCGCGGCCAGCGACGACGACGTGCGCGCCATCGACGAGTGGATCGGCCCACCGGCGGACTGAACGAAAGGCGCGGACCATGCTTTACGACGAACCACGCGGGGCGTCACCATCGCTCACCATGAGCGATGCCACCACCATTCTGGTCGACACGGACCTCGAGCGCGACGACGCGGCCGCGGCCGCGATGGACCTGTACCTGCACCTGGTCGGCGACGGCACGATCGCCGCGCAACCGAGCGAGGACGAGGAAGCGCGGTTCCGCGTGCTCGACGAACGCCTCGTCGCCGACACCGGCATCCAGGCGATCGGACTGCACGCGAGCGGACACCGCTGGCGCGGCGACGGCCGCGGCGGCGCGGAGCTCATCGACGGCGGCCGCGAGAACGGCATCTTCTGCCGCTACGACGGCAGCTTCTCCATCCGCTGTCCCGAATGCGGTGAGCGCCTGGCGCCCGGCGACGACGGCAGCGAGGCGCTTGAGGAAGCCCTCGCGGTGTGGTGCGACGCGCCCGATTCCGCATACGTCGCCTGCCCGTCCTGCGCCACGTGGACACCGCTCCACCTGTGGCGCTCGCCGGAGCACGACTTCGCGGTGGGCCACTACGCGATCACGCTCTACGGGGCCCACCTGCAGGGCCTGCTCGGCAAGGGCAACGCGCATGCCGCCACCGCGCTGCGCCACCGCCTCGGCGACCTGGCCGGCGATTACACGGTGGTCTTCGCACGATCCTGAGGCCCGCCCGGACTTGGCGCCGCGTCCCGACAGGCGCACCATTGCGGTTTGCCCCACGTCCCCGGAGTCCCCCATGAACGACGCGCTGGCCGCGCTTTATCCCCAGCACCTCGCCACGCTGCGCGAGCGCACCGACACCGCGCTGGCGCGCGGCGGGTTCGATCACCTCGTGGTGCCGGCGGGCCGCCCGATCACGAAGTTCCTCGACGACCAGGATTACCCGTTCGTCACGAACCCGCATTTCAGGCACTGGCTGCCGCTGACCGATGCCCCGGGCAGCTGGCTCGTCTACACGCCGGGCGAGAAGCCGAAGCTGGTGTTCCTGCAGCCGCGCGATTACTGGCACGTGGTGCCGGAAGCCCCGACCGGCTACTGGGTCGACCACTTCGACATCGTCATCGTGCGCAAGCCCGCGGACGCGGTCGCCGAGCTGCCGGCCATGCTCTCGCGCTGCGCGATCATCGGCGACCAGTACTGCGACCTGCAGGACGTCTGCGCGAACAACCCGCCCGCCGTCATCGACCACCTGCATTACCACCGCGCGTACAAGACGCCTTACGAACTGGAACTGATGCGCGAGGCGAGCCGCCGCGGCGTGCGCGGCCACCGCGCGGCCGAGCACGCGTTCCGCAACGGCGAGAGCGAATTCGGCATCCACCTCGCCTACCTCACCGCCGTGGGCCAGATCGACGCCGAGCTGCCGTACGCGAGCATCGTCGGCCTCAACGAGCACGGTGCGGTGCTGCACTACACGAACTTCGACCGCAGCGCCCCGGCGAAGAGCCGCTCGTTCCTGATCGACGCGGGCGCGAGCGCCTCGGGCTACGCCAGCGACATCACGCGCACCTACGCCAGCAGCGATGCCGGCGAGTTCCAGGCGCTGATCGACGCGGTCGACGACGCCGAGCGCTCGTTCGCGGCGAAGGTGCGCGCCGGACAGAGCTATCCTGAGCTCCACGTCCACGCCCACCACGTGCTCGCCGGCGTGCTCCGCGACCATGGTTTCATCCGCATGAGCCCGGAAAGCGCCGTCGAATCCGGTGTCTCGTCCGCGTTCTTCCCGCATGGCCTCGGCCACGGCATCGGACTGCAGGTGCACGACGTGGGCGGTTTCCAGGCCTCGGAAACGGGCGGCACGATCGCCAAGCCCGACGGCCATCCCTACCTGCGCCTCACGCGCCAGCTCGAGGCCGGCATGGTGGTGACCATCGAGCCGGGCATCTACTTCATCGACATGCTGCTGGCCGAGCTCAAGGGCAAGCCGTTCTCGAACGACATCGACTGGGCGAAGGTCGACGCCTTCCGCAACTACGGCGGCATCCGCATCGAGGACGACGTGGTGTGCACCGCGGGCGAACCCGAGAACCTGACGCGCGACGCGTTCGCGTCGTTGTAAGCCCCACCCTGTGGGAGCGGCCCTGGCCGCGACAGCCTTTCGCGAGGAGCGGCACGACCTGCGCTCTTCCGCGAAAAGCCGTCGCGGCCAGGGCCGCTCCCACGGGCATCAGATCTTCAGGTAGATCGCCCGCCGGTCCATCCACCGCACGATCAGCCACCACACGGCGACGAACGCCACGCCCCACGCCGCCGACGACACGTACGGTCCGAAGAGCGGCGTCATCCACGAGGCGAACGCGACGCGGTAAAGCCACGGGGCGATGCCGAGCGCGATGAGCAGGTAGACCATCAGCCCCGACCCGGCATACGCGGCGATCGCGTTCACACCGAACGCCCTGCCCGGCAGGCGCCAGCCGCGTTCGTCGACGAGCACGTGCACGATTGCGAGCAGCGCGAACGACCAGCCGCCGGTCCAGAGCACGTAGCTCGGCGTCCACAGGTTCTTGTTGAACGGCCACAGCCACTGCGCCATCCAGCCCAGCACGAGGCAGACGATCGCGGCGACGACGAGCCGTCGCGTGTCGCCAGCGGCGAGCCAGGTGCCCGCGCGCATGCCCAGCAGCGTCGTCGCCAGGGCGGGTAGCGTGGCCAGCAGGCCCTCCGGATCATGCCCGCGCCCGGTGGCCGGATCGATCGCGTAGACGAAGGCGCCGAAGATCGCCGAGTCGGCGCGGCTGACGGAATTGGTCCACGGCTCCATGCCGCCGGCCAGAAGCAGCGCCCCGTAACCCGCCAGCAGGACGACGAGCACGGCGTCGCGCAGGCGCGGGCCCGTGTCCACGGCGAGCAACGCGGCCAGCGCGAAACACACGCCGATCCGCTGCAGGACACCGGGAAGCCGCAGATGCGCTTCCGGTATCGCGAGCCACGCGACGACGTTCAACAACAGGCCAAGGCCGACGATCCGCGCCGCGCGACCGATCGCCGCACGGCGCAAGGGCCCTTTCGGCGCACCGGTCGCGACGCGCGCTCCGATCGACAGCGAAACGGATACGCCAACGATGAAGAGGAACAGGGGAAAGACGAGGTCGGTCGGGGTGCACCCGTTCCACGCCGCATGTTCGAGGGGCCACCAGACGTGGCCCCAGTCGCCGGGATCGTTGACCAGCAGCATCGCCGCGACGGTCGCTCCGCGCAGGACATCGACGGAGGCAAGGCGCACTTTACGGTGGGTCATCCGGGGACTATTTTCGGGCGAAAGGGGCAGGTTCGAAGGATACGCGGTCAGCCGGTTGCGACAATCGGTCATGGATCGCATGGGGATGCCCGGCCGTACGATGCCGGGGTCACGTTCGTATCGAACGATGGAGTCGCACCGATGGTCGTCGACAGTCCACCCGCGCGCCGTCGCTGGCGCGACAAGCCGCTGGGGAGGCTCGCGCTGGAGCTCTCCTTCATCGTCGTCGCCAAGATCGCCGTACTCATGCTCATCTGGTACGTGGCCATCCGGCCCCTGCCCCGCGCGGATGTCTCGCCCGCGGGCATGGACCGTGTCCTCGCACCGGCCTCCGCCTCCAGCCAGGGAAACCCGCCATGATCGTCGACCCCGATGTCGTCGGCCTGTCGCGCCTTCAGTTCGCGCTGACCGCGCTCTACCACTTCCTCTTCGTGCCCCTCACCCTCGGCCTCGCGTTCATGCTCGCCATCATGGAGAGCGTGTACGTCATGACCCGCCGCGAGGTGTGGAAACGCATGACCCAGTTCTGGGGCGTGCTCTTCGGCATCAACTTCGCCATGGGCGTCGCCACCGGCGTCACCATGGAATTCCAGTTCGGCACGAACTGGGCCTATTACTCGCACTACGTCGGCGACATCTTCGGCGCGCCGCTGGCCATCGAAGGCATGATGGCGTTCTTCCTCGAATCCACGTTGGTCGGCATCTTCTTCTTCGGCTGGGAGCGCATCACGCCGCTGAAGCACATGCTGGCGACCTGGTTCATGGCGCTCGCCACCAGCCTGTCCGCGCTGTGGATCCTCATCGCGAACGCATGGATGCAGAACCCCGTCGGAGCGGCGTTCAACGCGCAGACGATGCGCATGGAGGTCACTTCGTTCAAGGAGGTGTTCTTCAATCCCGTCGCGCAGTCGAAGTTCGTGCACACGGTGAGCGCCGGTTACACGATGGGTGCGATGTTCGTGCTCTCGATCAGCGCGTGGTACCTGCTGCGCGGCCGCAACGTCGACTTCGCCAGGCGCTCGATGACGGTCGCCGCGAGCTTCGGTCTTGCCGCCTCCCTTTCCGTCGTCGTGCTCGGCGACGAGTCCGGATACACGGTTTCGGAAAACCAGAAGATGAAGATGGCGGCCATCGAGGCCATGTGGGAGACCGAGCCCGCGCCCGCGTCGTTCACCCTGGTGGGCCTGCCCGACGTGAAGGAGCGCACGACGCACGGTGCGATCCGCGTGCCGTGGATCATGGGCCTGATCGGCACGCGCTCGGTCGACGAACCGATTCTCGGCATCGCCCAGCTCGTCGACGACGCCAAGGGCCGCATCGCGGACGGCATCAAGGCGTACGACGCGATGCTCGTGCTGCGCGAGAACCGCAACGACGCGCAGGCCGCCGCGATCCTCGCCGCGCACGACAAGGACATGGGCTACGCGCTGCTGCTGAAGCGCTTCATGGACGATCCGCGCAAAGCGACGCCCGAGGATATCCAGAAGGCCGCCGACAGCACGATCCCGAACGTGCCCGTGCTGTTCTGGTCGTTCCGCGTCATGGTCGCGTGCGGCTTGTACTTCATCGGCCTGTTCGCGTACGCGTTCTGGCTCGCCAGCAAGCGGCGCCTGCAGGGACGCCGGTTTCTCAAGGTCGCGCTGTGGAGCCTGCCGCTGCCCTGGGTCGCCGCGGAGCTGGGCTGGATCGTCGCCGAATACGGACGCCAGCCGTGGGCGATCGAAGGCGTGCTGCCGACGGCGCTGGGCGCATCGTCGCTCACGCCCGGACAGGTGTGGATCTCACTCGGTGGCTTCGTGCTGTTCTACACGGCGCTCGCCGTGATCGACGGCTATCTGATGGTGAAGTTCGCCCGCAAGGGTCCGGACGGACTCGGCCTGTGGCCGAAGCGGCCGGATGCCATTCCCGCCCACGCGCAGACGGTCTGAGGACGACATCATGTTCGATTACGAAACCCTGCGGGTGATCTGGTGGGCGCTGATCGGCGTGCTGCTGATCGGCTTCGCCATCATGGACGGCTTCGACTTCGGCGTCGCGGCGCTGCTGCGCGTGCTGGGCAAGGACGACCACGAGCGGCTCGTGTTGCTGGAGACCATCGAGCCGACCTGGGAGGGCAACCAGGTCTGGTTCATCCTTGGCGGCGGCGCGGTGTTCGCGGCGTGGCCACTGCTCTACGCGGCATCCTTCTCCGGCCTGTATGTCGCGATGTTCGTGCTGCTGGTCGCCTTCATCATCCGGCCGGTGGGCTTCAACTTCCGCGAGAAGGTGCAGGATCCGCGCTGGAAGACCGTCTGGGATTATTGCCTGATCGCCTCGGGGACCATCGTCATGCTGGTCTGCGGCGTCGCCTTCGGCAACCTGTTCCTCGGCCTTCCGTTCCGCTACGACGGCGACCTGCGCATGACGTGGGATGGTTCGTTCTTCCAGCTGTTCCGCCCGTTCGCGTTGCTCGCCGGACTCGTCAGCCTGAGCATGCTGCTGGCGCACGGGGCGAGCTGGGCCGCGATGAAGGCCGATGTGCTCATCGCGAATCGCGCGGCGAAGGTCGCACGCATCGCTTCGCTCGTGTACATCGTGCTGTTCGTGGCCGCCGGCATCTGGCTCGCCTACGGCATCCCGGGCTTCGCGATCTCCGGACCCGCGACCACCGACGCGATCTCGAATCCGCTGGGCAAGCAGGTGGCCATCGGCGCGTCGTGGTTCGCCAGCTACATGAAGCATCCCTGGTTCTGGGCCGCGCCGGTCCTCGCCTTCGCGGGCGCGCTGGGACTTCAGCTCTTCGTGGGCCGTCGCGGCTTCGCGGGCTTCTTCTGCAGCAGCCTGGCGGTCGCCGGCACGATCCTCTCCGCAGGCTTCGCGCTCTTCCCGTTCCTGTTGCCGTCCGCGCTCGATCCGACATCGAGCCTCACGGTTTGGGACGCCTCGTCCAGTCGCGGCACGCTGCTGCTGATGCTCGCGGTCACCATCGTGTTCATCCCGCTGATCCTCCTCTACACCAGCTGGGTCTACCGCGTGATGCGCGGCCGCGTCACCCTCGAACACGTGCGCAGGTCGCACGGCACGTACTGAAGGAGCAAGCCATGTGGTATTTCGCCTGGATACTCGGCCTCGGCCTCGCCTGCGCTTTCGGCATCCTCAACGCGGTGTGGTACGAGGTGCACTCCGACGACGAAGCCAGCCGGAAGCACGATCCGATGCCGAAGCACGAGGGGACCTGAGGGATACGGCGTTCCCGGATCGTTGCCGCTGCCGCGGGATCGCCGATGCGATCGGCTCCCACCCGCCAGCGGCAACGTGTCAGCGTTCGAGGGCGTCGGGGGCTTTCGGCACCGCGGAGGTCATCACATCGGGGGCGCCCTTCGTCACCGCGACGTCGTCTTCGATGCGGATGCCGATGCCTCGCCAGCGTTCGTCGACGCGCTTGTCGTTCGGCGGAACGTAGATGCCGGGTTCGACGGTGACGACCATGCCCTCTTCCAGGACGCGCGGCTCGCCGTCGATGCGGTAGTCGCCGACGTCGTGGACGTCGAGGCCGAGCCAGTGGCCGGTCTTGCTCGGGAAGTACGTCTTGTAGCTGCCCTCGGCGATCACGCGATCGGCGCCGCCGCGCAGGATGCCGACGGCGCAGAGGCCCTCCGCGATGATCCGGACCGCCGCGTCGTGCGCATCGCCGAACGAGCGGCCGGGACGTACCGCGTCGATGGCCGCCAGCTGCGCCTCGTGCACGATCTCGTACAGCGCGCGCTGCTCCCTCGTGAAACGCCCGCCCACGGGAAACGTGCGCGTGATGTCCGAGGCGTAGCAGTCCACTTCCGCGCCGGCGTCGACGAGCAGCAGGTCGCCGTCCTTCAGCGTGGCGCGGTTGGCCTGGTAGTGCATGACGCAGGCGTTGGCGCCGCCGGCGACGGTGGGCGGAAACGCGGGCACCGCGCCGCGGCTGCGGATGGTGCGCAGGATCTCGCCTTCGACCTCATATTCGGCGACGCCAGGGCGTGCGATGGCCATGGCGGCGAGGTGCGCGGCGCCGGCGACCTCGGCCGACCGGCGCATGAGCGCCAGCTCGTCCTTCGACTTGAACAGGCGCAGGTCGTGCAGCAGGTGCCCCAGCGCCACGAGGTCCTTCGGCACGACACCGCCACCGCGCGCCGTGCGCAGGCGGCGCATCCAGGCCAGCAGTCGGGCATCGAAATCCGGTTCCTGCCCGAAGTGGCAATAGACGCGCGCCCTTCCCTCGATCATCCCCGGGAGGATGTCGTCGATGTCGTCGATGGGGAACGCGTCGTCGAGGCGAAGCTCGCGCGCCGCCCGGTCCGTGCCCATGCGCTCGCCGTCCCAGCGTTCACGCTCGGCGTCGCGCTCGCGGCAGAACAGCACCGTCTCGCCGTGGGCGCGACCGGGCAGCAGCGCCAGCACGGCTTCGGGTTCGTCGAAGCCGGTCAGATAGTGAAAATCGGAATCCTGGCGGTACGGCCAGGGCGCGTCGGCGTTGCGCATGCGCTCGGGGGCGGCGGCGAGGATCAGGGCCGCGTCCTCGCCCGCCATGCGCATCAGTTCCCGGCGCCGCCGGGCGTACTCGGCGGGCGCGATCAATGCAGGGTGTCGTTCGCCGGTGGCGTGCCGCGGCTGAGCTCGGCATGGAGCAGCATCGCGCCGGCGCGCACGAATTCCTCGAGCTCGGTCAGGCTCTCGTCGTTCACGTCGTCGTCCGCGTCGAATTCGAACTCGGTCGCGGCGATCGACGCCATGTCCTTGAGGACTTCGCGCGCGTCGTCGCTCATGCCCTGGTTGCGCTCCACCGACCCGCCGAGCCCGAGACCGCCCAGGAAGCCGTGGATCCAGTCGACCAGGCCCTCGGCGCGCTCCGGAATGGGCGCATCGTCGTCGGGAAGCCACGGGGAGAACGTCAGTTCCGGGTCGGCCAGCCATTCGTCGGTCTGGTGCCGCAGCCGGTTGAGCATCGCCTCTTCGTCGGCGGTCGGCGCCGGATCGGGTTCGAGGCTGAGCGCGGCGAGTACCGAATCGCCGGGAAAGCGGCCGCCCCCGGCGATGTACCCGACGAGCGAGCCATGGAACTCGCTGACCGAGACGGACAGTTTGCAGCGTCCGATCAGCTCGGCGATGTCTTCGGGGTCGACGGTCAGGTTGGCCGACATGGCACGTGCTCCAGGGATTTCAGACCCAAGTCTAATGCACCGGCCTTCACGCTGCCGACGCGTTCGCCTTCACGGGATGCCGACAGGGCCGGACCTCCTGTTATAGTCCGCTCCATGACGAACCCGGACGCCTTCAAGACCGAACTGGAAGCCCTGAGCGCGACGCTCGACCGGCTCGTCGACACCGTTCGCCGCCTCACCGAGGAAAACCGCAGTCTGCGGCACAGCCAGGAACAGCTGGCGAACGAACGCGCGGGACTCATGGCACGCAACGAACAGGCGCGCAGCCGTGTGGAAGCGATGATCCAGCGCCTCAAGGCGCTCGAGAACACGGGCTGATCGCAACGACATGAACGCCACCGCCAGCGAACCGGTATCCCTGCGCCTGCTCGACCGCGAATTTCACATCGCGTGCGCGCCGGAAGAGCGCCCCGGCCTCGTCGCCGCCGCCCAGTTCCTGGACGGCAAGATGCGCGAGCTGAAGTCCAACGCCAAGGTGCCCGGATTCGACCGGATCGCCGTGCTGGCGGCCGTGAGCATCGCCCACGAGCTGCTCACGCTGCGGAAGGAGCACGACTCGCAGGAACAGGTGCTGACCGACGGGCTGGCCTCCCTGCGCAGAAAGCTTGATGGTCTGCTCGACGCCTCTGTAAAATAGCGCTCAGGCGTTCCCTGCGGTGTTCGCCAGCGCACTTTACATTTGCCTTGTTCCTACATACGACCCCGGGTCGGCTTTTCGTGACTGTTGTGCATGTCCGCCTCGTACGGAAAGCCTCGAAGTCGCGTAGCCCTCCCA
Organism: Luteibacter sp. 329MFSha; assembly: GCF_900111665.1. Classification (NCBI taxonomy): domain Bacteria; kingdom Pseudomonadati; phylum Pseudomonadota; class Gammaproteobacteria; order Lysobacterales; family Rhodanobacteraceae; genus Luteibacter; species Luteibacter sp. 329MFSha. Next base: position 136,760 of record NZ_FOJE01000002.1, on the reverse strand, counting down.
CCTGATCCTTTGGATCAAGGTCGTTTGGTGCGCAGCGGCATCGCGGAGAACGCCTCTCCATTCCAGCCGATCGGTCCCAGGGGGGCCGGTCAGCGTCCCATCCGCGGCACCGGATGTGGCGGCTCGACGGCGACCTTGCCTGTGCCGTTCCGTTGAACGACCCATGTCAAAGCTTCCCGAGAGACGTGAACTCCGAGCCGACCTCGTGCAGCGACGCCGGCAGCTCAAGCCGGCCGAGCGCGTCGCCGCCGCCCAGGGCCTGCGCCATTCGCTGGAGCAGTTGCCCGAATTCCTGACCGACAAGCACGTGGCCGGCTACTGGGCCACGGGCGGCGAGCTGCCGCTCAACCTGGCCATCGCGCCGCTCGCCGAGCGCGGCCAGACCTTCTACCTGCCGATCGTCACCAAATCCGGCGGCAAGCGCCGCCTGACGTTCGCGCCCTGGACCACCGGCGAGGACGTCGACTCCAACGAGCTCGGCATCCCCGAACCGAAGGCGTCGGAACACGTGGTCGAGGCGGACAAGCTCGATCTCGTGCTGGTGCCCCTCCTCGGCTTCGATCGCCGCGGCAACCGGCTGGGCTTCGGCGGCGGCTATTACGACCGCAGCTTCGAGTTCCTGCGCGGCAAGCCGCGTCCGGCGCAGCCGCTGCTCGTCGGCGTCGGCTACGCGTTCCAGGAACTGGACGCGATCGAGACGGCCGAGTGGGACATCTCGCTCGACTACATCGCGACGGACAAGGAACTCATCGACTGCACGGGCGGCGAGGCATGAAGTACTGGCTCATGAAGTCCGAGCCGGACGCGTTCTCCATCGACGATCTCAAGCGCAAGGGCGTCGAAGCCTGGGACGGCGTGCGCAACTACCAGGCGCGCAACTTCATGCGCGACGGCATGAAGGTCGGCGACAAGATCTTCTTCTACCACTCGAACACCGATGTCCCGGGCATCGTCGGCATCGCTTCGGTCGCCTCCGCGGCGTATCCGGACGAGAGCCAGTTCAACCCGAAATCCAAGTATTACGACGCCAAGGCGAAGCGCGAGGAACCGCGCTGGATGCTGGTCGACGTCAAGTTCGAGCGCAAGCTCGCGCGCACCATCTCGCTGGAAGAACTGAAGGGCCACGACGAGCTCGCCGACATGCCGCTGGTGCAGAAAGGCAGCCGCCTGTCCGTGATGCCGGTGGCCAAGAGCGACTGGGATTTCATCCTCAAGCTGGAAAAAGCATGAGCCAGGACAACGAGAAGCGCCTCGCCGCCGAAACCGCCGCCTTCCGTTACGTCGGCAACGGCGTCTTCAAGGGCGGCATCATCGGCGTGGGTACCGGGTCGACGGTGAATTTCTTCATCGACGAACTCTCCCAGTACCGCGACCGGATCAAGGCCGCCGTGTCCAGCTCCGAGGCCTCCAGCGAGCGCCTGCGCAAACTCGGCATCGACGTCATCGATCTCAACGCCGCCGGCCGTCTCGACCTTTACGTGGACGGCGCGGACGAGTGCGATCCGCACAAGCGCCTGATCAAGGGCGGCGGCGCCGCACTCACCCGCGAGAAGATCGTCGCGGCGGCGTCCGACAAATTCGTCTGCATCATCGACGCGAGCAAGCAGGTGGACGTGCTCGGCACGTTCCCGCTGCCGATCGAGGTCATCCCGATGGCCCGCAGCCTGGTGGCGCGCGAGATCGTCGCGCTCGGCGGACAGCCGGTCTGGCGCGACGGCGTCGTCACCGACAACGGCAACTGGATCATTGACGTGCACGGCTGGCGCATCACCAATCCGGTCGAGCTGGAAGCCCAGCTCAACCAGATCGTCGGCATCGTCACCGTCGGCCTCTTCGCGAGGCGCGCGGCGGACGTCGTCATCGTCGGCAATCGCGAGATCTGAGAATAGGGTCCCTCGGGGCTGTATCCTCTCGCCCCATGACGCTCGAAACCCTGCTCCTCATCGCCCTGCTTGTCGTCGCGCTCGCATGCCTCGGCCTGCTGTTCGCCCTGCTGTCTCGCGGTCGACAGGACGACGGAAGCGCCGCGCGCCTCGACGCCCTGCGTGACGACAACCGCCGTCTCGAAAGCCTGATCCGCGAAGAGCAGCGGGCGGGCCGCGGCGAGCTCGGCGAGAGCTTCGGTCAGTTCCGCGGGCATGTGCAGGATCAGCTCGCCGCCGCCGCCGAGCGCCAGCACGAGCGCATCGAAGGTTTCGGCCGGCGGCTCGACCAGCTCACCGAACGCACGGACACCGGCCTGCAGTCGCTGCGGCAGGGGCTGGCCGACGATTCACGCAAGACGCGCGAGGAATCCGCGCTCACCCTGAAGCGCTTCGGCGAGGGCATCGACCAGCGCTTCGCCGCGCTCACGGCCGAGAACGAGAAGCGGCTCGGCGAAGTACGCGCCACGCTCGAAACCCGCCTCGGTGCGATCCAGCAGGACAACGCCGCCAAGCTCGAACAGATGCGGGCCACGGTCGACGAGAAACTGCAGGCGACGCTGGAAACCCGCCTCGGGCAATCGTTCCAGCTCGTCTCCGAGCGGCTCGAAGCGGTGCAGCGCGGCCTGGGCGAGATGCAGGCGCTCGCGGCCGGCGTCGGCGACCTCAAGCGCGTGCTGACCAACGTGAAGACGCGCGGCACCTTCGGCGAGGTCCAGCTCGGCGCGCTGCTCGAGCAGATCCTCATCGCCGAGCAGTACGCCGCCAACGTGGCCACCATCCCGTCCTCCACCGAGCGCGTCGAGTTCGCCATCCGTCTCCCGGGCGCCGACGACGGAACCCCCGTCTGGCTGCCGATCGACGCCAAGTACCCGGTGGAGGATTACCAGCGCCTGCTCGACGCCCAGGACGCCGCCGATGCCGATGCGGCGCATGCGGCCGGCAAGGCGCTCGAATTGCGAGTGCGCGAGGAGGCCAAGCGGATCCGCAGCAAGTACGTGGCCCCGCCGCACACCACCGATTTCGCGATCCTCTTCCTGCCGACCGAGGGCCTCTACGCCGAGGTCATCCGCCGACCGGGGCTGTCCGACCAGCTCCAGCGCGAGTACCGGGTGACGGTCGCCGGTCCCACCACCCTGACGGCCCTGCTGAACAGCCTGCAGATGGGCTTCCGCACCCTGGCGATCGAGAAGCGCTCGTCCGAGGTCTGGCATGTGCTGGCGGCGGTCAAGAATGAATTCGGCAAGTTCGCCACGGTGCTGGAAAAGACGCGCAAACAGCTCGACACCGTCCGCAACAGCATCGACACCGCCGGCGTCCGTACCCGCGCCATCGAGCGCAAGCTCCGTGGCGTCGAGTCGCTGGGTTCCGACGAGAGCCAGGTCCTGCTCGACCTGGTGCCGGGGCTGGACGACACCGACACCCCGGCCGAGCCGCCCGAGGACTGACCGGCGGGAAGAACGGTACAATGACCGTTTGCACCTGCTTAGGAACGCACCCCGATGAGCGACGACGCCAAGTCCCGCCCGGTCACCCGCGAACAGGCCGAGGAGGCCGTGCGCACGCTGCTGCTCTGGTCGGGTGAGGATCCCACCCGCGAAGGCTTGCTCGACACGCCCAAGCGCGTGGTCAAGGCGTATTCGGATTGGTTCAAGGGCTACGACGAGGATCCGGCCGAATACCTGCGCCGGACGTTCGAAGAGGTCGCCGGCTACGACGAGATGATCGTCCTGCGCGACATCGAGTTCGAAAGCCACTGCGAACACCACATGGCACCGATCATCGGTCGCGCGCACGTCGGCTACGTGCCGAAGGACCGCGTGGTGGGCATCAGCAAGCTGGCGCGCGTCGTCGACGGTTTCGCCCGCCGCTTCCAGGTGCAGGAAAAACTCACCGCGCAGATCGCGCACTGCATCGAGGACACGCTGCGTCCGCGCGGCGTCGGCGTGGTGATCGACGCCAGCCACGAATGCATGACGACGCGCGGCGTGCACAAGCGCGGCGTCTCCATGGTCACGAGCCAGATGCTCGGCAGCTTCCGCGAAGACCCGCGCACACGGAGCGAGTTCCTCCGCTTCGTCGGCGTCGATCGTCGCTGACCTTGAGCGGACCGACCGACACCACCGTCCACGACGAGCGCCTGCAGGATCTTTTCCGCGACGGCATCGTCGCCGAGGACATTCCCGCCGTCTTCCCGCTTTTGCGCGGGCGCGGGCTGCTGCGCGCGTTCTCCGCGCTGTTCCACGGCGGCGAGGCGCAGGTGCTGCTGCGCCTGCTCGTGCTGCGCACCCTTGGCGGGCGACCGCATGCCACCGAATGGACACCGCAGGAGATCCGCGACCACCTCGCCTTCGTCGACGCGGTGAAGCTCGAGACCGTGGTCCAGCGCCTGAAGGACCACGACATGCTGGTCTACGACGGCGAGACCATGCGCTACCGCGTCGGTCCGCTGGGCCGCAAGGCGCTGGCCGCGATCGCGGCGATGCTCGAGTTCGAAAACGACGACGACGACGGCCTCGGCTACCTCACCGCCCAGCTCGCCGCCGGGCAGGCCGTGGGGCGCGTGTCGGTCGACGAGCTCGGCCACCTGCTGTCCCGCCTCACCGAGCTGAAGGAAGACTTCGATCGCGCGGTGCTCTCGGGGTCCGAGTACCGCATCCGCCGCGCCGCCGAGCGCCTCGACGCCGTCTGGACCTGGGTCGAGAAAGGCACCGAGGTCGTCGCGGCGATCACGGAGAAGGACGACCTGGAACCGGCGGCCCATCGGCTCGCCCAGGCGGTCGGCCGCGCCCAGAGCGCGCTGCTGCGCCAGGCGGGCACGTTCCAGCGCGAACTCAACAAGATCGACCAGCACCGCGTGCACCTCGGTCGCACCGGCCTGTCGTCGTCCGACCTGGTCGGCTGGCTCCGCGCGCAGGACATCGACACGCTGGCGTCGTTCGAGGACGGCCAGTTGCTGCTGCCCCTGCCCGCGCCCTTCATCCACGACCAGATCGCGCTCGATGTCGCCGAGTTCGAGCTGCTCGAACGCGAGCGCCTCGCCGCGGAGAGCACCGCGCTGCCCGGCGCGGAAGAACCGCCGGAGACCGCCGACCTGCCGATGGACGAGGAAGACCTGCGCTTCCTCGAGGAGTGGCACGCGGAACTGGCGGCGATCGACGCGCCGCGCGAACTCGAAGCCACGCTCGTCGGCGACGACTATGCGCTCTCCGCCTATCGGCTCTCGCTGCTCGGCCTGCTCGGCGATCCCGAGTCGGCCGCGCTGGAAGGCGGCACCGCCGACCTCGCGCGCCTGCCGCTCGCGCTGGAGATCGAGCCGCGCCTGATCGAGACCGACCTGCCCCAGATCGCCCTGGTGAGCGCCGGACGCCTGCGTCCGCGCGACCCCGCGAAGGACAACACTGCCGATGCATGACGAAACCGCCAGCCTGGTCACCCGCCTGCTCGCGCAACGCTGGCTCCCGCGCGACGACGCGCAGGCACGCAAGGCGCTGCTCGACGAAGCGTTCCGCGAGGAACTCGACCGCCGCCTCGACGCCGTCGGCCTCGAACTGCGCGAACACCCCTACGCCGCGTACATCGGCCTCGCCGTGGCGCGGAAGAGCGAGCGCGCCGTCTTCGGCGGCAGCGACAGCTGGATCTCGAACACGTTGCAGCTGGATCGCGACGGCGTCGCGCTGCTGGTGGTCATCTGGGCCCTGATCGTGCTGCCGAAGCGGCAGCGCCAGGTCGAGCGCCAGGATGCGGAAGCCGCGGCGTCGCAGGGCCAGATGTTCGCCGAGGAGAAACCCATCCCGCGCGATCCGACGATCTCGCCCGTCATCGCCGAGCGCACGCTGCTCGCCGACTTCGGCGACAAGCTCGGCGGCAAGACGCGCGTCGGCTTCAACCTCGGCACGCTCAATCGCCTCGGTTTCATCATCCGTCGCAAGGGCGAAGTGGCCGAAGGCCCGCTGCTCGACCTCGCGTTCGACTACGAGCGCACGGCGCGGCGCATCCTCGATGGCGCGCTGGGCGACCTGCTCGCCGAGGCCGCGTCGCGGCCGGCGCCAGCCGCGACCGACGACGAAGACGACCTGCCGCTCGACGAGACCGAGGAAAGCACCGATGTTTGATTTCCGCAGCCTCGAAGTCGTGCACTGGGATTACTGGCAGCGATTCAGCCTCCCACTCGACACGAACATCGTCACCGTCGTCGGACCCAACGGCTCGGGCAAGACCACATTGCTCGATGCCCTGCGCACGCTGCTGACCATCGACTGCGCCGGCAACCGCGACTACAAGAGCTACCTGCGCCACAACGGCAAGCCGTTCGCCTGGCTGCGCGCCCGCGTGGGCAACGTCCCGGGCCCCAGCGGCGAGCGGCCGTTCTTCCCGCTGATGGATCGCGAGGTGACCCTCGCCTGCCGCATCCAGAAGAAGGGCGGCGAGTGGACGCGTCAGTACGCCGTGCTCGGCGGCGACGTCGGCGTGGAGGAGATCGAAGCGCGCGGCGAATTCCTCGGCCTGCGCGAATACCGCGTGCGGCTTGAAGGCGCCGGCCTGTCGCAGGCGATCCGTCGCGTTCTCACGCTCGAACAGGGCGCCACGGACAAGCTCTGCCAGCTGCCGCCCAAGGCGCTGCTCGACCTCGTCTTCGACGTGTTCGGCGACAAGGCCGTGCTCGACGATTACCAGCGTGCCCGCAACGAGCAGATGGAAGCCGATCGCGAGCAGCACGGCCTCGAACACCAGCTTTCGCTGATCGGCGTGAGTCTGCAGGAAGCCGAAGCACGCGCCCGCTCGTACCAGGAGTGGAACGCGCTGAAGACCGAGCGCGTCGACCTCGTCGCCGACGTCCTGCCGCGCACGGAACTCGCCGATCTCGGCGCGGGCATCCGCGGCGCGCGTCCGCAGCTCACGGGCGTGAAACGCCGCGTGGCGGAACTCGAACGTCGCGATGCGGAGCTCACGCGCCAGCTGGGCGAGCTCGACGCGGGTGGCGAGAGCCTGCGTGCCGAACAGCACGAAGCCGACCTCGCGCGCCAGCAGACGCAGAAGAGCCTCGACGCCGCGCGCGCCGAGCTCGCGCAGAACGACCTCCTGATCAAGCAGGAGACACGCCTGCGCGAGATGGTGGCCGCGCAGGGCGGCGCCGATCACGAGCGCCTCGCCGACGTCGCGCGCGATGCGCGCGCCCGCGTCAACCAGCTGCAGGCCGAAGAAGGCCGGCTGCGCCAGGACCTCGCGACGCTGACCAGCCAGTTGTCGGCCTGGCGAAGCGGCCGTCGCTACACCCCGGATTTCGAGGCGTCGTTCCGCCGCGCGCTGGACGACGCCGGCATCCGTCACAGCATGCTCAGCGAGATCGTCGAGATCGACGAGCCGCGCTGGCAGCCGGCGGTCGAAGCGATCCTCGCGGGATATAGGCACGTGGTGCTGCTCGACGATCCGCGCGATCGCGAGAAGGCCTGGAGCCTCGGCGAGCAGCATCGCTACAAGCATTTCGTCGTGGCGGATCGGGCACCGGCCGGCAAGGCAACATCGGGTTCGCTGCTGGAGGTGGTGTCGTTCTCGGCGGCGCCGCCCGACTGGCTCCTGCGCAACCTCGACCGCATCCGTCGCGTCGAGGACGTGGCGGACGGTGCGAAGGTCGGCCGCGACCAGGACTGGATCACCCCGCAGGGTTACTTCCGCGAGCGTCGCGGTGGCCGCCACCTCGGTGTCGACGACATGTACTTCGGCGCGGGCGCGCGCGAGCGACAGCTCCGCGATGGCGAAGCGAAGCTGCGCGACATCGAGGCCCGCCTGCGCGACATCGCCAGCGAGCGCAAGGACGCCCTGACGCGCGCCAGCGACGCCGAAGCCGTGCTTCGCGGCGCCAGCGCCAGCAGCCAGCTGGCCGACCGCGCGGACGAATTCGCCGAAGCGCGCGAACAGCAGCCTCGCCTGCGCGAAGACGTGCAGCGCACGGCCGACAGCCACGTCGCGGCGGAAGCGCATTACGAAGCCGTGCGCGAGAAGCGCCTGCGCACGTCGAACCTGCGCGACAACGCGGCGCGCGAACAGCGCGACGTGCAGCGTCAGCTCGCCGATGCCGTGCGCCAGCACCACACGCTGCGCGCGGAACAGGTGGACCGTCTGCGCGCCTATCGCGCGAAGCGCGCCCACGTGCCGCTCGCCCATCGCGGCCGCGTGGCCATGGCCGCGCTGCGCGAACGCTACGAATCGCCCGCCGCCGTGCGTCGCGAGATCGATCGCGTGGAGCGGCGTCTCGACGAAGGTCACTGGGAACAGGATCCGAGCGTGCTCGCGTTGCGCGAGAAGTTCTCGTCCGATCACGAAGGCCTGAAGCTGGATCTGGAGAAGCGCCGCATCCACCTGGAGCGCGCGTCGCGCATCACGCACGAGGCGCGTGGTGCTTACATCCAGGTGCTGCGCAACACCGTGCGCCGCTACGCGAAGAACCTCAAGGTCCTTGCCGAACTGGCGGGCATCGGCGTCGACGTCGATCTTCCCGAACTCAGCAACGACGACCTGGCACTCGCGTCGGCCGCGCTGCACGTCCGCTTCGAGTTCGACAAGAAGGGCTGGATCGGCATGGACGACGGCGAGGCATCCGGCGGACAGCAGGTGATGAAGTCGCTGCTGCTGCTCGTGGCGCTGATGCGCGACGAGGACCGCCCCGGCGGTTTCGTCTTCATCGACGAGCCGTTCGCCCACCTCGACATCTTCAACATCGACAAGGTGGGCGCGTTCCTCAAGAGCACGCGCGCGCAGTACATCCTGACCACGCCCGCCACGCACAACGTGAACGTGTTCCAGCCATCGGAGCTCACGCTGGTGACGAGCAAGCGGCGGCCGGGCGCGGTGTGGGCGCAGCCGTTGGCGGTGCTACGCCGCCGCGCCACGGCTGCCTGACGGCAGCAACGGGGCCTGAGCACTTTCGCGAAAAGCTGTCGCGGCCGGGTCCGCTCCCACCGCGTCGGCGATCCGATGACATGTGGGAACGGCCCTGGCCGCGACATCTTCTGAGGCCGTGAACACCAGGGCCTGAGCGCTTCCGCGAAAAGCTGTCGCGGCCGACTCCGCTCCCACCTCGTCGGCGGTCCGATGACATGTGGGAGCGGCCCTGGCCGCGACATCTTCTGAGGCCGTGAACACCAGGGCCTGAGCGCTTCCGCGAGAAGCTGTCGCGGCCGGGTCCGCTCCCACAGTGGATCGGCGGGACCTCAGTAATACCCGCTGTCGCCGGGGATCGGGTTGTCTTCGCCGGAGCCGTCCAGCGCGTCGCCCGCGCTGTTCGTCGGGCGCTGGCGGGTGGGATCGTGTTCGTCGTGGTCGTCGCGCAGGTGCACCTGCGCACGATGGCGCGCGACGAGCAGGGCCGTGATCGCCGCGCCGATGCCGATGCCCACGGCGAGGCTCACACCCGGATGGCGACGTACGCCGCGGCCAGCGCCCACGAACGCGTCCGAGGCGAGCGCCCCGGCGCGGCCGGCGTATTCGCGAGCGGTACCCAGCGCCTCACGCGGATGATGACCCGTCGCCGCACCGGCGATCCGGTGCGCGCGGCCCAGGATTTCTTCGCCCACGCTCTTGCTGCGGAAAAATGTCATGGCAGTTGGTCTCCTCGTGTTCGAGAAGGCCAAACTGCCGCTTGTCGCGTGACGGGAATGCAGTGCGGATGTCGGATGCGCATGACGGCGGTTTTTGTAGGAGCGGACCTGGCCGCGAAAGCTTTCGCCGGAAGCGACGGGCCCTGATGCTCTTCGCCAGGAGCGTTCGCGGCCAGGTCCGCTCCTACAAAAGCGGTGCGGCGGGCGTCATGGCAGCGTATTGAGCCACGCCTCGTCCGTCCCTTCTTCCACGCCCTCGAACAGGAACGTCGACAGGTACCGCTCGCCCGTATCCGGGAGCATGGCGAGGATGACGCTGTCCTTCTCCGCGTCCTTCGCCACTTCCAGCGCGGCGGCGACGGTGGCTCCGGCGGACACGCCCACGAAGATCCCCTCCTCCTGCGCCAGCCGGCGGGCCGTGTCGCGCGCGACCACCTCGTCGATCGGGACGTTCCGGTCGAACACCTCGCGATTGAGCACGTCGGGGACGAAGTCCGGCGTCCAGCCCTGGATCTTGTGCGGCGACCACGGCTTGCCCGAAAGCAACGGCGCGGCCGTCGGTTCGGACACCACGATCTTCACGTCCGGGCGGGCCACCTTCAGCACCTCGCCCACGCCGGTGAGCGTGCCGCCGGTGCCCCACCCGGTGACGAAGGCGTCGAGGCGGCGGCCCGCGAAGTCCTGCATGATCTCCGCCGCAGTGGTGTTGCGGTGGTAGGCCGGATTGGCGGGATTCTGGAACTGCCGGGGCAGGAACCACCCGTGCTTCGCCGCGAGCTCCTCGGCCTTGCGCACCATGCCGCTACCGCGCTCGGCGGCCGGGGTGAGGATCACCTTCGCGCCATACGCGCGCATCAGCTTGCGGCGCTCCACCGAGAAGCTGTCCGCCATCGTCGCCACGAACTTGTAACCCTTCGCGGCGCAGACCATCGCCAGCGCGACGCCGGTGTTACCGGAGGTCGCCTCGACGACGGTGTCGCCGGGCTTGAGCAGCCCCTTGCGCTCGGCGTCGAGGATCACGGCGATCGCGAGGCGGTCCTTGACCGATCCGCCCGGGTTGAAGGATTCGACCTTCGCGTAGAGCGTGACATGGGCCGGGGCGATCCGGTGCAGGCGCACGATGGGCGTGCGGCCGATCGTGTCGAGGATGCTGTCGTAGATCATGGCGTCGATCCCGTCGCGGAAAGGTAGGAGCCCTTCAATCTACTCCCAGCGAGCGCGGGGCGACAAACCCCCGGGGCATGAGGCAGACTGCCCGCCCATGACCCGCCTCCCCCTGCTCGTCCTCGGCCTGTTCGCGACCGCCACCGCGTCCGCGCAGGATTTTCCGCGCACGCCGTCCGAGTACCTGCGCTGGATGGATGCCGACGGCGACGGCCGCATCGACGAAACGGAATACGTGCGTTACATGAGCCAGGGCTTCCTGCGCATGGACGTCAACGGCGACGGAGTGCTCGACGCGAACGACGGCCCCACCCGCCCCGGCGCCCGCCCTGTCCACCTCGACGCATTCCAGCGCAACCTGATCCACCAGTTCCACAAGCTGGACCGCAACCACGACGGCTATCTCGACGCGAAGGAACTCGCGCAGCCGCCGATGTAGCCGTCACGGGATTCGGTTACCCTCTGCCGACCCTGGGGAGGGATGGATGAATACGACCGAGCTGTTCCTGATCGCGATGACGATCATTCTGGGCGTGCCGTATCTGATCTGGCGCGTCTTCCGCACCGACCATTGGGCACCGCTGGTGGTCGTGCAGATCGTCACGGGCATCGTGCTCGGGCCCGGCGTGCTGGGCAAGGTGTTTCCCGATTACTACACGACGGTGTTCGCGCCACCGGTCATCGGTGCGCTCAACGGCATCGCGTGGTGGGCGGTGATGGTGTTCGTGTGGATCGCCGGCATCGAACTCGACTTGCGCGAAGTGTGGCGCCAGCGCCGCGAGTGCGGCACGACGGCGGCGCTCGCGCTCGGCGCGCCGCTCGCGACGGGATGCCTCGCCGCCATGGGCATGCTCGCCTGGCGGGAAGGCTGGATCGGCGAGACGGCCACCACGTGGCAGTTCGTCCTGGGCATCGGGATGGCCTGCGCGGTCACCGCGTTGCCCATCCTCATCCTGTTGATGGAGAAGCTCGACATCCTGCGCGAGCCGCTCGGTCAGCGCGTGCTGCGCTACGCGAGCCTCGACGACATCGCCATCTGGGCCGTGCTGGCGATCATCCTGCTCGACTGGAAGCGCGTCGGTCACCAGGCGGCCTTCCTGATCGGCTTCGCCGTGGCGGCGTGGCTGTTCCGACGCCTGATGGCGCGCCTCAGGGAAGTCGATCGCTGGTACGTCGGCCTCGTCTGGCTGGCCGCCTGCGGCTACGGCGCCGACTGGTCCGGGCTGCATTACATGGTGGGCGCCTTCCTCGCCGGTACCGTCATGGACCGCGACTGGTTCACGCTGGAGAACCTCGACAAGCTGCGCCACCACGTGCTGCTCGTGATCATGCCGGTCTTCTTCCTGTCGACCGGGCTGCGCACGAACTGGTCCGTCGGCGGTGCCGCCGTCTTCGGCGCGGCGGCGCTGCTCCTGGTCGCTTCGATCGCGGGGAAGCTGGCGGGTGTCGGTCTCGCGGGCCGGATCCTCGGCTGGGCACGCGGCGACGCGTGGACGATCGGCTGGCTGCTGCAGACCAAGGCGCTGATCATGATCATCTTCGTCAACATCCTGCTCGACCGCCACGTGATCAGCAGCGAGACGTTCACCGCCCTGCTGCTGATGGCGGTGGCGAGCACCATGCTCACCATGCCGTTCGTGAAGCCGGGCCTGAAACGGCTCGTGTGACCGCCCGGCCGGCGGGCCGGGAAACCTGAGCTAATTCGCAAGCTTCATCGTATGATGTGACGGAATCGACTCTTACGCGACGGTCGGGACGTGCGTTTGGACAACCAGCTCTGGGAAAGCAAGTATCACGAAGCCGTGGAGCGGTTGACCCGTGAAGAGGCGCAATGGCGCACCGCGGAGTCCCTGCTGCGCCAGCTCGTCGGATGCCTGGGTCGCGTGGCGCACGGCGCGCACGATCAGGTCGATCCGCACATCGAACGTCTCTCGGCGGCGCTCGGCGGCCCCATGGAGCCCATCGCGCTCGAGCCCCTGGTCAACGAACTCGCGCAGGCCATCCACAGCCTGGGCGACCGGCCGCGTGGCGCGCGCGAAGAACGCTCGGTCGCCATCACGCGCCCGCAGCGCACGGAGCACGGCTCGTCGGTGCAGTCGGCCCTGAGTCGTCTGGTCGACCGCATCGTGGTGATGCCGCGCCTCACCGACCGCGCCAACGACCTGCGCCACGACGTGGCGGACGCCGGCGACCTGGTGGCGCTGGCGGCCTGCGGCGACCGGCTCGCCGACCTCGTCAACGAACAGCGCCTCGGCCTGCAACGCGAGATCGACGCGCTGCAGGGCGTGCTGCGGCACGTGACCGGCCGTCTCGACGAGATGAGCCAGTACATGTCGCGCGAGTTGGTCGACCAGTCGAACGGCGAAGCGAACGGTCAGGCCCTCGACGCCTCGGTGGCGCACGAGATGCGCCTGCTCGGCGAAGCCGCCCTCGAGATCGACGACGTGCACGAGCTGCGCGAGCGCGTGAACGCCAGCCTCGAAACGATCACGCACTGTTTCCGCGATTTCCGCGACCGCGAGGGCGCGCGCCTCACCGCGTACCGCGCCCGCGCGGAGAAGATGCGCCAGCGCATCGAGCAGCTCGAGACCGAGCGCAACACGCTGCAGCGATCGCTCGAGCGCGAGCACGAGCTCGCTCAGACCGACACGATGATCGGCATGCCCAATCGCCTCGCCTACGAGAAACGCATCGAGGCGGCGTTCGAAAGCTGGCAGACGACGTCGCGCCCCCTGAGCATCGCGGCGATCGACATCGATCACTTCAAGAGCATCAACGACACCTACGGCCACACCGCCGGCGACGCCGTGCTGCGCATCATCGGCCAGGCGTTGCTCAAGCACGTGCGGCCCTGCGACTTCGTCGCTCGCTACGGCGGCGAGGAATTCATCGTGGTGTTCGACGGCGCCGACGAGAACGAGTCCCTCCAGGTGTGCGAGCGCCTGCGCGGCAAGATCCAGCACCTGGCCTTCCACGCCAGCCGCCAGTCGGTGCGCGTCACCGCCTCCATCGGCCTCGCGCAGTTCCAGCCCGGCGACACCCCGCAGTCCGTGTTCGACCGCGCCGACCTCGCGCTGTACACGGCGAAGAACGGCGGCCGCAATCGCTGCGTGGTCGGCTGAGGACGATGACGGCCGACGCCCGCGGCGAATTCAGGCCGCGACGTTGAAGACGTGACCGACCGCCGACGTCACGGCCATCGCCAGCGCACCCCAGAACACGACGCGAGCGATGCCGCGCAGGATGTTGCCGCCGCCCATGAACGCCGAGGCGGTACCCAGCAGGGCCAGCGCGAGCAACGACACCGCGAAGGTGACCGGCGCCACCTGTTCGCGCGACGCCAGGGCGGCCGCCGCGATCGGCAGGATCGCGCCGCACGAGAAACTCAGGGCCGACGCACCGGCCGCCTGCCAGGGACGGGCGGCGGTGGTCACCGAGAGGCCGAGCTCGTCGCGCGCATGTGCTTCCAGCGCGTCGTGCGCCATGAGCTGTTCGGCGACGGTACGCGCCAGCGCCCGGTCGAGGCCGCGCTGCACGTAGATCTCCGCCAGTTCCTTGTGCTCGCCGGTCGGGTCGTCGCGCAGTTCGCGCTGTTCGAGATCCAGCTCGGCCGCTTCGCTGTCCGCCTGCGAACTGACGGACACGTATTCGCCCGCCGCCATCGACATCGCGCCGGCGACCAGGCCGGCGACACCGGCGATCATGATGTCGGAGCGGCTCGCCTGCGCGGCGGACGCGACGCCTACCATCAGGCTGGCGGTCGACAGGATGCCGTCGTTCGCGCCGAGCACCGCGGCGCGTAGCCAGCCGATGCGTTCCAGTCGATGCTGCTCGCGATGGCGGAAGCGCGGGATCATGCGCCAGGCTCCTGTTCGTCGTGTTCGACACGCTCCTCCAGACGCGTCACCATCCAGCCGACGAGCAGCGCGCAGATCGTGCCCAGGATCACCTCGCCGAACCGGAACAGCGGAATCTCCCAGAGCGGCCCCTCGGCCGGCACGAGCAGCACGATGGCCGTGGTGATGCCCGCGATCCGCGCGGCCTGCGCGACGTTCGCCGCCCAGCACACCAGGGTGACCGCGGCGAGCGCCAGCGCGAACGAGAGGACGTCGCCGCTATGCCCGAGCCACAGGCCGGCGAAGCCCGCCGCACCGCCCAATGCGGTACCCAGGCAGCGGTCGCGGCTCGCGCCGCGCGATTCCAGATAGCGCGGCTGGGTCACCGCCAGGGCGCTGATGGCCGCCCAGTAGGCCTGTTCGGTGTGCAGCGCGTGGCCGATCGCGAACGCCACGCTGGCACCGAGCGCGCCCTTGAACGCGAGGAACGAGCCGGTCCGCAGCCGCTTGCCGAACGGCAGGTCGCGGAAGAGACGCTCGAAGACCCGCTGCGCGCGCCGCAACCGGACGACACGCAGGGCGGCTTCGGCACGGGAGAGAGGCGCGTCCGGTGGACTCATGCGCCCATCCTACCGACGCCGTCGACGCGCTGCCAACGACACCGCACAATACGCCGCCGCGGCCGCACCGGCCGCCCCTGCCCCAAGAAGATTCCGGCCCATGTCCATCTCGATGTACCAGACCTCCGTGCCCGTCCTCGTCCGCGCGCTGAAGAACCTGTCCGGCGTGCTCGCCAAGGGCGCCCAGCACGCCGCCGATCGCAAGATCGCGCCGGAGGTGCTGCTCAACACGCGCATCACCCCCGACATGTTCCCGCTGATCCGCCAGGTGCAGATTGCCACCGACATGGCCAAGGGCGCCGTCTACCGCCTCGCCGGCGTCGAGCCGCCGAAGATGGAAGACAACGAGACCTCGTTCGAGGAACTGCAGGCGCGCATCGCGACCGTGATCGGCATGATCGAAGGCTTCACGCCGGCGCAGATCGACGGCAGCGAGGATCGCGAGATCGTGCTGAAGCTGCGCAGCGGCGACATGCACTTCCGCGGGCAGGATTACCTGCTGGGCTTCGTGCTGCCCAACGTGTATTTCCACGCGTCGACGGCGTACGCGATCCTGCGCGGCGTGGGCGTCGTGCTGGGCAAGGCGGATTTTCTCGGAAAGGCTTGATCGCGCGCGATGCGGCGAGGCGGTACCGACCGCCTCGCCGTGGGTACCGGCCTTCGCCGGTACGACGGTTGAGGGCCCCTCAGGCCTTCAGCTTCCACCCGGTGCGGAAGATCCACCAGACCACGCCGAGGCACAGCACGAGGAACCCGACGGTCGCGCCGACGCTCACCGCGATGTTCACGTCGGCCTGGCCGTAGAAGCTCCAGCGGAAGCCGTTGACCAGGTACACGACGGGATTGAACAGCGTGATCTTCTGCCACACCGGCGGCAGCATCGAGATCGAATAGAAGCTGCCACCCAGGAACGTCAGGGGCGTGATCACCATCAGTGGAACGACCTGCAGCTTCTGGAAGTCGTCGGCCCACAGGCCGATGATGAAACCGAACAGGCTGAAGGTGACGGCGGTGAGGATGAGGAAGCCGATCATCCAGAACGGATGCAGGATCTCGTAATCGACGAAGATGCGCGCCGTGGCGAGGATGAGCAGTCCGAGGATCACCGACTTCGTGGCCGCGGCGCCCACGTAGCCGAGCACCACCTCCACGTACGACACGGGCGCGGAGAGCAGTTCGTAGATCGTGCCCGCCCACTTCGGCATGTAGATGCCGAACGACGCGTTGCTGATGCTCTCGTTGAGCAGCGACAGCATGATCAGGCCGGGGATGATGAAAGCCCCGTAGCTCACGCCACCGATGTCGCCCATGCGCGAACCGATCGCCGCGCCGAACACCACGAAATAGAGCGAGGTGGAGAGCACCGGCGAGGCGATGCTCTGCATCAGCGTGCGGAAGGTGCGGGCCATCTCGAAGCGGTAGATCGCGCGAACGCCGTGGATGTTCATGCGTGCGTCCTCACGAGGCTCACGAAGATGTCCTCCAGCGAGCTCTCGCTCGAATGCAGGTCCTTGAAGTCGATGCCGAGCGCGTTGAGCTTGCGCAGCAACTCGGCGATGCCGGTGTCCTCGCCCTGCGCGTCAAACGTGTACGTGAGGCAGCTGCCGTCGGCCGACAGTTCGAGCGGCCAGTGCCCGAGCCCTTCCGGGACCGCCTGCAGGGGCGTCTGCAGCTGCAGCGAGAGCTGCTTCTTGCCGAGCTTGCGCATCAGGGTGGTCTTTTCCTCCACCAGCACGAGTTCGCCGTGGTTGATGACACCGATGCGATCGGCCATCTCCTCGGCTTCCTCGATGTAGTGCGTGGTCAGGATGATCGTGACGCCCGACTCGCGCAGGCGGCGCACCATCTGCCACATGTCGTGGCGCAGTTCGACGTCGACGCCGGCCGTGGGCTCGTCGAGGAACAGCACGCGCGGTTCGTGCGCGAGCGCCTTGGCGATCAGCACGCGACGCTTCATGCCGCCCGAGAGCGTCATGATCTTCGAGTCGCGCTTCTCCCACAGCGACAGTTCGCGCAGGATCTTCTCGAGGTATTCCGGGTTCGGCGCCTTGCCGAAGAGTCCGCGGCTGAACTTCACGGTCGCCCAGACGCTTTCGAACGCGTCGGTCGAGAGCTCCTGCGGCACCAGGCCGATCAGGCTGCGCGCGGCGCGGTAGTCGCGCACGATGTCCTGCCCATCGACGGTAACCGTGCCTTCGCTGCCGTTGACGATGCCGCAGACGATGCTGATCAGCGTGGTCTTGCCGGCGCCGTTGGGGCCGAGGAGCGCGAAGATCTCGCCGCGCCGGATGTCGAGGTCCACGCGCTTGAGCGCCTGGAAGCCGGATTTGTACGTCTTGGACAGCCCACGCACCGCGACGATGGCGTCGGGTGCGGTGATCGATGCGTCGAGTGGCGACATGGGAACCCGTATGGCCGTGGGTAAGGCGTCCGATGGTAGACCCATGCCGTTGGCCTGCCTACCTCGCGATGCCCGCGGGAGCGCGGTATGGCACCATCGGCGACATCCTTCACCTGACTGGCATCCCATGACGATCTCCACGTACGACGCCTCCGTCCCCGTTTTCACCCGCGGCTTCCGCGTGCTGGCCGACCTCCTCGCCAAGGCCGAGGCGCACGGCGGCACCGATCTGATCGAGGCGCGCCTCGCGCCGGACATGCTCAACCTCGCCGGGCAGATCCAGCGCGCCAGCGACACGGCCAAGTTCGCCGTCGCCCGCATCGCCGACGTGCAGCCGCCGTCGTTCGAGGACAACGAGGCCACCTTCGACGACCTGCGCAAGCGTATCGACGACACGGTGGCCTGGATCGGGTCCGTCGACCGCGCGGCGCTCGAAGCCGGTGCGAACCGCGACCTCTCCCGCAAGATCCGCGACAGCGAGTACACGTTCACCGGCACCACCTACCTGCTCACCTTCGCGATCCCGAACTTCTTCTTCCACGTCACCACCGCGTACGACATCCTGCGCCACAAGGGTGTGGCGATCGGCAAGCTGGACTACCTCGGCCTCGACAAGTGAGCGACGGTCGGCCGCGCTGCGCCTGGGGCGACGCGGACGACCTCATGCGCGCGTACCACGACCGGGAGTGGGGCGTTCCCGAGCGCGACAGCCGCAGGCTCTGGGAGAAGCTGATCCTCGACGGCTTCCAGGCGGGGCTGTCGTGGCGGACGATCCTCGCCCGTCGCGACGGCTTCCGGCGAGCCTTCGACGGCTTCGATCCGGAGGTCGTGGCCCGCTACGGCCCGGCGGACACCGAACGCCTGCTGGGCGACTCCGGGATCATCCGGTCGCCGTCCAAGATCGCCGCGACGATCCGCAACGCTCAGGCCTTCCTGGCGATGCGGGACGCCGGCGAGGACTTCGCGGACTTCGCCTGGAATTATGTCGACGGCCAGCCGCTGCGCTGGGAGGGACCGGTGCCGCCCAACAGCCCGCTCTCCGCCAGACTGTCGAAAGACCTCAAGAGGCGAGGCTTCACGTTCGTCGGGCCCACGATCGTCTTCGCCTGGATGGAGGCGACCGGCCTGATCGACAGTCATGCCCCGACCTGCTTCCGGCGCACGGAAACGGCCGGAAAAACCTTGCCGCACAAGGGTTAACGGGTTTTTTAGCCGGATCGGCGTAGCGTTCGGTCAGGGGTCGCGACAGTGGCCCCTCCGTCTGGCCCACCTTTGATAGCGAGGGTTCCATGGCTTCCAGCTCCGCCCAACTGTTCATTCCGTACAGCGAATCGACACAGGGACCGTGGATCGTACGCCGTGCTTCCCTACCCCTCGGCCGCTACGCCTCGCAGCGCATGGCCATCACGGCCGCCGAGGCCATGGCCCCCGGCCTCTCCGACAGCCTGGGCCGCCCGGTCGAAATCCACGTGCAGCAGGCGGACGGGACGTGGGAAGAGCACACCTACGTCGTCGCCGGCCTCGTGGCCCAGGGCAACGTGCCGTCGGCGGGAGTCAATCGCCACCTGTGAGCGATCGTGGGGTGAGACGGCGATAGGGTAACCTTGCAGGGTTATCCGCCCCTCTCTTCCCCTTCCCGATGCTCACCGACGACACCAAAGCCGCGATCCGCGCCGCCTATGCGCGGCTGAAGGACGGCCTTGCGGGTTTCCGCGGGCGCGCGGCGCAGCTGAAGATGATCGCCGAGGTCGCCAAGGCGCTGTCCGAGCCGGCCGGCGCGGCGGTGATCGAGGCCCCGACCGGTACCGGTAAATCCATGGCGTACCTCATCGGTGGCCTGGAGGTCGCGCGCGCGCAGAAGAAGAAGCTGGTCATCGCCACCGCGACCGTCGCGCTGCAGGAGCAGCTGGTCCAGCGTGACATCCCACAGTACCTCTCGTTGTGCGGCGTGGAGGCCAAGGTCGCGCTGGCCAAGGGCCGTGCTCGCTACCTGTGCGTGCGCAACCTGCGCATGGCGGGCTCGGAACCCGCGGCCCAGACGGGCTTCGATTTCGACGCGGACCTCGCGCTGTGGTCGCGCCCGCCCGCCGAACGCGACACGAAGGCCGTCGAGAAGCTCGGCAAGGCGTTCGAGGCGCGCGAGTGGAACGGCGACATGGACACCAGCCCGGAACCGGTCTCCGACCTGGTACGCGGCATGCTGACGACGAGCGCGGGCGGCTGCACCGGCCGCAAGTGCGGCGCGTTCGCCGTGTGCCCGTTCTTCGTGGCGCGTCGCGCGATCGGCGAGGCCGACATCGTGGTCGCCAACCAGGACCTCGTGCTGGCCGACCTCACCATGCCACGCGACGAGGACACCTTCGGCGGCGTGATCCTGCCTAAGCCGGAAGACACCCTCTACATCTTCGACGAGGCGCACCACGTGCCGGGCAAGGCCATCGACCGCGGCGCGGCCGACGTGCACCTCGCCACGGCCGTGCGCCGCATCGGCCGCCTGCAGAACCAGATCCACGGCGCCTATTCGCTCACGGACAAGGAGAGCATCGGCAACCTCACGCTCGAAATGGGCGACGAGAAACTGCTGCTGATGTCGAACGCGCTGGAGGAGATCGAACGCGAGATCCGTCTGTCGTGGACGCCGTCGTCCAGCGAGACGGAGCCGGTCTTCCGCGCCTCGCTCGGGCAACTTCCGGAGAACTGGAAGATGCACGCCGAGCACCTGCACCTGATCACCAAGGACATCCAGCGCTGGCTGCGCACGGTGCGCCGTACCGTGGTCGAGATGGAAGCCGGCGGCCCGACGCAGGAAGCGCTGTCGCGCGAACTGGGCGTGGCGCTCGAGCGCCTCGACCGTCAGGTACGCACCTGGTACGCGTGGTCGACCGACGATCGCGAGAACGCGCCCCCGCTCGCGCGCTGGGTCAGCATGACACCCGAGCAGCAGCTCGTGTGCCATGCCTCGGCCGTCTCGGCCGGCGGCCTGCTGCGCAGCGTGCTGTGGGACAACGCGTCGGCGGTGGTGATGACGTCGGCCACCCTGAGCGCCGGCGGCAACTTCCGCGGCTTCGCCGATTCGGTCGGGCTGCCGAACGAGGCGGTCACGATCAGCCTGCCCTCGCCCTTCGACCTGGAGAACCAGGCGACGCTCAGCGTGCCCGCGCTGAAGACGATGCCGGACGATCGCGAGGGCCATGCGCGCGAAGTATCCGAGTGGCTGGCGAAGCACCTCGACTGGAACAGCGGCAACCTCGTGCTGTTCACGTCGCGCGCGAAGCTCGACCGCGTCCTGCAGATACTGCCCATCGAGTTCGTGCGCAAGGTGCGCGCGCAGGGCTCGCTGTCGAAGGCGCAGCTGATCGCGGAGCACAAGGAGGATATCGAGGCCGGCAAGGGCAGCACGCTGTTCGGCCTGGCGTCCTTCGGCGAGGGCCTCGATCTGCCCGGCAAGTTATGCGAGACGGTCGTCGTCACGCAGCTGCCGTTTGCGGTGCCGACGGACCCCGTCGGTGCCACGTATGCCGAGTGGCTCGAATCGCGCGGCCGCAACCCGTTCATCGAGGTGAGCGTGCCGGATGCGACGCGCATCCTCACGCAGTACTGCGGCCGCCTGATCCGCACGGAGACCGATACCGGACGCATCGTGCTGCTCGATCGTCGCGTGATCACGAAACGCTATGGCACGGGCATGTTGCGCGCGCTGCCGCCGTTCGCGCGCGACATCGAGCGCGTCGCATGACGATCGTTCGCTTCGACGAACTCCAGGCCGTGCCGTGGAAGAACGGCCTCGGCATCACGCGCGAGATCGCGGTGGCGCCGACAGGCGCGTCGATGGACGCGTTCCTCTGGCGCGTGAGCATCGCGGACGTCGATACCGCGTCGCCCTTCTCGCGATTCCCCGGCATCGACCGCACCATCGTGCTGCTGGAGGGCGACGGTTTCACGATGACGCTCGACGGCACGCGCACGCATGCGCTGACCGTCCCTTGCGAGCCCTTCGCGTTCCCGGGAGAGGCGAGCGTGGCCGTCGCGCTGGCCGGCGGTGCGACGCGCGACTTCAACCTGATGGTGCGGCGTGGCGCGGCGACGGGTGCCGTCGAGGTGCTGCGCGGTGCCAGGGCGATCGACGCGGCCGGTGCCGTGCTCGTCCACGTCGCGGCCGGGACCGGCGTGATCGACGGCGTGACATGCACTCGCGGCGACAGCGCGCTGCGGCCAGGGCGGATCGCGCTGGATGAAGGTGCCGTGGCGCTCGTCGTGCGCATCGCCTGATCCACACGTCGATCGTATCGGCGATCCGGCGTCAGCCGGCAGGCTCGCCCGGTGCCGCCCGGGTCCACAGATCGACCGCCGTGAGCTGGAACGCCACCGACGGAACGGCGCGTTGCCACGCCTCGATTCCCGGGAACACGTCGCGCAGATCGCGCACGAAGGCGTCGAATCCGTTGTCGAGCTCGGATACCACCAGCGTTTCCTCTCCATCGGCATGGAAGAAAAGGAAAACGCGGTCGTAGGCGATGTCGCGATTACCCGCCTCCACGCGCGTCACGCGTTCCACGGAGAGCTCGCGCACATGCAGGCGCGCCGGACGATGCACGATGCACCGCGTGTCGGCATCGAAGCGCACACCCACGCCCTCGACGAGGCGCTCGCGCCATCGCCGCAACAACGGCCGGCGTACTGGAACGACAGGATTCCCCATGCGATCGGCCCGCCCCCCGAACGGTTCGATTCAAACGACGTTCACTCCCGATGGGCATCGTAGGAGGTCGTCCCGCCGGAATCCAGACCGTCATGCGCCACGTCTTCACATTCATCGCGGCATCCATGGTCGCCTCCGCCTCCCTCGCGAGCACCCCCGTCACCGCCGTCGCGAACCTCGACCTCGATCGCTATGCGGGGACCTGGCACGAGATCGCCCGGCTGCCGATGTACTTCCAGCGCAAGTGCACGGGTGCCGTCACCGCCACCTACAAGCCCTTGCCCGACGGTACGGTCGCGGTGCACAACGCCTGCGATACCGGCAGCGGCGAGCGCATCGCCAGCGATGGCGTGGCACGTCGACCCGAGCCCTATGCGCGCGGCAAGCTCGAAGTGCGGTTCGCGCCGAAGTGGCTCTCGTGGATTCCGTTCGTCTGGGCCGATTACTGGGTCATCGCGCTCGACGACGATTACCGCTGGGCCATGGTCGGGCAACCGGGACGGAAGTATCTGTGGATCCTCTCGAGAACGCCGGCCATGGACAAGGCGACGTTCGACTCGCTGAAGCAGCGCGCGACGGCTATGGGCTACGACCTTTCGCCGCTGATCGTTTCCGGGCAAGTGAACGAGGGCGGTCCGGCTCGCTAGAATCGGCGGCATGACCGACGCCCCCTGCCCCTGCGACTCCGGCAAGCCGTACGCCGCCTGCTGCGGCCCGTATCACGATGGTTTCGCCGCGCCCACGGCCGAGGCGCTGATGCGCTCCCGCTACAGCGCCTATGTCCTCGGACGCGAGGACTATCTCCTCGCGTCGTGGCACGCGACCACGCGCCCCGTGTCGCTGGACCTTGCCACCCAGTCACCGAAGCCGACATGGCTCGGCCTGTCGGTGAAGCGACACGACAATCCGACTCCGGAGACCGCGATCGTCGAATTCGTCGCGCGTATGCGCGTCGGTGGCGGACGCGCCGAGCGCATGCACGAGGTCAGCCGCTTCGTGCGCGAGGACGGGCGTTGGTATTACGTGGACGGCGACCTGTCGTGAACCGTGTCGACACCGTCGTGTGCGAAGCGATCGCGTCCATGCGCTTGCTCGTCGTCGAATACGGGGGTGCGACGCGACTGGTGCAACCGCATGTGTACGGCGACGATAAGGCGGGCGACCGGTTGCTGAGTGCCTGGCAGGTGACCGGCGGCAGCGCGTCCGGCGCGGCCACCGGTTGGAAGTTCTTCCGGATGGATCGCGTGACGTCGGTCGCGCTGAGCGAACGGCGCTTCCATGCGCCGCGGCCGGAGTTCCAGCGAAACGACGGGGCCTTCTCGCGGATCCTCTGCCAGGTGGGCGGGTAGCCCGGCGATACCTGGTCCGGTCAGATGATCGAACGCGTGACGCCGCCGTCGACGCGGACCGCGGCGCCCGTGGTGCCCGAGGCCTGCTCCGAGGCCAGGTACACCGAAACGTTCGCGACCTCCTCGACGCTGAGCAGCCGCTTGATCAGCGACGTCGGACGATGCGTCTGGATGAAATCGCGCTCGACGTCCTCCTGCGACTTGTTCTGGTCCTTCGCGATCTTGCCGAAGAAGTCGCTGACGCCTTCGGACAGCGTGGGACCCGGAAGCACCGCGTTCACCGTCACGCCGGTGCCGGCCAGCACTTCGGCCAGACCGCGCGACACACCGAGCTGCGCCGTCTTCGTGACACCGTAGTGGACCATCTCGCCCGGGATCTGCACGGCCGACTCGCTGGAGATGAACTGCACGCGACCCCAGCCGCGATCCTTCATGCCCTTCGCGTAGTGGCGCGACAGACGCACGCCGGAGTTCACGTTCACTTCGAAGAAGCGCGACCACTCGGCATCGTCGATGTCGAAGAAGTCCTTCGGCTCGAAGATACCGAGGTTGTTGATGAGGATGTCGGTATCGGGCACCGCCTCGATCAGCGCGGCCGCGCCTTCGGCGGTGCCGAGATCGGCGGCGACACCGGTCACCTTCGCGCCTGGCGCGGCCTTCTTCACCGCGGCCATGGCTTCGTCGACGCGCGCCTGCGTGCGACCGGTGATGACCACGGAGGCGCCGGACTGCGCGAGGCCGGTGGCGATGGCGAGGCCGATGCCCGCGGTGGAACCCGTGACGATGGCGCTGCGGGTCGAGAGGTCGATGTTCATGGCGTGCTCCGGGAGCGAAGGGATGGAATGACCCTTTCCATGCTCGGGGCGTGGCGCCCGGGAATCAATCGCTCCAAAGGCAAAAGAGTCTCGCGCGCACGCCAAGAACGACGGTTTCGATCAGGGCGCGAGGAACTCAGACCGCGACGCGCGTCTCTCCTGCGGGAACGCCGTTCGGTCCGAAGCGGCGCTCCATGACGACGGTGCGGTTCGCGTCGTCCACCAGGATCACGGTGGACGCGCGGGTACCGTAGGCCTCCCCGACGATGAAGGCGCTGGAAAGGAAGCGCTCGCGCTCGATGCCGATGCCCGTATCGGGAAGCACGTCGTCGGGCCAGCGGCCCTGGTCGGAGAGCATCGCGAACAGCGCGTCGGTGTCGTCCTCCGCGCCGGCCGCCAGCCAGTCGGTCAGGCGATGGGTGAGCGCGCGGGTTTTCGGCCAGGGCGCGTTGAAGTCGGCGTTGCTGAGCCCATGCACGCCCGGTTCGACCGGCTGCGCCCGCGCGCTCGGATGATTGCCGAGGTAGTACGCGTCGTGCGCGTCGAACGTCAGCAGGTTGAAGGGCCGGTAGTCGCGTGCGGAGGCCATCAATTCCACGGCGTGCTCGCGCGCCGGAACGTTGGACCCGAGGTAGTCGGCGACGAGCAGGCCCCGCGAGAGCCCGCCGTGATCGGCGGTGAGGTCGCGCACGTTGGTGATGACGCTGACACGCCCCTGGGCGCTCGCGCCGGCCCAGGTTCCGCCGGCTTCGAGATCGCGGCCCGCGACGATCTGCGGCGCCTCGTCCCACGCGGTCAGGGGCGCGGTGGGTCGGGCGTGGAATTCGTCGCGATTGCCGACGAGGACGAGGCGCCAGCGCGGATGCGCGCGCCATGCGAAGGCGATCAGACACATGGGGGCGTGACCCGGGAGAACATGCGCCTATTGTGGTTGCCACCGGCGCCGGGGCCAAGGGCAGGCGCCGCGCCGGTGAGCCCCCCCCAAGAGCACGCTCAGGCAGCGACCGTGGCCTTGGCGCGCTTCGCCGCCAGCATGCGGGCGATGGATGCCGCCGCTTCCCGACCGTCGTAGACCGCGCGGACCACGAGGTCGGCGCCGCGGACGTTGTCTCCGCCGGCGAAGATCCGCGGGTTGCTGGTCTGCAGCGGCAAGCGGCCTTCGCCGCCAGCGACGATGCGGCCGCCGCGGTCGCGCTCGATGCCGAAGGCGTCGCACCAGTCCGGCGGGCTCGGCTGGAAACCGAACGCCTGGATCACGACGTCGGCCCGCAGCTCGGATTCGCTACCGTCGACATTCTGCGGGCGCGGTCGGCCGTCAGCGCCTTCGACGAGCTGCGTCTCGACCACGCGCACCGCCGTGACGCGATGTCCGTCGCCCACCAACGCGACGGGCTGCCGCTGGAAGAGGAACCGGACGCCCTCCTCCCGGCTGTAGCCGACTTCGCGACGTGAACCGGGCATGCTCGGCTCGTCGCGGCGATACACGCAGGTGACCGACGCGGCACCGAGACGGATCGCGGTGCGGTTGCAGTCCATGCCGGTGTCGCCGCCGCCCAGCACGACGACGTGCTTGCCCGCGAGGTCGTATTCGGGAGCGGGCGCCTCGTCGCGAAGCAGCCGTTCCGTGTTCGCGATAAGGAACGGTAGCGCGTCGTGCACGCCCTGGAGGTCGCGCCCTTCGAGCTGGCCATCCACGTAGGTATACGCGCCCGTGCCGACGAACACCGCGTCGTAATCCGCGAGGAGCTCGTCGAACTCGATGTCGCGCCCGATCTCGACGCCGAGGTGGAAACGCACGCCCATGCCTTCCAGCACCATGCGGCGCGTACGCACCACCGATTTGTCGAGTTTGAACGGCGGAATGCCGAAGGTGAGCAGGCCGCCGATCTCGTGCTGGCGATCGAACACGTGCGCCTCGATGCCCGCGCGACGCAGGCGGTCGGCGCAGGCGAGACCCGCCGGGCCGGCGCCGACGATGGCGACGCGCGCGCCGGTCTCGCGAACGCGCGAGAGATCGGGACGCCAGCCCTGTCGGATCGCCTCGTCCGTGACCCAGCGCTCCACGCTGCCGATGGTCACGGCGCCGAAGTCACCCTGCTCGAGCGTGCACGCGCCTTCGCACAGGCGATCCTGCGGACAGACGCGACCGCAGATCTCCGGGAGCGGATTGGTCTCGTGCATCAGCGTCGCGGCTTCGAAGAGCCGGCCGTCCTGCACGAGCTTCAGCCAGTTCGGAATGTAGTTGTGGACCGGGCAGGCATGCTCGCAATACGGATTGCCGCAATCGATGCAGCGGCCGGACTGCGAGGCGGCTTCCGACGACGCGAAGTCACCGGAGATCTCGCCATAGCCGAGCACGCGCACCGCGACGGGCACCGTCCGCGGCGTCTGCCGCGGAATGTCGAGGAATCGGAAGTCCTTCGCGCTCATGCGGCACTCCGCAGTTCTTCGGCCAGCGCGTCGAGACTCGCCGCCTTGGGTTTCACCAGCCAGAAACGCTGCAGCAGGCCGCGGAAATCGCCGAGGACGCGACGGCCCCAGGCGCTGCCTGTGAGTTCGGCGTGGCGCGCGATGAGCTGGCGCAGGTGCTGCATGTAGTGCTCCATGCCTTCGTGCGAAATGCGGACGATGTCGACGAGCTCGTGGTTGTAGCAGTCGACGAAGTTACGCTCGGTATCGAGCACGTAGGCGAAACCACCCGTCATGCCCGCGCCGAAGTTCAGGCCGGTGCGGCCGAGCACCGCGACCACGCCGCCCGTCATGTATTCGCAGCAGTGATCGCCCGCGCCCTCGACGACGGCCAGCGCACCCGAGTTGCGCACGGCGAAGCGCTCGCCCGCCTGGCCGGCGGCGAACAACTCGCCGCCCGTCGCGCCATAGAGGCAGGTGTTGCCGATGATGGACGCATCCTGGCTGGCGAACGGCGAGTCGGCGGGCGGGCGCACGACGAGACGACCACCGGCCATGCCCTTGCCGACGCCGTCGTTGGCCTCGCCGATGAGCTCGATGTGCACGCCGGCGGCGTTCCACGCGCCGAGGCTCTGCCCCGCCGCGCCGGTGAGGTGGAGGTTCACCGGCTTGTCGCCCATGCCGGCATCCCCCCAGCGGCGCGCTACGTCGCCGGACAACCGCGCCCCGATCGCGCGATCGGTGTTGACGATCGGGTAATGGAACGTGCCGCCGAGACCGTCGGCGACCGCCGCGCGCGTGTCGGCCGCGATACGGTTGGCCAGCGACGCGGGATCGCGCATCGGATTGCGCGCGAACGTGCAGGCGAAATCCACCTGCGTGCCGAGGCCGTCCTCACCGATCAGCGGCGAGAGGTCGAGGCGCTCCTGCACCGGCGTCACGCCGTCGCGCTGCTCCAGGCGTTCGCTCTGGCCGATGAGTTCGGCCAGCGACCGCACGCCGAGGCGCGCGAGGTGACGACGCACGTCTTCCGCGATGAAGCGGAAGTAGTTCATCACCATGTCGGGCAAGCCGAGGAAGTGCTTCTGACGCAGCACGGGATGCTGCGTGGCGACGCCCGTCGCGCAGTTGTTCAGATGACAGATGCGCAGGTACTTGCAGCCGAGCGCCACCATCGGACCGGTGCCGAAGCCGAAGCTCTCCGCGCCGAGCATCGCCGCCTTGATGACGTCGAGGCCCGTCTTGAGGCCGCCGTCGGTCTGCAGGCGAACGCGGCCGCGCAGGTCGTTCAGGCGCAGCGTCTGCTGCGTTTCTGCGAGACCGAGTTCCCACGGCGTGCCGGCGTATTTGATCGACGTGAGCGGGCTCGCGCCGGTACCGCCGTCGTGGCCGGACACCGTGATGAGATCGGCACCCGCCTTGACCACGCCGGCGGCGACCGTGCCGACGCCCGCGTGCGAGACGAGCTTCACGGAGACCAGCGCCTGCGGGTTCACTTCCTTCAGGTCGTGGATCAGCTGCGCGAGGTCTTCGATCGAATAGATGTCGTGGTGCGGCGGCGGCGAGATCAGGCCGATGCCGGGCTTCGCGTAACGCAGGCGCGCGATGGTCGCGTCGACCTTGTGGCCGGGGAGCTGACCGCCTTCACCGGGCTTGGCACCCTGCGCGATCTTGATCTGCAACACTTCGGCGTTGACGAGGTACGCCGGCGTCACGCCGAAGCGGCCCGACGCCACCTGCTTGATCTTGGAGGCGCGATCGGTGCCGTAGCGCGACGGGTCTTCGCCGCCTTCGCCCGAGTTGCTGCGCGCGCCGAGGCGATTCATCGCGATCGCGAGCGCCTCGTGGGCCTCCGGCGACAACGCGCCGAGCGACATGCCCGCGGAATCGAAGCGCCGCAGGATGGCCTCGACGGGCTCCACCTCGTCGAGCGGCACGGGCGTCCCCTCGCGCGGCACGAGCAGGTCGCGCAGCGCGGAAGGCGGACGCGTGTCGACATGTCGCGCGTACTTCTCGTAGTCCGCGTAATCGCCCGTGCGCACGGCCACCTGCAGGCTCGCGATCACGTCCGGGCCGTACATGTGGAATTCGCCGCCGTGCACATACTTGAACAGGCCGCCGGCGCGGAGCGACTGCGCCTCGTCCCAGGCCTCGGCCGCGAGCAGACGCTGCTCCTGCTCGAGGTCGTCGAACGTGGAGCCGCCGATGCGCGACGGCGTGCCGGGGAAGCACAGCGCCACGACTTCCGGCGCCAGTCCGACGATCTCGAACAGCTGCGCGCCGCGATACCCCGCGACGGTGGAAATGCCCATCTTCGACAGGATCTTCAGCAGGCCCTTGCGGATGCCGCGACGGTAGTTGCGACCGATCTCGCGCGGGGCGCCTTCGCCGTTGCGGATGTACCCGCTGCGGCCCATGTCGAACAGGCTCTGGTACGCCAGCCACGGATAGATCGCGGTGGCGCCGAAACCGATCAGGCAGGCGAAGTGGTGCGGATCGCGCGGCGTCGCGGTCTCCACCATGATGTTGCACTGGCAGCGCAGGCCCGTGTCGACGAGGCGCGCATGCACCGCGCCCGTGGCCAGCAGCGAGTGGATCGGCAGCAGGTCGCGTCGCGGGTAACGATCGCTGAGGAACACCACCCTGACGCCGCCGCGCACGGCGGCCTCGACGTCGTCGCAGATGCGACGCAGCGCCTGCTCCAGCGTCTCGCCGGCGCCGTACATGAGATCGAAACGCGGGGTATCGGCGTAATCCGGGTTCGCGAGGATCTGGCGCAGCTTGCGCTGGGAAAGGATCGGCGAGTTGAGCAGGATCTGCTTCGCGTTCTCGGGGCCGAGATCGAAGATGTTGCGTTCCTGACCGATCTGCGTCACGAGCGACATCACCAGCCGTTCGCGCAGCGGATCGATGGGCGGATTGGTCACCTGGGCGAAGCCCTGGCGGAAGCGGTCGAACAACGGACGGATCTGCCGCGAGAGCACCGCCATCGGCGTGTCGTCGCCCATCGAGCCGGTCGCTTCGGCTTCCGTCTCCGCCAGCACCTTGAGCACGGATTCGCTCTCTTCGCGCGAGAGGCCGTAGAGCTTCTGGTAACGGCGGAGCTCGTCGGCCGGCAGCGGCTCGGCGGCGAGGCTGGGATCGATCAGGTCGGATTCGAGGTAGGTGACGCCGTCGCGCAGCCAGTCGCGGAACGGCGCGCGGGCCCGGTTGATCGCGTCGATGTCGGCGTCGCGCAGCAGGCGGTGCTCGCGGAAGTCGACGGCGATCATCTCGCCCGGCGCCAGGCGGCCCTTCGCGACGATACGCGAGGACGGAACGTCCCAGAGGCCCGCTTCGGACGCCACGATCAGGTGGTTGTCGTCGGACAGCGCCCAGCGCGCCGGACGCAGGCCGTTGCGGTCGAGCGTGCACGCCGCGTAGCGGCCGTCGCACATCACGAGGCCGGCCGGACCGTCCCACGGCTCGCTGTGCAGCGCGTAGTACTCGTAGAAGGCCGCGAGGTCTTCGTCGATGTCCTCGCGCGCCGCGTACGCCGGCGGCACGAGCACGCGCATCGCCGTCAGGAGATCCATGCCGCCCATCAGCAGGACTTCGAGCGCGTTGTCGAGGCTTTCCGAGTCGGAGCCTTTCTGCCGCACGAGCGGACCGATGTCGGAGAGGTCGACGCGTTCCGACCGCATGACGGAAGTGCGCGCCTGCATCCAGCGACGGTTGGCGCGGATCGTGTTGATCTCGCCGTTGTGGGCGAGGAAGCGGAACGGCTGCGCGAGCCGCCACTGCGGCGACGTGTTCGTGGAGAAGCGCTGGTGGAACACCACGGCGTCCGCCACGAGCGCGGGATGTTTCAGATCCGGATAGACGTCGCGGAGGTGGCCGGGCGCGGCCATCGCCTTGTAGCCGACGACTTCGCCGGAAAGCGACACCACGTAGAAATGCTCGTCGTCGGCCAGCGCGAGTTCGGCGCGGCGGCGCGCACGGAACAGCGCGGCCTCGAACGCGGCCGGCGACAGCTCGTTCGGCGCGTCGACGAATACCTGGCGCACGCGCGGCATCGAGGCCGCGGCGAGCGGTCCGCAGGCCGACGCGTCCACGGCCACGTCGCGCCAGCCGGCGACGCGGAGCCCGACTTTCGCCAGTTCGTCCTCGAGCACGTGCGCCGCGGTCTCGTCGCCCGCGGGATCGAGGAAGACGACGCCGCTGGCGAAATGCGTCGCCAGCGCGATGCCCGCTTCGCCCGCGAGGGCGCGCAGCCACTCGACCGGGCGGCGCACGAGCACGCCGCAACCGTCGCCGCTGACGCCATCGGCGTTGACGCCGCCACGGTGGGAAAGTTTCGCCAGCGCGGCGAACGCGGTATCGACCAGCGCCGCGCTGGCGTGGCCGTCGATCTGCGCCACGATGCCGAAGCCGCAGCTGTCGTGTTCGAACGCCTCGTCGTAGAGGCGCGGAGTGCCTTGCTTCACCGTCCGCCTCCTGGGGCATTGGGTTGGTGCTGGGTCATTGCGTGCACGTGGCCCCGCGACCTGGAACGGTCGACTTTCACGTACACGCGGAGGGCATGCGGCTCACTTTAGACATATTTGCGGCGTTGCGTCAAAGTTTTTGGACGTCCAAACGAAATTCTTACGGGTATGGTCGCGACGAGCGGGCGCGTAGGAGCGGACCTGGCCGCGACAGCTTCTCGCCCCGATCATCGGGCTGGCGCGCCAGCTCGCAGGTTCAGCCTCGACAGCTGTCGCGGCCGGGTCCGCTCCCACAGAGGTGCGAGCCCGACGAGACGCTGTCGCGGCCGGGTCCGCTCCTACAGTCGGGGCGCGATGGGTAATAATCGGACGATGCGCCCATTCCACCGCCTGCCCCTCCTCCTGACCCTCGCCATCGCCGCTCTCGCACCCGTCCCGCCGGCCCGCGCCGCGCAGGAGGGCAAGGCCCGGGCCGAGCAGGACGACGCCCGGCAGAAGCTGGAGGGGGTCCGCAAGGACATCGACGCGCTGACGCGCGAGCAGCGCGAGACGGCGAACAGCCGCGACGCGGCCAACGCGGCGCTGGCGAAGCAGGCCGAGCAGGTGTCGGCGGCGGCCCGGGCGGTCCGCGACACGGATACCGAGCTCGAGCATCGCCGGCACGACCTGGAACAGCTCAACGCCCAGCGGGCCGCCATCCAGGCCGGCCTCGATACGCAGAAAGGGGCGCTAGGCGACCTCCTGCGTGCCACGTACACCCTCGGCCGGGGCTCCGACCTCCAGCTGCTGCTGGGCGACGAGGACGTGAACCGCATTTCCCGCGCGCTGGCGTACTCCCGTTACTTCCAGGAGAACCGCGTCGAGCGGATTCGGGCGCTGCTCGCGGATCTTTCCCGCCTGCAGGAGGTCGAAGCCGCCATCACGGCCGAACAGCAGAAGCTCGAGGCCACCCGGAAGGAGCGCGAGCAGCGCGCGGCGGAGCTGGAGAAGCAGCGCGCGTCGCAGCAGAAGCTCGTCGCCGAAGCCGACTCGAAGTACAAGGACCAGGCCCAGCGCATGGCGGCCCTGAAGCAGAACGAGCAGGACATGAACGCGCTCGTCGCGCGCCTGCAGAAGGTGATCGACGAGGCCGCGAAGGCGGCCGAGGCGCCGCCGCCCGCGAAGGGCGCGCCGAGCGCGCCGGTCGGCAACCTGCGCGGCAACCTGCCCTGGCCCGCGAGTGGCCCCGTGCACGCTTACGGCAACGGCGTGATCATCGTCGCGCCGCGCGGCAGCGAGGTGAAGGCGGTCGCGCGCGGCCGCGTCGTGTT
The DNA here is from genome assembly GCF_900111665.1 of Luteibacter sp. 329MFSha. Taxonomy (NCBI): domain Bacteria; kingdom Pseudomonadati; phylum Pseudomonadota; class Gammaproteobacteria; order Lysobacterales; family Rhodanobacteraceae; genus Luteibacter; species Luteibacter sp. 329MFSha. The sequence continues at coordinate 104,171 of NZ_FOJE01000002.1, read as the reverse complement.
CGCCAGCTTCCTGCGCGGCTACGGCATGATGATCATCGTCAATCACGGCAACGGCTTCATGAGCATGTACGGCAACAACGAGACGCTGCTGCACGGCGTGGGCGACACGGTGGAGGCCGGCCAGCCCGTCGGCACCGCCGCGGCGCCCGCCGGCGACAACGGCGCTTACTTCGAGCTGCGCCAGGGCGGCAAGCCCATCGACGCGCGCGCATGGCTCGGCAAACGGCATTGATCACGGAGACAGGCATGCGCCAGCACCCCCTTCGCCTCGCCCTCGCGCTCGCCCTCGGCGTGCTGGCGATTCCCGCCAGCGAGGCCCAGCAGGCGAAACCGGTGCGGCAGCCCGACGCGCCCGCCGCGTCGTCCACCACCGCGGCGGCCGTGGTGCAGCAGGCCGACGACACGGTGAGCCTGGAGGACATCCGCAATTTCACGCGGGTGTATCACATCGTGCAGCAGGCCTATGTCGAGAAGCTCGACAACAAGAAGATCATGAACGCCGCGATCGGCGGCATGCTGCAGAACCTCGATCCGCACAGCGAATACCTCGACAAGGAAGGCCTCGACGAACTCGACGAGGACACCACCGGCCAGTACGGCGGGCTCGGCATCGAGGTGCTCCAGGTCGACGGCATGCTGAAGATCGTCGCGCCGATCGACGATACGCCCGCCTCGCGCGCGGGCATCAAGCCGGGCGACACGATCCTCAAGGTCGACGGCATGGTCGTCGACGGGCAGAACATCGACGACGCGTTCAAGAAGCTGCGCGGCGATCCGGGCAGCAAGATCGTGCTGACGATCCTCCACGAGAAGTCGGACAAGCCGATCGACATGCCGCTGGTGCGCGAGCGCATCAACGTCACCAGCGTGAAGGTGCGTCCGCTGGAGCCGGGGTACGTCTACATCCGCCTCAGCCAGTTCCAGGAAGACACCTCGACCGACCTGGACCGCAAGCTCTCCGACTACATCAAGAAGAACGGCGCGCCCAAGGGCGCGGTGCTGGACCTGCGCTCCAATCCCGGTGGCCTGCTCACCACGGCGGTCGGCGTCGCGGACACGTTCCTCGACAGCGGCACCATCGTGACCACGAAGGGCCGGCTGCCCGACGCCAACCTGCATTTCGACGCGCACCCGGGCGACCTGCTCAAGGGCGCTCCGATCGTGATCCTCGCCGACAACGGCACCGCGTCGGCGGCGGAGATCGTGTCCGGCGCGCTGAAGGACAACCATCGCGCGCTGATCATGGGCCGCCGCACGTTCGGCAAGGGCGTCGTGCAGACGGTGATCCCGCTCGACGAAACGCATGCCGTGAAGATCACCACGGCGCGCTATTACACGCCCAACGGCACATCGATCCAGGCCGAGGGCATCAAGCCCGACATCGCGCTGGCCGATCTTTCGGTGAACAAGTCGGATGCCGCGCCCCAGCTGATCGGCTCCGAGGCCGACCTGCGCAACCACCTGGCGAACGAGAAAGCCTCGACGATCGATGCGACGACGAGCGACGACGACGGAAAGCTCGCACTCGAGGACTACGCGCTCTCGCAGGCGCTGAACGTGCTCAAGGGCCTGGCGCTGAATCGGGCCAGGTGACGTTGGGCGAGCGGCCGAAAAGTGGCGCGCGAGCCTGATGACCGGGGCGGAAAGCTGTTGCGGCCGGGTCCGCTCCCACAAGGGCCACCGCTATTGTTGGAGCGGACCTGGCCGCGATCGCTCTTGAGGCCGAACCTGCGAGCTGGCGCGCGAGGCTGGAGGCCGGGGCGAGAAGCTGTCGCGGCCAGGTCCGCTCCTACCGTAGCGGTCGGGTCTTGGGGTCTTACCAGAGCTTCCACCACGGGCGGGTGGCTTTCTCCACCGCCCGGCGCGCCTTGCGCGGCAGATCCGGATCGACCGGCGCGGATGGCGTGGCATCGGCGAACGACCAACCGTCGCACGCCGCGGCGCCGTAGGCGGAGGCCGGCAGGTCGGCATGGAACGTCGTGACACTCTGCGCCAGTTCGACCGGCAGCGAGTAGTAATGGTCGACGTCGTCACCTTCGGCATCCGCAGCGTCCTGCATCGCCTCGATGCGCGCGTGGATCGCGTCGAACGCGGGCGGCAGGCCGCCACTGGTGGAGAGGTGCCGTGAATCGTCCTGCTGGCCGTCGTGCTCCGCGCGCCAGTTGCGCAGCCCGTTCACGTAGCAGGCGGACGAACTCACCATGACCTGATCGTCGTATTCGCATACCAGCACGGTGCAGCCGCGCGAGAGGCGGCGCATCTCCGCCTCGGCGATCAGCGGCGCGGCGAAGCGCGACACGACGACGAACCAGCCGTTCGGCAGGTCGAGCGAATAACCCCGACCGGGGTGCGTGGCGACCTTGCCGTTTCGCACGAGGTCCATCGCGGCGAGCACCTCGTCGCCGTGCTTTCCCTTGACCGCGAACCAGCCGATCGAGGCCCCCATGCGTTACTCCGCGGGAGCCGGCTTCAGCAGGAACCTCACGGCGAGCAGGCCCAGCTCGTAAAGGATGCACATGGGCACCGCCAGCATGATCATCGAAAGCAGGTCGGGCGGCGTGATGAAGGCGGCGATCGCGAACGCGCCGACGATGGCGTAACCGCGTCCCTTGCTGAGCTTCTCGGCATCCACGACGCCGATCGCGGCGAGGATCACCACGGCGACCGGCACCTCGAAGCAGAGGCCGAACGCGAAGAACATCAACATCACGAAGTCGAGGTAATGCGTGATGTCGGTCATCATCGCGACGCCCTCGGGCGTCACGGCGTTGAGGAACTTGAACGCCGCGGGCAGGACGATGAAATACGCGAACGCGCAACCGGAATAGAACAGCACCAGCGACGCCACCAGCAGCGGTCGCGCAAGGCGTTTCTCATGCCGGTACAGGCCCGGGCTGACGAACGCCCAGAGCTGGTAGAGGATCATCGGCATGCTGACGAACAGCGCGACGAAGAAGGCCAGCTTCAGCGGCGTGACGAACGGGCTCGCGACCTCGGTGGCGATGAGGTGCGCACCGTGCGGCATGCGCTCGACGAGCGGGCGCGCCAGCTCGGCGTAGAGGTAATTGGCGATCGGGACGAGGGCCAGCAGCACCAGCAGCAGCACGACGATCGCGCGCATCAGCCGGGAGCGGAGCTCCATCAGGTGCGAGAACAGCCCTTCTTCGACCACGTCCTCCGGGGACGGATCGGGTTCACGTGCGGTCATGCGGTTCCGTTCCCGACGGCGCCTTGCCGTCGCGGTTCAATGGCAGCATGTCGACCGCCGGATCGGGGTCGCGCGGCTCGACGCGTGCGGCCTGGGTTTCCGTGATGGTGTCGCGCATGCTGTCGCCGGCCTCGCGCAGCCGGGCGCCGGCATCGCGGAAGCCCTCGCCCGCGTCGCGGAAGTCCTTGCGGACGCTGTCGTGCGTGGCGCGGGCGTTGTCGGCGGTCTCGCGCAGGGTGCGCTTGATCTCCTCGGCGTGGATCTCGCGCTCGACCTCGGCGCGGACGCTGTCCCAGCCGTTACGCACACGCCGCAGCAACGCGCCCGCGGTGCGGGCGGCGTGCGGCAGGCGCTCGGGTCCGAGGACGATGAGCGCCACCACCGCAAGGAGCAGCAGCTTGCCGATGCTGATGTCGATCATGGCGCTGCCGGATCAGGGCGTGCGGTCGCGCGGCTCGCCGGCTTCGCTGTGGGCCGGCGGCACCTGGGCGGCCGGCGGCGGGTCGGCGCGGAGCTTCTCGTCGCCCTGGCGGGTCTGGCGGGTGTCGTCGTCGCCGTCCATGCCCTTCTTGAAGTCGCGCATGGCACCGCCCAGGTCCGAGCCGATGTTGCGCAGCTTCTTCGTGCCGAAGATCAGCACGACGACAAGCAGCAGGAGGACGATATGGGTAATGCTCATGGAAACCTCGGGGGCACCGCCGGGGCGCCGGTCTGGGACGGGGATTACTTCTGAGTGTACTCCTCCAGTGTATCCCTGAACGCGTTGACCTCGCTTGGAACATTCGTGACACCGCCCTCGAAAATGCGACGGGCCGTGATGCCGGGGCCGTAGATCTCCTCGTTGGAGTCGTCGTCGATGCTGATGCGCGATCCGTCGAGCGAAATGCCCGCGAAGAGGCCCTTGGCGCGGGAATAGGTGTAGATCTCCGCGTTCATCTTGCCGTTGGTCGCGGCCATGGCCGACCGGCCGACCGGGCCGGCGGCCGCGGAGGCGCTGGCGCCCATGGTGAACTGGCCGTCGATGATCTGGTCGACGCCCTTGTGGGTGCGAAAGACGAGGATCACGTCGATCGACTGGATGCCGGCCTGGAAGCCGACGCCGGCCGCCGCGGTGGAGATGAAGTTGGGGTTCGACCATTCACCGGAGCAGTCGCGCTTCTGGGCGATGAGGCCCTCACCCTTGGCGCCGGAGAAGACGAAGCCACCCTTGACCATGCCGGGGATGATCGCGACGGCGCAGGCGTTCTTCAGAAGATCCGACGGGATCGACTTGTCCGGAGCGTCGTTCATCATCTCCTTGAGCACACGGACGGCCTCGGTCGCCTGCTTTCTCGGCGGATCGGCCGCCTGGGCCGCCATCGCGGGAACGAAGGCGAGAAGGCCGAGGGCGAGCAGTCGGGACGGGCGTGGGGTCATCGTGTGGGCTCCTTTCATGCACGGGATGGCGCGGGCTGCGGCAATCGGCGCGGGAACCGGCAGCCCGCCCTGTGGCAGACTGGAAGGATCCCCGCGAGCGCCATACGCCCATGCCAGGTACCCCGAACTATACCGGCCTCGCCGGCCATTCCCATGACGTCCTGCCCCGCGTCGGCGTCCTCCTGGTTAACCTCGGTACACCTGACGCGCCCACCGCCGCGGCGGTCCGGCCCTACCTGGCGCAGTTCCTCGGGGACCCCCGCGTCATCGAATACCCGCGGCTGCTCTGGAAAGCGATCCTGCACGGCGTGATCCTGCGGATCCGCCCGAAGCGCTCCGCCCATGCCTACGCCCGCATCTGGACCCCCGAGGGCTCGCCCCTGCGGACCGGCAGCGAGGCGCTGGCGGCGGCGCTGCAGGCGGAACTCTCGGCCGTCGTGCCGGGGCCCGTCCGGGTGGCGCTGGCCATGCGCTATGGGCGACCGGACGTCGCGAGCCGCGTCGCCGAGCTCCAGCGCGAGGGCGTGCGTCGCCTGATCGTGCTCCCGCTGTACCCGCAGTACTCCGCCACCTCGACGGGGAGCGTCTTCGACGCCGTCGCCGACACCGTCAAGGGCCTGCGCTGGCCACCCGAACTGCGCCAGATCAATGATTACCACGCCGAGCCGGCGTACATCGAGGCACTGGCGGCGAGCGTCCGGGCGCATTGGGCCGCCAACGGCCGCGGGGAAAAGCTGCTGCTGAGCTTCCACGGCATTCCCGAGCGCTACCTGCGCGCCGGCGACCCGTATTTCTGCCAGTGTCACGCCACGGCGAGACTGCTGCGCGAGGCGCTGGGCATGGGCGAGGACGAGGCGCTGATCAGCTTCCAGTCTCGTGTGGGACGCGAGCGCTGGCTCCATCCCTACACCGACGAGACCGTGAAGCAGCTGGGTGCGAAGGGCCTCAAGCGCATCGACGTGATCAGTCCGGGCTTCGCGGTCGACTGCCTCGAGACGCTCGAGGAGATCGCCATGCAGAACGCCGATTTCTTCCGCGAAGCGGGTGGCGAAACCCTGAGCTACATCCCCTGCCTCAACGCGACGCCGTCGCACGTGCGCGCGCTGGCGTCGCTCGTGCTGCGCCATGGCCAGGGCTGGCCGGAGTTCTCCCCGGATTACGACGCCGCGGCGGAGGCCGTCCGCCTCGCCGCGGCCCGCGAGCGCGCCCGCGCGGTGAGCAGCGATGCGTGAATTGAAGGTCGCGATTCCCGGCCTGGAACTGGCCGGCCTGAGCTGGGGCGAACCCGATGCGGCGCCCCTCATCCTGTTGCACGGCTGGCTCGACAACGCGGCGAGTTTCGCGCTGCTGGCGCCACGACTGGCCGACCGCTTCCACGTGATCGCGCTCGATCTCCCCGGCCACGGCCACTCGGCGCACCTGCCCGAGGGCACCGTCTACCAGCACGTGGATTATGCGCGCGCGGTACTCGCCGCCGCCGACGCGCTCGCCCTTCCACGCTTCCATCTGCTCGGCCACTCGCTGGGCGCGGGCGTCGCGACGATGGTGGCGATCGCCGCACCCGAACGCATTCGTGCGCTCGCGCTGATCGAAGGCCTCGGCCCGCTCGGCGACGACGGCTCGCGCACCCTCGACCGCTTCCGCGAGGCGATGGCATCGAAAGCCGAGGGCAACCGCCCCCTGCGCGTGTTCGCGTCGATCGAAGACGCGGCCCGCGCCCGTGCGCTCGCCAGCGGCCTCGACGCCAGCCTCGCGACGCACATCGTCGCGCGAGGGCTCCGTGAGGTCGAGGGCGGATACAGCTGGCGCAGCGATCCCCGGCTGTCCCGTCCTACCGCGATCCGGCTCGCCGAAACCCAGGTGATGGCGCTGCTGCTCGGCCTCGCGGCGCCCACGTCGCTCCTGCTCGCCCGCCCGCATCCGCCCTACCTCGAACCGGAAGCGTTGCAGATCCGCATCGACTGCGTCGACGACATCCGCGTCACTCACATGGATGGCGGCCATCACCTCCACCTCGAACATCCCGAAGCCGTCGCGAACTGGCTGCACGCCGCGCTGTAGTTGCAAGCAGCGGACCTGCAAGCTGGCGCGCAAGCGCGACAACCGGGGCGAAAAGCTGTCGCGGCCGGGGCCGCTCCCACAACGGCGATCGGTGGCGGGAACGGACCTCGAGGCCGAACCTGCGAGCTGGCGCGCAAGCCCGATGACCGGGGCGAAAAGCTGTCGCGGCCGGGGCCGCTCCCACAACGGCGATCGGTGGCGGGAACGGACCTCGAGGCCGAACCTGCGAGCTGGCGCGCAAGCCTGACGACCGGGGCGAAAAGCCGTCGCGGCCGGGGTCGCTCCCACATGATGTTCCGGGCGCAGCCCACATCACGGCATCGGGAGTGGCCTGCACTCGATGCGAAGCCTATTCGACACCCTGTCCCGATGCCGATACGACCGGGTACAGCCGTCCTCCGGCGAGGACGATCATCGATTCCAGGACATGCCTACCTCCTGACGACAGCGACCCGGGACAGGATTCCCCTATTCGCAGATACCGAGGTTGCGCGCGCCGTAAGTCGCGTCGTCCACGATCCGACGACCTGGTCCGACGCGACACTGCTTGCGTGGGTCCTCATGCCGGATCACTGGCACGGTCTCCTCGAGTTGGGCTGCACTTCGCTGCCCGAATGCATGTCGCGATTCAAAGCGTGTTCCGCGCGCGCGACAGGGCGGGGATCCATTTGGCAGAGCGGATATCACGACAGCGCGGTTCGCTCGGGCGCGTCTTTGATCGAAGCGGCACGGTACATCGTTGCGAATCCCGTCAGAGCCGGGCTGGTTAGAAGAGCACTGGACTACCCTTACTGGAATGCCGTCTGGCTGTGAGTGTGGGAGCGGACCTGGCCGCGACAGCCCTTGAGGCCGAACCTGCGAGCTGGCGCGCAAGCCTGATGACCGGGGCGAGAAGCTGTCGCGGCCGGGGCCGCTCCCACAGTGGCGGCCGGGTGTGGGAGCGGCCCTGGCCGCGACAGCTCTTGAGGCCGAAGCTGCGAGCTGGCGCGCGGGCCCGATGACCGGGGCGAGAAGCCGTCGCGGCCGGGTGTGGGAGCGGACCTGGCCGCGACAGCCTTTGAGGCCGAACCTGCGAGCTGGCGCGCAAGCCTGATGACCGGGGCGAGAAGCCGTCGCGGCCGGGGCCGCTCCCACACACAGCTGGATACGGGGGTATCAGGCCACCGGGTCGAAATGCAGGCCCGTCTGGATGACCGGGTCGACGAGCCAGTGGTCGGCGAGCAGGAAGGCGAACAGCACCATCAGGTAGACGATCGAGTAGTTGAACGTCTTCATCGCGAAGAGTTCGTCGGGCGGATTGAGCAGGCGGATCGCGTACCAGAGGAAGCCCGCGCCGAGCACCACCGCGCCGAACAGGTAGATCAGGCCGCTCATGCCCGTGAAGAACGGCAGCAGCGTCACGACGAAGAGCAGGATCGTATAGAAAAGGATGTGCCAGCGGGTGTAGGTCACGCCATGCGTCACCGGAAGCATCGGCACCTGCGCGCGGGAATAGTCGTCGACGCGGAAGATCGCCAGTGCCCAGAAGTGCGGCGGGGTCCACACGAAGATGATCAGCAGCAGCTGCAACGCGTACGGATGCAGCGAGTCGGTGACCGCGGTCCAGCCGAGCATCGGCGGCGCGGCGCCGGCGATGCCGCCGATCACGATGTTCTGTGGCGTCGCGCGCTTCAGGTACGCGGTGTAGATCACCGCGTAGCCGATGAGCGAGCAGAACGTCAGCACCGCGGTGAGCATGTTCACGAGGAACACGAGCACGAGCATCGAGACGATGCCCAGCGACAGCGCGAAGACGAACACCTGCAACGAGGTCAGCTGCCCCGTGGCGAGCGGCCGGTGCGAGGTGCGCGCCATGACCTTGTCGATGCGCTGGTCGATCAGGTGGTTGAACGCGGCGGCGGACGCGGACGCGAGCCAGATGCCCAGCGTGCCGAAGACGACGGCGTGCCACGTCGGCAGGACGCGCTGGCCGTTCGGATCCACGGCGAGGAACATGCCGATGACGGCGCAGAAGACGAGCAGCGCGACGACGCGCGGCTTCGTCAGTTCGAGGTATTGACCGAGGGCGCTCACGGGGACTCCGACGCGGGCAGGCGCTGCGTGTTCGCCAGGGCCACCAGCAGGGTGAAGAGCAGGAGCGCGGCGACGCCATTGTGCGCCGTCGCGACGGGCAGCGGCAGGCCGAGGTGGACGTTGCCGATGCCGAGCAACACCTGCGCCACGAGGACCACGGCGACCGCGATGCCGACCTTGCGCAGCCCATGACGGGCGAGGCGGTGCGAAAGCCACGCGAGGTAGCAGAACGTGACGAGCGCGCCGATGCGATGCGCGATCTGGATGGCGCTGCGTGCGGCCATGTCGAGCACGCCACCTTCGTAGTTCACACCGATGCCTCGCCAGAGCACGAACGCCTGCGGGAAATCGGTCTGCGGCCACCACTGGCCCAGGCACTTCGGAAAATCGGTGCCGCAGGCCAGCGCGGCGTAGTTCGAGCTGGTCCAGCCACCGAGCGCGATCTGGCAGACGAGCACCACGATGCCGATCGCCACCGGCGCCCGGAGCGCGGCGTAGCGGTCATCGGACGAGCCGACGCGCCACCAGCGCAGCGCGGCCCAGGCGAGCAGCGCGAAGGTGGCGAGACCGCCGAGGAGGTGCCCCATGACGACGATCGGCTTGAGCAGCAGCGTCACCGTCCACATGCCGAGCATCGCCTGGAAGATGATCACGGCGAGCGCCGCGACGCCGACCTTCCATGCGTCGGGCCGGTCGAGCGTGGCGGCGGCGACCAGCGGCAGCGCGATCGCAAGTGCGGACAGGAACGACGAAACGACGTGTTCGCCACGCATGTACATCACGACACCCACCGCCGCGAAGATGGCGGCCACCACGACCGCGACCGTCGCGAAGCGACGTCGCCACGCGGCGATCACGGCGATGGCCAGCACCATCACGCCGAGGCTACCGGCGAGGAAACGATGCACCTGCTCACGCCACGCCTTGTGCGTTTCGTACGGGCGATCGGGAAACGCCTCGTTCGCGCGCGCGATGTCCTGCGCATGGCCGGGCCACGTGGCCTTGCCGTAGCAGGTCGGCCAGTCGGGGCATGAAAGACCGGCGTTGGACAGGCGCACGAAGGCGCCGAACATCACGACGCAGAAGGCGAACAGCGCGGCAAGCAGCGCAAGGGTGCGCAGCGTCTTCACGGCACGGGGCGACATCAGCGGATCACCTTCTGCAGGTCCTTGCGCAGGCCGTTCGGATCGAAACCGGCCGGATACCAGGCGAGCGCCGTGGCGTTGGATTCGACGAGGACGGCGGCGACGCTGTCCGGCTCCGTCGGCCGGAACGCATCGAACGCGTTCGACGGATCGGTGCCGACGGCGTAATCGCGCATCACCGACGAGGCATCGGCGCCTTCCGGCGCGGCGCCGATGTACAGCAGGCGCAGCCGGTCGGCGTTGCGGTTGAGTACGATGCGCGCGTTGCGCATGAGCGCGAGCGTCTGGAGGCACCGCGCCGCGCAGCCAGGCCCGGGCAGCGCGACGAGCGTGAGGCGCGGCTCGCTGTCACGCCATGCCCAGGGCGCACCGTCGACGTCGACACGCACGTCGGCGAGGCTGCGCTGCGGCACGATCGGCTGCCCGTTGCCCATGCCCTGCGGCTGCCAGCCGGACAGCGTGAGCAGGCCGGCGGCGACGATCGGCGCGAGGAACACGAGCATGATCAGCACCAGCTTCAGGCGGCCGGCACGTGCTTTTTCAGGAGAGGCGATCGGATCGGTCATGGGTCGTGAACGCGGCCTAGCGACGCTTGCGATGCAGGAGGACGAAGATCACCACCGCGGCCAGCGCGAAGGTGAACCATTGGAAGGCATAGGCGCGATGCCGCGCCGGTGGCATGAAGCCCGGTGTCCAGTCGCGCGCGTACAGCGTCGCAGGATCGGGATCGAGCAGCAGCACGCGAGGATACAGCGAGTGCCCGAGGTCCGCCCCGATCTCGCCAAGATCGACGTAGACCATGGTCTTCTCCGCGCCCGTCTGACCCGGCAGCGGATTGCCGCCCATGCGTATGCCGACGCCCGGCGTGGGCGCGTAGAGCCCGTGGACGTGCGTCGGCCCGGCGGGCAACGGCGGCAGTTTCGGGTTGGCGCCCTGCTCCTTCGGCAGGAAGCCGAGATCGACGAGGAGGTACGGATCGCGCCCCTCGGGCGAGAACGGCGCATAGACGTGCACGCCCACCTGTCCTGCATGCGTCTGGTCGTCGAGCACGTAGTAGTGGCCCGGCACGAACCTGCCGCGCACGTCGAGCCGCGGATAGCGATCCTCCGGCGGCGCGTCCGCGATCATCCCGAATTCCTCGACGCCCGCCGCGGCGGATGCGGCGAAGCGCCGCAGGAGCTCGTCCTTTTCGCCGGCCCGATCGAGCTGCCACACGCCCAGGCGCACGAAAACGAGCACACCGGCCACCGTGAGTGCGACAGCGAACCACGTCGGACGGCGCAGAAAGGTCATGCAAGACCCCGCGTCGCCACCGCTATACTCGGATTGTCGCAATGGGGCGGAAGGGTCACGTGGAAACCATCTATAAATACGCGCTGGTGATCCTGCTGCTGGTGGTGCTGTTCAACCTCGGCCAGGCCCTGTTCTTCATGATGACCGACAAGGGCCAGAGCAAGCGCACCGTCTGGGCGCTCACCCGTCGCATCGGCCTGTCGTTGCTGCTCATCGCCATGGTGGCGCTGGGCATCTTCATGGGTTGGCTGCACCCCCACGGGGTCGGCCAATTCTAGCGCGCCCGGCCGGGGGGCCAAGGCGCGGTGCGGCATTTGGTGCCGGTGGGGTGCGGGGAAAATGAAAAAGCCGCCTTTCGGCGGCTTTTTCTGGATCAGAGCACGTAGACGAAGAGGAATAGCGCCAGCCAGACCACGTCGACGAAGTGCCAGTACCAGGCGACGGCCTCGAAGCCGAAGTGGTCGTCCTTCGAGAAGTGGCCCTTCGCGCAGCGCACCCAGATGATCGCCAGCATGATCGTGCCGAGCGTCACGTGCATGCCGTGGAAGCCGGTGAGCATGAAGAACGTGGCGCCGTAGACGCCGCTGCCGAGCGTGAGGTTGAAGTGCTCGTACGCTTCGGCGTACTCGTGCGCCTGGAACCACAGGAACAGGCAGCCCAGCAGCACGGTGGCGCCCAGGCCGACGAGCAGCGTCGTGCGGTGGCCGGCCTTCAGCGCGTGGTGCGCGATGGTGATCGTGACGCCGGACGAGAGCAGGATCAGCGTGTTCAGCAGCGGCAGGCCCCACGCCGGGATCGTCTGGAACGCGCCGCCGATCTTCTCGGGACCGCCGCCACCGGAGGCGCCCCACGCGGCGTTGTAGCCTTCCCAGATGAACTGGTGGGTCAGCACGCCGTGGCCTTCGCCGCCGAGCCAGGGCACCGCGAACAGGCGGGCGTAGAACAGCGCGCCGAAGAACGCGCCGAAGAACATGACCTCGGAGAAGATGAACCACATCATCCCCATGCGGAACGAGCGGTCGACCTGGCCGTTGTAGTTGCCGGCCAGCGATTCGTTGATCACCGAGCGGAACCACCCGAAGAACATGCCCAGGATCATGGCGATGCCGACCCAGAACAGCGGCTTGCCGAACCCGGTCTGGCCCGGCTCGGCGTTCAGCCAGTGCGCGGCACCGAAGACGGTGACGAACATGGAGACGGCGGCCACGATCGGCCAGTAGCTCTTGCTCGGTACGAAGTAGACGTCGTGTTGCTGGTGACCCATGGTGGTTTCCCGTGGATGTCGCTTGGTTTAGCCGGTCAGACCTTCAGCATCTGCAGGATCGAGATGACGAACACCGCGACCGCGAAGCCGCCCGCGATCAGCGCGGTGCGGCGGGCGCGCCGGCGGCGCGCCTCGATGTCGGTATCCGTCATGCCGTGCATCGATCAGTGTTCCGTGTTGCCGTGGGCGAGCTCGTCGTCGTGGATGACCGGCGGCACGTCGAAGGTGTGGAACGGGGCCGGCGATGGCACGGTCCACTCGAGGCCCTTCGCCCCTTCCCACGAACGGTCCGCGGCCTTCTTCTTCGAGAAGAACACGCAGTGGATCACGACGCCGAGGAAGATCAGCTGCGAGGCGCCGAACCAGAAGCCGCCGATCGAGCTGATCATGTTGAAGTTGGCGAACGCGACGTTGTAGTCGGGGATGCGGCGCGGCATGCCCGCCAGGCCCAGGAAGTGCTGCGGGAAGAACAGCACGTTGACCGAGATGACGCTCGACCAGAAATGGATCTTGCCCCACGTCTCGCTGTACATGTTGCCCGACCACTTCGGCAGCCAGTAGTACGCGGCGGCCATGATCGAGAACGCGGCGCCGGTCACCAGCACGTAGTGGAAGTGCGCCACCACGAAATACGTGTCGTGGTACTGGAAGTCGGCCGGCGCGAGCGCGAGCATCAGGCCCGAGAAGCCGCCGATGGTGAACAGGATGACGAAGGCGATCGAGAACAGCATCGGCGTCTCGAAGGTCATCGAGCCGCCCCACATCGTCGACACCCAGTTGAACACCTTCACGCCCGTCGGCACGGCGATGAGCATCGTCGCGTACATGAAGAAGATCTCGGCGCCCATCGGCAGGCCCACGGCGAACATGTGGTGCGCCCAGACGATGAACGAGAGGAAGGCGATCGAGGCGATGGCGAACACCATCGCGCGGTACCCGAAGATCGGCTTGCGCGAGAACGTCGGGATGATCTCCGAGATGATCCCGAACGCCGGCAGGATCATGATGTAGACCTCGGGATGCCCGAAGAACCAGAAGATGTGCTGGAACAGCACCGGGTCGCCGCCGCCGGCGGCATTGAAGAAGTTGGTGTGGAAGTACTTGTCGGTCAGCAGCATCGTGACCGCGCCGGCGAGCACCGGCATCACCGCGATCAGCAGGAACGCCGTGATCAGCCAGCTCCACACGAACACCGGCATCTTCAGCAGGTCCATGCCCGGCGCGCGCATGTTGAGGATGGTGGCGATGATGTTGATCGCGCCCATGATCGAGCTGATGCCCATCAGGTGGACGGCGAAGATCGTGTACGCGATCGACTCACCCTGCAGCGAGAGCGGCGGGTACATCGTCCAGCCGCCGGCGGGACCGCCGCCCGGCATGAACAGCGTCGAGAGCAGCAGGATGAACGCGAACGGCATGATCCAGAACGACAGGTTGTTCATGCGCGGCAGCGCCATGTCCGGCGCGCCGACCATGAGCGGGATCATCCAGTTCGCGAGGCCGACGAACGACGGCATGATCGCGCCGAAGATCATCACCAGCGCGTGCATCGTCGTCATTTCGTTGAAGAAATACGGCTGCACGAGCTGCATGCCCGGCTTGAAGAGCTCCGCGCGGATGACCATCGCGAAGGCGCCGCCGATGAAGAACATCGTCAGCGAGAAGATCAGGTACAGCGTGCCGATGTCCTTGTGGTTCGTGGACATCACCCATCGCTGGAAGAACCCTTTCGGGGCCCCGTGGTGATCGTGGTGGTCGTGGGTGGCTGCGTGCGCCATGGCCTTGCACCTCTACCTTAACTTGATCGGATTAGCCCTGGGGGGCCTGGGCGGGGACGGTCTGGGCGGTCTGCGCGGCCTTCTGCACCTTGGCCTCGTCTTCCTGCGTCGCCAGCCACTGTTCGAATTCGGCGCGGGGCACGGCCTTGACCACGATCGGCATGAAGCCGTGGTCCTGGCCGCAGAGCTCGGCGCACTGGCCGCGGTAGACGCCGGGCTCCTTGATGTTCGTCCAGGCCGCGTTGGCGATGCCCGGGATCGCGTCCATCTTCCAGCCCAGCGCGGGCACCCACCAGGAGTGGATGACGTCGCCGCCGACGATCACGAAGCGGATCTTGGTGTTCGTGGGCAGCACGAGCGGCTTGTCCACGTCCAGCAGGTAGGTGTTGTAACCGTCGACCTTGATCTTGTCCGGGTCGAGGTTGGACTTCAGCTGGCGGGTGCGGTCGGAGGTCTCTTCGAGCTTCGAGATGAAGCCGACCTGGTCGACGCCCTTGCCCTTGTAATCGACGTAGTCGTAGCGCCACTTCCACTGGTAGCCGGTGACCTTGATGGTCATCTCGGAATTCGTGGTGTCGGCGAACGAGGTCAGGCCACCCGTGGCGAGGTGGGCCAGGAAGATGAGGATGATGACGGGGATGACCGTCCACACCACTTCGAGCTTGGTGCTGTGCGACCACTTCTCGGCGACGGCGCCGCGCGATTTGCGGAAGCGGAACATGGCGATGAACATCGCGCCGAACACGACGATGCCGATCACGACGCAGACCCACAGGGCCACCATGTGCATGGCGTACGGCGACCACTCGGCTGCGCCCTTGGTCATGTTCAGCTGGTTCGGTTCGGGATTGGCCCACGCCGCCCCTCCGAACAGCGCGAGGGCGCCCGCCGCCCACGCCGATATCGATCGTCCGATGCCGCCAGATGTCATGTGTCTTGCACCTTTATTGAACCTACCTGCGCGACTGGCCAGCCTCGGACAGCAGCACCATGAGTTTCCTTGACACCTCGGCCCGTTCCTCTTCCCCAAGGAAGGCGCCGATTTCGAGCTCGTTGCCGTGCGACGTGAGCAACAGGCGCTGGCGCCCATCCCCCTGTTTCAGCCCGACCCGTACCCAATACGTCTGGAAACGGACCGTCCGGTGTCCCGGTATGGCGCGTACCTCCAGCGTATCCGGCCCGATCGCGATGCGTTCACCCCTGCCGCCGGCCCGCCAGGCCGCGCCAAGCGCGAACCCCACGGCGAAGGCTTCGAGCAGTGCGAAGACGGGGGCGAATACGTTCCCCTGCCATGCGCCGAGCGCGGCCGTCGCCAGGGCTATCGCCGCAAGGCCGATGATCGTCCGACGCAGACCGCGCTTGTCCAGCGCACGGTTGGGCCGGAGCCACAACACGCGCGGGTGACCCGCGACGGTCGGTCGAAGCACGAACATGGGAGCCTAAGCGTGCCTGGAACCTTCGGGATGATAGGGCGCTGGTCAAGATGCAGCAAGGTTGGAAGGTGGCGCGTTGTCGCAGGGGAGCTGGAAGTCGGGGGATGGGGGATGGGAAGTGGGGGCGCGACCCCGGCGATGGCCCGAGGGATCGGAAGCGTCGTGCTTGCCTCGACGCCAGCGCGGTGTCCCGGCGCACCTCATACGCATGCCGGCTGTGCCGCCCCCACTTCCCATCCCCCATCCCCGCTCCCGAGGCGCTCCACACACACCCCCACAACCTACCCTACAATGGGCGGTCTCCCCCGCCCCCCACACGCCCCCAGTGAACCCCACCATTCTTCGTCCCGAACTTCCGACCGGCGTCGAGCCGGCGCGTGCGCGCATCACGGCCGCCTGGCTGCGCGACGAAACCGAGGCCGTGAACGACCTGCTGGCGCAGGCGACGCTGCCGCCGACCGAGCGCGAGCACGTGATCGACGTGGCCGCCGGTCTGGTGACGCGCGTCCGCGCGCGGGCCAAGGACCAGAGCGCCGTCGAATCGTTCATGCGCCAGTACGACCTCTCGTCCGAGGAAGGCGTGCTGCTGATGTGCGTGGCGGAGGCCCTGCTGCGCATTCCGGACAAGGCCACGGCCGACAAGCTGATCCGCGACAAGCTGGGCGACGCCGACTGGAAGAAGCACCTGGGCCAGAGCGAGTCGCTGTTCGTCAACGCGTCGACCTGGGGCCTGATGCTCACGGGTCACCTCGTGAACCTCGCCGAGGAGACGCGCCACGACTTCAGTTCCGCCCTGCGCCGCCTTGTCGGCCGCGCCGGCGAGCCGGTGGTGCGCCTCGCGGTGCGCCAGGCGATGCGCATCATGGGCCACCAGTTCGTGATGGGTCGCACGATCAAGGAGGCGCTCGATCGCTCCGCCGAGAAGGAGCACGCGGTCTATCGCTACTCGTACGACATGCTCGGCGAGTCCGCGCTGACGCAGGCGACGGCCGAGCGTTACCAGCAGGATTACCGCGACGCGATCAACGCGCTGGGCGCGCGCGGTCCGTTCCCGAACAACCTCGAAGCCCCGTCGATCTCGGTCAAGCTCTCGGCGCTGCATCCGCGCTACGAAGTGGCCAACCGCGCCCGCGCGCGCGCCGAGCTGGGCGCCAAGCTGCTGGAGCTCTCGCAGCTGGCGTACAAGAACGGCATCGCGCTGTCCGTCGACGCGGAGGAAACCGATCGCCTCGAGCTCTCGCTCGACATCATCGGCGACGTCTTCGAGCACCCGTCGCTCGAGGGCTGGAACGGCCTCGGCATCGTGATCCAGGCGTACCAGAAGCGCGCGCCGTTCGTGATCGACTGGGTGACCGAGAAGGCCCGCGCCACCGGCCGCCGCTGGTTCGTGCGCCTGGTCAAGGGCGCCTACTGGGACGCCGAGATCAAGCGCTCGCAGGAAGGCGGCCTCGCCGGCTACCCGGTGTACACGCGCAAGCCGAACACCGACGTCTCGTACCTGGCATGCGCCCGCCGCCTGTTCGCCGCCGGCGGCGACGCCGTGTATCCGCAGTTCGCCACGCACAACGCGCACACGATCGCCGCGATCCACCACATCGCGCAGGGCCGGCCCTACGAGAACCAGCGCCTGCACGGCATGGGCGCCGATCTCTACGCGGAAGTGATCGGCAAGGACAAGCTCAACGTGCCCTGCCGCGTCTACGCGCCGGTCGGCAGCCACGAAGACCTCCTGCCGTACCTGGTCCGCCGCCTGCTCGAGAACGGCGCCAACACCAGCTTCGTGAACCGCGTGGTCGACGAGTCCGTGCCGGTGCGCGACCTGGTCGCCGATCCCTGCGAGATCGTGCGTTCCTTCGCTTCGATCCCCCACCCCCGTATCCCCCTGCCGGTCAATCTCTACGGCGAACTCCGGAAGAACTCCATGGGCATGAACTTCGCTAACGACAACGAGCTCAACGAGCTCGCCGACGCCGTCAACCGCCACAGCGGTCCGTGGAACGCCGTGCCGCTCGTCGCGGGCGCCACCGCCACCGGCGGCAAGACCGAGGTCACCGATCCGGCCGATCGCCGCCGCATCATCGGCACCGTGCAGAACGCCGACCAGGCGCTCGTCGAGACCGCGCTGGCCGCCGCCGTGAAGGCGCAGCCGGGCTGGGACCGCCTGCCGGCCGCCAGCCGTGCCGCGATCCTCGAGCACGCCGCCGAGCAGCTCGAGCACAACCGCGCCGAGTTCATCGCGCTGTGCGTGCGCGAAGCGGGCAAGAGCCTGCCGGATGCCATCGCCGAGATCCGCGAGGCGGCCGACTTCCTCCGCTACTACGCGACCATGGCGCGCCGCCTGTTCGGCCAGCCGGAACAGCTGCCCGGCCCCACCGGCGAGAGCAACCAGCTGTTCCTCAACGGCCGCGGCGTCTTCGTCTGCATCAGCCCGTGGAACTTCCCGCTCGCGATCTTCCTCGGCCAGGTCGCCGCGGCGCTCGCCGCGGGCAATTCGGTGATCGCCAAGCCCGCCGAGCAGACCTCGCTGGTCGGCTACGTCGCGGTGAAGCTGCTGCACGCCGCCGGCGTGCCGGTGGACGTGCTCCAGTACCTGCCGGGCGACGGCGCGACCGTCGGCGCCGCGCTGACGCGCGATCCGCGCGTCGCGGGCGTGGCCTTCACCGGCTCGACCGAGACCGCCTGGGCGATCAACCGCGCGCTCGCGGCGCGCAACGCGCCGATCGCGGCGCTGGTGGCCGAAACCGGCGGCCAGAACGCGATGATCGCCGACTCCTCGGCCCTGCCCGAGCAGATCGTCAAGGACGTCATCGCCTCGGCGTTCCAGTCGGCCGGCCAGCGCTGCTCCGCCGCGCGCGTCCTGTTCGTGCAGGAAGACATCGCCGACAAGGTGATCTCGATGCTCGCCGGCGCCATGGCCGAACTGAAGGTCGGCGATCCCGGCCTGCTCTCGACCGACGTGGGCCCGGTGATCGACGAAGACGCCCGCAAGATCCTCGTCGACCACGTCGCGCGCATGGACCGCGAGGCGAAGAAGATCGCCGAAGTGCCGGTGCCGGAAGCCGCCGCACACGGGACGTTCTTCGCGCCGCGCGCCTACGAGATCCCGTCGCTCGACACGCTGACGCGCGAAATCTTCGGCCCCGTGCTGCACGTGATCCGCTGGAAGGGTTCGGAGCTGGAGAGGGTCGTCGACCAGATCAACGGCACCGGCTTCGGCCTGACGCTCGGCATCCACAGCCGCATCGACGATACGATCGAGTTCATCCAGAGCCGCGCGCGCGTCGGCAACTGCTACGTCAACCGCAACCAGATCGGCGCGGTCGTCGGCGTGCAGCCCTTCGGCGGCGAAGGCCTCTCGGGCACCGGTCCGAAGGCCGGTGGTCCGCACTACCTGCTTCGCTTCGCCGGCGAGCGCACGCTCACGATCAACACCACCGCGGCGGGCGGCAACGCGTCGCTGCTGACCATCGGCGAGTAACGCCGTCGGCCGGGCCGGTTCCCGCTTCGGCGGGTGCCGGCCCGGCGTCCCATGCCCACGGCTTCCAGGGAGGAACCGCCATGTACCCCATCATTCTCGCCGCCACGACCTTCGCCGGCATCCCGCCCAGCGTCTCGCCCGCGGCCATCGAAGGCTTCGACAGCCTCACCGCGCAGACCATCGCCATCGGTGAACAGATCACGCTGCCGGACTTCCGCATCGAAACGCCGCTGGGCGGCAAGCCGGCCGCCATCGTCGCCGTCGCTGATGGCGACGACATCGCGTCGGGCATGGCGATCGGCATGCCCGAAGGCGCACCGGTCGCCACCGTCGCCATCTATTTCCACTACCCGCAAACGTGGAAGCGCGTCGATCTTGGCATCGTCCTTCCTGGTTCCGCATCGTCGTCCGCCGAAACCGTCGTCATGGCGTATGGACGGGGCAACGAGCACGCATGGACGGTTGGCCTGCGGCACGGTGCGAGCGACATGCGCCAGCGCATCGGACTGAGCACCCCCGACGGCGCGCCGATCGAGAAAATGGTGATCCTCCTCCGCGATGGCGCCCAGATCGACAACATCGAGATGCGCTAGGCGCTCGCCCCACGCCTACAACTTAAGGCCTATTGCGTGGCACGGCATGCGTTGGTTTGCTGTGGCGGCGCCGACGGACATGGCGCCCACCACCACGGAGGGATGACCAGTGAGGACGCCACTACCGGTGACGCGTGTGCCAGCGAAGGTGCCGCCGATCCTGCCGCGCCAGCGGCGCGCGACGACGCGGGACATGCAGCGACGGAGCCGCGGCTGGGAACATCCGGAAATCCGCGAACTGCTACACGGTCGCCGCGATCTCGGCCCCGAACCGGTCGAGCAGCTGTTCGGCGACGACCAGCTCGGCATCATCCCCGCGCGGACCATCCATCCGCTCGAACACCTCGTCATCGCGACGGGCGAGCGTGACGCCATCATCGAGCAGACCGACGAGGGCAACGTGCTCACGGGTTGCTACCGCAGCGAAAACGACTGCCGGCTGATCTTCCGGCATGCGTTCGCCACGATCCGCTGCACAGTGCGAACGCTCTGCGATGCGACCGACGTGCATCTCGCGTTCCTCAACTGCCTGCTGCAGGAAATGCAGACCTTCAACATCCAGCGCCCGCGCTCGAGCCGCAACGACGCGTCGGGAAGCCTGTGCACCACGTTCGAATTCCACGCGGAGCCGCTCTACGAATTGCAGGGCATCGCCTGGCGGGGCGGCATGCTGCAGATATCGAAGATCTCGCTGATCCCCTGACCTGACGCCAACGCCGCTTCTGCGTTGGAATCGGACGCGATTCGCGCAACACCTCCCGGGAATGGCAGACCGCGCTGATATCATGCGCGCGGCCATTGAGGCCGAACTACCATTCCAGGGAGGAATGACCCCATGCGACATCCCCGCCCCCTCGCGATCCTGCCGTGCGCAGCGCTCGCACTCTTTCCCCTTCACAGCCTCGCGGCAGCCGCGACCCAGACTTTCGACGACGCCCGGCCGGGCCCTATCCTTCCGGGCGACGTGGTCAACGTCACCGGCATCACGCTGTCCACTCGCGACGGCACCACGGCCGCCATCAAAGCCGTGCCGAATCCCGACGAATACGCCTCCGGACTCGCGGTCGGCGCGGCAGACGATGGCTCGTCGGTCTCGTTGAACCTGCACTTCGCGCGACCGCAGCCGATGGTTTCCTTCACCCTGGTGCTGCCGCCCGGCGCACCGACGGACGTCGCACTGGCGAGCGTCCTGGAGCGGGATGCGACGCGACGGGACGTCGTCGGTGTGGAGCATCGCGCGACCGAGCAGCGCGTGCGCATGCGCCTGCATGGCAACGGCCACGGCACGGTCGACGACATTCTGCTGAACCTCAGGGACGGCGCCTATGTCGACAACGTGTCGATCCAGACGGCGGATGAGGGCGACGCGTGCGCCATCGTCGATCCCGCGCAGCTGCCTCTCGGTTCCATGGCTGGCCGTGGCGACATCGGCGACACGATCATCGCGCCGAGCAGCCATCTGCTCGTCGGCATCGAACCGACCACCGGTTTCCAGATGCTGACCGGCGACCAGGCCGACGGCAACGACGCGCACTTCGTCTTCAGGTGCCGACGCGACACTGTCGAGGTCACGCTCGCGGCGCCCGCCGAAAGCGACGCCACACTGACGTTCCTGCAGACGAAGAACAGCGTCATGGAGCCCGTTCACACGACGCAGGTGAAGAAGGGCGACACCCGCGCCTGCTTCCGCGTCACGGGACCTGAACTGCAGGGTCTGCACTGGACGGGCGGCAATCTCAAGTTCGGCAGGATCGAACTGCGATCGCAGCCGACGGGCATCTGCGAGACCCGCTAAGCGGGAAGGCGGTGTGGAGCGTTGCGCTCCACACCGCACCGGCGGATCACTTCAGGCCGCGATCCTTGAGCATCGGCTCGATGCTCGGATCCTTGCCACGGAAATCGCGATAGAGCTTGCCGAGGTCTTCCGTGTTGCCGCGCGAGAGGATCTTGTCGCGGAAGATCTGACCGTTCTCGCGCGTCAGGCCGCCGTGTTCCTTGAACCACTGGAAGGCGTCCGAGTCGAGCATCTGCGTCCACAGGTACGCGTAGTAGCCGGCGGCGTAGCCGTTACCCCAGATGTGCTGGAAATAGCTCGAACGGTAACGGGGTGGCACCTGCGCGAGCGTGAAGCCGGCGTCCTTGAGCGCGGTGGCCTCGAACGCGTCGACATCCTGCTTCGCGCCGCCCGCCGGGAGCATGTGCCAGCGCATGTCGAGCAACGCGGCCGAGATGAGCTCGCTCATCGCGTAGCCCTGATTGAACGTACCGGCCTTCTTGATCTTCGCCACCAGCTCCGCGGGCATCGCCGCGCCCGTCTGGTAGTGCTTCGCGTAGTTGGCGAACACCTTCGGGTCGGACGCCCACTGCTCGTTGAACTGCGACGGGAACTCGACGAAGTCGCGCGCCGTGTTCGCGCCCGACAGCGAGGGGTACTGGCTGTTCGCGAACATGCCGTGCAGCGCATGGCCGAACTCGTGGAACATGGTGGTCACGTCGTCGAACGAGAGCAGTGCCGGCTGTCCGGACGCGGGCTTCGTGAAGTTCGTGACGTTGTAGACCACGGGCTTGTTGCCGAGCAGCTTCGACTGGTCGACGAGGTTGCTCATCCATGCGCCGCCGTTCTTGTTGTCGCGCTTGAAGAAGTCGGCGTAGAACAGCGCCATCGAGCTGCCGTCCTTGTCGAAGACCTCGAAGACGCGCACGTCGGGCTGCCAGACCGGGATGTCCTTGCGCTCCTTGAACGTGATGCCGTACAGCTGGTTGGCCGCGTAGAACACGCCGTTCTGCAGCACGTTGTCGAGCTCGAAGTACGGACGCACCTGCGCCTCGTCGAGATCGTACTTCGCCTTGCGGACCTTTTCGGCGTAGTGGTCCCAGTCCCACGCCTGTACTTCGAAGCCGCCCTTCTCCTGGTCGATCACCTTCTGGATATCGGCCGACTCGGCTTTCGCGCGCGCGACGGCGGCGGGCACGAGGCGCTCCATGAACTTCTCGGCCGCCTCCGGCGTCTTCGCCATCTGGTCGTCGAGTTTCCAGGCCGCGTAGTTCGCGAAGCCGAGCAACTTGGCGCGGTCGGCGCGCAGCTGGGCGATGCGCGACACGAGTTCGCGGGTGTCGTTGGCGTCGCCATGCTCGGCGCGCTCCCACGACGCCTTGAACAGCTTCTCGCGCGTGGCGCGGTCGTTCATCGACTGCAGCGACGGCTGCTGCGTGGTGTTCTGCAGCGGGATGACGAACTTGCCGTCGAGGCTGCGCTCCTTGGCCGCCGCGCTCGCGGCCTCGATATCGCTCTCCGAGAGGCCATCGAGCGCCTTGCGATCGTCCACGACGAGCGCGCCGGCCTTGGTCGCGGCGAGCAGCTGCTGCGTGAACTTCGTGCTGAGCGTCGACTCTTCCTTGTTGAGGTCCTTCAGCTTCGCCTTGTCGGCCTCCGAGAGCCTGGCGCCGGCATGGACGAAGTTGTCGTAGGTCACCTGCAGGAGGCGAGCCGATTCCGGATCGAGGTTGAGGGAATCGCGCTTGTCGTGGATCGCCTCGACGCGCTTGAAGAGCTTGTCGTTGAGGTAAATCGCATCGCTGTGGGCGGCGAGCTGCGGCGAAACCGCCTCCTCGACCTTCTGCAGCGTGTCGTTCGTATACGCCCCGGAGAGGGTGTCGAACGCGGCGCGTGCGCGCCTGAGCAGGGCGCCCGACTTCTCCATCGCCACGATCGTGTTCTCGAACGTCGGCTCTTCGGACGAATTGGCGATGGCGTCGATCTCCGCCATCTCCTGCTTCATTCCCTCTTCGATCGCCGGCTGGTAGTCGCCGTCGGTGATCTTGTCGAACGGCGGCGCCTGGAAGGGCAGCGTGCTCGCCGTCAGCAACGGGTTCTCGTGCGCGACCGGTGCGGACGCGGCCGTCGCGGCGGCGGCAGGCGCGGTGCCGGCGGCGGCCGGGGCGGTCTTCTCGGTGTCGTTCGAGGACGAGCAGGCGGCGGTGAGGGCGATCGAAGTGGCGATCACGAGCGTGCGGACCTTCGGCATGGAGGGGGCGTTCCCTGGGTGAAAGGCCCCGACTCTAGCGTTTTATTTGGTGTCGCGCAGTTCCCAGCTGCTGCCGATGAGCAGGTTCAGGCGGTGCTTCACGATCCGCATCGGCAGGCTGGTCGTCAGCTGCACGTCGTTCCGGTCGTTCGACAGCTCGCCCTTCGCGGTGGCGCCGGGATCCGTGACGCCGAGGCTCGGATCGACCTCGTCGGGGTCGGGCTGTTTGGCGCGCCAGCGCTGGAACAGGCCGTCGCTTCGCATCGCTTCGGCGATGTCCGACGCGAGCTTTTCGGGGCCGATGCCTTCGAACGAGAGGTCCGGGTCCGGGCCCTTGGCCTTCGCCATGTCTTTTACGGAAAGGAAGTAGGTCGTCATGGTTTCCTAGTTATTCGCGCGGGCGTGAAGGGGCCGTCAGGCCAGCGCCGCGATGTTCAGCAGACGCGCGGCGTCGGCCGGAGCGAGCCCATGCGGCAGCACGCCGAGGCATGGCGCGGGCAGGCATTCGCGGAGCGTCGCGATGTTCTCGTCGGCCAGCGGCATGTCGCGATCGACGCGGTTGGCGATCCAGCCGACGAGCCGACAGCCGTCCGCCTCGATCGCGCGGGCGGTGAGTCGCGCATGGCTGATGCAGCCGAGGCGGATGCCGACGACCAGGACCACGGGCAGGTCCCAGCGCCGGGGCAGATCCTCCGCGGACATCCCCTCCGCCAGCGGCACCAGCCATCCACCCACCCCCTCGACGACGACGCGGTCGTAGTCCCGCCCGAGCCGGCGGAAGGCGTCGTCGAGCGGCGGCCAGCCGATCGCCACGCCCTCGCGGAGCGCGGCGAGGTGCGGGGCGACGGCTTCCTCCAGCGCGATGGGATTCACCAGCGCGTAGGCAGGAACGGGCGAACTGGCGGCCTGCAGGGCGAGCGCGTCCTCGTTGCGCAGCCCGTCGGGGGTACGGGCGGAGCCGCTGGCGACGGGCTTCATGCCCGCGACGCGCGCGCCGGACTGGCCCAGGGCGTGGATCAGCGCCTGCGCGCCGTGGGTCTTGCCGATGCCGGTATCGGTACCGGCGACGAAGAGGTGTCGCGACATCGGGGAGCGGCCTTGCGGGAACGGGGACGTGGCACCATACACGGCCCATCCCCATCGAAACACCGGAACCGTCATGTACGAAGCCAGGGCCATCGCCACCGACGACAAGGCCGCCCTCTACGCGGACCTCGTCCAGCAGGCCGAGGGCCTGATGCACGGCGAGACGAACGCGATCGCCAACGCGGCGAATTTCGCCGCGCTCGTCTACGACGTCGTGCCGGATCTCAATTGGGCGGGCTTCTACCTGTTCGACGGCACCGAGCTCGTCGTCGGCCCCTTCCAGGGCAAGCCGGCCTGCATCCGCATCGCCATCGGCCGCGGCGTGTGCGGTACGGCGGCACAGACGCGGCAGACGCAGCTCGTGCGCGACGTCCACGAATTCGCCGGACACATCGCCTGCGACGCCGCCTCGAACTCGGAGATCGTGGTGCCGCTGGTCAAGGCCGACGGCACGCTGTACGGCGTGTGGGATGTCGACAGCCCGTCGGTCGCGCGCTTCGACGACGAGGACCGCAAGGGCATGGAGGCGCTCTGCGCCGTGTTCATGCGCACGCTGGAAGCCTGACGACTCGCGCGCGCCATCGCCGATACGATCGGCTCCCACCCTTCGGTAGGTGGCTACCGGAGGGGTGGGAGCCGATCGTATCGGCGATTCACGCCGCCTCAGAGCTCGTGCGGGCGCGGCGTCTGCAGCAGCTCGACGATGCGAGCCCTCGCCTCCTCCACACCGATCTTCGAGGGCGAGGAAAAGATCTGCGCGGTGCCGGGCACGCCGTTCTTGCGGAAATCCTTGCGGAGGGCCTCCAGCGCCGCCGAGGCCTGCCCACGCGAGACCTTGTCGGCCTTGGTCATCAGCACGTGGCAGGGGAGCTCCGTCGCCGCGCAGAACTCCAGCATCGTGCGGTCGAAGTCCTTCAGCTCATGGCGGATGTCCACGATGAGCACGATGCCGCGCAGGCTGCGGCGCATCTTCAGGTACGCGTCGATCTCGCCGCGCCAGTGCTTGCGCATGGCCTCGGGCACTTTCGCGTAACCGTATCCCGGGAGGTCGACCAGGCGCGTGTCGATGGGCGCCGCGCCCTCGATCTTCAGCGGCGGCAGGTCGAACACCACCATCAGCTGGGTGCGCCCCGGCGTCTTCGACGTGCGCGCGAGCCCGTTGTGCCCCGTCAGCGCATTGAGCGCGCTCGACTTGCCCGCGTTGGAGCGGCCGGCGAAGGCCACCTCGGCGCCCTGGTCGTACGGGAGCTGGGTGATTTCGTTCGCGGCCAGCACGAAGCGGGCACCGTTCAGGGGATTCGAAGACATGGGAAAGGCCGTCGGCGCAGCGGAAACGTAAGGCCCGGCAGTGTATGCGATTCGGCCGCCCGCCCGGGCACCGGCACGGTTTGACCGGGCTCTCCAACGCCCCCCATAATCGATTGGATGCGGCGCGGCAGGGAGCGCGCCCGGTCTTGGAAGGTTCCCCTTTTGGAGAGACTCATGAAGTTTCGGCACGCCGTCGCTGCCATCACCGCGTTGCTCGTCATGCATGCAGCCGCGGCCCAGACCGCCGCTCCCGCCAAACCGGCCACCGCGCCGGCGCCGGCCGCCACCGCCGCGAAACCGGGCGCGAATCCCGCGACCGATCCCGCCACACCGGGCATGCCGACGGCCGATGCCGCCACGACGCCCGCACCGGGTGGCGCCACCACCGCGCTGAAGCCGGGCGACGCCACGGCCGGCCAGGGCAAGGCCGCGGCTTGCGGCGCCTGCCACGGGCCGGATGGCAATTCGACCGACGCCCAGTATCCGCGCCTCGCCGGCCAGAGCGAGCAGTACATCGCCGCGCAGCTCGCCGATTTCAAATCGGGCAAGCGCAACAATCCGATCATGGCGGGGTTCGCCGCCCCGCTGTCCGAACAGGACATGCACGACATCGGCGCGTATTTCGCGAGCAAGACGTCGCTGCCGGGCGTCGCCGACCAGGCGCTGGTCAAGCAGGGCGAGAGCCTCTACCGCATGGGCGACGCGGCACGCGGCGTGCCCGCGTGCATGGCCTGCCACGGGCCCGATGGACGCGGCAACCCGGGCGCGCATTACCCGCAGGTCGCGAGCCAGCATGCCGCGTACGTCGAGGCGCGGCTGAAGGCGTTCCACGACGCCGACGAAGCGGCGGCGGGTCCCCACGCGAAGATCATGATCACGATCGCGCAGAAGCTCAGCGACAAGGACATGGCGGCCGTCGCCAGCTTCATCGAGGGGCTGCACACGAACGAGCCGGGCTCGTCCGCCGCACCCGCGACGCCCTGATGGCGTTAAAGTGTGAAGATCGAACGGGCCCTCGGGCCCGTTCTCGTTTCAGAAGGTAAGAAAAGGACCCCCCATGCGTATGCGCCTTCCCCTCCTCTGCGCGGCCCTGATCGGCCTCGCGGCCTGCGGTTCCGGCAACGGCGACACCGCCGCGCCAGCGGCCGGCTCCACCCCCGCGCCGGCCCAGACCGCGGCCGCGGCGCCCGCCGCCCCCGCGACGACGCCGGCACCCGCCACGACCGCCGCTCCGGCGGCGACGGGCACGGCCGCGGCCGCGCCGACGCCCGCGGCATCCACCGACGCCGACGACGCGAAGCGCCCGGACCCGAAGCCGTTCGTCGACGACGGCAAGTGGGTGGAGGGGAAGAACTACTTCCGCATCGACCCGGCGCAGCCGACCAGCACCCCGGGCAAGATCGAAGTCACCGAGGTGTTCTCGTACGGCTGCCCCGCCTGCTTCCAGTACCACGGCGTGGTGGACGAACTGGCGAAGAGCCTGCCGAAGGGCACGGTGATGACCTATACGCCGGCCTCGTTCCGCCCGGACGAGAACTGGCCCCTGCTCCAGCGCGCCTACCTCACCGCGCAGGCGCTGGGCGTCGACAAGCAGACGCACGACGCGATGTTCGACGCCGTGTTCAAGAGCGGCGAGCTCGGCATCATGGACCAGAAGACGGGCAAGCCGAAGGCGCCGTCGGGCTGGCCGACGATCGACGACGTGGCGAAGTTCTACGCGAAGTCCGGCATCAAGGCGGAAGACTTCGTGGCCACGGCCAACTCGTTCACCATCAACACCAAGATGAAGCGGGCCGATGAACTGATCCGTGCGTACGAGGTCGATAGCACGCCGACGATCGTCGTGAACGGCAAGTACCGTCTCACGCCGGGCAGCGCCGGTGGTTATCCGCAGTCCGTCGAGCTGGTCCAGTGGCTCGTCAGCAAGGAAGCCGCGGGCAAGTGACCGCGCTTCGACCCCTACAGGAGATCCCGATGTTCAAGCGTCTTTCCATCCTCTTCGTCGGCCTCGCGCTGACCGCCGCGTGCAGCGCTCGCCCCGCCGAAGACGCCGCCGCCAAGCCGGCGTACACCGAAGGCACGGAATACGTCGCCACGACCACGCCGGGCCGCCTCGATCCGAAGGACGGCAAGGTCGAGGTCGTGGAAGTGTTCTCGTATGGCTGCGTGCATTGCGCGCACTACGAGGAGTACGCCGAGAAGCTGCAGAAGGAATTGCCGAAGGGCGTGGTGTTCCATGCCGTGCCGGCCGCGTTCAACGACGCCTGGCTGCCGTACGCGCAGGCGTACTACGCCGCGCAGGCACTGAAGGTGCCTCCGGCGGCGCACGCGGCGCTGTTCAAGGCCATCCACATGGACCACTACCCGCTGCGCACGATCGAGGAGCTGGCTGGCTGGTACAAGCAGAACTACGGCGTGGACGCGCAGAAATTCATCCAGCTCGCGACCCAGGACGACGGCATCCGCAAGCGCATCCTCGCCGACGGAAAACTCATCCAGGGCTGGGGCATCGACGGCACACCCACGATCGTCGTCGACGGCAAGTACCGCAGCAACTCGATCAAGAGCTTCGACGAACTCAACGGCGTCGCGAAGTACCTGGTCGACAAGGAACTGAAGGGCGGCAAGTAAGCCCTCGCCCACCGATGCCCTCCGTTCACACGGCGGAGGGCATCCTCTGGCCCTCAAGGCCAGTCGAGAACGATGCGACACCCATGACCCGCGCCTCGCCGAAACTCCAGCCCGCCTCGCCGCAGTGCACGTTGCGGCTGCTGAGCTGCAACATCCTCGCCGGTGCGAGCGTGCAGCGTTACAGCGACTACGTCACGCGGAGCGTCAACGCGGTGCTGCCCGGCCGGGCCAAACTCGCCAACCTCGATTCGCTCGCCGAGCTGCTTCACGAGTTCGACGTGGTCGGCCTGCAGGAGGCCGACGCGGGAAGCCTGCGCTCCGGCTTCCTCAACCAGACCCGCTACATCGCCGAGGCCGCCGGCATGCCGTACTGGAGCCATCAGCCGAACCGGCCGATGGCACGCGTGGCGCATTCGGCCAACGGCCTGCTCAGCCGTCTGGAACCGTCGGAAGTCATCGATTACCCGCTGCCGGGCCGGATCAAGGGCCGCGGCGCCCTTTTCGTGCGCTTCGGCCAGGGCGACGACGCGCTGGTGGTGGTCATCGCCCACCTGTCGCTTGGCGCGGCGGCCCGGATGGGACAGCTCGCCTTCATCGCCGAACTGCTCGCGCCGTATCCGCACGCCGTGCTGATGGGCGACCTCAACACCGAGCCGACCAGCGCGGAGATGCGCCACCTCTTCGCGAAGACGGCACTCCAGCCGCCCGCGACGCCGACGCCCACGTTCCCCAGCTGGAAACCGCGGCGCGCGCTCGACCATATCCTCACGTCCACCGACATCGCACTCGAGCGGACGTGGACATTGCCCCGCGCGTTCTCCGATCATCTGCCCATCGCCGCCGAAATCCGCCTGCCCATCGCTCTCGCGCAGGCCGCGGGTGCGGCCACATCGGACTGAACCCACGCATGCCTTCCCGTCTTCGCGCCGCCCTGCCCTGGGTCGTCATCGTCATCGCGGCGATCGTCGCCACGTGGGTACGTTATGGCTTCATCGAGCCGCCGCACATCGCTTACGCATGCGAAGCCGGCCACGGCCCCTGGTGGTGCGGCACGCGCAACCTGATCGTCCTTGGCTTCCTGAGCTATGGTTACGGCTATGCCGCCGCCGTCGCCGCGTTGGTGTCGCTTTTCCTGCGCAGCACGGTGGCCGCGGTCGTCGCCACATCGCTGGGCGTCGTCGCCCTGCAGCTGTATTGCTACGAAGCCGGCGCGTTCGCGCTGCTGATCGGCGCGCTTCGGCTGGTGCGCGTGCAGGTCGACCGCGCACATCCCGCGGTCGCCTGACGCATCGATCGCCGATGCGATCGGCTCCCAGACTCCGCCGGGTTGCTACGGCGCCCGGGCGGCCGCCCGGCGCCACTCGACCATCACCGGCACGGCGAGCAGCAGGTTGAGCAGCAGCCAGCCCCACGACACGGCGTTGATGCCCCGCTCCTGCACCACGACAGCGGCACCGAGGATCACGAGCCAGACCGCGAGCAGGCGTTCTTCGACCAGCGGCTTCGCAATCGCATCGCGCGTGCGCAGTAGCGCCAGCACGAAGAAGCCCACGCAGGGCAGCGCGAACAGACCGACGGGGAAGTCGCGGTAGCGACCGTTGAACACCATCAGGATGCCGTACAGCGTCAGCACGAACATCCAGAAGAAGCGCTGCGGCGTGAACGTGTCCGCCCACTGGATGCCCCAGCGACGACGCTCGGCGGGACGCGGCGCGACGGCCGCCGGGCTCATCGGCGCGGCGAGGCGTGCGGCGATGGCCCGTGCCAGCAGGAAGGCGGTGACGCCACCGGCTACGCCGATGACGGCGCCGACGATCCATTCGGTCGTGTCGCGGCAGGCGAACAGGAGCAGGCGCGCATGCGCCGCGAGCGCCGTGCCCGAAGCGAAGCCGGCGAGCGCGAGCGCGCTCCAGCCCGCCGCACCCCGCCAACGCCGGCGCGCCGCGCCGCCGACGACGAAAGCCAGGGCGCCAAGCGCACCCGCGGCGATGGCCCACGTCCAGCGCGGCTCCTCCACCACGGGTCCCACCATCGCGAACTTCGGCTCGGCATGGACGTCGAAGATGCCCCAGAAGCCGCCGACCGTGCCTTCGAGATCGCGCTTCCACGGCTGGTCGAACGCCTCGATGACGTTGTACGGCATGTCGACGGTCGCGGCGTAGTTGAGGAACTCGCGCACGTAGCGCGCCTCGTTGACGAGGCTGGCGCTCGCCTCGCGCCGCGTGCGCCCCTGACTCGGCCAGCCCGTCTCGCCGATCATGACCTGGCGTCCGGCGAATTCCGCCTTCATGCGCTGGTAGACGTCCGCCACGTGGCGCACGGCCTTCTCCGGCGCGACGGGTTCGTCCTCCCAGTAGGGCAGGATGTGGATCGTCACGTAGTCGACCGCTTTGGCCAGGCCGGGATGTTTCTGCCAGAACTCCCAGACGTCGGCATAGGTGACCGGGACATCGGTGGCCGCGTTGACGCGCTCGATGTACGCCGCCAGCGCCTTCTCGGAAAGCTCGCCGCGCAGCAGCACCTCGTTGCCCACGACGATGCCGCGCAGGCTCGCGTGGTCGCGCTTCGCCGCCTCGAGGCCGAGCTTGATCTCGCGCTCGTTGGCGATCGTGTCGCGCCCGAGCCAGATGCCCATCAGCACCTTCATGCCGTAGCGACCGGCGATGTCGGGCACCGCGCCCAGGCCCTGTCCCATCGAATACGTGCGGACGCAATCGAATCGCGTCGACAGAGCCTTCAGGTCGGCGTCGATGCGTTCGGGTGAGATGAAGGCATTCGGATCGAAGGGGGTCTCGCCGTCGAGGCGATAGGGCGCATAGGAGACGCAGGCGATCTTCGCCGTGGGTGAATCCGGCAGATCGACGGGGCGACCCAGCAGCCACCAGTACGCCACGCCGAACACGGCGGCGATGACGAGGACGATCCATGCGAGCGGTCGCGCAAGCCGCGCGAGGGAGGATGGGGGCGACATGCCGTTCCGAGTCGTGTCCAGGGGTGAACGGTACAAGCTTAGCGGGCCGCGTGGATAAGGGCGATGTTCGCCATCGCGTCCGTTCATCCGGCCTGCGCGCACGGTTACCTTACAATCCGGTCGGTATGCACTCGTGAAGGAACCCGATGATGACGAACGCCCCGGCCGCGCGCCATGCCGCCCGCCCCTTGCGCATCCTGGCCCGCCTCGCGCTCGTCGCCATGGGCGTCGGCACGGTCGTCGCCGCGCAGGCCGAAGGTTCGGCGGCCGAGCGCCTCCGCTTCCGCCAGGCTTATGCCAGCGCGCAGCAGGGTGGCGACGCATGGCGCGCGCAGGCGGCCGGACTCGAGAACTACGTGCTGTTCCCCTATCTGGAGGCGGCGGCGCTGAGCCACGATCTGCGCACGCTCGACCGTGCGCGCGTCGACGCCTATCTGTCGCGCTATCCGGGGATGATTCCCGCCGCCGACCTCCGCCGCGACTTCCTGGGTGAACTGGCGCGACGCAAGGACTGGGCGACCTTCACCGCCATGTACCAGCCCGGCCTCGGCGACGGGCTGAGTTGTTTCGCATTGCAGGCACGCCTGTCGCGCGGCGAGCCCCTGGTCTTCGAGCGCGACCTCGCCGACCTGTGGAAGAAGGCGAGCCTGCCGAACGCCTGCGATCCCGTCATCGCGGCGGCGCACGACCAGGGCTTGCTGACGCCGGAGCGCCTCTGGTCCCGGATCCAGATCGCGGCCGACGCGGGCAAGGGCGGCACCGTCGCCTCACTTGCGCCGTGGCTGCCGCCCGAGGACGCGATCGCAGCCCAACGCATCGCCCAGGCGCTCAACGATCCCGCCACCGCGCTGTCCGCCGCGGCGAACTGGCCGGACACGCCACGCCATCGACAGGCGGTCACCCTCGCGCTGCAGCGCATGGCGCGCAAGCAGTCGGCCGCGGCCGATACCGCCTGGACGACGCTGCGCCCGCGTTTCAGCCTGAGCGAGCAGCAGACCGGCGCGATCGAGAACGCGCTCGCGCTGTTCCATGCCACCGACTTCGACGCCTCCGCGCTCGACCGGCTGGCCGCCCTGCCCGCCGGTGCGCAGACCGATGCCACGCGCGAATGGCGCGTGCGCGTCGCCCTCGCACGCCAGGACTGGCCCGCGGCACTGAGCGCGCTCGACGCCCTCGGCGCGTCGCAGAAGGACGATGGCGAGTGGCGTTATTTCCGTGCGTTCGTGCTGGCGAAGCTCGGCCGCCAGGGCGAAGCGAAGGCGATCTACCAGTCCGTCGCGCAGGAGGCGACCTATTTCGGATTCCTCGCCGCCGACCGCGTGGATGCCGCGTACGCGATCTGCCCCGCCCGCATGGCGACGGACGAAACCCGCGAGGCCGCCCTGCTCGGCGATCCCGGGCTGGATCGGGCCTTCGAACTCTATGCCGTGGGGCTGCAGAAGCTGGCACGGCGCGAATGGACCGCCGCGCTGGCCGGTCGCGACGCCGACACACAGCGCCTGGCCGCCGATCTCGCCTTCCGCAAGGGCTGGTACGACCGCGCGGTCTTCGGGCTCTCGTCGGGCGACGCGCTGCGGCTGTACGAGCAGCGCTTCCCGCTCGCGCGGCAGGACGGCGTCGTGGAGCAGTCGAGCCAGGCGGGCATCGAAGCGCCGTGGGCCTACGCGATCATCCGCGCGGAAAGCGCTTGGATGAGCGACGCGCGCTCCGGCGCGGACGCGCGCGGCCTCATGCAGCTGCTGCCGTCGACGGCCGCGCTCGTCGCACAACGCAACGGCCTCTCGTGGACGGGAGGCGAAAGCCTCTACGAGCCCACCGCCAACATCGTGCTCGGCACGCGCTATCTCGCGCAGATGGCCGCCCGCTTCAACGGTGCGCCGTGGCTGGCCAGCGCGGCGTACAACGCGGGCCCGAACAAGGTCGACCAGTGGGTCGCGGCGCGCGGGAACCTCGAGCCCGACCTCTTCGTGGTCAGCATTCCCTATAAGGAGACGCGCGAGTACGTGGCGCGCGTGATGGCCTTCGCCGTGATCTACGACTGGCGCCTCAATGGCAATGCCCTGCCGATCGCCACGCGCATGACTCCGTTCGGCAGCACGTACACGCTGCCGACCAGCGGCGCGGTGCGCAAGCCGGTGAGCTGCCCCGCACCGGCGGTCGCCACGCCGGCGCCGGCGTCGACGCCCGCCGCCATGGAGCCCGCGCCCGCCAGCGCCACGTCGGCGCCGACCCCACAGGATCCGCAGCAGTGAACCGGTTGGCGGCGGTACGCCAGCGGCCTACGCTGCCCGGGTCGTCGCCTTCCGGGAGCTCGCCATGAAACGCCAGCGCATCGTCATCCTCGGTGGTACCGGGTTCCTGGGCGGCCATGTCGTGCCGCGACTGGCCGCCGACGGGCACGAACTGCTCCTGCTGTCCCGCAACCGGCAAGCCCATCGCCAACGCGCGGTGGGCCGCGGCGTTACCGTGGTCAGCGCCGATGTCTACGACCCGGCCGTCCTGCGCCGGCACATCGCGGGCGCGGACGCCGTGATCCAGATGGTGGGCATCCTCAACGAAAGCGGACGCCAGACGTTCGAACGCGTGCACGTCGGCCTGATGCGCCTGGTGGTCGACGCGTGCCGCGACGTGGGCGTGCATCGCCTGCACATGATGAGTTCGCTCAACGCGGGACGCGGGTCGTCCGGGTACCTGCGCTCGCGCGGCGAAGCCGAAGCGCTGGTGAAGGCCTCCACGCTCGACTGGACGATCTACGAACCCAGCACGCTGTTCGGCCCCGGTGATGGCCTCGTCACACGTTTCGACGGCCTCCTGCGCATCGCGCCGGTGGTGCCGCTGCCACGACCGGAAGCGAAGATGGCGGCCGCGTACGCGGGAGACGTCGCCGAGGCCGTGGCGCGCTGCGTCGCCGACGATGCCTCGGTGCTGCGCACCTACGAACTCTACGGTCCCGAAGTGTGGACGCTGCTCGACCTCGTCAGGGCCATTCGCGACGCACGCGGACGGCGGCGCCTGGTGCTGCCACTGCCGGACGCGCTCGGACGGCTGCAGGCGCAGCTCGCGCAGTTCGCGCCGGGCAAGCCGTTCACGCCCGACAATTTCCGCTCGTTGCTCACGGATTCGGTCGGCCAGACCGACGGTTTCGCGCAGCTCGGCATCCACCCGCAACGCCTGAGCGCATGGCTGCCCCGCCTGCTCGGGCCGTCCGCGCGCCAGCGTCGCCTCGACGAGGCGCGCGGTCGCCACCGTCGCTGAACGGACCCATGGACATCTACCTCGTCGGCGGCGCCGTCCGCGACAAACTGCTCGGACGCACCGTCGTCGATCGCGACTGGGTCGTGGTCGGGGCCACGCCGGACGAGATGCTCGCCGCGGGCTATCGCGCCGTCGGCAAGGATTTTCCAGTGTTCCTCCACGGCGACACGAAGGAGGAATACGCGCTGGCGCGTACGGAGCGTAAGACCGGCCGTGGTTATCACGGCTTCGCGTTCCATGCCGATCCGTCCGTCACGGTCGAACAGGATCTCGAGCGGCGCGACCTCACCATCAATGCGATCGCGGAGCGCGACGACGGCACGCTGGTCGATCCCTTCGGGGGCGTGGGCGACATCGAGGCTCGTGTCCTGCGGCACGTCTCCGATGCCTTCGCCGAAGATCCGGTACGCCTGCTTCGCGTGGCGCGCTTCGCCGCGCGCTACGCCCCCTTGGGCTTCCGCGTGGCCGAGGAAACGATGGCGCTGATGCGGCGCATGGTGGAGGACGGCGAGGTCGACCATCTCGTGCCCGAGCGCGTCTGGGCGGAAACCCGCAAGGCCCTCGCGGAACCGATGCCGTCGGCATTCCTGCGCGTGCTTCGCGAAAGCGGCGCGCTGCGCGTGCTGTTTCCGGAAGTCGACGCGCTCTACGGCGTGCCGCAACGGCCGGAATACCATCCCGAGGTCGACACCGGCGTGCACGTGGAGATGGTGCTCGACGCCGCGGCGAGGCTCGCCCCGGGCGACGCGCTGGTCGGCTGGTGCGCGCTCACGCACGATCTCGGCAAGGCGCTGACGCCGGCGGATGTCCTGCCACGCCACATCATGCACGAGCAGCGCGGCATCGAGCCGGTTCGCGCGATGTCGGCGCGGTTGAAGGTGCCGGTCGAGTACGCGTTCATGGCGGAGATGGTGTGCAGACACCACCTCAACGCGCACATGGCGCTGGAGCTGAAGCCGACGACGATCCTGCGCCTGCTGGAAGCGCTTGGCGCGCTACGCCGTCCGCAGCGCCTCGAGACGTTCCTGCTCGCGTGCGAGGCCGACAAGCGGGGCCGCCTCGGCTGCGAAGATGCCGCGTATCCGCAGGCGGATTACCTGCGCGCGTGCCGCGACGCGGCCGCCGCGGTCACGTCGCAGCCATTCGTGGAGAAAGGTCTGCAGGGTCCCGCGATCGGCGAGGCGATGAAGAAGGCGCAGGCGCAGGCCATCGCCGCCGTCGTGAAGTCGGCCTAGAGCCGCGATCCCTGGTCCGCCGCCATCACGCCCTCCGGCAGCGCCGCGGCGTCGATACCCTTGGCGAACAGCATCACCTGGAAGCGCTCGCCCATCTGGTCGGGCAGCGTGAGCTTCTTCACTTCCTGCGACAAGCGATACCGCGCCGCCTCGTCGGTGAGCGCGAGGTAATCGTCCTCGAAGAGTTCCTGCAACCCGCTGGCGATGAGGAACTGCGCCTGCGGCATGTACGCGGCGACGCCGAAGCCGGCGCTGTTGCCGGCCTCCGCGAGTGCGGTGAAATCGACCGAGGCGGTGAGGTCCTGCAGGCCCGGAAGATGGAAGGCGTCGCCATGCGCGCGGTGGCGATAGAACGCGCGCAATGTGCCGTCGTCGCGTTCGGGCAGGTAGAACTCGCCGCGGGTGTATCCGTAGTCGGCGAAAAGCATCGCGCCGCTGCGCAGGCTGCCGGCGACCGCCTGGATCCAGTACGGAAGCTGCGGAAGGATCTCGCTGCGGTAGCCGGTCGCGAAATCGCGACCGAGGTCGCGTTCGACGTGACGCACGGCGCCACCCACGAGCGCGTCGGCGGGGCGGTCGCTGCGCACGAAGCGGCGGTCGCCGTCGAGCACGACGTGCTCCTCGTAGACCTCGCCGTCGCGCATCGCGAAGCGGGTCGTCGGCAGCGCGTCGATCACCTCGTTCGCGAAGAGCACGCCGTCCCAGTCCTCTTCCGGCGGGCCATCGAGCCAGACCGCGCGCGCGAAGAGCGCCGCGGGAAGATTGGCATGCAGGCGCTCGCGCTGGCGCTCGCGCAGATCGGCGCTCGGCTCGAGGATCATGAAACGGCGAGGCACGTGCCCGGCGGCGTCCAGCGCCAGCAGGGCGGCTTCGGCGAACGCACCGCTGCCGCCGCCGATCTCCATGAAATCGGCCTCCGGCCCCAGCGACGCCAGGACCGGCACGAACGCGCGGACGACGCATCGAGCGAACAGGCTGCCGAGTTCGGGCGCGGTGATGAAATCGCCCTCTTCGCCGAACTTCGCCTTGCCCGCGCTGTAGTAGCCCAGGCCCGGCGTGTACAGGCAGCGCTCCATGAACCGCGAGAACGGCATGGGCCCGTGCGAGGCGATCTCCTCACGCAGGAGATCGGCAAGGTGATCGGAGTGCGCGCGCTCGTCGGCGCCGGGTTCGGGCAGTCTGGAAGTCATGCGTCGGGCAGTTCGTGAAGCGAACCGACAGGATAGCGGATGGGGACGCCCCGGACACCTCAGAAATCCTGCTGGATCGACAGGAAGACGCCGCGGCGCGGACCGAATTGCGGCGCGCCGACGCCGATGCCCGAACCGTCGCGGATCTCGTACGTGCGATCCAGTGCGTTCACCAGCGCCAGCTGCGCATGGGTCGTGCCCGCCGATGTGAGGTTGAAGTCGTGCGCGACACTGAGGTTCAGCTGGAAGTACGACGGCAGCGTCGCGCCGTTCGGAACGATGCCGTCGCGACGCAGGCCGGAGCCGAACAGGTAATCGGCGCCGATGCGCGTGGTGTCCGCGAAGGCATAGCTGATACCGCCCGACGAGGTGTACTTCTGGTCGTGGTCGAGATGGATGAAGTGGTCGGCGATGTAGGCGAGGTCGTCCGGATCGAAGTTGTACTGGCCCGTGATGATGCGCTTGCCCACGGCGCGGTTGTACGCGAAGTTGAAGTACGCGGTGAGCGCGCCGCCGTCGTAGTTCACGGTCAGTTCGTCGCCCTTGACCTTGCCCTGGTCGTAGTTGAACGTCGAATACACCAGCGCCGCGCCAAACTGGCCTTCGTCCTGCAGGCGCGACACGCGACGGTAGTAGCTGTCGAGGCCGACCGTCCAGGCGTCGCCGAACTTCTGCGAGATGCCGACGTCGTAGTAGCTCGAGCGCTCGGCGAGCGGCGTGTCGTTGCCGTCGCCCGGCAGGGCGTTGGTCGTCCCCGCGAACTTCGCGA
Organism: Luteibacter sp. 329MFSha; assembly: GCF_900111665.1. Taxonomy (NCBI): domain Bacteria; kingdom Pseudomonadati; phylum Pseudomonadota; class Gammaproteobacteria; order Lysobacterales; family Rhodanobacteraceae; genus Luteibacter; species Luteibacter sp. 329MFSha. The sequence goes on along the minus strand of NZ_FOJE01000002.1, from coordinate 65,959 downwards.
TCGACGTCGGGCTGATCGACTCCGAGGCGGGCGGCGTGAAGTAACGCGAATACCCCGCGTGGATCGTCGTGCTGTCGGTCGGCTGGTAGACGAGACCCACGCGCGGACTCAGCTGGCTCTCGGGGCGGAACGCGTCGTAGCGGTCGGCACGCACGCCGTAGTTCACCGTCCACTTCTCGCCGATGCTCCATTCGTCCTGCAGGTACAGGGCGTAGGTCCGGGCGATGACGCGGCTTGCATCCACGATGTTCAGCGGTGTCGTGGAGGTCTGGTTACCGGCGGCGTCCGCGGGAAACACGAGCGCGTCGTTCGTGGACGTGGCGCGCTCGAACGACGCGTACATGCCGTAGCGCAGCGTGTGATCGTCTCCCAGCGGCGTGGAGAAGTCGGCCTGAAGGGTGCTCGCGCGGTTGGCGCGACGCACGTCGGACGCGATGCCGTTGAACATGAGGTCGCCGATGTCGTCGGGCGTGAAATCGAGGCCGCTGTAACGCTGGCCGGCGGAGACCTGGTAAGCCGTCGTGCCGAGCTTGCCCTGCAGGCTGAGCACGCCGAACCGCGTCGTCTCGCGCTGGCGCTCGTCGAGCCGCGCCGAGTCGAAGTTGGTCACGTCGAGGTAACCGAACTGCGGCGTCTGGCCCGGGTTGTTCGGGATCTCGAAACGGTTGTTGGTGGCGCCGAAGAGGAAGCTCAGGCGCGTGTCGTTGTCGATCAGGTACGACACGTCGCCGAACGCCTTCACCTGGTTCGTGTGGTCGTGGACCGGCTTCCGGCTGGAGGTGGGATTCTCGATACCGACATCGTTCTCGAGATAGTTCGCGGTGAGGAACCAGCTCCACCGGCCGCTGCGCCCGAACAGCGAGGCGTTCGGATTCACGGTGCCGAACTGGCCGCCCGTGATGCCGACGCTGCCGCCGACACCATCCTTCGCCGCCGTGCGCGTCGTGATGTCGACCACCGCGGCGGTGCGGTCGCCGTACTGGGCGGGCAACGCACCGGTGAGCAGCTTCACGCTCTGGATGGTGCGGGCGTCGAGCGTCTGCCCGAAGCCGCCGATGCTTTCGGGGATGATCACGCCGTCCACCCGGTACTGCAGGTTGGCGTGGTCGCCACGGACATGCAGCTGCCCGTACGAATCCTGCACGACGCCCGGCGCCTGCAGCAGCACCTGGTTCAGCGGCGTCGAGTCGCCTAGCGGCAAGGCCTGGATGGTCTGCCGATCGATCACGTACTGACTGCTGCCGGTATCGGGCGAGAGGCTGTTTCGGGCCTCGTCGAGGCGGGCAGACACGTCCACCTCGCCGAGCGTGGTGGCTTTCTGAGGTGCCGCGTCGTCCGCGAAGGCGGGGGCGACGGACAGGGCGAGGGCGATGCTGAAAGCGAGGCGTGCAGGCGTCATGGGGGGCGTGTCCGGGGAACGTTATATTGTTTCAACACAGTGTGTACCCCGGACCTTTCCGGTCACTTTCCTCGGAAGCCGGCCACCGTCGTGGGAGCGGACCTGGCCGCGACAGCTCCTGAGGCGATGCCCTGAAGCTGGCGCGCCACCTTGGGGACCGGGGCGAAGAGCCGTCGCGGCCAGGTCCGCTCCCACAACGGCCGGAGGCCCTGTCTGTGGGACCTGCTGGCGCGCCACCTTGGGGACCACGCGCGAAAAGCTGTCGCGGCCACGGCCGCTCCTGCAGACACGGTTCGTTTACGCCGCCGACGCGACGATGCGCCATCGCATACGTGGAGACGACGATGGCGAGCCGTGAGCCTTCATCGACATCGAAAGAAATCGTGCCCGCCTCGGGCGCCGACCGGGGTGACAGCCCCGTCGCCCGGGCCATCCTCGAATTCGTCAGCCGCATCCCCGACAGCGAAGTGCCCCGCGCCAGCAAGGGCACGGCGGAAGAAGAATGCCGCCGGCTGGCGAGCGCGGCCGCGAACAAGGCGGCCCTTACCGCCGGCTCGCTGGCGTTGCCGCCCGGGCCGCTCGGCTGGTTGACCGTGCTGCCCGAGCTGGTCGCGATCTGGCGCATCCAGGGCCAGCTGGTCAGCGACATCGCGGCCGCCTACGGCAAGACGGCGAAGCTTGGCCGCGAGCAGATGCTCTGGTGCCTGTTCCGCCATACCGCCGCGCAGGCGTTTCGCGATGTCGCGATTCGCGTCGGCGATCGACTCGTGTTCCGCACCGCCGCCACGAGCGTGCTCCAGCGCGTGGCGAGTCGCATCGGCGTCAGCGTCTCGAAACGCGCCGTCGGCAAGGGCATCTCCCGCTGGCTGCCGATCGTCGGTGCGCTGGGTGTCGGCGCATACGCGTACTACGACACCGGCCAGGTCGCGAAAACGGCCATCGATCTGTTCAGCGGGGAGGTGCACATCGACGACGAGCCGCCGGGCGGCAAGGCGACGAAGCGCGAGGTGGCGACCGTGGATCATCGGGACGAGAGCACCACCGATCTCGCTGGCGCAGAGGATACGAAGGAAACCGGTGGAGCACGCGCCGCACGCGGCTCGGCACCCCCGACGAAGACGCGCGTGCGATCGCGCTCGAAGGGCTCGGTCGACGGAGCGGCCGCCAAGCCCGCCTCGCAGCGGAAAACGAAGGCTCCTGCCGGAAAGGCGGTGAAGAAGGCGGCCGTGCGCAAGCGCGCGACGACGAAGAAGGTCGCGGCGGCGAACACGGCGAAAGCTCCGAAGAAGACCGCGTCCCGTTCGAAGTCGGCGGCCCGCTAGAAACCACCCCGAAGGCGCTGTCTGGCGCGAGCAGCCATCGCGCCCAGGTGCGCTCCAACGGGATCTTCCGCGACAGCGCGCTTCCCACGGCCGGGCGATTGCGGCACGCTACCCGCGCCACGGAAAGCGAGGGAAGTCACGATGAGCAAACCACCGGTCGTTCTCGTCACCGGCGCCGCGCGCCGTGTCGGTGCGGTCATCGTGCGTCGCCTGCATGAAGCAGGCTGCGACGTCGCCATCCACTATCACCGCTCGGCCGACGACGCGCGCGCGCTCGCGGACGAGCTCGACGGCATTCGCGCGGGCAGCGCCGCGACGTTCGCCGGCGCCCTGGGCGAGGCGGACGTCCCTGCCCGGCTCGTCGCCGACGTGACGGCGCGATTCGGCCGTCTCGATGGCCTCGTCAACAATGCATCGTCGTTCTATCCCACACCCATCGGCAGCGCGACGCCGGCGCAGTGGGACGATCTCTTCGCCGCGAACGCGCGCGCGCCGTTCTTCCTCTCGCAGGCGGCTGCCCCGGCACTACGCGCCAGCGGCGGAAGCATCGTCAACATCGTCGACATCTACGCCGAGCGCCCCCTCGCGCAACACCCCATCTACTCGATGGCGAAAGCCGCGCTGGGAATGCTCACGCTCTCGCTGGCGAAGGATCTCGCGCCCGAGGTCCGCGTGAACGCCGTCGCACCCGGCGCGATCCTCTGGCCTGCCTCCGGCAAACCGGAAGAAGCCGCCGAAGCGCTCATTGCGAAAACGCCGCTGGCTCGCAAGGGCGAGCCAGCGGATGTCGCGGAAGCCGTGCGCTGGCTGCTGCTCGACGCGCACTACACGACGGGTCAGGTCGTCCGCGTCGACGGCGGACGCGCCCTGAACATCTGATCAGTTCTTCGGACGGAACGCCGATTCGATCAGCGCGACGTCGAAGCCCTGGCCCGGATCGCCTTCTTCCGTGTAGCGATAGAGCGCGGCGGAATACACGCCGTGCATCGCGGTCTGGAACAGGCTGAGTGCGACGAGACCGACCACGGCGGCGACGCCCACGGCGATCATCAGTGCGAACGACTGCGTGCTTGCGGCGAGGAAGAACAGGATCGCGCTGACGAAGATCAGGCAGAAGGTGAGGATGCCGCCGGCGAGGCCGATGCCCGCGTTGCCGATGAGGTTCTCACCCCACGTGCGCTTGAGCAGCGAGGCGCTACGCTTCACCGCGTCGACCGGGCCGATGTCCTGCGCCGCGAGCACCGGAACCACGAGGAAGGTCGCGACCGTCCAGCCGAAGCCCAGCATGCCGACGACGATGCGGCCGATGAGGCCGAAACGTTCCTGCAACGCGCGCAGGATCATGCCGACCGTCGCCGCGATCAGCGCGTAGCCAATGATGTTCGGCAGCTTGCTCGTGGCGGCGCGCATGCCGTCCCCCAGCGTGGGGTTGCCGCCGCCGAGACGGATCAGCGCCGCTGCGGCGAGGGCGACGTTGAAGAAGATCACGACGCCGTACTGCACGACGTAGAACGCGAAGCTGACAAGCAGGAACAACGTGGAAGGACTCTGCCGCTGCCCCTCGAATCCCGCCTGGCCATGCGAGGCCAGCGAGAAGATCGGCCATGCGAAGCTCGCGATGACGATGAGCGACGCCACGCCCGCGAGCAGCGGGAAGAGCATGAGCTCCTTGTCCTGGCGAAGGATGTTGGCGCTGGCTTTCATGAGCGCCCAACTGCGTGCGAACTTACCCATTCCCCTGCTCCCCTGGCGGTCCGATGTGGACCGCGTTGTAGCATCTTGGTGGGGGCGTCGCTAGGGGAAGAAGTTGGCCACCGGCGAGAGCGGTTCGCTTTCCCAGGGAAAAGCCGCCCACAGCTCAGCCATGCTGCGTCCGTCGACGGGGTGGCGGACGTCGGGCGCGATGTCGGCCATCGGCTTGAGGACGAACGCGTGGCGGAGCTCGCCGCGGGGCAGTTCGAGGTGCCCTTCCCCGCTGAGCACGAGGTCGTCGTACAGCACGATGTCGACGTCCAGCGTGCGGCTGGCGTAACGGTCGCCGCCGCGGACGCGCCCGTGACGGTCCTCCAGCGCGTGCAGCCAGTCGTTGAGGTCTTCCGGACCGAGGTCGCTGTCGAGGCCGACCGCGAGGTTCAGGAAATCGGGACCGTCGAAGCCCACCGCCTTGCTCCGGTAGACCGGCGACACGTCGAGCGCGCCGAACCGCTCGCGCAGTTCCGCGACCGCCACGGCCAGCCAGTGCTCGGCATCGACGTTGGAACCGAGGCTGAGCCAGGCACGACCCATGTCAAGCCACCTCCGCGATCGACTGTCGCAGCGCGCCGACGCCGTCGCGGACGTCGCCGCCCGACGGCTGCTGGAACGGTCGCAGCCCGAAGGCCGGCAGGATCGCGATGAGGTGATCGAAGATGTCGGCCTGGATGCGCTCGTAATCGAGCCACACGACGGTGTTGGTGAAGCAGTAGATCTCCAGCGGCACGCCCTGGGGGCCCGGGTCGCGCATGCGCACCATGCGGGTCATCGCATCGTGTACATCGGGGTGCGCGGCGAGGTACGCCTCGGCATAGGCACGAAACGCGCCGATGTTCGTCTGCCGCCGACGATTGACGGGCAGTTTGCCCGCCTCTCCGAGCGCCTCGTTCCAGCGACGGATGTCGTCGCGCTTGCGTGCGAGATAGGCCTTGAGCAGGTGCACGTTGCCGAAGGCCTCGATCTCGTCGTCTTCAAGGAAACGGATGCAGGCGGCGTCGATGTAGAGCTCGCGCTTGATGCGCCGGCCGCCCGACTCGGACATGCCACGCCAGTTCTGGAACGATTCGGAGATCAGTTTCCAGGTGGGCACGGTGACGATGGTGCGATCGAAATTGCGCACCTTCACCGTATGCAGCGTGATGTCGATGACGTCGCCGTCGACGCCCGCCGAGGCCATCGTGATCCAGTCTCCCACGCGCAGCATGTCGTTCGTGCTCAGCTGGATGCCGGCGACGAAGCCGAGGATGGTGTCCTTGAACACGAGCAGGAGAACGGCCGACATCGCACCGATGCCGGAAAGCAGCAGGCCGATGCTCTGGTGCGTGAGCTTGGTGATCACGAGCACCAGCGCGACGATCCACAGCGCCAGCTGGAGCAGCTGCACCACGCCCTTGATCGAGCGTTTTCCGGCCGGCGTCGCGCTGTACAGCGATTCGAACGCCAGCAGCGCGCGGCCCATCGCGGCGATCACGCACACGATGATCCAGCAGACGGCGAGGTTGCGCACGAAGGTGGCGATGCCGTCGTCGTCGCGATGCAGGAGCACTCCGATGCCGTAATAGACGACGATGGCCGGCAGCATGCGCGCGATCCAGCGGAACGCGCCGAACTCGTAGAGGGCGTCGTCCCAGCGCCAGGCCGTGTGCCGGGTCGCAGCGCGCACGACGCGATGCAGGAACAGCCGGCCGAGCAGACCCACGAGCCACGCCGCGACGAACAGGCCGCCCACGAGGACCACGCGGCGCAGTTCGGGCGACGCGATGGTCTCTTCGAGCATGCCCAGCATGGCGCCGAGGTCGATCATGCCGGACGCGTGCCGCGCTCGATCCGCACGCCCACCGCGCGTGCGCCGCGCACGGCGCCGGGCTTGGAAAGCTTCAGGCGCACCCAGCTCACGCCGAACTCCTCGCGGACGATCTCCGCGCAGCGCTCGGCGAGCGTCTCGACGAGGCCGAAGCTCGTCGATTCCACGTACGCCTGCAGCCGCTTCGACACCGCCTTGTAGTTCAGAGTGTGCTCGATGTCGTCGCTCGCGGCCGGACGGCGGTTGTCGAAGGCCATCTCGAGATCGAACGACAGCGTCTGCCGGATCCGGCGCTCCCAGTCGTAGATGCCGATGACCGCGTCGATGCGCAGGTCCTCGATGAAGACGATGTCCATGGAATCAGGGCGTGGAGGGGGTAGTACAGGGTCGGCGAGGTGCGGCGATTTCGCAAGTCGGCCGGGCCCGCTCCCACACCCCAGATGTCGTGGGAGCGCACCCGGGCGCGACCGCTTTTCGCGAGGAGCCGCAGGGCCGCGGCCCCGGCGCGGTCACGCCGCCGGCAGGCTCTCGAGATTCCAGCGCGGATGAACCTGGATGGTTTCGTCCTGATGCTGACCCGACGCGAGGCGGATGGCGCCGGCGAGCGCGATCATCGCGCCGTTGTCGGTGCAGAACGCGAGACGCGGGAAGTAGACGCGGAACCCGTCCGCCTGCCCGGCCTGCGCCAGCTGCTCGCGCAGCCGCTTGTTCGCGCCGACGCCACCGGCGATCACGAGGCGCTTCGCGCCCGTGGCCTCCAGCGCCCGGCGGCACTTGATGGCCAGCGTATCGACGATGGCCTCCTCGAAGCCGCGCGCGATGTCGGCCCGGGTCTGCTCGCTCTTGTCCGAGGCCTGCCAGGCCAGCAGCACCTGGGTCTTCAGGCCCGAGAAGCTGAAATCCAGCCCCGGGCGATCGACCATGGGCCGGGAGAAGCGAAACTTGCCCGGCGTGCCCTGCTCCGCCAGCTTCGCCAGCGCGGGACCGCCCGGGTATGGCAGGCCCATGAGCTTGGCCGTCTTGTCGAACGCCTCGCCCGCGGCGTCGTCCAGGGTGTCGCCGAGGATCCGGTATTCGCCGATGGCCTTGACCTCGACCAGCATCGAATGACCGCCGCTGACCAGGAGCGCCACGAACGGCGGTTCCGGGGGATCGTCCTCGAGCAGCGGGGCCAGCAGGTGTCCTTCCATGTGGTGGACGCCTATCGCCGGCACGCCGAGGGCCCAGGCCATGGCGCGGGCGGCGGAGGCCCCGACCAGCAGGGCGCCGACCAGACCCGGACCGGCCGTGTAGGCCACGCCGCCAAGGTCGGCGGGGGTGAGCCCGGCGCTCTTAAGGGCCTCGCGGACCAGCGGGAGCAGCTTGCGGACGTGGTCGCGGCTGGCCAGTTCCGGCACGACGCCGCCGTATTCGGCATGGAGGGCGATCTGGCTGAAAAGGGCATGGGAGAGCAGCCCGCGGCCCGGGTTTTCGGGGTCCCAGCGCAGCAGCGCGACGCCCGTCTCGTCACAGGACGTTTCCACCCCTAGCACGGGCTTTGAATTTTTCATTTCGATCACGTTATAATCCACGGCTCACCCGGTCTCACGGGTCAGTTTAAACAAGTGGAGTTTCCATGCCGAGCGTTAAAGTCCGCGAGAACGAGCCGTTTGAGCTTGCCCTTCGCCGCTTCAAGCGTACGTGCGAGAAGGCTGGCGTGCTGGCCGAAACGCGCAAGCGCGAATTTTACGAAAAGCCGACCCAGGAGCGTAAGCGCAAGCGCGCTGCTGCTGTGAAGCGCCACCTGCGCCGTCTGTCCCGCGACACGACGCGCCGGACCCGCATGTACTGATGCACCCGCCGGCCCCCGTGGCCGGGCTGGTGTCGCGGTTGGCGCGTTTATGCCGCTGCCGCGTTCAGGCGGAAATCCCGAGCCGGCTTTGCCGAAAGGTGAAGCCGGCTTTTCGTCGTCCCGGAGAAAAGAAATGAGCCTCAAGGCAAAGATCACCGAAGACATGAAGGCCGCCATGAAGGGCGGGGAAAAGGATCGCCTGGCCGTGATCCGCCTGGTCCAGGCCCAGATCAAGCAGCGTGAAGTCGACGAACGGATCGAACTGGACGACACCCAGGTGCTCGCCGTGCTCGAAAAGATGCAGAAACAGCGCCGCGACTCGATCGAGCAGTACGACAAGGCCGGCCGCGACGACCTGGCATCGATCGAACGCTACGAGATGGGCATCATCGACGGCTACCTCCCCGCCAAGCTGTCGGAGGCGGAGCTCGACGCCATCATCGCCGCCGCCATCGCCGAATCGGGCGCCACCTCGGCTCGCGACATGGGCAAGGTCGTGGCCCTGATCAAGGAAAAGGCCGCCGGCCGCGCCGACATGGCCGCCGTGGCGGGCAAGGTGAAGGCGAAGCTGGCCTGATCCGCCCGTAGGAGCGCGCCTTGCGCGACATGTTTTGGAGCCGTGCCCGCGAGCTGGCGCGCCAGCTTCGGCGCAGCGGCGAAAAGCCGTCGCGCGCAGGGCGCGCTCCTACCAACGGCTCGCCGTGGTGGGGGCAACCTGCCCCTTTCACGACACCCCCACGTTCACGTCCGCATCCTCCCCCACGCGACTGGCGGGTGTTCCTCCGGCGCCCGACGGAGGTCTCCCATGCTCAAGTACGCCATCATCTTCGGCCTCATCGCCCTGGTCACCGGCGCGCTCGGCTTCAGCCGGGTCTCGGGGATCGCCGCGACGATCGCCAAGGTCTGCTTCGCCATCTTCCTGATCCTCTTCGTGCTCGCGATCCTCGCCGTCATCGGCGTGTTCCACATGGCGTTCTGACGAGTCCGCCAGACTCCATACGGAAGCGGATGCGTGGCATCCTAGGGGGCTCATGCGTGGCCGTATCCCCGACAATTTCATCGATGAGCTCCTGACCCGCGTCGACATCGTCGACGTGATCGAACGGCGCGTCCCGCTGAAGAAGGCGGGGCGCGAGTGGACGGCCTGCTGCCCGTTCCACAACGAGCGCTCGCCCTCGTTCTATGTCAGCCCCCAGAAGCAGTTCTTCCATTGCTTCGGCTGCGGCGCCCACGGCAGCGCGATCAAGTTCATCATGGACTACGACCGCCTCGAATTCCCCGACGCCATCGAGGAACTCGCCCAGTCGGTCGGCCTGAAGGTGCCCTACGAGGGCGCTCGCGACGACAAGCCGCGCGAGGACCGCAGCGACCTCTACACGCTGCTCGACGAGGCGGCCAGCTTCTACCAGCGCGAGCTCGGCAACAGCGCCGAGGCCCGGTCGTACGTCGACCGGCGCGGCCTCGACGACGAGATCGTGAAGCGCTTCCGCATCGGCTGGGCGCCGGCGGGTTTCGACGGCGTGCTCAAGGCCCTCGGCACCACCGACCGGCGACGCCAGCTGCTCAACGAGGCCGGCATGGTCGCCAGCAACGAGCGCGGCAACCGCTACGACCGCTTCCGCGAGCGCGTCATGTTCCCGATCCTCGATCGCCGTGGCCGCGTGATCGCCTTCGGCGGCCGCGTGCTGTCGTCCGAGCAGAGCCCGAAGTACCTCAATTCGCCGGAAACCCCGCTTTTCCACAAGGGTCGCGAGCTGTTCGCCCTGTGGCAGGTGAAGCAGGCGAACCAGACCCTCACCCGGATCATGGTGGTCGAGGGCTACATGGACGTCATCGCCCTGCACCAGGCCGGCCTGCCGATTGCCGTCGCCACCCTCGGCACCGCGACCACACCGGAGCATGCCGAAGTCCTCTTCCGCGCCGCTCCCGACGTCTACTTCTGCTTCGACGGCGACCGCGCCGGCCGGCAGGCCGCGTGGCGTGCGCTCGAGTCGATCCTCCCGCGCATGCGCGACGGCCGCCAGGCGCACTTCCTCTTCCTGCCCGATGGCGAGGATCCGGACACACTGGTCCGCAAGGAAGGCAAGGAGGGTTTCGAGAAGCGCATGACCGACGCGATGCCGATGTCGGAGTACTTCTTCGAGGAACTGGCCCGCGATGTGGACACCTCAAAGATCGATGGCCGGGCCCGCCTGGCCGAGCGGGCGCGCCCGCTTATCGCACGCCTGCCGGACGGCGCGTTCCGCGACCTGATGGGCCAGGAACTGCAGCGGCGCACCGGCGCCCGCGCCGTGCTCGAGGCCGAGCCGGAGGCGAATGCCCGTCTTGCCCAGGCCCGTCCGGCCAACGTGCAGCGCAGCCTCGTCCGCAGCGCCATCACGCTGCTGCTCGCGCAGCCGGCGCTTGCCGAGGAGGTCGAGCCGCCCTACGCCTTCCTGCGCCTGAATCGACCGGGGGTCGGCCTGCTCGCCGAACTCGTCGACGTGGCCCGTGCCCGCCCCGGCATCAACCCGGCCGTGCTCGTCGAGCACTTCATGGATCGGCCCGAGTACGCGTCGTTACAGAAGCTCATGGCCGCCGAGGTGATCGGCGAGGCGGACATGCAGCGCGTCGAATTCCTCGACGCGCTGGCCCAGATGCAGCGCCAGGCCACGACACAACGTCGCGAGTACCTGATCGCCCGCGCGCGCGAAGGCGTGCTCGACGACACCGAAAAAGCCGAACTTCGCGTGCTCCTGGCGGCCCGCGCGACCCCCGCACCCATGGATGGCGAATGATGCATCGCACCGCAGCCGTAACGCGATCCGTGGGATCATCCCGACTTCGTACCTCCAGGGGACCGGCCCCAGCCGGCTTCGCGCACCACTGATGGACCTGCTCAACGACCTCGTCGATTTCTTCGGAAGGAACGGCTACCTCGCCGTCTTCTTCGCGCTGATGCTCTGCGGGGCGGGCCTGCCCCTGCCCGAGGACATCACGCTCGTGGCCGGCGGCATCATCACGGGCCTGGGCTACGGCGACGTCCACACCATGGTCGGCGTCGGCATGGCGGGCGTGCTGGTGGGCGATTCCACGATGTTCCTGCTCGGTCGTCATTTCGGCGGCCGGATCATGAGCTGGCGGTTCGTGGCGCGCCTGCTGACGCCCGAGCGCTATGCGAAGGTGCAGGAGAAATTCGAGCGCTACGGCAATCGCATGATGTTCGTCGCGCGGTTCCTGCCCGGCATGCGCACCGCGGTGTTCATCACCGCCGGCGCCACGCATCGTGTCGGCTTCTTCCGCTTCCTCCTCCTCGATGGACTGGCGGCCGCCATCAGCGTGCCGATCTGGGTGTACCTCGGGTATTTCGGCGCGCACAACCACGAGTGGCTGGCGATGTGGATCCACCGCGGCCAGACGGGCGTATGGCTGGCCATCGCCGGCGCGCTGCTGGCCCTCGGCGTGATCTGGTGGCGGCGCAAGCGCGCGGCCCGCGACTGCGGCTGAAGCGCCACCCCCCCCTTCGGTAGACAATCGTCACGCCGCGGGCGCGAGCTCCGAGGTGAGCCATGCGCGGAACGTCGCCAGCTCCTCGCGATCGGCCGCGTCGCGTGACACCGCAAGGTAATACGTGTGCTGGAGCGGTAGCGGAAGGCGGAACGGCTCCACCAGGCGTCCGGCCGCGAGGTCGTAGGCCACGAGCAGTTCCTGCGCCAGCGCCACGCCCTGCCCCTCGATGGCGGCCTGCAGCATCATCGTGCCGTCGCCGAACCCCATCTCCCGCGATACCGGCCCCGGCTCCACGCCAGCCCGCTCGAACCACTGGTCCCAGCTGACCGCCGCGGCCGCGCGACGCCCCGGGCGTTCGTGGAGGAGCATCTGCGCGGCGAGATCCTCAGGTCCGCGCAGCGCGCCCGCGAGCGATGGCGCGCACACCGGCGTGTAGCCGCTCACCACGAGGATGGACTGCTCCACACCTTCGACGACGCGATCGTCGACGGAGAGGTCCCACGTGCCCTCGTCGCCACCGTCGGTCACGACCTCGACGGCGATCGCCGGGTGCCGCGCGAAGAACCGGAAGAGCCGTGGCACGAGCCACTTCGTACCGAACGTCGGGGGAACGGCGACCCGCAACGAGGCGTCGCGCTGCCCCATCAGCTGGTCCGTGGCATGCTGCAGTGCACGAAACGCGTCGCGAATACGAGGAAAATAGTTCTCGCCGGCCGCCGTCAGCGAGAGTCGATTGTTGCTACGCACAAACAACGGCGTGCCGAGATACGACTCCAGCAATTTGACTTGCGCACTGACCGCCGCGGCCGTCAGCGAGAGTTCCTCGCCGGCCTTCGTGAAGCTCATATGCTGCGCTGCAAGCTCGAACACGCGCACGGCATGGAGGGGTAGCGAGCGCTTCATTGCGGACTCATTCAAAAAAACTTGGGGAAACCCCGAAGAAATTCTAGTTTGCCTGCCTTGTCAGGCAACGCCAAGAATCCGGGGCGATTTCGAGCGGACCATCGATGAACATCCTCACGATCGACACCGGCACCACCAACACGCGGGTCACCGTCTGGAAGGACGGCGACGTCGCCGGTCAGGCCGCCCGCCAGGTCGGCGTGCGCGACACCGCGATCACCGGCAGCAAGACGAAGCTCGAAGAAGGCGTGCGCGAGACGATCGGCGAGGCGCTGGCGACGGCGTCGCTCGGCGAAGCCGACATCGGCCGCGTGATCGCCTCGGGCATGATCACGTCGAACGTGGGTCTCTGCGAGATTCCGCACGTACCCGCCGCCGCCGGCATCGGCGACCTCGCCGGCGCGATGCGCGAAAGCCTCGTGCCCAACGTGTGGCGCGAGCCGATCTGGTTCGTGCCCGGCGTGCGCAACGCCGTCGATCACATCGGCCTGCACAACTGCGAGGCGATGGACATGATGCGCGGCGAGGAGGTCGAATCCTTCGCGCTGGTGGAGCGCCTCGGCATCGACGAACCCACCGTCATCGTGCTGCCAGGCTCGCACTCCAAGTTCGTCAGCATCGACGGCAAGCGGCGCATCGAGGGCTGCGTCACCACGCTCGCCGGCGAACTGCTGCACGTGATCTCGCACGACACGATCCTCGCGGGGTCGCTGAAGGAAGGTTTCGCGAAGCAGGTCGATACGGACATGCTGCTGGCGGGCGCGAACTCGGCGAAAAAGATCGGTCTCGGTCGCGCCTGCTTCAGCGTGCGCATCCTCGACCAGTTCGCCGTGTACGACGCCAACGCGCGCGCCAATTTCCTGCTCGGTGCCGTCCTCGGCTCCGATCTGCTGACGCTGAAGAATTCCAGCGCCATTCGCATGAGCCCGGGCACCCGCTTCGTCATCAGCGGCAAGCCGATCCTGCGCGAAGCCATCGCCCGCCTGGTCGAAGGCGACGACTTCTTCTCCGGCACCGTCACGGTGCTGGACGACGACGACCAACGCGACCTCGCGGGCTACGGCGCCATCGCCGTCGCTCGCGAACGCGGCCTGGTCGACTGACTGAATCCAAGAGGAGGGACCGCATGAAGAACAAGATCGCCACTGGCCTCAAAGTGCTCGCACTGGCCCTGACGCTTTCCGCCTGCTCGTCGGGCGGCAACGACCAGGTCAAGATCGGCTTCGTCGTGAAGCAGCCCGAGGAACCGTGGTTCCAGGACGAATGGAAGTACGCCGAACAGGCGGCGAAGGAAAAAGGCTTCACGCTGGTGAAGATCGGCGCGCCGGACGGCGGCCAGGTGCTCACCGCCATCGACAATCTCAAGTCGCAGCATGCGCAGGGCTTCATCATCTGCACGCCCGACGTGAAGCTGGGCCCGTCCATCGTCGCCAAGGCGAAAGCGGACGGCCTGAAGCTCATGACGGTCGACGACCGCCTCGTCGACGGTTCGGGCAACGCGATCGACACGGTCCCGCACATGGGCATCTCGGCGTCGAAGATCGGCGAGCAGGTCGGCCAGGCTATCGCGGACGAGATGAAGAAGCGCGGCTGGAATCCGGAAGAGACCGGCGCCCTGCGCATCTCCTACGACCAGCTGCCCACCGCGAAGGAGCGTACCGACGGCGCCATCGCGGCGCTGACCGCCGCGGGATTCCCGACCGCCAACATCGTCAACGCCCCGGAAGCGAAGACGGACACGGAGAACGCGTTCAACGCCGCGAACATCGCCATCACGCAGAACCCGAAGTACAAGCACTGGGTCGCGTTCGGCCTCAACGACGAGGCCGTGCTGGGTGCCGTGCGTGCCGCCGAGGGTCGCGGTTTCCGTGCCGACAACATGATCGGCGTGGGCATCGGCGGCAGCAACTCGGCGCTCAACGAGTTCGCCAAGGGCGAGCCGACCGGCTTCTTCGGCAGCGTGCTGATCAGCCCGAAGCGCCACGGCTATGAGACCTCGGTGAACATGTACGAGTGGATCAAGAACGACAAGGCGCCGCCGCAGCTGACGCTGACCACCGGCCAGCTGATCACCAAGGCCAACTCGGCCGAGGTGCGCAAGGAAATGGGGCTCTGACGATGACGGATGCTCCGCGCCTCGAGTTCCGCCACATCGGGAAGAGCTTCCCGGGCGTGCGCGCGCTCTCCGACGTCGGCTTCAGCGTGCGCGCCGGCAGCGTGCACGGCCTGCTCGGCGAGAACGGCGCGGGCAAGTCGACGATGATGAAGATCCTCGGCGGGGAGTACATCCCCGACGAGGGCGAGGTGGCGATCGACGGTCGCGCGATGGACTTCCGCAAGGCCGCCGACGCGATCGACGCGGGCGTCGCGGTCATCCACCAGGAACTTCAGTACGTACCCGAACTTTCGGTGATGGAGAACCTGTTGCTCGGCCGCCTGCCGACGCGCTTCGGCCTCGTCGACCGGCGCCGCGCGCTGGCGTGGACGCGCGAACGCCTGGACGCGCTCGGCGTCGACCTCGATCCGCGCGCGAAGCTCAAGGCACTCTCGATCGGCCAGCGGCAGATGGTCGAGATCGTGAAGGCGATCCTGCGCGACGCGAAGATCCTCGCGCTCGACGAACCCACCAGCTCGCTGTCGCATCGCGAGACCGAGGTGCTGTTCCGCCTCGTGCGCGACCTCCGCGCGCAGGGCAAGGCGATGATCTACATCTCGCACCGCCTCGACGAGATTTTCGAGCTGTGCGACGCCGCGACGATCTTCCGCGACGGCCGCAAGGTCGCCGACTTCGACACCCTCGAAGGCGTGACGCGCGACACCCTCGTGCAGCGCATGGTCGGCCGCGACATCGGCGACATCTGGGGCTACCGGCCCCGCGAGCATGGCGACATCCGCCTTTCCGTGAAGAACGTCTCGGGCCGCGCCGTGCAGCAACCGGTGAGTTTCGAGGTGAAGGCGGGCGAGATCGTCGGCTTCTTCGGCCTCGTCGGCGCGGGCCGTTCCGAGATCATGCGCGTCATCTACGGCGCCGACCGCCGCCTCACCGGCGACGTCGCCGTGGACGGCCAGCCGGTGAAGCCGTCGCAGATCCGCGACGCCATCCGCCACGGCCTGGTGCTCTGCCCGGAGGATCGCAAGGAGGACGGCATCATCGGCGTCCGCTCCGTCTCCGAGAACATCAACATCAGCGCGCGGCGCAACCATCTCGTCGCCGGGCTCTTCGTCAACGACCGCGTCGAGGCGAAGACCGCCGACGGTTACATCGACCGCCTGCGCATCCGCACGCCGCACCGCCGGCAGGAAATCCGCCTGCTCTCCGGCGGCAACCAGCAGAAGGCCGTGCTGTCGCGCTGGCTGGCGGAGCGCGACCTCCGCGTGCTGATCGTCGACGAACCCACGCGCGGCATCGACGTCGGCGCCAAGAACGAAATCTACAACGTGCTCTATGAGCTGGCCGGGCGCGGCGTGGCGGTGGTGATGATCTCGAGCGAACTGCCGGAAGTGCTCGGCGTGTCCGATCGCGTGATCGCCATGTGCCGCGGACGCATCGTCGCCCAGTTCAGCCGAGACGAGGCGAACGAGGCCAACGTCCTCGCCGCCGCCCTCCCCGAAGGCGCCAGCGCCACCCCCACGCCTGCCAGGTAAGACAGCCCATGACCGAGTCCTCCGCCGCCGCCATCGGCGCCACCCGCGACACCCCGGCCACGCGCCGCCGCGCCCTGTTCTGGCAGGTCGTCGACGACTACAGCCTGATCCTGATCTTCATCGCGCTGTTCGCGGTGCTCAGCGCCTCGGTGCAGTACTTCTTCTCGTGGGACAACATGGTCGGCCTGCTGCTGTCCGTGTCGCAGATCGGCATGGTGTCGTGCACCATGATGTTCTGCCTCGCGTCGCGCGATTTCGACCTCTCCGTGGGTTCGACCGTGGCTTTCGCGGGCGTGTTCTGCGCCATCGTCGCCAATGCCACCGGCAGCGTCGCGATCGGCGTCGCGGCGAGCCTCGCCGCGGGTGCGCTGGTCGGCTTCGTCAACGGCGCGGTGATCGCCAAGCTCAAGATCAACGCCCTGATCACCACGCTGGCGACGATGGAAATCGTGCGCGGCCTCGCCTTCATCAGCTCGCACGGCCAGGCCGTGGGCGTCAGCAACGAAGCCTTCTTCACGCTCGGCAGCGCCTCGGTGCTCGGCCTGCCGGTGCCGGTCTGGGTCACGCTGGCCTGCTTTGTCGTCTTCGGCGTGCTGCTCAACAAGACCATCTACGGCCGCAATACGCTGGCGATCGGCGGCAACCCGGATGCCTCGCGCCTCGCCGGCGTCGCGGTGGACCGCGTGCGCATCGCCATCTTCCTCATCCAGGGCGTGATCGCCGCGCTCGCGGGCATCATCCTCGCCTCGCGCATGACCAGCGGCCAGCCCAACGCGGGCGAAGGCTTCGAACTCAACGTGATCTCCGCCTGCGTGCTGGGCGGCGTGTCGCTCATGGGCGGCCGGGCGAGCATCAGCGGCGTGATCGTTGGCGTTCTCATCATGGGCACCGTGCAGAATGCGATGAGCCTCATGAACATCGACGCCTTCTACCAGTACCTCGTCCGTGGCACGATCCTGCTGATCGCGGTGCTGGTGGACCAGCTCAAGAACCGCAGACAGGCCCGCTGATGACCGATACCTTCAAACCGCTGTCCGGGCACCGCCAGGCCCATGCCGAGGGCGTGATCTGGGACGACCTCACCCAACGCGTCCGCTGGACCGACATCGCCACGTCGACGCTGTACGCCTACGACCCGGAAACGGGCCAGATCGACGAACACACGTTGCCCGCCCGCGTCTGCTGCTTCGCGCTCACGCACGAAGCGGGCGTGCTGCTGCTGGCCATGGAAAAGCAGGTGGCGCGCTTCTATACGCAGGACGGCAGGCTGCAGGTGCTGGCGGACATCGAGCCCGACCTGACCGGCATGCGCGCCAACGACGGGCGCTGCGACCGCGCCGGCAACTTCGTCTTCGGCACGCTCAACGAATCCGGCCCGCGCAACGACGACGGAAGCCCCGCGAAGATCGCCTCGTTCTGGCGTTTCACGCACGACGGCCGGCTCCATCGCCTGGCGCTGCCGAAGGCCGCCATCACCAACAGCATCTGCTTCAGCCCCGACGGCGGCACGATGTACTTCACCGATTCGCCCACCGCGCAGATCATGGCGTGCGACTACGATGCCGCCACGGGCGACGTCGCCAACATCCGCGTGTTCGCCGAACTGCGCGCGGGAATGGAGCCGGACGGCTCCACGGTCGACGCCGAGGGCTACGTCTGGAACGCGGAATGGGGCGCGTCGCGCGTCGTGCGCTATGCGCCGGACGGCCGCATCGACGCCACCATCGATCTTCCGGCGCGGCAGCCCAGCTGCGTCAGCTTCGCAGGAAAGGATCTCGACCGCATGGTCATCACGTCAGCCAACAAATACCTCGCCGAAGTGGAGCCGTTCGACGGCGCCATCTTCATCGGCACGCCGCCGCGTGGCCGCGGCCTTCCCGAAGCCCGCTACGGCCACGAGGTGCGCGCATGAACGCCGGCATGCAGCCCGATCCGCGCACGACGCCCCTGCCCCGCCTCGCCGGCAAAGTCGCCATCGTCACCGGTGCCACGCAGGGCATCGGCGCCGCGACCGCGAAGCTCTTCGCCGCGCATGGGGCGTCGGTCGTGCTGAACGTGCTCGAGGACAACGCGCAGGCACGCGAGACGCTCGCGGGACTGAACACCGACAAGGCCATGCTCTTCGAGGCCGACGTCACTCACCCCGACGCGATCCAGCGGATGGTCGACGCCGCGACCGAGCGTTTCGGCGCGCCCGACGTGCTGGTGAACAACGCGGGCATCAACGTCTTCAACGATCCCCTGTCCCTGAGCGACGACGAATGGACGCGCTGCTTCGAGGTCGACCTCAAGGGCGCCTGGAACTGCGCGAAGGCCGTGCTGCCGGGCATGCTCGGCCTCGGTCGCGGCAGCATCGTCAACATCGCCTCGGTGCACGGCCACAAGATCATTCCGCACTGCTTCCCCTACCCGGTGGCGAAGCACGGCCTGATCGGCCTGACCAAGGCGCTGGGCATCGAATACGCCGCGCGCGGCATCCGCGTGAATTCGATCTCGCCGGGGCTCGTGCTCACCGCCATCGCCGAGGCCGGCTTCGCCGCGGCGCCGGATCCGGAGGCCGAGCGCCGCAAGCAGACCGAGATCCTGCCCAACAAGCGCATCGGGACACCGGAAGAAATCGCGTACACCGCGCTCTTCCTCGCCTCCGACGAAGCCCGTTACATCAATGCCGCCGACATCCGCATCGACGGTGGCCGTTCCCAGCTCTATCACGAGTGATCCCCATGGCCTGGCCCACCGCCCTCCCCCTCGTCGCGATCCTGCGCGGCATCACGCCCGACGAAGCCGTCGACCACGTCGAGGCGCTGATCGCCGAGGGCTTCGACGCCATCGAGATCCCCCTGAACTCCCCCGACTGGCGGCGCAGCATCCCGCTGGCCGTGCAGGCGGCGGGTGACCGCGCGCTGGTGGGCGCGGGCACGGTGCTCACCCCGGAACTCGTCGACGAGGTCGCCGACCTGGGCGGCCATCTGCTGGTGACCCCGAACACGGACGCGGCGGTCGTACGCCAGGGCATCAAGCGCGGCATGTACGCGTCCATCGGCTTCGCGACGCCCAGCGAGGCCTTCGTGGCCCTGGCCGCGGGAGCCCAGTCGCTGAAGCTGTTCCCGGCGTCCAACCTGGGCCCGGGGTACATCCGCTCGATCCGCGCGGTGCTGCCGCCGGACTTGCCCCTGCTGGCGGTCGGCGGCGTCACGCCCGACAATCTGGGCCAGTACCTCGACGCCGGCTGCATCGGCGCGGGACTCGGCAGCGATCTGTACAAACCCGGACAGCCGGTCTCGCGCACGCGCGAGCGCGCCGCCGCCTTCGTCAAAGCCTACCGCTCGGTCTGAACATGAAAGTCACCCGGATCACCACGTACCGCGTTCCTCCCCGCTGGATGTTCCTCAAGATGGAGACCGACGAGGGCATCGTCGGCTGGGGCGAGCCGGTGGTCGAAGGCCGGGCGCGCACCGTCGAGGCCGCCGTCCAGGAACTCTCCGAGTTCGTGATCGGCAAGGACCCGGCGCGCATCAACGACATCTGGCAGACGATGTACCGCGGCGGTTTCTATCGCGGCGGCGCGGTCTTCATGAGCGCGATGGCCGGCATCGACCAGGCGCTGTGGGACATCAAGGGCAAGGCGCTCGGCGCGCCCGTCTACGAGCTGCTCGGCGGCCGCGTGCGCGATCGCATGAAGACGTACTGCTGGGTGGGCGGCGACCGGCCCGCCGACGTCATCGCGCAGATACGCGAACGCCTCGCGCACGGCTTCGACACGTTCAAGATGAACGGTTGCGAGGAGATGGGCATCATCGGATCGAGCAAGGCCGTGGACGCGGCGGTGGCCCGTGTCGCGGAGATCCGCGAAGCTTTCGGCAACACCATCGAGTTCGGCCTGGACTTCCATGGCCGCGTGTCCGCGCCCATGGCCAAGGTGCTGGTCAAGGAACTGGAGCCCTTCCGCCCGCTCTTCATCGAAGAACCGGTGCTGGCGGAACAGGCCGAGTACTACCCACGCATCGCCGCGCAGACGTCGATTCCGATCGCCGCCGGCGAGCGCATGTATTCGCGCTTCGAGTTCAAGCACGTGCTCGAGCGTGGCGGCATCTCCATCATCCAGCCCGACCTCTCGCACGCCGGCGGCATCACCGAATGCGTGAAGCTCGCCGCGATGGCCGAAGCCTACGACGTGGCCTTCGCGCCGCATTGCCCGCTCGGCCCCATCGCGCTCGCGTCGTGCCTCCACGTCGACTTCGTCGCCTGGAACGCCACGCTGCAGGAGCAGAGCATCGGCATCCACTACAACCGCGGCGGCGAAGTGCTCGACTACGTCGTGAACAAGGACGCCCTGAAGCTCGACGAGGGCGGCTACGCGCATCCGTTCACGGCACCCGGCCTCGGTATCGAGGTCGACGAGGCATTGGTGATCGAGCGCAACCGCGACGTCGCCGACTGGCGCAATCCGCTGTGGCGGCACCCGGATGGGTCGGTCGCGGAGTGGTGAACCGTTCGTCCAACCGGAATCGCCGATCGTATCGGCGATTCGCGCTAGCGAAGGAGCCGGGTTTCGCCCAGGCCCAGCCCGTCCAGCCGATACTCTCCGATCGATTCACGGATCAGCCGCAACGTCGGCAATCCCACCGCCGCCGTCATGCGCCGCACCTGCCGATTGCGCCCCTCGCGCAGCACGATGCGCAACCACGCATCCGGCACCGTCTTGCGGAAACGCACGGGCGGATCGCGGGGCCATAGCCAGTCGGGTTCGTCGATGGCCTCGACACCCGCGGGGAGCGTCGGCCCGTCGTTGAGGGTGACGCCGCGACGGAGGCGTTCGAGCGCTTCCTCCGTCGGCGTCCCCTCGACCTGCACCACATACGTCTTCGGTTGCTTGTGTTTCGGATCCGCCAGGCGGTGCTGCAGCTTGCCGTCGTCGGTCAGCAGCAGAAGGCCTTCGCTGTCGTGGTCCAGCCGTCCGGCGGCGTACACACCCTTCTGCGTCACGAAGTCGGCCAGCGTGCGCCGGCCGCCTTCGTCGGTGAACTGGCAGAGCACCCCGAAGGGCTTGTTCAACGCGAGCAGCACTTATTTCGCGGAAGCAGGCTTCACGAAGCGCAGGGTCATGCGGTCCGACTCGCCGATCGCCTGGTACTTCGCCTTGTCCGTTTCGCCCAGTTCGAGCACGGGCGGGAGCGTCCACACGCCCTTCGGATGATCGTGGTTGTCCTTCGGATTGGCGTTGACCTCGCTCTGGCCGTCCAGCCGGAAGCCGGCGTCGGTCGCGAGCTTGATCACGTAATCGGTCGGCAGGTAACCCGAGTTCACCACGTCGTCGACCTTCTTGCCCTTGTCGGCGCGATGGTCTTCGACACCGAGGACGCCGCCGGGCTTGAGCACCGCGAAGAACGCCTTGAACATCGCCTCGGCCGTGCCGTCCGCGGCCCAGTTGTGCACGTTGCGGAAGGTCAGCACCATGTCCGCCGAGCCGGGCTTGCCGAGGTCCGGCGCCTTGTGATCGAACTCGCGGATCTCGGCCAGCTTGTACTGGGCCGGCTTGTCCGCGAACTTGTTCTTCATCGCCGTCACGCCCTTCGAGCCCTTCTCGATGGCGGCGACGTAATGGCCGTTGGGGTTGAGGTACGGCGCGAGGATCTCGGTGTACCAGCCGCCCGACGGATAGATCTCGATCACCGTCATGTCCGGACGGACGCCGAAGAACTTCAGGGTCTCCGCCGGATGGCGGTACTTGTCGCGCGCCACGAACGCCGGCGTGCGCCAGGTGCCCGCGACTGCCTTGTCGATCAGCGCGGCGCTGGCGGCACCCGCGCTGGCCGGGGCCGTGGGCGCGGCGGGCTGGTCGGCCTGGAAGGCCTGCGCGCCGACCGACACGGCGAGACCGATCACACTGGCGATGACGAACTTCTTCATGGCGCGTACCGATGCGTTGGGATGGTGGGCGGGAAGGCTAGCATGCCCCCGCGGTGGTAGGAGCGGACCTGGCTGCGACGGCTTTTCGCTGGGGCGCGACAGGGACTGAGCGTGTCGCGAAAAGCTGTCGCGGCCAGGTCCGCTCCCACGGAAGAGGGTATTCGCGGTTCGTGCGTGCGTTCCCACGGAATCGCGACGCGGGATCGTGGATGATGCGGGTTCCCCCGGAAGGACTCCCCATGCGGCCCCATCTTCGTCCCCTCGCCGGCGGCATCCTGCTCGCGCTCTGCACGGCCGCGGCCGCGCAGGAGGCTCGTCTCGCTCCCGTCGTGGTCACGGCGACGCGCAGCGAGCAGTCGCCTTACGACATCCCGGCCGCCATCGATGTCGCGGCGACGCCGCCCGATGGCTCGCTCGACGTGAACCTCTCGGAACGCGTCCAGGCGATCCCCGGCATCGTGGCGCGCGACCGGCAGAACTACGCGCAGGACGCCCAGGTGTCGATCCGCGGCTTCGGCGCGCGCTCGACCTTCGGCATCCGGGGCGTGCGGCTCTACACGGACGGCATCCCAGCCACGATGCCCGACGGCCAGGGGCAGGTGTCGCATTTCAATCTCGATTCCGCCGATCGCGTCGAAGTGCTGCGCGGCCCGTTCTCGGCGCTCTACGGCAACGCGTCGGGCGGCGTGGTGCAGCTGTTCACCGCCGACGGCACGCAGCCGCCGGAGCTGCGCTTCGGCGTCGCGGGCGGGAGCAACGGGAACTTCCGTTCGTCGGTCAATGCGCGGGGCGTCGAAGGTCCGGTCGACTACAACGTCGACGTCACCCACTTCCGCACCAGCGGCTATCGCGACCACAGCGCCGCGCGACGCGAATCGGGCAACGCGAAGATCGGCTGGAAGATCGACGAGGACGCGAAGCTCACCCTCGTCCTCAACGCCCTCGACGTGCCGGACGCGCAGGATCCGCTGGGCCTGACGCGCGCGCAGTACAAGGCCGATCCCCGCCAGGTGGCCGCCGTCGCGAACACGTTCGACACGCGCAAGTCGGTGGACCAGCAACAGGCCGGTCTCATCTACGACCAGCGCCTCGACGACGCGAACAGCCTTCGCGTGATGGGCTATTACGGCAGGCGCAGCGTGTTGCAGTACCTGTCGATCCCGGTGGCGACGCAGTCATCGCAGCCGGGCAATTCGGGCGGCGTGGTGGACCTGGGCAACGAATACGGCGGCGGCGACGCGCGCTGGACGTGGCGCGACACGCTCGCCGGCCGGCCGTTCGAGATCGCCGCCGGCCTGGCCTACGACAACCAGACGCAGCATCGGCAGGGTTACGAGAATTTCGTGGGCCGCTCGCTCGGCGTGCGTGGCGCGAAGCGGCGCAACGAGATCGACCGCGTGTTCGACTTCGACCAGTACGCCCAGGCCACCTGGCGAGTCGCCGACGACTGGACGCTGATGGGCGGCGCGCGCCACAGCGAGGTCCGCTTCCGTTCGACGGACCGCTACGTCGCCGCCGGCAACCCGGACGACAGCGGCAGCGTGACGTACTCGGCGACCACGCCGGTGTTCGGCGTGCTCTGGCGAGCGGCGCCCTGGCTGCACGCCTACGCGAACTGGGGACGCGGCTTCGAGACGCCGACGTTCTCGGAACTCGGCTACCGCGCGGATCGTGGCGCGGGCCTGGCGTTCGACCTGAAACCCTCGCATTCGCGGAACGAGGAGATCGGCATCAAGCTGCGACCCACCGACCGCGTCCAGGCGGGCCTCGCGGTCTACCGCGCGGACAGCGACGACGAACTCGCCGTCGCGACCAACCTGGGCGGCCGCACGACTTACCAGAACATCGCCAGCTCGCGCCGGCAGGGCGTGGAGCTCTCGTTCGATGGCGAGCTCGCGCGCGACCTGCACCTGGTCGCGGCCTATACGCGGATCCAGGCCAGCTTCCGCTCACCGTTCCTCACCTGCGTGTCGGCCGGCTGCGCCGCGCCCGACACGCCGGTCGCCGCCGGTACGCGCATTCCCGGCGTGCCGCGCTCGACCGGCTACGCCGCGCTGAAGTACGGCGCCGATCGCGGCTGGCAGGCCGGCGTCGACATGAGCGCGATGGGTTCGACGTCCGTCAACGACCTCGGTACGGAGTCGGCGCCAGGCTACGCGCTATTCGGCGTGTCGGGTGGCTACGTCTTCGACGACGGACCGTGGCGCGTGAACACGTTCGCGCGCGTGGACAACGTCGCGGACCGGCATGTCGTCGGTTCCGTGATCGTCAACGACGGCAACGGGCGTTACTACGAGCCGGCGCCGGGGCGGACGCTGCTGGTGGGCGTGGACGTGCGCTGGCGATAAGGGACGCCGTCGCGACGCCATCGCCGATACGATCGGCTCCCACCCTCCGGTAGCCACGCTTTCGGGGCCTCCTATCCCGAGATCGCGAGGCGCTCGGAGCGGTACATCGTCGCCGTGGCCCAGATGGCGAGGATCGCCGCGGTGAAGCCACCGGCCATGCACAGGCCGATCTCCCACGCCGTCATGCCGTCGCCGCGCAGGAGCTGCACGATGCCGAGGTTCTGTCCGAGCAGCGGCACCGCGTACATCCAGGGCTCGGCGCGGATGGCGACGACCGACAGCAGCAGGCTCGGCAGCACGGGGATGATCATCAGCACCGAGAGGTAGGTCTGCGCTTCGCGGTAGCTTCTGGCGAACGCGGAGACCAGCGACTGCAACGCGGCGAGCAGCAGGATCATGGGAAGCATGAGCAACACGACCTGCGAGCCGAAGCGCCAGCCCAGATCCAGCGCGATGCCGATCTTCTCCGTCGGGATGAACCAGGGCGCGGTCGCGAAGGCCGCGACGCTGAGCAACAGGCTGACCAGGGCGAACGTGCAGATCGCGCCGAGCTTCCCGGCCAGGATCTGCCAGCGTGGCACCGGATTGACGAACAGCGGCTCGAGCGACTGCCGTTCGCGCTCGCCGGCGGTGAGGTCGATCGCGAGGTACATGCCGCCCAGGAACACGGTGAGCACGAAGAAGTACGGCAGGAAGGAGAACATGAGCGCGGAACGCGACTGCGACGTCGCCTGGTCGCGGTCCGCGACCTGCACGGGCCACGCCGTGTTCGGCGACATGCCGCGTGCGATCAGCCGCATCGCCCCTTCGCGCCGGCCGTAGCTCTCGACGAGGCCGCGCACGCGCATGATCGGCGCCGACGCGTCGCGACGCGACGAATCGTAGATGAGCTCCACCTGCACGGGCTGTCCTTTCGCCCAGGCCTCGGGATAACGCGGCGAAATCCTCACCACGACGTCGGTACGCTGCTCGCGCACCGCGTTCTCGGGGTCGGGTATCGCCGGGCCGGCGTCGATGCTCGCGCTCCTGAGCGCGGCGACGAGGTTGGGCGCGAGCTCCGCGCCGATGACCGGCACGGTCAGCGGCCGGTCCGTCTTCGCCAGTTCGCGAGTGACCATCACGTTCATCAGCATGATGAACATCACGGGGCCGAGCAGCGGGCCGGTGACGAGCGCGCTGATCAACGTGCGGCGGTCGCGCAGGTTCTCCCGCACTTCCTTCCAGTAGACCGTGGAGAAAGCCGTCATGCCGCGAGCCCCTCGTCCGTGCCGATGATCTTCACGAAGGCGTCCTCGAGCGTCGCCTCGCCCGTCTGTTCGAGCAGCATCGCCGGCGCCTCGTCGGCGACGACGCGCCCGTGCGCGATCACGACGATGCGATCGCAGAGCGCCGCGACCTCCTGCATGATGTGGCTGGAGAAGAGCACGCAGCGCCCCTCGTCCTTCAGTTGCCGCATGAAGCGGCGCATCGCGCGCGTCGCCATGACGTCCAGCCCGTTGGTCGGCTCGTCCAGCAGCACGTTGCGCGGATCGTGGACGAGCGCGCGTGCGATGGCGGTCTTCACGCGCTGCCCCTGCGAGAAGCCCTCCGTCCGGCGCGTCGCGATGTCGCGCATCTCCAGCGCGTCGATCAGCGCCTCGCGACGGTCGCGCAGCAGGGCCGGCGGCAGTCCGTGGAGCCGGCCGAAGTAATCGATGTTCTCGGAAGCCGTCAGGCGCTTGTACAGGCCGCGCGCGTCGGGAAGGACGCCCAGCTGGCGGCGCACGGCATCCGGATCCACCGCCGCGTCCACGCCGTCGACGAGCACCTGGCCGGTGTCCGGCTTCATCAGCGTGAAGAGCATGCGCAGCGTCGTGGTCTTGCCTGCGCCGTTGGGACCGAGCAGGCCGGTGATCTCTCCGTCGCGGGCGACGAAACTCACACCGTTGACCGCGCGCACCTCGCCGAACGACTTGTGCAGCTCCCTCACCTCGATCATGGCGTGGCTCCGTTGAATCCGACGAATACGGGCAAGGGCCTCAGGCGGTCCAGACAGCTCACGTCCAGCCCCTTCGCGTCGGCCTTGTCGATGAAGCGCTCGAGCACGCGCGGCATGCAGCCTCGCGCCACGACGTTGTGGCCCTGCCCTTTCAGCACGAGGTGGCGGCCGTTCGGCAGTCCCTTCACCACGTCGTCGCCGTAGCGGGGCGGGGTCACCGGATCGAACTCGCCGGACATCAGCAGGGCCGGCACGTCGCTTTTCAGCGGCGCGTGGAAGTTCGCCGGGCGCTCGCCGTGCGGCCATACCGAGCAGGCCGCGCGGAAGGCCTCGATGAGCGTGTCGCCAAGAATCGTGTCCTTGTCCTGCGGCCGCGGCTGGAGAAGGTCGGCGTCCTCCGTGCAGATGACCGAGTACTGCATGCCGCCGTCCATCGTGTCGCCGAGATCGCCGGTGAGCAGCTTCGCCTGCCCGAGCAGCGGACCGACGTCGCCGTGCGCCGCCGCGTCGATCGACAGCGGAAGCAGCGCGGCGGTTTCCGGCGAATAGGCGAACATGCGCACCACCGTCGCGAGCGAGAACTCGCTGAGCACGCGCTGCACCGAGGAATAGTCCTGCGGATCGCGGAACGTCACCTTGTGCGGGTTCGCGCGCAGCGCGTCGCGTAGCTGGTAGAGCGTCTGGTAAGGATCGTTAAAGCGTTTGCGGCATGCTTCGTCGGCGTGGCAACGCGCGAACTGCGCCTTCAGCGCCGCGTCGAGGTTCACCGCGAAATCCTCGCCCAGCACCAGGCCGTTCGGCGCGACGCCGTCGAGGATCAGCGTGCGCAGCCCGTCGGGATGACGCATCGCATATTGCTGCGCCACGCGCGTCCCGTACGAGACCCCGAGCAGATCCAGCTTCGGCGAGCCCAGCGCGCGGCGTACGTCTTCCAGGTCGGCGACGGCGTCGGTCGTCGTGTAGAAACGGACATCGGCGTCCTTCGACAGCTGACCGAGGCAGGTCCGCGTTTCCTTCCGCACCGCTTCCGCGTCGAAGCCATGCGCCTCGTCCGCCCCGGCCGGCGCCCCCGGCCCGGCGTCCCGGCAGCTGAGCGGGTGCGAGCCACCGGTGCCGCGCTGGTCGAGCAGCAGCACGTTGCGATGCTGCAGCAGGGGCGCCATCGCCGCGGCGATCGCCGGATAGCTCTCCGCGGCCGACTGCCCGGGACCGCCCGCGATGAATGCCACGATGTCGCTCGCCGGCACCTGCGCGCTGCTGCGCACGAGCGCGAGCTGCAAGGCGATGTGGCGTCCCTTGGGATTCGCACGGTCCTCGGGCACGTCGAAGGGTGCGCACCACGCGGCGGTTGACAGCCCCGAATGCGCCTGCGGCAATTCGCAAGGCTTCAGCTCGACCGATCCGACGCGCCACACGCGCGGTGGCGCCGGCCGCGTGACGGCGGGCGGGGACGGGCTCGCGGACGGCTCGCCGTGCGCTTTCGTCCACTGGCGTCCCGAGAGGACGGCCGCCACGATGGCGACGACGATGGCGATCCGTGGTGGTCGCTTCATGCAGTCATTCCCCGGGAGTGAAGATCGATTCGATGGGAAGGCCGAACAGCCGCGCGATGCGGAACGCCAGCGGCAGGCTCGGATCGTACTTGCCCGTCTCGATCGCGTTGACGGTCTGACGCGAGACGTCGAGGTGCTCGGCGAGGTCCGCCTGCGACCAGCCGAGCTCGCCGCGGAGTTCGCGAACGCGGTTGATCATTGGTCGCGGTAGTGCCGCAGGACGGCGCACTTCGCCACGCCGAAGCAGAACAGCAGCGTCGGCAGTACCCAGATGGCGACGGTCTCGACCGCCGGTGACGGAAGCACCGCTCGCATGGTCTTTCCCCTGATGCCATGGGTGTCAAGCACACTTGACATCATCCTGCGCGCTCTCGCGGGGCGTGTCAAGCAGCCTTGACATGGCGTTGTGCACTTTCGGCATCGCTAGGCCGATCCGGCAGCGTGGCCGGAATTTCACATGCGGCGACCGCACGCGCACCGATTCTTGCAGCCGAAGGAACCACGTCCCGCAACGCCGGTGTTCCGGCGTGCGCCACCTTCGGAGATCGCCATGCGCCACCTCGTTCGTCCCCTCGTCTTCGCCGCGCTCGGCTCGGCCGCCGTGGCCACGCCACAGCTTCGGGCCGCCACCGCCACGACCACGTTCAACGTGCGGATCACGATCACGGCGGCGTGCGACATCAGCACGACCGCACCGACCGACGTGAACTTCGGCACCCAGCCCTCCACGGCGACGAACGTCGACAACCAGGGCGCGCTCAACGTGAACTGCACTCCCAGCGCGCCGTACACGATCGCGCTCGACAACGGACAGAACGGGACGAGCGCGACGACGCGCGCGATGACCAACGGCACCGCGCTCGTGCCCTACCAGCTCTACCGCAATCCGTCGCGCGGCGCGGCCGACATCTGGGGCAGCACGACGGGCACCGGCGGCAACGTGTTCGCCGGTAGCGGTACGGGGACCGTGCAGAACATTCCCGTCTACGGACGCGTGCCGAGCACGAACTTCCCGGCCGGCGCGTACACCGACGTCATCACCGCCACCATCACGTACTGACGGTGCGTCGATGCGCGCCCCCCGTTGCGAGAGCCATCGCGGTGGCCCTCGCGATGGCCACCGCCGCAGGGTCCCTGCCCAGCGCCAGCGCGAGCGGTCTCCAGGTGTCGCCGATCGGCATGCGCTTCGCCGCCGTCACCCGCGCCGACGCGCTGTGGCTGACGAACACGGGCAACGACGCGATCCACGCGCAGGTACGCGTGTTCCGCTGGACGCAGGCGGACGGCAAGGATTACCTGGAAGCGTCGCGCGATCTGGTCGTCAGCCCGCCGATGGTGACGATCGCGCCCGGCGATCGGCAGATGGTGCGTGTCATCCGTCAGATCGATCCTCCGGGCGACGGGAACGAAGGTGCCTATCGCGTGCTGGTCGACGAATTGCCGGTCAACGGAAAGGACACGGAGGGACTGAAGTTCGTGCTGCGGTATTCGGTGCCGGTATTCCTCGCGCCACGCGGCGATCCGACCGTCAAGGCGACGCTGCAGGCGAGCTGGGATGCCACGCCCGGCGGTTCGGTACTGCGCGTGCGCAACACCGGCACCGGCCACGCGCAGATCGCGGACGTGGTGCGGCAGGATGCGAAGGGGGACCGGATGTCGCTGCTGCCGGGTCTCGTCGGCTACGCGCTGCCAGGCGCCACGATGGAGTGGCGCGTGCCGGGTGCGACGCCACCGGGCGGCGGTGCCCTGCGCGCGAGGATCAACGGTGAGACGGCGGAGTCGACCCTGGTCGTGGACCCGGGCCGCCGCTAGCGTGCTGGCGTTCGAAGCGGGCGCCGCGCACGCCACGACGACCGAGGCACTCGCCGTGCCGCCGCCCCCGACGGTGGATCCGCGCGTGCGCACGGTCGGCGAGGACCTGTACCTGGAGGTCGTGCTCAACGGCAGCGCCACCGGCAGGCTCGTCCATTTCGTCCGCCGCGACGGCACGCTCTGCGCGACGCCGGCGGACCTGCGCGGCCTGGGCTTCGCCAGCGGCGCCGACGAGCGCGAGCAGTGCCTCGCGTCGATCCCGGACCTCCGTTACAGCTACGACGTGGCACGGCAGCAGGTGACGATCGACGTGCCGCCCGAGAGGCTGTCGCTGCCCACCACCGTGCTGAACCGCCCGGAGCGCAGCGCCATGAAGGCGGTCAGCGGCACCGGCCTGCTGCTCAACTACGACGTGTACGCCGCGCACGGCGACGGCCTCGGCAACGTGAGCGGCTATGCCGAACTGCGCGGCTTCAGCGACGGCCTCGGCGTGCTCAGCAACACGTCGCTGACCCGTCGCTATCAAACGCGCGAGGACGGATGGCGTGGCGGTACCGTGCGCCTGGACACGCAGTGGCGCCTCGCGTTCCCCGACCGCGCGCAGGCGTTGACGGTCGGCGACACGTTCACCGGCTATCTTTCCTGGACTCGCGCGACGCGCATCGGCGGCATCGCGTACGGCAGCGATTTCGCCCTGCAGCCCTACACAGTCACGACGCCGCTTCCGCAGTTCTTCGGACAGGCGACGGCGCCGTCGGCCGTGGAGCTGTACGTGGACGGCGTTCGGCAATACAGCGGCCGGGTGCCGGCGGGCCCCTTCCAGCTCACCGCCGTGCCCGGGGTCGACCAGGCGGGCCAGGCGCAGGTCGTCCTCACCGACGCGCTCGGGCGCAGCAGTACGGTGACCTTTCCCTTCTATTCGGCACGCCAGCTGCTGCGGGCGGGGCTCGACGACTGGTCGGTGGAACTCGGCAAGGTTCGCCAGGGCTACGGCATCGACTCGTTCGATTACGCCAGCGCGCCCGTCGTCAGCGGCACATGGCGCCGTGGCGTCGACGACCGCCTGACCCTCGAATCGCACGTCGAGGCCGGCGACGGGCGCGGCACCGCCGGCGCCGGCGCGATCTGGAATCCCGGCGGCGCGCATCTGGTCAACGGGTCGTATGCCGTCTCGCGCGGTGGCGGCGCGCAGTACGGACTGGGCTACGCCTGGAACGGCCGCTACGTGAACGCGTCGTTCGACACCGTGCGCGGCGACGCACGCTATCGCGACGTGGCGGCCGGGTACGGATCGCCGCCGCCACGAGTGAGCGATCGCGCGTTGATCGGTTTCAACGTCCGCGACACGAGCTTCGGCGCCAACCTCGTGCGCCTGCGTTACGCCGGCCAGGAGGCGTCGCGTTACGCCGGCCTCTTCCTGCTGCGCACGCTCGGCGGCGGCATCTCCTTCAACGCGAGTTACAACCAGAACCTCGACGACGCGGCGGACCGCAGCATCTTCGTCGGCGTCACCGTGGCACTCGACCAACGCACGACGTGGAGTACTTCCCTGCAGCGCGACCGCGGGGACACGGCGGGGATCGTCGACGCCAGCCGCCCCATCGACGGCGACGGCGGCTTCGGCTGGCACGTGCAGGGCCGCGGCGGCGCCGACGGTGGCGGGCTCGGCGAAGTGGGCTGGTTGGGCAATCGCGGGCAGCTCACGATCGGCGCGAGCACGATGGGTGCGTCGACCTACGGCTACGCGGACGCGAACGGCGCGGTCGTGCTGATGGGTGGGCATGCGTTCGCCGCCCGCCGGATCGACGACGCGTTCGCGCTGGTGACTACGGAGGGTGCCGCCGACATTCCGGTGCTGCTGGAAAACCGCCGCACCGGAGTCACGGATGCGCGTGGCCTGTTGCTCGTGTCGCGCCTCAACGCCTACCAGGACAATCGCCTCAGCATCGACCCGCTGGACCTGCCCGCCGACGACCGCGTCTCGCGCGTGGAAACCATCGTCGCGCCCGCCGATCGCTCGGGTGTCGTCGTGCGCTTCCCGATCCGGCGCGTGCGCGCCGCGTCGGTCATCCTCGTCGACGGTCGCGGGCAGCCGCTCGCCGTCGGCACGCGTGTCGTCACACCAGCCGGCGAGGAGGCGTTCGTGGGCTACGACGGCCTCGTCTACCTCGACAACCTGCCGGGAGACACATCGCTCCAGGCCGAGTTGCCCGACCACACGCGTTGCCGGGCGCAGCTGACGTATCCGAAGGGCGCGCGCGACCTGCCCGAGATCGGCCCGCTCACCTGTCGGAGCGAGCCATGAAGTGGCTCGCGATCGTGCTGATCTGCGTCGCCTCCCTGTTCGTGGCGGGGCGCGCGCAGGCGGTGACCACGTGCAGCGTCACGAGCATCACCACGCTCGCCTTCCCGGCCGTGCAGCCGACAGGCTCCGCCGTCGACACGGTGGCGACGATCAACTACAGCTGCACGTATACCGGCGGGTTGCTCGGCGGCCTTTACGGCGTGTACCTCACCGGATGTCTCGGCATGGCACCGGACGACCAGGGTGCCGTGTCGCCGAGAACGATGATCAACGCCAGCAACGACCGCATGCGCTACGACATCTACAAGGACTCGCAGCGAACCAGCGTGCTCGGCCCCATCGGCAACGCGACCTATGCACCGCTGCCCTTCCAGTTGCAGTTCACCATCCTGTCGAATCCGCAGACGCAGACCGGTTCGGCGACGGTGTACGGACGGATCCCGACGCCACAGCCGTCGCTCTCACCCGGCAATTACAGCGCCACGCTGGCGGGCGGCGCCGCGGCCAACGGTATCGCGTGGCGGTACAACGAGGCGCTGCTCAGCCTCGGCACGTTTCCCGCCGGGTGCCAGACCGGCGGCGGCGGCGGTGGCACGGCCGCGGGGCCATCGTCGACCGTGACGTCCTCCGTGGCGAAGGCATGCACCATCACGACCGCCACGGCACTCGACTTCGGCAACGTGCCCGGCTTCCTTCGCACGCCATCCGATCAGACGTCGTTGCTGAGGATGACCTGCACGAACCGCTCGCCGTTCCAGGTCGGGCTCGACAACGGCCAGAACGCCTCGGGATCGACGCGACGCATGGCCTCCGGATCGGGCTTCGTCGCCTACGAGCTGTACCGCGACAGCCAACGCACGCAGCGCTGGGGCAACACGTTCAACAGTGACACCGCGACAGGTACCGGCTCGGGGTCGGAGCAGACCCTCACCGTCTACGGCCGCGTCCCCGTGCAGCCGGCCGCCGCGGCGGGCGGATACAGCGATACGGTCACCGTCACGGTGACGTA
Source organism: Luteibacter sp. 329MFSha (assembly GCF_900111665.1). Taxonomy (NCBI): domain Bacteria; kingdom Pseudomonadati; phylum Pseudomonadota; class Gammaproteobacteria; order Lysobacterales; family Rhodanobacteraceae; genus Luteibacter; species Luteibacter sp. 329MFSha. Next base: position 32,899 of record NZ_FOJE01000002.1, on the reverse strand, counting down.
CTGACCGTCGAGCTGTCAGAACACCACCGAGACACCGGCGGCCGCGCGCAGGCCCGCCTCGCCGGCACGGCCGGATCGCGTGCGACGGGATGCCTCCAGCCACACGCTCGTGCGCGACCACAGCTCGGCGCGCAGGCCAAGCGACGTCACGGTGGCAGCGCCCGCGCGGCCCGCGGCGAAGCGCTCACCGGAGAGCGTCGCGCTCGCCGCCCGATCGGACGCTGCCTCGTAGCGCACGTCGAGATACGTTTCCCATGCGTAGAGCGTCCGCCCTTCGGGGGCGAACGGCATCGATGCGCGTGCGCCGATGCGCGACACCGCGCGGCGCGCGGAGGTCGGCGCGAGGACGATGCCGTCGCGATCGGTGGCGCCGTGCGTCGAAAGCCACTGCGAAAGCCATGCGGCACCCGGTTCCAGCACCGCGTGCGTCCCCAGCTGCCAACGCCAGGCGAGCGACAGCGAGGTGTCCAGCCCGTGCGCGTGTCGCGCAGGCAGCGTTTCGCCTCTGCCGGGAGCCGAGACCGCCGTGACGTATCGCGTCGCCACGAGTCCGCCGGCCAGGCGCCAGCCGCCGTCGGTGGACAGGCGGGTGAACAACGCGAGTCCTGCGGCAGACGTGGATGCCGACGCGCGCCCTTCGGCCGTATCCGTCCGCACGGACGACTTTCCGGCGAGGAGCCCGCCTCCCAGCCGTAGAACGGTGCCTTCCGTACTGGTGACAGGCGTGTCCATCAGGAGCTGCAACCCACGATCGGTTCTTACGTAGTCGACGCCGTAGTCGACGAATCCGAGGCTGCTCCGGTAGTGGCTGTCGCCGCCGAACGCCCGGGCGCGCAGCGCCGGCTCGCGCGCCTCGTCGGTATCGTCCGCCTGCAACGCGTCCATCGCCGCGCGGCCGAAGCCCATCAGCGCGTGATCGTGCACGAGGTAGGCCGGCACCTGGGCCATCAGAGCCGCGCGATCGGGAGCGCCGCCGCGCAATGCGTCCTGTCCCGGCATCCTCCCGTGGCGATCGACGCGGGTGCTTTGCAGCCGGAAATCCCAGAACCCGCCTTCGCCGGCCACGAGGCGTTGCGATGGATCGGATACGTCGGGAGCGTATGCGTGCAGCTGGTATCGCCACGGGCCGACGGCGACGTGATCGCCCGCGAGCCGGAACGCATCGGCCGTGGCATGCCCGCCGACCTGCACGATGCTGATGCCGTCACTCGCGCCGTTGGGCCTCCGTGGGTTGGCCGTGTTCGCGCCAGCTCCACCCGTATGCACGACCTCGACCGCGGTCGTGCCATCCACGTCGCCCGCGACGAGCAGGCGGTCGGTACCCTGGCGTGCCAGCGTGCCGCCGGCATCGAGGCGTGTACGCAGCACGAGCGCAGCGCCGGGTTCCGCATGCCAGGTGCCCGCGCGCAGCGTGCCGAAGGTGCCCGTGCGTGCGAGCGCGACGCGCCCATCGCGGCCCACGCGGATGTCGCCGATGCCGCTGTCCGCAGTCATCGTCCATGTGCCTCGCTCGAGCGCGAACGAGGTGGGACCGTGCGCCGCGCCGCGCCAGGTGCTTCCGCTCAGCGACACGTCGAGCATGCCCGCGCCGCTCCGGATCATGTCGCCGACCAGCGTGCTGTCGACGACGCGAAGCACGAGTCCCACGTCGCCGGTCTCGATGTGTCCGTGCGCGGCGCTGTCGCGCATCGTCACGGTGGCGGTGCCACCGTTCGGGAACCGGGTGTCGATCGCGTGGCCGCGCCCGGCATCGAGCACGCTACGATCCAGGCGCGCGGATCCACCGCTGAGCGCGAGCGCGGTGCCGTGATCCGCGCCGATATCGATGCGCACGGTGTCGAGCCACGCGCTCGCATCGCGTTGCACCTGCAGGCCGGTCGACCATGGCGCCCGCATCGAGACGCTGCTGTGGCTCAGCGCGAGCACGGCACCGTCGACGGCGACGATGCCGTGGGAGCGACGCGTCGCGTCACCGGCCCCGCCGTGGCGGATGGAAAGACCCTCGCCGTCTACGGTGGCGCGTGCCCCGATGCGCAACGCGATGCTCCCCGGATCGGCGACCGCGATCAGGTCGCCGGGCAGGAACTGCTCCGCGTGCCCGCGTTCGACCACGACGCCGCGCGTGAACTGCGCCGCGTGCCCGGGCGGCGCAATGCCGCACAGGATGGCGAGCGCGAGTACGTTGCGTCCGCGCGAACGAATGGCCATGAACGACTCCCTGCTTCGCGATAGAGGCGGAGCACGTTAGTCGTGGGACGTCGTGGCGTATGTCGGCCACCGGCGCGATGCGCGTAGGTGGCGCTCGCGTCAGTCGGGATCGCGCGACCAGTCGCCACGGCGCGGCTTCGCGCCATGTTTCGGTCCCGCCTTGCGCTTGAGCCGCGCTTCGAGCGTGGCCGCCTGTTCTTCGCGTTCGTCGTGCAGCTTCAGGTAATTGCGCCAGCGCTGCGGCGACAGCTCGCCCGACGAGAGCGCGGCCTGGATCGCGCAGCCCGGCTCGTTGCCGTGGCTGCAGTCCGCGAACCGGCATTGCGCGGCGAGCGCTTCGATGTCCGCGAAGAGGTCGAGGTTCTCCTCGCCCGTGAGCTTCAGCTCGCGCATGCCGGGCGTGTCGATCAGGCAGCCACCGGTCGGCAGACTGAGCAGCGCGCGGTGCGTCGTGGTGTGCCGGCCCCGGCTGTCGTGGGAACGGACGGCGCCGGTGGCCATGCGTTCTTCGCCGAGCAGCGTGTTCGTGAGCGTGGACTTGCCCGCGCCGGACGAACCCACCAGCACGGCGCTCATGCCCGGGCCGAGGTAAGGCGCAAGCAGCGCGACGGTGGACGGATCCTTCGCGTTGATCGCGTGCACCGCGGCGTCGGCGGGCAGGCGCGCCACCAGCGCGTCGAGCGCCGCCTGCACGTCGACGCCGGTATCGGCCTTGCCGAGCAGCACGACGGGACGGGCGCCGGAGCCTTCCACCAGCGTGAGGTAGCGCTCGATGCGCGACGGGTTGAAATCGCCGTCCAGGCCGGTGAGCACCAGTACGTGGTCGATGTTCGTGGCGATGATCTGCCGCTCGTAGCGCTCGCCGGCCGCCGCGCGGGTGAGCACGGAGCGGCGCGGCAGGATCGCCTCGATGACCGGATGGTTCGCGTGGTCGAGCAGCACGAAGTCGCCCACGGCCGGCCGTAGCGAAGGATCGAGGCCGCGCTTGAGGAAGACGCCGGCGGGCTGCGCGTTGAACGCGACCGAGCCGTCGTGCACCTCGTAACCGGCACGATGCTGCGCCACCACGCGCGCGAGGCGGCGTGGATCGTCCGGCAGCGCGGGGTCGCGCCAGCCGATACGGCGCAGGCGCGCCAGGTCCGGGGTGTCGGTCATGGGCGCGATTATGCCCGCTCCGCGGCCGTTTTCCGCCTCGCGGGCCCATCGGGACGCTGTTACGATCGGATGACGACCGCCGGGAAAGGGCCCGGCGGCGAGTTATGGAAGGCCCGACGTGTCCTCGATCAAGCCCAGCGCGCACCTGGCGGAAGTGCGCTACGAAATCCGCGGCGCCCTCACCCGGCGCGCCCGCGACATGGAAGCGGCCGGCCAGCCGATCATCAAGCTGAACATCGGCAACCCCGGCCGCTACGGGTTCACCACCCCGCCGCACCTGCGAGAAGCCATCGGCGCCCACCTCGTCGACAGCGAAGCCTACGGCCATGAGCAAGGCCTGGAAGAGGCCCGCGAAGCCATCGTCGGCCAGCAGCGCGCCCGTGGCGCCACGGGTGTCGACATCGAGCGCGTGTTCATCGGCAACGGCGTGAGCGAACTCATCGACATCTCGCTGCGCGCGCTGCTCCAGCCGGGCGACGAGGTGCTGCTGCCGAGTCCCGACTACCCGCTGTGGAGCGCCGCGACGATCCTCAACGACGGCAGCCCGCGGTATTACCGCTGCCTCGCCGAGAACGGCCACCTGCCCGACCCCGACGAAATCGACGCGCTGGTCGGACCGCGCACGCGCGCGCTCGTGCTGATCAACCCGAACAACCCCACGGGCGCGGTCTACCCGAAGGCGCTGCTCGAGCGCATCGTCGAGGTGGCCCGCCGGCACGGCCTGCTGCTGCTCTGCGACGAGATCTACGACGAGATCCTCTACGACGGCACGCCTTTCCAGCCGCTCGCGGCCGTCGCCGGGGACCATCCCTGCGTGAGCTTCGGCGGCCTGTCTAAGGTGCACCGGGCCTGCGGCTATCGCGTGGGCTGGATGAGTCTTTCCGGCGCACCGGCGCGAACCGCCGAGTACCGCGACGCGTTGCAGCTGCTCGCCGCGCTGCGTCTTTGCGCGAACGTCACCGCGCAGTGGGCGGTGCGTCCCGCGCTGCTCGACAAGCCGACCATCGGCGCGCTCACCGCCGCCGGCGGACGCCTGCACGAGGCACGCCGCGTCGTTCTGGAGCACGTGGCCGCCAGCCCGTTCCTGGACGTCGTGGCGCCGGGCGGCGCGATCTACGCGTTCCCGCAGATCCGCGCCGATGCGATGCCCCACTTCGACGACACCGCCTTCGCGCTGCGCCTGCTCGAAGAGGAGAGCGTGCTCGTGGTGCCGGGCACCAGCTTCAATCTCTCCGCCAGCCGGCATCTGCGCCTGACGCTTCTGCCGGAGCCCACGCAGCTGGCCGAGGTGTTCACGCGCGTCGACCGCGTGCTGACCCGCATGGCCGACGAAACGATCCCCTCGGCGAGCGCCGTCGCCTGATGGCGCGGCCGACGTTCCTCGCCCTCGGCGACTCGTACACCATCGGCGAGGGCGTGCCGGAGGCCGGACGCTGGCCGGAGCAGCTCGCCGTCCGGCTGCGCGCGGACGGGATCGACGTCGACCCGCCGCGCATCATCGCCACGACCGGTTGGACCACGGACGAGCTTTCCGCGGCGATCGATGCCGCCGCGCCGCAGGGGCGCTGGGGCCTCGTGACGCTGCTGATCGGCGTGAACAACCAGTACCGCGGCCGTGCCGCGAGCGAATACCGCGAGCAGTTCCGCCAGTTGCTGGAGCGCGCGGCGACGTTCGCCGGCGACGCGCGCCGCGTCGTTGTCGTGTCGATTCCAGATTGGGGCGTGACGGCCTTCGCGGAAGGCCGCGACCGCGCGGCGATCGCGCGCGACATCGACACCTTCAACGCCATCGCCCGCGACGAAACGCTGCGCCTGCACGCGCGCTGGGTGGACGTGACGCCCGCCTCGCGCAAGGCCGGGGCGGCGCCGGACATGCTGGTGGCCGACGGGCTGCATCCTTCGGCCGCGCAGTACGCGCTCTGGGTGGACGCGATCCTCCCCGAGGCCAGGGCCGCGCTGCGCGAGCTGCCACGGCGCTGAAACACGACCGCCATGCCGCGGTTACCTCGCGGCCCGAGACTGGGCACCCGGGACAACCCCGGGAACCGATGCCATGGCGAAGCTCACCTGCCGCAGCGCCTTCATCTCCGACGTGCACCTCGGCACGCCCGACTGCAAGGCGGCGTACCTCCTCGATTTCCTCCGCCAGGTCGACTGCGAGCGGCTCTACCTCGTCGGCGACATCGTCGACCTGGAGGCGCTCGGCAAGCGCCACTGGTGGCATTCCGACCACACGGCCGTGATCGCCGAACTCGTCGCGCTCGCCGCGCGCGGGGTCGAGGTGATCTACATACCGGGCAACCACGACTTCCAGATGCGCGGGCTCGCCGGCAGCACCCTCGCGGGCATCCGGGTGGAGCTCGACGCCATCCACGAAGGTGCCGACGGGCGCCGCTACCGCGTCAGCCACGGCGACGAGTTCGACCCGGAACACGTGGGACGCCGCTGGATCAACGCGCTCGGCGACACCCTGCACCGCTTCATCTGCTGGGCGAACCGGCGCGTGCATGCCGTGCGCCTGCGCCTCGAGCTGCCCTACCTGCCGCTTTCGATCATCCTGAAGTCGCACGTGGGCGCGGCGCTCGAGTACATCCGCGGCTACGAGAAGCGCGTCGCCGACGACGCCCGCGAGCGCGGCCTCGACGGACACATCTGCGGCCACATCCATTTCGGCCACGTACGCCCCATGGACGGCGTGCTCTACCTCAACGACGGCGACTGGGTGGAGCACTGCACCGCCCTGATCGAGGACTTCACGGGCGCGATGGAACTGATCCACTGGACCGAGCGGGTGACGCCCCTGGGTCGCGCCAGCCGTGAGACGGTGCTCCCCTCGCCCGAGGCGGTGCGCGGGTTCGCGCCCCTGGCGGACTGCCGGGCGGACCTTTCCGCCCTCCGTGGGGTGTCGATAGCGGGTTGAAACGGACCGGATCGGGCCCATGTGCGATGGATGCCGGTAAAATGGCCCCTTTCCTTCCCGCGGTGACCCCATGGCCCTCGATACACCCACGCGCGAGCGCATCGAATCCCTGCTCGGCCAGCACGACGTCGTGCTGTTCATGAAGGGGACGCGCCAGCAGCCGATGTGCGGATTCTCCGCCGCGGCGATCAACACCCTCAACGACGTGATCCCGGCCTACCACACGGTCAACGTGCTGGAGGATCCGGAAATCCGCGAGGGCATCAAGGAATTCGGCCAGTGGCCCACGATTCCGCAGCTCTACGTGAAGGGCGAGCTGGTCGGCGGCTCGGACATCATCCGCCAGCTGTACACCAGCGGCGAGCTGCACACGCTGTTCGGTGCCACCCCGCCCGATCGCACGCCGCCGGAAATCACCATCACCGACAAGGCCGCCGAGGCCATCCGCGGCGGCATGGCCAACGCACAGGGCCAGGCGCTGCACCTGGAAATCGGTCCCGACCACAGCGCCGGCTTCCAGCTCGCTCCCGCCGGCGACCATGACATCGTCGTCGTCGCGAACGGCATCGAGGTGCACTTCGATCCGGGCAGCGCGGCGCGCGCGAAGGGCATCGTGATCGACTGGGTGTCGACCGTGCAGGGCGAAGGCCTGAGCCTCAAGTTCCCGGGCGCCGTCGAGATCGCCTCGATGTCCGTGCAGGAACTGAAGGCGCGCGTCGACGCCGGCGACATCGTCCTCGTCGACAACCGCCCCGCGGTCTACCGTGCGCAGATCGCGCCGATCGCCTCGGCCCGCATCCTGGAGAACGAAGGCTACGAAGCCCTCGCCCAGCTGCCGAAGGACACGCCGATCGCCTTCATCTGCAACTCCGGCGTCTCCAGCGTCGACTCGGCCAAGCGCCTCGCCGCGCACGGCTTCACGCAGGTCTACAGCGTCGACGGCGGCATGCAGGCCTGGATCCGCGAGATCGGCGAGTAAAGCTCGCGACATGCTTCATAACGAAACGGCGCCCTCGGGCGCCGTTTTTTTTACCGTTCCGAACGCCTGTGCATCGGTTGTTTCCTTGCACTCAGACGAGCGCTCGACATGGTGCGAGCCCGTCGAACGGGTTCCTCTCAATCTGGCCGCGGAATGCATGCAAGCGTCACTTGCCGCTCCGGGCTCTTGACGCCCTGCAAGTCTTCAGCTGCGACGGATAGGGTCACAGGAGCGCCTGTGTCTTCGTCAAGGCAGAGGTACTTCAGAGTGACCGATTCGAGGTCGTCCTTCGATGCTGCCAACTCGCTCGCGGCGCGGCAGCCTTGCTCGCATCCAGCCGGTTTCGCGACGAACGTGACCGGATAATCGGGAAATCCTTCTAACGTCACGCTGCGGTCGCCAGTCTTTGAAGCCATGATGATAATAATGACCGTGGCCGGCATCGATCAGCACACCCGAAGTCGGCGCCCCCGTCCTTTCACTTGGACTCGTGCGCCGGTCCTGAGGGAACCAGAAGTACATGTCTTTTCCACCATAGAGCCATCGCAGCCCCTGGAATCCCGGGATGTCGTTGACAAGGGCGCGGATCGCTTCGTGGACCTCCATCTCCATGTCCTCGAGCGCGCCCGTGCCCGAAAGCGGGCCGAGGCGTTCGTCCGCTTCCATGATCAGCGTCTCCGCGGCGACGTCGAAGCGCACGCGGATGTGAATGGGCAGAGGATCCTCCTCGATGTACGAACGGCGGTTCGCGGCCTCGTTGGCCAGCGTCTCGATCCGCCGCTCGAGCGCCGTTCGCTCGGCCACGTCGATCGCGCCCAGCGGCCGCTCCTGTCCCGTCGCCACGGCCGTCGACGCCATGACGCCCGTCAGCGCGAGCGCGGCGGCAAGCGCGCGTAGCCGCACGGCCGGACGCTTTCTCATATTCGTTTGCATCGTTGCTTCTCCCGGTGATCCGACCGGCGCTCGACGCGGCGCGATGCACGTGCGATGTCGACGGACGGTACGAAGCATCGTGCGACGTCGTGGCGAGACAGCCTGCCGGGGAATACCGGAAGGTCGGACGACGGTGCCCGTAACGAGAGGCGGGTGACGCCCGGAACTCAGACGGCGTCGACTCGGCCACGAACCGATGCAGGAGCGCGCGTTTGAGGTGCCCCCCGAAAGGCGCGTTCCTGCCTCCTGCCAGGCGATCAGTGGGATCGGCGGCGTCGGCTTCAGCAGCGCATCGCTTGTCGTTATCGACGCGACCGTCGCTGCCTCGCCATGCCGATCATGCGTTCAGCAACGCCTCGATTTTAGCTTTGAGTGCTTCTGTGGAGAGGTAGCCAACGGCTCTGTCGATGAGCTGCCCATTACGAAAAAAGTGCGTCGTAGGTACTTGGCGAATGTCCTGCTCACGAACCGTGTTTAGCGCGGCGTCTACGTCCACCGAGGCGAAACGCAGCCTCACGTCGGCATTCCCGGCCGCGACGCCTTTGAACACCACGGCATACGGCCTGCAAGGATCACTAAATGTGGCCCAAAACATGACAACCGCAAGAGTGATGTCACGAGGTGACAACCACTCCGTTGCGGTTCCATCGTCGATGGAAGTGACATCGCTCATCGTTGTTTCCTCCATTCATTGGTCATGGCAACCCCACCCTCTGGGATCGATCATCCCTGTAACGCCCTCATACGCTCTTCGCTCGAACGAAGGCAAGCGCTGCTTAGCACTACCAATGCGTCTTTCCGGAGGTGGAATGCGTAAACGCAACGTGGGCCAGGCTATGGTCGAACGGCGAGCGCGATGAACCCGCGGCGCGACAATCACGTCGCGGTCAGAACCATCAGCGTGGTCGCCTCGACCAGCTCCACCAGCGCACCCGCGGTATCGCCGGTGAAACCGCCCAGCCGTTGCATCACGGCACGACGCCATGCCCACGCCGTCGCCGCCGCGACCAGAAGCGCGACGATGCCGCGGCCGCCGGCCGCCACGCAGACCACGACGACACACGCCAGCGCCCTATAGCAACCCCGCGCCGGTGCACCACGCAGCGAGTCGCCGAGGCCCGCCGCGCGCACGTAGGGCGTGGTGAGGAACCATGCGACGATCGCTGCGCGGCCCAGAAGCGGTGGCAGCAGGAGCCACCAGACGTTCGGCAGCGTCGCGAGCGCAGCGAACTTCAGCAGCAGCACGAGTACGAGCGCGACCACTCCCGCGGGGCCGCTGCGTGGGTCCTTCATGATCGACAACGTGCGCTCGCGGTCGCCCATGCCGCCGATCCATGCGTCGGCACTGTCGGCGAGGCCGTCGAGGTGCAACGCGCCGGTCAGCGCGACCCACGCCACGAGGAGCAGCGCGGCGGCGGGCAACGCGGGCATGCCATGCAGCAATGCCGCCGCGCCGACGAGGAGGACGCCGAGCACGGCGCCCACGAGTGGATACCATTTCAGCGACGCCGCCTGCGCGGACCGGTCGACATGCGCGATGCGCACGGGCAAGCGCGTGAGAAATCCGAACGCGAGCGCGAGACCGCGCATCAGCGCGACCACGCCAGCGGATGCAGCGACGCGTGAGGAACGTCGATGCCGGCCATGTCGCCGAAGGGCCGCGCCTCGGCGACGCAACGCAGGAGCCGTATGGCACCGCCATGCGTCACGACGAGCACGTTCGACGTCGCCGCTTCGGCGGCGACGTCGTCCAGAGCGCGAGAGAGCCGCTCGCGAAAGGTCTCGAACGTCTCGGCGCCGGGCGGCGGATGCGCCACGGGATCGGACCAGAAGCGGCCGAGCGCGTCGGCGTCGCGTTCCGCGAGCGTTTCGATGGGCACGCCCTGCCACTCGCCGAAGTGGTATTCCATGAGGCGCGGATCGATGCGCAGCGGCGTGTCCGTGGCCGCGGCGAGTTCCTCGGCGAAGCGCGCACAGCGCGCCAGTGAGGACGACACGATCCGATCCCATCGCCGGCCGCGTACCGCGTCGCGCAGCTGCGTCCAGCCCAGGGACGAAAGCGGATCGTCGAGCTGGCCGCGGTAGCTGCGCTGAGCGGTGTCGCCGTGGCGGAGAAGATCGATGCTCATGCTTCCGACACCCCGGCTTCGGCGAAGGTGGCCATCGAGCCGTGTAGCGCGCAGGCGAGGCGGAGCAGCGGGACCGCGATCGCCGCGCCGCTCGCCTCGCCGAGGCGCAGGCTCAGGTCGAGCAGCGGCTCGGCGTCCAGCGCCGCGAGCACGCGCGCGTGACCACGCTCGTGCGACCGGTGCGCGAAGACGAACCACGGCCGCGCGTCGGGACGCAACGCGACGGCCGCCAGTGCCGCCACGCTCGCGATATGACCATCCACGAGCACCGGCACGCCGTGCTGCGCGGCGGCGACGAAGGCGCCGGTCAGCGCCGCGATCTCGAAACCGCCGAGGCGGCGCAGCCATTCGAGGGACGTGGCGGCGTCGGAATGGCGATGCAGCGCGCGAGCGATCACGTCGGTCTTGCGCGCGATGCCGATGGCGTCGAGTCCGGTGCCGGCGCCCGCCAGCGTGTCCGGCGCGGCGCCCAGCAGCGCGCATGCCAGCGCGCTCGCCGAGGTCGTATTGCCGATGCCCATGTCGCCGCCGATGAAGATGTCGGTACCCGCGGCGAGCGACCGCCGCACGCTCGCCTCACCCTCGGCGAGCGCGGCGTCGAGCTGCTCCAAGGTCATGGCGTCGTGCGTGACGATGTTGGCCGTGGACGGCGCGATCACGCGGCGGAGCACGCCGGGCACGTCGCCGGGATCGTTCACCGTGCCGAGGTTCACCACGTCGAGCGTCGCGTCGAGTTCGCGCGCGAGCACGGCGATCGCGGCGCCGCCGCTAGCGAAGTTGCGCAGCATCTCGCCCGTCACGGCCTGCGGGTACGCCGAGATGCCCTCGACGGCGACACCATGGTCGGCCGCGAAGACGGCGATCCACACACGCTCGGCGGTGGGACGTTCGCGTCCTTGCAGGCCGGCCAGCTGGACGGCGAGGTCTTCCATCCGCCCGAGGGAACCGGCGGGCTTGGTCAGCCGCGCCTGGCGTCGTGTCGCGGCGGCGGCGACGTCGTCGTCGGGAACGCGACAGGGCGTCGCGAGCCAGTCGTTCATGGCGGTGTTCCTTTCAATGTCATGGGCAGGCCGGCGGCCACGAACACCACGCGATCGAATCGCGCGGCCAGCGCCTGGTGCAGGCGGCCGGCTTCGTCGACGAAGCGTCGCGTGAGCTCACCGATCGGCGTGATGCCGAGGCCGACCTCGTTGCTGACGAATACGACGTCGCCCGGTATGTCCGGAAGCACGTCGAACAGCGCGGCGCGCTCCGCGACGAGGCGCTCGCCGGTGTCGTCGGCGCCGAGGAGGTTGGAGAGCCAGAGCGTGAGGCAGTCCACGAGCAGCAGACGATCCGTCGCGGCATGCGCGCGCAGGGTCGCCGCGAGCGCGAGGGGTTCTTCGACCGATCGCCAGGACGCCGGTCGTCGCGCCCGATGGTGTGCGATGCGCGCGGCCATCTCCTCGTCGAACGCCTGCCCCGTCGCGACGTACACGACCTCGCGCGCGCTGTCCGTTGCGATGCGTTCGGCCAGGGCGCTCTTGCCCGAGCGCGCGCCCCCGAGGATCAGCGTCAGCACGGTGCGCCTCCCAGAAGTCGAGTCAGCGCGTCGACGTCCATGTGCGCGTCGACGGTGTCGGCCAGACGATCGAGCGTCGCCTCGCGCAAGGCCCGGATGTCGAACGCGGGTGCGCTCGTCCCGCTATCGCCGAGCAGGAACGCGAGCGCGTCGGGATGATCGAACAGGCCGTGCAGGTACGAGCCCATGACGCGCCCGTCGTCGGACCGCGCGCCGTCCTTGCGCCCGTCGTCCAGCGACACGGCGTGACGCGCCATCGCCGGGCCTTCGCTGATGCCGCAATGGATTTCGTAGCCGCTCACCGCGGCGCTACCGAGGGCCAGCGTGCCGCGCACGTTGCGCAGCTGCTTCTCCGGCGCCAGCACCGTTTCCAGGTCGAGCAGGCCGAGGCCGTCGGCCGATCCCGGCGGTCCTTCGACGCCGCGTGGATCGTGGACCGCACGGCCGAGCATCTGCAGGCCGCCGCAGATGCCGATCACGCGGCCGCCATAACGGACGTGGCGCAGGATGGCCGTGTCCCAGCCCTGCGCGCGCAGCCATGCAAGATCGGAGCGCGTCGACTTCGAGCCAGGCAGCACGACGAGATCGCACGCGGGGAACGTCTCCCCCGGCCCGACGAACACGCAGTCGACCTCGGGATGAAGGCGCAGCGCATCGAGGTCGGTGTGGTTGCTGATGCGTGGCAGCGCGGGCACGGCGACGCGGAGGCGTGCGGCGGATCGCGATACGCGCTCCCGCGGCAGCGCGTCCTCGGCCTCCAGCACGAGTCCATGCAGGTAGGGCAGCACGCCGAGGACGGGCTTGCCGGTCTCGCGCTCGAGCCAGTCCAGTCCCGGTTCCAGTAGCGCCATGTCGCCGCGGAACCGGTTGATCACGAACCCCTCGACACGCGCGCGCTCACCCGGACTCAGCAGCGCGAGCGTGCCGACGAGATGCGCGAAGACGCCGCCCCGGTCGATGTCCGCGACGAGGATCACCGGGCAATCGACCGCCTCGGCGTAACCCATGTTCGCGATGTCGCGCTCGCGCAGGTTGATCTCCGCGGGACTTCCCGCCCCCTCGACCACCACGGCGTCATACGCCGCCACCAGCCGCGCGTGCGAGGCGAGCACCGCCTCCATCGCCACGCGCTTGTACGCGTGGTAGCCGACGGCGTCCATGTTGCCGACCGGGTGGCCATGGACGATGACCTGGGCCCCGGTGTCGCTGTTGGGCTTGAGCAGCACGGGATTGAAATCGGTATGCGGCGCGACGCCGGCCGCTTGCGCCTGCACGGCCTGCGCGCGGCCGATCTCGCCGCCGTCGATGGTGACGGCCGAGTTGAGCGCCATGTTCTGCGGCTTGAACGGCGCGACCGCCACGCCGCGTCGTCTCAGCCAGCGACAGAGCGCGGCGACCACCGTGCTCTTGCCCGCGTCGGACGTACAGCCCTGCACCATCAGCACGCGCGCGCTCATCGCGTCACCTCGGCCAGCGCGCGATCCAGCCGCGCGAACGCCGCGTCGTCGCCGGGAAGTCCGAAGCGCAGCGCGGACGGGTCGTCGAACGCGCGCACGAGAATCGCATGGCGTGCGAGGCGGTCGGCGAGCACCGCGGCATCGTGGCGCCGCACGTACTGGAAGAAATCGCTGCCGCCATCCGGCGTCAGTCCGTGCCTGCCGAGCAGCGTCGCGAGTCGGGTCGCCGCGTGGCGCAGGCACTCGCGCGCGGAGGCTTGCCACACCCGGTCGTTGAGCGCGCGCGTCACGACGTGGCGCGTCGGCCCGCTCAGCGTCCACGGACCGAGCATCTCCGCGAGCGCATCGAGGATCGGCGGCGCCGCGGCGACGAAGCCCGCGCGGGCGCCGGCGAGCCCGAAGAACTTGCCCACGGAGCGGAGCACGATCAGCCCATCGCGGGCATGGGGCGTGACGCTGTCGTCAGGCCGCGTGTCGATGAAGGCCTCGTCGACGATGAGCCAGGGGTTATCTTGTTCCCTCGCAGGCGCGGCGCGAGCACCCGTCGCGCCCGGGTGCGCTCCAACGGTGTCATGGCATGCGAGGATGTCGCTGGTGCCGAGCCACTCGCCGGTCGGATTGTTCGGGCGGATCAGGACGACGACATCGAACTCGCCCGCGCGTTCGCGCAGGTCGGCCCATGGCAAGGTCGTCACCGCGTGTCCGGCCTGCCGCCACGCGTGCGCATGTTCCGCGTAGCCCGGCGCGATCACCGCCACGCGCGACGGTGCGCGCAGTCGCGGCAGCGCGGCGATCGCGGCCTGCGAACCGGCGACGGGCAGCAGATGCGCGCTGCCGTAGTACGCGCGCGCGGCATCGGCGAGACCGTCATCCTCTTCAGGCAGCCGATGCCACGCCGCCGCCGGCATCGACGTGACGGGCCAGGCGAACGGGCTGATGCCGGTCGAGAGATCGAGCCAGGCCTCCACGGGCACGCCATAACGACGGGCCGCACGGGCGAGACGACCACCGTGCTCAAGCATTCGAGGCGACTCCCACCACCAACGCCGCGACAAGCCACGCGACGACGCCGCGGTCGACGAGCCGTAGCGCGCGGTCGATCGTCGTCGCGTCGGGCGGCGATCCTTCGCCGAGCTCGGGCCGCGGTTCCCAGCGGCCGTGGTAGGGCGCGGCGCCGCCGAGACGAACGCGGAGCGCGCCCGCGCCCGCCGCCATGACGGGGCCGGCGTTCGGGCTGTCCCACGCCGGGGCCTGGGTGCGCCAGCCGCGTAGCGCAGCGGATGTATCGCCCATGGCGGCGTACGTCAGCGCCGTGAGCCGCGCCGGGACGAATCCGAGGACGTCGTCGATACGCGCGGCCGCCCAGCCGAAGCGTTCGTAACGCGGCGTGCGGTATCCCCACATCGCGTCGAGGGTGTTCGCGAGCCGGAAGAGCAACGCGCCCGGCGCGCCCAGCAGGACGAACCAGAAGAGCGCGCCGAACACGGCGTCGTGGCCGTTCTCGAGCACGGACTCCGTGCCGGCCGCCGCGACGCGCGTGGCATCCAGCGCGTCGACATCGCGACTGACCATGCGCCCGACGGCCACCCGCGCCGCCGCGAGATCGTTCGCGCGCAGCGCCTCCGCGATGGGTCGCGCGTGATCGCCCAGGCTTCGCCGGCCGATGGCGAAATACAGGACCAGCACGTCGATCGCGAACGCGAGCGGCGCGCCGACGTTCGCGCGAAACGCGAACAGCGCCACGACCGGTATCGCCACCGTGACGCCCCAGGCGACGACGCCCGCGCCACGGTCGTCGCGGTACAGACGCCGCTCCACATCGCTCGCGATCCGGCCGAAACCGACCAGTGGATGGAAACGCCTGGCTTCACCCAGCAGCGCATCCAGTGCCAGTGCCAGCATCATCGCCACCGCCATGTTCACGGCAGGAACAGTCGCGCCGCCGCATCGGCGTTCGACGGGAAGTAGAAGTGCACGAAGCTCGCCGTCATGCGCACGCGGCGGTAGACCTTCTCCGTCGTCGGGCCGCCGTTCGGGTTGATCGCATCGGCGATCGGCGTCGCGTCGATCGCCGCGCGCGCGTAATGGAACGAGTGACCGCGCAGCGTGCCCTCCGGCAACGCCGCGGCCTGCATGCCCAGCGCCGCGAGTCGCGGCTGCAGTGCGGCGTCGCCGGCGAGAAGGCCAGCCATGGACGCGCCACGGCCCTCGCGATCGGCGAGGCGGTCCAGCGCATAGAGCAGGCCGCCGCATTCGGCCAGCAACGGGCGCCCCGCGTCGACATGCGCGTGCAGGGCCTGGCGCAGGGCGTCGTTGCGGGCGAGCGCGTCCAGATGCAGCTCGGGGTAACCGCCGGGCAGCCACACGGCGTCGCAAGGCGGCAGCGTCTCGCCCGCGACGGGCGAGAAGAACGTCAGCGTCGCGCCCGCGGCTCGCAGCACGGCCAGGTTGGCGGGATAGAGAAAGGCGAACGCCGCGTCGCGCGCGATCGCGATGCGCACGCCGTCGAGCCGCACCGATGTCTGGATCGGTGCGGGTGGCGCGAACGGCACGGACGGAGGCAGGTCGGCAGGTCCCTTCGCCAGCCACGCGTCGGCGAGCGCATCGAGACGCGCGTCCAGGTCGGCGAGTTCCTCCGCCGCGACGAGCCCGAGATGGCGCTCGGGCAGGGTCATCGCGGCGTCGCGTGGCAGCGTGCCGTACCAGTCGACGGCGGGACGCAGGCTCTCGCGAAGCAGCTGCGCGTGGTACGCGCTGCCGACGCGATTGGCGAGCACGCCACGCAGAACGAGGTCGTCGCGGTAAGTGGCCAGGCCATGGACCAGTGCGCCGAACGTCTGCGCCATCGCGCTGCCGTCGATCACCGCGAGCACCGGAAGACCGAACGACACGGCGAGGTCGGCGCTCGATGGCGAACCGTCGAACAGCCCCATCACGCCTTCGACGAGGATGAGGTCGGCCTCGCCAGCCGCGTCGTACAGGCGACGACGGACGTCCTGCTCGCCGCCCATCCAGGCGTCCAGCTGGTACACGGGCGCGCCGCTCGCGCGCTCGAGGATCATCGGATCGAGGAAGTCGGGCCCCGTCTTGAAGACCCGCACGCGGCGACCGAGACGGGCATGCGCACGCGCCATCGCCGCCGTGACGCTCGTCTTGCCCTGTCCCGACGCGGGCGCGGACACCAGCAACGCGGGGCAATGGCGTGTCAAAGCTCGATACCTTTCTGCGCGCGGATGCCCGCCTGGTAGGCGTGCTTGACCACCCGCATCTCGGTGACGGTATCCGCGGCCTCCACCAGGGCGTCCGGCGCGCCGCGCCCCGTGACGACCACGTGTTGCGAGGCCGGTCTCGCCTTCAGTGCATCGAGCACGCGTTCCAGCGGGATGTAATGCTTGACCAGCGCGATGTTGAGTTCGTCCAGCAACACGAAATCGTAGGACGGATCGCCAAGCATGCGCTCCGCGACCTCCCACGCGGCCATCGCCGCGGCGACGTCACGCGCCTTGTCCTGCGTCTCCCACGTATATCCCTCGCCCATCACGTGGTACTCGAGCGGACCGTCCTCGAACATGCGGAAGAACGCCTCTTCGCCGGTGGAGAAACTACCCTTGATGAACTGCACGACGCCACAGCGGAATCCATGGCCAAGCGACCGCGCCAGCATACCGAAGCCCGACGAGCTCTTCCCCTTGCCGTTGCCGGTGTTCACCACCAGCACGCCGCGGTCGATCGTCGCCTTCGCGATGCGACGATCGATCAGTTCCTTCTTCCGCCGCATGCGGTCGCGGTGACGCGCCTCGTCGTCCATGTCGCGCCATGGCGTCGCATCGTTCATGCGCGGGCGGCCCTGCCGTCACGTGCACCCGGGGCGAAGCGGAACAGCAGCGCCTGCACGACCTGCGCCGCGAGGACGTACGCGGCCGCCGCGCGCACGAAGAGCGGCGCCCACTGCAGGAAGCGCTGGACGTACTGCGTCGCATTGGGCTCGGTGTAGCGCCCGCCGAGCCAGTAGAACGCGCCGTTGGAGATGGCGTACGACAGCGTCGCGCTGACGAGCAGCCCGCCGAAGACGACCAGGTGCGACTTCAGCGAGCCGTCGTAGCGCGGCGCGAGCAGGCGGCCGGCGTACCAGAGCACGGCGTAAGCCAGCGGCATGAACGAGTACGCGACGGTAATGCAGAAGTCGCTCACGCCCGCGTAACTCACCGAGTACCAATCGACGAGCACCGACAGGACGACGAAGCCGACGAAGGCCAGGTGCTTGCGCAGGTAGATGCCGCCGAGGAAGAACAGCGCCATCGACGCGTCGGGCAGGTGCAAGACATCGCCGAAATGGTGGAAGCGCGTGCCGATCATGATAAGCGCGAACAGCGCGGCGACGGCGGCGAACAGCGGGCGTGACAACGGTTTCATCGCATGACCTCGGTAGGTGGTTTACGAACGCGGCTGGTAACGCAGCGTGAGCATCCAGTTGCGGCCGGGCTGGTTGAACCAGCGCGCGGTCTCGTAGTGCCGGTCGAACACGTTCTTCGCGGCCAGCTCGACCTTCCACGCGGCGTCGATCGCATAGGCCATGCGCAGGTCGGTCAACGCATAGCCGCCCAGGCGATGCAGGTTGGCCGTGTCGTCGTAGCGATAGCCGGAGCCGAACACGCTGGCGCCGATGCTGAGGGCGCCGAAGCTGCGATCGACGTCGATGTTCGCGGTACGGCGCGCGCGACGCGGCAAGAGGTTGCCGCGCGAGGCGTCGTCGCCGCGATCTTCCGGCTGCAGCCACGTGGCGTTGCCGGCGAGACGCCAGTCGCCGAGGGTGGTGTCGCCGGACAGCTCGACACCACGGATGCGCGACTTGTCGATGTTGTTGGCGCCGCCGAACGGGAACAGCGGGCCGGTCAGGCTCGAGTCGAACACGATGAGGTGATCGATGCGGTTCTGGAACGCGCTGAACGACCAGTTTCCCCAGCCCGGGGTGCCGCGCAGCCCGAGCTCCCAGTTCCGCGACGTTTCCGGCTGCAGGTCCGGATTGCCGTAGTCCGGGTAGTACAAGTCGTTGAACGTGGGTGCCTTGAACGCCGTGCCGTAGCTGCCGGTAACGCGCAGCGACTTCGTGAGCGCGTAGCCGTATTGCAGGCTGCCCGTCGTCTTTCCGCCGAACTGGCTGTTCTCGTCCCGGCGCAGGCTCGCCTGCAGCGAGTTGTCGCCGAACTCCTGCTGCCACTGCGCGAACAGGGCATGGTTGCGCCGGGCGTCCACGAAGTAATCCGTGCTGCCCACGACGCGGTCGCGCTGCCAGTCGAAGCCGAGGGTCGTGAGGCCGGCCGCGCCACCCACACGGCCGATGTCGGCCTGCAACGAGGCGAGGTCGCGGTGCGTGTTGAACGTGTCGGCATAGTCGCCATACAGGTAGTCGGTGGACAGGTCTTCGCTGCGACCGACATTGGCCGTCACGAGCACGTCCTTCGCGGGCTTGTACCTCACGCGACCGCCAAGCACCTGCGTCGCCGACTCCGCGAAGTTGCTGCTGGTGCCGTCGTAGTGGTTGCGACCCTCGGTGCGCGTCGCGGTCGCGTCGGCGTCCCACTGTTCGTCGAAGCGCCAGCCGCCCTTCAGCGACAGCGCGTTGTTGCGGTAGCCGTCGCGATCCGGTTCGTACGTGTAGCAACCCGCGCCGCGCGGACTGGGCTTGCCGCGGCACGCGTTGATGCCGTCGGTCTTTTCATGGCTCGCCTCCACCGAATACCAGCCCTGCGTGCCGCGGCCGGCGAAGCCCACCGCGCCACGCAGCGTGTCGTAGCTGCCGACGCCGACGGAGACATTCGGTGCGAAGGCGCCCTGCGGATGGCGGGTGAAGATCTGGATGACGCCACCGAGCGCGTCGGAGCCGTACAGGCTCGAATAGGGACCGCGCACGATCTCGATGCGCTCGATCTGGTCGACGGGAATGTCCTGGAACGCGGCGGTGCCGGAGGTCGCGGAGCCGATCTTCACGCCGTCGACGAGCACGAGCACGTGGTCCGATTCCGTGCCGCGGAGGAACACGGACGTCGACTTCCCGGGGCCGCCGTTGTTCGCGATGGAGATGCCCGGCGTGGCGCGGAGGAGGTCGGCGAGCGAACGCGGCTGCAGGCGTTCGATCTCCGCGCGATCGATCACGGTGGACGCGGCGAGCACCTGGTTCTGCGTCTGCTCGGTGCGGCTGGCCGTGACCACGACACCGTCGAGGTCGGAAGAGGCGTCGGCGGCGAACGCCGCGACGGGAACGACGAGACCCGACGCGATGGCGACCGCGAGGGTGGAAGAACGAAACGACACTGGGTGACTCCCTGCGAACCGCACCGACCCGTGCGGCATGAATGGCGAGGGACGGACGCAGGAAGACGCGGGACTGCCGGCCGACGGCCAGCCACCCACGACATGGCCCTCCGCCTGTCCGGTGAACCCATGGCCGGTCTCCGGGCTCGCGAGCGCAGGGATGGAACCCTGCCGGACGGCGCCTTCCCATGTCTCGCGGACACAGTGGCTTCGATGCCGACCTCGTTGCTCGCCTACCGTTGCGGGGGCAGCTCCGGAATGGCGCGAGGCCTTAAGGCCACGCGCGTCACCGGATTCCCGTTTCAATCCGTGGCGCTGACGCCATGGATCACCTTGGGAGGCGGCATTGTAGCGGAAGCGTGACGACGGCGGTCACGCCAGCGCAGCACAGGGCGTTCCACCGCGTAGTGCAGCGCCGCGCCGCCGGCGAGCGTCGCGACGGCATAGAGGACGAAACGCGCGAAGCGATGGCCTTCCAGATGGCCGTCCAGAACGGAGTCCACGAGCGTGAAGACGCCCTTGTGGCTCAGGTAGAGGCTATACGACGCCGCCGCGAGCCACGCCGTGCCAGGCACCCGCAGTCTCGCCAGCCAGGTGTCGCCACTGGCTGCCGCGACGAACAGCGCCATAGCGAGCGCCAGCAGCGGATAGCCCACGACGCAGGGCCAGAAGTCGGTCCGCGCACCATCGAAGAGGACGAGCGCCAGCGCCAGGAGTGTAACCGCGGCGAGCAGCACGGTGCCCTCCCGTGCGTGCAGAAAGGCCATGGTCGCCGGCCGATAGACGCGGCACGCCGCCAGCACCACGCCCGCGAGCAGGCCGTCGAGGCGCGACCAGGTCGGATAGTAGAGGTAGCGCAGGTACGCCAGGCCGACGTTCGCGCCGGTCGCGCGCAGCGGCGCGATCTCGTGCTGCCATAGCCATGCCCGCAGGCACATGCCGCCCACGATCACCACCGTGCACATGACGACGAAACGCGCAGGTGACGATCCGCGGCTGCCGAGGATGGCGAGAAAAGGGAACAGGAGGTAGAAGTGCTCCTCCACGCAAAGCGACCAGACATGCGAGAAGGCGTAGTTGTCGCCGTTGTCGAAGAGCAGGTTGAAGGTGAAGGTCGGGAACTGCCACAACGGCTGCATGCCCGGCGTCTCGCGCCAGGCGGGCCAGCATGCGTAAAGCGCGAGCACGACGACGAACGCCGGAAGAATACGCGTCGCCCGACGCATGTAGAACGCGGTGAGGTCGATCGTCCCCCGATCGCGCAGCGCCACGAACACCTGCGAGCCGATCAGGTAGCCGCTCAACGCGAAGAACAGGTCGACGCCCATCCATCCGGAACGCTCCAGGAACCCGAAACCATCGCCTAGTCCGCCGACCAGGTAGCTGTGGAACAGCATCACCCAGACGATGGCGATCGCGCGCAGCGTGTCGAGTCCCGGCGTGCGTGGCATGGCGTGTGATCCCCCTGGCGATCGGACCATGATCGCGGCGGCGACGGCGTATTCCCTGCTCCGGCTGTGGCATTTCGCAGGCACGCCCACCGACTCGGCCATCGCGGCAACCCGTTGGAGCGGACCCGGCCGCGATCGGCGTCGCGACCACCTCCACGGAAAGCAACCGCCCCGTTGGAGCGGACCTGGCCGCGATCGACGTCGCGATCACCTCCGCCGAAAAGCATCGCGCCCAGGTGCGCTCCAACCCGCCTTCGTTGGAGCGGACCTGGCCGCGATTGGGCGCTACGACCACCTGGACGACGCGGGCCGCGCCTTCAGCGAGCGACGGCAAGCCTCCGTTTAACTCCGTACACGCATTGGCACATCGTTCGATATGCCCCATCGATCCGGAACCGCGCGACTTCGCCTCGGCAGGGCCTCGCTACCTGGCCAGGTCTACCTGGTTACGACCGCCGTCAACCGGCGATATCCGCTATTCGCTTGCATCGCATCCGCACGGGCGGCGAGTCGCGTCTGTCATGACGCGGCGACGTGGGGCGACGCGGAGTGCCTCGCGTGGGTCCTGATGCCTGACCACTGGCATGGGCTCGTGCGACTCCAGGATCAGTCGCTTTCGACGCTGATGAGCCGGTTCAAGGCGTCGTCAGCGCGTGCCGTCGGACGGGGACCCATCTGGCAGCGCGGCTTCCATGAGAGAGCGCTTCGATCGGAGGACTCGGTGATCAAGGCGGCGAGATACATCGTAGGCAATCCACTGCGCGCGGGCCTGGTCTCGTCCGTGAACGACTATCCGTACTGGAACGCCGTGTGGCTGTGATCGCACCCCCATCCTGCGATCGCGCCCGGGTGCGCTCCAACCCGCCTCCGTTGGAGCGGACCTGGCCGCGATCGGCGTCGCGACCACCTTCCGCGAAAAGCATCGCGCCCAGGTGCGCTCCAACCCGCCTCCGTTGGAGCGGACCTGGCCGCGATCCGGCGTCGCGACCACCTCCCACGAAAAGCATCGCGCCCGGGTGCGCTCCAACGGGCCTTCGTTGGAGCGGACCTGGCCGCGATCCGGCGTCGCGACCACCTCCCACGAAAAGCATCGCGCCCGGGTGCGCTCCAACCCGCCTCCGTTGGAGCGGACCTGGCCGCGATTCGGCGTCGCGACCACCTCCACAAAAAGCATCGCGCCCGGGTGCGCTCCAACCCGCCTCCGTTGGAGCGGACCTGGCCGCGATCGGCGTCGCGACCACCTTCCAGAAAAGCATCGCGCCCAGGTGCGCTCCAACCCGCCTCCGTTGGAGCGGACCCGGCCGCGATCGGCGTCGCGACCACCTTCCAGGAAAGCATCGCGCCCAGGTGCGCTCCAACGGGCTTCCGCAACCGTGCGCTACCATTGCCCGGACGGGGCTCGGGGGTAACGAATGACGGAATCGCAGCGCGGCATGCTGGCCTGCGTCGGCCTTGGCATGACGCTGGGCTCGCATCTGACGCCGCTGGCCCGGAGTCACATCGCATCGGCCGACATCGTGTTCGTCGGCGTGTCCGACGGTGTCGTGGAAGCCTGGGTGCGGCGGATGCACGCCGACGTTCGCAGCCTGCAGCCGCTCTATGCCGAGGGAAAGCCGCGCGGCGAAACCTATCGTGAGATGGCGGACGTCATGCTCGCGGAGGTTCGTGCCGGACGACGCGTCTGCGGGGTGTTCTACGGGCATCCTGGGGTGTTCGCCCAGGCACCGCACGATGCGATCGCGCGGGCACGCGCCGAGGGTTTCGATGCACTGATGGAGCCGGGCGTCTCGTCGGAGGATTGCCTGTACGCGGACCTCGGCCTCGACCCGGGTCGCGTCGGGTGCCAGCACTACGGGGCTACCCAGTTCATGCTCCACCGCCGGGTCGTCGACACGGCCGCCTGGCTGATCCTGTGGCAGGTCGGGCTGACCGGGGATCTGGGCGAAGGGCGCTTCGACACGGACCCGCGCCGCCTGGGGATCCTCGTCGACGTGCTCGCGCGGGACTACCCGCGAGACCACCCGGCGATCGTCTACCGGGCCCCCACCCTGCCCTTCGAACGGCCACGGATCGAGCGCATCGCGCTTTCCGCGCTGCCCGGGACGCCGCTCGGGATGGCGGAGACCCTGGCCATCCCGCCGTGCAGCGAACTCGCGTCCGATCCCGGGATCCGCGCGCGCCTGGCGGCCATCGACGGCCGGGGGTGACCCCTTCACTGCGAGCCGCGGCAAGCCGCGCTATGATCGGTAGGCGCGCGGGCCGCAGGGGGCGGTCGGCGTACCCACAGGGGAATGCCATGTCGAACGTCATCGATTTCCTGGAGCGCATGGGCGCGGACGCGAGTCTGCGCACGGCCACTCCGGATCACCTTGCCCGAGAGCTCGCCGATGCGGCCGTCGAAGACGACGCCGCGCAGGCGATCGTTTCCGGTGATGCCCTCGCGCTGCGTCACAGCATCGCGCCGGGTGTCTTCTACGCCATCCTGATGGAAGACGAACCCGAGGAGCAGCAGGACCAGGAGGACGACGAAGAGGCGTCCGTGCGCCTGCGTCGCCATACCGCCTGATCTTCCGCCGTGAAACGCCGTCTCCGTTTCGCGTGCAACCTCCGGCTTGCGATCATATCGCTGGCGGGCGCGTTGTTCGTGAGTGCGGCGGCGGCGCAGGTCGCGCCGGGGGAAGACGCGTCGGCGACACTCGCCAGCGCGGACGCGACGAAGACATCGGCCCATGCCGCCTTCGCGGCGACGATCGAGCGACTTGGCCGGGGCGCCGCCAGCCTGACCCCTGCCCAACGCGCGCACCTCCAATACCTGCAGTCGTGGCAGGCCGCGTACGCCGGCAACTATGAAGAAGCGGTACCCCTGCTCGAAGCCGTGATCGGTGGATCGCCCGACAAGACGCTGCGTTTCCGTGCGACGGCGACGCTGGTGAACATCCTCGGCAATGGCCACCGTTACCGTGAGGCGTTTTCACGGCTCACCGACCTGATCGACACGCTACCGGAGATCGTCGATCCGCAGGCGCGCTACCAGGGACTGGCCGAAGCGGCGCAGATGCTCACCGCCGCGGGGCAGTACGACCTCGCCGCCGAATACGCGGACCGGACCATCCAGGAGACGCCGTCGGGCGAGAACGCCTGCAAACGGTCGTTCATCAAGATGCACGCCCTGTATCGCGGCAAGCGCGTCGATGGCGACGATCCGCGTTTCGCGAAGGGGATCGCCGAATGCACGGCGGTCGGCGAATCGCTCGTGGCGAACGCACTGCGCGCCGACATCGCCGATAGCGCGTTGGCGCGAGGCAGGCCGGCCGTCGCCATCGCGACACTCGAGCCGCACTACACGCAGATCCTGGGCATCCAGTACTCGATCCTGACCTCCCAGGTCGAATCGTTGCTCGGCCAGGCGCATCATGAGGTCGGGCATCCCGACATCGCCGAGAAATACGCGCGCGCCGCCGTCGCCAGTTCGTCGTCGGGCGAGTACTCCGAGCCGCTCGCGGTGGCCCTGCGCACGCTGTACCTCGTGGCGAAGCAGCGCGGCGATTTCGAGGCTGCGACGCAATGGCTCGAGCGCTACATGCAGGCGGACAAGGGCTATCTCGACGACGTGACCGCGCGCGCACTGGCCTATGAGTCGGTGAAGCAGCAGGTCGCCTCGAGCCGCATGGAGACCGACGCCCTCGACCGGCAGAACCAGATCCTGCACCTGCAACGCGAAGTCGATCGCCGCTCGATGGAGAGCAGCCGGCTGTACATCGTGCTGTTGCTCACGATCGTGGCCGCTATCGCGCTGTGGCTCATCCGCACCAAGCGCGCGCAGGTCCGCTTCATGCGGCTCGCCCGTCGCGACAGCCTGACCGGCATCAGCAACCGCCAGCACTTCGTCGAACGCGCGGGGCAGTCCCTGGCATCCGCGCGCAAGGCAGGCAAGCCGTCGTGCCTGATCCTTTTCGATCTCGATCACTTCAAGCTGATCAACGACACGTTCGGCCACGCCGAAGGCGACTGGGTGCTTCTGCGCGTCGTCGCCGAATGCCGCGACCATCTCCTGGGCGACGACGTCTTCGGTCGTCTGGGTGGCGAGGAGTTCGCGATCCTCCTGCCCGGGGCCGACGAAGCGGCGGGCATGCGCCGCGCCGAACTGATTCGCGCCGCGATCGCCGTGCCGCCCGCGGGGTCGCCGTCGAGCGCGCGCGTCACGGCGAGCTTCGGTGTCGCGTGCACCGCGCGCCTGGGACACGACCTGGATCGCCTCCTGGTGGTCGCCGACGACGCCCTCTATCGCGGCAAGGACGAGGGGCGCGATCGCGTGATCCTGGCGACCGTGAACGAAACGCAGGTTCCGTCACGCGCACCTGCGATCGGCCGACCGGCGCCGACGATCCGGGTGGCAAGCCCCTGAGCTTGCGAAAAAAAGCGCACGCCGGCGAACGGCGTGCGCTTCGATCATCGGAACACCCGATCGATCGGTTTCAGGACGTTACAGGCAGCCCATCAGGCCGTCGTAAACCGACCGGTTGGTCATCGGCAGCTTGGCGTTGAGCGGATCGTCGCCTTCCATGACCTGGTAGAACGACTCGACCGGCGTGTCCTTCGCCAGGTTGAGCTTGCACTTGAAGAGCTTCGCCGTGGTCTGCACCGCGCCGGATTTGGCATTGACGGAAGCGGTGCTGCCCGAGAACAGCCATAGGCACTGCTTCATGGTGCCCTTGGTGGTGTCGACCGAGCAGCGCAGCTGCATCGGACGGACGTTGGGGTATTCGCCTTCGCAGAACGTGTCGCCGCAGATCTTGTCGAAGCCGGCACCGAGCTTGACCTCGGCGTTGAAGAAGCGATCCATGCCCGCTTCGGAGGCCGGCCAGTCGATCGCGTCGACGTAACGCGGCGCGGTCGGCGCCGTCTGCGCGAACGCGGCGGCGGGAATCACGAACAGGACGGCGGCAAGGGTCTTTCGGAACATCGCGGTGTCTCCTTCGTTGGTGGAGCACCTATGAGACGTTTTCGCGCGATGGCCGTATGTCCATCGCGGCCCATGCGAATCCGTAGCGCACCCGACCGGGCAGACGTAGGAGCGCGCCTTCCCCGCCGCTACAACCAGGTGCCGTAACGACGGATGTAGATCGTCTTCACCACCTGCGTCAGCACGCAGTAGCTGATCAGCGTGAGCGCGAGCCAGGCGAAGTAGACGCCCGGCAGCGGATGCATGCCGATACGCGCGCCCAGGCCCGAATAGGGGATCAGCACACCGATCACCATGATCGCGCCCGTCAGCGCGAGCACCGGCGCGGACGCCATGCTGCGCAGGAACGGGACGCGCCGCGTGCGGATCATGTGCACGACCAGCGTCTGCGAGAGCAGGCCCTCGATGAACCAGCCGGACTGGAACACCGACTGGTGCGCGACGTCGGTCGCTCCGAAGTAGTGCCACATCAGCCAGAAGGTGGTGATGTCGAACACCGAACTCACCGGGCCGATCCACACCATGAAGCGGCCGATGTCGCCCGCGTCCCACTTGCGCGGCTCGCGCAGGTATTCCTCGTCCATGCGATCGAACGGAATCGACAGCTGCGAGAGGTCGTACAGCAGGTTCTGCACGAGGATCTGCAGCGGAAGCATCGGCAGGAACGGCAGGAACGCGCTCGCCACCAGCACGCTGAACACGTTGCCGAAGTTCGAGCTGGCCGTCATCTTGATGTACTTCATGATGTTGCCGAACGTGACGCGGCCTTCCACCACGCCCTCCTCCAGCACCATCAGGTTCTTCTCGAGCAGGATGATGTCCGCCGACTCCTTGGCGATGTCCGTCGCCGTGTCGACCGAAATGCCGACGTCGGCCTCGCGCAGCGCCGGCGCGTCGTTGATGCCGTCGCCGAGGAAGCCGACGGTATGTCCGCGGCGCTGCAGCGACTTCACGACGCGCGCCTTCTGCACCGGCGACATCTTCGCGAAGACGGTCGTGGTCTCGACCATGGCGTCGAGCGCGTCGTCGTCGAGCTGTTCGATGTCGCGTCCCTGCGCGGACGAGGCGACGTCGAGGCCCACTTCGGCGCAGATCTTCCGGGTGACGGCCTCGTTGTCGCCGGTGATGACCTTCACCGCGACGCCGTGGTGGTGGAGCGCGCGGATGGCCGTGGCCGCCGAGTCCTTCGGCGGGTCGAGGAAAGCGAGGCATCCGACGGCCGTGAGGCCCGCCTCGTCGGCGACACCATACGCACGGTCGGCCGCCGCGTCGCGACGGATCGCGACGATCAGCACGCGCAGGCCGTCGTCGTTGAGGCGACGGGTCATCGCGCGGATCTCCGCGCGCTTCTCGTCCGTCATCGGCTCGACGACATCGCCGGTGCGCGCCTCCGTGCAGATCGCGAGCATTTCCTCCACCGCGCCCTTGCAGATCAGCAGCTGCTCGCCCCGCCCGTCGGTCACCACCACCGACATGCGGCGTCGCTGGAAGTCGAACGGGATCTCGTCGACGATGCGAAAGCGCCCCGCCATGGGCTCGAGATCGCGATGCGCGAGCACGGCCTTGTCCATCAGGTTGCGCAGGCCAGTCTGGAAGCGGCTGTTGAGGTAGCCGTAGTCGAGCGCTTCGTCCGAGTCGCCGCCGGCGAGGTCGACGTGCCGCTCGAGCACGATCTTGTCCAGCGTCAGCGTGCCGGTCTTGTCCGTGCACAGCACGTCCATCGCGCCGAAGTTCTGGATCGCGTTCAGACGCTTCACCACCACCTTGCGCTTCGACATGGCGATGGCGCCCTTGCCGAGGTTGGCGGTGACGATGAGCGGCAGCATCTCGGGCGTCAGGCCCACCGCGACGGAGAGGCCGAACATGAAGGCCTGCAGCCAGTCGTGCTTGTCGAAGCCGTTGATCACGAAGACGATCGGGACCATCACCGCCATGAAGCGGATCAGCAGCCAGCTCACCGACGAGATGCCGCGATCGAAGCTGGTCTGCACGCGCTCGCCCGACAACGTGTGCGCGAGCGAGCCGAGATAGGTGCGCGCGCCGGTGGCGAGCACCACGGCGGTCGCGGTGCCCGACACCACGTTGGTGCCCATGTAGCAGACCGTCGGCAGGTCGAGCGGGCCCGACGACGCGTCCGCGTTCGCGGCGCCGTTCGGCGCGACCTTCTCCACCGGAATCGACTCGCCGGTGAGGATGGCCTGGCTGATGAAGAGGTCCTTCGCCGCGAGCAGGCGCAGGTCGGCGGGCACCATGTCGCCGGCGCCGAGATGGACGATGTCGCCCGCGACGAGCTCTTCGACGGGCACTTCGATGCGCTCGGCATGGCCGTCATCGGCGCGGCGCGTCACCGTCGCCGTGTTGCGCACCATCGCCTTGAGCTTCTCCGCGGCGCGCGACGAACGGAATTCCTGGGTGAAGGAAAGCAGCACGCTGATCCCGACCATCACCGCGATGATGGTCGGTCCCGTGAGGTCGTCCGGCTCGGTGACCAGCTGTACGACCGCGAGCACCAGCAACACGATGATGAAGGGGTTGCGGAAGGCGTGCAGCAGCTGGATCGACCAGTGCGGCGGCTTCTCGTGGCCCACTTCGTTGATGCCGTCGCGATCCAGGCGCTCGGCGATGGCGGCCTCGTCGAGGCCGTCCGGACGCGTGTCCAGCGCACGCAGGAGTTCGTCCGCGGGACGGTAGGCGTCCGCGCTGGCGATGGCGTAGGTACGGGCGGCGACGGCCGCCTGCGAGGTGTGGGTCTTCATGGCTCGCTGCCTTTCCGGACGGCGGTCCGGACAGGCGCGAGCGCCCCGCGGCTAGCTGCCGAAGGCGGGCGCGCCGGCGGGAAGCCGACGTTCGGTATCGCTATGCAAAGGGACGGCGGACGGCTCGGGCCGCGCCGTACTGTCTATGTCGCAGTTCATGGCTGCTGGAGTTTGCCATCGACCGGTTTCGCCGGGCTTTCGGCACCTTCGAGCGAACGCGGCACGGTGATCGTGCGCTTGGCCGGCACGGCGGCCGTGGCGCGGCGACGGGCGAGTGCGAAGGCGAGACGGCGGCCGAACATGCGCGGCCCGGTCTTTTCGATCTGGAGATTCATGGCTCGATCCTCGGATAACGGAAGCTCGCAGCTTCCGACGAGGAGAGCCGGACTTTCCCTAGCGGAGGAAAGCGCCGGCCGACCGGGTGCGGTCGCCGCGGGCGATGAGTTTTGCCAGCGCCGGGACCCGATGCGTGCGGGAGCCGGCGCGTCGACTAGGGTAGACGTCCATATGCCTGAATAAGGTAAGGAGGGTGCCACCGGGCGAAATGCCGCCGGGTAGCCGCGGAATTGTCGCGCCGCAACGCGGGCCGGTCAAGGCCCGCGGATGGTCAGCGCGGCCGCACCGGGCGATACTCGCCACGCTCGCCGAACTTCGGGCCCCTGGCCTCGACGTTCGCGCAGAGACGACCCTCGCAGAGCATGACATCGGCGGTATTGATCACCCGCATCAGGTCGGCCTGCACACGGTTCTGGCGGATCTCGTCGACGTAGTGCGCACCCAGCATCCAGGTCGCCACGCCGAGCGTGACGAGGCTCGCGCCGGCGACGCCCACGACCTTCCACACGAGGTGCCGATGCAGGCGCTCGAGCCGGGCCAGCTGCGTCGCCACGCCGTTCGCGGCGGCGGCGGCCGCCGAGGACGCTTCGGCGAGGCGCATCTCGTACCCCGAGGCGAGATCGCCGACCGTCGCCGAGAGCTGCTCGACGACGCGACCGGGCACCGTCCTCAGCACGTCGTCCGCCGAGCGCCGCACCACGCCGGGCACCGTGCCGGCGAGGTCATCCAGCACGCGCTGCGTGGCCTCGAACCGCTGCTGCGTCTCGGCGGCCTGCCGCCGGAACTGCTCCATCAACGCGGCCGTCTTGTCGGCCAGCGCATTCATCCGTTGCTCTTCCATGGTGTCTCTCCTGTCGTGATCAGCGCGAACGTCCGCGCGACATCTGCTGGGTCTGCTGCTGGCTCATCACCTCGATCCACTGCTGCTGTTCGGCGAGCTGCCGTTCCTGCGCCGCGAGCTGTTCCTGGTGGTCCACCTGCATCACCGCGCGCTCGCGGAAGGCCTCCGCGACGGGCGACGAGGCCATGGCGCGCACGTCGTCGCCGAACGCGCCCCAGTCCCCACGGGCCGCCGCATCCAGCATGCGGTCCAGCCGCGCCTCGAAGGGGCTGACCGGGCGGGCGGGTTCCGTCTGCGCCGGCGCGTCGCGCATGGAGTCGCGCGCGGTGACGGGTGCGCGGTCGGCGTCGATCGCCGCGGCTTCCGGCGGCCCGAACCGGTCCCATCCCCTCTCCCGCCACATCGCCATGTACTGCGAGGCGATCGCCTCGGGCGTGCGGGACGCGTTCGCCGCCACGATCGCCTGCGCCGCCGCGTCGAGCGACGCGGCGCGTTCCGGCGAGGCCGCTTCGCGGTGCATGCGTGGCAGCCCGTGCTCGAGGTATCCCACGGTCACGTCGCGTGACCACGCGCCCGTGACGGCGTTGCGTTGCCATGGCGCCTCACGCAGGCTCGGCGTGTCGAGGGCGTCCGCCGGCAGCGTGTGCGGATCGCGCGGTGGCTCCGGATGCGCGAGAGCGAGCTGCACCTGCACGCCCGCGGCGCGGTAGTCGAGTTCGTTCGCGATATCCGGCGTGGCCCGGAACGTCTCGGTGCGGTACGCCGGCGCGCCGTGTCCGACACCGGCCGGGCGCGGCGCGTCGGGATCGACGCGCGAGACGCTGCGCGTCCACCCGCGTTCCGGATGCGCCGCATCCATCCGCCAGTGGTGGCCTTCGCGATCCATCTGATGGAACGCGCGGGCGTCGTCGATGGCACGCGCCACCGCCTCGCCCGACGCCGCCCCGACGACCGCGCCCGCCATGCCGGCCACCCACGCGCCCGGGCCCGTACCCGCGCCGAGCGTCGCCGCCGTCTTCGCGCCAAGCACCGCGCCGCCCCACGCACCGAGGTGGCGGCCGCCGAAGTGCAGCAACGCCGAGTCCGCACCCATGGCATTGGCGCCCGCATCCAGCGCTTCGACCTCTCGTGCCGTCGCGACCGTGTCCAGCGCGAGCCCCCACTGCCCTAGCGCGCCCAGCACCCGTCCGCCCGACATCGGAGGACGACCCGCGGCGTGCGAGAACACGGCATCGCCCTGGGTCGGCGCATTCGTCGTCGCCAGGGGATAGAAGCGCACGTCGTCCGCGAATACACCATCGCGGGTCATCCGCCGCCAGGCCTCCAGCGGCGACCGGTAATGCCCATGTCCCTGACGCGACGCATGCCACTGCGACCACCGGTGCCCGAGCTCCGCCACCTCGTCGAGCGGACGCCGGATCACGTCGTCCACGGGGCGCCCGAACAGCGTGTTCTTCGCCGCGTCGTAGCCATACCCGAGGTCCACCATGCGACGGAACTCCGCCGCCGGGATCGGCCGGCCGCTGTACAGCGTCACCGCCTGGATCGCGGACCACTCCATCGCCTTGAACTGCGCCGCCGCATCCGCCGTGAACCGACGCGGATCGCCGACGATGTCCCGCACCGCGTAACCGTTGAACACCGTCGACGGACTCCGCAGCAGCGTCGGCAACTCGTGCCGCGCATACCCGCGCCCCGGATCCGCGCCATCGACGAAACCGATGATGGGCAAACCGCTACGGATGGCGTTCTCCATGAAGGGTGCGCTGCCGTAGTTCCAGAGGGTGTCTTCGAGGGCACCCGAGGCATCCCCGCGGGCAGGTCTTATCCCCGCGTCATCAAGGAAGCGTTTGAGTTTATCGACAGCAGTGGATACTTCGGGATCGCGGTCAGCGTCATTTAGAAATTTTCCCCATGGCGTCTCGCTTATCAACCCTGCACGACCGCCAGAGCTCTCAACATGAAGTCTTGCAACACGGCCGTTCGATGCCCCTGACCTATCGGAACCCGAGTAGGCGACATACCTCGTGCCCATTGGCAGGAGCGGGGGATGCGCCTTCAGCTTTTCGTGCGCCCAGTGCGCAAGGCTCTCGCCAGCCCCGACTCCCGACCCATCGCTGTGCGCGTACCTGATTAGCTCATCGAGGCGGTTCTCATCGAGCACCGCACCGGTGTTCACATCCGTCGCCGAGCGGAACGTCGTGCGGACCGCGTCCGAATACCGATTAGTCACCTTGCGCACCCCCGGCCTCGTCAACGAATACGGCCAACACGTAGCTGTCATCCAGCACTGGTGCGCCGGTCGGCTCTGCCATACCAACCGCTACGAACGCGTCCTTCCGCACCGCCACCGTGCATTCGCTTCCAGTCCTTTCTCCTCGACGGTTTCCGAGAGTGATAGCCACTCCCTCGCAGATGTACGTCAGGTACTCCACCGGCGCCAGGTCGGGAGCCATCTTTTTCTTGATGTCCATCAGGAACTCCAGCTCAACCGGAGGCACGATGGCCTTGTGGCGATAGCCGAATGGCTCCTCGAAGGTAATCGATCCGTCGAGGACAAGCATCGTCACGAATGCCTCCCCGCGCCACACGTTGACCTGAAACTCCACCGACGTCCGATCGTTGCCCATAGGCTCGATGCGTCCGCGGGAGAACTCGATGTTGCGCTGTGGATCGTGTGCCAATCCGCCCTTCAGAACGAAACCCATCTGTACTTCCTCACTTCATCCGATGAATGACCTGCAACGGTCTCCAATGCTGCGACCCACCTTCCATAGCGACCCATTGCGATGGATGCCGCTTGCGGAGTGCAGGATCATGCGCTCCACCCCATTCCTCACGTTCGCCAAGAGCATCGCATCCGATCGAATCCAGAGAGAGTGTCGATGAGGACACTGG
>NZ_FOJE01000007.1:0-4785 GCF_900111665.1 Luteibacter sp. 329MFSha | reverse complement strand
AGCACCTTGTAGGCGAAGGTCATGCTACCGCCGTCGTTGGCGACGAGGCTGGGCTTGGGCATGTAGAAGTGCACGTCGCGTCCGACGTGGTAGGTGATGACGTCGTCCCACGTCGTTCCGGTGCTCCCCTCGGCGTTGAGGGTGATCCTGTCGCCGTCGACCATGCCGGGGTAGAGGATGTCGATCTGCAGGCCGATGGCGTCGGCGACGAGCGCCGGATCGATGGCGCCGTTGTCGGACACGGGCACGGTCGGCGCCGGCAGCGAGGGCGCGTCGGCGCCGGTGATGCGGTAGGTGGCCTTCTTCGAGGGCAGGCTGGCCCGGCCTCGCGAGCCGCGGGCGTCATAGGAGATGACGGTGTAGCTGAAGACGGCGGTGCCGCCGGCCGCGGCGGCGATCTTGTTGGCGGGGGTGATGAAGGTCAGCGGGAAGGTGGTGCCGGGGGTGATGTCCCGATAGCCTTCGTCGACGACCGCGTTGCCGCCGGCGCCGGTGGCGCTCATGAGGTATTCGACCGTGGTATCGGGCAGGATGACCGGATTGCCCTCGATGATCACCTTGGCGCCGTTGGGGACGTTCGCCGGATCGAGCGTGTCGCCGATGGCTTGTTTTACCCACGGTGCGGCCAGGGCGACGAGCGAACCGGTGACGCTCAGGGCGTAGCGACGGGAGGTGAAAAACTCGGCCGGTAGACTGCGGTCCAGTGGGACGAGTCGGTGCGGAATGGCGCGGGCGAAGCGTCGTGGGATCGCACGGGTGTTGCGCGTGGCGGTGTACCACAGCTGGCAGCTGCCCTGGATCAGTGGGGTGAAGACGTCGTTGGGCAGGGGGTGCTTCAGGCGTCGACCGAGATAAGTGACCGGTTCGCTGTCGTATTCGACGGGGTTGCCGTTGGCGCCGGTGCCGACCAGATGGAAGACGAGGATGTCACCGGCAATGAGCCTGCCGTCCTCCACGACGGCGGTGGGGTCGGCACCGTCGAGCGCGGTCATGTCCAGTTGATCGAGACCATCGACGAGGTTGGCCTCGAAGATGTAGGGGGCTTCGAGCGCATCGGGATCGCTGACGTTGGCCAGCGCGGTGGGGGACCACAGCGACCAGTTATGGACGGTGTCGTAGATCTTGTAGTTGACGTTCTGTTGGCCGATGCTGCCGGCGTCGATGACGCTGCGCGGCACGGTGAAGACGACGGGCTTGCCGACCTCGGCGTCGGTCAGCGGACCGATGGTCAGATCGTTGCCGGTATGGCCCCAGCGCAGCGTGACGACATCGCCAACCGCCATGTTGTCGTACTTGGGAACGGTGACGGTGGCCGAGGGTGTGGCCGGTTCGATCGGGTCGGGCACGATCGTGGGCGCGGCCAGGTTCTCGTTGATGTACGGCGTGCTGACGTCGGTGTCGAGGCCGCCCGGGACGGAAAGCTTGATGACGAGGTCGCGCTCCGGGGAATCGAACTCGTTGCCAATGGCGTCACGCACGCGCGCGCGGATGAGGTGCGTGCCGTCGCCGAGTTCGACGAAGGTCTTGGCGGGGATCAGCATCGTCACGCTCGCGGCCGCCTGGAGCACCGGGGTGCTGCCGAGCTCCTTGCCGTTGGGTCCGATGACCTTCGCGGTATCGTCTTTCGCGAACGTCCAGTCGATGCGGGTGACAATGTCGGCATCGGGATCCTGCTTCAGGTCGAAGTAGCCCAGGCCGCCGTCTTCGGTGCTGGCGATGTAGGGCGGGGCCGGCTGGGCCCTGGGGGCGGTGGAGGGCTGGGTGCGGTTGTCTTCCATGACGAGTGACTCCGGTTGCGTTTGTTGTCGAGTCGGGCGCGATACATCGGCCCTCGGATCGGTCTTTCGCGCGTGTGATTCACGCTTCGTCATTGCACGTCGACGATCATGACAGCGTTGCCAAGCAGGTTGCCAGCGGCGGGAGCGTTGGCCGAAAGCGTCGAGGTCAGCGTGACGTCGACTGCCTGATTCGCTCCCACCGAGACCAGGGCGCCGCTAGCACCGTCGGATCCATTGACGGTCAGGTGCGATGTGACGGAGCTGTCGCTTCGCAACGGCAAGGTCGCCGTGGGATTGCTCGCACTTCGCACGGCGCGCACACGGACGACCGCTGCACCGCCTGTGCAGGTGACCCTCACTGCCACGCTCTTGACGTTCCCTGCCACCGCCGGAACCGTGAGGTCTCCATGCGGGACGGTCGCTGAGGCGACCGTGCAGATCACCGGTGGCTTTTCGCTTTCGAGCGTCGTGCAGGTGCCGTTGACGAACTTGCCGGCGTCTCCGTCCTCGTTTCTTCCTCCATAGCAAAGGCTCTGGCCCATGACGTTCCGGCCAGGAATGATTACTCGAAACGGATTCCCATACACTTGAACAACACCCTTGAAATAGCTTAGGCCGTCGCACCCGTACGGCCATGGCCTGATCGAGGTGAGCATCTGTTGCGGTTTTGAATCGATGTACCCGTTACTGCCGTTGAAGAAGTACTTGAGTGAATTGGCTTGCGCCCCACTAGAGTTGTCGCAATATCTGAATTCTCGCGGTCGTTCGCCGTCGCCACCTTGGGTCCAGGTGATTTCAATGACGGTGTTCGTTCCGTCATAGGTCGCTTTGGTCGTCGTCGTCGCACCCGCGACCGACGAGATGACGATTGCAAGAAGCACGAGCAGAGCGCACCCGAAAGAACGTCTCGCGTATGTGGATCGCATCATGGCCTTAACCTTCCTTGAGTGATTGTCGTCACCAGGCAATGATTGGCGCCGCCAGCTTTACCGTGCCGACGGCTACCACGGAGGTCGTGGAGCTCACGGCTGCGAATCGCTCTCGACCTTGGTGCAGGTGCCATCGACGAACTTACCGGCGTCGCCAAAGACGTTCCTTCCTCCATAGCAGAGACTTTGACCGATCACGTTGCGATTCGGAATGACTACCTTGAAGGGGTTGCCATTCAGGCTGGTCACACCGCGGAAAAACGCGTCGCCCGTGCATCCGGTTGTCCATGGGCGAATCGTGGTGAGCAGTTGCTGCGGCCGGGAGTCGATATACGAGTTGCTATCGTCGAAATAGTACTTCAGTGAATCGGCTGCCTCTCCCACTAGCGCTTGCTTGCTGCAGCTCCGGAATTCAGCGGGTACATCGCCGTCGTATCCGGGCGGCGGAGGGTCGCCGGGGCGCCTGGCTTCGGCAGGTTCCCAGTGGATGTAGATGACCGTGTCTTTTCCGTCATAGGTCGCCTTGGCCGTGGTTCCTGCCGATGCGTCCGACGTCGCAACGGTTGCCAGAACCAGGAGCAGCGTGTTCCCGAGGGAGCGGGTTGTGAACGTGGGGTGCCTCATGGTCGTAATCCTCATCCAGATGACTGTCATTGCCGGGCGGCAGGCTTGCCGCACGGCAGCCTTGGCCGCGCACAATATCGAGCGCTATCGATGCTGGAATCGCTGGCGACGTGCCGGTACCGTGACGCAGCTTTCCGTCGCACCCGGTGCCGCGATGAACACGCCGCCCGTCTGCGGGGTGCTTGCCGCCGCGAGCCTCACGCACCAGGTGCCGCTCGTGAACGTTCCCGGTGCCAGTTCGTTGATGGCGCCGGTGGGGTAGAGATCGTGGAACGTCCTGATGCGGTCCGCCCAGCTGGCCGCGTTGCCTGAAGCGGAGCCGACCTTGAACGCCGACCACTTCTGCTGGTTCGCGTTCCAGATGAAAAGGCCGACCACGTAGCCGGACGGGACCATGTCGCTTCCATAGTCCGCCTGGCTGGTGGACCACGCCCAGCTGACACGAAGCTTCGATGGGTCATCGGGATCGAGCGTCATGCTCGCGCCCGTTTTCGGGCCCGTCGTTGCAACGACGTTGCCTGTGATGGTGATGCTCGCCTGGGCGCGGGTGGACTCCACCCGCGCGTCGGAAGCGGGCGCGACAGGTGGCCGCGAGGGCGTGTGGGAACATGCGGCGATGGCGAGGCCGACGATGGAGGCGGTGATCCATCGCGCGACCGGGCCGATGATTCGGGTTTGCATCGCGTTGTCTCCTTTGCATGGATGGCGTCCGTGCCTCGCTACGCCTCGCGGAAGATGACGTTGACCTGTGTGGATCGAACCGGAATGCCGGATACCGGCGTGACCGAGTAATCGAAGGCGGCGATCGCCGGATCGAAGTTGGCGACGATCGTTTCGATGAAGGACTTCGGAATGTAGAACTCATGATCGACGACCGTCGTGACGGTCTGCACCGCGGGCGTGTGGACGCCCTCGGGGGCCATGCATCGCAATTCGATACGCTGACCGGCCGCCATGCCCTCATACGTTTCCACGACGACGCGCAGGCCACGTGAGTCCGTGATCAGACCGACATCGATAGATCCGCTCACCAGGAAATCGGGTTTCGGCGGGCGGAGCACGATGGCGTTGCCGGTTACGGTGACCGGGTAGCTGCCGATGCCATCGCGGCTGTCACGCGCGGTGATGACTGCGTCGCCGTCGGCCAAGGCACGGATATCGCCCTTCGCCGGGTCCGGCACCGTGACAATTCCGGGTGCGCTCGACGTGTACGCGTATGGAGGCGTTCCCCCGGTGGCCTCGCGGGTATAGGTCGCGCTTCCCGAGAGGTCGACAGGGGAGGAATCGATCTCGAACGGCTCGTTGGCCGCACCGATGGTGAAGGTCGCCTTCTCCGAGTACAGGGTTCCGGTGGTGCGTAGCACCTTGTAGGCGAAGGTCATGCTACCGCCGTCGTTGGCGACGAGGCTGGGCTTGGGCATGTAGAAGTGCACGTCGCGTCCGACGTGGTAGGT
>NZ_FOJE01000003.1:0-367193 GCF_900111665.1 Luteibacter sp. 329MFSha | reverse complement strand
CATGCGCCGATGGTAGTGTGGCTCAAGCCATGCAAGAGTAGGTCACCGCCAGGGGCTTTATCCCAAAAACCCGGTCTCATTGAGGCCGGGTTTTTCTTTTGCGCATCGCGCGACCCGCAACAGGTCACCGCCGGGGGCTTTATCCCAAAAACCCGGTCTCATTGAGGCCGGGTTTTTTCTTTTGCGCTGTGGGAGCGGACCTGGCCGCGACGGCTCCTCGCCGCACGCCACAGGTCCTGCGGCACCTCGCGACAAGCCGTCGCGCCCAGGTGCGCTCCCACAGGCCGCCGTGTCGCGCGCTTGTGTGGGAGCGGACCTGGCCGCGACCGCTTCTCGCCGAACGCCGCAGGTCTTGCGGTCACGGGTATCGCGACAGCCGTCGTACTCAACGCCGCGCCCACGGCGCTCCCGTGCCGATCTTTCCCAGCGAATCCGCTACAGTAGGCCCATGTATCTACAGACATTCGGACTTCGCGAGCCGCCGTTCGGCGACGCACCGGATCCGCGCTTCGCGTGCCTGTTCGCACGTGAGCGGGAGATCCTGGCGCACGTGGAATACGAGGTGGGTGCGGGAACCTCCAGTGTCACGCTGATCACCGGCGATGCTGGCGTGGGCAAGACGCTGTCGTGCCTGCTGATCGAAGCCGATGCGCCGAATCATGGCGTCCGCGCCGTGCGTCACGGCGCCGGCGACTACGCGCTCGAGACCGTCGCCTGGCTCCGTTCGCTGTACGCCGGTTTTGGGCTCCCGCTGCCCCTGAGCGCCGACGCCAACACGCGCGACCATCTCGTCGACGGGCTCGCCGCGGGTCTGGCGCGCCTGTCGCACCACGTCAATCACCGTTACCTCTGGATTCTCGACGACGCCGAAGAACTTGGCGACGACGATCTGTCGCTGGTCGAGCGGATTCTCGTGGCCAGCGAGAAAGCGGGCGCTCCGTTCCATGTGGTCCTCGCAGGCGAGTCGACCCTGCTGGAGCGCTTGTCCACGGACGGGGCGCCCACGATTTCGGCGCACATCCAGCGTCGTCTGAGCCTGCCGCCCCTGACCGATGAGGAAAGCGAGCGCTACGTCCGGCACCGCCTGCATATCGCTGGCACGACGCAGATGCCCTTCAGCCGCCTCGGGCTGCGTAGCCTGCGCGACGACGGCAGAGGTAATCCCCGTCGCCTCAATACCCTGGCTCAGCGCGCCCTCGAGCGAGCGGCCGAGCGGGGCGAACAATCGATCGGCGAGCGCGCGCTGGGGTTCGTCGTGCGCGAAGCGTTGCCCGAGCACGCGCTCTACTGGATCCGGCGCTATCGCAAGGCGTTGCTGGCGGCCGCCGCGCTGGTCGCGATCATCGTCATCGGCGGCGCGGCGA
Organism: Luteibacter sp. 329MFSha; assembly: GCF_900111665.1. Classification (NCBI taxonomy): domain Bacteria; kingdom Pseudomonadati; phylum Pseudomonadota; class Gammaproteobacteria; order Lysobacterales; family Rhodanobacteraceae; genus Luteibacter; species Luteibacter sp. 329MFSha. Next base: position 365,829 of record NZ_FOJE01000003.1, on the reverse strand, counting down.
CCTGGTTCTTCACGGGCCACAGTCCTTCGCGGCCGAAGAGTCTCGTGACCGCCACGCCCGAGCAGGCACTCGCGAAGTTCCACGATGCGCTCCCCTTGCCCGACGTCGGCAAAGTCCGTGTATGGGGTGAGCTCCTCGCCCGCTGGCAGGTGTCGTCCAAAGAGACGTCCGTCGCCAACGCCATCAACTGCGACGCCGTGATCTTCCCGGGCTTCGCCTGCGTCAGCGGTCGGGGCTCGCTCGACCAGCTTCGGCGATTCGACCGGCCGATCGTGCTGGAGCTCGACGACGCCAACGCGAAGCAACAGGTGTTGCTGGTAGGCGCGGGCGATGAGGCGGTCCGTCTTTACCTCGGCGGGAAGTACGTCGAACTGACGCGCGAGGCCTTCGAACAGGTCTGGAACGGCCGCTTCTACGCCGTCTTCCGGGTGGATCCCGACATGCCCGGCAAGCTGTCGCGCGGCAGCAGTGGTGACGGGCTGGCATGGGCACTCGAGCGTTTGCCTCCGGACCCGGCGGCGGCACCCGGCACATCGCCGACGACGTTCGACCGGTCCGTGGAAACGCGCGTGCTGACGCTGCAGCGCCGTTTCGGCATCGCCGCCGATGGCGTGATCGGGCCGGAAACCATGTTCGCGTTGTCGTCCCTCGACACGAACGGACCACACCTCGCGCGCGGCGTGCCCTGAGCATGTTCGTTCACGTCGACACGCGCCGGCGCTCGCGGTTGTGCTGGGCGACGATACTCGTGGTGATCGTCTGCGTGGTCAGCTTCGTCGCGCTCGCACTGAGCAGTCGCGACGAGCGAACGGCGTTCATGCTCCGGTGGGGGACGGTCCCAGCCCATCTGTTCGGCACGGGCCTGCCGCTGTGGGAGCAGATCAGCGACCCGGCATTGCTGCGGCTCTTCACGGCGACATTCATCCATGCCGGCTGGCTGCACCTGCTCAGCAACCTGCTCTTCCTCGTCATCTTCAGCCTCCCGGCCGAGCGTAGCCTTGGCTCGCCGCGCTTCCTGCTCCTGTTCCTGCTTGGCGGCGTGGTGGGCAACCTGATCGGTGCGATTTCCCTGACCGGCGCGCGGGTCGCGATCATCGGTTGCAGTGGCGCGGTATCGGCGGTGGTCGGAGCCTACGTGACCCTGTTCCCGCGCACCCGCCTCGGCCTCGTGTTGCCTCTCGGGTTGTATCTCGAGTTCGTGCGCGTCCCCGCCTTCGTGCTCATCGGCATCTGGGCGCTGGTGCAGTTGCTCTTCAGCTACGCGGGAGCCAGCTATGGCGCCGTCGTCTGGTGGACGCACATCGGCGGCTTCGTCTTCGGCATCGTCTTCGCGCTGTTTTCGCGCGGGGCGATCGCCCGGCGGCTACGCGGCTGACGTCTCGCGCCGCGCGAGGAGGTGCTCGCGCACGAAGAAGCGAAGAAGGCTCGTCGCGACCGGCGTCGGCGCGACGCTCGCGAGCAAGCGGTCGGGGCATTGGCCTTCGTCCCGCAACGCGTCGTGCTTGCGGCGGATGTACGCGCGCATCACTTCCGCGGAAAACTCCGGATGGAACTGCGTGCTCAGCGCGTGCGTCCCGTAGCGCACGAGATGGTTGGGATCGCGATCCGAACCGGCGAGGGTACGCGCGCCGCGAGGCAGCTCCAGCACGCTCTGCTCGTGCGTGGCGTGGGCACCGAACGTCGCCGGCAGGCCGGCACCCAGCACATCCGAGCTGGCGGCATCCTGTGTCGTCAGTGTCACCGTACCCATCTCGCGGCCGCCGCTCAGGTAGTCGACGCGGCCACCGAGGGCGTGCGACATCAGCTGGTGGCCGTAGCAGACGCCCAGCATCGGCAGGTCCACGTCCATCGCATCGCGTATCCATCCCGCGGTGCGCTCGCTCCAGGGAAGTTTTTCCGTGACCATCGAGGCCGACCCCGTGATCACCGCGCCGGCGCAATCGTCCGGATCGGGGAGGGGGTCGCCGTGCTGCACATCCACCACGCGCAGGTGGGCGTCGCGAAGGCGAAGGCCGAGCCGGAACCAGCGGGGAAAATCACCGTGGCGTCCCGCGATGACGTCGGGTGCGCGACCGGTGCGAACGATGATGACGGGCTTCATGACGTACTGTTTTCTTCGATCTCGGTGGGCGGGAGCACGTTGAGTACTTCGCGCACGGTGGTCAGTCCGGCGGCGACCTGCATCGCCGCCGATATCCGCAGCGGCTTCATGCCTTCCTTCAGGGCGGCGGCACCAAAGCGTCCGAGGTCGAGGTCCGCGGCGATCAGCGCACGCAATCGTCCCGACATCGGCATCATCTCGTACACGCCCGTGCGGCCGAGGAAACCGGTCTTGCGACACTCCAGGCATCCGACGGCCTCGAACACGCGCTCGGGCACCGGCACGTCCCACCCATGCGTGAGCACGCGCCATGCCTCCGGATCCTGCGTCGCCGCCGTCTTGCAGTGCGGACACAGCGTGCGCACCAGGCGCTGGGCCACCACGCCGGTCAGCGTCGACTGGATGAGGTAATGCGGCACGCCCAGGTCGAGCAGGCGGGTGACCGCGCTCGGCGAATCGTTGGTGTGCAGCGTCGACAGCACGAGGTGACCGGTGAGCGACGCCTGGACCGCCATCTGCGCGGTCTCGAGATCGCGGATCTCGCCGATCATGATGATGTCCGGGTCCTGGCGCAGAAGCGTGCGGACGCCCGCGGCGAAGTCGAGGTCGATCGACGGCTGCACCTGCATCTGGTTGAGGTCCGGGGACACCATTTCGATGGGGTCTTCCACGGTGCAGACGTTGAGTTCCGGCCGCGCCAGGTGCTTCAGCGTGGAGTACAGCGTGGTCGTCTTGCCGGAGCCTGTCGGCCCCGTGACCAGCACGATGCCGTGCGGCCGCTCGACCATGCCGCGCCAGATCGCATCCTCGTCGGGCGAGAAGCCGAGCTGGGCGAAGTCCTTCATAACGAGATCGGGATCGAAGATTCGCATCACGACCTTCTCCCCGAACGCCGTCGGCATCGTGGAGATACGCAGCTCGACCTCGCGCCCGCCGGCCGAACGCGTCTTGATGCGGCCATCCTGCGGCCGGCGCTTCTCGGCGACGTCCATGCGAGCGAGGATCTTCACGCGCGCCGTGACCGCCGCCATCACGGGCGGCGGCAGTTCGAACACCTTCTGCATCATGCCGTCGATGCGGAAGCGCATCTGTCCGGCATCGCGGCGGGGTTCGAGGTGGATGTCCGACGCGCGCTGTTCGAACGCGTACTGCAGCAACCAGTCGACGATGTGGACGACATGGCGATCGTCCGCGCCGACTTCGCCGGTCTTGCCCAGTTCGACGAGCTGTTCGAAGTTGATGATCTTCGATGGTTCGTTGCCCTTCGCGTCCTGCGCGAGCTGAATCGATCGCTGCACCCCGTAGAACTCGAGCAGGTAGCGATTGATGTCGATCGGATTCGAGACGACGCGGCGGACGTCGCGGCGGAGCATCTGCGCGAGGTCGTTCGCCCAGCCGGTGTCGAAGGGCTCCGCGGTGGCGAAGGTGACCTCGGAGGGCGACGCCGCCACGGGCAGGATACGGTGCCGCTGCGCGTATGCGCTGCTGACGGCCTGGGTCGCCTGCGCGACATTCACCTTCATCGGGTCGATCTTCAGGTACGGCAGGCCGGCCTTGCCGGCGAGCCACTCCACGAGGGTCTCGAGGCTGAGCGGCCGGCCCGGATCGCGTCCGTTCTCCACCTTGCCGTTGGCGATGAGTACGAGGGGATGCAGCTCGATCGCCGATTTCCCGCTGCGCGAACCCAGGCGGACGCGCTTGGCGTCCTCGCCCGTGAGGTATCCGTCGACCACCAGCGAGGCAAGCACCTCGTCCAGTTCCAACCTGCCGCGGCGGCCCAGTAGCGCGCCGTTCTGCGGATTGACTGCCATTGACGTCCGACCCCGTGTGAATCCCACGCCGCTATACTAGCCCGCTTTCCAAAGGACCCGGGAACCATGTCCGCGCCCACTTTCCAAGACGTGATCCAGACCCTGAACCGCTACTGGGCGGAGCAGGGCTGCGTGCTGGTGCAGCCCCTCGACACCGAGGTCGGCGCGGGCACGTTCCACCCGGCAACCTTCCTGCGCGCCCTCGGACCGGAACCCTGGGCCGCCGCCTACGTGCAGCCCTGCCGCCGCCCGACCGACGGCCGCTACGGCGACAACCCGAACCGCCTGCAGCACTACTACCAGTACCAGGTGGTGCTGAAGCCGAATCCTGACGACATCCTGGAGCGCTACATCGGCTCCCTGAAGGCGCTCGGCATCGATCCGCTGGTGCACGACCTCCGCTTCGTGGAAGACAACTGGGAATCGCCGACGCTCGGCGCCTGGGGTCTCGGCTGGGAGGTCTGGCTCAACGGCATGGAGGTGACCCAGTTCACCTATTTCCAGCAGGCCGGCGGCCTGGAATGCCGGCCCGTCACGGGCGAGATCACCTACGGCCTCGAGCGTCTGGTGATGTACCTGCAGAACGTCGACAGCATCTACGACATCGTCTGGACGCACGCGCCCCACGGCGTGGTGACCTATGGCGACGTGTTCCACCAGAACGAGGTGGAGCAGAGCACCTACAACTTCGAGTACGCCAACGTTCCGGAGCTCTTCCACTGGTTCGACGTGTGCGAAGGCGAGGCCGTTAAGCTCATCGGCGCGGGCCTGCCGCTTCCCGCGTACGAGCAGGTCTGCAAGGCCAGCCATGCGTTCAACCTGCTCGACGCGCGTCGCGCCATCAGCGTGACGGAGCGCCAGCGCTTCATCCTGCGCGTGCGCACCCTGGCGCGCAGCGTCGCGGAGGCCTACGTCGCCCAGCGCGAGAAACTCGGGTTCCCCGGCCTGAAGAAAGACAAGGAGGCCGTCCATGGCCGATAAGCGACTGCCGCTCGTCATCGAGCTCGGCACCGAAGAACTGCCGCCGAAGGCGCTCGACGATCTCGCCGCCGCGTTCGCGCGCGGCGTCGTGGAAGGGCTGGAAAAGCGCGGCGTGGCTGGCGATTTCGCGGCGGCGAAGGCGTATGCCTCTCCGCGTCGCCTCGCCGTGCACATTCCCGACGTCGCGACCGCGCAGCCCGAACAGACGGTCGAGCGTCGCGGCCCCGCCGTCGCCGCCAGCGTCGGTCCCGACGGTGAGCCGGGCAAGGCGCTCGTGGGCTTCGCGCAATCCTGCGGGGTCGACGTCGCGGCGCTCGAAACGCTGGAAACCGACAAGGGCGCGTGGTTCGTGTACCGCGCCGTGAAGGCGGGGCAGCCGACCGCCGCGTTGCTGCCCGAGATCGTCACCGAGTCCCTCAAGGCCCTGCCGATTCCGAAGGCCATGCGCTGGGGCGACCGCGACGACACCTTCGTGCGTCCGGTGCACACGCTCCTGATGCTCCACGGTGCCGACATCGTCGAGGGCGAGATCCTCGGCCTGAAGAGCGGCCGGATCAGCAACGGCCACCGCTTCCACCATCCGCAGCCAGTGCATGTCGCCGATGCCGACAGCTGGCTCGACGCGCTGCGTGGCGCGCACGTCATCGCCGATCCGGCGGAGCGGCGCCGGCGCGTGCGCGACGAGGTGGCCCGCGTGGCCACTGGCGGGGTGCCGCGACTGTCGGAAGCGCTGCTCGACGAAATCGCCAACCTCACCGAGTGGCCGGTCGCCATCGCCTGCACCTTCGAGCGCGAGTTCCTCGACGTGCCGCCGGAGGCGCTCGTGACCACGATGGAAACGAACCAGAAGTTCGTGCCCGTGTTCGATGCCGATGGCCGCCTGACGGAACATTTCATCGGTGTGGCCAACATCGAGAGCCGCGACCCGGCCGAGATCCGCAAGGGCTACGAGCGTGTGATCCGCCCGCGTTTCGCCGACGCGAAGTTCTTCTGGGACGCCGACCTCAAGACGCCGCTGGCCGATCTGCAGGAGGGCCTGAAGACGGTCACCTACCAGCAGTCGCTCGGCAGCCTGTGGGACAAGACCGTTCGCGTCGCCGAGCTCGCGCGCGTGGTCGCCAACCGCGTCGGTGTCGACGCCGGGCAGGCCACCCACGCCGCCGCCCTCGCGAAATGCGACCTGCTCACCCGCATGGTCGGTGAATTCCCGGAGCTGCAGGGCGTGATGGGTCGCTACTACGCGACGCGCCAGGGTATCGCGACGGAGGTCGCCGACGCCCTCGACAGCTTCTACCAGCCGCGCTTCGGTGGCGACGCGATCGCCGCGGGCAAGGTCGGCCAGGTGCTGGCCGTGGCCGAACGCCTCGACACGCTGGCGGGCATCTTCGCCGTGGGCCTGAAGCCCAGCGGCAACAAGGACCCCTTCGCGCTGCGCCGCGCCGCGCTCGGCCTGGCCCGCACGCTGATCGAGGGCGGCATCGACATCGACCTGCGCGCCGCACTCACCGAGGCCTTCGATCTCGTGCCGGAGGCCGCCCTCGTGGCCGGCGTGAAGCCGGGCAAGGATGGCAAGGCACCGCCCGTCGACATCGGCGCCCGCCGCCGCGAACTGGGCGACGAAGTGCACGGTTTCGTGCTCGAGCGCCTGCGTGGTTATTACGCCGATCAGGGCTTCTCGCCCGATCAGTTCGAATCGGTGCTGGCCGTGGCGCCCGCCACGCTGCCCGACTTCGACCAGCGGCTTCGCGCCGTGGGCGAGTTCGCTCGCCGCCCGGAGGCGGCGAGCCTCGCGGCCGCGAACAAGCGCGTCGCAAACATCCTGCGCAAGCAGGCCGAGGAAGCCGGCGCGCCCGCCATTCCCGCCACGGTCGATCCGGCGCACTTCGAAGTCGATGCCGAGCGCGAACTGCATGCCGCGCTGGATGCCGCCCGTGCGGAAACGCGGGGCCTGCTGGCCGCGCGCGACTACACCGGCACGCTGGCCCGTCTCGCGGCGCTACAGGCGCCCGTGGATCGCTTCTTCGACGACGTGCTGGTCAACGCGGAGAACCCGGCGGTGCGTTCGAACCGCCTGGCGCTGCTGGCGCAGCTGAAGGCCAGCTTCGGCGCCATCGCGGATATCTCGCGGCTCTGAGAGGCGGGCGGTGCCGGTTTGTCCCGGCACCGCGGCCTCGCGAAAACCTTCAGGCCGCCGCCGCGTCCGGCTCGCTCTGGACGCGGCCGACGACCGTGCGCCGGAACGCGACGATGCGGTCAGCGTAGTCGGCGTCGCCCGAGCGCCCGAGGATGGCATACATCTCCGCCACGAGGTCCGCATGCCGGACGGGCGAGAACCGGCTTCCCGCCATCTCGATGTCGGACTGCAGCAGCTTCATCGCGGCCGCGAGACGCGACGCGTCGAGCGTGCCGGCCTGCGCCGGGCCGCCGCTGCGCTCACGCGATTCGGACGTATCGGTACGAGCGACATCTTCGCTCGAACCGTCGAGGATCATCGGTCCCTCGCCGGCGGCCAGCCAGACCAGCGACAGGCCCAGGGTCTTGGCCATCGTGACGCAACGGCCGCGCGACGGGTCGGTGTTGCCGTCGCGCCAGCTGCGGACCACGCCCTCCGAGAACCCGCAGCGGCGGGCGATCTCGCTGACGCTGCCGGACATCTTGATCACCGCCCGTACGCGGGTCGCGAACGATGAAGGCTGGGCGGAGCCATCGTGGGGCCGGACGTCCATGCCGCCGCTGGCGGCGTCGGCCAGGATGGAGCCCCGTGAGTTGTCATTCATGCGATGGAACCTCGTCATTCGGAAATCGCCCCCCGGCGTCTCGCGCACAACGCGCGACCCACGGCTTCGGTGTACAGGAATTTCCCTTCGAAAGCCTTTCGCTTGAGAAGTTTCGCAAACTTGCGGTGCGCCGCTTGCGATGAGGCTAGAAATTCATTCGATCGCGGCAGCTTCAGGGCTGATTTCGTTAGGAATGTTTCCTAGGCCAGATTCGCATCTATGCCAAAGGTCATGGTTGGCGACCGCGTAAGTGCCTGCCATGCCGCACAATTTTGCGTATCCGCCGAACCTGTCGTGTAAGTCATTGCGAAAACAGGTTATCCAGGCGTGAAATTCGTGGTTGCCGAACCGCTAAACCTTACGTATATGTGAACGCATCCGCGCACGATCGCGGTGTGAGGGGTGCGTCCGTCCTGCCGGGACGGCGCATTGCAAGGGGAAAACGCAAAGACCGTTCACGCAGAACCTGGCTCCGCCGGGACGGGATCGGCTTGCCATAAATGGCATCGCATTTTGTTGCGATTCGTGACTTTTTCTAGGGGAGAGGTATTGATGAACTCGCGTAACCATCGGGCGACGACCTTCGGTCGCCGCACCGCACTGGCCCTCGCCATCAGCATGGGCGCCATCTCGGGCGGCGCGCTTGCCCAGTCGAACGTGACCGGTTCGATCTTCGGCCAGGCCAATCCGCAGCAGGGCACGACCGTCACCGTGACGAATCCGCAGACGGGTTTCTCGCGTTCGATCCCGGTCGATGCGAACGGTCGCTATCGCTTCAGCTCGCTCCAGCCGGGTACCTACAAGGTAACCCTGGAGAACAACGGCACCGTCGTCAGCACGCGCGACGACGTCGCGGTGACGATCTCGCAGGGCTCGGAAGTTTCCTTCGGTTCGCCGGCGTCGGCCACCGAAGCCAGCACGCTCGAGGGCGTGTCCGTCAGCGCCACGGCCATGCCGTCGATCGACGTGTCGTCGGTCGATACGCGCACGGTGCTCACGGCCGAGCAGCTCAACAAACTGCCGATCACGCGCGATGTGCTCGCCGCCGCGCTGCTGGCGCCGGGCGTCATCGGCAACAACAGCTACAAGGATGCGCTCGGTAACCCGGTGCCCAGCTTCGGCGGTTCGGCGTCTTCCGAGAACGCGTACTTCATCAACGGTTACGCGGTCACCAACCCGCTGACCTCGATCGGCCTGACCCAGCTGCCGTTCGACGCGATCGACCAGCAGCAGGTGCTCCTCGGTGGATACGGCGCGGAATTCGGCCGCTCCACCGGCGGCGTCATCAACATCGTGACCAAGCGTGGTACCAACGAGTGGCACGGCGGCGTCTACACGATCTGGGAGCCGACCGGCACGCGCGCCAAGCCGCGTAACGCGAACTATGCCGATACCGGCTTCTATCCGGCTACCGACAAGACGCTCTATCAGTACTTCGCGGGCAACGAGTTCTGGCGCTCGACGGTGGGTGCCTATGTCAGCGGCCCGCTGATCAAGGACAAGCTGTTCTTCTACGTCGACGCCGAAATGAACCGTCGCGAGGGTGCGGGCATCGCCTCGAACCCGACCGCGGGCGCGATCACCTCGGTCGCCGGCCGCACCAACGGCTGGAACGAATACCGGTACAAGATCCCTCGCTGGTTGGCGAAGATCGACTGGAACATCACCGACGACCACCACATCGAACTGACCGGCGTTTCGGACAAGTCCGAGTACACCTCTGAAACGTACGCGTTCAACTACGCCACGCAGACGCACGGCACGACGCAGAACGGCGGTGTGTACACGAAGGACGGCGGCGACCTGTACATCGGCAAGTACACCGGCTACATCACCGACAACTTCACGGTGTCGGCCCTGTACGGCACGCAGAAGGTCAATCACGTCCAGACGCCGTACAACTACAACCCGGAATGCCCGCTGGTCACCGTCGCGAACAACGCGAATGCGCCGGGCATCGCCTACGGTAGCTGCCAGAGCACCTCGACGCTGGTCCGCGTCCCGGGCTCGAACGACAAGACCAACGGCTGGCGCGTCGACCTCGAGTACCGCCTCGGCGATCACGACATCCGCTTCGGTGCCGATCACCAGGAAGCGAAGTCGTTCACCGGCACGGCCCTCCCGGGCGGCTACAGCTGGAACTACAACGTCCAGAACGATCCGGACGATCCGATCGACGAAGGCCACGGCGTCGGCTCGCCTGCCTCGGCGGGCGGCCTGGGCACCCAGGGTTACTACGTCAATCGCAACTTCCAGACCGCCGTCGCCAAGGTGAAGACGGTTCAGGAATCGCAGTACCTCGAAGACCACTGGCAGCTGACCGATCGCTGGCTGATCTACGCCGGCCTGCGTAACGAACAGTTCAAGAACTACAACGGCGCCAACCAGGTCTACGCGAAGCAGCGCCACCAGCTCGCGCCGCGCCTCGGTGTGTCGTGGGACGTCTACGGCGACTCCACCCTGAAGCTCTACGCCAACGCCGGTCGTTACCACCTGGCGATGCCCAACAACGTCGCTGTGCGCGCCGCCTCGGGTTCGCTCGGCACGTCCGAGTACTTCACCTATACGGGCGTCGATCCGCGCACGGGTGCGCCGACCGGGCTCGTTCCGGTGGCGGTGGACCAGTCGGTGGGCTACACCTGCGGCGGCACCAACGCCGTGTCGGCCAACCTCGAGTGCGGCATCGCACCGGATCCGCGCACCGTCGCGGCGAAGGGCCTCAAGTCGCATTACCAGGACGAGTACATCGCCGGTCTCGATCAGGCGATCACCCCGACCCTGAACTGGGGCGCCAAGCTGACGTGGCGCCAGCTGCGCAGCGCGATCGACGATACCTGCACGCCCGCCCTCGGTGGCTCGTGCTTCCTGTTCAACCCCGGCACCGGCAACACGTTCCTGCAGCAGCAGGACGACGGTACGTTCGTCGCGCGCCATTACACGAAGGAAGAGCTGCAGCTCCCGGATCTGAAGCGCAAGTACTACGCCGTCGATCTGTACCTCGAGCATCCGTTCGCCAACAAGTGGTACGGCCGCATCGACTACACCTGGTCGCGTAGCTACGGCAACACGGAAGGTCAGCTGGCCTCGGATCTCGACACCGGTAACGGCGGCCAGGCCGACGTTTCGGTCACGCAGGACTGGGATCTCCCGCAGCTGATGGTGGGCGCGAACGGCAAGCTGCCGAACAATCGCACGCACCAGATCAAGGCCTTCGGCTACTACCAGATGACCGACGACCTGCGCTTCGGCGCCAACGTGAACATCGCGTCGGGCCGTCCGAAGAACTGCACGAGCTTCTATCCGACGCCGGATGCGGGCTTGTACAACGGCGCGTTCTACTACTGGTGTGGCCTCCCGGGCACGGCGGGCTACGAGCGTTCGCCGCGCGGTTCGCATGGCAGCACGCCGTGGACGTACATCGTCAACCTCAACGCGGCCTACACGCCGAGCTGGCTGGACAAGAACCTGACCTTCCAGATCGACGTGCTCAACGTCCTCAACAAGCAGACGCCCACCGCGTTCTATCCGCGCTACGCCTCGTCACGCTCCACGGTCAGCCCGCTGTACGACCGCAAGCTGAACTTCACGGATCCGCGTACGGTCCGCTTCACCGCCCGCTACGACTTCTGATCGGGCAAGCAAGACACGAAAGTTCGTAAAACAAGAAGAGTCCCGGGGTGGTGTTCCACCCCGCGGGCGACAAAAAAGCTCTCCCCAGATCGCCCTCGGCCGCCCGGCCGGGGGCTTTTTTTCTAGGAATGATTCCTAGGCCGAATTCGCTCTCGCCGACGGCCCAGAAACTTGTTGCATGCGTAAGTGGTTGTGACAAGGCGCGATTCACGCGCAGCACGGCGATGCTGTCGCGCGAACAACTGCGTCGACAAGTAAAATTTCGGTGAAAAATGCGTATTGCGGAGACGCGACCGCCTTTCGTATATGTGATCCAGGCCACGTTACCCGTGGCATTTCGGGGGCGGGATCCTTTCGCGGATACCGTTGTTTTGAGGGACCTTTCAGTACCGAACCGTGCATAAACCTGGCGCAGGCCGGGGCGGGTTCGGCTTGCCGGAAATCGCTCGTTTGGCGATGCGGTATTTTTCTCGGGGAGAAGCAACATGAGTTCGCGTCAATATCGATCCGCGCTGGGGCGCCGGACTGCTCTGGCCATGGCCATCGGCCTCGTCACCATGTCGGGCGCGGTGTTCGCGCAGTCCACGGTCGGTCGCATCACCGGTCAGGCCCAGTCGGGCGACACCGTCACCGTGACGAGCAACACCGGCGTGACCCGCTCGACCACCGTCGATCCGTCGGGCAAGTACACGGTCGACAACCTGCAGACGGGTACCTACAAGGTTTCGGTCAGCCGCGGCGGCGCCGTGGTCGACTCGCGTGACAACGTCGGCATCGTCGTCGGCGCCGGTACCACCGTGAATTTCGCTGGCGCCACCACGGCCGCCGATACGTCCAATCTCGAAGGCGTGACCGTTTCGGCCAACGCGCTGCCGTCGATCGACGTGTCCACCGTCGATTCGCGCACCGTCATCACGTCCGAGCAGCTCGCCAAGCTGCCGCTGGCGCGCACTGCCGAAGCCATCGCGCTGCTGGCGCCGGGCGCCGTGGCCGGCAGCTCGTTCTTCGTCGGCCCGACCGGCAACCCGCTCGTTTCGATCGCGGGTAGCGCGGTGACCGAGAACGCTTACTACATCAACGGCTTCAACACGACCGATCCGCTCAGCGGTTTCGGCGGCATCACGCTGCCGTACGGCGCGATCGACCAGCAGGAAGTGCTGGCCGGCGGCTACGGCGCGGCGTACGGACGTTCATCGGGTGGCGTCATCAGCCAGGTGGGTAAGCGCGGCACGAACGAATGGCACTTCGGTGGCCAGGTGCTGTGGGAGCCGAAGGGCACGAAGGCCAGCCCGAACAATTTCTACCGTCGGATCGGACCGCTTGCTGGCCAGATCTATGACGACAACAAGGACGACAAGTTCTGGCGCACGACGTACTCGGCCTACGCCGGTGGTCCGCTGATCAAGGACACGTTGTACGTCTTCCTTGCCGCCGAGCAGGAACGCCGCCAGGGCGACGTGACCACCAGCGTCGCCGCGCCGTTCGTGTACAAGCAGAACTACCGCAATCCGAAGTACTACGGAAAGATCGACTGGAACATCACCGACAGTAATATCCTCGAACTGACCGGCGCGTCGAACAAGCAGAACTACGATGCATCGATCTACGATTTCGACTACGCCACGCACACCCGCGGCGATTATGTCGGCAAGGACACGGCGGGTGCTCCGCAGAACAAGTCCGGTGCGGACGTGTACAGCGCGAAGTTCACGAGCTACATCACCGACGACCTGACGCTGACCGCCCTCTACGGCAAGATGAAGGGCACCTACTACACTGCTCCTGCAGGCGAGACGGCGCTTCCTTCGATCCTCGGTTCAACGTTCCAGAATCCCGCCTATACCGGCGGCTCGCCCATCACGAATGCGAACCCGTCGGCGCAGGTCGCCGATCCGCGGCACAAGTCGACCAACACCAATCTGCGTATCGATCTTAGCTACCGCGCCGGTGATCACACGATCACGGCGGGTATCGACAACCAGAAGGTGCTCGACAAGAACGACGGTATTACAACGTCGGGTCCGGGCTACGCGTGGGAATACGATCAGATCGCTCCCGGCACGCCGATCATCGGCCGGTCGCCGACCGACGCCGCCTATGTCGCACCGCCCGGCGGCCAGGGCTATTACGTCGCCCGCTACGTCTACAGCACCGCGGCGTCGGTGCGCACGACGCAGCGCGCGCAGTACATTGAAGACTCCTGGCAGGTCAACGACCGCTGGTTGGTCAAGCTCGGTCTGCGCAACGACCAGTTCACGAACTACAACCAGAACGGTCAGGCTTACCTGCGTCTGACGACGCCGCAGTGGGCCCCGCGCCTCGGCGCGACCTGGGACGTCAATGGCGATTCCAGCCTGAAGATCTATGCCAACGCGGGTCGTTATTTCCTCGCGCTGCCGGCATCGGTCGCGCTCCGGTCGGCCGGCGCGTCGCTCTACACCCGCGAATACTTCAACTACACGGGCATCGATGCCAACGGCGTGCCTCAGGGCCTGACGCCCATCTTCAGCAGCACGGGCGGCCCGATCTCGGCCAACCGCGAGTACGGCATCCCCCGCGATCCAAAGACCGCCGCCGGTACCAACATCAAGTCGCAGTACCAGGACGAGTTCATCCTCGGTTTCGACGCGGCGCTGACCGACAAGTGGACCTACGGCGCGAAGGCGACCGTGCGCAAGCTGCGCAACGCGATCGACGACGTCGGCGACGCCGGCGCCATCGAAGCGAAGATGATCCGTCAGGGTATCGATCCCGACACCATCGGCGACATCCAGGGCAGCTACCTGTTCAATCCGGGTCGCGCCAATACGTTCCTCGTCCCGAACACGAACGGCGGCTACTACAGCGTCGACATGAACAACGAGGACTTCGGATTCCCGCACAGCAAGCGTAACTACTACGGCCTCGAGCTGTACCTCGATCACGCGTGGGACGGCAAGTACCAGGTCCGCTTCGACTACGTCTACTCGAAGAGCTACGGCAACTCGGAAGGCCAGGTCCGTTCGGACATCCGTCAGGACACGGTCTCGGCGACGGTCGACTGGGACTACGCGGAAGTCATGCAGTACGCCAACGGCGAACTGGCCAACAGCCGCAAGCACCAGTTCAAGATCTACGGTTCCTACCAGATCGCACCGGAGTGGCTGGCCTCGGCCAACATCCTGATCTCGTCGGGTGCGCCGAAGAGCTGCCTCGGTTTCTACGGGCCGGATCAGACGAATCCCAACCTGGGCTATGGCTCCTTCTACCACTGGTGCGAAGGCACGCCGTCGCCGCCGGGCAAAGCGGGCCACAACCCCTGGACCTACATCGCGACCGGCTCGATCGAGTACCGCCCGACGTGGGCCGACAGCAAGCTGGGCTTCAACGTCACGGTGTTCAACATCTTCAACCAGCGGAAAGCGACGCAGATCTATCCAATCCGCGGCAGCACGGACGAACCGAACGCGCGTTACGGAGTGCCCATCTATCAGACGACCCCGCGTTATGCCCGCGTCGGCATCACGTACGACTTCTGATCGAGAAGCGCACAGAGCGAAGGTAAGCAGCTACAAGAAGAAACGTCGGCGGCGGGGAAGGGAGGCCTCCCGCCGGCAAAGGCATCCATGCCTCCCCAGATCGCCCTCGCCCCTGCGGACGAGGGCGCTTTTTTGACGGAACTGTTTCAATTCTAAGTAAAAATCCCTGAGATTCAGGGAATTGCTCCCGCCCACGGAGCCGATATGGCGTTAGAAAAAACGCCGATCCCGTGTAAATAATTTGTTGACACGGTGGTCGGCGTACGCCTATGTTCGGCGTCGACGATGCTGAGTTCCCCTTTCCTGCACCACTTGAAAGGCTGGCGTTCAGCGAGTCCAAGGCTTGTCGGGAGCGTTTCCTGAAGGGTGGTGCCGCGACTCTGGGAGGAGTCGGTCGCCGGTTGGTCCCCCAAGAACACGCGAACCGAGGAAGCCACTTTTTTTCCGGCCTCGGTCGGTTTTGCTTGTTTTTTTGGGCCCGGTTCGGGCCGATCTGGGGAGATTTGCATGAGTTCTCGCAGCATCCGGCAGGCATCCGTCCTGCGTCGTTCCTCGCTGGCGCTCGCGCTGGCGATGGGCATGGGCCTCACGGGTAACGTGTTCGCCCAGGCCACCACCGGTAGCCTGTTCGGCACGGCCGAACCGGGCGACACCGTTCAGATCCAGAGCTCCACCGGCGCGACCCGCTCGACGACTGTCGGCGAAAACGGCCGTTACTCGTTCGGCAACCTGCCGCTGGGTAGCTACAAGGTCAGCCTGATGAAGGGCGGCGCCGTCGTCGACTCGCGCGACAACGTCGAGCTGCGCGTCAACGCCGGTACGGACGTCTCGTTCTCCGCCGCGGCCAGCGCCTCCAGCGCGTCGAACCTCGAAGGCGTGACCGTCGTCGGTACCGCGCTGCCGCCGATCGACGTCTCGTCGGTCGACTCGCGCACCGTCATCACGCAGACCCAGCTCAAGCAGCTGCCGCTCGGCCGCAGCGCCGAAGCGATCGCGCTGCTCGCCCCGGGCGTGTCGCCGGGCGTGACGGGCACCGGCCTGCAGAGCCCGACGGGCCAGGCCCTCGTTTCGTTCGCCGGTTCGTCGGTCAACGAAAACGCTTACTACGTCAACGGCATGAACACCACCGACCCGATCAACGGTTACGGCGGTATCGTCCTGCCGTACGGCGCGATCGACCAGCAGGAAATCCTGACCGGTGGTTACGGCGCGCAGTACGGTCGCTCGGCCGGTGGCGTCATCAACGTCGTGGGTCGTCGCGGTACGAACGAATTCCACTTCGGCGGCCAGCTGCTCTTCACCCCGAAGTGGGCGAAGGCTGATCCGCGCAACATCAATTACGCGAAGGGTTCGCCGGACGAAGGCGAGCTGTACCAGTACCGTCGCGACAACAAGGACTGGGAAGCGATCGCTTCGGCCTATGCCGGCGGCCCGCTGATCAAGGACACGCTGTTCGCGTTCGTCGCCGTCGAAGGCGCGCGCCGCGAAGGCCGTAACGTCGGTTCCGTGTCGACGACCCGCGTGACGGATTACCGTTACGACGATCCGAAGCTGTACGGCAAGATCGACTGGAACATCAACGACAGCAACATCCTCGAGCTGACCGGTGCGTCCTACAAGGACGAGTACTCGGGTGGCATCTACGGCTACGACAACGACACGAACACCCGTGGCGCGTACCGTAACGCCGCGACGATCGCGAACACCAAGCAGACCATGTGGCTGGCGAAGTACACCAGCTACATCACCGACACCCTGACGTTGACGGCGCAGTACGGCAAGCAGAAGACCGCTTTCTACACCCAGCCGGCCGCGACCGATCCGAACCTGATCTACATCACGGGTGCGGGTAACCAGAATCCGGCACTCAACGGCGGCGTCGCCGGCGGTATCGCGAACGCGCAGAACCTGCGCGACATCGAAGATCCGCAGCACGAGAGCAAGGGCACGAACTACCGCGTCGACCTGGCGTGGACGCTCGGCGACCACACCCTTTCGTTCGGTATCGACAACCAGAACACCCGCGACAACAACGACGGCACGTACGTCTACGGCAACGCCGGTTACTCGTGGTCGTACGGCACCGTGCAGGAAGGCCGCACCACCATCGCGGGTGGCCAGGTCGCCGCGCCGGTCGGCACGCCGTACTACGTCTCGCAGTACCGCATGGTCACGGCGGCGAGCGTCCGCGTGAAGCAGCGCGCGCAGTACGTGGAAGACAAGTGGCAGGTCAGCGACAACATCCTGCTGTCGCTCGGTATCCGCAACGATCAGTTCACCAACTACAACAGCGGCGGTCAGGCCTACATTTCGCAGATCAAGCCGCAGTGGGCCCCGCGTCTGGGCGGTAGCTGGGACGTCTACGGCGACAGCACCTTCAAGGTGTACGCCAACGCCGGTCGTTACTACCTCGCGCTGCCGGCCGCCCCGGCCCTGCGTGGTGCCTCGGCTTCGTACTACACGAACACGTACTTCTCGTACACGGGCATCGATCCGGCCACGGGTTACCCGACCGGTCTGACCCCGCTCAACACCGTTCGCGGCGTGGGCGCTCCGATCTCGACCAACAACGAATACGGCCAGACGCCGGATCCGAAGGTCGTGACGGCGAAGGGCGTGAAGGCCGAGTACCAGGACGAGTTCATCGCCGGTTTCGACAAGGCGCTGGGCGCGAACTGGACCTACGGTGCGAAGCTGACCTTCCGCAAGCTCGGCAACGCGATCGACGACTATTGCGACACCGGCGTGGTGCAGGACGCGTTCGCGGCCAAGGGCTACGACGTCGATTCGCAGAACTGGGACGCCGTGGGCTGCTACCTGTTCAACCCGGGTCGCGCCAACACGTTCTCGGTCGGTAACGCCGCTGGCGGTTACGATTCGATCACGCTGTCGAACAAGGACCTCGGGTTCCCGCACCTGAAGCGCAAGTACTACTCCGCCGAGTTCCACCTCGAGCGTCAGAAGGGCGACGGCAACTGGTGGGGCAACATCAGCTACACCTACTCGAAGCTGTACGGCAACTCGGAAGGCCAGGTCGACACGGATGCCGGTACGCGCAGCGATCCGTCGGTCACCCAGGCGTGGGATAACGCCCCGCTGATGGTGTACTCGAACGGCAAGCTCGCCAACGACCACACCCATGCGCTGAAGGCGTACGGTGCCTACCAGATCACCCCGGAGTGGATGGTCGCGGGCAACATCGCCATCGTCTCGGGTGCGCCGCGTAACTGCTACGGCGGTTTCGGTCCGGAGCAGGAAGACGCGGGCTACGGTGTCGATTCGTACCACTGGTGCAACGGCCTGCCGTCGCCCCCGGGTTCGGGCAGCCGCCTGCCGTTCACGCACACGGTCTCGCTGAGCACGGAATACCGTCCGTCCTTCGCCGACCACAAGCTGGCCTTCAGCGTGGAAGTCTTCAACCTGCTCAACGAGCAGCAGAAGCTCCAGTCGTCGCCGTACTACGGTGTGTCGTCGGCTCCGGATCCGGAGTACCGCCGCGCCCTGCAGTACCAGACCCCGCGCTCGGTCCGCTTCGGTGTGACCTACGACTTCTGATCGAGGAAGTCGCGATCGATCGCCCGCGTAGGCGGGCGCATCGATCGGGTAAGAAAAACGCCACCTTCGGGTGGCGTTTTTTTTGGCCGCCACTAAGGAACGCGTTTGGTGGCAAGAGGTTACGTGTATTCGGCAAACCTGAGCGGAAGCTTGCCGACCCGTTCGCGAAACGCGAGGTCTGTCCGGTCCGTCACTTGACTTTTACAGCGGCGCATTTGCCGGTATGCTCCAAGGTTCCCCCCGGAAGTCCTTGCGGCCATGCGCCGGCGTATCTTCCGTGACCCACGACCGTTCCGCTCCTTAACGAGGTTCGACCATGCGCAGGATTATCTTGTCGCTCGCATCCGTGGCCGCACTGGCGGCCCTCGCCGGCTGCAGCGGCTCCGACAACAACGGCCAGTCCACGGCCGCGTCCGCCAGCACCAGCGGCGGCGATGCCGCCCCGGCCGCGCCGGCCAATGCCGTCACCGGCACGGTGACGCTGCGCGACGCGGGCGCACAGCTCAGCCCGGACGCCAAGCTGGAGCTCAAGCTCCTCGACGTCTCGGCGGAAGGCTCGCAGCCGCTCGCCACCAAGACGTTCGCGCCGGTCACGATTCCGCAGCAGTTCCAGCTGGACTTCAATCCGTCGGACCTCAACCCGAACGACATGTACATCCTCGAGGCCTCGCTGCAGGACGGCGAGCGCCACTACTCCTCGCCGCTGAAGACCCCGGTCCTCACCAAGGGCGCGAAGAACGTCGCCAACATCCAGCTCGTCGGTGAAGCCACCCCGGGCGAGAAGGAACTGGCGGGCTTCAATAGCGTCAAGAAGAACATCGGCGGCATGAAGGTCACCCAGGGCACCGCGCTGAAGGAAGGCGAATCGCGCGGCTGGCAGATCTTCAAGAAGGGCAACGACGTCGTGTTCGTGATCGAGCTCGTCGACTACGGCGACAAGGGCTTCACCTCGACGAACTACGCCTACAAGGACGGCAAGGCCTGGGTGATCGTGCAGGAGAAGAAGTCCAGCAAGGACGCGAAGCCGAACTCGATCGAGCGCGCGGGCTGGAACGATGCCGGCGAACTCGTGCTGAAGCAGAACGAAGCGGGCGGCAAGGTCGACACGCTCTCCGACGACGACGCCAACAACCTGCGCAAGCAGGCCGAGGCGATGTACTCGAAGGCCGGCGGCAAGAAGTAAGCGCCATTCGCGGTGCAAGAAAAAGCCGGCCAAGTGCCGGCTTTTTTTGTGGGAGCCGATCGTATCGACGATCCCGCGGCAGTGGGCAATCTCGCCGCAAGCACCCATCGCGGATGCGATCCGCTCCCACCCTCCGGTAGCGGCGGAACGAAAAACGCCGGCACACGGCCGGCGTTTTTCATCGTGCGAAGCGCGTTGGATCAGAACGCCATCTTCAGCCCGAGGTTCAGGCCGTTGTAGCGCTGCGTGTCGTCGGCGAAGCGGCCCGTGTAGCTGACCCAGCCGCTCCAGGTCTGGTTGAAGTCGGCCGTGACGCCCACGTCGGCGGTCGCCCAGGTCTTGTCCGGGGTGAAGCCCTGGATGCTGAAACGGCCCGCCATGTTGACCAGGCCGGCGGTGACGAAGCGATCGTCGGCGCGGCCGTCGTGGTTGTAGGCGACTTCGACGAACGGATGCAGCGTCGTGTTGCCCGACTGCCATGCACCCTGCAGGCGCCAGCCGGCGGTCTCGATGCGGGCATTGCGGGTCTGCTTGTCGAAACGCATCGCCGTGCTGGCGTTGCTGCGCTCCGTGTACCCGAACACGCGCAGCTGCTCCCACTCGACCGATACGTACGGGCCGGTCTTCAGCGTGTCGCTGCCGAACCACCAGCCACCCGTGAGGCCCGCACCGACGTGCGAGCCGTCGGTCTTGCCGGTCTCGGTGCGGCGAGCGGCGCCAAGGTCGATGCGGCGATCGATGTCGGTGAAGCTCAGCTGGCCGAAGCTGACGTAGCTGCCGACGTAGCCGCCGCCCGCATGGTAGAACGCGTAGCCCGAGCCGGCGATGTCCTGCATCTTGTAGCCGCCGCCGCCCTGGAAGTCCGCCTTCGACTGGGCGATGCCCATCGCGACGCCCACGGAGACGTTGTCGTTGACGCGCGCGTCGGCGCCGATCGTCAGGTTGACGTTGTCGCTGTCGGTCTTAGGCGAGGTGTCGGTGGTCTTGAACTTCTGCTGGCCGTAGTCGACCGCCGCGAACACGCGCGACTCGGCGCCGAAGTTGTCGGCCATCATCTGGTTGCGCAGCGTGCGCACGTGCGCGGCGTTCGACGCCAGGCCGGCTTCGCCGAGCAGCGAGATCTGCTGCGGCGCCGTGATCACGGCGATCGCGTACTGGCCGAGCAGCGCGTGCGCCGCGTTGGTCGGATGGATGCCGTCGGCGAACAGGTAGGTCGCGGCCGCGTTCGGCTCGCGCAGCGTGGCCGGCGAGCAGGTGATCGAGCTGGCCGTCGTGCACGCCGGGACGGTCACGTTGGTGAAGCCGTACGTGCTGGGGCTCGCGATCACTTCGTTGAGCAGGCCGTACGTGTCGATCGGCACGATGCCCTTGTTCGCCTGCGCGAGGCCACCCGACAGGACGCCGTTGTACACCTGCGCCAGCTGCGTGATGCCCGCCGACGCGGCGGCGCCCTGCGAGCGAGCCGCCGGGGTCTTGCCGACGTCGGGCAGATTGAACACGACGATCGTCTTCGCGCCGGCGGCCTGCAGCGCCTTGATCTGGCCCACCTCGTTCGTCGCCGCGGTGGCGACGACGGTCTGCGCCGTGGCCGGGTTGCCGGCGGCGGCGAGCAGGTCGTTGGCGCCGATCCACATCGTGTACAGCGCGTTCGGGTTCGCCTTGCCGCCGTTGGCGGCCAGGTACTGCTGGACCTGCGTCGAGGTCGCGGGCACCGGGTTGGCGATCGCCGCGCGGGCGCCGCCGAAGGCGTAGTCGGTGCCGCCGGCGAGCGACGGGGTCAGCGTCAGGTTGAAGTGCTTCGCGATGTTCTCCACGGCGACGGTGCCGGGATTCGTGGTGAAGCGCGAGACGACCGGCGAACCGGACAGGATCGCGACGTTGCCGTTGTCGCTCAGGCTGTCGCCGAACGAGACGATCTGCTGATACCCGTCGGCGTGCGCCCCGGCACTGAAGAGAAGGGCGGCACCGATGGCACCGGCGAGATGGCGAATACGCATGTGTTTCACTCCGTGTGGGGCGTTAGAGAATCGTTACGGTAATGGAAAGCCATACGGCAGCGCATGCTGCGCCGCCGCAGGTCGTGCCTTGCGGTGTCGGATGGTGTCTTTGGGGCCTGTCGGCCCGGGCGGACTGCGTCGCCGCCGTGTCTGTCCCCTGAGGAAAATCGGGGGCTGCTCGCCCCCGATGGCCGGATCCGCTTATTTCTTCAGGGCGCGCGAGAACGCGTCAGCGAAGGCGCTGTTGGCGGGTGCCGGCGTCGCCTTGGGCGGCTGCGGACCGCGACCGCCCTGGCCGCCTCCGCGACGGTTGCCGCCGGGGGCGTCGTCGCGCTGTGCCGGGCGACCCGTGCGGGCTTCGCCGGGGACGTCGTCGAGGCGCATGCTGAGGGCGATGCGCTTGCGCGGCAGGTCGACCTCCATGACCTTCACCTTGACGATGTCGCCCGCCTTCACCGCGTCGCGCGGATCCTTGACGAACGTGTGCGAGAGCGCGGAGACGTGCACGAGGCCGTCCTGGTGCACGCCGATGTCGACGAACGCGCCGAAGGCGGCGACGTTGGTCACGCGGCCTTCCAGCACCATGCCCACGGTCAGGTCCTTCAGATCCTCGACGCCTTCCGCGAAGCTCGGCGCGACGAACTCGGGGCGGGGATCGCGGCCGGGCTTTTCCAGTTCCTTGAGGATGTCGCGCACGGTCGGCACGCCGAACGTCTCGTCGGTGAAGTCCTCGGGCTTGAGGGAGCGCAGGAACGCGGTGTCGCCGATGACCTGCTTCACCTCGCGGCCGCACTGCTTGAGGATGCGTTCGACGACGGGGTAGGCCTCGGGATGCACCGAACTGGCATCGAGCGGGTTGCTGCCGTCGCGGATGCGCAGGAAGCCCGCGCACTGTTCGAACGCCTTGTCGCCGAGGCGCGGCACCTTGAGCAGGTCCTTGCGGCTGGGGAAGGGGCCGTTCGCGTCGCGATGCTTCACGACGTTTTCGGCCACGCTCGACGACAGGCCGGCGACGCGCGCGAGCAGCGGGGCGGATGCCGTGTTGACGTCGACGCCGACCGCGTTCACGCAGTCCTCGACGCGCGCGTCGAGCGCGCGTGCGAGCTTCACCTGGTTGACGTCGTGCTGGTACTGGCCCACGCCGATCGCCTTGGGCTCGATCTTCACCAGCTCGGCGAGCGGATCCTGCAGGCGTCGCGCGATGGACACCGCGCCGCGGATCGACACGTCGAGTTCGGGGAATTCCTTCGACGCCAGTTCGGAGGCCGAATACACCGATGCGCCCGCTTCGCTGACGACGACCTTCGACAGCTGGAGGTCCGGATGCTTGCGGATCACTTCACCGACGAGCTTGTCGGTCTCGCGCGAGGCCGTGCCGTTGCCGATCGCGACGAGATTGACGCCGTGCTGCTTCGACAGCTGCGCGAGGCGCGCGATGGACTGGTCCCACTGGTTGCGCGGCTCGTGCGGGTAGATCGTGTCGTAGGCGAGCAGCTTGCCGGTGGCGTCGACGATCGCGAGCTTGCAGCCGGTGCGGATGCCCGGGTCGAGGCCCATGACCGTCTTGGTGCCGGCGGGCGCGGCGAGCAGCAGGTCTTTCAGGTTCTCGCCGAACACGCGGATCGCTTCGTCCTCCGCGCCTTCGCGCACGCGGCCGAACAGGTCGAGCGTGAGATGCAGGTGCAGCTTGACGCGCCACGTGAGGCGCACCGTCTCGCGCAGCCAGGCATCGGCGGCGCGGCCGCGATCGTGGATGCCCGCGCGCGCCGCGACGCGGCCCTCGCCCTCGGCGTGGCCCTGTTCGGGATCGAGGCCGGGGTTGAGGTCGATCTCGAGCACGCCTTCGTTGCGCGCGCGCATCAACGCGAGCAGGCGATGCGACGGAATCTTCGCCACCGGCTCCGCGTGGTCGAAGTAGTCGCGGAACTTCGCGCCTTCGTTCTCCTTGCCCGCGACGACCGTCGCGCGGATCTGCCCCTTCTCCCACAGCCAGTCGCGCAGCTCGCCCACAAGCGCGGCGTCCTCGGCGATGGTCTCCATCAGGATCGCGCGCGCGCCGTCCAGCGCCGCGCGCGTATCGGCGACGCCCTTCTCCGCGTCGACGAAGCCGGCGGCGAAGGCCTCGGGCTCGAGCGTCGGATCGTCGCGTAGACCCAGCGCGAGCAGCTCCAGGCCGGCTTCGCGCGCGATCTGCGCCTTGGTGCGGCGCTTGGGCTTGTACGGCAGGTAGAGGTCTTCCAGGCGCGCCTTGGTGTCGGCGGTGAGGATGTCGGCGCGCAGCGCATCGGTCATCTTGCCCTGCTCGACGATGCTGTCGAGGATCGCGGCGCGACGGTCTTCGAGTTCGCGCAGGTAGCGCAGGCGTTCTTCCAGCAGGCGAAGCTGCGTGTCGTCGAGACCGCCGGTGACTTCCTTGCGGTAGCGCGCGATGAACGGCACGGTGGCGCCGCCGTCGAGAAGCTCCACCGCCGCGCGCACCTGTTCGGTCTTCGCGGCGATGTCCTGGGCAATACGTTGTTCGATGCTCTGCATGTCGTTCCTGTGCGTTGCTCGGCCGGCCGGAGGTCGGGCCGGGCCGCCGATGATAGCAAGCACGGGTGACGCGCCGGCCGCGAGGCCGGCGCGCGCGTCGCTCACGCGTCGAACGAACCGCCCGGGCCGCCGCGCGGCGCGGGAGTGACTACCGGGGCCGCGTCGGCGCGGCCCATCAGGACATAGGTGCCCGCGAGGAGGTCGTGCACGCCCTGCTTGCGCTGGGTAAAGGCCGCGACGATGTAGAACACCATCGGAATGAGGAAGCTGAAGGCGTTCACGAGGCGCACCGCGTTGCGTCCCGCGGCGCGGCCCACGCTGATGCGCCGGCCGTCGCTGTCCGTGACGCGGATGCCGACGGCCATCTTGCCGGGCGTGGCCTGCCACTTCGAACTTTCGAAGAACGCGTAATAGATGAAGCCGAGCACGAGGAGCACGAGGGTGATCGGCTGCACCGCCTCGGCATACGCCGTGATCGCGGCGGAGCGATCGGTCTCCATCTGCTTGAAGAAGGTGTTCATCACCGCGCCAAGGCCCATGCTCAGGCTGATGATGGTGAACGGCACCATGAGGATCACGTAGTCGATCACCCACGCGCCAAAGCGCAGCCAGAAACCCGCGTACTCCGGCTCCGCCACGTCGGTGATGCCCATGAACGAAGGCGGCACCGGCGGGACGGGCGGAATGCCGCCCGGTGCCGGCCGGTCGTCCGGAAACAGTTCCCCGAGAGGACGCCAGTCGGTCATGCCCTCGTACCAGCCCAGCTCTTCCGGGCGACACGTGCCGTCGCGCAGCCATTGCCGGATCTCGTCGTCCCGATAGGGGCCGAAGCGCTCGCCGTTTCGTCCGATCCAGACCTGCATGGTGTTCCTTCCGATAACCTGACTCGATGTCCGGCATGATGCCAGATGGCCCCCGCGGCCGCCGAGGGCTGGAAGGCAGGGTTACGCCGCCCGGCGTTTCAGATGCACCAGCAGGAGCGAGATCGCGGCCGGTGTCACGCCGCTGATGCGCGACGCCTGGCCGATCGTCGCGGGCAACGAGCGTTTGAGCTTGAGGAGCACCTCGGCCGACAGGCCGCGCACGCGGTCGTAGTCGAAGCCCTCGGGAATCGCCGTCGATTCGTGCCGGCGCTGGCGTTCGATCTCCTCGCGCTGGCGCTCGAGGTAGCCGGAATACTTCGCCTGTACCTCCACCTGCGTCGCGACCTCGGGATCGTCGACGGCCGGGCCGAGTTCCGGCATCGAGGTGAGCGTCGCGTAATCCATCTCCGGACGGCGGAGCAGGTCGAGCGCATGGGTCTCGCGGCTGACGGCGATACCGAGCGAGCGTTCGACGGCGGCGCCGAGCGCGTTCGTCGGCGCCGCCCATAGACCGCGCAGGCGCGCGGTCTCGCGCTCGCTGGCGTCGCGCTTCGCCTCGAGCCGGCGGAAGCGTTCGTCCGGCACGACGCCGCGCGCATGGCCCTGCGGCGTGAGACGGAGATCCGCGTTGTCCTCGCGCAGGTGCAGACGGAACTCGGCGCGCGAGGTGAACATGCGATACGGCTCGATCGTGCCGTTGGTGGTCAGGTCGTCGATCAGGACGCCGATGTAGGCCTCGTCGCGACGCGGGCACCACGGCGCGTCGCCGCGGACCGCCAGCGCGGCGTTCATGCCCGCGATCAGGCCCTGGGCGCCGGCTTCCTCGTAACCCGTCGTGCCATTGATCTGGCCCGCGAAATACAGCCCGGGGATGCCCTTGGTCTCCAGCGACGGATGCAGGCCGCGCGGGTCGAAGTAGTCGTATTCGATGGCATAACCGGGTCGCGTGATGTGCGCGCGTTCGAAGCCGGGAATGGAGCGCACCAGCGCGTACTGCACGTCGAAGGGGAGCGACGTCGAGATGCCGTTCGGGTAGATCTCGAAGGTGTCGAGCCCTTCGGGTTCGACGAAGATCTGATGCGAGGTCTTGTCGGCGAAGCGCACCACCTTGTCTTCGATGGACGGGCAGTAGCGCGGCCCGACGCCTTCGATCTGGCCGCTGTAGAGCGGAGAGCGATCGAGGGCGCCACGGATCAGGTCGTGCGTCGCCTCGGTGGTCTGCGTGATCCAGCAACTGACCTGGCGCGGATGGTCCGCGGCCGATCCCATGAAGGAGAAATGCGGCATCGAATCGTCGCCCGGCTGCTCGTCGAGCACGGAGAAGTCGATCGTGCGGCTGTCGATGCGCGGCGGCGTGCCGGTCTTCAGCCGGTCCGCGGCGACGGGAAGCTCGCGCAGCTTCGCCGCGAGCGTGGACGCCGGCGGGTCGCCGGCACGGCCGCCCGCGTACTGGGCCTGTCCGATGTGGATCTTGCCGGCGAGGAAGGTGCCTGCCGTCAGCACGACGGCGGGCGCATGGAAATCGAGGCCCATCTGCGTCCGCACACCGGCGACGCGCCCATCGACGAGGATGAGGTCGTCCACCGCCTGCTGGAACAGCGACAGGTTGGCCTGCGTTTCGACGATCGAACGGATGGCCGCCTTGTAGAGGGCGCGGTCCGCCTGGCACCGCGTCGCCCGCACGGCCGGGCCCTTCGACGCGTTGAGCGTGCGCCACTGGATGCCCGCCCGGTCCGCCGCCATGCCCATGGCACCGCCCAGCGCATCGATCTCCTTGACCAGATGGCCCTTGCCGATCCCGCCGATCGCGGGATTGCAGCTCATCTGGCCGATCGTCTCGATGTTGTGGCTGAGCAGAAGGGTGCGCGCGCCCGCTCGGGCGGCGGCAAGCGCGGCCTCGGTGCCGGCGTGTCCGCCACCGACCACGATCACGTCGTAGGTTTCTTTATGCAGCATGGGAAGGGTGGGCTCGATGGGCCAGGATCGCGATTTTACGCCGGTCGGGCCGTGGCCGCTCGCACCCGGATACGGCAACGGGAACCTCGGTGGCACGACTCATGCATCCGTATTCGTGCACTTCCACCGGGCAGACGCTGCGCGATCAGACGCGCGCCGAGGCCGAACGCAGGGGTTTGGCCGCGTGCCGGGGGAAGGAAGCGGGATGTGGGCAAGGATGCCCCATTCGGTTCGACGAATGAGATCTGGCGCCCGGCGGTCTCAGGAACAGGGGGAATCCAGGATGACCGTGCTGCCGGGCGCCAGAAACCGAGTGACTGGCACGAACAGCCGCGACCGATGTCGCGGCTTTTTTTCGTTGTGGCCAACATACACCGTTCGAATGAACCGTGTGTGACTTTTGCGTCAAAAAACTGCTCCGTTCCGGCAAACAGTGACGCAGTACGTCAGTTTCTAACGCTGGACGAGACCCGGCGTGACGCGCCGCACAATTTCAGCCGAGTGCGACGCGCGCCAGGATGTCGGTCAGGTCGCGCGAGAGGTCCTTCCGCGCAGCCAGTTCCGACACCACGGCGTGGGCGGCTTCGCGCCTCACCGGTTCGAGGCGCTTCCAGCCGTTGAATGCCGTGGCCACGCGGGCCGCGACCTGGGGATTCAGCCCGTCGATGGCGACGAGGCGGTCGGCGAGCCACCGGTACGCCGCGCCATCGGCGCGATGGAAGCCCGTGGGGTTCGCGCGGGCGAAGGTGCCGATCAGCGACTGCACCCGGTTCGGATTCTTCAGCGTGAAGGCATTGTCGGCCTCCAGCGCCTGGACCCGCGCCAGCGCGCCGTCGCCCGGCAGTGCCGCCTGCAGCGCGAACCACTTGTCCAGCGCGAGCGCGTTGCCGTCGTAGCGCTGGCGGAAGTGCGCGATGGTGGTGGCCGCGCGTGCCGGATCGTGCAGGGCGAGCGTGGACTGCGCCGCGAGGCGGTCGGTCATGCCCGGTGCCTCGGCGTACTGCGCGGCGGCGAGCGCGACGGCCGTGTCCTTGTCGACCAGCGCGATCAGGTCGAGGACGCGCCGCTTGAGCTGCCGGCGGGCCTGGCTCTTCGCGTCGAGCGCGGCGCTGGTGGCGGCACGCAGCGTGTCGTAGCGGGCGCGGAGCGCGTCGGCGCCGATCCGCTGCGCGAGCGCGCGGAGCATCGCCTGGCGCGCCGAGCGGATGCGGTCCGGATCGCGCTCGGCCTGGCGCTCGACCAGCTCGATTTCGCCGGGCGGCGTCAGCAGTTCGGCGAGCAGCGCGTCGTCGAGCGACGGATCGGCGAAGAGGTCGGCGAGGGCCCGGGTCCACGCGTCCAGCGCGAGGCCGTCGGCGCGCCCGTCGCGACAATCGTCGTAGGCCAGCGCGGCGAGCTGCTGGCCGGCCTCCCAGCGATTGAAGCCGTCCGGATCGTGGCGAAGGAGCACCGCGAGCTCGGCCGGGGCGTAATCGCACTCGAGAATGACCGGCGCCGAGAAACCACGCAGCAGGGACGGCACCGGTACCGTATCGACGTCTTCGAACACGTAGCTGCGCTCGGCGGTGTCGAGCACCACGGTACGTTCGGTTCCTTCCGCCGCCGGCTCGCCCTCGAGGCGCAGCGGCAACGCCCGGCCTTCGCGATCGAACAGCGAGAGGCGCACGGGGATCGGCAACGGCTGCTTGTTGACCTGACCCGCGGTGGCCGGCGTGCGCTGGCGCAACGTCAGCCGGTAGCGCCGGGTCGCGGGATCGTGGCGGCCATCCGCCGTGAGACGCGGGGTGCCGGCCTGGCCGTACCACGCGAGGTAGGGCGTGAGGTCGATGCCATTGGCTTCGCCGAGCGCGCCGAGGAAATCCTCGATCGTCGCGGCGCGACCGTCGTTGCGGTCGAAGTACAGGTCCATGCCCTTGCGAAAGCCTTCTTCCCCCAGCCGGCCGGCGAGCATCCGCACCAGCTCGGAGCCCTTCTCGTAGACGGTGGCGGTATAGAAGTTGTTGATCTCGCTGTACTGCGAGGGGCGCACCGGATGCGACAGCGGACCGGCGTCCTCGGGAAACTGCGCGCGACGAAGCAGCGCGACGTCCTCGATGCGCTTGAGGGGCGCGGAATTCATGTCGGCCGAGAAGCTCTGCTCGCGGAAGACCGTGAGGCCTTCCTTCAGGCTGAGCTGGAACCAGTCCCTGCACGTGACGCGGTTGCCGCTCCAGTTGTGGAAATACTCGTGGGCCACGACGGCCTCGACGTGACGGTACTCGTCGTCGGTGCTGGAGTCCGGATCGGCGAGCAGGTATTTCGCGTTGAAGATGTTGAGGCCCTTGTTCTCCATCGCGCCCATGTTGAAGTCGTGCGTGGCGACGACGTGGAACACGTCCAGGTCGTAGTTGCGTCCGTACGTGCGCTCGTCCCACTGCATCGATCGGATCAGCGAGTCCATCGCGTAGCCGCAGCGGTCGATGACGTCGGCTTCCGCCCAGATGTGCAGGGCGACGGCACGCCCGTCGGCGGTGGTGTAGTCGTGGCTGATGCGCTCCAGGCGGCCGGCCACCAGCGCGAACAGGTAGCTCGGCTTCGGATGCGGATCGACGAAGTGAGCCCAGTGGCGGCCGTCGGGAAGGTCGCCTTCGCCGTCCGGGTTGCCGCCGGCGAGCAGGACGGGAAAGCGCGCCTTGTCCGCGCGCAGCGTCACCGTGTAACGCGAAAGCACGTCCGGCCGATCGGGGAAGAAAGTGATGTGACGGAACCCTTCCGCCTCGCACTGTGTCAGCAGGAAACCTTTCTCGCGGCTGCCCGAAAGATAAAGCCCTTCGAACGCCGTGTTCTCCGCGGGCAGCAACGCCACGCGGGTGGTCACCGTGCATGCCGCGGCGGCGACGGCGAATTCGAGCGTCCCGTTGTTGAGGATGTATTCGCCTTCGGCCAGCGGCCGCCCGTCGACAGCGATCGACAGCAGTTCCATGCCCTCGCCCTGCAGGCGCACCGGTTCGTCGGCCTGGCGGACCAGATCGAGTGTCG
Organism: Luteibacter sp. 329MFSha; assembly: GCF_900111665.1. Taxonomy (NCBI): domain Bacteria; kingdom Pseudomonadati; phylum Pseudomonadota; class Gammaproteobacteria; order Lysobacterales; family Rhodanobacteraceae; genus Luteibacter; species Luteibacter sp. 329MFSha. Next base: position 335,907 of record NZ_FOJE01000003.1, on the reverse strand, counting down.
CGAGTACCTCGGTGCGGTCGATGCCGAGGTCGAACTCGAGCGCGACGTGCTCGACGGTCCAGGCCGGAGGCCGATAGTCGGCGAGGCGGATGACGGCGGTGGGGGCGTCGGAACGATCGCTCATGGCGGCAGGCAACGTTTGTCTGGTGTGTCTGGCAGGCTAACATGCGGTCGAACCCGTCAAAAGGAAGTCCCACCATGTCCCGTTTCACCGTGACGCGCGCCTCGCTCGGGGCGCAGGAAATCGTGGTCCTGCGCGATCTCGACGACGACCGCGAGGTCCGCATCGCCCGAAGTGGCGCCACCGTGCTGTCGATCACCACCGAAACGGGCGGCAAAACGCACGACATCGTCGACGGATTCAGGGACGAGAAGGAACTCGTCGGCCATAAGGGCTCCCGTTTCGCCGTCATGACGCCCTTCGCCAACCGCGTCGACGATGCACGCTTTACCTTTGAAGGATCATCCTATGACTTGCAGCCCGGTGCCGTGGGCGCGGACCGCGCCGCGCGCCATGGTTTTCTTCGCGGTGTCATCTTCGATGTGACAGCCGAGCAAGGCGGCGAGAGCGCCGCGACGGTGACGTTCTCGACGAACATCGCTCCGGACGAGCATCCCGGTTATCCGTTCAGCCTCGCTTTCTCGATCTCCTACACGCTCGACGCCAACGGTCTCACGCTGGAAGCGACGACGACCAACACCGGCGACCGCGACGCGCCGACGTTCTTCGGCTGGCACCCGTACTTCCGGATCTCGTCGCATCCGATCGAAACATGGGAACTGCATATCCCCGCCGACACGGTCATCGCCGCCCGGGAGGATTTCATCCCGCTGCCCGGGACGGCCGCGTGGATGTCGCTCGATCGCGCCGACCGCAAGCTCGACTTCCGGAAGCCAAGGCTCATCGGGGACACGGAACTCAACAACACCTACGCCGATCTCCAATTCGATCCCGACGGGCGCGCGCGCACCCGCCTGCGCGATCCCGCGACGGGCCAGTGCATCGCCCTCTGGCAGGAGCGCGGCGTCATGCTTGCCTTCACGTCGGACACCGCCGAGCGCGACGCGCGCAAGTCGGTCGCCCTCGAGCCGATGGAATGCATGCCCAACGCCTTCAACCGCGAGGACTGCGCACCGCTGATCACGCTCAAGCCCCGCGAAAAGCGCAGCTTCGTCTGCGGCGTGGAGTTCGACGCATGACCCTGCCGACCTTCGCCGACGTGCGCGACGCGGCGGCGCGCATCGCACCCCATGCCCTGGTCACCCCGGTGCTGCGTAGCGACCGTATCGACGCGCTCCTCGGCGCCACCATCGTTTTCAAATGCGAGAACCTGCAGCGCGGCGGAGCGTTCAAGTTCCGCGGCGCGACGAACGCCGTATGGTCGCTCGGCGACGACGAGGCCGCGCGTGGCGTCGTCACGCATTCCTCGGGCAACCACGGCAACGCGCTGTCGATGGCCGCACGCACGCGTGGCATCCCCGCGCACGTCGTGATTCCTGAGGGCGCGGTCAAGGCGAAGGTCGATGCGATCGTCGCCGCCGGCGCGACCGTGCACCGTTGCGCCCCCACCACGGCCGCGCGCGAGGCCATGGCGGCGGAGGTGCAGGCGCGGACGGGCGCGCGACTCGTGCATCCCTACGCCGATCCCCTCGTCATGGCGGGGCAGGGCACGCTCGTGCCTGAACTCTTCCGCCAGGCACCGGGACTCGACACGCTGCTGTTCCCCGTCGGCGGCGGCGGCCTCGGCTCGGGTTGTTCGATCGCCGCGCACGGCATCGACCCCGCGGTGAAGCTGTTCGGGGCGGAGCCCGAAGGGGCCGACGACGCGGCGCGCTCGCTCGAAGCCGACGCTCGCGTCGGGTCCTTCACTCCCGACACCGTCTGCGACGGACTGCGCACGCTGATCGGCGAGCCGAACTTCCACGTGCTGCGCGAGCATGGTGTCCAGGTGCTGCGCATCAGCGACGCCGAGGCGATCGCCGCCATGCGCCTGCTCTGGAGCGAATTGCGGATCGTCGTCGAGGTGTCGAGCGCCACGGTGCTCGCGGCCGCGCTGCGCTATCCGGAGCACTTCGCCGGCCGTCGCATCGGCGCCGTTCTCACGGGCGGCAACGTCGATCTCGACGCGCTCCCCTGGTGACAGGGAAGCGTCGCTTCTGTGAGCCGCGCCCATCGCGCTGACGGCAGGACACAGGTATCGCCGGTCGTGCGCACGGACAGCGCATTGCGAATTCAACGGACAGGCCGGCCGTTCCCGTAGTCCTATCCTCGCCGCTCCTACAGGACGACGGGGCGGGACATGCGTTGCAGCTGGGCAGAGCGAAGCGAAGTGGAGCGCGCTTACCACGATGACGAGTGGGGCGTGCCCGTGCATGACGACAGGACGCTGTTCGAGCGCCTGGCGCTGTCCACGGTGCAGGCGGGCCTCGCCCTGCGCACCGTGCTGGCGAAGCGGGCATCGTTGCGGGCGGCCTTTCACGAGTTCGACATCGACCGCGTGGCGGCGATGACCGATGCCGACATCGCCCTCGTCCTCGCCGATCGCGGTGTCATCCGGCACCGGCTGAAGGTGGAGTCGATCCGCAACAACGCCCGCGCCGCGCGGCGGATCGTCGAGGCGACCGGCTCGTTTTCCGACTTCCTGTGGACGTTCGCGCGGCCCGACGAACCACCGAGGGCGCGTCCGGACAGCGAGCCGCTACCCGGTCGCAGCGACGCGTCGGATCTCATGAGCGAGGCCTTGCGGCAACGTGGTTTTCGCTTCGCGGGCACGGCGATCTGCCATGCCCTGATGCAGTCCGCGGGCATGGTGAACGATCACGCGGTCGAATGCTTCCGCTACCGATGACGCTCCGTTCACCGCCGATGCACCGTCACCGCGGTGCCATGGCCCGATGGCAAAGACGCGAATCGGCATTTCCGGCTGGCGCTACACGCCCTGGCGCGGCGTGTTCTATCCGAAAGACCTCGCGCAGCGGCGCGAGCTGGAGTTCGCATCGCGGCAGTTTCCGACGATCGAGCTCAACGGCTCGTTCTACTCCTTGCAACGACCGGAAAGCTACCAGGCGTGGTACGACGAGACGCCCAAGGGCTTCGTCTTCGCGGTCAAGGGTCCGCGGTTCATCACGCACATGCTCCGGCTGAAGAACATCGACGCGCCACTGGCGAATTTCTTCGCTTCGGGCGTGCTCGCGCTGCGCGAGAAGCTCGGCCCGATGCTCTGGCAGTTCCCGCCGAATTTCCGTTTCGAGCCTGCCACGTTCGAGGCGTTCCTCGCCATGTTGCCTTCTTCGATGGAGGCGGCCGTCAGGCTCGGGCGCGGCCACGACGCGCACCTGAAGCGCGAGCCCTGGTTGCAGGTGGAGACGAATCACCGCATGCGGCACGCCGTGGAGATCCGGCACGAGAGTTTCGTGGATCCGGCGTTCATCGCATTGCTGCGCAAGTATGGCGTGGGCTTCGTCATTGCCGACACCGCCGGCAGATTTCCACGCTACTTCGACGTCACCGCACCCTTCGTCTATGTGCGCCTGCACGGCGACAAGAAGCTGTACGCGAGCGGCTATCGCGATGCCGCGCTCGCCGACTGGGCGCGCCGCATCCGCGCTTGGCGGCGTGGTGCGCAGCCATCGGGCGATCCGCGCATTTCGCGCGTGGCGCCCGCGAAGCGTTCGAGTCGCGATGTCTATGTGTATTTCGATAACGACATGAAGGTGAAGGCGCCGCGCGATGCCCGTTCGCTCATCGCGCTGGTGTAGCGTTTTCGCGAGCACCCATTCGCGCGCGAGCGCGCTCCCACAGGCCAGCGGAGTGTTCCGGCGCCCTCGTGAGCGAAGCGTGCCGCGGCACCACGCTCATCAGAACGGTGTTTTCCGCCGCGAGCCGCGCAGGTTTTCGATCGGGAAACTCGCGATTTCTCCGGCGCCTTCGCGCCGCGACTGTCCCGCAGGCGGGCCCCAGGCGTGACCCGTGACGACTTCCCATGTCGACGGAATGACACCGTCGCTGCGCATGGCCTCGTAGGCGTCGAGCATGCGCCGGTAATGCGTCTTGCCGGTGAGACCGCGCGGGCGCCCCGCATCGGCGTTGTTGGCGCCCAGGCCCTTCAACTCGTCGAGCAGCGCGCGTGGCGTCGGGTAGGTGAGGGTGTAGCGTTCGGCGAAGAGCACGGGATCCTTCAGGCCCTGCACGAGCATCGCGTCGCCGACATCGTGCATGTCGAGGAAGCGTGCCACGTGCGCCTGCTGGTCGGCCTCGGCCCATGCGGCGCGAAGTTCTTTCAGCGTGTCCGGCCCGAATGTGGAGAACAGCAGCAGGCCGCCGGGCTTCAGCACGCGGGCGCATTCGGCGAACAGTCGCGAGACGTCCTCGCACCACTGGAAGCAGAGATTCGAGAAGAGCACGTCGACGCTGCGATCGGGCACCGGCAACGCATAGGCGTCGGCGACGACCCGGCCGAACGGTTTCAGCCAGCTCGCGTGCTGCTTCGCCTGTTTCAGCATGGGCAGCGCGAGATCCACGGCGATGACCTGCGCCTTCGGGTAACGCTTCTTCAGCGCGGCGCTGCCGCGGCCCGTGCCGGCGCCGACGTCCAGCACGACCTCGGGCACCTGCTCGTAGAGTTCGAGACGCTCGACCAGCGTCGACTGCACTTCGCGCTGTAGCGCGTCGTGCTTTTCGTAGGTACCGGCCGCACGGCCGAAGTTGCGCCGCACCTGGCGCCGGTCGAAATGGAAGTCGCTCATGGGTTGCCGTCGGTGAACCGTGTCAGGACATCCGCCATGGCGGCGGCGTGTCCGATGAAGGGGGCATGCCCGGCGTGCGCGATCTCCTCGAAACGGCCGTGGGCGGCTTCGGCGGACCAGCGCATGGCCTCGGGATGGACAATGCGGTCGCGACGGCCGGCAATCCAGAGGCTGGGCTGACGGATGTCGTGCAGGCGCGGCCGCAGGTCGGCCGTCTCGAGCAGACGGATGCCTTCCATCAGCACGCGTGGATCGGGCTCGCCGCGCGAGAACGCGTCGGCCTTGAGCCGCCGCGTCTCCGCGACCGGATCGGGGCTGCCCATCGCTTCCAGCGCGATGAAGCGTTCCACCGTCGCCTTGTAGTCGGCTTCCAGATCGGCGGCGAGCTGGCGAACGACGGCGGCGTCGTTCCCCTGCGGCCAGTCGGCGGCGCGGACGAAGCGCGGCGTGGAGCACACGGGAACCACGGCGTCCACGGCCTCCGGTACGTCGAGCGCCGCGGTGAGGGCGACGAGCCCGCCGAGCGACCAGCCGAGCCATGTCGCGCGAGGCGTCGCGGCGGCGATGGCGCGGGCGCACGCGAGCGGGTCGAGTGGGATGTCGGACTGGCGGGAGTAGCCGTGACCCGGAAGGTCCACGACGTACATCGTGTAGCGCGAGGCGAGTTCGTCGACGAGCGGCTCGAGGATACCGCCGTGCATGGCCCATCCATGGATCATGACGAGCGGTTCCGGCCCGTCGCCACGCGTTTCGATGTGCAGGCCCGTCACGCGGGCGTTCCCGGTGCGAGCGCGGGATCGACCGTACCGCGACCGTCGAAGACGAAGCACTCGCCTCGCCAGTGCGCGCCACCCACTTCCTCGAAATACTTCAGGATGCCGCCTTCGAGCTGGAAGACGTTCTCGATGCCGATCTCGCGCATGTGGATGGCGGCCTTCTCGCAGCGGATGCCGCCCGTGCAGAACGACACGACGGTCTTGCCGTCGAAGCGCTCGCGGTCGGCGGCGACCGCCGCGGGGAATGCCGTGAAGCTGGTCAGGCCGTACTCCACCGTGCCCTCGAACGTGCCTTCGGCCACTTCGTAGTCGTTGCGGGTGTCCAGCAACACCACCGGCCGGCCGGCGTCGTCGTGGCCCTGATCCAGCCAGCGGCGCAGGTCGACGGGCAGCACGTGCGGCGCGCGTCCATCGGCAGGACGGATCGCCGGCGCGTGCATCGTGATGATTTCCTTCTTCAGCCGCACGCGCATGCGTCCGAACGGTACGGTGTCGGACCAGCTCTCCTTCGGCGCGAGGTCCGCGAAGCGCGGGTCCTGTCGCAGCCAGGCGACGAACGTGTCGATCGCCTCCCGCGGCGCGGCCAGGAAGACGTTGATGCCTTCCGGAGCGAGCAGGATCGTGCCTTTCAGCGCCAGGGCCTCGCAGCGCTCCACGATCCGCGCGCGCAGGGCGTCCAGGTCGTCGAGCCCGACGAACTTGTAGGCGGAGATGTTGAGGATCGTCATGGCGGGGCCAGGGGGATGCGACCGCTCATTATACGACCGCGACTTCCGCGGGGCGGGGCAGGCGGCCCAATGCGTCCAGCAGGCCGTCGATCCGGTCGTCGGTGTGGACCGCCGACAGCGTGATGCGCAGGCGGGCGCCGCCCTGGGGGACGGTCGGTGGACGGATCGCGACGACCAGGTACCCCTCGTCCTCGAGAGCCGACGCGGCGGCGGCCGCCGCACGGGCGCCGACCATGGGCAGCGGCTGGATCGCCGTGGCCGAAGGAAGCAGCGGCAGGCCCAATTGCGCCGCGCCCGCCCGGAAGCGGGCGATGTTGGCCGCGAGGCGTTCCCGTCGTCGTTCCGCATCCGTCCGTACCAGCCGGACCGCGGCACGCGTCGCCGCCGCGAGCGCGGCCGGCATCGCGGTGGTGTAGATCGCCGTGCGCGCGAACTGGGCGATGGCATCGATCACGCCGGCGTCGCCTGCGACGAAGGCGCCGGCGCAGCCCAGGGCTTTCCCCAGCGTACCCATCAGGACCGGCACGTCCGCGCTACCCAGTCCCGCTGCCGACACCGAGCCGGCGCCTTCCGGCCCCAGCACGCCCAGTCCGTGAGCGTCGTCGACGTACAGGGTCGCGCGGTGGGTACGGCAGACGGCGGCGAGGTCCCGCAGCGGCGCCACGTCGCCGTCCATGCTGAAGACGCCATCGGTCGCCAGCAGGGCCGGCAGCGCCGGCCGCGTGTCGAGTTGCCGCCCCGCGGCCTCCACGTCGCCGTGTGGGTAGCGACGCAGGTCCGCGCCGGCGAGCTGCGCACCGTCGATAAGGCTCGCGTGGTTGAGCTTGTCCTGGACGCACAGCGCCGTGGCGACGCCGCCGGCGGGAGGGGTGCCCGCGGCGAGCAGCGCCTGCAGCGCGCCCAGGTTGGCCATCACGCCGGTCGAGAACAGGAGCGCCCGCTCGCGGCCGGTCCATGCGGCCAGCTCTTCTTCCAGCGCGGCGTGTTCGCCGCGATGGCCGGAGACCAGGTGCGCGGCACCGGTGCCGACGCCTTCGGCGGCCGCGGCGCGCGAGAGCGCGCGGACGAGGTCCGGGTGGCTCGCCAGCCCAAGGTAGTCGTTGCCGCAGAAGTCGACGAGGGCGCGGCCCTGTACGAGGCGCTTTCCGTCGGCCAGCACGTCGCACGTCCGCGCGCGCCGGAGCAGGCCGGCGCGTTCACGCCCGGCCCGCGCCTGCTCCGCGCGGGCCAGCAGGTCCGGCCGGGTCACGCCGCGGCGTGCTCGACGATGTCCGCGTGGACGGTGCCTGGCTCGATCTCGACCTCCATCGGCTTCAGGCCAAGGCGCGCGAAGAGCTGGCGGTCGTGCTCGACATCGGGATTGCCGGTCGTGAGCAGCTTCTCGCCGTAAAAGATCGAATTGGCGCCGGCGGCGAAGCACAGCGCCTGCAGCGCGTCGTCCATCGTCTCGCGCCCGGCCGAGAGGCGCACGACCGAGGCCGGCATGAGGATCCGGGCGACCGCGATGCTGCGCACGAATTCGAACGGGTCGAGTGCCTCGGTACCGGCGAGCGGCGTGCCGGCCACCTGGACCAGGCGGTTGATCGGCACGGACTCGGGGTGCTCCGGCAGGTTGGCCAACGTCGCCAGCAGGCCCGCGCGCTGGGCGCGGGATTCGCCCATGCCCACGATGCCGCCGCAGCAGGTCTTCAGGCCCGCCTCGCGCACGTGCTCCAGCGTGTCCAGGCGATCCTGGTACTCGCGGGTGTGGATGATCTCGCCATAGAAGTCCGGCGAGGTGTCGAGGTTGTGGTTGTAGAAGTCGAGTCCCGCGGCCTTGAGCGTGTCGGCCTGCGGCTGGGAAAGCATGCCGAGCGTCGCGCAGGTCTGCAGGCCGAGCGACTTCACGGCGGTCACGATCTCGGCGACCTTCGCCACGTCGCGGTCTTTCGGCGAGCGCCAGGCCGCGCCCATGCAGAACCGGCTCGCACCGGCGTCCTTCGCGGCCTGCGCCCTCGCGAGCACGGCCTCGACGCTCATGAGCTTTTCGGCCTTGACGCCCGTGGCGTAGCGCGCCGCCTGCGGGCAGTAGGCGCAATCCTCGGGGCAGCCACCCGTCTTGATGGACAACAGCGTCGACACCTGCACGGCGTTCGGATCGTGGTGCGCGCGATGGACGGTCTGCGCCTGGAAGAGCAGGTCGTTGAAGGGCAGGGCGAAAAGGCTCTCGACCTCCTCGCGGGACCAGTCGTGGCGGATGGCTGCGGTCATGGTGGCGTTCCCGGGGCGAAGGCGCGCAGTGTGGAAACGACCGGCGCCACTGTCAACCTTAACGGCACTACGCAAGTTGACGGCTGCCTCGCGCTCCCTGCCGTACGATGAAATCGTCCCCCAGCGGAGAAATCGCATGTCTACCGGACAAGGCAGTGCCGGCAACGTTCTTGCCGCGATCTGCAGCCTCTTCATCCCGGGCCTCGGCCAGCTCGTGCAGGGTCGTGTGTTCAAGGCCCTGATCATGTTCGTCCTGGCCGCGGTGCTGTGGATCATCTGGCTCGGCTGGATCATCCACCTGTGGTCGATCATCGACGCCGCGATGTTCCGTCGCGACTGACGCGAGCGCACGCATGGACGCGTTCGACCTCCGGCGGATGGCCGCCGCCGTAAGGGCATTCGCCCTCCCGTCCCGCTGCCTCGTCTGCGGTGGGGACGGGCAGGGCGATGTGGAACTCTGCGATGGCTGCCGGTCGTCGCTGGTGAGCAACCCCTCGCGATGCGCACGTTGCGCGATCCCGCTGCCCCTGCCGGCGGCGGCCTGCGGGACGTGCCAGCGGCGGCCGCCGCCATGGCACGACATCTGGGTGCCGCTCGTCTACGCATGGCCGCTCGACCGGCTCGAGGCGCGCTTCAAGTTTTCGGGAAGCCTCGCCGCCGGACGCGCCCTGTCATCGTGCTGGATCGACGCAGGCCCACCACCGGCGATACCCGATGCCATCGTGCCGGTGCCGCTGCATCCGGCGCGACTGCGTGCGCGCGGATACAACCAGGCACTGGAGCTCGCGCGCCCGCTGGCGCGGCACCTCGGCGTGGCGGTGGCGCACGACGCGTTGCGGCGCGTCCGAGTCACCGAGGCGCAGTCGGACCTCGACGCGGTCGAGCGGCGGAAGAACGTGCGCGGCGCGTTCGCGACGCATCGTTCAACGGGAGCCGCGCACGTCGCGGTCGTCGACGACGTGATGACGACGGGTTCCACCCTGGCCGAGTGCGCGCGCGTGCTGCTCGCATCGGGCGTGCGGCGCGTCGACGTCTGGGCGCTGGCGCGGACGCCGCGGCCGGGCTGACCGGCCGGGCGTCCGTTCGCGCTCAGTGGTTGACGTACAAGGGATTGCCGAGCACGAGCAGTCCTCCGTCCGGCGCGCGGACATCCACGCGGAGCCAGTGCCGGCCGCCGTCGCCCGGCCAGTCGAACGACGCCGCGCCATCGACGGGAATCGCCTTTCCGAACTGATCCATGCGCTTCCCGTCGACCGTCACCGTCAGGACGGCGCCGGTGACGCCCGCCGTCTTCACGTCCACGTGCAGCGGCGCGCCCGCGGGTACCGCGATCGCATCGCCCATGGACGCACGTGCGCCCCCCGTCGTCGCGACGACGTCGAGCAGGCGGTCGCGCGTGCCTTCGGCGTCCACGAAGACGTGGCCAGCGCGGATGCCGTCGAGGATGCCCTCCATCGACTGTTCGCGGGCATGCACCACCGTCGTCGGCGTGCCGATCGCGCCGGCGTAGGCGTCGCGCGGATCGTCGCTGCCGTCATGGCTGTCGCTGCCGCCGATGGCCGTGATGCGCAGGCCATCGTTGAGCTGCGCCTCCCAGAACGGCAGTCCCGAGTCGGCACGCTGCGCATCGCGGCCGTTCACGACTTCGATCGCCTGGAAGCCGCGCATGTCGACGGGGCCACGCGGCGTGAAACCGCAGCCCATGCAGGTCTCGTCGTTCGGTCGGCGCGGATGGTTGATCGAGATCACGCCGTGGGCACGCGCCACGTCCGCGAGCAGCGCGTTCCAGTCCGGGACAGCCTTGCCGCCGAGACGGAAGTCCACCGTGCGCGACACGCCGAACAGGTTGGCGTGCCCCTCGAAGGTCGTCACCTCGCGCGCGGGGATGAGCAGCATCGTGTCGAAGTAGGGCTGCAGCTCGCGCAGCTCGGACACGTGCGACATCGTGTTGTGCTCCGACACCGCGATGAAGTCGAGGCCGCGCCTCGCCGCCGAGGCCACGGTGAGGAACAGCGGGCAACCGACCTTCCGCGTGCCCGAGGCGCTCGTGCAGTTGCCGTCGCTGTGCGCGGAGTGCATGTGCAGGTCGCCGCGATACCAACGATCCTGCGACGACAGCGCGGCGGTGAGTCCGTGTTCCGGACCGAACCCCTCGTCGTCCTTCGACAGCCAGACCTTCGCGGTGAACGTGGCATTCGACGCGGGCCGGATGTTGGGGATGCTGAGAAGGATGCGCCATCGGCCGGGTTCGATCGCGCCCGGCAGATAGGACGCGGTGGCGTCGGTGGCGGACACGGTGAAGCGGTGCTTGCCGCCGCCGCTCCAGCCGCGGAAGCCATCCTGCGCCTCGAACCCGCCCGGGCCGAGGAGGCCCAGGTCGATCGTGGTCTTCTCGGCGCGGCCCGTGTAGTCGACATCGACCGTGATGCGCGACGTGCCCTTCGGCACGTCGAACGGCAGCTCGCGATACGTGTGCTGGTCGCGCCCGGACAGCGCACCCGTGAGCACGAGGTCCGGAGCGCGCTCCGCCGACACCGGGGCGGCGGCGAGGCAGGCCAGCGCGATGGCGATCAGCGCGCGCATCAGAAACGGTACATCGCGGCGGCGCGGAACGAGCGGCCGAGCAGCGGACGCGCGATGAACGTGTTCGCGCCGGCATCGGCACTGGCGATCTCGCCGGCACGCGGGTTGCCTTCCGTCAGGCCCAGCGAGTTGGTCAGGTTGTCCGCGTAGAGGAACAGGGACAGCTGGCGCGTCGCGTCGAAGCGCGCGCTGGCACCGACGACGTGGTACGACGGCAGCACCACCGAGTTCGCGGTGTCGACGTAACGCTTGCCCTCGTGCTCGTACGACACCTGCAGGCGGAGGCGGCCGTCGAGCAGGTTCACGCCCGGCACGACGCGGTAGCTGACCTTGGGCACGCGGATGAGCTGGTTGCCGTCGTAGTCGCGCAGCACCGGCGCACCGGCCACCACGTCGGTATAGCTAAGGCCCTTGTACTTCGGGTCCTGCAGCGTGGCGTTGAACTGCACGTCGAACCAGCGGCTCGGGTAGAGCGTGCCTTCGAGTTCGAGGCCGTAGGTCTTCGTGTTCGCGTAGCCGGTCTGCGGGGTGGACGTGTTGCCGTTGCGATCGAAGACGTTGTTGGTGAAGCTCACGTTGTCGTACTTCGTGTAGAACGCGGTCGCGTACAGGTCCATCGTGCGGTCGCTGTACTTCCAGCCGGCTTCCGCGAGGTCCATCGTCTGCAACAGCGGCGTCGCGCTCGGGTTGGTGATGTAGGTGCTCAGGTTGGGCAGGCGGAACGCCGAGGTCCAGCGCGCGAACACGCCCTGCCGCGGCGAGAACTGCCAGTTCGCGCCAAGCGTCCAGCCGGTCTTGTCGAACGACTGGTCGTAGTGCGTGAACTGGCCATTGCCGGTCAGAACCTGCGCGGCCGCGGGCGAGCCGCCGAGGTTCACGGTCTGCTTGCCTTCGGTGTAGCCCTCCACGTTCACCTTCTCCCAGCGCACGCCGCCGTCGATGCGAAGCTCCGGCGTGATCTGCCACTCATCCGAGGCGTAGAAGGCGTTCGTCTTCGACTTGCCGCTCGCGTGCTCCCACTCGTAGCCGTAGCGGTAGAAGCCATGGTCGGTCAGCGAGCCGCGGACGTTGCCATTGGCGTCGACGCCGACGAGGTCGATCAGCCGTGCGTTGTCGCGCACGTCGGTGAGCACGGTGGACGAATAACGGTCGAAATCCTGCTCGAAGTTCGCGTGGTAGTAGCCGAAGGTGACGTCGTGCGTCTGGTCGCCGAACTCGAACTTGCGCAGGACGCGCGTGTCGTTGATGAACTCGTCCACCGGGGCCGTCACGCCGCGCAGGCCTCCCGTCACGACGAGGCCGTTGCCGTTCTGGTTGGCCACGTCGTAGACCTGCGAGGGGTTGTCGACGTAGCGGAACTGCAGCGCGGTGGCGCCGGGAATCAGGCCCAGTCGCTTGCTGTCCTGCGCGAGGAACGAGCTGGCGCTCTGCAGCGAGTTCGGGAAAACGCCGTTGCGCTGCGTGTCGGTGGTGTCGTAACGCATCGACTCGGCGAGCTTCCAGTCGTCGCCGAGGTCGTGGTCGAACTTGAACGTCGCCTGCGTGCGTTTGACGTGCGTGCCTTCGGTGTTGTCGAAGTCGTAGAGGCCACCGCCGGCCTCGCGCATGTTCAGGTGCTGCGTCTCCGGTCCCGCCAGCGTGCCGTAGTTGCCGTTGAAGCCGGGGACGGGGCGGATGTCGCCGTTGGCGTTGGTGCGCATCGGGATGCCGAGGTAGAGCGCGACCTTGTCGTCGAGGTGCTTCACGTCGAAGCTGATGTCGCCGTGTTCCAGGTCCTTCGACAGCGTGGCGCGCAGCTGGCCGCCATCGTCCGCATGGAAGCCCGGACGACGCACGCCGTCGTCGACGCGCCAGAAACCGCCGACGCCGAGCTTCCAGCCGCCGCCGACCGGCGTGCCGTACCAGAAGTCGAGCCGGTTAAGCGAGTAATTGCCGACGGTGTACTTGATCAGCCCCTCCGGCGTGTCGCCGGCCTTGCGCGGGATGAAGTTGATGGCGCCCGCCGGTGCGTTCGAATAGAACACCGACGACGGGCCGCCGCGCACCACTTCCACGCGTTCGATCGTTTCGTCCAGGCGGAAGGCCTGGTCGGCGTTGAGGTAGCCCAGCGCCGGGTCGTGCTGCACGGGGACGCCGTCCTCGAGCAGCGTGACCGAGCCGTAGCCGTCCACGGGAATGCCGCGCGCGCGAATGTTGCCCGAGGCCTCGCCGCCCGACGATTCGACCCAGAAGCCCGGCACGGACTTCACGGCCTCCGTCACGCTCGTCGGCGCCTGCATGCGCAGGCGATCCTCGTCGATGGTGGTGATCGAATAGCTCGTCTCGGCCTTCGTGCGCGATTCGACGCCCGAGCGGGCCGTCACCACCACGTTGTCGAGGTCGGTGGTTTTCTTCTCGGGGGCGCTGTCCTGGCCATGGGCGGCGGCGGAAACGAGCAGCGCGCCGACGAGCGCCGCGCGCACGGCGCGGCTGAGCTGGGTATTTCGCATCGTTGTGTCATCCGGGGAAGGGGCCGCGCGAACCCTCCCCCCGGACCGTACGTGTGCGTCGGTCCGCGGCCTCTCCGTGGGTCCGCGACCCCCGAACGTTATGCGTCACCGATGACGGATCGACTCAACTTACGTTACGACCGCATTTCAATCGAGACAAATGGTCATCGACCGCTCACGGCGTGATCACGATCACAGTGCGGATGCGATCACGATGCCGAGCCACAACGCGAGCCCGACCCAGTTGTTGTGACGGAACGCGGTCAGGCAGGCGGCACGATCGTGGTGGCGGATGAGCCACTGCTGGTACGCGAACAGGCCCGCCGTGACGACGAGCGCGATCCAGTAAGGCCACGCCAGCGACGCGCGCGTGCCCACCAGGAGCATCGTGAGCAGGAAGGTCGCCATCAGGATGCCGAGGATCGGAAGGTCGGCGTCGCCGAACAGGATCGCGGTGGATTTCGCGCCGGCCCTGATGTCCTCCTCGCGATCGATGATGGCGTACTCGGTGTCGTAGATGACCGACCACAGCACGTTGCCGATGAAGAGCAGCCAGGCGATGGGCGGCACCTCGTTCGTCACCGCCGCGAAGGCCATCGGGATCGACCAGCCGAACGCCGCGCCGAGCACCACCTGGGCCAGGTGCGTGTAGCGCTTGGAGAACGGATAGGCCGCCGCCAGGGCCGCGCCGACGAACGAAAGCCCGATGGTCAGCGGATTGGTGAACAGCACGAGGATGAACGCGAAGGCGAGCAAGGCGCCGAATACGTACAGCGCCTCGCGCGGCGTCACCCTCCCGCTGGCGATGGGACGGCCGGCGGTGCGCGCGACCTGCGGATCGAGCTTGCGATCGGCGTAGTCGTTGATCGCGCAACCGGCCGAGCGCATCGCGAACACGCCGAGCGTGAAGATGACCAGTGGCCCCACGGGCGGGAAATCCTTCGCCGCCAGCCACAGCGCCCACCAGGTGGGCCACAGCAGGAGCAGGGCGCCGATGGGCCGGTCCATGCGGGTCAGGACGAGGTAGGCATGGGCCTTTCCGCGCCAGCGCGGCGGCAGGCCCCGGACCAGGAAGGCGAGCACGCGCTCGGCGGTGGTCGAGGCGTCGGCGGGGCGTGCGGCGGGCGGCGGCGCGGCCGGTCGGCGCGGCGCCGGGGCGGGCGCCTTCCGCCGCGGGGCGGCTTTTCGGGACGTGGGGCTCATGGGCGGAAGTCTAATGGACGCCGGGGCCCCCGTTCATGGAATCATGACTCCCGCAGCGCAACACTGGGCGACATGCGCTTGTCCGGTGCCACCCCATGAGAACCCGCTACCGCCGCAGTCTCTGGATCGTCGGCGTCATCGCCATCGTGCTCGTCGCGGCGCGCATCGCGATGCCGTACCTCGTCCTCGATTACCTCAACGGGCGCCTCGCGCGGATGGGCGCGTATTCCGGGCATATCGCCGACATCGACATCCACCTGTGGCGTGGCGCCTATTCGATCGACGGGCTGACCATCACCAAGGTCGACGGCAAGGTGCCCGTGCCGCTGTTCAACACCGCGCGAGCCGACATCTCGCTGAGCTGGCGTGCGCTCGCCCGGGGCCGTCTGCGCGGGAAGATCGATTTCTACGATCCGGTGCTCAACTTCGTCGACGGCCGCGGCGAGGGGGATACGCAGACGGGTAAGGGCGTCGACTGGCGCGCGCAACTCAAGGCGCTCGCGCCCATCCGGCTCGACGAAGTCAACGTCATGAACGGCACGGTCACCTTCCACAACTTCGTCTCCCGTCCGAAGGTGGACCTGAAGATGACCGACGTGAACGCGGCGGCGAGCAATCTCACCAACGTACAGGGCGAGGGTGGCTCGCGCGTGGCCCATCTGCATGCCACCGCCAAGGTGCTCGGTGACGCGCCCCTGGAAACCAGGGCCGAATTCGATCCGCTGGAGCGTCTCGGCGATTTCCGTTACGAGCTGAGCGTCCGCAACATCAAGCTGGTGAAGGCCAACGACCTGGCCCGTGCCTATAGCGGGCTCGATTTCGCCGGCGGCGAAGGCGACTTCTTCATGGAGCTGCAGGCGAAGGACCGCCAGCTCAACGGTTATGCCAAGCCCCTGTTTCGCGGCCTGAAGATCTTCAGTTGGAAGCAGGACGTGGTCGAGGAAAAGAAGAACCCGGTGAAGCTCGCTTACGAGGCCGTCGCCGAAGGCGTCACGAAGCTGTTCAAGAACCAGTCGAAGGACCAGTTCGCGACCCGGGTTCCCATCTCGGGCAGCATCGACGCGAAGAACGTCTCGGCCATGGAGGCCATCGTCGGTGTGCTTCGCAACGCGTTCGTCGAGGCATACAAGCCGAACCTCGAACACCTGACGACGCGGCCGAAAGACGAATAGCCGACTTGGCAGGGGCGGCCAAACGCGCGAAAGTGCGGGCCAGTTTTCCAGGCAGGCAGCCGATTCCATGACCGTGACACCCCTCCACGTCCTGATCCTCGCCGCTGGCGAGGGCAAGCGGATGAAGTCCGCCTCCGCCAAGGTGCTGATGCCGCTCGCGGGCCGGCCCCTGCTGGCGCACGTCGTCGCCGCCGCGCGGGCGCTCGATCCGCAGGGCGTGCACGTGGTCTACGGTCACAACGGCGAGCAGGTGCGCGAGGCGTTCGCCTCCGACACGGGGCTCGGCTGGATCGAGCAGCGCGAGCGCCATGGCACGGGGCACGCGGTACGAACCGCGCTGGAGGCGCTCCAGGCCGACGGCAAGCTGGAAGGGCGCGTGCTCGTTCTCTACGGCGACGTGCCGCTGATCCGCGCCGAAACGCTCGCCGCGCTCGTCGGGTCGGACCAGGGCCTTGCGATGCTCGCCACGCGGCTTGCCGATCCGAAAGGCTACGGGCGCGTCGTGCTCGACGCGTCGGGCCGCGTGCGTCACATCGTCGAGGAAAAGGACGCCAGCGCCGCGCAACGCGCGATCGACATCGTCAACACCGGCATCGTCGCCGCCGATGCGCATCGCCTGCTCGACTGGACGCGGCGCCTGCGCAACGAGAACGCCCAGGGCGAGTACTACCTCACCGACGTGTTCGAGATGGCCGCGGACGAAGGCGAGCCGGCGGCGTGCGTGGATTGCGATCCCGTCGAGGCGTCGGGCGCGAACGATCCCTGGCAGCTGGCCGGGCTCGAGGCGCTGTATCGCGAACGCAGCGCACGCGCGCTCGCGCTCGCCGGCGTGCGCCTGGCGGACCCGTCGCGCCTCGACGTGCGCGGCACGGTGACCACGGGCCGCGACGTCGAGATCGATGTCAACGTCATCTTCGAAGGCGACGTGACCCTCGGCGACGACGTGCGCATCGGCCCGTTCACTCGGGTGCGCAACGCGCGACTCGCGGCGGGCACCGTCGTGCTCGCCCATTGCGATCTCGATGGCGTCGTCACGCACGGCCCGTGCACCATCGGCCCGTTCGCGCGCCTGCGGCCCGGTACCGATCTCGCCGCCGGCGTGCACATCGGCAACTTCGTGGAAACGAAGAACGCGACGATCGCCGAAGGCTCCAAGGCGAACCACCTCACGTACCTCGGCGATGCCGTCATCGGCAGCAAGGTCAACATCGGCGCGGGCACGATCACCTGCAACTACGACGGCGTGAACAAGAGCCGCACCACGATCGGCGACCGCGTCTTCGTGGGCTCGAACAGCTCGCTCGTGGCCCCGGTGACGCTGCACGACGGCGCGACGATCGGCGCCGGCTCGGTGATCACCAAGGACGCCCCGGCGGACACCCTCACGCTGTCGCGCGCGCGCCAGGCGTCCATCGACGGCTGGCAGCGACCGGTGAAGAAATCCTGAGCGCCTAGCTCCGGTAACGCCAGCCGTCGATTTCCACCAGCAGTTCCTCGCGGCAGATATCGCCGTGGAGCAGGAGCATCGGCGCTCGCGGCAGGTGCTTCGCCGCGAAAGCGCGCACGGCCTCGGCGTGCGCCGGATGCCGCACGTACGCCTTCAGTGGCGCGTCCGCGTTGAAACCCGGCGGCAGGCCGCCCGCGACGAGCAGCGCTTCGAGGTTGCGCAGCGTTTCGGCAAGCTGGGCGTCGATGTCGCCGGCGTGTGCCGACGCATGGCCGACCACGGCGGCCGTGCCGGAAATCGCCAGCACGTCGTCGGCTGGCAGCAAGGTGGCGCGCGCGAAGCTCGGCGGCGTGCGGCCGTACTGGCGCGGATACTGCCACGCGCTCACCTGGCGGGGGTTCTCCACCCGCGTGCCCGGGCGGTCGGTGGCGAGCAGGTACACCTGCAGCACGTCCCGGTCCGCGTGGTGACCGATGGCGGTGGCCGCGGGAAAGCCCTGCGCGAAGACATCGCCCATGCCGCCGATGCGGCCCGTGCAGAAATGCTTGTAGCGCTCGTCGTCATCCTCACCGGCGTTGATCGCGCCGAGGTAGTTCCAGATCCGCTGGACATGACGCTCGGGGCCTCGGGCGACGAAGCGCGAGAGCAGCTCGTACGCGTGCCGGGCGGCACCTTCGATGCCGCCATAGGCCGATTCACGGCACTCGACCGCCGCGAAGAGCCATCCGCCGCCGCGCGACCAGCGCAGGTCGCCGTCGCGGCCATGGGTCACCTCCGCGCCGACGTCCCAAGTTTCGACCACCGCGTCGCCGAACGGCTCCAGCGCGACGCGGAACCAGCGCGGATCGTCGACGGCGTCCGGGCCGTCGCCGAAGCCGAAGGCCGCCAGCGTCGTGGGACCGGGCTCGACCGGTCCGGTGCGGTAGCGGACGCGTGGCGCCGCGGGGGCTGTCGACGGCGCGGACGCGCGCATGTCACTGGCTTCGAGCATGGAGTCTTCCGTTCTGACGCTTCGTCCCATCATATCGTCCCCTCGCCGGGCGGAAGCGTGAAGCCGCCCTTCAGGAGCCTGAACGCTCCGCGGAGGGCCGCGGAAGCCGTGTGATAAACTCCGCGGCCGCTGCCATCCGGGGGGAGGCAGGAACATCCAGGACCTGGAAACGAACATGGCAACGCAGACCGCAGCACAGCAAGAACTCGCAGAACTCATCGTCACCAGCCTCAACCTGGAGACGGTGAAGCCGGCCGACATCGACCCGGAGGCGCCCCTGTTCGGCGGCGACCTGGGCCTGGACTCCATCGATGCCCTCGAGATCGCCCTCGCCGTTTCCAAGCGCTACGGCTTCCAGCTGAAGTCCGACAACCCGGACAACCGCACGATCTTCACGAGCCTGCGCTCACTGTCCGAGCATATCGAGCAGCACCGCGCGGCCGCCTGAGCCTCGCGCGTGCGCCGGGGCGGAAGGTTTCGCCCCGAACCTCAACGGCGGACGTCGTCCGCCATGCTCGTGGGCCGTAGATGCCGATGACCGAATCCGTCGACACCGCATCCTTCGTGCGTCCGCTGCGCTTCGACGCCGCGCACCCGAGCTTCGCCGGTCACTTTCCCGGCCGTCCGATCGTCGCGGGCGTCCTGCTGCTCGAGGAAGCGGCCGCCGCGCTGCGTGAATGGCGTGGCGTCGGCATCCGCCAGGTCGTCGACGCGAAATTTCTCGCGCCGCTGCTGCCGGGCGAGGACGCCGAGGTCGAGCTCGTCGCCCAGGACGCCGGCCGCGTCCGCTTCACGGTGCGGCGTGCCGGCGAGACGCTCGTGCGCGGCACGTTCGAGGCCGGCTGATGAGCCACTGGAAGCAGCGCGAAGGCGGCGGCATGTTCGCCATCTGGACGATCCGCACGATCGCCCTGGTGCTCGGCCGGTCGGTCGCGCGGCTGCTGCTCTATCCGATCACCCTGTATTTCTTCCTGCGCCGCGCGCACGAGCGCGCCGCGTCGCGGCTCTACCTCTCGCGCGTGCTCGGCCGTCCCGTGACCGGACGCGACGTGTTCCGGCACATCCACATGTTCGCCGCGACGCTGCTCGACCGGATGTTCTTCCTCGCGCGTGGCGAGAAGGACTTCCGGGTCGAGGTCGAAGGCCTCGCCGAGCTCGACCGCTGCATCGACGCCGGCCGTGGCGTGCTCCTGATCGGCTCGCACCAGGGCAGTTTCGAGGCCCTGCGCGCGCTCGGCGCGCGCCGCCCCGACGTGCCGCTGCGCGTGGTGCTCGACAAGCAGAAGACGCCCGCGCTCACGACGGTGCTCGAAGCGCTCGCGCCGGACGTCGGCGCCGCGGTCATCGACGCCTCGCTGGGTGGCGCGTCCGTCGCCCTGGCGATGGCCGAGGGTGCGGCGCAGGGCGGCATGGTGGCGCTGCTGGCGGATCGCGGGCATGCGGGCGAGGCGACGCTCGATGTGCCGTTCCTCGGCAAACCGGCGCCTTTCCCGGTCGGCCCCTGGCTGCTGGCGTCCGCGCTGAAGATTCCGGTGGTGCTGTGCATGGGCATCTACCTCGGCGGCAATCGCTACCGGCTGATCTTCGAGGCCTTCTCCGATGGCATCGAGATCCCGCGCGCCCAGCGCAAGGCCGTGCTCGAAGACATCGTCGCCCGTTACGCGGCCCGCGTGGAACACTACGCACGCGTCTATCCCTTCAACTGGTTCAATTTCTATGACTTCTGGCAAGAAATGGGTCCTGCTGCTGACGAGCCTGCTGCTTCCGCTCGCCTCCCTCGCCACTCCGACGCCTGATGCCGACGACGCGAACGCGCTGATCGCCAGCCTGCACCGGCCGGCGCCGGCACGCACGCCGTTCGCCGAGGCGCGCTTCATGCGCGTGCTGGACAAGCCTCTGGTGGTTTCCGGCGAACTCGGCTGGCTGGGTGGCGACAAGCTGGAGCGTCGCGTCGAGAAGCCGGCGAAGGAGGTCTCCACGATCGCCGACGGCGAGGTGACGCAGGAGCGCGAAGGCAAGAAGCCGCGCAGCTTCTCCCTCAATCGCGCGCCGCAGCTCAAGGTGCTGCTCGACAGCTTCGTCGCGCTGCTCGCCGGCGATCCGTCGCGGTTGTCCCAGTCGTTCGACGTCACCCTTGGTCGTGACGCGGATCGCTGGGCGCTCACGCTGACGCCGCGCGACGCGCGCGTCGCGAAGCAGATCGCGCGCATCCAGGTCTATGGCAGCGGCACGGTCGCGCGCTGCATGCGGATGGACGACGCCGATGGCGACATGTCCATCGATCTCCTCGGCGAGCTCGCCGGGAGCATGCCCGCGGCGCCGACTCGCGAAGGCCTGATCGCCCAGTGCGGCGGCGCGATGTGAGGGGGCGTCGCCTCGGCATCCTCATCGGCTGGCTCGTCGCGCTCGCGCTGCTCGGCGCGGTCGTCGCCACGCACCTGAAGGTCGGCACCGACCTGCGCAGCTTCATGCCCGCGCCGACGACGCCCGATCAGAAACTGTTGATGGACCAGGTGGGTGAGGGCCCGGGCTCGCGACTGCTGCTCGTCGCCATCGACGGCGGCGACGACGCGACCAAGGCGGCGCTCAGCCGCGGCCTCGCGTCGGCGCTGCGCAAGGACGACGGCTTCACCCAGGTCGTCAACGGCGACTTCGACCTCGGCATGCTCGACAGTTCGCTGCTGCCGTACCGGTTCCTGCTCTCGCCGACGCTCGATCACGGCGCGCTTGACGAAACGTACCTCGCGGACGAACTGCAGCAACGCCTCGACGACCTCGGTTCACCCGCCGCGACGCTGCTGAAAGGCCTGCTGCCGCGCGATCCCACGCTCGAAACACTGAAGCTCGCGGAGCGCTGGACGCCGGCGCGCTCGCCCGAGGTTCGCGAAGGCGTGTGGTTCTCGTCGAAGGGCGAGGCGCTGCTGCTCGCGCAGACGCGTGGCGCGGGTTTCGATCCGGGCGCGCAGGAGGCCGCGATCGGCCGGCTGCGCGCCGCATTCGCCGCGCTGCCCGGCAGCGGCGGCTCCCACCTCACGATCAGCGGACCCGGCTACTTCACCGTGCTGGTGAACGCCCAGACACGCGACCAGGCCGACTGGATCGGCCGTATCTCGACCATCGGCTTCATCGTGCTGATGCTCGTGGCCTACCGCAGCATCGGTGCGCTGCTACTCGGCGCGCTGCCGGTGGCGACCGGTGCGCTGGTCGGCATCGTGGCGCTGACGCTGAGCTTCCCGGAGGTCCACGGCATCACGCTCGCGTTCGGCTTCACGCTGCTCGGCGTGGCGCAGGAATACCCCATCCGGCTGCTGAGCCATCGCCGCGCGGGCGAATCGGCCGTCGCCGCCGTGCGCGGCCTGTGGCCCCTGCTGCTCACGGCGATCGCCTCGGCGTGCATCGCCTACCTCGCGTTCTACGCATCCGGCGTCGGCGGCCTGAAGCAGCTGGCGGTGTTCACCATCGCAGGATTGCTCGCCGCGGGCTTCAGCACCCGCTACATGCTGCCGTACGTGCTGCCGGAGCGCGCGCGCGACGTGTCCGGCATGCCGTGGCTCGCGTCGTTCCGCGACTGGCTCGACGCGTTGCCACGACCGCGCTGGCTACCGTTGCCGATCGTCGCCGCCGTGCTGGCGATGCTGTTCTTCGCGCCGGGTCCGTTCTGGCAGAACGATCTTTCCGCGCTGACGCCGCTTCCGCGCGACCTGCTGATGAGGGACGCGCAGCTGCGCGGTGAACTCGGCGCGCCCGACGTGCGCTATCTGCTCGTCGTGCAGGCACCGGATGCCGACGGCGTGCTCCGCGCCTCGGCGGCGCTCGAGCCACGGTTGCGCGAGCAGGTCGCGGCGAAGCACCTCGACGGGTTCGAGCTGGCCTCGATCTACCTGCCCGATCTCGCGACCCAGCGCGCGCGCCAGGCGAAGCTTCCCGACCGCGCCACCCTCGACGCGAGCCTCGACGCCGCGCTCGACGGCATGCCGTTCCGCAAGGACCTGTTCGCGCCGTTCGAGGACGACGTCGAAACGGCACGCCACGCCGCGTTGCTGACGCCGGAGATGTTCGCCCGTTCGCCCCTGGGCCAGCGCATCGCGTCGATGCTCGCGCACCGCGACGGTCACTGGGTCGGTTTGTCCACGCTGAGCGGCGTGCACGACGCGTCCGCCGTGGCCGCCGCCGTCGCATCGGCCGGCGTCGACGCGCGCCTGCTCGACCTGAAGGACGCGTCGGAATCGCTGGTCGTGGCGTACCGCACGCGCATTCTCCACGCCGTGCTGGCCGCCACGGCGTTGCTCTTCCTCACGATCACGCTCGCGCTGCGCAGCGTGCGACGCGCGTGGCACGTGCTGGCGCCGATGACGCTGGCCACGTTCCTCGTGCTCGCCGTCGAGCGCATGCTCGGCATTCCGATTTCGCTGTTCCACCTCGTGGCGCTGATCCTCGCCGCCGGTCTGGGACTGCATTACGCGCTGTTCTTCGAGCGCGACACCGGCGATCCGGCGGAGCAACGGCGCACGTTGCACGCCACCGTGGTCTGCGTGATCGCGGCCCTGCTGGTGTTCGGCATGCTGGCGTGGTCCTCGATCCCCGTGTTGCGCGCCATCGGCCTCACGGTGGCGCTCGGCGTCGGCTTCCATTTCTGCCTGTCGATCCTCATGGCCCCGCATGCTCGCAAAGACTGACTTCGTCGATCTCATCCCGCATGCCGGCGACATGTGCCTGCTGGATGCCGTCGTGGCATGGGACGAGGGATCCATCCATGCGCGCAGCACGAGCCACGTGCTCGCCGCGCACCCGCTTCGTGGCGCCGGCGGCATGCACGCGGTGCACCTCGCGGAATACGGTGCGCAGGCGATGGCCGTGCATGGCGCCTTGCGTGGTCGCGACGAGGCCCGCACGGCGCCGCGTCCCGGCATGCTCGTGAGCCTGCGCGGCGTGAAGCTGGCGGTGGATCGCGTCGATACGCTGGAAGGCGCGCTCGACGTGCACGCCGAATGCCTCATCGCCGATGCCTCCGGCGCGCAGTACGCGTTCCGCATCCTTCACGAAGGCCGGGAAATCGCCTCCGGCCGCGCCGCGGTGATCCATCCCGAAGGGTGAATCGCCGGCCCGGAGGGGCTTGAAAGGTGACTGATGAGGAGCCTGACCGCCACCCTCCGGACCGACGGAGAACAGTGTGGCCGCAGGGCGTCTCATGGATCGCGACGCTGGCGCAGGGTGGGAGCCGATCGTATCGGCGATCCCGCGGCAGCGGGCCCGGCGCGGCGACGTATCAGGCCACCGCGGGAAACAGCGCCATCCGCTCCGACTCCGTGTCCGCGAGATGCCCATACCCCTCGCGCACGGCAGGATGATCCACCGCGGCACGTTCGACGATCGTCGCCGCCAGCGCGCGCATCATGCCCACGTTGCGTCGCAGGCGCGCGACCAGCGCCTCGTCGTCGAGGCGGTCGTGGAGCGTGCCGTTCATGTCGGCGAACCAGGCCAGGTCGCGCTGGTCGAGCATCGCGCGCGGGTTGCGTCGTTCCGACACCTCGTGCCAGCGCTGGAAGAACGCCTGCATCGTCGTGTTGAGCTCGGTGGCCTCCGCGAACTCCGGCCCCATGCGCGCGATGAAATCCGAGTCGCCGAGGCGGCCCTGGAACACGATCTGGCAGAGGACGCCCCAGTAGTACGCGTAATCCCAGATCACCTTGACCGGAAGCACCTCGGGATCGCCGAACAGGTTGTACTGCCCGCGGTACATGCGCAGCGTGCCTTCGTAGAACGAGAAGAACAGCCGTTCGTAGTGGCGCGCGTGGGGCGCGAGTTTCTCGCCACGGCGATCGAGTCCGACCAGCAGCGTGATGTACGTGTTCGCGATCGCGATGAAGTCGCTGCCGGGCGAATAGAACGGGTCGAGGAACGCACCCGCTTCGCCCGTGAGCGCCCAGCGGTCCGGCGAGAACATCCGCGAGCAGCCGTACGAGAAGTGGCGGAAGAAGGCGAAGTCGAGCAGCTTCTCGCGCCGCGATTCGACGTGCCGCGCGACCAGTGGCTGATGTTCGCGCATCCATTCCAGCGCGAGGTCGAACGTCTTCATGCCTTCGAGCGGATGCATCGCGGCGTCCGCGACGATGCCAACCGAATGCGCGCCCGAAGCCAGGGGAATCAGCCATACCCAATAGCCCGGGCCGACGAGATGGTTCGTGGAACGCCAGCGTTCGGGCGGATGGCAACGGTCCTTCCATTCGGCGTCGTCGCACCAGTCGTCGATCGCGAGGCGGTCGTCGATGCGGAACCACACGGCGTTCGCGTGGTGACCGTTGTCGCGCGTGAGGTCGAGCTTGCGCCGCATCAGCCCTGCACGGCCCGAGGCGTCGAGCAGCCAGCGGGCGCGAAGCACGTCGTCGCCCTCGGCGGTCGACACGCGGATCGTATGGTCGGCCTCGCCTGGGCCCACGTCGAAGCCGCGCACGGTCACGCCTTCGCGGAAATCGATCCCGCGACGTCGGGCTTCGTCGCCGAGGAAGTTCTCGAGGATGCCGCGGTCGATCTGGTAGCTGGGCGTGGGAAGCACCGCGCTGACGCCGAGCTCGGTGACGTCGGCGATGTCGTCGAGGCCCTCGGAGAAGAAGAAGCGGAAGCCGAACTTGCGGATGTGCCGGGTTTCGAGATGGTCGCGCAGGCCGATCACGTCGGCGAAGTAATGCGCGGCGATCTCGACGGTCGACTCGCCGACCTTGTGCGCGGCCTCGGGCAGGGGACGGCCCTGGCGTTCGAGCACGACGATATCCATGTCCGGATACGCGCCCTTGAGCTGCATCGCGAGGGAGAGCCCCGCGAGTCCACCGCCAAGTACCACCGCGTCGTGCGTCTTCCCATCCATTCGATGCAACCCCTGCTGCGATTGGTCCGGATCAGTGGCCGTTGCGGCCGCCACCGATGATCGTCGGCGCGCCGAGCGAACGGCGGTAACTGCCCACCACGCTCCCGTAATGAAAAATGCGGCCGATCGTGTAGAGGGTGATGCGCGACACGTCGCGCACCGGCTTGAAGTGGCTCATGCGGAAGTCGCCCTGGTAGCGCGAGGCGATCGGCACGGAAACGACGCCGATGCCGCGCTCGCGGCAGGCGGTGATCAGGACGGCGGCCTCGAAGACGAAATGCTCCGCGGGCACGTCGACGAGATCGAGCACCGCGCGTGGATAGAAACGCTGGCCGCTCTGCGTGTCCGCGACGGGGCGCCCGCATGCCCACGAGATGCCCCAGTCGGCGACCGCGTTCGCGCGGCGCCGCCCGTTGGGCTGCTGCTCGCGTTCCAGCAGCCGCGCGCCGATGACGATGCTCCCGGGATGCCGCTCGGCCGCGGCGAGGATGGCGGGTATGTCGGAAGCGAGGTGCTGGCCGTCGCCGTCCATGGTGACCACGCCGTCGTAGCCTTGGCGGATGACCTCGCGAAAGCCCGTGCGCAGCGCTTCGCCCTTGCCTCGCCGCGTGTCGTGGCGAAGCAGCGTCACGGGAAGAGAGCGAACGATCGCCGGTGTGCCATCGTCCGATCCGTCGTCCACCACGATCACCGGGAGGCCGAGCGCCACCGCCTCGCCGACCACGCGCCCGATGGCCCGTTCCTCGTTGAGGCAGGGAATCAGGATGCAATAGCGAGGGGTCGCGGCGCTCATCCTGCGACTCCGACATCGATGTGCAGATCGAGGCCTTGGGCGGCCGCGACGCGGAGCGCCGTCGGGCGCGTCAACGCCAGCGCGCGCATCAACGGTATCGCGCGGGCCGACGGGTTGCTGGCGGCGATGCCGTCGAGCCATGCGTCACCCAACGGCTCGCTGCCGCTGTTGCCGGGCTCGGGCGTGATGTCGAGCCGGACGGCCGCGCCATCGGCGCGTGGCGAAAGCACGAGCGCGACGGCGAACGGGCCGGTGGTCGTGGTCATCTCGCCGAGCGGTCCGCTGCCCGCGATGTCGTAGCTGGCCAGGAGCACGTCGCGATCGTCGGCGACCGCCAGCGTCGCGGCTTCCAGCAGGCCCGCGCCGAAGGCGTACTCGCCGCCGGAGACGGCGCTCGAACTCGCATGGCAGTGCGTGGCGATCGTCCAGTAACCGGCAGGCGCGTTGTGCACCGAGTTGTGGAACTTCGTGGGCGAAAGCTCGGCCGGCGCGGTGGCCAGCGTCTGGCACATGTAGTCGGTGATCACCTGGTCGCCGTGCGCGGATGCGAAGACGCACGGCAGCGCGTCGGCCTCGCGGCCGCTCATGCGGACGGCCTGGCCGGCGGCGGCCGCCGCCAGCAGCACGCTCTCGGGCGCGCGACGGCGTTCGTTGGGTGGCAGCACGTCCGCAGCGGGCCGTGCCGTTTCGCCAGGCGTCGCGGCGCCGCTCACGATCTCGCGGAAGGCGTGCCAGTCGCCGGCGCCGGGCGCCCACAGGCCGATGCCGCCGACCCAGACGGAGAGTGCCGCGCTCATGCGAGATACCCCGCGCGGGCGAAGGCGAGGCAGGCGTTGTTGCCGCCGAAGCCGAACGAGTTGCTCAGGGCGACGCGGATGTCGCGCTCCTCGCGCGTCCATGCCATCTGCGGCCCGCAGAGTGGATCGGGCGCGTCGGCGCCGAGGTTGCCCGGCACGCTGCCGTCGCGCATCGCGAGCAGGGTGATCGCCGTCTCCAGGATGCCGGCGGCGCCGAGCGTGTGCCCGGTGAAGCCCTTGGTCGAGCTCGCCCGTGTGGACGCCGGGAACGCGCGGGCGACCAGGGCCGCCTCCACCTCGTCGTTCTTCTGGCTCGCCGTGCCGTGCAGATTGATGTAATCGACGTCGCCCGGCTCGATGCCCGCGCGCGCCAGCGCGTCGCGGAGGGCGAGCTCGGCGCCGAGGCCTTCGGGATGCGGCGTCGACATGTGGTGCGCGTCGCTCGCCTCGCCGTAACCGATCAGCAGCGGCGCATCGTCGTCGTCGCCGACGACGCGCTCGAGCAGCGCGAAGCCGGCGGCTTCGCCGATGGAGATGCCGCTGCGCCGCGCGTCGAAGGGACGGCACGGTTCGGGCGACACGAGCTCCAGCGCGTTGAAGCCGAAGAGCACGCTGTCGCAGAGGGTGTCGGTGCCGCCGACCACGGCGGCGTCGATGAGGCCGAGGCGGATCATGCGTTCGGCGTTGGCGAAGACCTTCGCGCTCGACGAACAGGCGGTGGCCACCGTGAGGCAGGGGCCGTCCAGATCGAACGCGGCGGCGACGAAACCCGCCAGCGAATGCGGCGTGTGGATGACCGACCGATGCAGGTCGGCCGGCATCCGGCCGTCCTCGAGGCGGCGGTAGCCTTCCTCGGTGGAGCCGATGCTCGCGGTGGACGTGCCGAGCAGCACGGCCACGCGTGCCGAGCCGTAGCGTTCGCGCGCGGCGTGGACCGCGTCGGCGAAGCCGTCCTGCTGAAGAGCCAGCCAGGCGAGGCGGTTGTTGCGGCATTCCCACTCGGCGAAGCGGGCGGGCAGCGGTTCGTCCTCGACCCCGGCGACGCGGCCGATCCAGCACGCGAGCGGGGCGACGCTGAAGTCGTTCGGGGCGAGGCCACCGCGCGAGGCGGCGAGGGCGTCTGCGTGGGCGCTGAGCCCCCGGCCGAGGGCGGATGTGGCGGTGTACGCGCGGATGGCGAGAGGAGGCATGGGATGGGGCATGCCGCGAGCCTATCCTTTTTGCTCGATAGCGTCGCGTGAACGCAAATCGTCGTTCAGCGATTGCACCCCGGAGCGACAGTACGCAGACTGCGCGTCTTCCCGCGGACCCGAGCGATGTCCGGTATCCAGGCACCGAAAATCCTGCGCCGAGGCGTATGGCGATACCTCAGCGACCGCGACATCCTCGTGGCGGCGTTCGTCACCGCGATCGCGTTCGCCGCCACGGCCGGACTGCTCTACGTGGCCCATGTCGCCCGGGTGGTGTGGCTGGCCACGCGTAGCCCGGCGAGCGCGCCGTCACGCCGCACGTTGCTGGTGTTCGGCCGCCGTCTGGTGGACGACCGGCCCGAGGCCGATTTTCGCCAGCGTCTGGCACGCGCGCGGGACGATGCGCTGGCGGGTCTCGCCTCGCGGGTCTATCTCCTCGGCGGTTTCAGCGGCGGGTCGGTAAGCGAGGCCGAGGCGGGGCGGCGCTGGCTGCTGGGCGAAGGCTGGCCGCGGGCGGTGCCGCTGGCGCTGGAACAGATGTCGATCGACTCGCTGGAGAACCTGCGCCATGCGCGCGTGCTGCTGCGCGAGCGCGACGACGACCCGTTGCCGCCGGTGTGGCTCGTGACCAGCCGCTACCACCTGGCGCGATGCCTGTACCTCGCCCGGCGGCTGGGTTTCGACGCCGGGCCGGTCGCCGCCGAACCGCATGTTCCGTGGACCCCGCGCTACGCGATCCGTCTCGCGATGGAGGCCGGGTATCTGATGTGGATCGACACGGGCATGCGCTGGGCCGCGGTCACGGGCAACCATCGGATGGCGGCGCGCATCACCTGACCGTGGCGGCTTGCCGCAGCGGTGCCGCCGCGTCCACTTGCTAAGCTCCCCGCCAGTTCCCTTACGAAGCGGCGCCGCCCATGTCCGACCAAGCCGATCTCGCCGAAGCCTACCTGCGCGGACTCCAGGACCGGATCTGCGCCGCCATCGAGTCCATCGACGGCAAGGCGCGGTTCGAGGAAGACGCGTGGACCCGTCCCGCAGGCGGTGGCGGACGCACCCGCGTCCTTCGCGACGGCGGCATCTTCGAGCAGGCGGGCGTCAATTTCTCGCGGGTGTCGGGATCGCCGTTGCCGCCGAGTGCCACGGCGCACCGGCCCGATCTCGTCGGCGGCAGCTTCGTGGCGACCGGGGTTTCGCTGGTGCTGCATCCGCGCAACCCGTACATCCCGACCACACACGCCAACGTGCGGTACTTCGAAGCCTCGAAGGAAGGCGTGGAGCCCGTCTGGTGGTTCGGCGGCGGTTTCGACCTGACCCCGTACTACCCGTTCGACGAGGACGTGCGTCACTGGCACCGTGTGGCGAGGGACCTCTGCGAGCCTTACGGCGACGACGTCTACGACCGCTACAAGCGCTGGTGCGACGAGTACTTCTACCTGAAGCACCGTGGCGAGACGCGCGGCGTGGGCGGGCTTTTCTACGACGACGTCAACGAAGGCGGCTTCGACCGCTGCCTCGACTTCACCCGCGACGTCGGCGACGGATTCCTCGAGGCCTACCTGCCTATCGTCGAGCGTCGTCGCGACATGCGCTACGGCGAACGCGAGCGGGAGTTCCAGCTGTACCGCCGTGGCCGCTACGTGGAGTTCAACCTCGTCTACGACCGCGGCACCCTCTTCGGGCTGCAGTCCGGCGGGCGCACCGAGTCGATCCTGATGAGCCTGCCGCCCCGCGTGCGCTTCGAATACGCCTACACCCCGGAACCGGACAGCCCCGAGGCGAAGCTGTCCGAATACCTCAAGCCGCGCGAGTGGCTGTGAGGCAAACGCCGATCAGGGCGAGGCGCCCGAGAACTTCTTCGCGGTCGCGCCATCGATGCGGCCGACGGTGGCCGAGTCGCTGACGTAGAGCTCGACCTCGCGTTCGAACCGGAGCGTGCCCTGCACGACGGCATGCGGACCGATCACCACCCTGGGCACGCGGCTGTTGCCGTTGAACCAGCTCATGCTCGGCTTCTTGACGACGATGCCGCCATCGATACGCGCGCCCTCGCCGATGGTGATGTCCGAGTTGGTCGTCTCGATCCCGCCGCCGACGTACGCGCCCTCGACGGTGATGTCACCGTTGACGTTCGACAGCTGGCCCTTTACGTCGGCGCCCTTCTCCAGCTTCAGACGGCCGTTGACCGTTTCCACCGTGCCCGAGACCTGGGCCTTCTCGTGCAGCGTCACCGCGCCGTTGACCGTCTCCGCCTTGGTGGCCGACGCGCCTTCGCCCAGCTCGACGGCGCCGTTCACGGTGCTGGCTTCCTTCACGATGGCACGGTCGCCGATACGAACGGAGCCGTTCACTGAACTGACGTCGCCGGCCCGCTGGCCGGCCTCGACCGAGGCGGTGCCGTTGACCTTGCTGACATCGCCATCGTCCGCGAAGGCGGCGCCGGAGACGGACAGGGCGATGAGGATCGAGAGAAGCGTGCGGCGCATGGGTCGGACTCCACGGGTGACTGAGCCCCTAGGATGCACCCCTCCGGCGCAAGGTTTAGCGTGACTGACGGCAGGGGGCCAGGCCGGAGGCAGCCAAGTTGACGCGACCGACCCCTCGCCCCACCATGGCTTTTTCCCTCGTATCGAAACGAACGCCATGTACAAGCTCGTCATGATTCGCCACGGCCAGTCGGCCTGGAACCTCGAAAACCGCTTCAGCGGCTGGGCCGACGTCGACCTCAGCGAGCAGGGTATCGCCGAAGCCCGCGAGGCCGGCCGTCTCCTGAAGGAAGCCGGCTTCACCTTCGACCTGGCCCACACGTCGTACCTGAAGCGCGCCGTGCGCACGCTGTGGCACGTGCAGGACGAGATGGACCTGATGTGGGTGCCGGTGGTGACCGACTGGCGCCTCAACGAGCGTCACTACGGCGCGCTGACCGGCCTCAACAAGGCCGAGACGGCCGCGAAGTACGGCAACGAGCAGGTGCACATCTGGCGTCGCAGCTACGACACGCCGCCGCCGGCGCTGGAGGCCGGCGCGAAGTCGTTCGCGGACGACGCGCGCTACGAGGGCATCGACGTGCCGCTGACCGAGTGCCTCAAGGACACCGTGGCCCGTGTGCTCCCGTACTGGCACGAGGTGCTGGCGCCGGCGATCCGGTCGGGCAAGAACGTCGTCATGGCGGCCCACGGCAATTCCATGCGCGCGCTGGTGAAGTTCTTCGACGACATCTCCGACGACGACATCGCCGACCTCAACATCCCCAACGGCATCCCGCTCGTCTACGAATTCGACGCCGAGCTGAAGCCGGTGAAGCACTACTACCTGGGCGACCAGGCGGAAATCGAGGCGAAGATGGCCGCCGTGGCCAACCAGGGCAAGGCGAAGTAATCGCAGGGCGGGGTGACATCCGTCATCCCCGATGCCTCACAACCGCCCCTCGTACCGAAGGGCGGTTCGCGCGAATCTGGCACCACGCCGTCCACGAGGCCATCGCCATGCTCGCCCCCTCCGCCCTCCCGCTGCTCGTCGCCCCGCTCATGGCCTTCGCCGTCTACCGCCGCGTCCGCGGCAGCTTCGGGCGGCAGCCGATCCGGACGACGCGGATGAAGGTCCGCATCGGGATCTTCGCCGTGGTGATCGGCCTCGCGATGCTCTCGGGGCTGCAGGACATCCGTCTGGCCGAGGGCGTTCTCGGGGGAGCCCTCACGGGCGCGGCGCTCGCCACCTTCGTCGGCCTGCGCCTGACGCGCTTCGAGGCAGGCGCCGGCGGCACCGACTTCTACATCCCGAACCCCTGGATGGGCGGCGCGCTGACCGCGCTGCTGGTGGGGCGGCTCGCCTGGCGCTTCCTGATGTTCGCTCCCGCGCTGGCCGGTGGCACGGTCGCCGCGGCGCATGGACCGGCTCCCGGCAACAGCCCGCTGACGATGGCCGTGATCGGCCTCACGCTCGGCTATTACCTCGCCTACTACGCGGGCATCCTCGTCCACCATCGCCGCTTCCTGCGCTCCCAGGCGCAGCCGGCCTGACCGGCGCGACGGCGTCCGTCAGAGGGCGTCGTTGTCCAGTTCGCCGGTACGGATGCGCACCACCTGCTCCAGCGGACTGACGAAGATCTTGCCGTCGCCGATCTTGCCCGTACGGGCCGCCTGCTGGATCGCTTCGACGACGCGTTCGATCTGATCGTCGGCCACGGCGACCTCGAGCTTGATCTTGGGCAGGAAGTCGACCACGTACTCGGCGCCGCGATAGAGCTCCGTGTGGCCTTTCTGCCGGCCGAAACCCTTCACCTCGGTCACCGTCACCCCCTGGACGCCCACATCGGCAAGGGCCTCGCGGACGTCGTCCAGCTTGAAGGGCTTGATGATGGCGACGACCAGCTTCATGTAGAACTCCTCGGGGACGCGCCGGGTGCCGGCGCGTGGACGAGCATTGTGCCATCCGGCCGTCCGATCGTGTCCATACGGTGGTCTGTAGGAAAACCCCTACAACACGTGTAGGCAACGACCTATAGCGCCTACAATCCCATCACTCTAAATTCATTCCACGACATCGAGGTGCGCAAGATGGATGTGCAGGGTATCGATCAACTCGCACAGCGATTGGCATCGTTGGTTCCGCCAGGGTTGGCGCAAGCGCGTGAGGATATGCATGCCAACTTCAAAGATATTCTGGCGCAGGGACTACGCCGCCTCGATCTCGTAACCCGCGAAGAATTCGATGTACAGAGTCAGGTCCTGGCGCGCACGCGCGACCGGCTCGAGCAGTTGGAAAAGCGCCTCGCCGATCTCGAAATCAGCGCGGCGCACCGCGGCCAGTAAGGACGGCTGCACAGCCCGGGACCGCCCCCGATCCGTCACCCTCACCCCGAGAGCGGTCGGGGGCGGTTATTTTCCCAGCGACCGCAAGGGAGTGCGTATGCGGAACGGAGCCCGCGAACACCTCGTCGGCGCCCTTTGGCGCCCGATCCGTTACCGGTTACGATTCCCGGCGCCATGAGCCTCGCCGTCACCCTCTCTCGTGCGCAGGAAGGTGTCACCGCGCCGCAGGTCGTCGTCGAGGTCCACCTGTCCGGCGGCCTGCCATCCACCTCCATCGTCGGCCTGCCCGAAGCGGCCGTGCGGGAGGCGCGCGACCGCGTGCGCGTGGCCATCCAGAGCACCGCCTTCGACTACCCGAACCGGCGCGTCACCGTGAACCTCGCGCCGGCGGAGCTGCCGAAGGACGGCGGCCGCTTCGATCTCGCGATCGCCCTGGGCATCCTCGCCGCCGGCTCCCAGGTGCCGCGCGAACGTCTCGACGACTGCGAGTTCCTCGGCGAGCTGGCGCTCTCGGGCGAACTGCGCGCCGTGCCCGGCATCCTGCCCGCGCTGATACGCGCCCGGCGTAGCGGCCGGCGCATCGTCGTCCCGATGGCCAACGCCGCCGAAGCGGCGCTGATCGGCGAGGGCGACGTCCTCCTGGCCGAAAGCCTGGCCGAGGTCTGCGCCTGGCTGCGTGGGCAGGCCGAGCTGACGAGCCCCGCGGCGGCCGACTTCTACCAGATGCCGACCTGCGGCCCGGACATGCGCGACATCCGCGGCCAGCACCAGGCGCGTCGCGCGCTGGAAATCGCGGCCGCCGGCGGTCACCACATCCTCCTCGTCGGCCCACCCGGTACCGGCAAGACGATGCTGGCCGAGCGCCTGCCGGGCATCCTGCCGCCCATGAGCGAAACCGAAGCGCTGGCCAGCTGCGCCGTGCGCTCCCTGTCCGGCGAGGACATCGATCCGCGTTGCTGGCGCCGGCGCCCGTTCCGCGCACCGCACCACACGGCGTCCGGTGCCGCGCTCGTCGGCGGCGGATCCTCGCCGCGCCCGGGCGAGATATCGCTGGCGCACAACGGCGTGCTCTTCCTCGACGAACTGCCCGAGTTCACCCGCCACGTGCTCGAGGTCCTGCGCGAGCCGCTCGAGTCGGGACAGATCGTCATCTCGCGCGCGGCGCGGCAATCGACGTTTCCGGCGGAGTTCCAGCTCGTCGCCGCGATGAATCCCTGTCCGTGCGGCTACGCCGGCGACCCGCTCCACGAGTGCCGCTGCACGCCCGATCAGGTACAGCGCTACCGCGCACGCATCTCCGGCCCGCTCCTGGATCGCATCGACCTCTGCGTGCATGTGCCGCGCGTACCGATCTCCGAGCTTTCGGCCCCACGCGGACCGCACGACGACGACAGCGCCACGGTGCGCGAGCGCGTCATGCACGCGCGCGACAAGGCGTTGGCGAGGGCAGGGCAACCGAACGCCGAACTCAGCGTCGTCAACCTCGAGCGCGACTGCGCGCTGCTCTCCGACGAACGCGAATGGCTCGAAGCCGCCCTCGACAAGCTCGGCGCATCGGCGCGCGCCTACCACCGCATCCTCCGCGTCGCCCGCACCATCGCCGACCTCGAAGGCGGCAGCGGTTGCGTCGAGCAGTCGCACCTCGCCGAGGCGCTGCACTACAGGCGCTTCTGACCGATCTTCGGATCACCGCGAACGTCGACCTATTCCTCCGACGTCGACGCCGGCCATTCCGGCGCATCGGGGTCGAAGACGAGGATGTCGCCCGGCTGGCATTGCAGGTACTCGCAGATGGCCGCGAGGGTGCCGAACCGGATGCCGCGCACTTTTCCCGATTTCAACAGCGACAGATTGCTCTCGGTGATGCCGACATGGGCGGCGAGGTCGCGCGATCGCACCTTGCGCAGTGCCAGCATCACATCGAGGCGGACAACGATTCCCATGCGTGGTCTCAGACGAAGCCGCGGTTGTCGTCTTCGAGGCGTCGTGCCTCGTCGAACAGGCGCGCGATGAAGAACAGGAGGGCGGCGACGATGAGGGCGAGCACGCGCCCGTCGTCGAAGCCGACGGTGATGAGTCCATGCCCTCCATGCGCGACGAACAGGCTCAGCTGCATGATCGGCGGCAGGAGCAGGTCGGCGACGACGGACAACAGGTAGAGCAGCGCGAAGCGCCGGAAGCTCCGCGTCATCGACCGACCGAACGGATCGCCCGCCTCAACGGCGCGTAACGTCGTGGCGAGGGATAGCAGACTCAGCACGGCCAGCGCGATCACGACGCCGCTGGCGACCAGACGCCACGCGCGCGGCAGCGCCTGCCCGGTGACCTGGATCACGCTGTTGTCCGACACCACGGATACGCCGAGCAGCATCAGGACAAGCAATGTGCTCGCCGCGAGCGTTAGCCAGCGCAGTTGCCGAGCCCGGCGTTGCACGAATTGCGATCTCATTGTTGAACGGCCATTGTTTTCTGTATTACAGTAAATAAAGTCGGTTTAACGAAGATTACCGAACGCATGGCGGCAGCGCAACCGTCGGTGCGACGTAGCGCCGTGCCCGACGAATTCAGCTGCGCCGCCCTGCGGCGCGAACCCCGACCCTGACGACAGGTTCCTTCTCATGAAAACAGGTAATGTCCGGCACCTCGTGGCCTTGCTCGCATGCGCGGGCTCGCTCGGTGCCATGGCTCATCAGTCCGATCCCACCCGCCGCGCCGAGGCGGCGCTCGACGCGTGGCGAATGAACGAGGTGAGCGCGCTGTTGCCGACGCTACCGGACACCGCCGCCGCCGATTACGTGCGCGGGGTCGCCGCGAACCGCGTGAACGACATCGAGGGGTCGAAGCGCTATCTGCTGCGTGCGCTGCCGCGGCTGGAGCAGGCGCATTCCCCGCTGGCGCTGAATACGCTGTTCGCCCTCGCCGACGACTACCAGAAGAGTTACGCCTACGCCGACCAGGCACGCGTCCTGCGCGACGTGTTGCAGGACCACGGTGCCGAACTCACGCCCGGGAACGTCCCGGGGGTGAAGAGCGTCCTGGCGCTGGCAAGCGCGCTGGCCGGCTCGCCGCCGCAGACCGTCACCTTCTCCGGGCCGTCGCAGGTGCCCATCCGGCGCAATCCCCTGGGCACGCTGGACGTGGAGGCCGTGGCGAACGGGGTCAGCGGGTCGTGGATGCTCGACTCCGGCGCCAACTACTCCGTCGTCAGCGAGAGCTTCGCCAGGCAGCTCGGGCTTTCCGCGACGGGCGCGATCGACGGACTTGCGAGTAGTACGGATGCCACGTTCCAGAGCAAGGTGGCCGTCGTCGACGAGATTCGTCTCGGCAGCGCGACGCTCCGTCACGTCGCCGTGCTCGTCGTTCCCGACGAGCAGCTGATGATGAAGCTGCCGACGGCCCAGCATCAGATTTCGGCGGCCTTCGGATTCCCCGTCTTTCAAGGCCTGGGCCGGATCCGCTTCATCGGCGACAAGGCGATCGCGATCGGTTCGGAGGCCGATGCCGTCGACGACGGCACGCCGCTCTTCATGGCCGACCTGAGTCCGGCCGTCCTGCTGCGCGTTGAGGGGGACATGCTTCCCTTCATCCTCGACACGGGTGCCAGCGCG
This sequence comes from Luteibacter sp. 329MFSha, assembly GCF_900111665.1. NCBI lineage: Bacteria > Pseudomonadati > Pseudomonadota > Gammaproteobacteria > Lysobacterales > Rhodanobacteraceae > Luteibacter > Luteibacter sp. 329MFSha. Next base: position 299,461 of record NZ_FOJE01000003.1, on the reverse strand, counting down.
ACCGGTCTGACGTATCCGTACTGGAAGAGGGTGAAAGCACGCGCGAAAGACTGGCCGCACGCCCAGCATGCGACGGCGGGCGCGGGAGGAACGCGCAGCTACGACACGGTCAGGCAGCCGGAATGGAAGGTCGCCATCGGCGGCGGCGGCGACGTGGTGCTGAAGAACGTGCGCGTCGAGACGGTCAGTCGCGCCGGCGTGGGCAGCGCCCCGATGTTCGGCATCCTGGGGCAGGATCTCTGGGCGAACGCCGCCGGCTTCACGCTCGACTTCCGGTCGATGCGCTTCCGCATCGACAAGACCACGGCCGGGTCTACGACCGCGCTGCGGTGAGCAGCGGCCATGCCGCCATGGCGGAGGCGACGACGGAACGCAGTTCGTCCGTCGTCGTTCCGCCCCGCGCGCTGAGGCTCAGGCCCCTGTAGACGGTGGCGTAGAACGCGGCCACGGCCGCGATGTCGGTTCCGGCGGGGACGTCACCGTCGGCGATGCCCTTGCGCAGCCGCGCCGAGAAGTTCTCGTTGTTGGCCTCGCGCAAGGCGCGGAGACCGGCCTCGACATCGGGAGGCAGGTCGCCCGCCTCGCCCGCCGTCTGCTCGACCATGCAGCCGCTCGGGAAATCGGTGCGGGAAAAGACGGTCACGGCGTTTCGCAACAGCGCCTCGACGCTCTCGCGCGCGGTGGGCAGCGCCATGGCGCCCGATACGAGGTCCGCGTGGAGCGCGACGTAGCGATCGACGGCCGCCCGGTAGAGGCCCGCCTTCGAACCGAACGCCGCGTAGAGGCTGGGCGAGGCGATCTCCATGGCGCCGATGAGGTCGTTCATGGACGTCGCCGCGAAGCCCTTCGCCCAGAACACGCGCATGGCCCGTTCGAGCACGGCGTCCCGGTCGAAGGTGACGGGGCGGCCGCGCCTCGCGGCGGGGGACTTCGGTTGACGGGGCATCGTCCTGCTCCTGATTTGTTTGTCGATCATTACATAAATTGCTTGCGGCCGGAAAACAACGCCGGTAGGATTTATGTATCGATCGACACATAAATCAATCAGAGGACCCGACCATGACTTCTTCGACCCTCCCGCTCGCCGGAAAACGGGCGCTCGTTACCGGCGCGGCCCGCGGCATCGGCGCGGCCATCGCCCTGAAGCTTGCCGAAGACGGCGCCGATGTCGCGATCACGTACGAGAAGTCGGCCGCCAGGGCCGAGGCGCTGGTGGCCGAGATTCGTCGCCTCGGGCGCCAGGCCGTCGCGATACAGGCCGACGCGGCGAGTCCGGATGCATCCGTCGCCGCGGTGCACCGTACCGTCGCGGAACTCGGTGGCCTCGACGTCCTGGTTAATAACGCCGGCGTGCTGGTGGCGGGTGCGTTCGCGGACCTGACGCTGGAACAGATGGACCTGCAGCTGAACGTCAACGTGCGCGGCGTGTTCGTGATCACCCAGGCGGCGCTCAACCACATTCCGGACGGCGGTCGCATCATCACCATCGGCAGCAACGCGGGGCTCTCGGTGCCATTCCCCGGCATCGCCGTCTACGCGGCGACCAAGTCCGCCATGGAGAGCTTCACGCGAGGACTCGCTCGCGAGCTCGGTCCGCGCCACATCACCGTCAATCTCGTCCGGCCCGGCCCGATCGATACCGACATGAACCCGGCGGAAGGTCCGCTCGCGGCGTCGATCCTGCCGAGCCTTTCCATCGCCCGCTACGGCAAGGCGCGCGAAGTCGCCGAGGCCGTGGCTTTCCTCGCCGGACCGGGCGCCGCCTATGTCACGGGCTCCGGCATCCTCGTCGACGGCGGCATCAGCGCCTGAGCGTCCGGAAGCATCGAAGGAGATAAGACATGACGAAGATGATCGTGGTCTGCACCGGCGACGAAGGCACCCGATTCGATCGCGACTACTACGCCACGGAACATTTCCGCGTGGCGATGGCATCGTGGGGCAAGTACGGCCTTCAGTCCGCCGAGGCGTTCTTCCCCTACGCCGGCTCCGCCGAATGGATCTCCATCGGCGTCTACACCTTCGCTTCCGAACAGGGTGTGCACGACGCGCTGGCGAGTCCCGAAACCCAGCAGGTGATGGACGACGTGACGAACTTCACCGACGCGACCGTGGTGCTCAGAAGTCTGTTCACGCCGTTCTGAGCGGGGCGATCAGCGCTCCGCGAGCGGCTCGTCGGCAAGCATGCGGTCGGCGAGATCGAGCATCGCGCGCAGTCGATCCATGTGCCTCAGGTCCTGGTGGTAACCGACCCAGATGTCCCGCGACGGGGGCGGCGTATCGGTGTCGATGCGCTGCAATCCCGTGACGGCGTCGCCCAGCGGCCGCGGCAGCACCGCGAGGCCCATGCCGCGCAGGCACATCCGCGATTGCACGCTGCGGCTCGTGCTGGTGAAGGCGCGACGCGCGCGCGGGAAACGGTCGAGCAGCCACGCGACATCGGGGAAGTGCGCCTGCGCGGTGTTCATGAGGATGAGGCCGACCGACGCCGGATCGTCATGCATGGCGCGCACGGTTTCCGCCGAACCGTAGAGACCGTAAGGCATCGTCATCAGGCGGCGCTGCACGATGTCCGGTTCGCTGAAGGGCACGATGCGGAACGCGACGTCGGCGTCGCGACGAGACAGATCCAGCAACCGATAGCTCGCGATGACCTCGGGCACGACGGCCGGATGCAGCCGGCTCATCTCGCTAAGGACGGGTGCGAGGACGTAGCCGGCGAACCATTCCGCGGACGATATCCGCAGGATGCCCTCGAGGCGTTCCTGGTTACCGGCGAGGCGCCGCTCCATGGACAGGGCGGCGTTCTCCATGGACTCGGCGAGTGCCATGACGGCGTCGCCCGCGTCCGTGAGCAGAAGCCCGTCGCGCGTGCGGCGGAAAAGGGGCTGTCCCGCTTCGTCCTCCAGCGCCTTCACCCGTCGGCCGATGGTCGGATGACTGACACCGAGTCGTCGCGCCGCTTCGCCAAGGGACCCACCGCGGGTCACCGCGAGGAAGATCCGGACATCGCTCCATTCCATCTCGTCGGCCGTTCAAAAGTGAACGGTGAATATGCAGCAATGGCAGTGCCCGGACAATCCTGCACACGCCAACATGGTTCGCACCGTTTCTTTCGCCGAGGTAATCATGCCATCCCCATCGAATGCCGGACGTCCTCCGGCGCGGCCACATCCGGGCTCGCCGACCACACCGGTCTGGGCCGACGTGCCCGCGCGCACGTCGCGCCGCGGCGACTTCTGGATCACGGGCGATCGCGTCGAGAAGGACGGGGCGCAGTACCAGGCGGGCCCGATGTACGTCGCCTGGGAGGCGCCCGTCGATGTCACGCAGGCACTGCCGATCGTGCTCGTCCACGGCGGCACGTTGCAGGGAACCGAATGGGGCGACACGCCCGACGGGCGTCCGGGTTGGGCGCAGCGATTCGTCGAAGCGGGTCATGCCGTGTTCGTCGTCGACCGGCCCGGCCACGGCCGCTCGCCGTACCATCCGGACATCCTCGGGCCGACCAGTCCGCCGTTCTCCTACGAGCGCGGCCGTGCCGTGTATTTTCCCGAGCGCGGCGGCGAAACGCAGTGGCCGTTCGATCCGTCCGACGCGGACGCCTTCGACGCGTTCATCGCGGCGTACGGTCCCATGCCCGCCGATCTCGCGCACGCGCAAAGCCTCGACGCCGATCGCCTCGCGCGTCTGCTCGATCGCATCGGCCCGGCCATCGTCGTGACGCATTCCGCATCGGGGCCCGATGGCTGGCTGCTGGTGGATCGGCGCCCGGATCTCGTCCGCGCGATCGTCACCGTCGAACCGATGGGGCCGGCGTTCGGACACACGCCCGGTATCGGCACGCTCACCTGGGGCCTGACCGCGGCGCCCATGCGCTTCGATCCTCCGCGCGCCACGCCGGACGAGGTGCGCACGGCCGCGGCGGAGACACTGCGCATCCCGTCGCTCACCGGGCTGCCCGTCGCGCTCGTCACCGGGGAAACGTCGGTGTTCGCGACCTTCGCTCCGTCCATCATCGGTTTCCTGGAACACGCGGGCGCGCGTGTCGACCATCTGCACATGCCCGCGCATGGCATCCACGGGAACGGGCACGGGATGATCTACGAAAAGAATTCCGACGACGTGCTCGCCGTCGTGCTCGCGTGGCTCGAGGGTCTTCGTACCCGCTGACTGGTTCATTCCACGGCGCAGGGACCGGGCCCCATCGTCGGCCGCCGGGGGAGCCGATGCCCCGAAAGAGTTAATACTTATTTCATGTACTGGATAGTTGACAAATAGGGGGTCGGGGCGGAGAATTCTGTACCAGGCGGTTCTCTAAAGGGCTGCCCGCCCCGCTCCGGTGCTGGATACCCCTCCCTCCCCCCGCTCCAGCACCGGAGCCCGGCCTTCTTCGAGCGGCCACCCCTTCGCCCGCATATCGGCCCGCCATCCTTGGCGCCGGCCGATTTTTCCTTTTGGGGCTTGGGATCATGCCGCCGAGGCGGGGTGGAACTGGTCTTCCTCGGTCGAACCCGTGAGCGCCGACAGCGAGCTCAGCGAACCGGCGATCACCTGGTTGACCGTGTCGAAGTAGCCCGTGCCCACCTCGCGCTGGTGCTTGGCCGCCGTGTAGCCATCCTTCTCGGCCGCGAATTCCGCTTCCTGCAGTTCGACGTAGGCCGCCATCTGACGGTCGCGGTAGCCGCGCGCGAGCTGGAACATCGAGTAGTTCAGCGCGTGGAAGCCGGCGAGGGTGATGAACTGGAACGCGTAGCCCATCTCGCCCAGGCGTTTCTGGAATTGGGCGATCGTGGTTTCGTCCAGGTTCTTCTTCCAGTTGAAGCTCGGCGAGCAGTTGTACGCGAGCTTCTTGCCCGGGTACTTCGCGTGGATCGCCTCGGCGAAGCGGCGCGCCTCGTCCATGTCCGGCGTGGAGGTCTCGCACCAGATCAGGTCCGCGTAGGGCGCATAGGCGAGGCCGCGGCTGATCGCCTGGTCGATGCCCTGGCGCGATTCGTAAAAGCCTTCCACCGTGCGCTTGCCGGTGAGGAACGGCTTGTCGTGATCGTCGATGTCGGACGTGACGAGGCCGGCGCCCATCGCGTCCGTGCGCGCCACGATGAGGGTCGGCACGCCGGCGACGTCGGCGGCGAGACGCGCGGCGACCAGTTTCTGCACCGCTTCCTGCGTCGGCACCAGCACCTTGCCGCCCATGTGGCCGCACTTCTTCGCGCTGGCGAGCTGGTCTTCGAAATGCACGCCTGCCGCGCCGGCTTCGATCATGTGCGACATCAGCTCGTACGCGTTGAGCACGCCGCCGAAGCCGGCCTCCGCGTCGGCGACGATCGGCACGAGCCAGTCGATGCCGTCCTTGCCTTCCGCGTGATGGATCTGGTCGGCGCGAAGCAGCGTCTTGTTGATCTTGCGCACGACGTTCGGCACGGAGTCGACCGGATACAACGACTGGTCGGGGTACATCGTGCCGGCGGTATTGGCGTCGGCGGCCACCTGCCAGCCCGAGAGATAGATGGCCTGAAGGCCGGCCTTCACCTGCTGCATGGCCTGGTTGCCCGTCAATGCGCCCAGCGCGTTGACGTACGGTTTGTCGTGGATCGAGCGCCACAGGCGTTCGGCGCCGCGGCGGGCGAGCGTGTGTTCCACCTGCACCGTGCCGCGCAGACGGACGACGTCCTCGGCGGTGTAAGGGCGCTCGACGCCGCTCCAGCGGTCGTTGTTGGTCCAGTCGAGCGTGATCTGTTCGGCGGTATGCGTCTTCATCGAAGGCTCCTTGGGAAACGGGTGATCAGGCGAGGTGTTCGTAGGCGGGCAGGGTGAGGAAGTCGCGGAACTCGTCGGCGTGCGTGAGCGCGGCGATCAGTTCCGCCGCCTCCTTCGCCCGGGCCGCACCGGGGTGCGTGCTGCCGGCGAGCAGGTGTGTGTGTCGCGCGAGCGCGTGGTCGAAGAGGCTGCGCGTGACCGGCGCGTGGTCGCTGAATTCCACCGGGCCGTGATGCAGCCATTGCCACAGCTGCGCGCGCGCGATCTCCGCCGTGGCGGCATCCTCCATGAGGTTGTGGATCGGCACGCAGCCGAGGCCGTCGAGCCACGCGGCCGTGTAGCGCAGGCAGACTTCCACGTTGTTGTCGAAGCCCTGGCGAGTGATCGTGCCGATGGCCGGCGCGATCAGCTGGTCGCGGCCGACCTCCACGTCGTCGCGTGTGACGTGCAACTGGTTCGGCGTCGGCATGTGCGCGTCGAAGATCGCCTGCGCGATGGGAACGAGCGCGGGGTGGGCGACCCAGGTGCCGTCGTGGCCCGCCGTGACCTCGCGCAGCTTGTCCGCGCGAACCTTGGCCATCGCGGCGTCGTTCGCCGCGTCGTCGCCCTTGATGGGAATCTGCGCCGCCATGCCACCCATCGCGAAGGCGCCACGGCGGTGGCACGTACGGATGAGCAGTTCGGAGTACGCCTTGAGGAAGGGCACCGTCATCACCACCTGGCCGCGCTCGGGAAGCAGGCGGTCGGCGTGCGCGCGGAACGTTTTCAGGTACGAGAAGATGTAATCCCAGCGCCCGCAGTTGAGGCCGACGACGCGTTCGCGCAGCGCATGCAGGATCTCGTGCATCTGGAACACGGCCGGCAGCGTCTCGATGAGCACCGTCACCTTCATCGTTCCGCGCGGCAGCCCGAGCACGCTTTCCGCGTGCGCCATCACGTCGTTCCACAGCGCCGCCTCTTCCATGCTCTGCAGCTTGGGTAGGTAGAAGTAGGGGCCCCGGTCGCGCTCGTGCAGCGTCTTCGCGTTGTGGGACGCGAAGAAGCCGAAGTCGACCAGCGAGCCGGACATCGTGTCGCCATCCACCTCGGCGTGGCGCTCCGGCAGGTGCCACCCGCGCGGGCGCACCACCAACACGGCCGGATTGTCGCCCACGCGGTATCGCCTGCCGTCGGCATTGACGAATTCGATGCTGCCGCCGACCGCGTCGCGCAGGTTGCGCTGGCCCTCCATCTGGTTCGCCCAGGTCGGCGCGCTGGAATCTTCGAAGTCGGCCATGAACACTTTCGCGCCCGAATTCAGCGCGTTGATGATCATCTTGCGCTCGACAGGACCGGTGATCTCCACGCGACGATCCTGCAGGGCCGCCGGAATGGGGGCGACGGTCCAGTCGCCCTCGCGGATCGCGACGGTGTCCGTGCGGAAGTCCGGGAGGTCGCCAGCGTCGTAGCGCTGCTGGCGGGCGGCGCGCTCGGCGAGCAGGGCGAGACGACGGCGTTCGAAGCGACGGTGGAGGTCGGCGACGAAGCCCACCGCGCCCGGCGTCAGGATGTCGGCATAGGCGTCGGTCCCATCGCCGACGCGGGTGCCGGCCAGCGGATCGATCGCGCTCTGGGGAACTGCCATGGACGTGTCTCCGGATCGGGTCTGGAGGTCACGCTAGGACCGGCGCTATGCTTTTGACAAAGCATATGTTTCAAAGAAATGTATTAACCAAACAAATAATGCCCGCAAGCTATTGCCCAGACTAGGGAAAAAGAGTGGTCCGAAAGATGAATCCAGCCAGAAAGAGTGCCTCGCGGTCTCCGACAGCGACGCCGGCACCGCGCGGCGCCGGGGACGAGGCTGGCCGGTTCTACTACAAGGGCAACCGCCTCAAGCAACTCAGGGCGTTCGTATACACCACCCGCCTGGGCACCTTGAGCCGCGCCGCCGAAGCGCTGTTCCTGTCCCAGCCGTCGATCAGCCTCCAGATCAAGGCGCTCGAGCGCGAGCTCGGCGCGGTCCTGCTCGAGCGCACCCGGCGGCGCGTGACGCTGACGGACGCCGGCGAGGCGCTCTACGAGATGGCACGCCCGCTGGTGGAAGGATTCGAGGGGCTCGACCGGGAGTTCCACACGAAGACGCGCGGCGCACAGGCGGGTAAGCTCACCGTGGCGGCGGGATCGTCGACGATCCAGTACCTGCTTCCGGAACTGGTGAAGGCGTACCGCGAACGGTATCCCACGGTCCACCTGCAGCTCGCCAACGTGACGGGCAAGGACGGGCTGGCGCTGCTACGTGCCGACGAAGCGGACATCGCCATCGGCTCGATGCTCGACGTGCCGAACGACATCGCATGGGCGCCCGTCTACCACTACGACCCGATGCTCATCATGCCGCCCGACCATCCGCTGGCCGCGCGCGACGACATCCGCCTCGAAGATCTTTCACCCTACGGCCTGATCCTCCCGCCGCAACGCCTCACCACGTTCCGTCTCGTCGACATGGTCTTTCAGCAACGTCGCGTGCCCTACACGGTCGCGATCGAGGTCGGCGGCTGGGACGTGATCAAGCAATACGTGGCGATGGGTCTCGGCATCTCGATCGTCACCGGCATCTGCATCACCGATGCCGATCGCGAGCGGCTCGCCGTGCGCAACCTGCGCCGCTACTTTCCCCAGCGCAGCTACGGCGTCGTGATGCGCAAGGGAAAGTTCCTCAGCCCCGAAGCACGCGCGTTCATCGACCTGATCCGCCCGGGACTCCTGACGCATCGCGACTACGACGAGCCGGGGCACTCGGAACGGTGAGGCTCAGGCACGAATATCGATGGCTTTCACGCCCTTGATGGCAGCCGCGAGATAGTTGAGCCCGCGAGCGCTCATGCTGAATTCCGCGTAGATCTTTTCGGGCTGAAGGCTGCCGATCCTTCGAGCCATCGCGCGCACCTGTCGCGTGCCATCCCGCACCTCGCGCAGAAAGTCGAACGGTACCTCGGGACGAGGTCTTCCTTCGGAGTTCCTCGTCGCGTCACGAAACCGATAGTACACGTCGAGCGACATCGCTCCGTCCTTGCACAGAGCTCTAGCCAGATTCTCAAGTTCCGACGGGAGAACCCTTGTCAGATCGACATCACGGAGGAGGCTCCTCACACCGGGGGACACGTCCTGTGCAAGGCGCGCCACATCAGCGCGACGTTGGCCGACCTTTCCCAATGCGTCGACCTTCGCTGGTGGTGTCTCGAATCGACCTAACCAGGAGGGGACGATCATGGATCCTTACCCTTCGCGGAATTCTCGACAGGATTCCTTCAGCGGCGAGCGGCGTCTGTCGGTCATCGCGATGGGTACGAGTCATCCCGTTGCGCGGAGGTCTGGGCGACGAGATGTCGGCGGCGGCACGCATTCGAATCGACGTTCCCTGCCTCGGTCCGTCAGACTTCGCTACGTGGCCCACGGAGGCATGCGTCGTAATGTGACCGCGCGCAATCGAGCGCGATAGAGACGCTGAAAATGAAATACGTCATTCCCATGCTGGTCGCGATGGCGGGTCTTTGTGCTTCCCCAGAGCCGGTGCGATCAGAGACGAACAGTTCCGCGCGTGCAAGGTGCATCGGTTATGTGCCGGAGCTCAAGCTGTCAGGTCGTATCGAAGCGCAGCAGGAGGAAGAAGTACTGCGATGGACGACTACATGCACAAGCTCGGCGTATGCCGCCACCTCGGCTGGCGTGTTAGCCATTATTCAAGAGAAGGTGCCGGGCGGATGGAGGACTCTCGCATCGGGCACTTACGCCAGCATTCCAACCGTTCCCGGAACGTACCGCGTCGTCCTGAAGAGTATCTCGGCTTACTCGACCACCTACACTCTCAGGCACCGGAGAGGCCTGGGATAGCCTGAAGTCGTGGTCGTAGGGCGTTATGGGGCACGTCGCGGGGAGGCAGTAGGGGCGTTTCGATGCCGACAACCTTGCTCAGGCGCCGCGGTGTTTGCCGGTGTAGCCGACGAACATCGCGCGGATGCGCGACATGTCGGCGTCCGGTGTGGCGGTGGCGTGGATCAGCGGGCCGACCGTGAACGTCTTTGACGGGTAATCGATGAAGATGGGGAGGATGGGGACGCCGGCTGCGCGGGCGATGCGGAGGAAGCCCGACTTCCATTGCTTCACCGGTTTGCGCGTGCCTTCGGGCGCGATGCCGAGCCACATGCGGTCGTGGGTCGCGAAGCGGTCCACCATCTGCGCGACGACGTCCGTCGCGGCCTTGCGATCGATCGGCACCATGCCGAGACGGCGGACGATCGGGCCGAAGGGGCCGTTGAGCACCTCGCGTTTGATCATCACGCCGAGGTCCAGGCCCATCGCGGACTTCATCAGCAGGCCCCACACGCCGTCCCAATAGGACGAATGCGGCGCGCCGATCACGATCACCTTCGGCAGGTTCGGCAGTTCGCCGACGAGCCGCCAGCCGCTGCGCCGGATCGCCCAGCGGCTGAAGCGCTTCCACCACGAGTCGGGAAGCGACGGGATCTCCGGACCGAGCCGTTCGGGATACGGAGTCAATCGTGGCTCCAGTCGCGCGAGCGCGCGCGCTTGGTCTGACCGCGTTGCGCCTTGCCCGTCAGGCGGCGCTCCTTCGATGCGCGCGTGGGCTTGGTGGCGACGCGCTTCTTCGCCACCACGGTGCCCTCCCGGAGGATCTCCGCGAGGCGGTCGCGCGCGTCGTCGCGGTTGCGCGCCTGGTCGCGGAAGCGCCGTGCCTGGATCACCAGCACGCCGGCATCCGTCATGCGCCGGTCCTTGCGCGCGAGCAATCGCGCGCGCACGTCGTCCGGCAGGGACGGCGATCCGGCAACGTCGAAGCGAAGTTCGACCGCGCTCTCCGTCCGGTTCACGTGCTGGCCGCCGGGGCCATCGGCGCGCGTGAAGCGTTCGACGAGCTCGCTGTCGGGAATCGCGATGGTGGCGGTCACGATGAGCATGTGGCGCGGATTCTAGCAGCGAGGGGCGGACAGGCGACGTGACCGTCACTGCGCACCGCTGTTGGAGCGCACCTGGGCGCGATAGGGGTGCTTGCCGCGAGCACCCCTATCGCGCCCAGGTGCGCTCCAACGGGGGAAGAACCTTTCTCAGGCCGCGTCGTGCCAGCGGTCGTACGCCTCGCGCCAGCCGAACTGGTCGAGCAGGCGCGTCCACGTGGCATCGGGTCCGGCGCGCACGATCATCCGCTCCGCAGTCGCCGGGTGCTCGAACGAGAGCGACGCCGCGTGCAGCAGGAGTCGGTGCGACGCGAAGTGGATCTTGAACAGACGGTTGTGGTCGCCGCGCCCGTGCTGGCTGTCGCCGACGATCGGGTGATGGATATGCGCGAAGTGCTTGCGGATCTGCCGGAAGCGCCCCGTCCGGGGCTCGGCGGCGACCAGCGAGTAGCGTTGCTTCTCGTAGCGGCCGAGCGGGATGTCGACTTCGACGGTGCCGAGGCGCTCGTAGTCGGTGGTCGCGTCACGCCGCGGTCCGGTTTCGCGCGAGCCCGGCAGGGGATAGTCGATCGTCCCCTCGGTGGGCTCGGGCCAGCCGCGCACGACCGCGGCATAGCGTTTGTGCACGGTGCGGCCCATGAACTGCTCGCCGAGACGGCCCGCGATGTCGGCCGAGCGCGCGACGAGCAGGACGCCCGACGTCGCACGATCCAGCCGATGCGCGAGGTGCAGTGGCCCCTCCACCTGCTCGCGCAGCAGGTCGATCAGGAAGGCGTCGTCGGGACCGACGAACTTCGACCGGTGAACGGCGAGATTCGCGGGCTTGTCGACGGCGACGATGTCGCCGTCCTGATAGAGGATGCCGAGCACCGATCAGGACGCGCGGCGCGGCCAGCCCGCGACGAACGCGAGCACGCCGGCGATCGCGGTGACGGCGGCGGGCCAGGTGCCTCGCGGTGCGAGCGTGCCGATGAGCGCCGCGCACACGAGCAACGACGCACCCAGCAGGCCGCACGCGACGAGCCGGCGCATGCGCCGCGCGTCGTCCCGCGCGAGGGCCATCGCCAGCGGATCGGCCACCTGGCGATGCTCGCCACGCGCGACCTGGCGAAGCGCGTCGCGTACGAGCTCCGGCATCCGCGGCGCCGACTGCACCCACTCGGGCAGGCGCCGACGCACGTCGCGGAGCGTCGCGCGCATGCTGTAGCGCTCGCGCAGGATCCGGCGCAGCACGGGATGCGCGACGGCCCAGATGTCGATGTCCGGATCGAGCATGCGACCGACGCCTTCGATGTTCAGCAGCGTCTTCTGCAGCAGGATCAGCTGCGGCTGCAGCGTCAGTTCGAAGCGGCGCGCGGTCTGGAACAGCTTCACCACCAGCTCCGCGATCGAGATCTGCGAGAGCGGGCGTGTGAAGTACGGTTCGCACACGGTGCGCACGGCGGCTTCGAGCTCGTCGAGGCGGATCGTCGAGGGCATCCAGCCGGCGGCGACGTGCAGCTGCGCGATGCGCGCGTAGTCGCGTTCGAACAGCGCGATGAAGTTCTCCGCGAGCCAGAACTGATCCGCCTCGGGCAGCGAACCCATGATGCCGAAGTCGAGCGCGATGAAGCGCGGTTCCTCGATGCGCGACGTGTCCACCCAGATGTTCCCGGGATGCGCGTCGGCGTGGAAGAAGTTGTCGCGGAACACCTGCTCGTAGAAGAGGCGCACGCCCTTCTCGGCGAGTTGCTTGCGGTCGAGGCCGGCGGCGTCGATCGCCGCGATGTCGTCGGCGCTGACGCCGCGCACGCGTTCGAGGGTGAGCACGCGCTCGGTACTGAAGTCCCAGTGGACCTCGGGAACGTACAGGTCGACGCCGCTCGCGAAATTGCGCCGCAGCAGGCTCGCGCTGGCGCCTTCGCGCTGGAGGTCGAGCTCGTTGGAGAGCATCTTCTCCACTTCCGCCACAACTTCGAGCGGCCGGATCTTGTCGGCGTTCGGATGCCAGCGCTGCGCGAGCTCGCCGAGCGCATGCAGCAGGTCGATGTCGCGCGCGATGCGCTTGTCGATGCCGGGACGCAGCACCTTCACCACGACCTCGCGGCCATCGTGGAGCGTGGCGGCGTGCACCTGCGCGATGGATGCGGAAGCGAGCGCGACTTCATCGAACGTCGCGTAGAGCGTCGTCACCGGCGCCTTGAGTTCGCGTTCGACGATGGCCCGCGCCTCGGCGCCGGGGAACGGCGGTACCTGGTCCTGCAGCAGCGCCAGCTCGTCCGCGACGTCCGCCGGAACGAGATCGCGCCGCGTCGAAAGCACCTGGCCCGCCTTGACGAAGATGGGGCCGAGCTCCGTGAGAGCGAGGCGCAACCGCGCGCCGCGCGACAGTCCGCGCGTGTCGGCCGGTGCGCCAGGAAAGAACGGGCGGATGAGTTTCAGCGGGCGGTAGAGGTGCGCGCCGTCGACGAGTTCGTCGAGCTGATACTTGAGCAGGACGGCCGCGACGCGGAGGAGACGCGGGGCGAGGCGCAGCGACGTCATGCGCCGCCTCCCTTCAGCGCGCGCTCCAGCCGGGCGAGGCGTGCCTCGGCGCGTTCGGTGCGCTCGCGCAGCGCGTCGACGCCGTCGAGGAAGACGTCCATCTCACCCGGTGCCACGGCCACGCGCGCTTCGTCGCGAAGCCAGTCGGCCGTGTCGCCCGTGAGATGGGACGCGGTCTCCTTCGCATGGCCGAGCCCCTCGCGGAACGCTTTCGCCAGCGGCACGCCGATCACATCGCCGAACGTCTTCGCGAAGGCTTCCTCGACGTCGGGCGCATACTGCCGGGCGAGGCGTTCGAGGCGCCGCGCCAGTTCGGCATCGCCCGCGATATCCACCTTGCCCGGGGCCACGCTCTCGTCGTCGCCGCGCAACGCCATGGCGAGCAGGCTGCCGGGCGACGCCGTGACGCGCAGGCTGCCGCCTTCCTCGGTCGGGCCGACGCGCAGGCGTCCCTTTTCGACCGAGATCCGGATGGCGAGCTCCGGTCCGCTCAGGTGCACCTGCACGCTGCGGCCGTCGAGCGCGTCGAGGCGGGCACGGGTGTCGGGGTCGAGGTCGACGGCGCGGTTCAGCGCGGCCTCCATCGCCCGGCCCGCGAGGACGCGTAGCGGGCGGGGCAGGAACGAGGTGGGGCCGGCGTCGGCCTTCGGGCGATCGGGAGTCATGCCCGGATTGTAGCTTGGCGGGTCCGCTCCCATGCGTGGACGCGGTGTGCACGGTGTCGCGGGTCTAGGGCGCGGCGCCTTCGAAGCCGTTCTGCCGCCATGCCTCGAACACCGCCACGGCCACCGCGTTGGACAGGTTGAGGCTGCGGTTGTCGGGCCGCATCGGCAGGCGGATGCGCTGGTCCTCGGGCAGGGCGTCGATCACCTCATCGGGCAGGCCCGCGGTCTCGCAGCCGAACAGGAAGGCGTCGTTGTCGCTGTAGACGGGCGCCGTATGCAGCCGGCGGCCGCGGGTCGAAAAGGCGAAGACGCGTGGGTGACCGATCGCGGCGAGGCAGGCGTCGAGGTCGTCGTGCACGGCGACGCGGGCGAACTCGTGGTAATCCAGTCCGGCGCGGCGCAGGCGGGTGTCGTCCAGCTCGAATCCAAGCGGTCGTACCAGGTGCAAAGCCGCGCCGGTATTGGCGCACAGGCGAATCACGTTGCCCGTATTGGGCGGTATCTCGGGGCGGAAAAGGATGACGTGGGGCATGCCCCCATTATGACGCCGAGCGCGGGCAGACGATGCCGTCGGGCGGCAGGGCGCAGCTCGTCGCCGTCAGCGTGGCCGTCTGGCCGACGCCGGCCAGCTGGATGGGCTCGCCGGCGTACGTGAGCATGTTGCCCAGGATCAGGCCGCAGACCAGCAGCGAGGCGACGAGCAGGCTGCGGAGCATCAGGAGTTCGTGTTTCATGGTGTCGGTTCCTTGATCGAAGATTCTTGGAGGTCAGAACATCTGGCCGAGGGTCAGGCCGCAGACGAGCATCGAGGTCACGAGCAGGCTGCGCAGCATCAGCATTTCGTACTTCATGGCGTTCTCCTCATCGTGTGCCGGGTCGAGAGCCGACCGGCTTGGCACGGTTAGTAACGCAAACGCCGTGCCAGCCTTTAAGAGGCTGCAATCAGCTGATTCGCATGAGGTTTGTCAGGTCGGTCCGCGTGCGCGGGCTGTCCGCGGACACTGACCACGCGTCAACGGACACCGTCCGTACACCTGCCATGACGCCGATTGCGTCCGGAGGACCGGGCGGGCTAGCCTCCGACGATCGGGACCACGAGGGTCCCTCGAGGAGTGCTACATGAAGAAACGCTATGCCCTGCTCGCGGCAGGGCTCATGTCCCTGGTCGGCAACGCTTTCGCCGCACCCGCATCCTCCGATGCCATCCCCGATATCCCCTTTACCCGCTTTCAGCTGCCGAACGGACTCACCGTGGTGGTCCACGAGGACCACAAGGCCCCGGTCGTCGCGGTCAGCATCTGGTATCACGTCGGCTCGGCCGACGAGCCGGCCGGCAAGACCGGCTTCGCGCACCTGTTCGAGCACCTGATGTTCTCCGGCTCGGAAAACCGCAAGGGCACCTACTTCCAGCCGTTCGAGCTCGCCGGCGCCACCGACATGAACGGCACCACCTGGTTCGATCGCACCAACTACTTCGAGACCGTGCCCACCACCGCGCTCGACATGGCGCTGTGGATGGAATCCGATCGCATGGGCCACCTGCTCGGCGCCATCGGCCAGAAGGAACTCGACACGCAGCGCGGCGTGGTGCAGAACGAGAAGCGCCAGGGCGAGAACCGACCCTACGGCCGCGTGGACGAGAACATCCTCGTCAACACCTATCCGGCCAACCATCCCTACCACCACGACACCATCGGTTCGATGGCCGACCTCGACGCGGCCTCGCTGGCGGACGTGAAGAAGTGGTTCCACGACTACTACGGCGCCGCGAACACCACGCTCGTGCTCGCCGGCGACATCACCGTCGCCGAGGCGAAGGCCAAGGCCGAGAAATACTTCGGCGACATCCCCGCCGGCCCGCCGGTGCCGCGCCAGCAGGCGTGGATCACGCCGCTGCAGGCGTCGACGCGCGGCACCCAGCACGATCAGGTCGCGCAGACGCGCATCCTGCGCACGTGGGTCGTGCCGCAGCTCGGCACCGACGACGCCATCCAGCTCGACCTGGCCACGACCGTGCTCGGCGGCGGCAAGACTTCCCGTCTCTATCAGCGGCTCGTCTATCAGGACAAGCTCGCCGACGACGTCAGCATGGGCATCTCGCCCTTCGCGCTCGCCAGCCAGGTGCAGCTGAGCGTCGACGTGCGCAACGGCGTCGACCCCGCGAAGGTGGAAGCCGCCATCGCGGATGTCTGGAGGGACTACCTCGCCAAGGGCCCCACGGACGACGAGCTCGCTCGCGCCAAGGTCGTCAACCGCGCCGGGTTCGTGCGCGGGCTGGAAAAGGTGGGCGGCTCGGGCAAGGCGGCGATCCTGGCCGAGGGCCAGGTCTACCGGAACGACCCCGCGGCGTACAAGAAAGACCTCGCCCGCGCGCAGGCCGCCACGGTCGGCTCGGTGCTTGCGGCCTCGAAGACCTGGCTCGCGAAGGGCGACTACACCCTCACCGTGCTGCCCGCCGCACCCGGGTTCGACCCGGCGGCCGAGGACAAGGCGGTCAAGGGTCTGGGACCGTCGGACCATCGCCCGGACGCCGTCATGCCGAAGCCAGCCGACTACACGGTGGCGAAATCCACCGTGGATCGCTCGAAGGGCGTGCCGTCGGTCGACACCTTCCCCGACCTCGTCTTTCCCAAGCTGCAGCGCGGCAAGCTGAAGAACGGCATCGAGGTGATCCTCGCCGAGCGGCATACGGTGCCGATCACGCAGGTGCAGCTGCTGTTCGACGCCGGCTACGCGGCGGACCAGGGGCGCAAGCTCGGCACCGCCAGCTTCACGTCGACCCTGCTCGAGGAAAGCACGACCTCGCTCGATTCGGTGGAAGTCGCCCGTCGCAAGGAGCGCCTCGGCGCCTTCGTGAGTGCGAACTGCACGCTCGATACGTGCGGCGTCGGCCTCAACGCGCTGAACGAGCAGCTGACGCCGTCGCTCGAACTGTTCGCGGACATCGTCCGCAACCCCGCGTTCAAGGCGGACGACATCGAGCGCATCCGTGGCCAGTGGCTCGCGGGCATCGCGCAGGAGAAAACGGAGCCTACCGGCCTCGCGCTGCGTTCGTTGCCGCCGCTGCTCTACGGCAAGGATCACGCGTACGGCATTCCGTTCACGGGTAGCGGCACGGAATCGGCGATCAAGTCGCTGAAGGCCGCCGACCTCGTCGCTTTCCAGCGCGATTACCTGCGGCCCGACAATCTGCGCATCCTGGTCGCGGGCGACACGACGCTGGAAGCGATCCTGCCGCGACTCGACGCCGTGTTCGGCGACTGGACGCCGCCCGCGACGCCGGTGCCGAAGAAGAACATCGGTCAGGTCGCCGTCCAGCCGAAGCCGCGCGTGTTCCTCATCAACCGCACGGACGCGCCGCAGTCGCTGATCCTCGCGGGCCTGCTCGCGCCGTCGACCAAGGCGCCGAACGCGCTCGACCTCGGCATCGCCAACGGCGCCTTCGGCGGCACGTTCACGTCGCGACTGAACATGAACCTGCGTGAGGAGAAGCGCTGGGCATACGGGGCGGGTAGCATGCTCTCCGATGCCAAGGGCCAGCGCCCGATGCTCTTCTACGCTCCGGTGCAGACCGACAAGACCGCCGAATCCGCTGCGGAAATCCTCAAGGAATCGAAGGACGTCATCGGGGCCAAGCCGCTGACGGACGACGAGATCGCGAAGATCCGCGCGCAGCGCGTGCGCGCCTTGCCCGGCAGCTACGAGACCACCAGCGCCGTGCTCAGCGCCCTCTCCGGCATCGTGATCTACGACCGTCCGGACGACTACGTGCAGACGCTCAAGTCGCGCATCGAAGGCGTGGACCGCAAGGATGCCGAGGCCGCGCTGTCCGCGGTGATCCGGCCGGACGCGATGACGTGGGTGATCGTCGGCGACCTGCGCAAGATCGAGGCGCCGGTGCGCGCGCTGAACCTCGGCGAGGTGCACGTGATCGACGCAGACGGCAATCCTGCGAAGCCGGTCAAGGCACCCGTCGGCTCGAAGGCGGCGGCAAAGCACACGCCGTCGACGCCCGCCGCGGGAGAGTGAGCGACACGGTGGCGCGATCGCAAGCGTCGCGCCACCGCCGTCATCCCGTTAGCATTAGCGCCGATCGATTTCCCCGGAGTTCCGCCATGCGCAAGTACCTCATCTTCCTCGCCCTTCCGTTCGCACTCTCCGCCTGTAACTGGGGCATCAAGCTCGACGACAACGCACGCAACATCCGCACGGCATGGAACGGCGACGTCGGCAGCTGCCGTGAGCAGGGCAAGGTCACGGTGTCGGTGATGAACCGCGTGGGCCCCGTCGATCGCAGCGACCTCAAGGTGCGCGACGAACTCGAAGTCCTTGCGCGCAACGAAGCCGCGAAGATGGGCGCCGACACGATCAAGCCCCTCGGCGAGCCGCGCGACGGCTCGCAGGACTGGGCGGCCTACACCTGTGGCACCCGTAGCCTGCCGGCGTCCCCGTCGGCGGCACCGGCAACGCAGCCCGCCAATCCGGCACCGCAGGGCGGTTTCGAAACGGTTCCGCTCAAGAACTGATTCCGGAGCGCTTCGCTCGCGACCCGGCGCGTCAGCGTGACGCGCCGGCCGCCGAACAACCCTGCACCAGGCCTTCGTCGAACCATTCGCGCAGCAGCGTGCCGGCCTCGGCCGCCACGTCGATGGCCGGTACCCGGGTGCCGAGCCAGGCGCATACCTCGCCAAACGTCGCCCCCGACATGGCCAGCGACAGGCAGATGGCATCGCGCGACGGCAGCGTGGCGAAACGTGGCGCGAGGTGCCGGCGCCAGACGCGTACCGTGGAGGGCTCCGTCAGCGTTACCGCATCCGGAACGGGCGACGACGCGGCGAGCGCGGCCCATATCGTCGCGGCGTTCGTGTGCAGTCGGTGGAGGCGTACCGACGGTACGAAGCGGAACGTCGCCTCGCTCCAGTCATCCACGGGGCAGTCGCGCAGTGCGATGGACGGTACATCGGGGCCATAGAAGGCATCCCTGAGTGCCTCGTCGATCCAGGCCACCTCGGCGACCGCTTGCGGAACCGTGGCGAGGCGCTGGAGGAAATCCGGGAACGTGGCGCCATAGCCGTTGAGGCTCCACGCGTGCGAGGGATGGCCTTCCGCGTACGCATGGGCCATGGCCGCGAAACGCTCGTGGCCAAGCAGGCGTTCGGTGCGTTCGAAGGTGTCGCGCAGGGCCTCCACGAGGCCGCCGCGGTAATTGCCGAGATGCACGCGCCATCCGCGCGCATCGGCGACCGGCGGCTCGCCACCGTCGAGGAGTGAGCCGACGAACCGGCGCTGCAGCAGGGCGAGCGTCATGCCGCCACGCGGGCCGACACGCCGGCGATGCGACGGGCTTCGTCGAGCTCGTCGAGTAGTGTCGCCAGGGGCGGAATGTTTCCGTCTCGCTCGATCATGGTCGCGACGGGGCCGAGGCGTTCCATGAAGCGGGCATACAGATCCCACACCGGTGACGGGACGGGCGCATCGTGCGTGTCCACGAGGAGATCCTCTCCCCGACTGTGGCCGGCGAGATGGATCTGCCGGATCCGGTCGACGGGCAGCGTATCGAGCCAGTCCTCGACACGCTGGCCATGGTTAGTCGCGCTGACCACGATGTTGTTGACGTCGAGCAGCAGATAGCACCCTGTGCGGGCGCAGAGTTCGGCGAGGAACGACGCTTCGGTCATCGCGCCGTCGAACGAAAGATAGGTCGATGGGTTCTCGACGACGAGGGGCCGGCCGAGCGCCTCCTGCGCCACCATGATGTTGCGTGCGACGACGTCCAGCGCCTCGTCGGTGTACGGCAGGGGAAGGAGGTCGTGCGTGTGGATGCCATCGACGCCGGTCCAGCACACGTGGTCGGACACCCAGAGGGGATCGAACCGGTCCGCGAGGAGGCGCAGGCGGCGAAGGTAGGTCGCGTCGAGCCCGTCGACGGCGCCGATGTTCATCGACACGCCGTGCAGCGCGAGGCGGTAGCGCGCACGCACCTGCTCGAGTACGTGCAGCGGCTTGCCGCCGTCGACCATGAAGTTTTCCGAGATGACCTCGACGAAATCGAGCGGCTGCCGGGCTTCGAGCACGTCCGCGTAGTGCGGCACGCGCAAGCCGAGGCCGAAACCGGCGAAGGAAGGAAGTGCGGACGGTGCCATCGTGCTCTCCTCGAAGGCCCGGCCGACGAGCGGCCGGGCCGGGTCCATCAACCCGCCGGCGGCGTGGTGCTGCCACCCTGCGCCTTGCACTCCTGCACGGAAACCTCCTTGAAACCCTGGCCCTTGCAGCTGTTCTGGCCCTTGCACTCGTGGCTGCCGGACTTGCAGTCCGACGTGCCCTTGCACGAGTTGATGCCGTAACAGTGGACGGTCTTGCCGGCCGCCTGTTCGGCCGCCTGCGCTGGCGCGACGATGGCGGCGGTGGAAACGGCGAACAGCGCCGCGGCGGCAGCGATACTTTGCGAAGCGGTATGCATGGTGATACTCCATCATGTGAAGGAATGCCGGACCGGCACACATCAGTTCGTCCGGCGATGGCGCCCGGTTACAGCGCGATGAGATGTCGTCAGCGCACGCCGATGGCGCGATCCACCGACCAGCGCCCCGCGCCGCGGGCGATCAGGTAGAGCAGGATGGCCGCCCATGACAGATGCGTCGGCCACGCGTCGGGGTAGACGAAGATTTCGATGATCGTCGACATGCCGAGCAGCACGAACGCCGACAGGCGCGTGAAGAGCCCGAGCACCATCAGCACGGGCACGAACGTCTCCACCGCGGCGGCGGCGTGCGCCGCTATCTCGGGTGGGACGAGGGGCAACGCGTATTCGCTGCGGAACAGCTCGTAGGTGCTGGCGGTGATCGTCAGGAAGCCTTCGACCTTGGTGCGTCCGGACTGGAAGAAGATCGCCGCGATGGCGACGCGTCCGGTCAGCGCGATGAGGTCGCCACCGATCCATCGTTCGAGGTGCGCGGTCAGAAGATTCCATCGATCCCGCAAGGAGCGGGGGCGGGCGGCGAGGGCGGTGGCTGGGTTCATGGACGTTTCCTTCAGGCGGTCGTCAGTGCGCGCGCCTGGAGCAGGTGGGAGAACACCCGATCGGCGGGGACCGCCGGGTGCAGCGAGGCGACACGATCGATGCAGCGCGCCAGCGTGGCGCCTCCACGGCACGCGTCGAGGAAGTCGAGTGCCGCGCCTTCCGTGGTCGTCACCTCGACCTCGTGCAGCGGACGGGTGATCAGCGTGACCTGCGGTGTCCATGCGAGGTCGTCACCCACGGCGCGCCCCTGTCGACTCGCCTCCCAGATGGCGAAGGCGGGCGTCGCCGCGGCAAGGATGCGCGTCGCGGGATGAGGGGCGACGGCCAGCTCACCCAGTGCGCAGGCGTCGAGCGCGCGCAGGGCCGCGACGTCGAGGGACCGCGCATCGGCGGCGAACTGGCTTTCCAGAAAGAAGCGATCGAGCCGGGCGACATCGGCCAGGTAAGGCAGGTGCCGCGCGGCGGGTGCCGCGGCGAGGAACGCCGGAAACGCATCGCCGTAGGTGCTCGACCGAGGGTCGCCCGGCGGGCAGGCCACGGCATAGGCGGCAGCTGCGGATCGGAACCACTCGGCGCCGACGAGGCAAGCGACGGCCGGATAGTTGGCCTCGAGCGCGTCGATCGCGGCCTGTCGCGTGGTGCCGTAGTGCACGGCGAAACCTCGCACGCCGTCCCACGGCGCCGCGGGCGCCTCGCCCACCAGCGCCGCCTGGAACGAGCGCTGGAACCGCGACAGGGAGGCCGCCGGGCGAGGCATGACCTCAGCCCGTCTTGGTCAGCGAGCCGTTGCCCTTGGGCGTCCTGATCGACGTGCAGGTGCCGGCGGGTACGTTCTTCCATGCGTTCTTCTGGTAATCCGCCTTCGCGGTGCCGGCGCACGTGGTGCCTGGACCCGCCGCGCAATCGTTCTGGCCCGCCTTCGCGACGCCCCAGCATTTTTCGACGGCCGGCTGCTTGCCGCTTTGCTTCTCATCGGCATGCGCCACGCCCGCGACGAGGGCGGCGACGGAGAAAGCGAGCGACGTGACGTAACGGTGTGACATGGGAGCTCCCGTCATGCCGGACCCGGGTGGCCGGCTTCATGGACGAGTTCGTCGGCCGGGTCGCGACGGTTACAGCCGGCCATCGAGAAAAAATTTTTCGTCGCGCTGTAACCGCCGGGCGGCGCCGGACGAACTCGGGATCATGGACGCCATGCCGATCACGCGACTCATGCCTCGCCATGCGGATCGTCGCGTCGCCTGGTCTACACTGCCGGGCGCCGTGAACCGCATGGCGCGCATCCCCCTGGACGGAGCGTCAATGATCCCCGAGCGGACATGCGACCCAGCGGCCGAACGACGCACGCAGGTCGAGGACGAACTGCGCGTTCGCCTCATCGCCGGCATGGCTGGCGACGGCGTCGCGTATCGCGGCTTCCTCGATCGGCTGGCCCCCTACCTGCGCGCCTATCTGCGCCGGCGCCTGCCGCGGGCGCTCGAAGACGTCGAGGACATCCTCCAGGACACCTTGCTGGCCGTGCACAACGCGCGGCACACCTACCGGGCGGGCGAGCCGGTGACCGCGTGGATTCATGCGATCGCCCGCTACAAGCTCGTCGATTTCTTCCGGGCGCACGCCCGGCGCGAAGCGCTGCACGATCCGATCGCCGACGACGACCTGTTCGTCGCCTCCGACGACGAGCCGGCCGACGCGCGGCGCGACGTGGGACACTTGCTGCAGATGCTTCCGGACCGTCATCGCTTGCCCATCCAGCTGGTCAAACTGCAGGGACTCACCGTCGCGGAAGCCGCGGCACGCAGCGGCCTGTCCGAATCCGCCATCAAGGTCGGCATTCATCGCGGCCTGAAGGCGCTGGCCGCCCGCATCCGGGGTGACGCATGAAGACCGACGATCTGGTCGCCCTGCTGGCGCGCGAACCGTCCCCCACGCCGGCTCGCCGCGACGCGCGGCGCCGCTTTGTCCTGGGTCTCGTGGCCGGTACGGCCGCATCCACCGCGCTGATGCTCGTGCTGCTCGGCGTGCGCCCCGATCTGTCGACCGTGATCCACGACCCCGCGTTCTGGGTGCGCCTCGCGCTCCCTTCCGCGGTCGCCGTCGCCGCCCTGCTGGTGAGCCTGCGCCTGTCCCGCCCGGCGGCGCGGATCGGCACGCCCCGATGGGTCGCGCTCGGCCTGCCTTTCCTGCTCGCGTGGATGCTCGCCGCCATCGTTCTGGGCGGTGCCGAGGCCGCGCAGCGCGGCGCGCTCGTCCTGGGACACACGTGGAAAGTCTGCTCGGTGCTGATCACGTTGCTGTCGCTGCCCTCGATCGTCGCCGTGTTCTGGGGTATCCGCGGCATGGCGCCTGTCCGGCTGCGTCTCGCCGGCGCCGTCGCGGGGCTCCTCGCCGGGGCGATCGCCGCGATGGGCTACTGCTTCCACTGCCCCGAAATGGCCCCGCCGTTCTGGGCGATCTGGTACGTCGTCGGCATGCTGGCGGCGGCGGGCATCGGCGCGCTCGCCGGACCGCGCTGGCTGCGCTGGTGATCGTGCCGCCGTTCCCGGTCTGACCCGTCGCCGCGTGGCGCGATCATCGGCCATGCACGGCATGGCGCTCAGGATGCATCCGGAAGGGGGTGGCCCTGCGTATGCATGGTGACGAACCGATGCCCGGAGCCGATCATGCACCTCCTACGATGGATCGCCGTCGCGCTTGCCTGTCTCTCGGCCAGCGCCTGCTATCCGCTACGCGATACCTCGAAGCCGCCGGCGGTGCGCCGCCTTGCCGCCGAGCAGGCGCCGCGTCGCGTCGTCCTCGTCTTGCCGGGGATCGGGGACAACCTGGACTCCCTTCAGGCGGGTGGCGTCGGTGACGCGATTCGTTCGGCGTGGCCCGACGCGGACGTGGTGTTCGTCGAGATGACCATCGGTTACTACAAGGACGAGCGCGCGATGCCCGATCTGCACGCGCTGGTGGAGCAGGAGCGCGCCCGGCACGCGGAGGTATGGCTCGTGGGCGCCTCGCTGGGCGGCATGGGTGCGCTGCTTTACGACACGGCGTATCCCTGCGACGTCGACGGCATCGTGCTGCTCGCGCCGTACCTGGGCGACGACGCGATGCTTCGTCGGATCCGCGACGGCGGCGGTCTCGCGCGTTGGCAGGCGCCCGTCGCGGCGCCGCCCGACGCCGCGAACTGGCAGGAGCAACTGTGGCGCCGCGCGAAGGCGTGGTCGATGGAGGGCGGCGATCCGCGCGTCTGGCTGGCGTGGGGCGCGGACGACAAATTCGCCCGCAACATGCCGCTGCTGCGACCCGCGGTGCCCGACGCTCACGTGATCAGCGGGGATGGCGTGCACGCCTGGCGCTCATGGACCCCGCTGGCGGCGCAGGTGTTCGCCAGGGCGGGCGACGCGCCACGAACGACGCCGGCGGCGTGCCCGAAGTCCTGATTCCCGGCCCGGTCAGGCGCGGCCGCTGAGGAAATCGTCCAGCTGCGAGAATTGCCCGGGAAGCCCTTCGGCCGATCCGGCGAGAGCGTCTTCCAGCGCTTCGCTGCTCGGATAGCGTTCCCGGTACGTCACGAGCGTCTTCCCGTCGCGCTCCACGAACGTCACCGTGGTGAGCGCGCCATCGTCGCTTTCCTCGTTCGTCCAGACGATGCGCTCGTTCGGGATCACCTCCTTGTACGTGCCGAAGAAGGCCATCGGCTCGCCTGATTCCGGGTTGCGGAACTCGAGGCGATACGAACCGCCCTCGCGCACGTCGAGCCGGTGCGAGAGCAGGGCGGAAGCGAAGGCCTTCGGAACCCACCAGCTGATGAACGCATCGGGATCGCGCCAGGCTTCGAACACGTGACGGGCGGGTGCGGCGAACGTGCGCCGGACCACGAGCGCGCGGTCGGACTCGCGTTCCACGGTCGTGGCGGCGGACTGGGCGGGCGTCTTCTCAGGCATCGGTGGCTCCCTTGCGTAGCGGGTGATTGAGTTGTGCTTATTTCGCGCGTTCGAACGGGCGCATCGCTGGGTCACTGGCGCCACGCTCCTTCTGCAACGTGGCTTTCTCCCTTACGTCCGTGTAGCCCTCCGTCACGTCGGCGATCGTCGGCTCCATCGGTGTGCAGTCCTCATCCTGCAGACTATGAGATTGACCCGTCCCGACGCCGGTACCAGGGCTCATAAGACGTTTGATCGGAAATCAAGCACACAACGTCTGCAAGAGCAACGCATTTTCTCTCGTCAAAGAGGTCGGTCACCGGTCTCCGTCGTGCCCTCGAACGGGCGACTGGTTGGACTTCCGCCCGGAAGGCTCGTCCACTGGACCTTTCCCCACATGCCGCCGAGGCCGAAGTACAGCCTCGACCGGGCGAAGCACTTCTCCCCACCCGCTTCCATCGCGAACATCGCCGCCGTGATGAGGGCGGCTGAATTGCCGTATTCGGCGACGCGCTGATATTCACCGAATGCCTCTTTGAGGCGCCCGGCCGCCTCGTACTCGTGGCCGCGCTTCCGCCTATTGGCGTAAAAGCCATCTTTGGGCTTAGTTTCCCAGGAGAACTCCGGTTTCGTCAGGACCAAGCTTATGCCGGGGCGATGATCCTATCAGTGCTTCGGAATGATGAATTGCTCATACTGGCGCGTAACGTCAGCGATTGTCGGCGCGTTAGGCGTGCAATCCGCGTCCTTGCATGCAGAGATCATCAAGCGTCCAGCTCTGAAACCCCAATCGGATGGATCGCGATCTGGTGGCAGCACGAGAAGCCTCAGATCACAGCTTCCGTCCTGCCTAAGCCGCACGGACATTGCATGCCATGATCTGCCGCTCCAAGGAACATTGGCTTGATGTCCGATCGGCTCAACCGTGTCAGCAAGGCCCTTGCGGCAGCCTACCGGCTCGAATATCACCAGTAAAGACGTGGGGCGATGCATTTCCTGAAGCACCCATGTGTGGTCCGAAGTGTAACTTTGGCCCATCGCTTGTTTGCTTGTTATCTCGACGCTGCCTTGATGGATACACCAAGCTTTCTGCCGGACTTCGCATGCTAAAGGGAAGGATGCCGTAGAGGCTGGCTCCTTGCGCTCCGCCGACGCTGGGATTTTCCCGGAGTTGAGACTTGCATAGGCGAGCAGTAAAGTGAATGCGGTGATCATTTAGCACCTTCCATTCGCAGCTTTGACGCCAGGCGCACATGTATTCGTACGCGCCGGCTAATCCTCTGCCTCGCCCCCTTGGGTCTGCTCCTGCGATCAGCGGGACGTTGACTCCACGAATTTACGCCGAAGAGCGAGCCAAGGGTGAACTGCTAAGCGCGTCTTAGTGATTGGCCTTGTCGGCCAGCTCCTCGGGAACATTCGCCCCAATCTAGTCGCTTAGATCAAGCTTGATGGCAGGCAGGGCCATGGCATCCTCAAGCACACGCGGAAGTGCGCGTATCTCGTCGAAGTTCTTGATGACATCTTCAGCCGGGACGCGCACCTCAGCCCGCATGATGGTGGGGTGTCTAACGAACGCCATCCATGCCTTGTCAAGTGCGGCTCTGGGATCTTTGTCGAGATAGAGGGAGTTTCGCATCCACCAATCACGTATCTCGTTCCCGACATCGAGATGGTCAGCTTCGGCAGCGAAAAACGGTCTGGAGCATGCGCATCGAAAGCCGGTAGGCGTCCTGGTGCACCTCGAGTCGCTTCTCCAGTGCAGCGGACCGCATTGAGTAGTGCGCACGCAGCTCTTCGGTGAGCTTGGTGAGGCCGCGGGCGTTCCCGTCTTTGATGTTCTCGACGATCTCGGTCAGCTCCTCCAAGTCCTCTTTCGTCGCAAGGTTCTTGGCCTTCTCGCCGGTGTAGGTGCGAAGCATGGACAAACCGAGGCCGCAAAGGAAAGAGATAACGGCTATCGCCGCAGCATACGCAAGGTCCATGTACATCCCCTATCGATCCCGAATCCCGTAACGCGCGCGTGCCCGTGCCAGCGCACCGTCTATACCCTGCGACCTTCGGCGAGCCCGCACAGCCGCGATGCCGCCGACCAGCATACCGATCAGCACCACAGCGCCTACGGCGAAGAACGCAAGGTCGATCCAGTCATCCAGTTCTGTGTGCTGGTGATAGCGCCGCGGCCGGAAGGCCAACTCGGCAAGGCCTGCGATGTTCATGTGTCATTTCCCCTGTACAACGTTTCCCTTATCCCTGCGATACGCGTACGTGCTCGCGCCCAGTGTAATCCAACCGCAGCACGGCTCAGGGGCCAAGCATGTCCACCTTCGACTATTCCCGCCGATCGTTCCTGGGTTCGACGGGAACAACGAGGGCGACGAGTACAGCGCGGCTCAGTTCCTCGTTGACGAGATGGGTAGATTCGGCAGCTACAAGGGCAGAGCGATGTAGCAATCGCATGCTCGCGGTCTTCGGGCCGATCCGGGGCAGCATCGCCATGCGCCATCCGGTCCTGCTTACGGATCAGGAAATCATCGCTGTCATGAATGCCTGATCGCTTCACAACGTTCTAGCCCGCGCAAGAATCCCATCATCGCATTGGTGTGTCCTTCGGGCGCAGCGCAGGAGCAGTGCCCTTAGAAGTGGTGGAGAAGGCAGGGGTCGGGCAACTCCGATTGATCCCATGCGCCAAGGCTTGAAAAGCAAGCCACTTCAGCATTCCAGTTTTGAGCGAGGCGCGACGGCGCCGGCAGGCCCTCCAAGCCAGGCACGAAGGGTTCGAGTCCCTTGCTTCGCTCCACTTTTTTGCTGTGTGGGACCGGTGCTTACGGTCCAGCGAGATTGGCCGATGAGACCTCGGCAGCGCAGCGACGGTACCAGCTGCGAGGGTTCGATACCTTGACGGGTGCAGGAGACCCCGGACCGGACGCCCCTCCCAGCCGTTGCCGCGCAAGGCGGCCGTCCTGCACCCCAAATCCATTGAGCCGACGGTCGTTAAGGCGACGAAGGGAGGGGCCAGATCTCGAGTCGCTCGACGAAAAGCGGGAGCTTATTCAATTACACATATTGAATATACACAAATGAACTATATACTTATGGAGTAACCACCGCCGGAGCGCCGCCATGCGCGATTTCGCCACCACCGAAGCCCGTCTCGACATCACGATCGCCAAGTACCCCGCCTTCCCGCGGCAGCCTGCGATCGTCACGCGCCTGGTGAAGCATCTCTTCAAGGAGATCAACGACGACGCGAACGCGGCGATGCGCCAGTACGGCCTGAACCACCCCGAGTACAACATCCTGATGATGCTGTACGGCACGCCCGACAACAGCCTGCATCCGTCCGAGCTGGCCGACGTCGCCGGGGAAAAGTCGGCGAACGTCACGCGCCTGACCGGTCAGCTCTGCGACAAGGGCTACATCGTCCGCTCCGGCAGCGAGGACGACCGGCGCAAGGTCACCCTCACGCTCACCCCCGAAGGCGTGGAGGCGATCGAGGGCTTCCTTCCCGACATCGTCACGCTCCTTCACCGGCAGACCCGTAACCTGACGTCCGACGAGCAGGGCCAGCTCGAGGTCCTGCTGAAGAAGATGCTTGGTGGGTTCGGGGAGTAAGCGAGCGCGCCATGTCCGCATCGACGGCCTCAACCAGGGTTCCGCTCACCCGCGACGTACTCGCGAACACGCTGCGCGAGGAAGCGTCGGTGTGGCTGTTCGTCGCCAAGACGCTGACGGCCCTCTTCGTCGCGGGCTGGATCGCGATGCGCGTGGACCTTCCCGCGCCGTCCACCGCGATGATCACGACCCTGATCGTCGCCAATCGCCAGTCGGGCCTCGTGCTCGCGAAGAGCTTCTATCGCACGCTCGGCACGTTCGCCGGCGCGTTCGGCGCGATCGCCATCATGGCCACGTTTCCGCAGCAGCGCGACCTCCTGCTCGTCGCGCTGTCGCTCTGGATCGGCCTCTGCGCCGGCGGGGCGACGCTCTATCGGAACTTCAAGGCCTACGCGTTCGTGCTGGCGGGTTATACCGCCGCCATCGTGGCGATCCCGGTCATCGACAACCCGCCGGGCGTCTTCGATTCCGCCGTCGCGCGCCTGAGCGAAGTGCTGCTCGGCGTCCTCGTCAGCGGCGTGATCAGCGACGTGGTCTTTCCCAGCCGCATGCGCGACGTGCTGCGGCGCACGGCCCGCGACCAGTTCGCGCACTTCCTCGGCTTCGTCCGCGACAGCGTCGGCGGTGCCATCCCGCGCGAATCCATGGAGAAGGCGCACCTGCGCTTCGTGCGCGCGTCCGTCACGCTGGAAGACCTGCGCAGTTCGGTCATCTTCGCCGACGCGGATGCTCGTGCCCGCAGCAACCAGATGCGCCTGTTCAACCAGCGGTTCATGGCCGCCTCGACCAGCTTCCAGTCGCTGCATCACCTGATCAACCGCCTCAAGCGCGCGCGTCGCGACCGCGCGGCCGACACGCTCATCCAGCTGTACAGGCCGATCGGCGAGGCGCTGGACGCGCCGATCGAGGCCGGTTCGGCCGCGCGCATCCTGTTGCCTCGCCTGACGGCCGCACGCGACGCGATCGCCTCGTCGCGCGCCGCGTTGCGCGCCACCCTCGACGACGCGCACGACCTGCGCGACTTCGACACCGGCGCGTCGCTGCTGCGGCGCTTCGTCGATGAACTGCACGACTACGTCGACACTGCCGTGGCGCTGCAGGCGCCGCGCGTTATCGCCGGGTCCGCCGAACGCGTGCGTTTCGATCGCGGCAACGACTTCGTGGGCGCCGGCATCGCGACGCTGCGCACGACGCTGGCGATGCTCGCGCTCGGTGTGTACTGGATCGAGAGCGCCTGGCCGCAGGGCGGGGGCGCCATGCTCAACGCGACGATCTTCGCCGGCCTGTTCGCGACCATCCCGAATCCCACGCGCGCCACCTGGGAGCTTACGTGGGGCTATTTCATCGGCATGGTGCTCGGCTTCGTCTGCAACTTCTTCGTGCTGACGCAGCTCGAGGGTTACGGGCTGCTGGTCGCCGGCGTCTTCCCGTTCATCGTGGTGGGCGTGATGCTCATGGCGAGCCCACGCTGGGCCGGCCTCGGCCTGGGCTGGGCGCTCGGCCTCGTCTACATCCTGGCGTTCAAGAACACGCAGACCTACGATCCCGCGCACTTCATCAACGACGCGGTCGCGCAGATCGTGGGCCTGCTGGCGGCGGCGGTGTCGTTCATCGTGATCCCGCCCGCGATCGGCAGCGCCTGGCTGCGGCGCCGCCAGCTCGCGCGCCTGCGCGCGCAGGTGGCGCTCGCCGCGGAGGCGCCGCTGCCCGGCCTGCGCCACCGCTTCGAAAGCGTCAACCACGATCTCGTCAGTCAGATCGCCGCCCAGACCGAGCCCGGGAGCAGCGACTCGCGCGCGTTGTTCGCCTGGGCCCTCGCGGTGCATGAGACGGGACGCGCGTTGATCGAACTGCGCCACGACATGGTCCGTCGCGGCGTGCCGTCGACGCTCAAGCCCTATCTGGACGCGGCGTTGCGCAGCCTCG
This sequence comes from Luteibacter sp. 329MFSha, assembly GCF_900111665.1. NCBI lineage: Bacteria > Pseudomonadati > Pseudomonadota > Gammaproteobacteria > Lysobacterales > Rhodanobacteraceae > Luteibacter > Luteibacter sp. 329MFSha. Next base: position 269,085 of record NZ_FOJE01000003.1, on the reverse strand, counting down.
CCCGCTTCTACGAGAAGCCCGACGCGCCGGGCTACCTGCTGGCGCGCGACGCGGTCGCCACGGCGATCGCGAGCGTCGGTGAGCACGACGACAGCGCGCACCTCATCGAACACCTGCACCTCGTCCGCATGGCGCTGCTCGATGGCGAGTCCATCCTCGCCGCGTACATGCCGGACACCCCGCTGAGCAAGGAGATCGTCCATGCCACGTGAGATCGTTCTGGGCGACGCGCTCGTCCCGGGCCTGCTGATCCTGTTCGTCCTCGCGATCGCGGTCATCTGGCTGCTGGACGCGATCGCGGGACGCTTCAGTCTCTATCGCTTCGTATGGCACCCGCCGCTCTTCCGCCTCGCCGTCTTCGTCTGTGTCTTCGGCGCCTTCGCGCTGCTCCTGAACTAGAGTGATGCCGTCATGAAACTCGCCTCCCTTGTCCGTTTCGCCATCACCGCGCTGGTCGTGGTCGTCGGCGTCGTCGTCGGGTTAGCGCTGTGGAAGCACTACATGTATTCGCCATGGACGCGCGACGGCCGCGTGCGCGCCGAGATCGTGCGCATCGCGCCCGACGTGTCCGGCCTCGTGACCGATGTCCGCGTCATCGACAACCAGACGGTGAAGAAGGGCGACCTTCTCTTCGTCGTCGACCGCGCGCGCTACGAGAACGCGGTGGCGCAGGCGAAGGCGAACCTCAACGCCGCCGAGGCGGCCGCTCGCGCCGCCGGTGCCAACATCAACGCGGCCTTCGCCGGCGCGGAGCAGAGCCGCTCCAACTACGAGATGTACGAGGCGCAGTCGGAGCGTCGCCAGAAGCTGATCAACAACGTCATCTCCGCCGAGGACAAGGCCAACGCGGTGGCGGCGGCGAACGCGGCCCGTGCCGGGTGGCAGCAGGCGCAGGCGAGCACGAAGCAGGCCAGCGCGTCGCAGCAGCAGGCGCTGGCGGCGGTCGCGCAGGCCCAGGTCGAATTGGCGTCGGCGCAGCTCAACCTCGATCGCACCGAAGTGCGCGCCCCGGTGGACGGCTACGTCACCAACCTCGACGTGCGCATCGGCGACTATGCCAGCGCGGGCACGGCGCGCATGGCGCTGATCGACAGCGGCTCCTACTGGATCTACGGGTATTTTGAGGAGACGAAACTCCCGGGCCTGCGCATCGGCGATCCCGTCGACATCCGCCTGATGAGCGGCGGCGTGCGTCTGCAGGGCCGCGTCGAAAGCATCGCCCGCGGCATCACGGACGCCGACAATCCCACCGGCAGCGACCTGCTCGCCGATGTGAATCCGACCTTCAACTGGGTGCGGCTGGCGCAGCGTGTGCCGGTGCGCGTGAAGATCGACACGGCGCACATGCCGCAGGGCACGGTGCTGGCGGCGGGCATGACGGCGACGCTCGTGGTGCATCCGGCGGGCGTGGCGGCCCGCTGAGGGAGCATCAGGCTTCCGCGGGCGCCAGCCGCCGCAGGCGGTGCTGCAGCCAGCGGTCGACATCCGGCCATTCGGTGGCGAGGATGCTGTAGCAGACCGTGTCGCGCAGGGAACCATCGTTTCGGCGCTTGTGCGCGCGCAGGATGCCTTCCCGCTTCGCGCCGAGCCGCTCGATCGCCCGCTGCGAATCCTGGTTGTAGGCGTCGGTGTGGAATTCCACCGCCACCGCGCCGACCTCCTGGAACGCGTTCGAGAGCAGCAGGTGCTTGGTGGCCGTGTTGACGTGGCTGCGCTGCCAGCGCCGCGCGTACCACGTGTATCCGATGGCCAGGCGGGACGGGTCGGGCACGATGTCGTAGTACCGCGTGCAACCCACGATTTGCCCGCTGCCGTTCTCTCGCACCACCCAGGGCGACATCCGGCCTTCTTCCTGCCCGCGCAGGGCGGCCTCGACGTAGTCGGTCATTCGGCCCGGGGCGGGCACCGAGGTGAACCAGAGGTCCCAGAGGTTGCCGTCGGCCGCGGCGCTCTCCAGCGCGGCCACATGGTTCAGCCCGAGCGGCTCCAGCGTGACCCAGCGGTTCTCGAGGCGGACCGTATCCATGGGCTTCAGGCGTCCAGGTCCGGGATCAGCCGGCTCTCGATCCGCGCGATGGCGTCCTTCAGCAGCAATTTGCGCTTCTTCAGGCGCGTCAGCTGGAGTTCGTCGCGGCTGATGGCGGCCGCCAGGTGGTCGATGGCGGCGTCGAGGTCGCGGTGCTCGACCTTCAGTTCGGCCAGGCGCTGGGAGAGCTGCATCGGATCCTGGACCTGCATGGCGTTCGGCCGGTCGGGGGGAAGGGGCGATTGTAACCCCCGGCGCGCCCGGCCGCAGCGGCTACAATAGGCGACTCGCCCGTCCCGAAGTGCCACCCTCATGTCCGCCTCCCCCGACGCCACCCGCAAGCAGACCTTCGAAGCCGGCAAGCTGGCCAAGCGGCTGCGCCGCCAGGTCGGCCAGGCGATCGCCGACTACGGCATGATCGAGGAGGGCGACAAGGTCATGGTCTGCCTGTCGGGCGGCAAGGATTCCTACACCCTGCTCGACATGCTGCTCTCGCTGCAGGCGAAGGCTCCCGTGCGTTTCGAGATCGTTGCGGTCAATCTCGACCAGAAGCAGCCGGATTTCCCCGCGCACGTGCTGCCGGAGTACCTCACGGCCCGCGGCGTGCCGTTCCACGTGATCGAACAGGACACCTACAGCGTCGTCACCCGCGTCATCCCGCAGGGCAAGACGATGTGCAGCCTGTGCTCGCGCATGCGCCGCGGCGCGCTCTACCAGTGGGCGGCGGACAACGGCGTCACGCGCATCGCGCTGGGCCATCACCGCGACGACATCCTCGGCACGTTCTTCCTCAACATGTTCTACCAGGGCAGCCTGAAGGCGATGCCGCCGAAGCTGCTCTCCGACGACGGCCGCCATGTCGTGATCCGTCCGCTCGCGTACTGCCGCGAAGACGACATCGCGGCGTATGCCGAGTCCCGTGCGTTCCCGATCATCCCCTGCAACCTGTGCGGTTCGCAGGAGAACATGCAGCGCAAGGTCGTCAAACGCATGCTCGCCGACTGGGAGAAGGCGCATCCCGGTCGCAGCGAAACCATCTTCCGCGCGATGGGCAACATCGCGCCGTCGCAGCTGACCGACCGCTCGCTCTTCGACTTCGCCTCGCTCGGCGCACGCGACGACGCGTCGCGGCCCGACGCGCACGCGTGGCTCGCCGGCGGCGACAGTCACGACGAAACCGACTGATCATTCCCCTTAACGTCTACAAGGCCCTCCGATCATGACCCTGTTCTCTTCCGTCGAACTCGCGCCGCGCGATCCGATCCTCGGCCTCAACGAAGCCTTCGGCGCCGATACGCGCGCCGACAAGGTGAACCTCGGCGTCGGCGTGTACTACGACGAGAACGGCCACGTGCCGCTCCTGCGCGCCGTGCGCGAAGCCGAGAAGGCGCGCCTCGAGGCGCAGCTGCCGCGCGGCTACCTGCCGATCGACGGCATCGCCCTCTACGACACCGCGGTGCAGAAGCTGCTCTTCGGCGCGGATTCCGCGCTGCTCGCCGATCGCCGCGTGGTCACCGCGCAGGCCCTGGGTGGCACGGGCGCGCTGAAGGTCGGCGCCGATTTCCTCAAGCGCCTGAATCCGGACGTGCCGGTCGCGATCAGCAATCCGAGCTGGGAGAACCACCGCGCACTGTTCGAGAACGCGGGCTTCGAGGTCGTGGAGTACCGCTACTACGACGCGACCACGCATGGCGTCGACGTGGACGGCATGCTCGCCGACCTCGCGAAACTGCCGAAGGGCGCCGTCGTCGTGCTGCACGCGTGCTGCCACAACCCCACGGGCGTGGACCTCGGCACAGGCGACTGGAAGCGCGTGATCGAGACGGTGCGCGAGCACGGCCTCGTGCCGTTCCTCGACATCGCCTACCAGGGCTTCGGCGACGGCATCGAGGCGGACGCCACCGCGGTGCGCCAGTTCGCCGACGCGGGTCTGCCGTTCTTCGTCGCCAGCTCGTTCTCGAAGTCGTTCTCGCTGTACGGCGAACGCGTCGGCGCGCTGTCGATCGTCACGGGTTCGCACGACGAAGCCGCGCGCGTGCAGTCGCAGGTCAAGCGCGTCATCCGCACGAACTACTCCAATCCGCCGACGCACGGTGCGGCCGTGGTGGCCGCCGTGCTCAACCACGACGACCTGCGCGCGACGTGGGAAGCCGAACTGGGCGAGATGCGCGAGCGCATCCGTCGCATGCGCAGCGAACTGACGCAGCGCCTGGCGAAGGCCGGCGATTTCGGTTTCATCGAGCGACAGCGCGGTATGTTCTCGTACTCGGGACTCTCCGCCGCTCAGGTCGAGCGCCTGCGCAGCGAGTTCGGCATCTACGCCGTCGGCACGGGCCGCATCTGCGTCGCCGCGCTCAACGGTGGCAACATCGAGCGCGTGGCCGACGCCATCACCCGCGTGGTCTGACCTCGCACCCATCGTGTTTCGCCGGCGGACGCATGCGCGTCCGTCATGGCCACCCCTTCGCAAGAGATTTGTCGATACATGTTCTTTCGCAACCTGACGCTTTTCCGTTTTTCCGAACCCGTCGCCGCCGATCTCGACCGTCTCGACGAGGCGCTGCCGGAACACCGTCTGCGTCCCGTCGGTCCGATGGAGCTCTCGACGCGCGGTTTCGTCTCGCCGCTCGGCCGCAACGAGGAAGCGCTCACGCATACGGTCGGCCGCAACACGATGGTCACGGTGGGCAGCGAGGATAAGCTCCTGCCGGCGGCCGTCGTGAACGACGAGCTGGCCAATCGCATCGAGAAGATCGTCGAGGAAGAGGGACGCAAGGTCGGCGGCCGCGAGCGCAAGAAGCTCAAGGACGACGTCATGAACGAGCTCCTGCCGCGCGCCTTCGTGCGCAGCTCGCGCATGAAGGCCTACGCGGACAAGAAGAATGGCTGGCTCGTGCTGGATACCTCCAGTCGCAAGTCGGCTGAGAATACGCTGAGCCAGATCCGCGAAGCCCTGGGAAGCTTCCCGGCCGCCCCGCTGGCGCCGGAAGAGTCCCCGCGCATCCTCATGACCCACTGGGTCGCGTCGGGCGAGCTGCCGGCCGGCCTGGTCCTCGGCGACGAGTGCGAACTCCGGGACCCGGCCACGGCCTCGGGCGCAATCGCGCGCTGCCGCCGCCAGGATCTCGACACCGATGAGATTCGGGAGCACCTCCGAACCGGCAAGCAGGTCTTCCAGTTGGGTCTGGTGTTCGACGACCGCATATCGTTCGTGCTGGGCGAGGACCTGATCCTGCGTAAAATCAAGTTCACAGACGTCGTGCTCGACGAACAGGCGGACAGCCCCGAATCGGCCGCGGCGGAAATGGACGCGAACTTCGCCCTGATGGCGCTCGAATACGAACGCCTGCTCGGCAAGCTCGCCGAATGGTTCACGCTGCCTCGCCCGGAATGATCCCGGCCCGCCAGTCGCAGTGTCTGATATGAGTTGGTGGGATGTTCGTCGGGATCGCAACGAGACTCGGCTCATGGCATCGGACGAAGGCGACTGGCTGGAACTGGCGACCCCCACGGGCGCCACGATCCGTGTACTGAAGGCGGCGCACCCCCGTGCGCGCCGCCTGCGGCTGACGGTGACGCCGAAGGGCGCCCGTCTCACCTATCCCAACGGCACGCACGTGGCGCAGATGACCGCGTTCCTGCGCCACCATGCCGACTGGCTCGAGCAGAAGCTCGGCGAGTTCAACCTCGATGCCGAGCCCCTGCCGCCGCTGCGCGTGGGAGTCCCCACCACGTTCCCATTCCGTGGCGAGGACGTCACCCTCGATTGGGCCGAGGGCCCCTATCCGCGCGTGGAGCACGAGCCGGGCCTGCTCACCCTCAGCATCCCGCGCCCGCATACCCGCGCGTTGCTCGTCGCCCGGGGGCTGCTCGCGACCCATTTCGAGGCGCAGATCCGGCGCGACGTCTCGCGCTGGCTGCCCGCCTACATCCCCCAGATCAACGCGGCGCCGACCGCCCTGCGCATCCGGCCGCTGAAGAGCCTGTGGGGAAGCCTGGACACGCGCGACAGGATCAATCTCGATCTCGCCCTCGCGCTCGCCCCGCCCGCGGCGCTGCGCTACGTGCTCGTGCACGAGCTGTGTCACCTGAAGGTGCGCAACCACTCGGCGAAGTTCTGGCACTGGGTGGAAGCCGTGTTTCCCGACTACAAGGAACAGCGCACGTGGCTGCGCGCGAACGGCAGCGGGCTGAAGATGCAGCTCGATCGTCTGATCGCCGACGTGGCGGACTGAGCTTCGCCCGCCGGCGGGCGCCGGTCGCGTTGGCGATCAATGCGCCAGCGCGAAACCCGTCAGGACGCGCGCGGTGTCTTCCGGCTTCTCGAGCATGGGCATGTGATTGCAGCCGTTCAGCACCGTGGCGCCGATCGACGGCGAGCTCTTCAGGCCTTCGCGCAGCGTGTCCAGCGCGGACACGTCGATGATCTTGTCCTCGCGGCACCACAGGCCGAGCACGGGCATCTGCAGCTTGCCGATGACCGGGTCGAGCGCGAACGCCTGCGCCGGCTGCTTCAGTTCGACGAACGTGCGCTCGATGAAGGCGTGGTCCTTGCGGTTGCGTGCGACCAGCGCATCCTCGATGCGACCGGGGAATTGCGGCGGCTTGAGGAAAATGCGCGCCAGCAGGGCTTCCAGATCGGCACGATCCTCGAGAAGGAATGGATTCTTGCCCGACTTCACGTCGCGGGTGAAGTCGTTGTCCTTGAACGTGAGGCCGAGCGAGCTCATCAGCACCAGACTCGCCACGCGCTCGGGATGCTGCTGCGCGTACACGCCAGCGATCGCACCGCCCATCGAATGGCCGACCAGCAGGAAGCGCTGCGCGCCGACTGCGGCCGCGAAGGCCTCGAGGCGGGCGGCCTGCTGGGGAATGCCGTAGTCGCCGGTGTCGATGCGCGAGGAATCGCCCCAGCCCGGAAGATCGGGAATGAGGATGTGGAAATGTTCGCCGAGCGCCTTGGCGGTTTCGAGCCAGGTGGCCTTGTCGGCGGCGAAGCCGTGCAGCAGCACGATCGTCGGACCCTGGCCGCCTTCGTAATACGACCACGTGGTGTCGCCCGCCACGATCGTCTTCTTCTCCATGTGCGCGCTCAGCGCCTGCCGGGCCGCGTCGGCCTTGAGCAGCAGGGAGGGCGCGAAGAGGTAGACGATGCCCGCGCCCAGGCCCAGCACGACCGCCACGATGACGAGGAACTTCAGCCGGCGCAGCAGCAGGCGCTGCCAGAGCGGGCGGCGATCGGACGAGGCGAGGGTGGGGGTCTTGGCCATGAATGGGGGCTTCGTAACGGTGGACGCCCCGCAAGATGCGGGGCGTCGCAGGAGGATGCAACCCTTGCGGCCGCCTTCGCGGCCGCAAGATCGTGCGTCACGGCTTCTTCGCGGTACCGGCGAGGATGCGTTCGACGGCCTGTTGCGTCATCGGGTGGTAGCCGGACTTCGCCTTGGCATACGTCGCCTTCGCGAACGCGAGGCCTTCCGGCGTGCGGGCGAAGGCGCGGTAGACGGGCGTCGTCAGGTAAAGGCGGCCGATGCGCGTCATGTGCTCCGCGGCGGCCGACCACACGTCCTTGTCGCCCGCGGCGATGGCGTGCGCGTACCAGCGCATGCCGATCTCGGCGTTCGGCGTGCCGGTGAGATGCCACGCGGCGTCGATCTCCTTCATCTTCGCCAGCGGCGGCACGTCCGGCAGGCGATCGAGGAAATACATCCACTCCTGGGTGTTCCACGACTTCGCATCGAGCTTGTCCGCGGCGAGCTTGCCGGCGAGGAACGCCTCGCGCTCCTTGTCGATCGCGTCGAAGCGCGGCGATTCGGGCAGCGGCGCGTCCTTCGGAATGCCCGGCTGCCAGATCCACGCGCGGGCCTCGGCTTCGCTCATCTTGCCCGGGTACTTGTCGAGCAGGTTGGCCTTCAGGTACGCGAACATCGTGTCGGTATCGATGCTCTGGAACGCGAAGTGCGAGAAATAACCCTTCAGGTAGGTGTCGAAGGTCTCGCGCCCGAAGCGGGCTTCCAGCGTGCGCAGGAACCAGGAACCCTTGTCGTAAGCCACCGACGAAAGCGAATCGTCGGCACCCACGCCGCGCGGCTCGGGCGTCAGGCGCTGGACGTTCTCGGGCATCTTGCCGATCGTCTTCTGCAGTTCGCGCGCGGAAAGAAGGCTTTCCTCGTCGGCTAGCGCCTTGCCGTAGACGGCTTCGGTGATGCGTCCCTGCACGTAGGTGGTGAAACCTTCGTTCAGCCAGATGTCGCGCCATGCGGCGCTGGTGACGAGGTTGCCCGACCAGGAGTGCGCCAGCTCGTGCGAGACCAGCGACACGAGGCTCTTGTCGCCGACGAGTACCGTCGGCGTCGCGAACGTCATGTTCGGATTTTCCATGCCGCCGAACGGGAACGACGGCGGCAGCACGAGGATGTCGTAACGGCCCCAGGCATAGGGACCGTAGAGCTTCTCGGTGGTCTCGATCAGTTTCTCGGTGTCCTCGAACTCGTGCGCGGCCTTGCCGACGACACTGGGCTCGGCATACACCGCGCTGCGTGGACCGGTTTCCTTGACGGCGAGGTCGCCCGCAGCGATGGCGAGCAGGTAGGACGGGATCGGGTGCGGCTGGTCGAAGCGGAAGTCGCCATCGAGCGGATGCTTCGCGTCGTTGATCGCGCTCATCACGACGCGGACGTCCTTCGGCGCGGTGACGTGCGCGTCGTACGTGAAGCGGATCGCCGGCGAGTCCTGCAGCGGCACCCACGAACGCGCGTGGATCGACTCGGACTGCGAGAACATGAAGGGCTGCTTCTTGTCGGCCGTCTGGTCGGGCGTCAGCCATTGCAGGCCGGAGGCTTCCGGCACGGTGGCATACGTGATGCGGACGCTTGCCGGATGCGCCGGGGCCTGGATCGTCAGCTTCGAACCGAGCTCCTTGTCGCGCGGCGCGAGGGCGAACTTCAGCGGCGAGGCCTTGCCGGTCGCATCGACGGCTTCGACGCCGGCGATCTTGAGGTCGCGCGTGTCGAGGACGAGGTCCTTCGCCTTCGCGTCCTTCCAGTCGAGCTTGAGCGTCGCGTTGCCCGCGAGCTCACGCTTGCCGAAGTCGAGCTTCAGGTCGAGGTCGAGATGGGTGACCCGGACCGCGTCGGGCTGGGCGTAGGAATGCGGATCGGCGGCGAAGGCCACGACGGGAAACGTCATGGTCAGGGCAACGACGGGAAGCAGGCGCATCGCAGGGTTCCGTACGGGGGAAGCCCCGAGTATGCCACCGGGCGCCGCGTTCCGTTCCCTAGAGCTTGTACGCCCGGTGGATCGCCACGATGCCGTTGGTGAGGTTGCGCACCTCCACGTGCCCGAAACCCGCGTTGAGCATCATGCCCTTGAGCGTTTCCTGATCGGGGTGCTTGCGGATCGATTCCGCCAGGTACTGGTAGCTGTCGGCATCGTTGGCGAACAGGCGGCCGAGCCGCGGCAGGATCCGGAACGAGTGCACGTCGTAGAGCTTCGACAGCAGCGGACTCTGCACCTTAGAGAACTCCAGCACGAGCGCGCGGCCGCCGGGCTTGAGGATGCGGTGCATGTCCGCCAGCGCCTTGTCCTTGTCGGTGACGTTGCGCAGGCCGAAGGCGATGGTGACCGCGTCGAAGCTGTTGTCCGGGAACGGCAGCATTTCGGCGTTCATCTGGGCCCAGCGCAGGCCCGCGACGAGGCCGCGGTCGGTGAGCCGGTCGCGGCCCACGCCCAGCATCGCGGCGTTGATGTCGCCGACCACCACCTCGCCCTCGTCGCCCACGACGGGCTTGAGCAGCGCCGCGATGTCGCCGGTGCCACCGGCGAGGTCGAGTACCCGGTCACCGCGGCGAACGCCGCTGACGGCCACGAAATGACGCTTCCACAGCCGGTGGATGCCGAACGACATCAGGTCGTTCATCAGGTCGTAGTTGCGCGCCACGGACGTGAAGACCTGGCCGACGAGCTTCTGCTTGTCGGCCACGGGAACGTCGCGGAAGCCGAAATGGGTGGTTTTCTGGGATTCCATGCGTCCATGGTATCCCGAACCCGTGCCCCTCGCAGCTTCCGCGACGCCACCTCGTCACACGCCGCCGACCGGGCGGCCAGCGTCAGCGGGGAGCCAGCGTGTTGTAGACATGGAAGTTGAAGATGCGAAGTTCCGTGGCCCCGTCGGCGGGCATGAGGTAATACGTGCCTGCCGGTCCGTCGACTGGCGCGAAGACTTCGACCGCCGGACGCGCGAGGTGCGGAGGCCGCTCCGCGAGGCTGCGGGCGTTGAATTCCACGGCGAACGTCTTCGACCGCGGTAGACCGCGGAGACCCATCGCGGCGATGATCTGGTCATGTGGCGCACTCAGATCGAACGAGGTCGCGCGTACCACCGGGAAGCCATCCCTCAGCAGAGTCGTGCGGATGGTGCCCGCGTTGTTGGAATAGCCCTGGTTCCCCACGAGGATCGACCGGGTGAGCCGGCTTCGCTTGAAGGGCAGTTCGTCGTAGAACCAGAGCTGCGGCGGCACCTCGTGGGCGGGCACACGCCGGATGCCGGGTGGAAGCGGTTGTTGCGACAGGTCCATCGCGACGGATCGCGGCAGCCCACCCACCCACGGGTCGCGTTGGATCGCGCGCCCGGCACCTCGCAGGGCCGCCGTCTCCCATGCCGCGCGCTGTGCGGGCGTGATCATCGCCGGAATGTTTTCGGTGAGCTCGGCGCGCATCGCCGTGGCGACACGCTCGCGCTCCACCGGATCGGGGAAGGCGCGTTCGATCTCGTCGGCGTAGTCGTCGAAGAGATCGGTGGGCCGCACGCCGGCACCGCGTCCGGAGCCGCCGCGCAGGCCCACGGTCCGGAACGCCCAGCCCTGGCTTGCGCCGCGCTCGATGGCGGGTCCCCAAGCGCCGGAGGCGGCGCCCGGACGGGCGAGTCGCCAGGTGCCGTAGTCGGCGTCGAAGCGTACGCCGTAGAGGCCGCCGTCATGCTCGATGTACTGCTTGCCGTCGATCGTGTAGACGCCCTCGCTGCTCGCCTGGCCGGTCTTGCGGACGTTCGGGGCGCGATACTGCGATTCGAAGACGACCTTCTGCGGCGCGGGCGCGCGGCCTTCGACCAGCGTGCCACCGGCGCGGAAGCGACCGCCGACGAAGCCGCGGCCCGCGGCGACCTTCACGAACTGCTGCGCGCCGGGCGCGGCCCAGAGCGAGGCGACGTAGAGCTCCGTGAAGTCGACGAAGGCCTGCCGGGTGTCGCCGGCCTTGACGCTGTCGTAGAGGCGCCAGCCGGCGGAGGCGGCATGCACCGGGGCCGTGACGACATCGCGCACGACGCGACCCAGGCTCTCGAGCACGCGGCGATCGTACTCTTCCGTCCAGCGGCGCTTCGCGTCGTCGGTGCTGGTGGTCAGCGTGCGCGCGTTGCGCTGGCCGAGCTGGACGTCCGTCTCGTAGAGCGCGTGCAGGAAGTCGCCGGTGACACGGCGCTCGTCGAACGGCTCGGCGGTGAACGTGACGTCCGCGGCGGATGCGGACGAGCCGAGGATCCAGTTGGCGAGCCGGTCGCCGGCGAAGACGCGCGTGCCGTTGGGACGGACCGCGGCGTGCTCGAGCGGGAGTCGATCGAGCAGGTACTCGCGGAACCGCGGTGCGTAGAGGAACTGTCGCGCGGCCTCGGCGCGGCTGCCGAACTCGCGGAAGCTGATGCCGTCGGGGGCCTCGGGCGTGTACAGGACGATGGTGGACACGCTGCGCGGATCGCGTACACCGACCATGAACACGTCGCGCAGCGCGACGCCCTGGTAGGTGAGCTGGCTGACCTGGATATCGTGGTTCTCGACGCGGGCGCGTCCGGCTTCCGACGGACTGGCCAGCACCGCTTCGACCCAGCGGTAGCCGCGGTAGGCATGGTCCTTCTGGAACGAGCGCGGCAGGTCGCTCAGGAAATACGACAGCCGCGCCTCGTTGGCGAGCAGGCGCATCTGCGCCAGTTGCAACGAGGAGGTGGCGTCGCGCCGCGCGGTGGCGTCCGGTCCGCTGCGCAGCGCGGTATCGAGGTAGGCCGGGTAGGTGCGATGGACGTCGAGGTCGTTGACGATCACGCGCAGCGCCGCGTCGTCGAGCCCGGCCACCGGCGCGCCGTCGGGGCCGATGGCCTTCATCCGTACCGGATCGGTGCCGCCGATGTTGCGGTAGGCGAGGTCGACGAGGCTCAGCGAGGGCGGCTTGCCGCCGGCGAGGAAGTCCAGCACGGACTGCGGCAGGAGGCTGTGGTAATTCTCGATGTCGATGCGGATGTCGCTGGGATCGAGCGTGACGCCCAGTGCCTTCAGGCGCGTGCGCAGGCCGTCGTGCGTGAACGCGTAGAGGCCCTTGACCGGTGCCGCATGCGGCTTGCCCGCGTCGGCGGCGAGCAGATCGTGCGTCGCCAGGAAGTGCTCGCTGGCGTCGCGCCAGTCGGCGGCGACATTCGCCGGCACGCGGGCCAGGCGCGCCTCGTTCACCGCGTCGACGACCGCGGCCTGGCGGATCGCGAGCAGGGCGGTGGCGTCGAAGAGGTAGTCGTCGCGCAGGGCGTGGGTGACGCCATCGACGAGCAGGCGCGAGGCGCGGTCGGCGTCGCCGGCCAGCTTCGCCTCGAACCACGCCTGGTTCAGCTTCTCGCGCTGTACGCCGACGAAGCGATTGACGACGGCGGTGAAAGGATCGCTGCTCATGGGCCGGGAGTCGATGAAACGGCCCTCCGCGATCCCCGCGGCATACCGTCGCGCCAGCCCGGGCAGGTCGCTGGACGTCACGAGCATGGCGCGGAAGCGCGCTTCGAACGCCGCGTAGGCCGCTTCCAGGTCGTCGAACGGTTCCCAGCCCGTCTGGGTCGAGAAGGCGAGGACGCGGTTGTCGCGTGCGAGGTCCTGCACGAGCAGCACGCCCGCGTAGCCCGTGCCGCCGATCCGCAGTTCGCGAACGACCACCGACTCGGCCGCGCCGCCGGCGATGGTGACGGAACGCGCGAGATCACGCGCGTCGGCGTCGAGCGTGCCGTCTTCGTAGGCCAGGACGGCGAGGGCGCGCGCACCGTCGGCGATACGCGCGGCGAACGCGTCGCGACGCGTCCGCGCGGTGCCGCCGTCGGTCGCCGGTCCGTACCAATAGGCCCTGTGTGCCTCGATGAAGGAGTTCAGCGGCACGGCGTCGATCGACTCGGGCGTGGCTGGCAACGCGGCACGCTCGTTGGCGAGCCATGCCTGCACGCCGACGATGCGATCGTACGCCTGCTGGGCTTCCTGATAGACGTGTTGGATGTGTGCAGGCGGTGCCTGCGGGGGGAGCATGTCCAAGAGCTTTCCTTTGCGTGGGTGAACCGGCGCAAAGTGTAGGAACTGCCCTTGGGATGACGCGCGAGGCGGGGGCCTCGCGCGAGTCATCGTTTGCCCTCGTCTGCCTGTCAGCGTCGACTGATCGGCCGGGTCGCCACGAAGACGTCAGTGCTGGCCGTGATGGCGTTCCCGCTCGTTCGCCACGTGGCGGTCGTGCAGGGACGGGCCTGCCGAACCATCGTCGGGATCGACGGGAGGCCGCGCATCGAAGTCGCGATCGTTCTCACCACCCGGCGTGATCTTCAGGATCGAATGGCGCACCTCGCGCGCGAGAATCACCCGGGCGTCGCGGACCATCTCCTCCAGGGCCTCGCTGAAATCCAGCTTCCCCGCGTCGTCCGTCCAGACGACCCTGGCTTCGCGCAGCTTCTGGATGAAGCCGCGGAAGAGGGCCTTGTCGAAGAACTCCGGCGCCGAGAGTTCGTTGAGCAGGCTGAGGCGCTGCGCGGTGAGCGTGCAGGCCGTTTCGAGTTCGCCCGCCGTCATGGTGTGCGGACCGTTCTTCACGAGCGCGGCGATGGCGATGTAATAGCGTTCGAACGCCTGCAGCATGCTGCGCGCGATCACGCGTAATTGGTAGGCGCCATCGTCCTGGCCGGGACCGCGCTCGAGCACGCGGCCCTCCGCGCTGGCCTCGAGAATGCCGCGACGCACGAAGAACTCGATGGTGTCCTGAACCTGGGCGGCGAAACCATCCTCGTCCCAGGGCAGGAACAATTCGCCCTGGATGAAGGGGTAGATGATGCGGCCGAGTCGCACGACCGACGAGCGCGACATGCGGCGATTGTTGAGGAAGCATGCGGCGACCCACGCCGCGGCGGCGTTGAGGTGCAGCACGTTGTTGCGGAAGTACGAAAGCAGGACGGCCTGCTCGCCTTCCGTCACCAGCACGTCGCCCAGCGGATGGCGCACGCGACGGATCCAGCCCATCTGCTCGCCATAGGCGATCACGCCCTGCGGATTCATCGGCGTGATGGTGACGCGGTCGGAGTAGGGCAGTTCCTGCAGCATCGCCTTGGTGAGTTCGATCTGCGCGAGCAGATCGTTTTCCGCCATCGCGTGCTTCGGCGTCGCGAGGAGGGCCAGCGCGAGCAGGTTGATCGGATTCACGTCGGCCGCGCGATTGATGTTCACCTGGATGCGTTCGGCGAGGTCGTCGACGACACGGTTCATCCATTCGGGCTTCGTATCGGGATCGGCGCCGGCCTCGCGCCAGTCCGGCGCCGCCGCGTCGAGCATCGGGGTGAGCAGGATCGGCTCGCCGAAGTTGAGGGTGACGTGGCCGTAGCGTTGGCGCAGCACCTTCAGGCCGCGGATCAGGCCGAGCAGCGATTCCTTCTCCTTCGGCTTGCCGGAAAGCTCGCCGATGTACGACTTGCCTTCCATGAGCTTCTCGTACCCGATGTATACCGGCTGGAACAGGACCGGGCGGCGTGGCGCGCGCAGGAACGCGCGCAGCGTCATCACCAGCATGCCGGCGCGCGGCGCCAGCAGCCGGCCCGTGCGCGAGCGGCCGCCCTCGATGAAATACTCGAGCGGCACGCCGCGATCGACGAGCTGGGCGAGGTATTCGTTGAACACCACCGAGTACAGCGCGTTGCCCTTGAAGCTGCGACGAAGGAAGAAGGCGCCACCGCGGCGCAGGATCGGGCCGACCACCGGCAGATTGAGGTTGACGCCCGCCGCGATGTGCGGCGGCACCACGCCCGAGTGGTGCAGCTGGTAGGAGAGCAGCAGGTAATCGGTGTGGCTGCGATGGCAGGGCACGTACACCACTTCGTGACCCGGCGCGGCGGCGCGCGCCTTGTCGAAGTGATGCATCGCGATGCCGTCGTAGAGCTTGTTCCAGAAGTTGGACAGCAGGAACGACGACGAGCGCACCACGGGGTGCGAGTAGTCGGCGGAGATCTCCAGCGCGAAATCCCGTGCCCGGCGCTCCGCCTTGGCGAGGGGAATGTTCTCCTTGCTCGCGGTGGCGGCGATGGCGTCGCGCACGGGCTCGGTGTTCAGCACGGCGTCGACGACGGTGCGGCGATGCGAAAGATCGGGGCCGATGACCGCCGCCCGGATGCGGCGGAAGTGCGTGCGCAGCACGCGCGCGATCTTGCGCGTCAGCCGCTCCGGGCTGATGCCGGCCGATTCGGCGAGCACGCTGCGAAGGGACACTGGCGCGGAGAAGTGCACGACGGTGTCGCGGCCGTTGAGCAGCAGCGCGAGCATGCGGCGGAAGCGGCCGACGACCAGCCAGTTCTCGGCGAACAGCACGCTGAACCAGCCGCTTTCGCGGTTCGGCGCACGACCGACGTAGATCGAGACGGGCACGATCTGGATGTCGCGCTCCGGATCGTCCTCGAGCGCGCGGATGAGCTGGCCGATCGGCTCCCTGGGCCCCCGTGCGTCCGTCCGGCCGAACAGCCAGCCGTGGCGGCGGCTCAACGAGAACACCGAGCGGCGGCGTCGCCCGGGCAGGTCGAGCAGTTGCATCGGGCTGGGGAGCCCGGCTTCGCGGCACGCGCGCTCGAGGATCAGGGCGTCGGACGTGCCGTCGCGTTCGATGGCGTAGCAGACCGCGGCCCCGCTGCCGAGCAGCGTGGCGGGCTCCGCGGGATCGCGTTTGATACGCACCCAGGGTTCGAGCATGCGCCCCAGCAGCTTGAACCACCAGGGCGAACGGGCGACATGGACGTGCGGATCCGCACTCATCGGGATATCAGGCATCGGACGATTGTAAGGCCTCAGCGGGCTCTGGCGTCCGCGACGGGCGGCGCGGGGGTGGCGGCGGTGCCGGGGCGCGCGGGAACGCTGGTTGCGGGAGCGGGAGCGGGAGCGGGAGCGGGCGCGGGCGGGGCGAGGCGGGCGTGCTCGTCGCGCACGCGTTGCAGGAGATCGCTGTCGTACCAGCGGCCGTCGAGCAGCACCATCGTGGCGTCGGTCTGGATGGGCTTGTCGAGCAGGGTGTAGGTGATCTTCACGTGGGCGGAGCCGCCGCCGCGCTCCAGCGTGTCGATGCTCACCGAGTCGAACGTCTTGTCGATCGACAGCCCGTACACGTCCAGCAGGCGCTTGAAGCCCAGCCACGCCGTCGACCAGGTCGCCATCGATTGCTCGAAGTTCATCGCATGCAGCGCGTCGGGCGTCGAGAGATGGGCCTGCCGCGCGGTGTCGACGACCGTGGCGATGGCCTGCTTCGCCTTCGCCTGATCGCCCCACGACACCGTCTGGGCCCACGGGCCGACGATGTTCACGGCCTCGCGAAGCTGCCGTTTCTGCGACAGCGTCAGGTCCTTCGCCTGGTCGATGGCCGTGAGCGCCATCGACTGGCCGATGCCCGCGATCAGCGGCATCTGGTCCTTGTAGTCGCGGTCGAAGCGTACCAGCGTCGGCCGCAGGTCGGCGAAGAGTTTCTTCTCGGCGTCGGGCTCCGTGAGCCGTTTCACGCCGTTCTCGAACTTCGCCCGATCCTCGTCCGACATCGGCTCGTTCGCGGCGTTGCGGCGCGGCCAGTCGGCGCGCAGCGTCGCGAAGTCGGCGGGCGGCAGGGCGTGTTTCCAGAAGAGATCGAACTTACCGTCGCGCAGCAGCTGCAGCGATTCGCGCGTGGCGTCCTCCGGCGAGCCGCCGCCGGGCGTGCCGGGCGCTTCCTTCTGCCGGTTGCAGGCCGCGACGAGCGCGAGGACCAGCAGGAGGGCCAGGGTCTTCGGGAAAGTGCGGGGCATGGCACGCATGTCGACAACGGGATCGGGAAGCGTAACAAGAAAAAACCCCGGAAGCCGGAGGCCTCACGGGGTTATCCAGCCCGAAGCCGGAAAGGGAAATGGCCTTGCCTGCTTTGCTTTGGGCACCGCAGGTTTCGGCGAGTGGAATGATAGTTGGCTCACATTGCTAAAGCAATATGTCAGGTTATGTGCCGTAACTCACTGATTTAGTTGGTGCGAAGCGATTCGATCTTCTTCGCGCGGCGCCCGGACCGCGGCAGGCCGTAGTCGTTGTCGAACAGCGCGCTTTCCCAGGCGCCGTACGTCGGGTTCGGCAGCACGAACCAGCGCTCTCCGATCCACGCGGTGTAGGGCGCCATGGCCTTCGCGCGACCTTCGGCGTTGTTGCCGTACACGTCGGTGAAGTCGCCGATCTGATCGCCGAACTGCATCAGCACGCGATGGTCCTTGCCGACCAGCTGGCGGCGGCAGCCCTTCTCGCTACCCGCCTGCTCGCATCCTTCGACGAAGGTGCCCAGGCCCAGGAACGAGGACTTGTCCGCGACCGGGAACCCGGCCGAACGGAGGTTGGCGAGCGTCGCCTCGTCGAGATCCTTCGCCCGGTTCGAGATGTAGAACACGGCCACGCCATGGTCGGCGGCGAACTTCGTGAATTCGAGCGCGCCGGGTAGCGGACGGGCGATCGCCTCCTTGCACCACGCCGCCCATGCGGCCTCGTCGAACTCGCCGCCGGAGCGCACGAGGCGGGCCTGGTAGGGCGAGTTGTCGAGCACGGTCTCGTCGATGTCGAGGATCACGGCCGGCTTCAGACCCTTCAGCGACGGGTGCGCGGCGCGGTCCGCCTTCGGCAGGGCGTCCCACGTCGGGTCCTTCTTCGCCTTGAGGAGTTTCTCCGTCGCGTCGCGGTAGGTCTGCAGATAGATGAAATCGTGCTCGCTCGCGTTCTGCGACCAGGCCACGGCGTTGAGGTTGTCGTCGGCGGCGGGGCCAGCCGGCGCCGGCGCGGACGCGCTGGCACTCGACGCCGGAACCGGCATCGGCGCGGTGGCCTTCGGCGTGTGAGCGCAGCCCGCGAGTGACAGCGCGGCCGCGAGTGCGACCGGAGCGAACCTGATCATGCAAACCCCTGTGGAGACGGGCACCGCGCCCGTGGCGCGGCGATTCTGCGGGCAGTTTACGACAGCGTGACGACGGCGGCACGCCTCTGGCGCAAAGGCCCCACCTGCTGACAGACTGCGCTCTCATCCACGACGGAACCGTCCATGGAAGTCGCCACCTCGCGATCGCACGCCGTGCGCATCGCCAGTTATATCGCCGCCGGACTCGGCCTGTTCCTCGTCCTTTACCTGCGTCTGTTGCCGGCGCTCCTGGCCGGACTCCTGGTCTACGAGGTGGTCGTGTCGACCGCGCCGCTCATGGGCCGCCGGCTTTCGGGCGACCGGGCGCGCGTGCTCGTCGTGGCCCTCGTCGGCGTGCTCGTCGTGGGTCTGCTCACGCTCCTAGTGTTCGGCGGCATCAGCTTCTTCCGCAACGAGATCGGCAACCCGGAAGACCTCTGGCAGAACCGGCTCATGCCGCTGGTCGAGCGCGCCCGGCAGCAGCTGCCGCCCGCGATCGTCGACCGCCTGCCGGACAGCGTGGAGGCGCTGCGCGTGACGGCGATGGATTGGGCGCGCTCGCACGCCGTCACGCTGCAGCTGGCGGGCAAGGAAGCCGCTCGCGTGGTGGTGCACATCCTGATCGGCCTCGTGCTGGGCGCGATCGTGGCACTCAGCCGTACGCGGCCGACGCACCAGGTCGGGCCGTTCGCGGCGGAGCTGAGCCTGCGCGCCGCGCGCCTCGCCGACGCCTTCCACAACATCGTCTTTGCGCAGATCAAGATCTCGCTGTTCAATACCTTGTTCACCGCGATCTATCTGCTCGCGGTGCTGCCGATGTTCGGCGTGCACCTGCCGCTGACGAAGACGCTGATCGTGATCACCTTCGTGGTCGGGTTGCTGCCGGTGATCGGCAACCTCCTGTCCAACACGGCCATCACCGTCGTGGGCCTGTCGGTATCGCTGTACGTCGGTCTCGGCGCGCTGGCGTTCCTGATCGTCATCCACAAGTTCGAGTACTTCCTCAACGCGCGCATCGTCGGCAGCCAGATCCGCGCCCGGGCGTGGGAGCTGCTCGTTGCGATGCTGCTGTTCGAGGCGGCGTTCGGGCTGCCCGGCGTGGTGGCGGCGCCGATCTTCTACGCCTACCTGAAAGCCGAGCTGGAAGCCGAGCGGCTGATCTGACCTCGCGGGCTTGATGCCGCGTTCATCGCCGTGCTGCTGGAATCGCGCCACCCCGAGGAGCCCTACATGCCGGATACCCCGTACAACGCACGCGCCATCCGCATCGTCACGTACGTGCTGGCGGCGCTCGCGCTATGGGGCATCCTGATGCTCCATCTCATCTCCGCGCTTCTGGCGGGGCTCCTGGTCTACGAGGTCGTGGAAACGCTGACGCCGCTGATCCGGCGGGTCGTCCCCGGCGAGCGCGCCCGCTTCTTCGCTGTCGGCGTGGTCACCGTGGTGGTCGTCGGCGCCATCATCGGGATCGTCGTGGCCGCGTTGACGTTCTACCGTCGCGACCTGGGCGATCCCCAGGCGCTGTGGGATGCCAAGCTGCTGCCGCTCCTGACCAAGGCGCACGAGCAGCTGCCCGCCTGGCTCACGTCGAACCTGCCCGACAGCTTCATCGACTTCCGCGAGCAGGGCATGGCCTGGGCCCACGAGCACTCCGGCGACCTGCGCCTGGTCGGCACGACCGCCGCGCGCGTCTTCGCGCATGTCCTGATCGGCCTCGTGCTCGGCGCCATCGTGGCCGTGAGTCACGGTGCCGGGCACCGGCCGTCGCGTCCGCTCTCGTCGGAGCTGGCGACGCGCGCGGCGCGCCTCGCGCGCGCCTTCCACAACATCATCTTCGCGCAGCTGAAGATCTCGGCGATCAACACGGCGCTCGCCGGTCTCTTCCTGCTGGTCGCGCTGCCGCTGTTCGGCGTGCACGTGCCGCTGGCGAAGACGCTCGTGATCGTGACCTTCGTGACCGGCCTGCTGCCCGTCGTCGGCAACCTCATCTCGAACACGCTCGTGACGATCGCGGCGCTATCGGTATCGCTATGGGTGGGCGTGGCCGCGCTCGGATTCCTCGTCGTCGTGCACAAGCTCGAGTACTTCCTCAACGCGCGCATCGTCGGCGGGCAGATCCGTGCGCGCACCTGGGAGCTGCTCGTCGCGATGCTCGCCTTCGAGGCCGCGTTCGGCCTGGCGGGGCTGGTGGCCGCGCCGATCTACTACGCCTACCTGAAGAGCGAGCTCGAGGCCGAAGGGCTGGTGTGATCAAGCGCCGCCGCGCGGCATCGCCGATGCGATCGGGTGCTCGCGGTGGCGTCAGCCGCCGGCGAGCATGGCGCGGATGCGCGCCATGTGCGTCGCCGCCGTCTCCTTCTTCACCTCGGCGTCGGCTTCCGGATCCTTGCCGTCCCAGTGCAGGTCGTCCTGCGGCAGCTCGTCGAGGAAACGGCTGGGATCGTTGGTGAGGATCTCGCCGTACTTGCGCGACTTCGCGGCGAAGGAGAGCGTAAGCAATTCCTTCGCGCGAGTGATGCCGACGTACATCAGGCGCCGTTCCTCGTCGAGGCGCCCTTCGTCGATCGCACCCTCGTGCGGAAGGGTGCCGTCCTCGCAGCCCACGATGAACACGAAGCGGAATTCGAGGCCCTTGGCCGAGTGCAGCGTCATCATGCGCAGCGCGTTGCCCGGATCGTCGCGGTCGGCATGGCTGAGCAGTGCCAGCTGCGCCGCGATGTCGCCGGTGCGGCCGCCGTCCTTGCCCATCGCGCGGAACCAGTCGGTCAGTTCGCGCAGGTTGCCCAGCCGACGTTCGCGCAGCGCTTCGTCCGGCGTCGAGGCCGCGATCTGCGCGCCGTATCCGGTCTTCTCGATGACCGTGTTCACCAGGTCCGCGGCGCTTTCGTGCACGGCGTGGCTGCGCAGTTCGTCCATCAGCCGCGCGAAGCTGGCGAGCGCGCCCGCCGGACGGGGGCTGATGGATTTCAACGCCGCGTCGCTGCGGGCGGCGTCGAGGAGCGACGCGTTGCGTGTCTGCGCGATCTGCCCGAGCTTCTCCAGCGACGTGGCGCCGATCTCGCGCCTGGGCACGTTGACGACGCGCAGGAAGGCGGCGTCGTCGGTCGGGTTGGTGATCAGCCGCAGGTAGCAGAGGATGTCCTTCACCTCGGCGCGGTCGAGGAACGACAGCGCGCCGCTGAGGTGGTACGGCACGCGCGCCAGGCGCAGCGCCTTCTCGATCACGCGCGCCTGGAAGTTGCCGCGGTAAAGGATGCAGAAGTCGTCCCAGCGAACGCCCTTTTCCTTGTACTTCTCGTGCAGGTTCGAGGCGATGGCGGCGATGCGTTCGGCCTCGTGCTCGTTGTCCTTGCACTCGAGCACGCGGATCGGCGGACCCTCGATGTGGTCGCTCCAGAGCTTCTTCTCGTGCACGTGCGGGTTGTTCGCGATCAGCTGGTTCGCGGCACGCAGGATGCGCTTCGCGCAGCGGTAGTTCTGCTCCAGCTTGATCACGCGCAGGTTGGGGAAATCGCGGCCGAGCTGGTCGATGTTCTCCGGATTCGCACCGCGCCACGCGTAGATGCTCTGGTCGTCGTCGCCGACGCAGGTGAAGCGCGCCTTCGGGCCTGCGATGGCCTTCAGCAGACGGTACTGCGCGTCGTTGGTGTCCTGGTATTCGTCGACCAGCAGGTAGCGCAGGCGCTCCTGCCAGATGGCGCGCGCCTCGTCGTCCGTCTCGAGGATGCGCAGCGGCAGCCGGATGAGGTCGTCGAAGTCCACCGCGTTGAAGGCGGCGAGGCGCTGCTGGTAGAGATCGTAGATCGTCGCGGCCTCGATCTCGCGCGGGCTGCGCGCGGAGGCCATCGCTTCCTCGGGCGTCAGGCCGGCGTTCTTCGCGCGGCCGACGAGGTTGCGAATGCCCTGGATCACCTCGGGCTTCACGCCCTTGGGTGAGAGCTCCTTGATCATGTTCGCGCTGTCGTCGGCGTCCAGCACCGAGAACCCGCGGCGCAACTGCGCGCGGTCGTGCTCGATCTGCAGGAACTTCAGGCCCAGCGCATGGAAGGTGCACACCGTCAGCGCCCGGGCGGCATCGTCCGAGATGAGCTTCGAGACGCGCTCGCGCATCTCCTTCGCCGCCTTGTTGGTGAAGGTGATCGCGGCGATCTTCTCGGCGGCGAGATGCCGGCGGGAAATCAGGTGCGAGATCTTCTCCGTGATGACACGGGTCTTGCCGGAGCCGGCGCCGGCCAGCACGAGGAGGGGGCCGTCGCAGTATTCGACGGCCGCGTGTTGTTGCGGGTTGAGCATCGTGGGATCGGCCACTAGGACAGGCGGACGAGGGCCCCGATGGTAGCAGGTGGAGGCCCCGGGCTCGCGAGGCGGTAAACTGGACCGTCACGTACCGGAAAGTCCATGGCCAAGCTCTACTTCTACTACTCGGCGATGAATGCCGGAAAGACCACCACGCTGCTGCAGAGCGCGCACAACTACCATGAGCGCGGGATGCGGACGCTGATTCTCACGCCGGCCCTGGACAACCGCTACGGCGAAGGCGTCGTGGCCTCCCGGATCGGCCTCCAGGCCCGCGCGATGCGGTTCGCGGGGGAGGACGACATCTTCGCGATCGTCGAGAAGGACATCGCGAACCGTGGCGCGCTCCACTGCGTGCTGGTGGACGAGGCGCAGTTCATGAGCAAGGCGCAGGTCTGGCAGCTGTCGGACGTGGTCGACCGCCTGGGCATCCCGGTCCTGGCCTACGGCCTGCGGACCGATTTTCGCGGCGAGCTCTTCGAGGGCAGCCGTTATCTGCTGGCGTGGGCCGACAACCTGGAGGAGATCAAGACGATCTGCCACTCGGGCAAGAAGGCCACGATGGTCGTCCGCGTCGACGAGCACGGGCGCGCCGTGACCCAGGGCCCGCAGGTTGAGATCGGCGGAAACGACCGCTATGTCTCCGTCAGTCGCGCCGAGTTCAAGAGCATCACCGGCGGCGACGGACGTATCGAGCTTCAGCAGCCCGTGCTGCCCCTCGGCGAAACCGACCCCGAAGAAGGATCCCACGCGTGACCGAGACGACGACCCCCGCCGCCGAATGGCCGCGCCCCTACTGGCAGGAAAGCGACGAGCAGGCCGTGCTCCTGTTCTTCGTCTTCGGCGCCTTCCCCGAGGACCTCGCCATTCCGGCCGCGAAGTACGGTAGCCCGGGCCTGCCCGAGGGCGTCGAGCTGCAGCGCTTCCAGAACGCCGTGCTCGCGCGTTGGGAAGGCTACCCGCTTTCCGGCGCGCTCGGCGAACTGTTGCGCGAGGACAACGCCGAGGCCTTCAAGGCCGCGAAGGCCGCACCGCATGTGATCGCGATCCGTGGGCGCTTCCCCGACCGCGACACCCTCGACTACCTGCGCGACACCCTGGGCGTCGTGGCGGGGCTGCTCGATGTCGGCGGCACCGCGGTGGTGGATCCGCAGATCCTGACCCTGTTCGACAAGGGCGCCTGGCGCGAGCATTACCTCGTCCAGGGCGGCGCGCCGCCGCGGAACCACGTGCTGATCCTGTGCAGTCCCGAAGAGACCAAGGGTCGTTCGTGGATCCGGACCCGCGGCATGCGCAAGTTCGGACGCCCGGACATCAGCCTGACCAACGTGCCCGATCGCGAAGTCGACCGCGCGGGCGCGCTCTCGGAGCGCCTCGTGGAGCTCGGGGCGCTGGGTTCGCGCTTCGACGACGGGCAGGCGCTCGAGGTCGACGGCGTGCCGGGCGGCCTCGCCGTCGTGCTTTCCGGCGACGAGGAAGATCCACGCTTCAACAACTCCCATGCGGCGATGCGCTGGCCGGACTGACGCGTCAGTCCGGCGCGAACGCGTTGAGCCAATGCACGAACTTCGCCGTGTCGCCGTCCTCGTGGATGTCGACCGCGACGAAGTTCGGCTTGCGCCCCGCGGCGGGACGACAGTAGTCGACGTAGCGGACGTGTAGCCGGTCGAAGGCGTTGTCCGCCCCCACGTGCCAGTCGGTCAGGGGCGTCGCCGCGTCGTGGAAGTGGTTCATGGTGAAGAGCCGGCGCCATCCCGGTTTGCCCGCGACCTCCGGTTCCGAGAGGGGAACGTGGTTCCATCGGGTGTAGCACGCGTAATTGTGCTCGATGACCGGTGTGCCGAGGCTCCAGTAATTCTCCACCGTGAACGCGTCGCTGCGCATGAAGTGGACGGGCCCGGCCGGCGTGTCGATGCGGCCGCTTTGCTCGTTGGCGAGGGTGAAGACGAGGATGCGCCGGCCGCTCTGCACGATCGCTTCGTAGGACGGCCAGCCATCGGTGTCCCACGCGTCGGGATCGAACGTCATCGCCGCCAGGGCGGGCGCCATTTCCAGTTCGGCGACGAGCGCGTCGCGCGTCGTGAAGTCTTCCAGATGGAGCATCAGCACCGCCGACGGATCGCGCTCGAGGAACGGTAGCAACGTTCCGTTGACCAGATCGGCGAAGTGGGTCGGCGGGGTGGTGCACCGGTTATGGCAAAGGCTCACCCGGCCGCGGTGTTCATGCAGATCGAGCATGAACGCGCGAACGCCCGCGGCGAGCTGCTCCTCGATCGTCTGGCGCTGGTTCGGAAACGAGCCGTTGCTGGTGAACGCGTTGTGCGTCGTCACCCAGCTGTAGCGGTCGAAGGGGCGGCTCAGGTCGGTCGGCGTGTCGGCATTGGCTGCATGGGCCAGCAGGTTGGCGATGGCGAATACCGTCAGTCCGGCGAGCCGCGTGTGCATGGTGGTGGGCACGGGAGACTTCCATGTGGCAAGGCATGGAGAAAGTCTATGAAGCGGTGCCCGGGCGTCGCCGTCGGTTCACTACCCGGGTTCGTGTAGTCCTGCCTACTTCTGGCAGCCTGGGCAGTAGAACGAGGCGCGTTGGCCGAGCGTCACGACGCGGATGGCCACGCCACAGGTCTTGCAAGGCTCGCCCGCTCGGCCATAGGCGTTGAGTTCCTGGAAGAAGTAGCCCGGCGCGCCGTCCGGTGCGAGGAAGTCGCGCAGCGTCGTGCCGCCGCGTTCGATGGCGTACGCGAGGATGCGCTTCACCTCCGCGGCGAGCCGCGCGTAGCGCTCGCGCGAGACCTTCCCGGCGGCGCGACGCGGATCGATGCCGGCGGCGAACAAGGCTTCGCTCGCATAGATGTTGCCGACGCCGACGACCACGGCGTTGTCCATCAGGAACGTCTTCACGGCCGCGGTGCGACCGCGCGAGAGGCGCCACAGCAGGTCGCCGTCGAACGCGTCGGTGAGGGGTTCCGGCCCGATCCCTTCGAGCAGCTCGTGCGTTTCGTCCGGCATCTGCCAGAGCAGGGCGCCGAAGCGGCGCGGATCCGTGAAGCGGAGCACGCGGCCGGAGTCGAGCAGGATGTCGACATGGTCGTGCTTGCCGGGCGGCGTGTCGGCGGGGAGCACGCGCAGCATGCCGGACATGCCCAGATGCAGTAGCGCCGTACCGGCCGCCGTGTGCAACAGGAGGTACTTCGCACGCCGTTCCACCGCGTCGACGACCTGGCCCGGCAGCAGCGTCGCGATCTCCGGCGGAATGGGCCAGCGCAGATCGGGACGGCGCAGGACCACGCCGGTTACCCGTCGCCCTTCGATGTGCGGTGCGATTCCGCGGCGGGTGGTTTCGACTTCGGGCAGTTCAGGCATGCGCGAAAGATGGGGTTTCCCGGCGTTCCGGGCAAGCGGTCACGGTGCCGTCGAGGCCGACGTGGGCAACGACGACGTGCGCGGCGCCCTTGGCAGGGCTTGCGCGGGGACGATGGCGATGCGGTCGCCGATGCGCGCGTAGCGCTGCTTGCCCAGGGCGGTCATCTCGCCGAACTCGATCCGTGTATCGTCCAGGCGCAACTCGGCCAGCGGGGGCGCCAGGCCGATCTTCGCGGGGTCGAAGGCGCTCGCCGGCCGCCAGTCCGCGACGGGCGTGGCCGCCAGCGACGCGAGCTCGTCGGCGCGACCCTGATCGACGGCGCCGGTGCCGTTCGTCCAGCGGCCGTCGCGGCGGTCGAACCGCTGGACGGGCAGGCCTTTGAGCGACACCTCGACATGCGTCACGGCATCCGGATCGAGCGTCGTCAGCAGATGCGCGCGCGCTTCGGCGTCGTCGGCATGCCATTGCCAGGCCACCGCGCCCACGAGCGCGATCAACGCGACGATGCCGGCGACGCGTGCGAGCACGTCAGCGCCGCCGGCGTCGCCACGCGATGCCGACGCCGAGGGCCAGCAGCACGAGGGGCAGGAAGACGAGGAAGCCAAAGGTCACGGCGTTGAGGCCGTCCTGCGAGAGCGAGATCACGCGATCGGGCGCGCCGCGCGCCGGCAGGTCGACGAGCACGTCGTCGCCGAGCAGCCAGTCGAGGATGCGCTCGCCGAGCGCGCGATTGCCGCCGTTGCCGACATAGGTGTTGGAGAGGAAATCGCCATCGCCGATCACGACCGCTCGCTGTTCGCTCTTCGCCGGGCTGGGCGAGAGGCGGTTGAGCGCGAACGCGAAATCGAGCGGTCCCTTCAGTTCGCCGGCTTCGGGATGGAAGGCGACCGTCGACGGCTTGTCGTTGTCGATGCCTCCGAACGCGGTCCAACTGCGTTCGCCGGAGCGCAGGAAGGGCACCACGGCCCAGTCGTGGTCGGATACCTGCGCGAGTGCCGCGACCTGCGGGAACAGCGTCGTTTCGCGGAACGCGCGCGTGATCGCATGGAAAGGATAGTCGCCCACCACAACGAGGCGCGGATCGTTGACGTTGAGCGTGCTGCCCTGGCCATCGACGAGGACGCCGGGCAGCACGCGCACGCCGAGCACGTCGGCGAGCGCGCCGGTGCCGAGGTCGTCGTTCGCGGGCTCGGTGAGCCAGAGCAGGTTGCCGCCGTCGCGCACGTAGTCGACGAGCGCCGTCACGCTCTGGGCGGGCACGGCGGCCACCGGGCTCGCCAGCACCACGAGGTCGGTGTGCTCGGGAACGCCGCGCGTCTGGCTGAAGTTGAGGGGCACGGCCCGGATGCCGCGCCGTTCCACCTGGCGCATGAACGTGCCGAGGTCGGCGTTCGCACGACCGTCGGCCTGACGCTCGCCGTCGCCGGTGACGAAGGCGACGATGCGCTGGCCGCCGCGCGCGAGGCGTTCGAGCGCGTTGGACAGGTTGCGTTCGTTGATGGGGCTTTCGACGCGTTCCTCGCGGCCGTGGTAACGGATCAGCAGCGCGCCGTCGCCTGCGATGCCCAGCTGCCGCGACGCCGCCGGATCGAGGTCGGGATCGACGAAGGAGAGGACCAGATCGGGTTTCGCACGCGTGTAACGCTCCATCACCGCGGCGATCTGCTCGCGCAGCGGGCCGGCTGGCGACAGGTAGCCGACGACCTCGACGCGGCCCGGAAGTTTTCCGAGCACGGCGACGCTCTCCGGCGCGAGGCTGGCGCGCGCGCCGCGCGTCCAGTCCCACGTCCAGCTGTGTCGCGCGCTGAGGAAGCCGAGGCAGCCGGTCGCGACGATCAGGCCGAGGAGCACGAACCAGCGGTCGAGGCGGCGCATCACTGGCGCTCCCGGTCGGCGCCCAGGCGACGGATCGCGAGGGTCAGGGCGAATGCGATCGCGAGCGCGAACCATGCGAGGTCCGCGGTGGTCACGAGGCCGCGCAGGAGGTTCTGCAGGTGCGTCGCCATCGTCAGCCACTCGAGGAACCCACCGTTCACGCCGGCCGCCTGGGCGCCCCGGTCGATCGTCCACAAGGCCAGCGTGACGATCAGCGCCATGGCGGCGGCGATGGCGGGAAAGCTCGTCGCCGCCGAGCAGGCGACGCCGATGGCGGCGAGCGTGGCCAGCATCAGCGCCGTGCCGAGGGTGGCCGAGGCCAGCTTGCCCCAGTCGGCGGTCGACTCGAGGCCGACGACAAGCGGCATGGCGAGTGTCGCCATCAGCCACAGGGCGAGCCACAAAAGCACCGCGAGGTACTTGCCGAGCACGATCCGCCACGGCGGCAGGCCGGTCGAGGCGAGAAGGGCGAGGGTGCCGTTCCGGCGCTCGCCGGCGAGCTGCGTCATCGTCATCAGCGGCACGACGAGGAAGGCGAGCTTCGCCAGTTCGGCCAGCAGCGGAATGGCGACGAGATCGGTGAAGCCCGGCGCGTCGGCCACCGCGGCGTATTTCACCTGCTGGGCGACGAACTGGCCGAGGCCGAGGATGAAGGTCCACGCGAGCCAGGCGATCGTGAGCGCGGCGAGCGCCCAGGCCAGGGGCCGGACGGCGAGGCGGCGGAGTTCGAGTCGCGTGACGGCGAGGACGGTCATGCCGCGTTCCCCGTGGCGATGCCAAAGAAGGTGGCCTCCAGCGACTTGCCGCCTTCATCGCCGTGCAGCGGGGCGTCATGGCGGAGCGAGCCCTCGTGGAGGATCGCCACCCGGTCGCACACGGCGACGACCTCGCCGAGCACATGCGTGGAAAGGATGACCGCCGCTCCGGCGGCGGCGCGCTCGCGGATGAGCTTGCGCAACTCGCCGACCTGGACGGGGTCGAGCGCGTTCGCCGGTTCGTCGAGGATGATCAACGCCGGATCGTGCACGAGGGCGCAGGCCAGCCCCAGGCGCTGGCGCTGGCCCTGGGAAAGCACTCCGGCCATCCGCCGCCGCAGCGGCTCCAGCTGGAGGCGCGCGACCATCGCATCGGCCGCCCGGCGAGCGGCCGCGCGCGTCGCCCCGCGCAGCCGGGCGAGCGCCAGCAGGTGCTCGTCGACCGAGAGTTCGGGCCACAAGGGGGCGCTTTCGGGGAGCCAGCCCACCAGCGTGCGTGCCAGGCCGGGGTGGGCCACGAAATCCTTTCCGGCCAGGAGGATCCGTCCGCGATCGGGTCGCAGGGCGCCCGCGAGCATCGAAAGCGTCGTGGATTTGCCCGCGCCATTGACGCCCAGCAAGCCGAGCACTTCACCGCCGTTCAGGCGGAACGAGACGTCGGCGACCGCCGAGCGGCCGGCGCGGCGGCGGGAAACGCCTTCGACGTTCAGCAAGCCGTCTCCCATCATGCCCGTACGTCGCCCATCGCCGCGCTTCTTGCAGAATCCTGCTCCCATCGTGTCGACGGGGCGGCGTGCGGATGAACGGTGGGCGTCGGTGTCATCCCGCGATTGTGCGGAATGGCCGCGGGATCCGACAACCGCCGTTTTCACAAATCGCCCGAAACCGTGCTGGTGGGTATGGAACCGGCTGGTTAGACTGGTCGGGCACGATCCCTTCACTTCCCGCGCGGTACCGACTGAATGCTCGACACCCTGCTCGATTTCCTGTCCAACGGCCTCACCCGCGCAAGCTGGGGCGAGATCGTCGTGTACATGCTGGTGGTCACCCAGCTCACCATCTTCACGGTGACGCTCTACTACCACCGTAGCGCAACCCATCGCGGCGTGGATTTCCACTGGACCCTCAACGGCTTCTTCCGTTTCTGGGGCTGGCTGACCACGGGCATGGTGGTGAAGGAGTGGGTGGCCATCCACCGCAAGCACCACGCCAAGGTCGAGACCGAGGAGGATCCGCACAGCCCGCAGATCTTCGGCATCAAGAAGGTCTTCCTCGACGGCGTCTCCCTCTACCGTGAGGCCAGCGAAAACAAGGCCGACATGGAGAAGTACGGTCGCGGCACGCCCGACGACTGGTTCGAGCGTCACCTGTTCGGCAAGCACCCGTACTGGGGTCCGGTCCTCATGGCCGTGATCGACCTGTCGCTGTTCGGCGTGGTCGGCATGGCGTTGTGGGCGGTGCAGATGATCTGGATCCCCTTCTGGGCCGCCGGTTTCGTCAACGGCATCGGCCACTGGTGGGGCTACCGCAACTTCGAGAGCTCCGACACGGCCA
Source organism: Luteibacter sp. 329MFSha (assembly GCF_900111665.1). Lineage (NCBI taxonomy): Bacteria > Pseudomonadati > Pseudomonadota > Gammaproteobacteria > Lysobacterales > Rhodanobacteraceae > Luteibacter > Luteibacter sp. 329MFSha. Next base: position 239,015 of record NZ_FOJE01000003.1, on the reverse strand, counting down.
CGAACATCTCGCCGTGGGGCTTCTGGATCGGTGGCGAAGAGCTGCACAACAATCACCACGCGTTCCCGAGCTCGGCGAAGTTCGCGCTGCGCAAGTGGGAGTTCGACATCGGCTGGGCGGCCATCTGCGGCCTGCGCTTCCTCGGCCTCGCGAAGGTGCTCCGCGTCGCGCCGACGCTGAACATCCGCCCGAACGTCCACCTGCCGGACGCCGAGACGCTCAAGGGCGTGCTGGCGCTGCGGTTCCAGGCCACCACCGATTACTACCGCAACGTCATCCTGCCGACCATGCGCGAGGAAGTCGGCCAGGCCGGCGAGAGCATCAAGGCCATTCCGCGTCGCCTGCGCCGCGCGCTGGCCGATGGCGGCCGCTGGCTGGACAACGACGCCCGCGAGCGCATGCATGCCGCGCTCGCCAATCGCCCCGCGCTGCAGACCGTGTGCGAGTTCCGCGCTCGCCTCGTCGCGCTGATGGAAGAGCGCGGTGCGGAGAAGTCGCTCAAGGCGCTCCAGCAGTGGATCGTCGAGGCGGAGCAGAGCGGCATTCGTTCGCTCCAGCAGTTCGCGCAGCGCCTGAAGGGGTACTCCGCGGTCGGCGTCTGAGTCGAAGCGCTACGCAGGTCCGAAAGGGCGCCGACTCGGGAGGGTCGGCGCCTTTTTCATGCGTGGACGATCACCAGTGTCGTGCCGCGTCGGCGAACAGTTCGACGGCCCAGTCGATGAAGGCGCGCACGGCGGGGGCGAGGTGGCGACTCTGCGGATAGAGAGCCGACACCGGTTCCAGGGGCGCATCGACATCGGCGAGTACCCGGATCAGACGCCCCTCCGCGAGCGGCTCGCGCACCATGTAGCTGGCGGCGCGGATCAGGCCCAGTCCGGCCATGCCGGCCGCGACATACGCATCGGTGTCGTTGACGCGGACGCGTTCCTTCATCGCGATGCTCACCGTCTCCGTCCCTTGCCGGAACGGCCACGCGATCGAGCGGCCCGTCTGGCTGTTCACGTAGCCAACGGCCGTGTGCCGGCCCAGTGCCTCGATGGAGTCGGGCATGCCGTGGCGTTCGAAGTACGCCGGTGAACCGCATACGTACCATCGGAACGCGCCGAGGCGACGGGCGACGAGGCGCGAGGGGCGAAGCTCGCCGGCCCGGATCACGCAGTCGATGCCGCGCTGGATGACGTCGACGGTGGCGTCCGCCAGGTGCAGGTCGAGGTCGATGCCCGGATACCGTGCGTGGAAGCCTCCGAGGGCGGGAATGATGAAATGCGTCGCGAGCGACGGGGTGGTGCCGATCGTGATCGATCCTCGCGGCGCGCCGGCCTGCTGAGCCGTGGCCTCCGCCGCCCGCACGTCGTGCAGGATCGCCTTGCAGCTGTCGAAGTAGCGCAGGCCCGCGTCCGTGAGGCTCAGGGAGCGGGTCGTCCGGTTAAGCAGTCGCGCGCCCAGATGCGCTTCGAGCTCCTTGATGGTGCGCGTCACCGTCGACGGAAGGACGTGCATCGTCTCGGCGGCCCCGCGGAAGCTGCCGGCCTCGATCACGCGAATGAAGGTCTCCATCGCCTGCAGACGATCCATGCGGGGCTCCGTGGCGCGGCCGGCGCACCGACCAGGATTGTTGCGCGATGACGAACTATGAAGTCGTGCACGCGCAGCCTATCACCGGCTTCGCTTCGAGCACCATGGCGGCTGGCTTGGTCATTGCATCGAAGAGGGCGAACAACATGGTGAACGAAAGCGAAGTGCTCAAGGACGTCCTCGTCCTCGGCGCAGGACAACTGGGCATGGCGGTGCTGCGCGCGCTGGCGCCGCGCGCTCGGGCGGCGGGCCACCGACTGACGGTGCTGGTGTCGCCGGCGAGCCTGACCGAGCCGTCGGGGCAGGAGGCGCTCGAACGGTTGGGCGTCGACGTCATCGGCTTCGACCTCATGGCGGACGAAGCATCGCTGGCGGCGCTCTTCTCGCGGTACCGCACGGTGCTGAACGCGACCGGGTTCGTCGCGGGTCCGGGAACGCAGATGAAGATCACGCGCGCCGTGCTGGCGGCAGGGGTTCGCCGTTACTTCCCGTGGCAGTTCGGGGTGGATTACGACGTCGTCGGACGTGGCAGTGGGCAGCCCGTCTTCGACGAGCAATACGACGTCCGTCAGGTGCTGCGTGCGCAGCGGGGAACCGAATGGGTGATCGTGTCGACGGGCATGTTCACGAGTTTCCTGTTCGAGCCGGCGTTCGGCGTGGTCGACCTCGGCGCAGGAAAGGTCAACGGCCTCGGCAGCTGGGAAACACGAGTCACCGTCACCACGCCCGACGATATCGGCAGGCTCACGACGGAGATCCTTCTAGCCGAGCCGCGGATCGCGAACGAGGTCGTCTACCTGGCCGGCGACACGATCTCGTACGGCGGCCTGGCGGACGTGGTCGAGCGCGTGACGGGGAAGAAGGTCGAAAGGACGCTGTGGACGCTCGACAGGCTGCGCGCCGATCTCGCCAACGCGCCCGACGACGTGATGGCGCGATACCGGGCGGCCTTCGCGCGCGGCGACGGGATGTGGTGGGAGATGTCGCGGACGTTCAACCGGCGGCACGGGTACGAGACGGTCGACGTCGAGGGCTACCTGCGATCCCGCCTCGAGTGTTGAAGCAAAAAGAAAGCCGCCTTTCGGCGGCTCCCGCCATCGTCAGATGGCACGCCTTTATCACGGCAAAAAGAAAGCCGCCTTTCGGCGGCTCCCGCCATCCTCAGATGGCACGCCTTTATCAAGGCAAAAAGAAAGCCGCCTTTCGGCGGCTTTCTTCGGAAGATCACTTGATCTTGCCTTCCTTGTATTCGACGTGCTTCCGGACGACGGGGTCGTACTTCATGAAGACCATCTTTTCCGGAGTGTTCTTCTTGTTCTTGGTGGTCGTGTAGAAGTGACCGGTGCCCGCGGTGGAAATCAGGCGGTGCTTATCGCGCTTGCTTGCCATGTTCGATCTCCTTAGATCTTTTCGCCGCGGGAACGGAGGTCGGCCAGCACGGCTTCGATGCCGTTCTTGTCGATGGTGCGCAGCGCGTGGTTGGAAACGCGCAGCTTCACCCAGCGGTTCTCGCTGGCGACCCAGAAGCGACGCTCGTGCAGGTTCGGCAGCCAGCGGCGACGGGTCTTGTTGTTCGCGTGCGAGACGTTGTTACCGGTCTGCACACCCTTGTTGGTGACTTGGCATCTACGGGCCATGATGACCTCCTCTAGATTCGTTGGACCATCCTTTGGCCAGGACGGCGACGGCCCAGCGACGCGCCGTTCGACCGGGCGCCACGCGATGGCTGGAGGGTGGAGCGCTTCCGCCGCTGAGGGCCCGCATCGCGTGACGGGCCTGCCCGACGCATCGGGTTGGCATAGGGAAGCCGGGCATTCTCTCAGAATCCCACGTGCCCGCGCAAGCCGGACTGTGCGCCGCGCCGTGTTGTATGAAACAATCCCGGCTTTCGTGCCCCCGGCACACGCCCACTCCAGACGACGCCTTCCCGAGGACAACGCAATGGCAGAAATCACCGCCAACGGCCAGGCCGGCCAGCCGCAGCTCGTGCTGCAGAAGATCTACGTGAAGGACGCCTCCTTCGAAGCCCCGAACGCCCCGCAGGTGTTCCAGGAAATGGGCGAGACCGAGGCGCAGCCGCAGGTCCAGCTCAACCTGGGCCACAAGGCGACGGACCTGGGCAACGATCTGTTCGAAGTCGTCCTCAGCCTGACCCTCACCTGCAACCTGGGCGAGCGCACGGCGTACCTGGCCGAAGTGCACCAGGCCGGCATCTTCGGCATCGCCGGCTTCAGCGACGAAGACCGCGACGGCATCCTCGGCTCCTACTGCCCGAACCTGCTGTTCCCGTACGGCCGCCAGATGGTCTCGGCGATGATCCAGGAGGGTGGTTTCCCGCCGTTCCTGCTGCAGCCGATCAACTTCGACGCCCTCTACGCCGAGCAGCAGCGCCAGCAGGTCGAAGGCGTGGGTGCCCATACCCTCAACAGCTGACGCGATGAGCGCCGCTTCCCGACCCACCGTCGCCGTTCTCGGCGCCGGGTCCTGGGGTACCGCGCTGGCCGCGCTGCTGGCGCGCAACGACGTCCCCACGCGACTGTGGGGGCGCGACGCGGATGCGCTCGCGGCCATGGCCGCGGCGCGCCGCAACCTGCGTTACCTGCCCGATCTCGACCTCCCGCCCGAGCTCGCCTACGAGTCCGATCTCGCGGCGGTGCTGCGCGGGGCGGACATCGTCCTCATGGTGGTGCCGAGCCACGCCTTCGCGGCGATGCTCGACCAGATCGTGCCGCTGCTCGAGGCCGGAGCGAAGATCTCCTGGGCGACCAAGGGCTTCGAGACCGGCACCGGCCGTTTCCTGCACGAGCTCGTCAACGAGAAGCTGCCCGGACGCCCCGCGGCGGTCGTCACCGGACCCTCGTTCGCGCGCGAAGTCACGGCGGGTCTGCCCAGCGCGGTCACGGTGCACGCGACCGACGAAGCCTTCGGCAAGAAGCTCGCCGTGCTGCTGCACGCGCCGAACTTCCGTGCCTACACGGGCAACGACATCCTCGGCGCCGAGCTCGGTGGCGCGATGAAGAACGTGCTCGCGGTGGCGACGGGCGTGGCCGACGGCATGGAGCTTGGGCTCAATGCGCGCGCGGGCCTCATCACCCGTGGCATGAACGAAATGCTGCGGCTCGGCGTGGCGCTGGGCGCGCGGGCCGAGACCCTGATGGGACTGGCGGGCCTGGGCGACCTCGTGCTCACGTGCACGGGCGACCTGTCGCGCAACCGCCGGCTCGGGCTCGCCCTGGGCAAGGGCATTCCGCTCGACGAGGCCGTGCGCCAGATCGGCCAGGTGGTCGAGAGTGTCGTCACGGCCGACGAGGTGGCCCGGCTCGCCGGCTTCCACGGGCTCGACCTACCGATCTCGGCCGCGGTGCGTGCCGTGCTGCATGGTGAAGTCACGCCCGCCGAGGGCCTGCGCAGCCTGATGGGCCGTGAGCAGAAGGCCGAGTACCCGGTCGACCTGTTCGCCAACCGGCGCTGAGACGCGGGCAAGACCGACGCCCGGCTCGCTGAACCGGGCCGGTCCACTGGGTAAAAAGTCCTACGGGTTCCTCATCCTGCGTTTGCTAAGCTTCCTGTTTTGATCGCGCGGGCAGGATCGGTACGGATGCATCAACCGGACGACAAGCGCAGCAGGGGAGACGAGCCGGCCGGTTCACTGCCGCAGGCGTGGCGGCGCGCGCTCGACGGCGCGGCCCCGGCGGCGCCGACCGACCGCACCGTGCTCGGCTTTTTCGTCGAGGCCGTCAACGACGACCACGAGCCGGCCGCCCGGCTGGACGTCGCGCCCGTGCTGCTTTCCGTCAGCGCCGATGGCCGCTATTCGCGCCCCTTGCCGCTCGACAGTCGCCACCTGCCCGAATCCGCGCTCACGGTGACCGAGAAGCGGCTTGCCGCGACGCTGCTCGGACTGCCCCAGACGTTGCGCAAGAGCCGGAGCTACGCCCGCTTCACCGGTACGCTCGGCGACCAGCTGCTGGCCGAAGTGCTCGACAACGCACCGTGCTTCTTCGGCGGCGTCGCCGGCCTGCAGCTCTCGCGCGGCAAGCCGCACGCGTTGCGTTGGCGCTGGAGCCTCGAGAAGGACGGCAGCCAGAAGCTGCTACCCGACGTGCCTGCGAGCCAGCGTCTGTTCCGCGTGGGTTCGCTCTGGTACCTCGATGCCGAACACGCCGAGGTCGGCCCGCTCGAAGGCGACCCGTCCGAGAGCGCGTGGCTCGACCTCCCGGCACTGCCGCCGGAGAGCACCGCTGCGTTCATCGCCGGCCGCGACGGCACGCGCTTCGGCAATCGTCTTCCGGAACCGCAGGTGTTCGGCGCGATGCGCCGCGCGGAAGTCTCGCCACGGCCCGTGCTCGTACTGCATGCGCTGACGCGCCACGCCCGCCTCGCCGCCGGAACGCCGCCGCTCGCATACGGCCGGCTCGCTTTCGATTACGCCGGCGAGCGCCTGCCCGGACGTGGCGGCGAGCCACTGGTGCGCCGCGTGCGCAACGGAACGCTCCTCGAGATCTGCCGTCGCCGGGCCGAAGAACTCGCGACCATGGAAAGCCTCGAGTCCGCCGGGCTGAATCCTGCCGTCGACACCGAGGGTCTGCCCTGGGACATGGCGGACACGCTGCCGGAGGACGCCTGGCTCTTTCCGGGCAAGGGCTATGCCGGCGCGCTGGAAGTGAACACGCCGGCGCGATGGCTCGCCCTGCGTCCGCGGCTCGAAGCGGACGGTTTCCTGCTCGAGTACGACCGCAGCTTCCCGTTCGAAGTCCTCGAAGGCCCGGTGCGCTGGTACGGACAGGCCGACGAGGACGATGCCGATCGCGCGTTCGATCTCGAGATCGGCATCGAAGTCGAAGGCAAGCGGGTCAACCTGCTGCCGGCCGTGGCGCAGGCCCTGGCCGAGCATCAGCTCAGCCTGAGCCCGCTCCCGGGCGAGGCGGAAGACTCCGTCTGGTATGCCCCGGTCGACGATCGTCGCCGCGTGCCGGTGCGGCTGAAGGAATTGCGCGGCCTCCTCGCGCCGCTGGCCGAATACCTCGAGAAGCCTCGCCAGCAGCTTCACCTTCCGCGCGTGCAGGCGGGGCGTCTGGAGGAACTCGTGCAGGCCCTGCCGAGCGGCGGGTCGTTCGAAGCGCCGGAGCGACTGCGCGGCTTCACGCGCCGCCTGCGCGAGGCGGCCGAGCGCGCGAGCGACGCCGTGCCGGCCGGCATCCGTGCCGAGCTGCGCGGTTACCAGCGCGATGGCCTGCGCTGGATGAACGCGCTCGCCGAAGCGGGCACCGGCGGTGTGCTCGCCGACGACATGGGCCTGGGCAAGACCCTGCAGCTCATCACGCACCTGGTCGCGCTGAAGGAGAGCGGCAACCTGTCGTCGCCAGCGCTGGTCGTGGTGCCGACGAGCCTCGTGCCGAACTGGATTTCCGAGGTCGCGCGCTTCGCGCCGGAACTCACGTTGCTGGCGCTGCATGGCCCGCAACGCGCCGAGACGTTCGCGCGCATCGCCGAACACGACGTGATCCTGACCACGTACGCGCTTCTTCCGCGCGACGTCGAGACACTGAAGAAGCACGCTTTCTCGCTCGTCGTCCTCGACGAGGCGCAACAGGTGAAGAACCCGCGCACGCAGGCGCGCCGCGCGCTGCTCGCGCTGAAGGTGCAGCGTTGCCTGTGCCTCACCGGCACGCCGCTGGAAAACCACCTGGGCGAGTTGTGGTCGCAGATCGACCTCGCGGTGCCGGGACTGCTCGGCGACGAGGGAGCGTTCCGTCGTCACTATCGCGTGCCGATCGAGAAGCACCAGGACATCGACTGCCAGGACCGGCTCAATCGCCGCATCGCGCCCTTCATCCTGCGCCGCACGAAGGCGCAGGTGGCATCGGAACTGCCGGCGAAGACGGAAATCACGCGTCGCGTCGTCATGGAGCCGAAGCAGCGCGATCTGTACGAAAGCCTGCGTCTGTCGCTGGCGGAAGAGCTGCGCGAGGTGATCGCGCAGCGCGGAATCGCGCACAGCGGCATCGTGGTGCTCGACGCGCTGCTGAAGCTTCGCCAGGTCTGCTGCGATCCGCGCCTCGTGAAGCTCGAAGCCGCGCGTGGCGTCCGCGAATCCGCGAAGTTCGAGCTGCTGATGGACATGCTGCCCGCGCTGCTCGCCGAAGGGCGCCGCGTGTTGCTCTTCAGCCAGTTCACCGAGATGCTCAAGCTCATCGCGCACGAACTCGATCGCCGTCGCATCGCGTACGTGACGCTCACCGGCGAGACACGCGATCGCGCCGAGCCCGTGCAGCGCTTCCAGGATGGCGAGGTGCCGCTCTTCCTGCTGTCGCTCAAGGCCGGCGGCGTCGGACTCAACCTCACCAGCGCCGACACCGTCATCCACTACGACCCGTGGTGGAACCCGGCGGCCGAAGCGCAGGCGAGCGATCGCGCGCATCGCATCGGCCAGGACAAGCCCGTCTTCGTCTATCGCCTCATCACGGCGGGAACGGTGGAAGAGCGCATCGAAGAGCTGAAGGCTCGCAAGGCGGAACTCGCCGACGCGGTCCTCGAAGGCGGTGGCAGTCGCGAGCGCCTCAGCTTCGACGAAAGCGACCTCGACGCACTGCTCGCTCCCTCGACGTAGGCCGCATCGCCGGGGAATGCGCCGGCGATTGCGTCGGACCACGGCGCGAGGCTTGTAATCCATAGGTCACGAGCGTAACTTATGGGTTACAGTCGATCCATGTATGAGATCGTCCAGAGCGAGACATTCCGGCGCTGGTTTTCGCGGCTTCGCGATGCGGACGCGACTGCGCGCATACAGGCGAGGTTGCGTCGTATGTCGTTGGGTCATCCGGGCGACGTCAAGCACGTCGGATCGGGTGTCCGCGAGATGCGCATCGCCTGCGGTCCCGGATATCGCCTCTACTACATCGTGCGCGCGTCGGCGCTGGTCATCCTTCTGACAGGCGGCGACAAGAGCAGTCAGCGCGCCGACATCGAACGGGCGATCGCCATCGCCGCAGCATGGGACCACGGTGCATGAAAGAACGATTCACACGCTGGGATGCCGCCGACCACCTCCGGACCGAGGCCGACCAGACGCGCTACCTCAACGCCTGTCTCGCCGACGACCCAGGCGATGGCAGCCTCGTACGCGCCGCGCTTGGCGACATCGCGCGCGCGCGCGGCATGACGCACGTCGCACGCGCCAGCGGCATCTCGCGCGAAGGCCTCTACAGGGCGCTGGCGACGGACGGCAACCCCGAGTTTGCCACCGTCATGCGCGTGATGCGCGCGCTCGGCGTGCACCTGCACGCGGCCTGATCTCGCAAGCACCTGACCGCGCCAACCGGCCGTTCGCGTGCGACGGTATCGCCGCGCGTCGCGTCATTCGCGCCCACGGGTGAGAAACCTCGGAGATTCGTCGCGCGGGCGCTCGTCGGGCAGCGTCTCGCGCTCGGCGTCAAAAGAACCAGCAACTGTGATCTCCATCGCACTTTTGCGACGGGTGCGCTAGGTCATATCTCATTCTCAAGACGTAGGCGTGCTCGACAGGAATGATCGGCACGCGGTGCTCAAGCGGCCGCCGCGTATCGTTCTGACCAGGAGAAACACGTGCGAAAGAATCGCATCTCGTGCGTCGCTATCGGCGCCTTCTGTCTGCCTTTGTGCGCGTTCGGCCAGGGAGCGGCAGGGTCTTCGGAGACGGCGTTCGACAACGAGCCGTTTTTTCAGCGCATCGAGGCGCTGGCCCACGATGCCGCTGATGGGGCGGAAGCCTTGCAGGAGCATTGGCCGATCCGGGCGCCCGCACGGGAAATGCGCAGCAATACCGTCAGCTATGTCGGCGGTGGCGCGCCGCTCGTGCCGGGCATCGACGTGCTGGCCTCCGAGATCAGGGTGAGACGAACAGATCCGTCGCACGTCGTCGTTGCGAACATGCAGCTCTCCGCCCCGTGCATCAGCCTCGACACCGTCCGCGCACGTTACCCTTCGGCGATCGTGACCGGCTCGCCACACAACGGTTCGCCGGACGCATATGGTACGTGGTCGATCTTCGGGCCCGACGGGGAGATCGCCTTCGGATTCTCCTACGTCAATCCGAAGTGCGTCGGGCGGGTGACGCTGGTGCCGGGTGCGTCGCCGCCGGCCTGATCCCTCTAGGGAGGCACCAACAAAACGCCTGGCAGGAGCCGGGCGTTTCATATCAGCGCACGAAGCGTATGCAGCCGCGTGCCGCTGGCTTCGACGATGGCGAGCCCTGCGCCGCCGATGAGGCCTGGCTCGGGGTCCATGATCGCCAGGATCAGAATCGCCTCCGTCGTTCCGCGGGAAACGTAGCGTCGGAGTTCTAGCCTCGCCCACGCGCGAATCAGGCCGAACTCAAGCATGGGCTTCGGCAGATTGCGGATGGTTCTCAAATGCGAAGGCGACAAGCAGCGCCGATGTTTCGCCACGCAAGCTGGACATTAAGGAGTCATCGATGATCGCAAGAGTGGCTGGCGCCTTTCTGCTGGCCTTGTTCACGCCGTACGACGCCAACCACAGCCTTCCCGCATCCGGCGACGCTGGCGATCAGGATCCCGTTTTCTGGCAGCGGGTGAACGACATCGCGAGCCGGCTGGCGGAGGGCGAGGAAGCGCTGCGCGGCGTTTGGCCCGGAAGCTCCCTGTCATCGAGCGACGACGATCGATCCGAACGCGGTGCTGGTCCCTTTTCGCCCTCGACCACCGTCACGCGTTCCGAGTTGCGACAGCGCAGGGATGGACGGCTGGCGGTGGCGGTCATCGACATCGGCGGGCGTTGCGTCTCCCGAGGTGAAGTCCTGACTCACTACCCAGGGCTCGAACTTCGGGATACGCCGAGGCCGGACATGCCCGACGCGTCGAAGCGAGTGGTCTGGTCAGCGAACGTTGATCGCGGAAGCGTGGTGTTCAGCTTCGCGGACGGCGCACCCGGATGCCTTCGGAGCGTCTCGTTCAGTCCAGACTGACGTCGAGGAAGCTGGCAAAACGAAACGCCCGGCACGAGCCGGGCGTTTCGTTTCAGCACGAAGCGAGGGATCAGCGATGCAGCGGCGTGCCGCCGGCTTCGACGATGGCGAGCGCTGCGCCGCCGATGAGGCCCGGCTCGGGATTCATGATCGCCTGCGTCGGCACCTTTTCCATCGTGTCGCGGAAGCGGCCCTTGGCTTCGAAACGCTCGCGGAAATGCTTCTGGATCCACGGGAGCAGGATCGGTGTCATGCCGCCGGTGAGATACACGCCGTCCCATGCGCCGAGCGTGAGGACCAGATCGCCCGCCACGCTGCCGAAGATGCCGGCGAGGGCTTGCACGGCCCGCGCGCACATCGGGCAGGTGCCTTCCGTCGCACGCTTGGTGACATCTTCCGGCGTGATCGTCTCATCGGGCTTCTGGCCGGCGATCTCGCAGATCGCGGTGTAGAGGTTCACCAGGCCCTGGCCACTGATCAGGCGCTCGTTGGAGACGCGGCCGTAGCGGAGGTTCAGCACCTTGAGGATCTCGATGTCCTCGGCGCTGTGTGCCGCGAAGCCGGCATGGCCGCCTTCGGTCTGCAGCACGCTGACCTTGTCGCCGCGGATCAGCAGGCCGCCGACGCCCAGGCCCGTGCCCGGACCCACGACGACGAACGTCTGCTCGTCCTTGGCGCCGATCACGGGAACGGCCGGCTCGCCGATCCGCTCGAGCTCGCGATGGCCGTCGCGCAGGGCCTTGTCCGGGCTCATCAGCATCACGGCCATCGACTGCGCGGCGAAGTCGTTGACGAGGTGGACCCACTCGAGGCCGAGTTCGCCCGCCAGCGTATGCGCCGAGATGGCCCACGGATTGTTCGTGACCTTGACGGTCTCACCGTTGTCGATACGGCCGGCGGCGGCGATGATCGCGCGGGTCGCCTCGTGGCCCGTTTCCTTGAAGTACTGCTTCGCGGCGTCCGCCATGGAGGCGTAGTCCTTGACGTGGTACTTCCGTATGCTCGATTCGATAAGCGGTTGATCTTCTTCCGGATGCGCGATGCCGAAGCGCACATTGGTGCCGCCGAGGTCGGCGAGCAGGGTCGGCGCCGGAGCGCTAACGTTGGCCATGTTGGAGAACCTGTCGTGTCACGGAAGCACGCAAGGGTGCCTCGCATGGGGGCTGGCGTCTAGTGAAGGCTGTCCCCGCGCTTAGCTACCAGCGTGGTTCTCCTTGAACGGCCTTCCCTGCCGGCACTTTGACGTAAACGATTACGTCGGCAGAATACTCCATTGCCCGGACCATTGGCAGGCTCGACCTGTCGCCCGCGGCGCCCACCGGAGAAAGTGATGGCAGCGGTTCGCCTCGACAAAGTACGCAAGGTCTACCCGAACGGTCACGTGGCGCTGAAGGAGGCCAGCTTCGAGATCGCCGACGGCGAACTCCTCGTACTCGTCGGCCCGTCGGGCTGCGGCAAGACGACCCTGCTGCGCATGATCGCCGGCCTGGAGTCGATCAGCGGGGGCACGATGACCATCGGCGACCGCGTGGTGAACGACGTCGCGCCGAAGGACCGCGACATCGCGATGGTCTTCCAGAACTACGCGCTGTATCCGCACATGACCGTGCGCGAGAACCTTGGCTTCGGCCTGCGCCTCCGTGGCGTGGCGAAGGAGGAGATCGACCGTCGTGTCGACGGCGCGTCCGGGATGCTCGGCCTCGACGAACGCCTCGACCATCGACCGGCCGCGCTCTCCGGCGGGCAGCGCCAGCGCGTGGCGCTCGGTCGCGCGCTCGTGCGCGATCCCGCCGTGTTCCTGCTCGACGAGCCGTTGTCGAACCTCGACGCGAAGCTGCGTCTGTCCACGCGCGTCGAGATCGCGCGTATTCATCGACGCCTTGGCGCGACGATGGTCTACGTCACGCACGACCAGATCGAGGCGATGACGCTCGGTCAGCGCATCGTGGTGCTCAACGGTGGCGTGATCCAGCAGCTCGATACGCCGATGAACCTCTACAACAAGCCGGCGAACCTCTTCGTGGCCGGCTTCCTTGGCAGTCCGGCGATGAACCTGTTCCACGGCACGCTGCGCCGCGCCGACGGACTCGTGCTGGAAACGCGTGATGGGGCGATCGCGCTCGGTTCGGATGTCGCCGCGCTCGCGGCCTACGTGGACAAGCCGGTCATCGTCGGCATCCGTCCCGAGGACCTCCTCACCGTGGGCGATCACGAGGGCGTCGCGGAGCGCCTGCGCGCGCACGTGGAAGTCGTCGAGCCCGTGGGCAACGAGGTGTTCCTGAACATGCGCCAGGGCGACGACGAGCTGGTCGCGCGCGTTCCGCCGCACTCCACGGTGCAGCCGGGTACCGATGTCGCGCTCGGCTTCCTGCCCGAACGCCTGCATTTCTTCGATCCGGAAACCACCGCCCGCATCGGCTGAGCGCCGGGAACCACGGTCGCCGCCCCTGCGACGCTTTGCCCCCCGGCAGGAGGGCGAGGAGGCGTAAAATGGGCGGATCGCCAACGAACAGGTTCGTCCCATGACCTTTCCCGCCGTCCGTATGCGCCGCATGCGTCGCGACGCCTTCTCCCGCGCGCTGATGCGCGAGAACGTGCTCACCGCCAGCGACCTCATCATGGTGGCCTTCGTGGTCGAGGGCCAGGGCGTCCGCCAGCCGGTGCCGTCGATGCCGGGCGTGGATCGCCTGTCGATCGACGAACTCGTGAAGCTCGGCGAGGAATGCGTCGCGCTCGGCATCCCCGCGCTCGCGCTGTTCCCGTCCGTGGACGCGTCGGCCAAGTCCGAGGACGCCGCCGAGGCCTGGAATCCGGATGCGCTGTTCCAGCGCGCCACGCGCGAGCTGAAGGCGCGCTTTCCGGAGCTCGGCCTCATCGGCGACGTGGCGCTCGATCCGTACACGACGCATGGGCAGGACGGTCTCATCGACGCCGGTGGCTACGTGATGAACGAGCCGACGGTCGAGGCGCTCATCCGGATGTCGCTCGCGCAGGCCGAGGCCGGCATGGACTTCATCGCGCCGTCCGACATGATGGACGGCCGCATCGGCGCCATCCGCGAGGCGCTCGAAGACGCCGGCTACATCCACACGCGCATCCTGGCGTACTCGGCGAAGTACGCCTCGAGCTTCTACGGCCCGTTCCGTGATGCCGTCGGATCCTCGGCCAACCTGGGCAAGGGCAACAAGCACACCTATCAGATGGACGTCGGCAACAGCGACGAGGCCCTGCGCGAGGTCGAGCTCGACCTCCAGGAAGGCGCCGACGTCGTCATGGTGAAGCCGGGCCTGCCGTACCTCGACATCGTCCGCCGCGTGAAGGACACCTTCGGTGCGCCGACGTTCGTCTACCAGGTCAGCGGCGAGTACGCGATGATCAAGGCGGCGGCGCAGAACGGATGGGTCGACGAGAAGGCCGTGGTGATGGAATCGCTGCTCGCGATGAAGCGCGCCGGTGCCGATGCGATCCTCACCTATTTCGCGATCGACGTCGCGCGCTGGCTGAAGGGCTGACGCAAGTCCCGGATTCTGCAAATCCCATCCGTGCACGCGTGACATAATCGCGGACGACATTGGTGGGAGTCGCAGGATGGATGGGCATCATTTTCTGGAGACGGCAGTCGTCTTTCTTCTGGCGACCGTCATCGCGGTTCCGCTGACCAAGCGCTTCCGCCTCGGCGCCGTCCTCGGCTACCTGCTCGCGGGCGTGGTCATCGGCCCGTCAGTGCTCGGCCTGGTGAGCGATACCGAGGGCGTCGCGACGATCTCCGATTTCGGTGTCGTGCTGATGCTGTTCGTCATCGGCCTCGAACTCTCGCCGTCACGCCTGTGGGTGATGCGGCGCGCGGTATTCGGCAGCGGCAGTCTCCAGGTGCTGACCTGCGCGCTGGCGTTGGGCGCCATCGGCTACTTCCTGTTCGGCCTCACGTGGAAGGCGGCCGTCATCGTCGGCGGCAGCCTGGCGTTGTCCTCGACGGCGTTCGGTCTGCAGATCCTCGCCGAGCGCAAGGAGGCGGGCACCGTCTATGGACGCCAGGCCTTCGCGATCCTGCTGTTCCAGGACCTCGCGGCCATTCCCCTGATCGCCGCCGTGCCCCTTCTCGGGGGCGCCATCGCGCGCGACGCGCATGCCCCCGATCTGTTCAGCGTCCTCCGCGTCGTCGGCACCATCTTCGCGGTGATCGTCGGTGGCCGGCTGCTGCTGCGCCACGTCTTCCGATTCGTCGCGCGTGCCAAGAGCACGGAAGTCTTCACCGCGACCGCGCTGCTCGTGGTGATGGGCACGGCGTGGCTGATGGAGCTGGCCGGCATCTCCACGACGCTCGGCGCGTTCCTCGCCGGTCTGCTGCTGGCGGATTCGGAATATCGCCACGAGCTCGAATCCAATATCGAACCCTTCAAGGGCCTTCTGCTCGGCCTGTTCTTCGTCAGCGTGGGCATGTCCGTCGATCTCGGCATGCTGGTGGCGAAGCCGCTGCTCGTGCTCGGCATGGTGGCGCTCCTGCTCGCGGTGAAGGCCGTGCTGATCCTGCCCCTGGGCCGGGTGGTCGGCGCGTTGACCATGGGCGATTCGGTGAGGCTCGCCGCGGTGCTCGCATGCGGCGGCGAATTCGCCTTCGTGCTGCTCAACCTCGCGCAGCAGAACCAGCTGATCAACGGCAGCCAGCGCGGCCTGATGGTGATGGCCATCTCGCTGTCGATGGCGCTGACGCCGCTGCTCGTGCTGCTAGCGTCGCGCCTGGTGCACGACCGGGTGCGCAAGCCGGACCGCGAATTCGACGCGATCGAGGCCGATACGCCGCGCGTCATCATCGCGGGCTTCGGCCGCATGGGGCAGATCGTCGCCCGCGTGCTGCGCGCTCAGGGCATCCAGTTCGTGGCGCTGGAGAGCTCGGTCGAACAGGTCGAGACGTCGCGTCGCTTCGGCGGTACGTCATTGTTCTTCGGCGACCCCGGCCGGCCCGAGATGCTGCGCGCGGCGCAGGCGGACAAGGCCGAAGTCTTCGTCATCGCCACCGACGATCCGGAGGCGAACCTGCGCACCGCCCGCCTGGTGCGTCGCCAGTATCCGCACCTGAAGATCGTCGCCCGCGCACGCAATCGTCAGCATGCGTTCCGCCTGATGGACATCGGCGTCGAGGACCCCGTACGCGAAACGTTTTACTCCAGCCTGGAGATGACGCGGCACGTGCTCGAATCGCTGGACATGCCGGCGGACGTCGCCGCGAGCCGCATCGAGCGTTTCCGCAAGCACGACGATCAGGTGCTGCGCGCGCAATACCTCGTCTACGACGACGAGACCGCGCTCGTGCAGACGAGCAAGGAAGCGCTGCACGACCTGCAGCAGCTCTTCGAGGCGGACGCCGTGGAAGAGCGCGTCCGCGACGGCGAGAAATAGATCAGTCCGGCTGGGCCGGCTGCCTGAGGGTCTGCCTCACGCTCGGGATCGCGCCGACGCGCGTGCCGAGTTCGTGCGCGATGTCGACGTAGCCGAGGTGCCGCGCGACGTCGCCGGCCGTGCGGCCGAACGCATCCGCCGCGTTGCGGTTCGCGCCGCGCTGGAGGAGCACGCGGGCCGGCGGCAGCAAAGCGTGCATCGCGCACGCGTGCAGCGCGCTGACGCCGCGATGGTCGGCGTGTTCCATGGCGGCGCCGGCATCGAGCAGCACGGGCACCAGTGCGCCGAGATGGGTCGCGTCCGCGTGGCTGCCCGGGCGCATGTGCGCGCCAAGCAGGATCAGCAACGGCGTGACGCCGTCCTTGTCGGCCTTGTTCACATCGGCGCCCTTGCGGATCACGGTGTCCAGCAGGCGGCGTGCGCGCAGGCTGTCGCTGCTGCCGAAGCAGTACTGCGCGGCGGCATGCAACGACGTATGCCCGTGCGCATCCTCCGCCGCCGCATCGGCGCCGGCGGCGAGCAGCATCTCGGCGATCTCGGGATAGCCGAGCGTGGCGGCGATCATGAGCGCGGTGGCGTTGCCGGGCAGTCGCTGGTCGGCGGCGACGCCTCGCGAGAGCAGCAGTTCGACCACCGATTCCCGGCGTGCGTTGACGGCGGCCGCGAGCGGCGTGACCCCGGAGGCCGCGGCCGCCGACGGATCGGCGCCGGCCGCGAGCAGGTGCTCGGCCACTTCGCGCTGGCCCGCGCCGGCGGCGCGGAGCAGGGCCGTCGCACCCTGCGCGTCGCGGGTGTCGACATCGAAACCCAGTTCGAGGAGGCGATCCACGGCCGCCATGTCGCCCGCGGCGGCCGCCGCGGGGAGGTCGGCGGCACGCAGCGCGCGACGCGGCAGCGGCCACGTGGCCCAGCTGAGCCAGCGCTCCACGTCGCCGTGGCCGATACCGAGGCCGTATGGCGTCTCGCCATTGACGTCCGCGGCTTCGGGGTCGGCACCGTGGGAGACGAGCGCGCGGACGAGCGGCAGGTTGTCGCCGCCATGTTCCAGCGCCGCGTGCAGCGGCGTGCGGCCGCCGAGGTCGCGGACGTTCGGATCCATGCCGCAGGCCAGCAACGCGTCGAGCAACGCGACGCGACCGGTCGCGGCCGCCATGTGCATGGGCGTGCGACCGCGCGCGTCGGCGCCGAAGGGGTCCGCGCCGGCGTCGAGCATCGCCAGCGTCAGGCGCTCGTCGACACCGTCGAGGCGGCAGACGGCCTGACCCAGCAGCCCGGCGCCCGCCGGCGACGCGCCGGCTTGCATCAGCTGCAGGAGCGCTTCGGCCGATTGCGGCAGTTGCGGCAGCAGCGCGTCGAAGAGGCGCCGGCCGAGGACGCCTTCGTCTTCGGCGGGAGGCGCCAGGCGCGCATCGGCGGAAAGACCATGATCGAGCAGCCACGCGCGCGCCATGTGCAGGCCGGTGCCGGCCAGCTCGACATAGAGCGCGGCAAGCTGTTCGGCGGGCCATTCGCGAACCTTCGTGGCGAACGTCGACGCGACCGCCCAGTGGCCGAAGCGCAGCGCGTCGTAAAGATGCGCCGGGGAGTCGGCGCCCGCTTCAGGCACCACGGATTCGCTCAGCGAGGTGGGCAGCGGCGTGTCGGGATCGAGCAGCGCGACGAAGTCCCAGCGTCCCGCGGCGGCCGCATGATCGAGGGCGCTGCGTCCGTCGGCACCGGCTTCCTTAGGCTGGGCGCCGAGCGTGAGCAGCGCGCGCACCGTGGCGGCCTGCGCGCGCGGCGACTGGCAGGCGAGCGTCAGGGCGTCGCGTCCGTGGCCGTCGCGGGGAGATGCGTCGGCGTGGGCATCGGCCAGCGCCTGCACGATGCCTTGCGCGCCCGCGCGAGCCGCTTCCATCAATGCGGTCGTGCCGTGGCGGTCGGCGAGGTTGGGATTGGCGTGCGCCTGGAGCAACGCGCGCGCGATCTGTTCGTGTCCTTCCGCCGCGGCGGCGATCAGCGCCGTTCGGCCGTGCGCGTCGGTCGCGTTGACCGGCGCCTTGTAACGCAGCAGGACCTTCACGCCCTCGCTGTCGTCGTCGGGAATGCCGGCCGCCGCGACGAGCGCCGGTTCGCCACCCACCGGCGCCGGCTTCGCGCCGTGTTCGAGCAGGAAGCGGGCGAGCGTCCAGTTCGCGGCGCGGCAGGCGATGACGAGCGGCGTGTCGCCCGCCGAGTTGACGGCGTCCACCGGCGCGCCGGCGTCGAGCAGCATCGCCGCGACGGTCGGCTCGGCGCTGAGCACCGCGCCGTGCAGCGCCGTGTTGCCATGGGCGTCGGTCGCGGCGGCATTGGCGCCATTGGTGAGCAACGTGAGCACGGCTTCCGGTCGGCCGTGCCAGCTGTCGCGGCACGCCGCGAGCAGGGCGGTCATGCCGCCGTGGACGCGGTCCACGCGAGCGCCCTTCGCGATCAGCGCGCGCAGCAGGCGCGTGTCCGGCGACAGCGCGGCGAGGGTGAGGACGGGGCGCTGGTCGCGCTCGCCGGGCTCGGCATCGCCATCGGGTGCCGCGCCGGCCTCGACCAGCGCGACGGCGCGCGCGATGTCGCCTTCGCGCAACGCGGCACGAAGGGCGCGATCGCGCACGCCCGGCTGGGCCTCCTCGGTGCTCAGCACGGGGATGGGTGCACGCGGCGGCTCCACGGGCGCCATCGCGGGCTCGCGGCGCGGCTCGGCGCGCCCGGTCCGGACGTGCCCGCGACGATCGCTGAGCAGGGCGCGGAGCGTGCGGTTGGCGATGACCATGCAGCCGAGCGGCAGGAGCACGAGCGCATAGAGGCCCAGCGCGGCGATGCGCAGTTCGGCCGGAAGCACGCCGTACAGACCGGACAGCGCGACCGCGCAGAACGCGAGCACGAGCAGGCCGAGCGCCGCGGGAAGGAAATGGGAGAAGAAGCGCTCTTCCGCCGAGAGATGGCGGCCGAACGAGATCGAGCGGGCGATCGCGGTGAAGATCCACGATCCGTCGCCGCTTTCCTCCGGATAAGCGTCGTCCCAGAGGAACACCAGGCCGAACGCGGGCCAGACGCGCCATAGTGCCGCGAACGCCACGACCAGGGTCGCGGCCAGCAGCAGCGCCGCGCCGAGGCTCGGCGCTTGCGTCAGCTTCAGCAGCGGCCAGGCGACGAGCACGAAGACCACGAAGGCGTACGCGGTGAACATCACCAGATGCGCCGACCCGCGGCGCAGCACCGTACGCACGTAGCTCGGCTCCGGATCGAAACCGATCGCGTGGCACACCGCGCCCATGGCCAGGGCGTTCGCGAGCAGCAACGGAATGAGGGCAAGCGGCGATGCGGTGAGACCCGCGCACGCGACGGCGGCGAGGGCCGGGAGGAACCAGGGCAGTGCCTTGATCAGCGATGGTCGACGACGTTTGGGATTGGCCATGCGCGCGAGTATACGGAGCACGTCAGGCCTACGCGGTAACGTCGCGTTAACTCGCGCTGCACGCCGCGATTCCGTGCGTTTTCGGCCGGGTCAGTTCCTTACCAGGACCAGGTCGGGATCGATCTCACGATTGTGGTTCGGCTGGTTGCACACGCTGAGCGTCTCGTTCGGCGGACTCTGCAAGTGCCAGCCCTGCGCCGCGAGATTCGCCATCACGCGTTCGCTGTCCTCGTTCGGCAGCTTGCGCTGGGGCGTCAGTTCGACCTCGAGCACGAAGCGCAGCTCGCCCAAAAGCAGGGCGAGGGGCTCGGGAACGGCCTGGAAGCCGTCACGTTCGGCAAGCCACAGATAGGAGTCGGGCTTTCGCTGGCTGGCGTAGACGAAGCAGTGCATGACGGCAGGTCTCGCTGGGGGCCAATGGGACAAGGTAGCAAAAGGCGCAGGGAAATGCGTGACGGACTTCCCGGTCGTTTCATCTTTGTTGCATCCGCACTTGCAAAAACAGCGTCAAGTCCGCCAGAGTTCGCTGCCAGATTGTTAAACGCGCGTATGAAAACAAGAAATTTTTGCGTTTTTTCGCGTGATCCAGTCGCCCCAGAGCAAAACAGGAAGCAGGAGCCCGTCCGCATGCAGAAGCTGAACCTTTCGACCCGTCCGCTGGCCGCCGCCGCCCTTTCGCTGGCCATCGCCGGCGCGCTGGTCGCTCCGCAGGCCGCCCACGCCAGCGCGTTCCAGCTCAAGGAAAACAGCGCCAAGGCCCTCGGCCGCGCGTTCGCGGGCTCCGCCGCCGCTGGCGACGACGCCTCGGCCATCGTCAACAACCCGGCCGCCATGACCCTCCTGAAGGGCAACGTGTTCCAGGCCGACGTGACGGGCATCAACTTCAGCACCAAGTTCCACGGCACCGCGACCGACGCGCAGGGCCGTCCGATCAGCGGTGGCAACGGCGGCGACGCCGGCACCACGATCCCGGTTCCGGCGCTGTACTTCGCCACGCAGGTCGCCGATCGCTGGCACTTCGGTCTCGGCCTGACCGCGCCGTTCGGCTTCAAGACCGAGTACGACTCCGACTGGAAGGGCCGCTACAACGGCATCAAGTCCGACTTCAAGTCGTTCGACGCCACGCTGTCCGCCTCGTTTGACGTCACCGACACCTTCACCTTCGGTGTCAGCGCCATCGCGCAGAAGACCAGCGCCGAGCTGACCAGCGCCATCAACTACAACACCGTCGGCCTGGGCCTGATCCAGCGTGCCGCCGCCGCCGGCCAGCTGTCGCCGGCCGTCGCTCGCGCCCTCGCCGCCCAGTACGCGGCGGTCGTTCCGCCCGGCAGCGACGGTTACGCCAAGATCAAGGGTGACGACTGGGCCTACGGCTGGCAGGTCGGTGGTCTGTGGAAGCTGACCCCGAACGATCGTCTCGCGCTCAGCTACCGCAGCAAGATCAAGCACAACCTGGAAGGCACGGGTAACTTCACCATGCCGACCAACGTGACGGCCGTGCTGTCGAACCCGACCGTCGCCGCCCTGCTGGGCCGCGGCCAGCCGCCGTTCACCCACACCGACGGCCGCGCGGGCTTCACCACGCCGGCGATCGCCACTGCCAGCTTCTGGCACCAGGACGAGAAGTTCGGCCTCGGCTTCGACCTGTCGTGGACGAAGTGGGATGCGTTCGAGAACCTGACGGTGAACTACTCCAACCCGAACCAGCCGCCGACCAGCGAGAAGTACGGCTGGCGCAACAGCTGGTTCGTGTCGGCCGGTGGTGAGTACTACCTCAGCGACAAGCTGACGCTGCGTGGCGGTATCGCCGTCGACAGCACCCCGACCTACGACGACACCCGTTCGCCGCGCGTGCCGGACTCCACCCGCAAGTGGCTGGCCTTCGGTGTCGGCTACAAGGCCACGGAGCGCTTCGAGCTCAACGCCGGCTACGCCCACATCTTCGTGAACAAGGCGCACATCGGCGGCGTGAACAGCGGCACGAACGACCGCATCGTCGGCGAGAACGACGACAAGGGCAACCTGCTCAGCGTCTCGGCCAAGTACGCGTTCTGACCGAACGATACCTGGCGAAAAAAAACCTCCCCGGCGACGGGGAGGTTTTTTTGGTTGGAGCGCACCTGGGCGCGATACGCGTTGCGCTCGTCTCCGCCGGATCCCCGCGCTCAGTACGCGTATTCGCGGAACACCGGGTCCACGCTACCGTTCCACTCGCCGTGGAACTTCTCGAGCTTCACATCCGCCTGCGTCTTGCCCGAAAGCGCGATCTCGAGCAGCGGTTCGAGGTAGATCGACTCGTCGATGCCGCGATTGCCGCGCTGGTTGCGACGCTTCAGGCCATGATCCGCGATCTTCAGCGACTCCAGCGCGAGCTCGCGCACGTGGTGGCCGCGGAAGGGAAGGTCGAGCGCATGCTTCGGCACGCCGTCACGAAGCGCATGGCGCTCCGCCTTGCTGAAGTCCTTGACGAGGTCCCACGCGGCGTCGAGCGCCACGTCGTCGTACAGCAGGCCGACCCAGTACGCGGGCAGCGCGCAGAGCGAGCCCCACGTGCTGGTGTCCGCGCCGCGCATCTCGAGGTACTGCTTCAGGCGCACTTCGGGGAAGGCCGTCGTGAGATGGTCGGCCCAGTCCTTCATGTCCGCCTTCACCCCGGGCAACGCCGCGAGCTCGCCGCGCATGAACTTCTTGAAGTCCTGGCCGGAAAGGTCGACGTACTTGCCGTCCCGGTAGCTGAAGTACATCGGCACATCGAGGATGTAATCGACGTAGCGTTCGTAGCCGAAGCCATCCTCGAAGACGAAGTCGAGCATGCCGGTACGGTCGGCGTCGGTGTCGGTCCACACGTGCGACCGGAACGACTTGTAGCCGTTCGGCTTGCCTTCGGTGAAGGGTGAATTGGCGAACAGGGCGGTGGCGATCGGCTGTAGCGCGAGGGCGACGCGGAACTTCTTCACCATGTCGGCCTCGCTCGCGAAATCGAGGTTGACCTGCACGGTGCACGTGCGCGTCATCATGTCGAGCCCGAGCGAACCCACCTTGGGCATGTACTCCCGCATGATCTTGTAGCGACCCTTAGGCATCCACGGCATCTGGTCGCGCCGCCACTTCGGCTGGAAGCCCATGCCGAGGAAACCGATGCCGAATTCCTCGGCGACCGAGCGCACTTCCTTCAGGTGGTTGGTGACCTCGTCGCAGGTCTCGTGGATCGTCTTCAGCGGGGCGCCGGACAACTCCAGCTGGCCTGCCGGTTCGAGCGTGATGTTCGCCTTGCCCTTGGTCAGCGCGACCGGCGTTTCGCCCTCGCGCGCGATGTTCCAGTGGTACCGCTCCGCCAGGCCTTCGAGGATCGCGCGGATGCCCGGCCGCTCGCCTTCGAACGGCGGCGGCGTCAGGTCGTCGGTATAGAACCCGAACTTCTCGTGCTCGGTGCCGATGCGCCACTCCGCCTGCGGCTTCTCACCCTTGGCGAGGTATTCGACCAGATCGTTGCGGTCGCCGATGGGCGTGCTCTTGGCGGCGCTGGGTATGGACACGTCACTTTCCTTGGCTGATCGGCTGACCGGTGCCGCCCACATGGGGGCGCGATGGGGCGAGCAAAAGGTCGGGGGAGGGTAACAAAAGCGGAGCGGGGAGCAGGAAATCGGGGGCGCGATCCCGGCGTGCGCTCGAGGGTACGTGAAGCGTTCGGCTGCGGCGTCGCCAGCGCGGAGTTGTGCATCGCCTCGTGCGCCCGCCGGCTATGTCGCCCCCACTTCCCATCCCCCGGCCCGCCGCTCCGAAAAATAAAAGGCCGCCCCATCGAGGCGGCCTTTCGTCATGTCCGACGATCCGGCAGGCGCGAGGCCTAGCGCTTCATCGAATTGAAGAACTCGTCGTTCGACTTCGTGTTCTTCATCTTGTCGAGCATGAACTCCATGGCGGCCAGTTCGTCCATCGGGTGGAGGAGCTTGCGCAGGATCCAGATCTTGGCGAGCAGGTCCGGATCGATCAGGAGGTCTTCGCGGCGGGTGCCCGAGCGGTTGATGTCGATCGCCGGGTAGACGCGCTTCTCGGAGATGCGGCGGGACAGGTGCACTTCCATGTTGCCCGTGCCCTTGAACTCCTCGTAGATCACCTCGTCCATCTTCGAGCCGGTGTCGGTCAGCGCCGTGGCGATGATGGTCAGGCTGCCGCCTTCCTCGACGTTGCGCGCCGCGCCGAAGAAGCGCTTCGGACGCTGCAGGGCGTTGGCGTCGACACCGCCGGTGAGCACCTTGCCGGAGCTCGGCACCACCGTGTTGTAGGCGCGGGCCAGGCGGGTGATGGAGTCGAGCAGGATCACGACGTCCTTCTTGTGCTCGACCAGGCGCTTGGCGCGCTCGATCACCATCTCGGCGACCTGCACGTGGCGGACGGCCGGCTCGTCGAAGGTGGAGCTGATCACTTCGGCACGGACCGTGCGGGCGATTTCGGTGACTTCCTCCGGACGCTCGTCGATCAGCAGCATGATCAGGTGGACGTCGGGATGGTTGTACTGGATGGCCTGCGCGACGTTCTGCAGCATCATCGTCTTACCGGACTTCGGCTGGGAGACGATGAGGCCGCGCTGGCCGCGACCGATCGGGGCGACCAGGTCGAGGATGCGGCCCGTGATGTCCTCGGTCGAACCGTTGCCGCGCTCGAGCTTGAAGGCCTTGCGCGGGAACAGCGGGGTGAGGTTCTCGAACAGCAGCTTGTTCTTCGACGCCTCCGGCGGATCGCCGTTGATGTCGTCGACCTTGAGCATCGCGAAGTAGCGCTCGCCTTCCTTCGGATGGCGGACGCGTCCGGTGATGTAGTCGCCGGTGCGCAGGTTGAAGCGGCGGATCTGGCTGGGCGAGACGTAGATGTCGTCCGGGCCGGCCAGGTAGGACTCGTCGGCCGAGCGCAGGAAGCCGAAGCCGTCCTGCAGGATCTCGAGCACGCCTTCCGCCCAGATGCCGCCGCCCGAGCGGGCGTGGGCCTTGAGGATGTTGAAGACGACGTCCTGCTTGCGCTGGCGCGCGACGCCCTCGCGCACGCCGAGCGATTCGGCGAACTCGAGCAGCTGGATCGCGTTCTTGCGCTTCAGTTCCGTCAGGTTGATCAGGCGATCGTTGCTGCCGGCGTCGGCGTTCTCGTCGTCGTCGACCGGATAGCCGTTGTTGTTGCGCGGATTCTGGTAGTTGCCGTTGCCGTTGCCACCGCCGCCACCCTGGCGCTGCTGGTTGCGCTCGTTGCGACGGCGGCGACCGCGGCCTTCGCGCTCATTGCGGTCGTTGCGATTGTTCTGGTGCTGATTCGGGTTGTCGCCGCGGGCCTGCTGGCCCTGCGGCTGCCCATTGCCCTGGGGCTGCGACGAGCCGCCGTCACGGGACTCGCCCTGCGGCGGCGCCGGACGCGGCTCGGCCGGCGCGTTGCCGAGCTGCAGCTCCGCCTGCGGGGCGGGCGCCGGAGCCGGTGCGGGCACGGCCTTGGCGGGAGCCGGCGCCGGAGCGCTCGTCTCGACCGCGGGCGCCTCGGGGGCGGCCGCCTTGCGGCGGGTACGCGGACGCGGCTCGGTCGCAGGCTGGTCGCCGGCGCCCTTGGCGTCGATGGAGTCTTTGGTTTCGATATCGGACACGGGCAAACCTCACGGGGCGCCGTTGGAAGAAAGAAGTGAGAGGGTTCGCGACAGGGGGGACAAGCGGTGTCCCGGCGAACTCCTAGAGCCTAGCATCGCGTGAGGCGCGTCGTAAAGCGCCTCACGCGGCGGCGAAAGGTGGAGCGGGGTGTTACGTCAGATGGACTTGTCGATGAACTGGGCGAGGACGCCCTTGTTGACGGCGCCGACCTGGGTACCGGCGACCTTGCCGTCCTTGAACACCATCAGCGTCGGGATGCCGCGGATGCCGTACTGGCGCGGCGTCTGCTGGTTCTCGTCGATGTTGATCTTGACGATCTTGACCTTGCCTTCGTACTCGCCGGCGAGCTGCTCGAGCGCGGGAGCGATCGACTTGCAGGGGCCGCACCATTCGGCCCAGAAATCGAGCAGGACGGGGGTGTCGGATTCGAGGACGTCCTTCGAGAAGGCGGCATCGCTCGTATGGGTGATCTTGTCGCTCACCGTGGTCTCCAATAGAGGGGCGGGAAGGGGGTTGACGACCGTGACGCTGGCATCGGCTACACTTAGGAGCCCCATGTCGCGGGTCCAACCGGAACCGAAGGTCTTGGCCATTGCGGCCGGTGGCCCTCATTCCACCCGAACTAGGGGCGCGATTCAAGCGATTCAAGGTCGCCGACGGATGGTTTCCGTTGACATAGGTAAACCGGTTCACGCAGCCGGTTCACCTATGCCAGCGGGAACCCTCCAGGCGGCCGCCACCCGCCTCCGGCCTTCGCGCGCCGGGCGCGTCGACAGGCCGCCGGACTGGCAACCGGCCCTTCCCGACTCTCCCGTGACGCCGGCCGGACCATCCCCGTCCCGTGGTGCACGCTTTGCCGCCGGGACGGCGCCGCGCACGCGCGGCGCGAGCTTCCAGGCCTTCCATTCCATGTCCGAAACCGTACTCACCGACGTCTTCTACGAAAACCTCGACCTGCATCCGCTGCTCCAGCAGGGTCTCGCCGCCGCCGGCATCACCCGCTGCACGCCGATCCAGGCCCTCACCCTCCCGATCGCCCTGACCGGCCGCGACGTCGCCGGCCAGGCCCAGACCGGCACCGGCAAGACGTTCGCCTTCCTCGTCGCGCTCGTCGACCGGCTGCTGAAGAATCCGGCCCACCCGGACCGCAAGGATTCCGACCCGCGCGCGCTGGTCATCGCCCCGACGCGCGAACTCGCCATCCAGATCGAGAAGGACTTCCAGACCATCGGCAAGGCCACCGGTCTGCGCAGCGCGCTGATCTACGGCGGCGTCGACTACGACAAGCAGCGCCAGCAGCTGCGCGACGGCTGCGACATCATCATCGCCACGCCCGGCCGCCTGCTCGACTACTACAAGCAGGACGTCTTCGGCTTCGGCAGCGTCGAGGTCATGGTCATCGACGAAGCCGACCGCATGTTCGACCTCGGCTTCATCAAGGACGTCCGCTTCATCTTCCGCCGCCTTCCCGCGCGCGAGAAGCGCCAGGTCCTGCTGTTCTCGGCCACGCTCAGCCACCGCGTGCTCGAGCTCGCCTACGAGCACATGCACGAGGCCGAGAAGCTGGTGGTCGAAACCGAGAACGTCACCGCCGACCGCGTGCGCCAGATCGTCTACTTCCCGTCCAAGGAAGAGAAGATGCCGCTGCTGTTCAACCTGCTGGAGGAAACGAAGGCGGAGCGCAGCATCATCTTCGTCAACACGAAGGCGGCCGCCGAGCGCATCACCGATCGCCTGAAGCGCCACAACTTCCGTGTCGGCGCCATCTCGGGCGACGTGCCGCAGGTGAAGCGCCAGAAGCTCCTGCAGCGCTTCCAGGCCGGCCAGATCGACCTGCTCGTGGCGACCGACGTCGCGGCGCGCGGCCTGCACATCCCGGCCGTCAGCCATGTCTTCAACTACGACCTGCCGCAGGATGCCGAGGACTACGTCCACCGCATCGGCCGCACGGCGCGCCTCGGCGCGGAGGGCGACGCGATCAGCTTCGCGTGCGATCTCTACGCGATGGGCCTGCCGGACATCGAGACCTACATCAACCAGAAGATCCCCACCGCGTCGATCGAGGCCCGCATGCTCGTCATGCCGGCGCCGCGCCCGCGCGCCGACGGCGTGCAGGACGAAGTGGACGATCCGAACGACAACGACGGCCACATCCCGACCCGCGGCGCGCCGCCGGAGAAGGGTGGTCGCGGCGGCCGTGGTGGCCGTGACGGTCGCGGTCCGCGTTCCGGCGAACGTTCGGGCACGCGCGAGCGCCGCCCGCGTCCGCCGCGCGAAGAGGGCGCCGCCGCTCCGTCGCCGACCGAGGTGCCGGTGAAGACGGTCGTCGTCGCCGAAACCGTCGCCGGCCTGCCGGCCGCCGCGGAAGCGATGGCGGACGCGTCCGCGACGAAGAAGCGTCGCCGTCGTCGGGGCGGCCGTGGCCGCGGTGCGCGCGAAGGCGCCGAAAACACCGCCGGCACCGTCGCCACGGCGGGCGAGAGCCAGCCGTCCGCGCCGCGCAAGGCCGACGGCCCCGCCAACCCGAACCGCCGTCCGTCCCGCCAGGTGACGGCCGCGCGTCCGGCCGCCACCCCGGCGCCGACCGCGCCGAAGGCGCCGGAAAAGGTCGGCCTGCTCCGTCGCATCGGCCGCCTCTTCGGCGGCCGGTAACACCGGTCGCCGGTGATCGGCTCCCGCCTCTCGCCAGCCGGGTTACGCAGGCTGGCAACCGGAGGGTGGGAGCCGATCGCATCGGCGATCCGCGCGCAGCGCGGCAGGGCCTCAAAACCTCGCGGCAATCCCTTATCCTCTGAGGCTTAACAGCCAACGGGTGATGCGGTGATCGGTTTCGATCTGGTGAGCAAACGATACGAGGGCGGCCACCAGGCCCTTACCGATGTGTCGTTCCAGGTCGGTGCGGGCGAGATGGCATTCGTCACCGGTCATTCCGGCGCGGGCAAGAGCACCCTGCTGAAGCTGCTGGCCATGATCGAGCGGCCCACCAACGGCGTCGTCACCCTCGACGGCCAGAAGCTCAACACGGTCCGCCCCGGCGACATCCCGAAGATCCGCCGCAAGCTCGGGATGGTCTTCCAGGACCACCGCCTGCTGCTGGACCGTACCGTCTTCGCCAACGTCGAACTGCCGCTGATCATCGGTGGCGTGTCGCCGGCCGATCGTGGCCGTCGCGTCCGCGCCGCCCTCGAGAAGGTCGGCCTGCTCAGTTACGAGAAGCAGCTGCCCGAGGCCCTGTCCACGGGCGAGCAGCAGCGCGTGGGCATCGCGCGCGCCATCGTCGCCAAGCCGGCCGTGCTCATCGCCGACGAGCCCACGGGCAACCTCGACCCCCAGCTGGCCATGGAAATCATGTCGCTCTTCGCCGAATTCCAGGCCGTGGGCACCGCGGTGCTGGTCGCCAGCCACGACCTCATGCTGATCAAGCGCATGAAGAAACGCGTGGTCGTCCTCGACCACGGCAAGCTCGTCGCCGACGTGCCCGCGACGGAGGTCGTATGAACGCCGCCCGCGACGCACGCAAGACGCCCGAGGCCGAAGCGACCCGCCGCAGCGGGCCGCGCAAGGTCGGCGCGTGGCGCGAACACCACGCGTGGAGCATGTCGATCAGCCTGCGCCGCCTCGGCGCGCGACCGCTCGGCACGCTGCTCACCATTGCGGTGATGGGCGTGGCGCTCGCCCTTCCGCTGACGTTCTACCTGCTGCTCGACAACGTCCAGCGCATGGGCGACGCCCTCGGCCGCAACCAGTCGATCAGCGCCTTCCTGAAGCCCGGGCAGAACGCGGGCGTCGCCGAGACGGCGGCCTCCGCCCTGCGCGGACGCCCCGAGGTCGCCGACATCGTCGTGCGGACGCCGAAGGATGGCCTCGACGAACTGGCGGAAGTGCAGGGTTTCTCCGGCGCGTTGCAGTCGCTCGACGCCAACCCCTTGCCGTACGTGCTCTCGGTGCAGCCGAAGGCCGGGTTATCGGCGGACGACGTCAACCGGCTGGTCGAGGCGATGAAGGCGACGCCAGGCGTCGACATGGTCCAGGAGACCGGCGCGTGGCGGCAGCGCCTCGACGCCCTCGTCGGCGTCGGTGGCCGCGCCGTCGGATTGCTCGCGTTGCTGCTGGGCGTGGCCGCGTTGCTGGTCGTCGGCAACACCATCCGCGTGGACATCCAGAGCCGCAGCGCCGAGATCGGCGTGCTGCTGCTCATCGGCGCGAGCCGTCCGTTCGTGCGCAGGCCTTACCTGTATGCCGGCATCTGGCTCGGTTTCCTCGCCGGCGTGCTCGCCGTCGCCCTGGCCGTCGTGCTCGAACTGGCGATGGCCGGACCGGTCGGGCGGCTCGCCGCCGCGTACGACGGCAGCGTGAGCTTCGGCGCACTCCCCGCGTGGCTGCTGCTTTCGGTACCCTTCGCGTCTGCCGTGCTGGGGTGGCTCGGCGCACGTCTCGTCAGTGCGAGGCAGATCCGCCGCGCCGCGGCGGGCTGAGAGGGAAGGGGGCTTAGGGTGGGATCTCACATCGGTTCGGGTGTCGCCGGCGCCACGCCACGCATCCTGCTCGTCGACGGCTCCAAGGTCGTCCGGCAGCTGATCGCGCGCGTCGTCGCGGCCGAGGTGCCCGGCGTGGAAATCGTCGGTGCGGCCACCGGCGCGGAAGCGCAGACCGAACTGCAGCGGGGCGTCTTCGATTTCGTGACCGTCGCCCTGCGCCTGCCCGACATGGACGGCCTCGAACTCGCCCGCTTCGTGCGCGAGGCCACGCCGCAGATCTACATGCCCATCGTCGTGGTGTCCGGCGACGTCGAGGCGCGCCTGCACCGGCGCGAACTCGGCGAGTTCGTCACCGACTACTTCGACAAGTCGCTCGGCTTCGGCGCACTCGCGGAGTTCATCCGCGGCTACGTGCGCCCCGAGGGCGGCGCCGAAGGTGAAGTGCTTTACGTGGAAGACAGCCGCGTCGTCGCGCTGGCCACGCGGCGCATGATGGAGAAGTACGGCCTGACCGTGCACCACGTCATCAGCGCCGAAGACGCGCTCGAACACCTGCGCGCGGCCAGGGATCGGGGTGACGTCGGCGCCGACGTCGTGCTCACCGACGTCAGCCTCAAGGGCGAGCTCACCGGCGGTGATCTCGTCGAACGCATCCGCAACGACTTCGGCTACGGCAAGGGCCAGCTGCCCACGCTGATCATGACCGGCGACGAGAACCCGGCGAACCAGGCGGCGCTGCTGCGCGCCGGCGCCAACGACCTCGTCGAGAAGCCCGTGGAAGAGAAGCTGCTCATCACCAAGCTGCTCTTCCAGCTGCGCGTGGCCCTGCATCTCCGCGACCGGGTCGAACATTGAACGACCGCGTGAAGCTCGAGCCGAGCTGGAAGGCGCGGATCGGCGATTACCTCGACCGTCCCGACATGCTGGCGCTGTCGGCGTTCCTCCGTGAGGAGAAGGCGCGGGGCAAGGAGATCTATCCGCCCGGTCCCGAGATCTTCAACGCCTTCGCGCACACGCCGTTCGACGCGGTCCGCGTGGTCATCCTCGGCCAGGAC
Organism: Luteibacter sp. 329MFSha; assembly: GCF_900111665.1. Lineage (NCBI taxonomy): Bacteria > Pseudomonadati > Pseudomonadota > Gammaproteobacteria > Lysobacterales > Rhodanobacteraceae > Luteibacter > Luteibacter sp. 329MFSha. Next base: position 208,494 of record NZ_FOJE01000003.1, on the reverse strand, counting down.
CCGTACCACGGCCCGGGGCAGGCGCATGGGCTGAGCTTCTCGGTGCGGCCCGGCGTGCGCGTGCCGCCTTCGCTGCAGAACATGTTCAAGGAGATCGAGGCCTGCCTCGGCATCCCGCGCCCCGACCATGGCTGTCTGACGCCATGGGCCGACCGCGGCGTCCTCCTGCTCAACGCGGTGCTGACCGTCGAGGCCGGGCAGGCGGGTTCGCATCAGGGCAGGGGCTGGGAAGGTTTCACCGACGCCGCCGTCGACGCGCTCAACCGCGGGCGGGACGGCCTGGTCTTCATGCTCTGGGGCAGCCACGCCCAGAAGAAGGGCCAGCTGATCGACGGCAAGCGCCACCTGATCCTTCGCAGCGTGCATCCGTCGCCTCTCTCGGCCCACCGTGGTTTCCTCGGCTGCGGTCACTTCGCGCAGGCCAACGCCTGGCTGGAAGCCCGCGGCGAGCAGCCGATCGACTGGTCGCTGCCGCCGCGCCCGGGAATCGCCGCCCTTTAATTGGTCCGGCGGAGACCCATATTCCTATGTGGAACAGCCACCTGGCTGGGAGCCCCCCCCGGCTTCCGGCCTGGGGTTGCCGTCTCTCCCCTGAATGCCCCGAACCTCCCTCTGGACACCTGCCCGCTATTTCTGTACTATGGCGTACAGTTAACCGATGAACTTCGGGCTGGCTTAGCACTCTCATTCCGGGACTGCTAATCTGCATACAGACTTTCAGGAGGTTCCACACATGTCCCAAGCCCTCGCCACCCGTAACTACGGGCTACCGAGCGTCGTTGGCAGTCTGGATTCCTATATCTCGGCCGTCCATCGCATTCCGGTGCTCAGCCTTGACGAGGAGCAGTCGCTGGCGCGCCGCTTCCACGACGACGCCGATCTCGACGCCGCCAAGCAGCTCGTGATGTCCCACCTGCGTTTCGTGGTCCACGTCGCGCGCGGCTACAACGGCTACGGCCTGCAGCTCTCGGACCTGATCCAGGAAGGCAACATCGGCCTCATGAAGGCGGTGAAGCGTTTCGATCCGGACCAGGGCGTGCGCCTGGTCAGCTTCGCGGTCCACTGGATCCGTGCCGAAATGCACGAGTTCATCCTGCGCAACTGGCGCATCGTGAAGGTCGCCACCACCAAGGCGCAGCGCAAGCTGTTCTTCAACCTGCGCAAGAGCAAGAAGCGCCTGGGCTGGATGAACGCCGAAGAGGTTCGCGTGGTCGCCAACGACCTGGGCGTGCCGGAAGCCACCGTGCGCGAGATGGAATCGCGTCTTTCGGGCCGTGACATCGGCTTCGAGGCGCCGACCGACGCGGACGACGACGAGAAGCCGGCCCCGGCCGCCTTCCTGGTCGACGAAGGCGCCGATCCGTACGACAACCTCGCCGAGGAAGACGCCAGCAACAACCAGATGGGCGCGCTGTCGTCGGCCCTGAGCAACCTGGACGAGCGCTCGCGCGACATCATCCAGCGTCGCTGGCTGGCTGAGGAGAACAAGGCCACGCTGCAGGATCTCGCGGACGAATACGGCGTGTCGGCCGAGCGTATCCGCCAGATCGAAGCGAACGCCATGAAGAAGATGCGCGTCGCCATCGCCGCCTGACCGGAGCGATTGGCGTAACATCCGGACGGCCCCGTGCTTCGCGCGGGGCCGTTTTCCGTTGGTTCCGAAGGTGGAGTGCAGCCGGATGCCCAGGGCGCTGGTCATCGAAGACGACGAAGTGACCGCCCGCGACATCGTCGCGGAACTCGGTGCGCATGGTCTCACCGCCGAGTGGGTCGCGAACGGCCGCGACGGCCTCCAGCGCGCGCTCGCGGACGGCTTCGACATCATCACCCTCGACCGCATGCTGCCCGGCATGGACGGCATCGATGTCGTTTCGGAGCTGCGCGAGCGCGCGGTGGACACGCCGGTGCTGATGATCAGCGCGCTGTCCGACGTGGACGAGCGCGTGCGCGGCCTGCGCGCCGGTGGCGACGACTACCTCACCAAGCCGTTCGCACCCGACGAACTGGCCGCGCGCGCCGAGGTGCTGCTGCGCCGCCGTCGTCCGGCCGCGAACGAAACCCGGCTGCGCGTCGCCGACCTCGAACTCGACCTCGTGCGCCACGACGCCGTACGCAACGGCCAGCCCCTGACGCTGCTGCCCACCGAGTTCCGCCTGCTCGAATTCCTGATGCGCAACGCGGGCCAGGTGGTGACGCGGCAGATGATCTTCGAGCACGTCTGGGGTTTTCATTTCGATCCGGGTACCAACGTGATCGACGTCCACATCGGCCGCCTCCGTCGCAAGATCGACGGGGCCGGCCAGTCGCCGCTCATCCGCACGGTGCGCGGCTCGGGGTATGTCCTTGCGCCCGCTGACTGACGCCTGGCGTTCCGCCACCTCGCGCCTGATCATCATCTATGGCGCGCTCTTCGCCATCTGGTGCGTGATGCTGCTGGGCGTCGTGCAGTGGGAGGCGTCGCGCTACCTGAGCAACGTCGTCGACCAGATGCTCGTCGCCCGCATCCATTATCTGGAGAACACCGATACGCACCGGCTGCCGGCCACGGTGGAAGCGGCGAGCGAGATCGACATCCAGGGTTACATGTGGGTCGGCCTGTTCGACGCGCAGGGCAGGCGCGTGGCCGGCAACATCGCGTCGGTGCCGAAGCAGCTCACGGAAGACGGCGTCGTGCAGTCGGTCAACGCGACGCTCGACAGCCCCGGGCGCAAGCTCGACGGCGCGCGCGCACGTGCCATCACCCGCGTGCTTCCCGGCGGCGAGCGCCTCGTCGTCGCGAAGGAGAGCACCACGATCGACAGCCTCGGCGCCATCATCCGCCGTGGCGCGCTCTGGGGCCTGACGCTCACGCTGATTCCCGGCCTCCTCGGCGGCGTGCTCATCGCACGTGGCCCGGCGCGTCGCATCCGCGCGATCCAGCAGGCGATGGAGCCGATCCGCGAGGGCGACCTCAGCGTGCGCCTGCCGGTCAGTCGCAGTGGCGACGAAGTGGATCTGCTCGCTGCCACGGTCAACACGACGCTGACGGAGATCGAGCGCCTGCTCGGCGAGGTCAAAGGCGTGACGGACAACATCGCCCACGACCTGCGCACGCCGCTGACACGCATGCGGACGCGGCTCTACCGCCTGCAGCAGCAGTTCGAGGGCAGGCCCGAGGGCGAACAGCTCGAAGCGTGCGTCGCCGAGATCGACACGGTGCTCGGCCGCTTCCGCGCGCTGCTGCGCGTTTCCGAGCTCGAAGACCGCCAGCGCAGCGCCTGCTTCGCTTCGATGGATCTTGGTGCCGTGCTGCAGAACGTGCATGAGTTCTACGCCCCGCTCGCGGAGGATCGCGGGCAGTCCTTCGAACTGACGGTGGGCAAGCTTCCGCCGCTGCGCGGTGATCCGCAGCTGATGTTCGAGGCCTTCGCGAACCTCGTCGGCAACGCCATCAAGTTCACGCCGAACGGCGGCGCGGTGCGACTCGTCGCGTCCACCGATGCGAACGGCGGCGCGCGCGTGGACATCGCCGACACCGGCCCCGGCATCCCGCCCGACGAACGCGAGGCGGTGTTCCGCCGGTTCTACCGGGCCGACGAGACCCGCGCCAAGCCCGGCTGCGGCCTGGGGCTCGCGATCGTCAGCGCCATCGTGCGCCTTCACGGCTACTCGATGTCGGTCGGCGGCGACGAGCGCGGCGCGGTGTTCTCGGTGAGCTGCCCGGCCGCCTGATCGCGGCCTTCTAAATAAATCTTAACTACGCCGGAAAAGCGCAGGGGCGCAGAATTCGCCGCGACGCAACATCGCGCTCGGAATCCGTCCCCCATGATTGGCATCGTCCGGATCGCTCTCACGCGGCCGTATACCTTCGTCGTTCTCGCCCTGCTGATCCTGATCGTGGGACCGCTGGCGGCGCTGCGCACGCCGACGGACATCTTCCCCGACATCAAGATTCCCGTGATCGCGGTGGTCTGGCAGTACACGGGCCTCCCGGCCGACCAGATGGCCGGTCGCGTGTCGTCGCCGTTCGAACGCGTGCTCACGACCACGGTGAACGACGTCGAGCACATCGAGGCGAACTCGATCCAGGGCTTCGGCATCGTCAAGATCTTCTTCCAGCCCACGGTGGACATCCGCACGGCGAACGCGCAGGTGACGGCGGTGGCGCAGACGCTGCTGCGCCAGCTGCCGCAGGGAACGACGCCGCCGCTGATCCTCAACTACAGCGCGTCGACGGTGCCGATCATCCAGCTGGCGCTGTCGGGCCAGGGGCTTACCGAGCAGAACCTCGCCGACCTCGGCCAGAACATCATCCGCCCGCAGCTGGTCTCCGTGCCGGGCGCGGCGATCCCTTATCCGTATGGCGGCAAGACTCGCCAGGTGCAGATCGACATCGATCCGCCGGCGCTGCAGGCGCGCGGTCTGTCCGCGCAGGACGTCGCCAACGCGCTCGCGGCACAGAACCTCATCACGCCCGTCGGCACGCAGAAGATCGGGCGCTACGAATACACGCTGCAGCTGAACAACTCACCCTCGGACATCGACGAGCTCGGCAACCTGCCGATCAAGGTGGTCAACGGCGCGACCGTGTACATCCGCGACGTCGCCCACGTTCGCGACGGCTCGCCGCCGCAGACCAACATCGTGCACGTCGACGGCGACCGCTCGGTGCTGATGACGGTGCTGAAGAACGGCTCGGCGTCCACGCTGGCGATCATCAAGGGCATCAAGGACCGCGCGGCCGCCATGAAGGACGCGCTGCCGCCGAACCTCAAGATCGCCCCGATCGGCGACCAGTCGCTGTTCGTCAGCGGCGCCATCGAAGGCGTGGCACGCGAGGGCGTGATCGCCGCCGCGCTGACGAGCCTGATGATCCTGCTGTTCCTCGGCAGCTGGCGCTCCACGATCATCATCGCGACGTCGATTCCGCTGGCGATCCTCGGCTCGATCGCCGCGCTGTCCGCGATCGGCGAGACGATGAACATCATGACGCTCGGCGGCCTCGCGCTCGCGGTGGGCATCCTCGTCGACGACGCCACGGTGACCATCGAGAACATCAACTGGCACCTGGAGCAGGGCAAGGACGTCGAGACGGCGATCCTGGACGGCGCCGCGCAGATCGTGACGCCGGCCTTCGTCTCGCTGCTGTGCATCTGCATCGTGTTCGTGCCGATGTTCTTCCTCGAAGGCGTCGCGCGTTTCCTCTTCGTGCCGATGGCCGAGGCGGTGATGTTCGCGATGATCGCGTCCTTCATCCTCTCGCGCACGCTCGTGCCGACGATGTCCAAGTACCTGCTCAAGCCGCACACGCACAACGATCCGCACGGCGAGCACGGCGCGCCATCGCGCAATCCGCTGGTCCGCTTCCAGCGCGGATTCGAGAAGCGCTTCGAGAAGATGCGCGCCGGCTACCACGTGCTGCTCGAGACGGCGCTGAATCACCGCAAGGTGTTCACCATCGGCTTCATGGCCTTCGTGCTGCTCTCGTTCCTGCTGGTGCCGATGCTCGGCCGCAACTTCTTCCCGTCGGTGGACTCGGGCCAGATCCTGATGCACGTCCGCGCGCCGATCGGTACCCGCGTGGAGGAGAGCGCGCGTCTGTTCGCCGAAGTCACCGATGCCGTCCGCAAGATCATTCCGAAGGACGAGCTCGGCACCGTCGTGGACAACATCGGCCTGTCGACCTCGGGCATCAACACCACGTACAACAACACCGGCACCATCGGCTCGTGGGACGGCGACATCCAGATCGCGCTCAACGAGGACCATGCGCCGACCGCCGACTACGTGCGCGAGCTGCGCGAGAAGCTGCCGCGCCAGTTCCCAGGCGCCACCTTCTCGTTCCCGCCCGCGGACATCATCAGCCAGATCCTGAACTTCGGCTCGCCCGCGCCGATCGACCTGCAGATCCGCGGTCCGAACATCGGCGCCAATTTCGCCTACGCGAACACGCTGCTGCGCGACATCCGCCGCGTGCCGGGCGTCGCCGACGCGCGCATCCAGCAGTCGCAGGCGAATCCCGGCTTCAACGTGGACGTCGACCGCAGCCGTGCGCAGCAGGTGGGCATCACCGAGCGCGACGTCACCACGAGCCTCGGCGTCAATCTCGCCGGTTCGAGCCAGGTGGCGCCGACGTTCTGGCTCAACCCGCAGAACGGCGTCTCGTACCCGATCGTGATGCAGACCCCGCAGTACAGCCTCGACAGCCTGCCCGATCTGGAAAACGTGCCCATCTCGCCGAGCTCCGGCACGGCCGGCTCGCAGATCCTCGGTGGCCTGGCGACGGTGAGCCGCACGACGACCAACGCCGTGGTCAGCCAGTACAACATCAACTCGATGGTCGAGATCTTCGCGACCACGCAGGATCGCGATCTCGGCGCCGTGGCCGCGGACATCCAGAAGATCCTCGACGCGCACAAGAAGGAACTGCCCAAGGCGTCGAGCATCGCGCTGCTCGGTCAGGTGCAGACGATGAACAACGCGTTCTCGGGTCTGATCTTCGGCCTGCTCGGCGCGATCGTGCTGATCTACCTGCTGATCGTCGTGAACTTCCAGTCGTGGAGCGATCCGTTCGTGATCGTCACCGCGCTGCCCGCCGCGATCGCCGGCATCGTGTGGATCCTGTTCGCCACGCACACGACGCTGTCGGTGCCGGCGCTCACCGGCGCGATCATGTGCATGGGTGTCGCGACGGCGAACTCGATCCTCGTGGTCAGCTTCTGTCGCGAAAAGCTCGCCGAGCACGGCGACGCCGTGCAGGCGGCCCTCGAGGGCGGTTTCGTCCGCTTCCGCCCGGTCCTGATGACCGCGCTGGCCATGATCATCGGCATGGCGCCGATGGCGCTCGGCCTGGGCGAAGGTGGCGAGCAGAACGCGCCCCTCGGCCGCGCGGTGATCGGCGGCCTCATCTTCGCGACGACGGCGACGCTGTTCTTCGTCCCCATCGTCTTCAGCATCATCCACGGCCGCCGCGGCCACCCGTCCCCCACCCCGGCGAACGCTTCCGGAGAGCCTGTCCATGTCGCCTGAAACCCTGCACACCCCGCCGCCGCGCCGCCTGCGCCTGGCCGGCATCATCGCCGCGATCGTCGTGCTCGCCATCGTGGTCGCGGGTGTCGCCACGCGCGCCAACGACTCGCGTCGCCTGCGCGAATGGACGAACGACCAGGCGGTGCCGACGGTCAGCGTCGTCAAGCCGGATGGCGGCCAGGGCGGCGGCGACCTCCAGCTGCCGGGTCGTCTCCAGGCCTACGCGCGCGCGCCCATCTTCGCGCGCACCAGCGGTTACCTGAAGTACTGGAAGGCGGACATCGGCCAGAAGGTGAAGGCCGGCGATCTGCTCGCCGAAATCGAAACGCCCGACCTCGACCAGCAGCTGCTGCAGGCGAAAGCCGATCTCGCCAGCGCGCGCGCCAACGAAGCGCTCGCATCGACCACGGCGAAACGCTGGCAGGCGATGCGCGACTCCGACTCGGTATCCAAGCAGGAAGTCGACGAGAAAACCGGCGACTACGACGCCAAGCACGCGCTGGCCCAGGCCGCGCAGGCCAACCTCGAGCGCATCCAGGCGCTCAAGGGCTTCGCGAAGCTCGTCGCACCGTTCGACGGCGTGGTCACGGCGCGCGAGACGGACGTCGGCGCGCTGATCAACGCCGGCGGCGGCGGCCAGGAGCTCTTCGTGGTCTCCGACGTGCGCAAGCTGCGCATGTACGTCAACGTGCCGCAGAACTACGCGCCGTCGATCCGCCAGGGCGCCACGGTCAAGCTCGCCGTTCCGGAGTATCCGGGCAAGAGCTTCACCGGCACCGTCGAGTCGACGTCGTCCGCGATCAACTCGGCGTCCGGCACGACGCTCGTGCAGGTCTCGGTGGATAACGCCGACGGCAAGCTCCTGCCGGGTGGCTACGCGAGCGTGACGTTCGATCTGCCCAGCGACGGCGCACTGCTGCGCGTCCCGGCCAGCGCGCTCGTCTTCGACGACAAGGGCCTGCGCGTCGCCGTGGTCGACGCGCAGAACAAGGTGAAGTTCAAGGACGTCACGATCACGCGCGACTTCGGGAAGACGGTGCAGCTGGGCTCGGGCATCGCCGCCGGCGATCGCCTTATCGAAAGCCCGCCGGACGGCCTGGCCGACGGCGACACCGTGCGCATCGCCGCACCGAAAGCGGAAGGCGACCATGCCAAGGCTTGATTCCGGCATCGCCGCCCTCCTGATCTCCGTCGGGCTCTCGGCCTGCTCGCTCGCGCCGACGTACAAGGCGCCCGAGGTGCCGGTGACGGACCAGTACGCGAACGCGACGACGCCGTGGACAGAGGCCAGGCCCGCCGATCACCTCGACCGCGACGGCTGGTGGAAGCTCTACGGCGACGCGCGCCTCGACGACCTGCAGACGCGTCTCGTCGCGAACAACGCGACGCTCGCCGCGGCGCTGGCCCATTACCAGCAGTCCGAAGCGTTCACGAAGCAGGTCCGCGCCGGGTTGTATCCGCAGGTCGGGCTGAACGCGAACGCGACGCGCAACAGGGAATCCGACACGCGACCGCTGCGCGGCGCGACGTCGCCGACGTACTACGACTCGTACACCATCGGCGCGCAGCTCGATTACGAGGTCGACCTGTGGGGCAGGGTGCGCGACACCGTCGCCGCCGGCACCGCCGAACAGGCGGCATCCGCGGCGGACCTCGCCTCCGCCCGCCTCAGCCTGCAGGCGCAGCTGGCCGACAGCTACCTGCAGCTCAACGGCTTCGATCGGCAGATCAAGGTCCTCAACGAAAGCATCGACGCGTTCACGCGCGCGTTGCAGCTGACGCAGTCGCGGCACGAGGGCGGCATCGCTTCCGGCCTCGACGTCGCGCGTGCGCAGACGCAGCTGTCCAACGCGAAGTCGCAGCTCACGCAGGCGCAGGCGCAGCGCGCGCTCGTGCTGCACGCCATCGCGGTGCTGGTCGGCGATTCCGCGTCACGCTTCGAGCTCGCGACGAACGATGCGAAGGTCGAGGTGCCGACCCTTCCGGTCGACGTGCCGTCGACCCTCCTGCAGCGCCGTCCGGACATCGCCGCCGCCGAGCGCCGGACCGCCGCGGCGAACGCGCGCATCGGCATCGCCCGCTCCGCGTTCTTCCCGCAGCTCACGCTCGACGGCCAGGGCGGCTGGCAGAGCTCGCAGTGGGGCAACATCGCGACGGCGCCGAACCGCTTCTGGGCGATCGGCCCGAGTCTGTTGCTCAACGTCTTCGACGGTGGCCGTCGCAAGGCGGGCGTCGAAGCCGCGAAGGCGGCGACCGACGAAGCCGGCGCGCAGTATCGTGCCGTGGTGCTCAACGCGTTCGCGCAGGTGGAAGACAACCTCACGCTGCTGCGCGATCTCGGCACGGCGCTCACCGACCAGCGCGCCGCCGCCGACGCGGCGCAGCGCTCCGTCGATCTGTCGCTCGACCGCTATCGCCAGGGCGCCGTGGGTTATCTCGACGTGGTGCAGGCGCAGACGGCCGCGCTCGACGCGCGACGCAGCGTGATCGACCTCGAAACGCGTCAGCTCCGCGCGAGCGTCCAGCTGATCCGCGCGCTGGGTGGCGGCTGGAACAACACCTGATTGTCGCGGCGAGCACCCATCGCCGATACGATCGGCTCCCACCCTTACGGTAGGAGAGCTTGCGACCGAAGGGTGGGAGCCGATCGCATCGGCGATCCCGCGAAGCGGCAAGGTCGCGAGCATCCACCTTCGGAACGGTGGGAGCCGATCGCATCGGCGATCCCGCGAAGCGGGCACGACGCGGCATGATTTCGGCTATCGTGCGCGCATGCGCACCCTCCTCGATCGCCAGAAGCTCGCCCAGCTCGCCGATGGCTCGCCCTCCTTGCAGGTGCGGATCGATCGCCTCGACCGCGCCATCGGACTGCTCGTCGATCACGCGGAAGACATCGCCGACGCGCTGAGGGAGGACTTCGGGCACCGCTCCGTGCAGGGCTCGCTCGTCACCGATGTCGCGGCGTCGATCGAACCGCTGAAGCACGCGAAACGCCACGTGCGGAGGTGGATGCGCCGCGAGCCGCGCAAGGTGTCGCCGACCGCGCTCGCACTGCTCGGAGCCCGCGCCTGGATCGACTACCAGCCCAAAGGTGTGGTCGGCATCATGTCCCCGTGGAACTTCCCGTTCAACCTGACGTTCGCGCCGCTCGCCGGCGTGCTCGCGGCGGGCAACCGCGCGATGATCAAGCCATCGGAGTTCACGCCACGCTCGTCGGCGCTGATGCAGCGCATGATCGCCACCGCGTTCGACGAGACCGAACTCGCGGTCGTCACCGGCGACGCCGAGGTCGGCGCCGCGTTCTCGGCGCTTCCTTTCGACCATCTCCTGTTCACCGGCGCGACGTCGGTCGCCAGACACGTCATGCGCGCCGCGGCGGCGAACCTCGTGCCCGTCACCCTCGAACTGGGCGGCAAGTCGCCGGCGATCGTCGGGCGCGACGCCGACCTCACGCTCGCGGCGAAGCGCCTCATGTTCGGCAAGACGCTCAACGCGGGCCAGGTGTGCGTGGCACCGGATTACGCGCTGCTGCCGCGCGATCGCGTGGACGCGTTCGTCGATGCCTGCCGGGGTGCGACGCGCGCGATGTTCCCGCGAGTGTCCGGCAATCCCGATTACACGGCCATCGTCAACGACCGTCACCGTGCGCGCTTGCGCGGTTACCTCGACGACGCGCGCGCGAAGGGCGCCAAGGTGCTGCCGTTGCACGACGACCTGCCGGACCCCTCGGACGGACGCATGGCGCCCGTCGCGGTGCTGGGTGCGAACGACACGATGGACGTGATGCGCGACGAGATATTCGGCCCGATCCTTCCGGTGCTGCCCTACGACGGCATCGACGAGGCCGTGGCATACGTCAACGCGCGCCCGCGGCCGCTGAGCCTCTACTACTTCGGCGACGACGCACGGGAGCAGGCGCGCGTGCTCGGCGGCATCGTCGCGGGTGGGGTCACCGTCAACGACACGATCATGCATCTGACGATGGACGATCTTCCGTTCGGTGGCGTCGGGCCGTCGGGCATGGGTGCGTATCACGGTATCGATGGCTTCCGCACGTTCAGCCACGCCCGCCCGGTCTACCGACAGTCGCGCCTCGACGTCACGGCGATGTTGAGGCCACCGTACGGTAAGACGATCCAGCGGTTGCTGGCGTTCAAGCTCCGGCGGTAGGCAGGCACGAAGAAGGGGCCTTTCGGCCCCTTCTTCGTCGAGCGATGGCGAAGCGCTTACGCGCTGGCCTTCGCCGCGCTCAGCTTCTCGCCCAGCAGCGCTTCGAGCTTGCGCTGGTCGACGGCGAACTTGCGGATGCCTTCGGCCAGCTTGTCGGTAGCCATGGCGTCTTCATTGTGGCCCCAGCGGAACTTGGCTTCGGTGAGCTTGTCCTTCGGCGGCTCTTCCTTCTTGCCGGTGTCCTTCAGCGCGACGTCGAGCTTGTCGTTGGTCTCGCTCAGCTGCTCGAGCAGCTCCGGCGCGATCGTCAGGCGGTCGCAGCCCGCGAGGGCCTGGATCTGGCCGATGTTGCGGAAGCTCGCGCCCATCACGATCGTCTTGTAGCCGTGCATCTTGTAGTAGTCGTAGATGCGACGCACCGACTTCACGCCCGGGTCTTCCGCCGGGGCGTAGGTCTTCTTGTCGGTGTTGGCGACATACCAGTCGAAGATGCGGCCGACGAACGGCGAGATGAGAAACGCGCCGGCCTCGGCGCACGCCACCGCCTGCTCGAAGCTGAAGAGCAGCGTCATGTTGCAGTTGATGCCTTCCTTCTGCAGCGTCTCGGCGGCCTTGATGCCTTCCCACGTGGACGCGAGCTTGATCAGGATGCGCTTCGGATCGACGCCGACGTCCTTGTACAGGCCGAGCAGGCGCTTGGCCTTGGCGATGGACGCCTCGGTGTCGAACGAGAGGCGGGCGTCGACCTCGGTCGAGACGTAGCCTGGCACGATCTTCAGGATCTCGCGGCCGAACAGGACGGCGAGGCGGTCGCCGGCGTCGATCAGCTGCTGCTCGCGGCTGTCGCTCTGTTCGGCGGCCCATGCCACAGCCTCGTCGACGAGATGCGCGTACTCGGCGATGCCGGCGGCCTTGAGCAGCAGCGACGGATTGGTCGTCGCGTCCTGCGGCTGGTACTTCTTCATGGCGGAGAAGTCGCCGGTGTCGGCCACGACGGTGGTGATCTCTTTGAGCTGTTCGAGTTGGCTGGTCACGTTCTTGTTCCGTTACCTGATAAGGGGGCTATTGTCGCGCCGATCGCGGGCCAGATACAGGCATCCGAAGGTATCGGTCGGCCGATCATGACAACGTGAGAGCACGGCGCCCGGGAATCAACCGCGCCGCTCAGTAGAGATCGATCGGATCCACGTCGAGCGACCAGCGGACCTTCCGTGCCGAGGGCAGGCTGGCCAACGCCTGCTGCCACGTCCGCAGGAAGCCGTGGAGCTGCGCGCGCGTGCCGGCCTCCACGAGCAGCTGGCCGCGATGCCGACCCGCGCGCATGGGCATGGGCGCGGGCATGGGTCCGGCGATCCGCAGCGGTCCCGGGGCGCCGATGGCGACGTGGGCTTCGCCCAGGAACGCGTCCACCTCCGCCCGGCCCAACGCGTCGGCGCGCAGCAGCACCTGATGGGCGTACGGCGGCAGCTCGAGCAGCCGGCGCTCTTCGAGCAGGCCGGCGGCCACCGCGGGATAACCGCCACGGAGCAGGGCGTGCAGCATCGGGTGGTCGGGGTGATGCGTCTGCAACAGCACGCTGCCGGGCTTGGCCGAGCGCCCCGCGCGTCCCGCGACCTGGACGACGAGCTGGGCCAGGCGTTCGCCGGCGCGGAAGTCGACGCTGTGCAGGCCCTCATCCACGCCGACGATGGCCACGAGGGTCAGGTTGGGCAGGTCGTGGCCCTTGGCGAGCATCTGGGTCCCGACCAGGATCGCCGGCTTGTCCTCGCGCAGGCCGTCGAGGATCTCGCCGAAGGCGTCGCGGCGCCGTGTCGTCTCGCGGTCGATGCGGACGACGGCGACACCGGGGAAACGTTCCGTCAGGGCCTCTTCGAGCCGCTCGGTGCCCTGTCCCTGCGGACTCAGGTTGGCCGAGCCGCAGGCCGGGCAGGCCGCCGGCACGTGCATCGTGTTGTCGCAGTGGTGGCAGACCAGCCGCCGGCGGCCGGCGTGCAGCGTCATGGGACGTTCGCAGCGCGGGCAGTCGGCGTGCCATCCGCAGTCGTGGCAGAGCAGCACCGGCGCGTAGCCGCGCCGGTTGCGGAAGACCAGCGCCTGCTCGCCCCGTTCGATGCACGCGGCCACGGCGTGCACCAGCGTGGGCGAGAGGCCATGGTCGAGGCGTTGGGCGCGCATGTCCACGATCTGCACGCGCGTGGGCTGCGACGCACCGGGGCGCGCCTTCAGCACCACGCGCCGGTAGCGGCCCGCCTCGACGTTGCCCAGCGTCTCGAGCGACGGCGTCGCGGAGCCGAGCACGACGGGCACGCCGAGCGACCGGGCCCGGACCACCGCGAGATCGCGGGCGTGATAACGGAAGCCTTCCTGTTGCTTGTAGGAGGGGTCGTGTTCCTCGTCGACGATGATGAGACCCGCGTGGGGCAAGGGAGTGAACACCGCCGAGCGCGTGCCGAGCACGACGCGGGCGCTGCCGTTGCGCGCGCGCAGCCACGCGCGGGCGCGCTCGCCCTCGGCGAGATTGGAATGCAGCACCTCGACCGCGACGCCCAGACGGTCGCGCAGGCGACGCACGGTCTGCGGTGCGAGGCCGATCTCGGGCACCAGCAGCAGGGTTTGCCTGCCCTCTGCCAGGGCCCGCTCGATCAGCGCGAGGTAAACCTCGGTCTTGCCGCTGCCCGTCACGCCATCCAGTAGCCAGGGCTGGAAGCCGTCGAAGGCCTCGCCGATGGCCGCCACGGCCGCCGTCTGCTCGTCGCTCAGCGCCGGGCCCGGGGCGGCACCGCCGGGCGGCGGCGCGTCCTCGACCTCCCGTTTTTCGACGAGACCGGCTTCCAGCAGTCGGCGGGCCGCTGCGCGCCAGTCGGGCAGGGCGACGCCGAGATCGTCGGCGGCGCGTGGCCCGTCCTGGAGCGCGGCCAACAAGGCGGCCGAGCCGCCCTTCCGGCTGCCCGCCGCCAGGGCATCGCGCCCCTGTTCCGTGAGTGCCCACACCTCGATGCCCGTGGGCGGCAGCGCACGCGGCTCGCGCAGCGCGAGGGGCAACGCGTTGGCCACCGCCTCGCCCGGGGCACCCGCCCAGTAGTCGGCGGCCCAGGCGAGCGTGGCGAGCAGCTCGGCGTCCAGCAGCGGATAGGGGTCCAGGACCTCGATGGCCTGTTTCAGGCGCTTCGATCCGACCGCCGTCTCGGCCGCTGGATCGACCACGACGCCGACCATCTCCCCCTTGCCGAACGGAACCCGCACGCGCGACCCCGCGCGCGCTTCGCCTACCGCCGGGGGCAGGTAGTCGAAGAGCGTGGGGAGGGGTACGGGAAGGGCGACGCGGAGGGTGAGCATGCGAGGCCTAGTTTAATGGCATATGCCGATTTCGCTGGTCAATGATTGACCAGCGGCACATGGGTTTGCCTCTCAATGGCATCCCCCGAAAGAGGAATGAAAGCTAAGTGCCCGCCCCCGGGACGCTTTCCGTGTTATCCACAACCTCTGTGGATAACTCTGTGGATGAGCCTCGGATGGGACCCTTCCAGACCGCATGGTTGGGCCGTTCGGGTCAGCTTGGGTACATTTTAACCAAGCTGAAATGTACTTATAAATCAATTGGTTGGACTTTAGGTGCCGCCCGACGTTCATCAAACGTCCATCCGATCTTGACAAACGCGAAGGGTGCGCCGGCCCTGTGCACAACCGTCCGGCCGGTAGGAATAAATCCTAGTGCGACGCACCGATAAAGAAGGCCACGGTCAGCGCGAAGAGGAGCAGCCAGAAATAGACGCTGCCTATCAACCAATACTTAAGGATGGTCATAGGCCATGCCTGACGGTAGACCCGTTTCTGCATGATCAGGAGGTACACCGGCATCCACACCCACATGATCCCCTGGACCAGCCCGATGAGGCTGGCCGCGGGCCATGCATGCGGCCGGATCGCGTCCTTGGCGAAGCCGAGCACCATCAGGAGGAGCAGCGAGAGGAACAGGAACGCGTGGCTGTGCAGCGCCACGATGATGTGCTCCATGTAGAGCCGGCGCCGGAAGGCGTAGAAGAGCTTCAGGATCAGCGCGAAGACCGGGATCATCACCAGCATGGTCTGCGGCAGCACCGAGAAGAACCCCTCGCCCATGCGCTTCAGGGCTTCGGCCTTCGCCTCGCCGCCCTCTTCCAGCCGGGCGATGTTGGCCTTGAAATGACCGATGCCCACGGCGATCCGCCGGGTCACCACGTCGGGGAGCCAGGCGATGTCGACGACGGTCGGTTCGTGGGTCCATTTGAGATCGTCGTCGCGCGCCGCCGGTGCGGCGCCCGCCGCGGGGGCCGGAATCGGATCCGCCTTGAGTTCCGCCAGGCGACGGTTGGCGGCATCGCGGACCAGGCCCTGCCCGAACTCGAGGGCTTTCTTCGTGGCCGCCGGTACCTCGGGATTGGCGATCGTGGCGTCCAGCTCGCCGATCTGCGCGTCGTAAAGGCGGCGCACGTCCTCCGGTGTTTTCGCGGCATGGATCGCGCCGACGCTGTCCGGCGGGGCGGCCTCGTCGTCGTCGTCCCCGAAACGGACGTCGCTGAAGGCGAGGTGCACGAAGAAGAACGCGAGCAGGCAGAACACGAACATCAGGCGGAACGGCGCGACATAGCGGATGCGCCGCCCCGAGAAGTACTCCAGGGTGAGGAACCCGGGTTTCGTGTACAGCGGCGGCAGCGTATGGACGATGCGTTCGTCCATGTGCAGGAACAGGTCCCCGGCGTCTTCCAGCATGTGCGAGACAGGCCGGATCACGCTGTGGATCGACTGCCCGCATGCGTGGCAGAACTCGCCCTGCAGGGCCGTGCCGCAGTTCGCGCAGAGCAGAGCCGGCGAAGGCGTGAGCTCGTTCATCCCCTGGTTGTCCCCGATTGACCCCTGTCGGGTTCGGATGATGGCACGGCAGCCGCTACAATGGCGGGCCCCATTGGTCATCCTTCCCATGTCCCTCGACCGCGCCCGCGCGCGGCGTGAGATCGGCGCCACCGTACGGCTGGCCCTGCCGATGATCGTCGCCCAGCTCTCCGCCATCGGCACCAACGTGGTCGACGCCGTGCTCGCCGGCCACCAGGGTGCGCACACGCAGGCCGCCGTGGTCACGGGCGCGAACATCTGGGTGCTCGCCATCGTGACCGGCATCGGCACGATGATGGCGGTGCCGCCCACGGTCGCGCAGCTGGACGGCGCGGGTCGCCGTGGCGAGGTCGGGCCGGTGTTCCACCAGGCCCTCTACATCGCCTGGGGCCTGGGCATCCTGCTCGGCATCGGTGTCTGGCACGCTTCGCCGCTGATGGCCCTGTTCGGCGTCGTCGAATCGATGCGCGCCGACGTGACCGCCTTCCTCCACGCGATCGCGTTCGCGGCCCCGGCGCTGACGACGTATTTCGCGCTGCGCGGCCTCTCGGACGGTCTGTCGATGCCACGACCCTCGATGTACTTCAGCTTCGGCGGATTGCTGGTGCTGGCGCCGCTGGGCTACGTGCTGATGTACGGCAAGCTGGGCTTTCCGGTGATGGGCGCGCGCGGCAGCGGCATCGCCACGGCGCTCGTGCTCTGGCTGGAGATGATCGGCTTCGCCACGTACGTCCTGAAGCACCGCAATTACCGCGACCTCAACCTGCGTTCGCGCATGGCCGCGCCCGATCGCCGGCAGATCGGCCAGCTCCTGCACATCGGTCTGCCGATGGCCGTGACGCTCCTGATGGAGGCGGGGCTGTTCGTAGCCGTCGCGTTGCTGATCGGCCGGCTCGGCGAGACCGTCACGGCGAGCCACCACGTGGCGCTCAACGTGGCGTCGGTCGCCTTCATGATTCCACTGGGCCTGTCGATGGCCATCACGGTCCGCGTCGGCAACGCGGCCGGCCGTCGCGACGTGGCGGGCGTCCGCTACGCCGGCCTGTCCGGCATCGCGCTGGTCCTGGTCACGCAGTGTGTGTCGTCGGGCGTCATGCTGCTGTTCCCGGCGGCCATCGCCCGGCTGTACACCAGCGACGCCGCGGTGATCGCCACGGCATCCCAGCTGCTGATCCTCGCGGGCTTCTTCCAGTTCTCCGACGGCATCCAGGTGGCGTCGAACGGGGCCCTTCGCGGGCTGAAAGACACGCGGGTGCCCATGGGCATCACCCTGTTCGCCTATTGGGGCGTCGGCATGCCGATCGGCTGGTACCTCGCGTTCGTCCACGACCTGGGTGCGCGGGGCATGTGGATGGGGCTCATCGCCGGCCTCAGCATGGCCGCCATCCTGCTGTTCGCAAGGTTCTGGCGGAGCAGCGTCCGCGGGCGCTGGCGCAGCGATCCCGAGACGGCGGAGCCCGTGCCTTTCCACACGTGATACGCACGGTGTTACGCGTTACGCTGCGCACAACCTTCGAGGAAACCGCTTAGATGACGGACCGTTACGACGCCGTGCCGCCGCCCCTGCCGGGTCGTCCCCAGCCCGTGCCGCCACCCCGGCGGCGCAACGGCTTCGGACGCTTCATGCGTGGCCTGGGCCGGGGCATCAACATCACGCGGCTGGTCATCATCAACGTGATCTTCTTCGGCATCCTCGGTGTTTTCCTCCTGCTGTTGTTCCTTGGAGGCCGTGGCAACGCCGTCGACGAGCGCACCGTGCTCGTACTGGCGCCCGAAGGCGCGCTGGTGGAGCAGTACAGCGCCGACGCGTTCTCGCGTGCCGCCGGCCGGCTTTCCGGCGACGGCGTGAAGCAGGTGCAGGTGCGCGACCTCGTCCGCGCCATCGACAGCGCGGCGAAGGACGACCGCATCAGCCGCATCGTGCTCAACCCGGACAAGCTGCAGGCGGGCGGGTTCGCCGCGCTGCGCGAGGTCGGCGCGGCGCTCGACCGCTTCCGCAAGGCCGGCAAGCCGGTGCTCGTCTGGGGCGCGAGCATGGAGCAGGGCCAGTACTACCTGGCCGCGCACGCGGACAAGATCTACATCGACCCGCAGGGCGGCATCCTCGCCACGGGGCTCGCCAACTACCGCCTGTTCTACAAGGACATGCTCGACCGCCTCGGCGTGCAGGTGCACCTGTTCCGCGTCGGCCAGTTCAAGAGCGCGGCCGAACCCTTCATCCTCGACCACGCGTCGCCCGAGTCGAAGGAAGCCGACGCGTTCTGGCTCGGCGGCCTGTGGACGACGTGGATCGACGAGGTCTCGAAGCTGCGCCGGATCGACGCCGCTCAGCTGCGCGCCGACATCGACGGTCTCGCCGCGCGCGTGCGCGACGCGAAGGGCAGCCTCGCGGAGCTGGCGCAGGAAGAAAAACTGGTCGACGGCATCGCCACCGAGCAGCAGTTCGTGCAGATGCTGCGCAAGGAAGGCGTCCCCGCGGGCAAGAAGGACCAGGGCTTCCGCCAGGTCGATCTCTCCGCCTACCTCGCCGACCGTGGCCTTTCGAACATCGATCTGCTGCAGACCGGCAACGGCGTCGCCGTGGTGGTCGCCGAGGGCGAGATCACGGGCGGCAAGCAGTCGCAGGGCACCATCGGCGGCGACTCGACGGCGGCGCTCATCCGCACGGTGCGCAACGATCGCCGCACGCGCGCGCTCGTGCTGCGCGTGAATTCGCCGGGCGGCGAGGTCTACGCGGCCGAGCAGATCCGTCGCGAAGTGGAGCGCACGCGCGAGGCGGGCATTCCGGTCGTCGTCTCGATGGGCGACGTGGCCGCGAGCGGCGGCTACTGGATCTCGATGAACGCCAATCGCATCTACGCCGAGCCCAACACCATCACGGGATCGATCGGCATCTTCGGCATGTTCTTCACCGTGCCGGACACGCTGGCGAAGATCGGCGTGAAGAGCGACGGTGTCGGCACCGGCCCGCTGGCCGGCGCGTTCGACATCACACGCCCGCTCGATCCCAACGTCGGCGTGCTGATCCAGAGCATCATCGACAAGGGTTACCGCGACTTCGTCGGTAACGTCGCCAAGGCGCGCGGCAAGGATTTCGCGGCGATCGACGCCGTCGCGCAGGGTCGCGTGTGGACCGGGCAGCAGGCGCTCGATCGTGGACTGGTCGACCGCATGGGCAGCCTCGACGACGCGATCCGCGACGCGGCGGAGCAGGCGGGACTCGGCAAGGATTACAGCGTCCGTTACGCCGAAAAGCCGATGGGCGCCTTCGAGCGCTTCCTGACGAACATCGGCGACAGCCCAGAGGCGCGCGTCGCGATGTCCTGGGGCCTGCGCCTGCCGTCGTGGGTCGCCGACCTGCCGAAACTCGCGCCGGAATGGGCGCTGTTCCGCACGGCCGAGGCAGGCAAGCCGCACGTCTACGCCTACTGCTTCTGCTCGCCGCGCTAAGAGCAGGGCAGGGGCGGGAGATGGGAGTTGGGGGCGCGTTCCCGGCGGTTGCCACAGGGTGCCGGCAGCGCCGTGGTTGCCGTGTCGTAGCGTCGAGCTTGCCGTCCCCTCGGGCGTACGTCGACGGCCACGCCCGCGCCTCCCATCTCCCGCCTCCCACCTCCCGGAAGAAAATGCTTTCGTTCAATTGACCCTACTGCGCCTGCGCGTCGGCTGCGGCGGCCTGCGCTTTCGCCTGCGCGTCGACGGTCTTCTGGACGTCCTGCGCCTTCTTCTTCTGGGCTTCGAGCGAATCCCACGGCGTTTCGACGCGGGCCTGCGGCGCCGGCGGCTCGTGCGGTTGCGGCGGCTTCGAGCACGCGGCGCAGGCGAGCGGAAGGGCCAGCAGCGGGGCGTATCGGATCATCGCGTGTTCCTCCGGAGTGATCCGAGTCTCGCGCCGGCTTCGCCTCAGCGCAACCGCGCGCCGTAGAAGTCGCCGGAGCGCTCCACTTCCATGCGCCAGTCGAACAGGCCGGAAAGGTGTTCGTCGGCGAGCAGCTCGTGTTTCGGGCCCTGGCGGAGAAGCTTGCCGTCCCGGAGCATCACCACGTGTTCGATGGCGGGAACGATCTCCTCGACGTGATGCGTGACGAGCAGCAACGTCGTTCCCTCGCGCGCCAGTTCCCCGAGCAGGTCGAGGAAGCGGCGGCGCGTGCCGGGATCGAGTCCCGCGCAGGGCTCGTCGAGCAACAGCGCCCTGGGGCGGTGCACGAGCGCACGCGCGATCAGCACGCGGCGCGCCTCGCCGGTCGACAAGGTCGACACGTCGCGCTGGGCCAGATGCGCGGCGCCGACACGTTCGAGCGCCTCGCGCGCACGCGTGCGCATGGCGTCGTCGACATGGTGATCGAGGCCGAGCGTCATCGATGCGAAGAACCCGGAAAGCACGGCGTTCCCGGCCGTCTCGTTGCTCGCTTCGAACTCGCGGCGCAGGTCCGACGACACCACGCCGAGCAGTGAGCGAAGCTCCGCGACGTTCCAGCGGTCGCGCCCGAAGACACGCACGACGGGCGAGCGGTCGTCATGCACGACGGGGTAGACCCGGCGTTCGAGGAGTTTCACGAGCGTCGACTTGCCCGACCCGTTCGGGCCGAGGATCGCGGTGTGCTGGCCCGGCGCGATGTCGAGCGAGAGCGTATCGAGCAGCGCGCGGCCGTCGCGCAGTACCGTGGCGCGATCGATGGAGAGCAGGGGCGTGGTCGTGTCCATCGCCCGAGCATACCAAGCCACGAAGACCCCGTTGGAGCGCACCTGGGCGCGATGGGTTTTTGCGACAAAGCATCAGGGCCTGTTGCTCTTCGCGAAAAACTGTCGCGCCCAGGTGCGCTCCCACCCGAAGTGTCGTGGCAAGCTACGCCTTGTCGTCACACCCGGAGAACCGACATGCATCCACGCCTCGCCAGCTGGCGCCTCGACGGCCGCACGGCGCTCGTCACCGGAGCCAGCAAGGGCATCGGCTTCGCCTGCGCGCGAGAACTCGCCGCGCTCGGCGCCGACGTGCTGCTGGTGGCCCGCGACGAGCTCGTGCTGCAGGAGGTTCGCGACGAGATCGCCGACGAGTGCCCCGATGTCGAGGTGCTCGGCATGGCGGCCGACCTGTCCGACCACGAGGACCGGCTCGCGGTGTTCGACTGGGTCGCCGACCTCGGCATGAACCTGTCGATCCTCGTCAACAACGTCGGCGGCAACACGCCGAAGGCGACGCTCGACTATGACGGGGACGAGTACCGCGACCTGTTCGAGCTCAACGTGTTCTCCGCCTTCGAGATGAGTCGCGCCGCGTATCCGCACCTCGTCCAGCACGCGAACGCAGCGATCGTGAACGTCGGCTCGGTCTCCGGCATCACGCACGTGCGCACCGGGTCGCCTTACGGCATGACGAAGGCGGCACTGCACCAGATGACGCGCAATCTCGCCTGCGAATGGGCCGAGGATGGCATCCGCGTGAACGCCGTCGCGCCCTGGTACATCCGCACCCAGCGCAGCGAGCCGGCGCTCGCCGATGCCGAGTACCTCGAGGAAGTGCTCGCCCGTACGCCCATGGGCCGGATCGGCGAGCCCGAGGAGGTCGCCGGCGCGGTGGCCTTCCTGTGCCTGCCCGCCTCGAGCTATGTGACGGGCGAGGTGGTCGCCGTGGACGGCGGGTTCCTGCGGTACGGCTTCTGACGGGTTAGACTTCGCGGTCCCCCGGAGCCCGCGGCGCGCCACCGCGCCTGCCGCCCGCCCGTCACGACCCCCGAGAACCCCATGACCATCGGCATCGATTTCGGCACCAGTTACTCGGCCGCCGCGACCTTCGTCGGCGAGACGCTGACGCACATCCACTTCGGCGAGGCGAAGCAGTTCCGCACCGCGGTGTTCTTCCCCGAGGTGGTGCCCGACCCGAACGACTTCCAGTTGACGCCCGAACTCGAAGCGCAGGTCGAAGGACAGATCCGCTCGGCGCGTGCCCAGCAGCGGCAGTTCGCGACCGAGGCGCAGCAGCAGGGACGCGCCTTCGTCGAACGTTCCGACGCCGACCTTCGCCGCGACGCGCTGCGCACCGTGCGCCGCCAGTGGATGGAACGCCGCGCCGCGGAATCGCCCACCGCGACCGTCGAGAGCTTCCAGCACGCGCTGTTCGGCGAGGAGGCCGTCGAGGCATACCTGGAATACGGCGACGGCAACCTCATCGAATCGCCCAAGTCGATGCTCGGCTACCGTCTCGATCCGCAGGTGCGCAAGGTCATCGTGCACATCGCCACGCACATCCTCGAGCACATCCGCCTCGCCGCCAGTCGCCAGCTCGGCGAGCCGGTGCGCACGGCGGTGATCGGACGCCCGGTGCACTTCCGCAGTTCGATGGGCGAGAAAGGGTCGGAGCAGGCGGTGGACATCATCCGCGAGGCCGCGGCCGTCGCGGGATTCGACGGCGTGACCTTCCTCGAAGAGCCCGCCGCCGCGGCGATGCATTACCACAAGCGCCTGTCGACGCGGCAGACCGCGCTGATCGTGGACATCGGCGGCGGTACCACCGACGTCGCGTTCGCCGAGCTGGGCGGCGACGCCCTGCCGCGCATCGTGCGCACGTGGGGCCTGGCCAAGGGCGGTACCGACCTGGACATCAACCTCAGCATGCACAGCTTCATGCCGCAGCTGGGCAACAACGTCACGCGCGTGCCGGTGCATCATTTCGTCGAGGCCGCGAGCGTGCACAACCTTCCGAAGCAGCGCGAGTTCCGCCGCCAGGATTACCGTTTCGTGGACGAGCCCTGGCAGTCGCGCCTGCGCGCGCTGCAGCAGCCGGGCGCGACCACGCGCCTCAACCAGACGGCCGAGCGCGGAAAGATCGCGTTGAGTTCCGCCGACGACACGCATGCCGACCTCGGTTTCCTCGAGGAAGGTCTCGGCGTGGTCATCGCGCGCGCCGACATGCATGAAGCGGTCGAGCCTTTCGTCGAGCGCATGCAGCGGTTGTTCGACGAGGTTCGCCAGGAATGGCCGAGCGTGCCGGACAGCGTCTTCCTCACCGGCGGTACCTCGCGATCGCCGATCGTGAAGGCGGCGGTGCGCGAGGCGTTCGAGGGCATCCCGATGGTCGAAGGCGATCCGTCTCTGGGCGTGGTGTCGGGGCTCGCGGTCGCGGCGATGTCGGCGAACTGAACTAGCCGCAACCGGCCAGCTGGCCGCGCAGCGCCGCATCCTTCGCCTCGAGCGGTCCACGCTCGCTCTTGAAGGCGTTGCGGATGGCCCGCTGATTCGAATCGGCGTCGTCGCGCAGTGCGCGGCACGCTTCCGCAGGACTCAGCTGTCTGCACTGGTCCCGCACCCAGACGTAGTTGCTCGTCGCGACCGCGGCTGCGTTCCCCTTGCCGCGATTGAGTTCCGGGGCCGACGCGATGGCGGCATCGCGGCTTCCGTAGGTGTCGGCGAGCGGCTGGCTGATCGCGCCGAGCACGCCCAATGGAGCGAGGTACGGCTCGGGCTGTCCGTTCGCCGAGGTGTACGCCTTGCCATCGGTGGCGCGGATGCACCCGTAAAGAATCGGCGGCGGCGCCGCGGGCACCGGCGGCGGCGCCGCGTCGTCGTCGGCCACGGAACGAACGGGCGCCGCAGGCATCGGTGCGACCGCACCGGACGGCGCCGGTGGTTGCAGCTCGATCGTCTGCTGATGCTGCCCCTTCGTGCACGGCGCCTGCTGGTAGATCGTCTGGCCGCCGGCCTGGCACTTGTAGACCGTCTGCGCCGCCACCGGGCCGATGGCGGTGAGCGCCGCGAACGCCAGCAGGACGCGCGCGCCGTGCATGGCCTAGAAGTCGGCCACGTGGTCTTCGGATGCGAAGCCGATCGTCATCGCGCCTTCCCCGACGTTGACCATGCCCGTGATACCCATCGGGCTTTCGAGGATCTCGACGCCGGATTCGCCGCACGTCCGCACCATGGAGGTGTAGCCGGGCAGGTTGCGCATCTCGTCGAGATCGCCGCCGTAGCTGAGCGAGAGCGACGGCACGAGCAGGCCGGCCTGCACGCGCTTGGTCACGTAGTCGAACAGCACCTGCGCGCCGTGCTCGAAGCCGCGGACCTTGCCCACCGGGCCGGTCTCGCCGCGATGGCCGCGCAGGATGGGCTTGATGTCGAGCGCGGTGCCGAGCATGGAACTGAGGAAGCTCACGCTGCGGTCGCCCTTGCTGCGGGCGCGCGAGCGCAGGTAATTCAGGTCGCGCGGCAGCATGTACCCGTAGGAGCAGTCGGCGATGTGCGCGGCACGCTCGCGGACCTCCGCCGGCGAGCGGCCCTCCTGGATCATGCGCACCGTTTCCACGACGGCCGACGCGGCACCGGCGAAGATGTTCCGCGTGTCGACGACGCGCATCAGGAACGGCCCGCCGATGCCGGCGGCCTCGCGCACCGGGCGATAGTTTTTCAGGATGGCGAAGCTCGCCTTGATCACGTTGTCGTGGATGGGGCTACGCGTGGCCATGATCGTCAGGCAGATGACGCAGTCGTATTCCTTGACCATGCGGCCCAGGAACAGGTTCTGCACGTCCTCGACCGAACTGGCCTCGGTCTCCGCGGAATGACTCCGGCTGCCGAGCTTCTGGTCGCGGAAGCGCTGGATCTCCGCCGGATCGCGGTCGTCCTTGAAGCGCTGCTGGTCCACCTTGACCGTGATCGGCATGACCGCGATGCCATGCTTCTCGATGAATTCATGCGGCACGTCGCAGGCCGCATCGATCGCCACACCGATTCGCATCGGTCACCCCCCGTCGAAGGTCGCAAGGACCCCGGGGTGCCCGGCCCGCCCTGCGCGTTCCAGCTCGCCCCCGCTGGGCGGATGCTACACTTGCACGAATGAATTTGGCACTCCGCCGGCGTGGCGTCGCCGGTAACCGCGCCGTCGGCACCTGAAGGGCGAAAGCCGCCGGCGCACGCGCAACCGGATTCGACATGAAAACCAAGAACGAGATCGTCTCCAACTGGCTGCCCCGCTACACGGGCACGCCGCTGGAGGACTTCGGCCGGCACATCCTGCTGACCAACTTCGGCCATTACGTCGACCGCTTCGCCCAGGAGCACGGCGTGGAGGTCAGGGGCCGGGACCGGCCGATGCCGAACGCCACCGCCGACGGCATCACCCTGATCAACTTCGGCATGGGCAGTCCCAATGCCGCCACGATCATGGACCTGCTGAGCGTCATCGAGCCGCAGGCCGTGCTGTTCCTGGGCAAGTGCGGCGGCCTGAAGCGCAAGAACGCCATCGGCGACCTCGTGCTGCCGATCGCCGCCATCCGCGGCGAGGGCACGTCCAACGACTATCTCCTCCCCGAGGTGCCCGCACTGCCGGCCTTCCAGCTCCAGCGCGCGGTCTCGACGATGATCCGCGACCTCGGCCACGACTACTGGACCGGCACCGTCTACACGACGAACCGCCGCGTCTGGGAACACGACGATGGCTTCAAGGACTACCTGCGCCGCACGCGCAGCATGGCGATCGACATGGAGACCGCGACGATCTTCGCCGCCGGCTTCGCCAACCACATTCCGTGCGGCGCGCTGCTGCTCGTCTCCGACCAGCCGATGATTCCCGAAGGCGTGAAGACCGAATCCAGCGATGCCTCGGTCACCGCGAACTTCGTCGAACGCCACATCAAGGTCGGCGTGGAAGCCCTGAAGCTGGTTCGCCGCCACGGCCGCAGCGTGAAGCACCTGCGCTTCGAGGACGACGCGGAGTAACGCGCCGCACCCGCGGCGGCTCCATGCGGGAAGCCTTCGCTGGAGCGGCCCAGCCGGGCCGCACTGTGGGAGCGGACCCGGCCGCGACGGCTCCTCGCGAAACGCGACACAGGACACGCTCCGGCATTCCCGGAGCGCTTTTACGATTTCTTCCATAGCCGCCGGCATCGCGTCCCGCTAGGGTCCGCTCCGACCTCAGCGGAGATTCTCCATGCGTGACCGTTCCTGCGTTTGCGAACAATCGACGTGAAGCCGGGCCACCTCGCACTCGGCGTCCTCGTCACGGTGATCTGGGGAAGCAACTTCTCCGTCATCGAAGCCGGACTGCGCGACCTCGATCCATTCCTCCTCACCGCGCTGCGATTCACGTTCACGGCGTTTCCGCTCGTGCTGTTCGTCCGGCGTCCGCGACAGGTCCCGCTCGCCGCCCTGGCGGGGTACGGCGTCCTCTTCGGCGTGGGCCTGTGGTGGGTCGTCAATCTCGCGATGTCGCGGGGCATGTCGCCCGGCCTGTCGTCGCTGTTGCTGCAATCCAGCGCCTTCTTCACCGTGTTGCTGAGCGCGCTCCTCCTGCGGGAGCGCGTCCGCATGCCGCAGGTATGGGGCATGGTGCTCGCGCTTTGCGGGATGGCGCTGGTGATCGGTCACGCGCCATCGTCGTCGACGCTCGTGGGTGTCGCGCTGGTGATGCTGGCGGCGGTCAGCTGGAGTGCCTGCAACGTCATCGTGAAGATGCATCGCCCCGAGGACATGCTCGCCTTCGTCGTCTGGTCGAGCGTGTTCTCGGCGCCGGCCCTTTTCGTGCTGGCATGGGTCCATGGCGGCGTTCAGCCCTTCGTCGCACTGACGGATGGGCTGACCTGGCGCGCGGCGGGTTCGATCGCCTTCCAGGCGTACGTCACGACGGTGTTCGGATACCTGGTGTGGAACAACCTGATGAAGACCTATCCCGCCGCCTCGGTCGCACCGCTGTCGCTGCTGGTTCCGGTATCGGGCATCGTCACCTCGTGGATCGTGTTCGATGAGCACTTCGCGCCGCAGGTGTGGGCCGGCATGGCCATCATCCTGGCTGGCATCGCCCTGTTCGTCGCATCGCCGTGGCTACGCCCCGGCGACGAAGCCGCCGCATGATTTCCGCGCCGGATCGAGCCGACGCTACGTGGCGCGTAGTCGCTCACGCGCGCGTAGCGCCGCCAGCGATATCCACACGCCGTCGGCGGCGCAGACGCTGATGAAGCTCCGTACGCCACTGTCGGCTTCGAGCGTCGCCGCGTAGCGCTCGGCGAACGCGAGCGCCTCGTCGTGGTCGTCGAACCAATGGAGGCCGGTGCCATCGCAGCGGACCTCGCTCAGTTCCTTCGCGGTCGATCCCAGTACCACTTCGATCACATGCATCCGTGCGTCCTCGTGTCCGGCGTTCACGAGCCGGTGTACGCGGCGAGGACGCTCACGCCGCGGTACGCCGACGGCGAGGTCAGCCGGATGAAGTAGCGTCCCGCCGCCGGCGCGGCGATGACGACCGCATCGGTGGTGCCGGCGCGACTGGCGCGCCATTGGCTGCCCGTGCCGTCCGCGGCGGGTGCGGCCGAGCGTGCGACGGCGATGTCGGCTTCGCCGCTGCCGCCCGAGGTCCGGATGGTGAGCGCGCGCGCATTGGCCGGCACGTCGATGTAGTACACGCCGCCGGCGCCCGACACGCCGTCCTGCGCGGCGAGCAGTCCGCCGCTGCGCAGCGGCACGCCACCGATCACGGCCGCCTGCACGGCGGCGCCGGCGTCGAGGATGCCGGCGCCGACCGCGCGATCCGGCGTCGCGGGGAACGGCTTCACCGTCGCGAGCAGCATGCTGCGCAGCGTGCCCGGTGCGGGGTCGGCGCGACCCATCTGGCGCGATGCCGAAAGCATCAGCGCGAGCGCGCCGGCGACGTGCGGCGTCGCCTGCGACGTGCCCGCGTAACCGCCATAGATGGCGTCGCCCGGTACGGTCGTTCCCCCGTTGATCGCCTGCCAGACGAAACCCTCGGGCGATGCCTCGGTGTCGGTCGCCGGATCGTCGTTGACGTAGATGCCGCCACCGGGCGCCGCCATCGATACCGTGCCGCCGTAGTTGCTGTAGAACGCGCGCTTGCCCGTGATGCCGGTGGCACCGACGACGATCGCACCGGGGCAGCTCGCCGGACTGAACTTCGAAGCGTCCGCGCCGCTGTTGCCGGCGGCCACCACCACGGTCGTTCCGCGCGTCAGCGCATCGGCGATCGCCGTGCCGAGCACGTCGGACGGGCCGCAGACGCCACCGCCGCCCAGGCTCATGTTGATGACGCTCGCGGGATGCGCGTTATCGGGCACGCCGTCGACGTGACCGCCGGACGCCCAGACGACGGCATCCGCGATGTCGGACGTCGAGCCCCCGCAATGGCCGAGCACGCGGATGGGCAGCACGCGGCTGCGACCGGCCATGCCGGCCAGGCCGACGCCGTTGTCCGTGAGCTCCGCGACGGTGCCGGCCACGTGCGTGCCGTGCCAGCTGCTCGGCGCGTCTTCGCCGCAGGCGAAGTTGTAGATCGGCTCGTTCGTCCAGTCGCCGGGATCCCAGCCGCCGGGGACGCGACCGTTCTGCGCACGTCCCGACAACAGCGCGTCGGTGATGAAGTCGTATCCGGCATCGGCGAGCGACGTGTCCAGGTCGGGATGCGCGGTGATGCCCGTGTCGATCACCGCGACCACGACGCCGCTGCCGTCGGCGAAGTCGAGTGCGTCCGGGAGGCTCACGCCACCGGGTGCATCCGCGTAATGCCACTGGCGCGCCGCGTACGATGGATCGGTGGGTACGCCCTGCGCGCGCGTGTCCCGCACGGCGTGCAGGATCGCGTCGGGCTCCACGTGCGCCACCGCGGGATCGGTCGCGAGTTGCTGCATGAAGGCCGTCGCGTCGGCGACGCCGAGCGTGCGCGAGGTGCGCAACACGTCGCTGCTGGCGCCGGCCTTGCGCAGCCAATCGGCGGAGAGCGTGCTCCCCGCGCCTTGCGCCGTGAATCGCGCCGCCGCCGCGCGTGCCGATCGGGTCGCGTCGGCGCCCCCTCGGCGTTCGACGCTGCCGTCGCGGTAGGTGACGATGAAACGGTCGACCGGTCGTGCGGGATCGAGCGTGCTGGTGTTGATCTTCGTGTCCGTCGTCGCCGCCGCTGCCGCGAGCGACGACGCGGCAAGGCATAGCCCGAGAACGAGGGGAGCAAGCGTGTGGCGAGCCATGAGGACTTCCCGTGATCGAGGTCAGGGCTTCGCGGCGACGAACGCGCCGAGCAGCGAGACGTTGGTGAAGGAAGGCGCGCCGACGAGGCGCGCGTAGTAGATCCCGGCGGCGTCGGCCGGGAGCACGGCCACCTGGGCGGTGCCGGCGCGCGACGCCACGATATCGGCGTCGCTGCCATCCGCCGCGGGCACGGCGCCGCGCTTCACGTAGAGACGCACCGTGCCGCTTCCGCCGAGCGTGCGCAGGCTGGCGTTGGTCGAGCCGTACGGGATCGTCAGGCGGAACACGGGCGCGCTGCCCGCCGTCGCGGCGATGCCGCTGGCGGTCCTGCCGTTCACAAGTGGCGTCGTCGACGGATCGGGCGCCTGTCCCGCGCCGGCGAGACGCAGCGCGGCATCGATGTCGAGGATGCCGGTACCCAAAGGATGCGGCTGCGTGACGGGGAAGGGTCGTGCCGACGCCGCGACGAGTTTCTTCAGCGACGCGGGCGTGAGCGGATCGAGTCCACTCGCGACGAGGCCCGACTGCACCATCGCGACCGCCGCCGCGACATGCGGGGTCGCCTGCGAGGTACCCGCCAGGCCGCCATAGGCGGGCGTCGTCGGTGTCGTCGCGCCGAAGTTGCTCAGCGACCAGACGAAGCCCTGGTCGACGAGCTGGCCCGAGGCCGGATCGTCGTCCTGGAACACACCGCCGCCGGGCGCGGCGACGGTGACCACCTTGCCGAAGTTGGAGTAGTACGACGCCTTGCCGGTGATGCCGGTGGCACCGACCGTGATCACGCCCGGACACGAGGCCGGCGCGTAGTTCTGCGCATCGTCGGTGTCGTTGCCCGCGGCCACCACGACCGACACGCCGCGCGCGAGGGCGATAGCGATGGCATCGCCCAGCGGACTGTCCGAGCAAGCGCCGTAGCCGCCGAGGCTCATGTTGATGACCTGCGCGGGGTGCGTGTTGTCGGGCACACCGTCGACATGGCCGCCCGCCGCCCAGACGACCGCATCGGCGATGTCCGAATCGTAGCCACCGCAGTGGCCGAGCACGCGGACCGGCAACACGGTGGCGTCGTGCGCCAGGCCGGCGAGGCCGACGCCGTTGTCGGTGCTCTCGGCGATGGTGCCGGCGACATGCGTGCCGTGCCAGCTCGAGTCTTCCGACGTGCCGCACTCGCTGGTATAGGGCTCGGTCGACGTCCAGTCGCCGGTGTCCCATCCGCCCGGCGCGCGGCCGTCGGACGCGCGGCCCGACACGAAGGCGTCGCTGATGAAGTCGTAGCCGTCGCCAGCCAGCGACAGGTCGATGTCGGGATGGGCGACGATGCCGGTATCGAGCACGGCCACCACGACGCCAAGACCCGTCGATACCTGCCATGCCTCGGGCGCGCGCACGCCGCCCGTCGGATCGAAGTAATCCCACTGGTACGCGGCGTAGCTGGGATCGTTCGGGGCTGCCACGGCAGCCCGACGCACGGGCGTGCCGCCGGTCGCGTGGCGCCGGACGTCCGGACGCACGGACAGCACGTTCGGATCGGCGGCGATCTGGCGCATCAGCGTCGCCGCGTCGGCGGCACCAAGCTTGCGCGAGAGCTTCACGAGTTCGCCACCCGCGGCGAGGCGGCGGACGAAACGCGGCACCGGCGCCGCGACACGCGCGTTCCCGGCCACCGTCTTCGCGACGGCGGCATCGACCGTGTTCGCCGCTGCACCGGCAGGCACGGGCGACTTATAGGTGACGATGAAACGGTCCGTGAGGGAGCCGGGACGCAGGGGCGCGGTGGCCGCGGTGCCCGCGAAGGCGGGGGCGGCGAGGAGGATGCACGCCGCGACGAGCGCGCGACGTGGGAGGACGGCGGGAAGTGTCATGGGTTGGGTCCGCGTGTCGAGGAGGAGGGGTTCACCAGCTGAAGCTGACGCCGACGCTGCCGGTGGATTCGCCGCCGCGCGAGAGGGCGCCGCCGAGCAGCACGGCACCGTTGCCCGGAATGCGCTGCGCGAAGCCCACGGCCACGGCGCCTTCGCCGTGGTAGCCGCCGACCGCCGCGCTCACGCGGTGATCGGTGCCCGCCGCGGCGGCGATCGCGCCGGCCATGCCGGCCATCGCGGAGCCCATCGCGCCGACGCCGTCGAGGCGCTGGTCGACCGCGTGGAAGCGGCGGTCGGTGTCCGCGCGGAACGCGTCGAAGCGTTCGGACGAGACCATGCCGCTGAGCTTCGCATCCGCATAGGCGTTGGCTTTCGACAGCGTGGCCTGGTCGCCGCGGTCCGCGTACTGCTGGGCCGTCACGATCGCCTGGTCGACCTGCGCGGTGTTCGCCGCGTCGGTCGGCCGCGTGCCGGCCGCCACGTTGGTCACGCGGCGCTCGTTACCCGCCGAGCCGACCGACACCGTGTTCGCTTCGTCGGCGCGCGCGCCCTGGCCGAGCGCGACGGCGTTCTGCGCGGTGGCGCTGGCACCTTGCCCGACGGCGACGCCGCCGGCGGCCGTGACCTGCGTGTCCGCACCCACCGCCACGGCGTTGGTGGCCGCCGCGGTGATCGTCGCGTTGCTGCCGAGCGCCGTGCTGCCGTCGGCGCCGATCGTGGCGCCCGTGCCGACCGCGGTATCGCGGCCGTCGGTCGCCACCGAGCCCTGGCCGATGGCGAGTCCCTCGCCCCGGCCCAGCGGCGCGCCCGGTTGCGACGGACCGGAAGGATCAGCCTCGAGGACGTCCAGACGGCCAAACACCTCGCCGAAGGCCGCGTCGACGGCACCGAACGCGGCGCCCACGCTGTCGTACACCGTGCCGCGGATCAGGTAACCGCCGCCCGCGCCGCCACCGTTGCCCATGCCGAGCAGCGCGTCGAGCTGGCCCTTGTTGACCGCGTCGTTCTCGAAGACGCCCGCGGCCACATGCGCGATCTGCCGGTCCGCCCCCTCGGCGCCGACGGAGACCGTGCCGTCGCGGTCGGCGACCGATCCGGCGCCGATCGCCACGCTGCCCTCGGCGATGGCCTGCGCCGACGCCCCCAGCGCGAGACTGTCGGGGGCGTACGCCGCGGCGCCGTAGCCGACGGCGCCGCTGCGATCGCCGATCGCCGCGGCGAGGCTGCCGAACGCGGCGGCACCTTCACCGAGGGCGAGCGCGCCGGAACCCGCGCCGGTGGCGTACGCACCCAGCACCTGCACCTGGTCGAAGGCGTCGCCGTTCGCGCCGAAGTAGTCGCGCAGCGGCGCGACGGACGCATCCAGCGCCTGCAGCTGCCCCACCGTGGCGGCGTCGCTCGCCTGCGTGCCGTCCGCGACGTTGGTGATGCGCCGCTGGATCGGTGCGCCGCCGTCGCTGCCGTCGTAGCCGACGGTCACCACGTTGGACTCATACGTGAATGAGCCGGCACCGAGGGCCACGCTGTTCGTCGCGTCGACCGTGCTGGCGCCATGGCCGATGGCGACCGAATCGGCGCCGCCGGCCTGCGCGTTGTCGCCGAGGGCGAGCGCGCTCGCCGCGCCCGCCGACGCGCCGGGGCCGATGGCGACGGCGCCCAGGTCCGTCGACCGTGCGAAGGCACCGATCGCGACGGCACGGTCGGCGAGGGCGCTCGCGGCGCCGCCGAGCGCGACGGCGTCGGTGCCGCTCGCGGTCGTGGGGATCGAGATGTAGATGATCTGATCGCCGTTCGGCGTGCTGGCGATCAGGTAGTCGTCCAGCGACCCGCCGATCGCGACGCTGCGCAGGCCCGTCGCCTTCGCGTAATCGCCGACGGAGACGCCGTTCGCGGCGGACGTCGCGCCGTAGCCCACGGCGGTGGCGCGCACGCCGGTCGCGCTCGAACTGGTGCCGATGGCGGTCGACGACACGCCTTCCGCGCGGCTGCCGGCGCCCACCGCCACCGCGAGGTCGCCCGCGTACGTGCTGTCGACGATGGCGTTTCCGTTCTCGTCCACGAGCGGCACGCTCGTCGCCGCGTCGATCCGCTGCGCCCGTCCGCCGATCGCGGTGCTTCCGAGGCCGTCCGCGATGGCGTCGTGGCCGCTGGCGATGCTGTCGTCGCCATTGGCCTGCGCGGCGTATCCGTTGGCGAGCGAGAATTCGCCGATGGCGCCCGAGAGACTCCCGTAGGCGGCGCTGCCGGTGCCGAACGCGAAGGCGAGCGATCCGGCCGCGACGGCGTACTGGCCGTACGCGAGCGCGGGATCGGTGGCATCCGGATCGCCGTTGGCGGCGAAATACGTGGCGGCCGCGTCCTGCGCATGGAGGGTCTGCGTGCCCGCCATACCGGCGAGCGCGAACACCAAAGCGGCACGGAGCCGACCTGGCCTTGCTGAAGTCATGGATTTTCCCCGGTGGCGCGGCAGCGCGGGGCTGCCCGTGGAAGCGTCGAAGACGGCTTTCCTGCGTTAGACTCGGCGCGAGGGACGACCCCGGCCGCGTGTGGATGAAACGTAGTCGGCGGCGGCGGACGCTGTCACGCATGGGGACTCACGGGGACTCACGAAAACTCACGCAGCGGATGCGCGCCTTGGGGGAGGTCTCGCGTCACGCATGTGGAAGTCGTTGAAAGGCTGGCTCGCCAGCGTGCCCATCGCGGATCCGATCGAGCGCAAGAGCGCCGTCTTCCTGCAACTCGTGCTGGCCTACGAAGGCCTGTTCGTTCCGTTCAACAAGATCTACCGGCGCTGGTTCGTCGACAGCGCGCTCGGTGGCGCGCCGGACTACGGCAACTACGCGATCCTCGTCGACAACCTCACCGACGCCGGTATCACCGTCGCGGCATGGGTGGCGTTCGCCCTCGTTCGCCGGGGTAATTTCCGCGGGGCGTCGATCACCATCCTCGCCACGATGTGGTGTTCGATGCTGCTCGCGTACGCCACGTTCGGATACGCGGTGATGCCCACCGACGAGACGGCCATGGAAGTGCTGGTGCTGGCGACGCTGTTGCTCGGCAAGCGCGCGCTGTGGACGACCTTCGGCGTCATCTGCGGCAGCCTGCTGCTC
Source organism: Luteibacter sp. 329MFSha (assembly GCF_900111665.1). Classification (NCBI taxonomy): domain Bacteria; kingdom Pseudomonadati; phylum Pseudomonadota; class Gammaproteobacteria; order Lysobacterales; family Rhodanobacteraceae; genus Luteibacter; species Luteibacter sp. 329MFSha. The sequence continues at coordinate 174,521 of NZ_FOJE01000003.1, read as the reverse complement.
GCCATGACCCGCGACGCCATCGCCTCGGGCGACTGGTCGGCCAACTTCTGGCGCAGCTACAACGAGTTTCCGTCCGTCGGCGCGTCGTACGTGGCGATCACGCTGTTCCTCAACCAGCTCAACTACAGCCTGCGCTCGGCGCTGTCCGAGTCGGAGGCGCGCGGACGCGCGCTCCGGCAGGAGGTCGCGGCACGCGAGCGCAGCCAGGCGGCGCTGCTGCACACGCGCAAGCTCGAAGCGGTCGGGCAGCTGGCGAGTGGTGTCGCCCACGACTTCAACAACGTGCTCGGCGTCATCCAGGGCTACGCGCGCGAGCGGTTCCGTGTCATGACCGGGCGTGCCTCGCAGGGCGACGACGTGGAACGGCTGCAGGATGCGCTCGAAGGCATCGAAGAGGCCGCCGATCGCGGCGCCGCCGTGACGGGACGCCTGCTCGGCTTCAGTCGTCGCGACACGGGTGCCGTCGAGGTGGTCGACCTCGCGGCGGTATGCGCCAGCCTGACGACGATGCTCCGCCAGCTGCTGCCGCCGGGCGTGCGACTGCAGGTCGCGCCACCGTCGCAGCCGCTCTTCGTACGCGTGGATCGCAACGAGCTCGATCTCGCCTTCCTCGACATCGCCTCGAACGCGCGTGACGCGATGCCCCGTGGCGGATGCTTCAGCGTGACGGTGACCGGGGGCGCGTGCGTGACCATCCAGTGCAGCGACACCGGCACGGGCATCGAGCCGTCCGTCATCGAACGCGTCACGGAGCCGTTCTTCACCACGAAGGGCCGCGGACAGGGGACGGGGCTCGGTCTGTCGACGGTCTACGGCATGCTACGTCGCGTGGGCGGCGACCTGCGGATCACGAGCGTGCCGGGGCAGGGCACGACGATCGCCATGATCCTTCCGCACGCGGACGAGCCGGACGATCAGGTATCCGTCGCGACCAGCATGTAGCCGTTGCCGTGCACGGGATTCAGCGGGAAGCGTTCGTCGGTCGCGGCGGCGATCTTCCGGCGCAGGCGATGCAGGAGCGAGTCGAGGCGGTGCGGGTCGTAATCGTGCACGTTGTCCGTCATGGCCTGCACCAGATCGTCGCGCGGAACGGTCTCGTCCACGCGATCGAACAGCACCGTGAGGAACGTGCGCTCCGTCGCGGTGAGGCCGATGCGTACGCCGGCGGGAGAACGCAGGGCCCACTGGCTGCCCACGAGTCGCCAGGGTTCGGCGGGCGGCGGCGCGACGAGGCGGCCGAGCCGCCGGGCGACGCTGCCGAGCGTCGCGACCAGCACGTCGACCGACACCGGTTTGGTCAGGTAGGCGTCGGCGTCGTTCAGGCCGCGCACCACGTCGTCGGTGTCGCGGCGACCGGTGAGCATCACGATGCCCATGTCCGGCCGGGCCTCGCGACAATGCTTCGAGAGCGAGAAGCCATCGCCGTCGGGCAGTCCCACGTCCAGCACCGCGATGTCGACGGCCTCGTGCGAGAGGTGTTCGCGCAGTTCCGCCGCCAGCGCCATGGGTCGCACGTCGAAGCCGGCGCGCCGCAGGCTGGGCAGCAGGACGCGATCGCGCAGGGCGATGTCGTCCTCGACGAGTGCCACGCTGATCACCGGCCCGTTCCCCTGCTGTTCTGTCGGGACCCTAACATACGCGAATTCGGCAGGGTGGTAGTGAAGCTGCGATCGGACGAAAAAGGTCCGCCCGTGGGAGCGGGCGGCAATCCGGGGTCGCCCGCGCGATGGCGCGTCGCGGGCGTGTCCTGCCATGCGGAGCAGGACGGGAGTCGTGTCTTAAAAAAGGACCGCTCCCGAAGGAGCGGCCAAAGCGCAGGAGCCAAGAACGACGATTGGTTCCCGGGACCAGAGGCTAGGGATGGCCGGGTCGCGCGGATATGGAAGGATTCTGAGTAACGCGCGTTACGCGGGAAGGTGCGAGCGAGGTCGCAGTTTTTTGCTTCACCGGAGATGTCGCGCCGTTTTCTCATGACGAGGCGTGCAGTACGTGCTAGCTGGCGCGCGCCGAGGTGTTGATGCCCGGCCCTCCCAGACGTTAGCGTCCCTCTCCATGGAACTCGTCATCACCATCCTCGTCCTGTTGCTCGTCGTCGCGCTGTCGGGCGCGCTCGTGCGCATCCTGCCCGTGCGGCTGCCGCTTCCCTTGCTGCAGATCGGCCTGGGCGCGCTGCTCGCGCGGCCCTTCGGCATGCATGTCGAATTCGATCCCGATCTGTTCTTCCTGCTCTTCATCCCGCCGCTCCTCTTCGCCGACGGCTGGCGCATTCCGAAGCGGGAGCTTTTCCTGCTCCGCGGTCCGATCCTCGCGCTGGCCGTGGGCCTCGTCTTCTTCACGATCCTGGGCATCGGTTACTTCGTGCACTGGATGATCCCGACGGTGCCGTTGGCGGTCGCGTTCGCGCTGGCCGCGGTGCTGTCGCCGACGGATGCGGTGGCGGTGTCGTCGATCACGGGCCGGTCGCCCATGCCGCCACGCCTCATGCACATCCTCTCGGGCGAGGCGCTGCTCAACGACGCATCGGGCCTCGTCGCGCTGCAGTTCGCGATCGCGGCCGAACTGACCGGCCATTTCTCGCTCCTGTCCGCCACCGGCGATTTCGCCGTCACGGCGTTCGGTGGCCTGCTGGCCGGCGCGTTCGTCAGCGCGGTGTTCGGCGTGGTGCGCCGGCGCCTGGTGCGCTGGAGCAGCGAAGTCGACCCGGCGAGCCAGGTCGGCCTGCTCCTGCTGCTGCCCTTCGCCGCGTACCTGCTCGCCGAGCACTTCGGCGTGTCGGGCATCCTCGCCGCCGTCGCCGCGGGCATGACGATGAACTACACCGACATGCAGAAAGGCACGTACGTCGCGACGCGCGTGCAGAGCGTCGCGGTCTGGTCGATGGTGGAGTTCACCTTCAACGGCCTGATCTTCCTGCTCCTCGGCCTCCAGCTACCAGGCATCGTCGGCAACGCGAAGCTCGACCTCGCACAAGCCGGCGGAGGCGAGCTGTGGTACCTCGCGGCCTACGTCGTCGCCATCACGTTCGCGCTGGTGATCCTGCGCTTCGTCTGGGTGTGGATCTCGCTGCGCTTCGTGCTGCTGAGGGCGTGGCATCGGGGCGAGCAGCGGCCCAAGGTGGGCACGCGACTCATGTGGACCACCTCGCTCGCGGGCGTGCGCGGCGCGATCACGCTGGCCGGCGTGCTCTCGCTGCCGTTGATGAAGAGCACGGATGTGCCGTTCCCCACGCGCGATCTGATGATCTTCCTGGCGACGGGTGTGATCCTCTGCACGCTGGCGTTCGGGGCCATCGGCCTGCCGCTCTCCGTGCGCAAGCTGAATCTACCCGGCGAGGATCCACGTGTGCGGGAGGAGCGGATGGCGCGTGCGCTGGCCGCCGAGGCGGCGCTGCGCGGCATCGCCGATGAGCAGAAAAAGGTGGAGGCCGACGGCGACGAGAACGCGATCGCCCTGGCGTCACGTGTCGCGGCGCGCGTGCTGGGCGATTACCAGCAGCGCCTGGAAGCCGCGGGCGAGGAGGGCGATGTGCCGGAGAAGGCACGCGCCGAAGCGGGCACCGAGCGTGCGATGCGTCTCGCGGCCCTGCGCGCGGAACGTCGCGAGCTGTTCGAGCTGCGGCGCTCGCATCGCATCAACGACGAGACCCTGCGCACGCTCGTGCGCGAAGTGGATCTCGCGGAGGCGGCGTTGACCGGCCTGCATTCGGAGTGAGCGGTGGGCACGCCGATACGATCGGCTCCCACCCGTTCGTCAGAGTCCGAAGAAGGCTTCCGCCGCGCGCGTCGATGACTCCGTCAGCGCCTCGCGCGACTCGCCGCGGTCACGCGCGACCTCGTCGCGGATGTGCGCCAGGTACATGGGTTCGTTGCGGCGGTCCTTGGGCATGGGACGGATCGTGCGGGGCAGGAGGTAGGGCGCATCCGTTTCCAGGAGCAGGCGGTCCGCCGGTATGAGCTTCACCAGTTCGCGCAGGTGCGCGCCGCGGCGTTCGTCGCAGATCCAGCCCGTGATGCCGATGTGGCAGTCGAGGTCGAGGTAGTCGCGCAGCGCTTCGCCGGTATCGGTGAAGCAGTGCACGACGGCCGCGGGCACCCGGTCGCGATAGTGCTTCAGGATCGCCAGGAAATCGTGGTGCGCGTCGCGCTGGTGCAGGAATAGCGGCTTGCCCAGGTCCACCGCGATTCGCAGCTGGCGCTCGAAGACCTCGCGCTGAACGTCGCGGGGCGAATAGTTGCGGTTGTAGTCGAGGCCGGTCTCGCCGATGGCCCGCACCTCCGGCTGCACGGCGATCTCGCGCAGGAGCGCGTCGGTCGCGTCGTCGTACTCGATCGCATGGTGCGGATGCACGCCGGCCGTCGAGAAGAGCCTCCCTCCACTCGCCCGTGCGATCTCGAGGGCGTGCACGCTTCCCTCGCGCGAAGCACCCGTGACCACCATGCGCCCGACGCCATGCGCGCTGGCGCGGTCGAGCACGTCGTCAAAATCCTGACGAAAGGATTCGTGGGTGAGATTCGCGCCGATGTCGATCAAGTCCATGTTTTCTTTCGCTTTGGGTCGTTTCGTTGACTGAAGGAGGTGTGCGTTATCGAAACGCAAGGCCATGAATCACCGCGCCTTTGCCCCTGTGAAACGCGTTTCGCCGGGATTTTCGCATAGGCCGTTCGGCCGACACGACATCGCGAGTCAAAAGATTGACGTTCGCATTTTCGTGCTGCTACGTTCCAACGACGGGCGTCAAAAAGACGCCGCGCTTAAACACCTTTTCGCAGGGGGTGCCCGCCACGGGCATCAAAAGGGAAGACGGCCTGCAAGTGGCCGTCTGAAGGCAGTACCACGGGGCAAGGGGTAGTGCAGATGGTAAACCGTACGACCGTGAGCGCGTTCGTCCGCTCGCACCTTCCGGGCCGTTCGCCCGGGCCGTTCGTCGCATCGCACCCCGCCGGTTTCGCCGGCTGTCCCACCACGTCATGAATCGTCGCCGTCGCGCGAGGCGCGGCGGCGGGCAGGGTTTGACGTTGTGGGGAACGTCCGATCCTCGAGTGTTTACGCCGGCGAGGGGGTCTTCGCCGGTGGGCGTGCAGGGAGGGGTCCCGGCGCCGCACTAGGGAGGTACTGGTAATGACTTCACGAACACTGGCACAGGCCATGGGCCTCGTGCTGACGGGCATGTTCTTCGTCGCGGGAGCGGCGCACGCCGCCGACACACCGCAGGCACAGCCTGCGCCGCGCGCCGCCGGGGTGCAGGTGGCCATCGATCCCGCGACCGGCAAGCTCCGCGAGCCGACCGCCGCCGAACGCGCGGCCTATTCCCAGGCCTTCCAGGCGCGCCAGGCACGGCTCTCCGCGCTGTCGGGCCAGCCGCTGACCAACGCCGACGCGAAGACGACGCTGCGCAAGGTGACCCTCGGCAACGGCGTGAAGGCCACGGGCGCGCGGCTTCCGCAGTCGCGCATGACGAGCCTCGTGGCCACGCGCGCCGCGGACGGCACGATCACCATCAGGCACGACGACGCAGCCGCTCCGGCCGCGCCGCAGGCACCGGAGGCGACCCGATGATCCGCCGCGGCCTTCTCTATTCCGCCCTCCTCACGGCCGGACTGTGCGGCGCGATCAGCGCCAACGCCGCCGAGATCAAGATCGTCAACCAGGACGTCGGCACCGGCCAGGGTCTCGACGATCCCACGCCGGCGACGCCTGTCGGCGGCAATCCGGGCACGACGTTCGGCCAGCAGGCCCTGAACGTGTTCAAGTTCGCCGCGCAGATCCATGGCTCCTACCTCAAGAGCAACGTGACGATCATCAACAACGCCACGTTCGAACCGCTCGAATGCGACGCCACCGGTGGCGTGCTCGGTTCGTCCGGTCCGCTTTCCGTCTTCACCTTCGACGCGGGCGCCACGCTGCCGGCCGGCGCGCTCGCCAATACGTGGTACGCGGGTCCCACCGCCGACGCGCTCGCGGGCGAGGATCTCGATCCGGGTAACGCCGACATCCAGAGCCAGTTCAACGGCGCGCTCGGCTCGCCGGGTTGCATCGAAGGCTCGAAGTGGTACATGGGTCTCGATCACCAGGTGCCGGCGGGACAGATCGATTTCCTCAACGTGGTGCTGCACGAGATGGGTCACGGTCTCGGCTTCCTCGACCTGACGGACCTCGAGACCGGTGAGGATTTCCCGGGCGGCGCCGGCTCGTATCCGAACATCTACGGCACCTACGTCAAGCACGACGGCGTACTCTGGAACGACCTCACCCCCGCGCAGCGCGTCAGCGCCGCGCTCGACGACGGCCACCTCGCCTTCTCCGGCGCGACGGTGATCGCCGAGGCACCGCTGGCCCTGGGTCTGCCCGATGTCTATCGCGTCACCGCGCCGGCCGCCGCCGTGGGCGAATACGGCTACGCGCAAGCCAGCTTCGGTCCGACCGCCACCGCGTCGAACTTCACGGGTAGCGTCGCCCAGGCCGTGCCGAACGACGGCTGCGCCGCGATCACGAACGCGTCCGCCGTCGCCGGCAAGGTCGCGCTGATCGATCGTGGCTCGTGCGACTTCACCGTGAAGTCGCTCAACGCGCAGGCGGCCGGTGCCACGGCCGTGCTCCTGGCGAACAACCAGGCGGCGGGCGTCACGCCGGGCGGCACGCCGGCGTCGCCGGTGAACATTCCCGTGATCCTCGTGAGCCAGGTCGATGGCGCGAAGCTCAAGGCGAATCTCGCGGGCCTCACGGGCAGCGTCGGCAAAGGCACCGGCCTCGCCGGCACGAACGCCGACGGTGTGCTGATCTACGCGCCGGCGACGCTCTCGCCCGGCTCGTCCTTCTCGCACTACGACACGCGCCTGACGCCGAACGCGATCATGGAGTACGCGATCAACCAGGACCTCCGCGGCGAGATCGACCTCGATCTGACTCCGGCGCTGTTCCAGGACATCGGCTGGGGCATCGATCGCAGCAACCAGACGCTGCTCACCTGCGACACGGGTATCCCGAGGCTCGTCCCGGGCGGCCTCGTCATCGGCGCGAACGTGATCGCCAACGCGAAGATCATCGCCGAGAACTCGGCCGACGTCGGTGCGTACCGTGCGGGTATCACGGCGTACGCCGCGAAGCTCGCCAGCGACGGTCTGATCACGGCCGGCCAGGCATCCAGCCTGAACGCCTGCCTCTCCGACGCGGAAACCCAGAAGCAGTACGCCGCGTTCGGTCCGCCGCCGGCTCCTCCGGGCATCGCGCTCAGCAACAACAAGGCGCTGGCCAACCAGAAGGGCGCCGCGGGCTCGACGGTGGTCTACACGCTCGACGTACCGGCACGGGCGAAGACGCTCAGCCTGCGCACGTTCGGCGGGTCGGGCGACGTCTCGATCTCGGTGACCGATCCGAAGGGCGCCGTGAAGACGCAGCCGAACAAGCCCGGCAACAGCGAGGCCTTCACCACCGGCAATCCGGCGGCGGGCGTCTGGACGCTGACCGTGAAGGGCGTGAAGGCGTACTCCGGCGTTTCGGTGCTGGGCGTGTACACGCAGTAACGCGCGACGACGAAGAGGCCCCGGTTCGCCGGGGCCTCGACGTTCGGCAAGGGGGCCCGCCTCGCGGGCAGGGGACACATCGAACGGTTTCATCGGCCGACGGCGTCGCCGCCGGTCATCAGGACACACACATCGTCCGCCGCGATCGCGACGGACCGGTGACGGGCAGCGCGCCGCGCGCCCGCGCTCCGATCGCCCACATGCGGACATTTCCGGGAGGAAGGTTGACGTGAATACCATCTACAGCAAGGTCTGGAACAAATCGCTCGGCATCCTGGTCGTCGCCTCGGAACTGGCACGGGCCAACGGCAAGGGTGGTGCGTCCCGACGCGTGCGCGCCGCGATTGCCGCGCTGCCCCTGGCCGCCGGCATCGTGCTGGCGCTGGGCAGCTCGCCGGCACAGGCCGGCAACATCTGCGGCGGTTACCTCTTGGGCATCCAGGGCAAGGCGCCGGTCGCGAAGGGCGCCGATGCGTTCGCATGCGGCACCTCGGCGAAGGCCGCGGGCGACTACAGCACGGCGGTGGGCACCGCCGCCGACAGCAGCGGCATGTACAGCGTCGCGCTTGGCCAGAGCGCCCGATCGGATGGTGCGTGGTCCACGGCACTGGGACAGAACGCGCGTGCCAGCGGCACGGGCGCGGTGGCGATCGGCGAATCGTCGTACGCGAGCGGTTCGGCGGCATCGGCGTTCGGCACGGACTCGCGCGCCACCGCGAAGAATTCCGTCGCGCTGGGCGACGGCTCGATCGCCGATCGCGCCAACACGGTGTCGATCGGCAAGGTCAACGAGGATCGCCAGCTCGTCCACGTCGCCGACGGCACGCAGGACACGGACGCCGTGAACAAGCGGCAACTCGACAAGGTATCGACCTCGGTCGGCGGTGTGTCCACGCGCGTCGACGCGTTGTCGACCCGTGTCGATGGCGTCTCCACGCGCGTCGACGATCTCGCCGGCAGCGTCAGCGACGCATCGCATTACTTCAAGGCGAACGGCCTCGCCGATGGCAGCGACGACGCGCAGGCGGTCGGCGAGCAGGCGACCGCCTCGGGCTCCGGCGCGTTCGCCGGCGCGCAGGGTGCGAGCGCGTTCGGTAGCGGCGCGGTGGCGACGGGGCAGCAGGCGACGGCGACGGGCTATGGCACGGTCGCCTCGGGACAGAACAGCGCGGCGTACGGCGCCGGTGCGCAGGCCACCGGCCCGGCATCGGTCGCGGTGGGCGGCGTGGCGGTGGGTGCCGACGGCAATCCCCTGGTCACGCATAGCGGCGAGCCGGTCGAAACGGCAGCGACCAGCGCCGGCGTCGCCGGCACGGCGATCGGCGCCAGCGCGGAAGCCAGTGGCTTCGCCGCGTCGTCGCTCGGCGTGGGCGCGTATGCGAGCGGCGCGCAAGGCACCGCCGTGGGCGCGGTCGCGAACGCGATCGGCGACTACTCCACCGCCGTCGGCACGGCGAGCGCGGCGGTCGGTGTGAGCAGCGTCGCGGTCGGCGAGTCGTCGCAGGCGACGGGCGAGGAAAGCGTCGCCGTGGGTGGCACCGCGTACGGGTTCATCCCGACGCTCGCCAGTGGCGTGGGATCGTCGGCGTTCGGCAATGGCGCCTGGGGATCGGCGGATTACACCACGGCCGTCGGCTGGTCGAGCACGGCCAACCAGCTCAACGCGACGGCCGTCGGTGCGCTGGCCGGCGCGCTCGATGTCGACGCGGTGGCGGTCGGTTTCCGCAGCGCCGCCATCGGCGGACAGACGACGACCGTCGGCACGAATTCCTTCGTCTGGGGCGAAGGCGCGTCGGCTTACGGTGCGAACAGCTTCATCTGGGGCGACAACGCGACGGGCCTCGGCAGCGCCACGAACATCGACGGCGACGACACCACGACGGTCGGCGCGAACACGAGCATCACCGGCAGCGGCTCCACCGCGATCGGCGCGAACAGCGCGGTCTTCGGCGACGAATCCACCGCGAACGGACACGGTGCGCTGGCGACCGGCACGGGCGCCTCGGCCGTGGGCGCGAGCAGCCTGGCCAGTGGCGATTACACGACCGCCGTCGGGCAGGGCTCGTTCGCCGGTGCGACGGGCGCGACGGCGAACGGCAGCGGTGCCGTGGCGACGGGCCAGCAGTCGACGGCGAGCGGATACGGCGCGGTGGCGACGGGACAGAACAGCGCGGCGTACGGCGCGGGCTCGCAGGCCAATGGCCCGGGCAGCGTCGCGGTGGGCGGCAACGCGGTGGACGACGAGGGCAACGCGCTGATCACCAACGGTGGCGTGCCGGTCGACACCGGTGCGACGACGGCGGCGATCGGTGGCACGGCGATCGGCGCGAGCGCGCAGGCGTCGGGCTTCGCGTCCTCCTCGCTGGGCGTCGGTGCGTACGCCAGCGGCGCGCAGGCGACGGCGGTCGGTGCGGTGGCCAATGCCACGGGTGATTACTCGACATCGGTGGGCACGCAGAGCGCGGCTACCGGCGCGAGCAGCGTCGCGGTCGGCGAAAGCGCGCAGGCCACGGGCGACGAGAGCGTCGCGCTCGGTGGCACGACGTTCTTCGGCTTCATCCCGGCGCTCGCGTCGGGCTACGCGACGACGGCGCTCGGTGCGGGCGCCTGGGCGACGGCGGACTACGCGACGGCGCTGGGCTGGAACAGCTACGCGGAAGGGGCGAACAGCACGTCGATCGGCAGCCTGTCGTACGCATCGGCGGAAAACAGCGTCGCGCTGGGCGTGTCGTCGCTGGCCGATCGCGCGAACACCGTCTCGGTGGGCGGCGTCGGCAGCGAAAGGCAGATCACGAACGTCGCGGCAGGCACGGAAGCGACGGACGCGGTGAACAAGGGACAGCTGGACGCGAGCGTCAACGACGCCACGCGCTACTTCAAGGCGAACGGCCTCAACGACGGCAGCGACGACGCGCAGGCGATCGGCGATTACGCGACCGCTTCCGGCTCCGGCGCGTTCGCCGGCGCGCAGGGTGCCAGCGCCTATGGCAGCGGCGCGGTGGCGACGGGTGTGAACGCGACGGCATCCGGTTACGGCAGCGTGGCGACGGGCGAGGGAAGCTCCGCTTCCGGTGCCAACGCGCAGGCGACCGGCGACCGGAGCACGGCGCACGGGTCCGACGCCGTGGCGTCGGCGGCGCAGAATTCGGCGTTCGGCAGCGCGGCACAGGCGACCGGACAGCGATCGACGGCCGTGGGCGCGAGCTCGCGAAGCGTGGGCGACTACGCCGCGTCCGTGGGCAACAACAGCATCGCGAACGGCGAATCCAGTGTCGCCATCGGCGGTCCCGCCAACGCGCTCTATGGCACGGGATACAGCATCCTCTTCAACACCGAGGCGAACGGTTACGGCTCGACGGCGGTCGGCGCGGGCTCGTTCGCCCGCGATTACGGCACCGCGGTCGGCCTGCTCGCGACGGCGGGCGCGACGCGCGCCACCTCGGTGGGCTGGTCCGCGCTCTCGTACCAGGAGAACGCCACCGCGCTCGGCGAGTTCGCGATCGCGTACGGTGCGAACTCGACCGGCGTGGGTGGCGAGGCCACGGCGTACGGCGACAACTCGATCGCGTTCGGTTACCGCGCCGGAACGGCGAACGCCAACACCATCGCGATCGGTCCGCATAGCATCGCCGTGTTCGACGGCGCGGTAGCCCTCGGTGCCAACGCGTACGCGAACAGCGCCGGTTCCGTCGCGCTCGGCAACAATTCGCTGGCGACGCGCGACAACAGCGTGTCGGTCGGCGCGTCGGAGCCGTGGATGGACACCAGCGGCGTCGTGCATGAGCCGTTCACGCGGCAGATCACCAATGTCGCCGCGGGCACGGAAGCGACGGATGCGGTGAACAAGGGACAACTCGATGCGGTATCGGGCAGCGTCACGGACGCCACGCGTTACTTCAAGGCGAACGGCCTGAACGACGGCAGCGACGATGCGCAGGCGGTCGGCGATTACGCGACCGCGTCCGGCGCCGGTGCGTTCGCCGGTGCGACGGGCGCGACGGCGAACGGCAGCGGTGCCGTGGCGACGGGCCAGCAGTCGACGGCGAGCGGTTACGGCGCGGTGGCGACGGGACAGAACAGCGCGGCGTACGGCGCGGGCTCGCAGGCCAACGGTCCGGGCAGCGTCGCGGTGGGCGGCAACGCGGTGGACGACGAGGGCAACGCGCTGATCACCAACGGTGGCGTGCCGGTCGACACCGGTGCCACGACGGCGGCGATCGGTGGCACGGCGATCGGCGCGAGCGCACAGGCGTCGGGCTTCGCGTCCTCCTCGCTGGGCGTCGGTGCGTACGCCAGCGGTGCGCAGGCGACGGCGGTGGGTGCGGTGGCCAACGCCACGGGTGATTACTCGACATCGGTGGGCACGCAAAGCGCCGCGACGGGCGCGAGCAGCGTCGCGGTCGGCGAAAGCGCGCAGGCCACGGGCGACGAGAGCGTCGCGCTCGGTGGCACGACGTTCTTCGGCTTCATCCCGGCGCTCGCGTCGGGCTACGCGACGACGGCGCTCGGTGCCGGCGCCTGGGCGACGGCGGACTACGCGACGGCGCTGGGTTGGAACAGCTACGCGGAAGGCGCGAACAGCACGTCGATCGGCAGCCTGTCGTACGCGACGGCCGAGAACAGCGTCGCGCTGGGCGCGTCGTCGCTGGCCGACCGCGCGAACACCGTCTCGGTGGGCGATGTCGGCAGCGAGCGGCAGATCACGAACGTCGCGGCAGGCACGGAAGCGACCGACGCGGTGAACAAGGGACAGCTCGATGCGGTATCGGGCAGCGTCACGGACGCCACGCGCTACTTCAAGGCGAACGGTCTGAACGACGGCAGCGACGACGCGCAGGCACTCGGCGATCAGGCCACCGCTTCCGGTTCCGGCGCGTTCGCCGGCGCGCAGGGTGCCAGCGCCTATGGCAGCGGTGCGGTGGCGACCGGTCAGCAGGCCACGGCGACGGGCTACGGCGCGGTCGCCTCGGGGCAGAACAGCGCGGCCTACGGTGCCGGTTCGCAGGCGAACGGACCGGGTAGCGTGGCCGTCGGTGGCAACGCCGTCGACGAGGACGGCAACGCCCTCATCGCGGACGGCAACGGCAATCCGGTGGATACCGGTGCGACGACCGCCGCGGTCGGCGGCACGGCGGTCGGCGCGAGCGCGCAGGCCGGTGGCTTCGCCGCCACCTCGGTCGGCGTCGGCGCCTTCGCCAGCGGCGATCAGTCGACGGCGCTCGGCGCGGTCGCCAACGCCACGGGCGACTACGCGACGGCGGTGGGCACGGCCACGACCGCCTCGGGTGCCGGTTCGGTCGCCGTCGGCGGACCGAGCAATCTGCCCGGCGTCGGTCTCATCTATACCGGCGCGACGGGCGACAGCGCCGCGGCGTTCGGTGCGGGCGCGCAGGCGACGGCGGATTACGCCACGGCCCTGGGTGCCATCGCGGGCGCCGAAGGCGTCGGCAGCACCGCGGTCGGTTACTTCGCGTATGCGCCGGGGGCGAACGCGACGGCGCTCGGCATCAACAGCTGGGCCTCGGGTGCCAGCAGCGTGGCGGTCGGCGACTACTCGACCGCGACGGGCAGCCGGAGCGTCGCCGTCGGCGCGGACGCCACGGCCTCGGCGGCCAACAGCGTGGCGCTGGGAACCAACTCGGTGGCGAACCGCGCGAACACCGTCTCGGTGGGATCGACGACCGGGACGCGGCAGATCGCCAACGTCGCCGCGGGCACGCAGGGCACCGACGCGGTCAACGTCGACCAGCTGACCGCCCTGTCCGATAGCGTCGGCAGCGCGCAGCACTACGTGGCCGCCAACGGTGCCGGCGACGGTTCGGACGACGCCAGCGCCACCGGCGCGTTCGCGACCGCCACGGGTGCCGCCAGCGGCGCGAGCGGCGACATGTCCACGGCGATCGGCGCGTTCGCCACGGCCAGTCGGGAATCGGCGACGGCGATCGGTGCCTCGGCGAACGCCGGCGCCGCCGGTGCCACGGCGATCGGTGACAGCGCCCGCGCGCTGGGCGCCAATTCGGTGGCCCTGGGCAGCGGATCGCTGGCCACGCGCGCCAACACGGTGTCGGTGGGCACGGCGGCCAGCAACCGGCAGATCACCAACGTGGCGGCCGGTACGCAGAACACCGACGCGGTGAACCTGGGCCAGCTCAACTCGGCCCTGAGCAGCGCCTTCTCGGGTACCTCGAACGCGGCCGGCAATGCCGTCGCGATGGCCCTCGGCGGCGGCGCGACGATGGGCGCCAACGGCCTCGTCGGTCCGACCTACCGCGTGCAGGGCGCGCAGTACGGCTCCGTCGGCGACGCGGTGGGTGCGCTGGACGGTGCCCTCGGTTCGCTCAACAACCGCGTGGGTGCCCTCGAGTCGAAGTCCGGCACCGGCGGCAGCACGATCCCGGGCGGCACGCCGCCGCGCGGCGGTAGCACCGCCACGCTCGCCGCCAAGGCCACGACGACGGCGGCCGTGCCGCAGGAAGTCGCGGCCGCGGTCGCGGCGCCCGTCGCCGCCGGCAGCCCGGTGGCGGCCGCGGCGGTTCCGATCGCGCCGGCCGCGATCGACGGCGGCAACGCCCCGATCACGAACGTGGCCCCCGGCGTGGCGCCGACGGACGCCGCCAACGTCAGCCAGGTCGACCAGGCGCTGACCACGGCCAAGTCGTATGCCGACCAGGGCGACGCGGCGACGCTCAACAGCGCCAAGCAGTACACCGACCAGCGGTTCGGCGACGTGGTGAGCGGCGGGGCGTTCGACGAGTACAAGCGCACCGTCGACCGCCGCTTCAGCAACCTCAACGACCGCCTGAACAAGGTGGGCGCGATGGGCGCCGCCATGTCCCAGATGGCCTTCAGCGCCCAGGGCGTCAACGGCGACAACCGGCTTGGCGTGGGCGTCGGCGGATACAAGGGGCAGGGCGCGCTGTCGGTGGGCTACTCGCGGAGCATCTCGTCCAACGCCGCCCTGACCTTCGGCGCGGCGGTCAGCGGCGGGGAGTCCTCCGGTGGCGTCGGCGTAGGTATCGGCTGGTAAACGAGTCCGGCGGCGGCCGACAAGCCGCCGCCAGGTGCCTGAAAAGCCGGCGGTGACGCCGGCTTTTCTTGTTGCGCCACGTCGCGGATCGTCACGCGCACGGTCGCCGTCGACGCACCGTATGTGCTACCAATAGCGCCCCATCCGGTCAGGAACGACCGGGCGGTACGACGTAACCAACGGACAGCGTGTGGAGATGGCATGTCTGCGATGACCGAGCAAAGGGACATGCTTACCGGGGAACCGGGAGAAGCCCAGGTCTGTGCGCACCTCGTGGCGCATGGGCGGCTCAAGGATACCGATCTGGCGCGGGCGCGCCGGCTGCACGACGAGGCACCGGAAGGAACGCTCACGGCGCTGATGGCCCGCCTCGGGCTCGTGTCCGAACGCGACCTCGCCGACGCGTGGGCCGATCTGCTCGGCCTGCCGCTGCTCGCGGCCAAGGACGCCCCGGAGCTGCCGCCGGCCGACGTCGAACTCTCGCCCCGGTTCCTCAAGCAATACCACGTCGTGCCCGTCCGCGAGGGCGAGGAGGGGCTGGCGCTGCTCGTCGCCGACCCGGCCGATCCCTATCCGTTGCAGGCCGTGCGCCTGGCGACCGGACGCGACGTCCAGCTCCGCGTCGGCCTGCGTTCGGAAATCGACGACCTGATCGAACGTTATTACGGCCAGGGCCGTTCCGCGATGGGCAGCATCGTCGAGAGCCTCGACGGCAGCGCCGCGGTGGAAGACGACGTGGAGCACCTGCGCGACCTCGCCTCGGAAGCGCCCGTCATCCGCCTGGTGAACCTGATCCTGCAGCGCGCGGTGGAACAGCGCGCGTCGGACGTGCACATCGAACCGTTCGAGAATCGGCTCAAGGTGCGCTATCGCATCGACGGCGTGCTGCACGAGGTCGAGGCGCCACCGTCGAGTTCCACGGCGGCGGTGATCTCCCGCGTGAAGATCATGGCGCGCCTCAACATCGCCGAGCGTCGCCTGCCGCAGGACGGCCGCATCCAGCTGCGCGTGCAGGGCAAGGAACTCGACCTGCGCGTTTCGACGGTGCCGACCAGCTTCGGCGAATCGGTGGTGATGCGTATCCTCGACCGCGAATCCATCGTGTTCGACTTCGCGTCGCTCGGGTTCACCGACCACTTCCGCGACCGCTTCGTCGAGGTGCTCGACCGGCCGCACGGCATCCTGCTCGTCACCGGCCCGACCGGTTCGGGCAAGACCACCACGCTGTACACCGCGCTGTCCCAGATCAACACGCCGGACGTCAAGATCATCACGGTCGAGGACCCGGTCGAGTACCAGATCGAGGGCATCAACCAGATCCAGGTCAAGCCGCAGATCGGCCTCGATTTCGCCGGCGCGCTGCGCTCGATCGTCCGCCAGGATCCGGACGTCATCATGATCGGCGAAATGCGCGACCTGGAAACCTGCCGCATCGCGATCCAGTCGGCACTCACGGGCCACCTCGTGCTCTCCACGCTGCATACCAACAGCGCGTCCGGCGGCATCACCCGCCTGCTCGACATGGGCGTGGAGGATTACCTGCTCGGTTCCACGGTCAACGGCATCCTCGCCCAGCGACTCGTGCGCCGCCTCGATCCCGAAACCGCCGTGCCTTACGAGGCCCTGCCGGAGGTGATCGAACAGTTCGAGCTGCACAAGTACACGGACGAGCGCCCGATCCGCCTGTGGAAGCCGGGCAGCAGCGCCGCCAACCCCACGGGCTACCGCGGGCGCCGGGCGATCATGGAATTCCTGGTGATGAGCGATCCGCTGCGGCGGCTCGTGATGCAGCGCGCGGATGCCGGCGAGATCGAGCGCCAGGCGCGCTCCGAAGGCATGCGCACGATGTACGAGGACGGCCTCGCCAAGGCGGTGGCCGGTGTCACGACGATCGAGGAAGTCCTGCGCGTCACGCAGGAATCGTAAGGCCGCCCGCGAATGAGCCAGTTCCGCTACCGCGCCATCAGCGCCGCCGGCGAAGCCCTCACGGGTCGCATGGAGGCCGCGTCGATCGAGGACGTCGTCGCCCGTCTGCAGGACCAGGGACACACGCCGATCGAGGCCGTGCCCGCCGATGGCGACGCCTCGGGCGGCAGCTTCGCCGCGCTCTTCCGCAAGGGGCCGTTCACGGGCGACCAGCTCGCGCAGTTCACGCACCAGCTCGCGACGCTCCTCGGCGCGGGCCAGCCGCTCGACCGCGCGCTCGGGATCCTGCTCGACCTGCCCGAGGGCGAGCGCGCGAAGAACATGGTCGAGCGCATCCGCGACCGCGTGCGTGGCGGCACGACGCTGTCGACCGCGCTCGACGAGGAGAACGGGGTGTTCCCGCGTCTCTACGTCAGCCTCGTGCGCGCCGGCGAGGCCGGCGGTTCGCTCGATGAGACCCTGCGCCGGCTCGCCGACTACCTCGAACGCGCGCAGGCCCTGCGCGGCAGCATCATCAACGCGCTGATCTATCCCGCGTTCCTGATGGTCGGCGTGCTCGGGTCGCTGGTGCTCCTGCTGGCCTACGTCGTGCCGCAGTTCGTGCCGATCTTCGCTGACATGCAGGTGCCCATCCCGCTCATCACGAAGGTGGTGCTGGGTATCGGCACGACCATCGGCGACTGGTGGTGGGCGATCCTCGCTTTCGGCGTCGTCGCCGTGGTGCTGCTGCGCCTCCGCCTGCGCGATCCCGAGACGAAGCTCGCGTTCCACGGACGCCTCCTGACGATGCGCGTCGCCGGCCCCCTGTTGCTCAAGGTGGAGACCGCGCGCATCGCGCGCACGCTCGGCACGCTGCTGAAGAACGGCGTGCCGCTCCTCTCGTCGCTGGCCATCGCCCGGCAGGTGACGGGCAATCGCGCCCTCGACCTCGCGCTCGAGCAGGCCGCCGAACGCGTGAAGGGTGGCGCGGGCCTCGGTTCGTCGCTCGGCCAGACCGAACGCTTTCCGCGCCTCGCGCTGCAGATGATCCAGGTGGGCGAGGAAGCCGGCGCGCTGGACACGATGCTGCTGAAGGTCGCCGACACCTTCGACGTGGAGGCGAAGCGCGCGATCGACCGCCTGCTCGCCGCGCTCGTGCCCACCCTCACGATCGTCATGACCGTGCTCGTCGCCTTCATCATGGCGGCGATTCTCCTGCCCCTGCTCAGCCTCACCAGCAACATCAACTGACCGAATCGTTCCAAGGAGTCGTACCCATGCGTGCCAACCGAACCCTTCGCCACGGCCATGCCCGCGGCTTCACGCTGCTTGAAATGCTGGCCGTCATCGTGCTGATCGGCATCATCGGCGCCATCGTCGTCACCCAGGTCGGCAAGAACGTCGACAAGGGCAAGTACGGCGCCGGCAAGGCGCAGCTGACCACGCTCGGCCAGAAGATCGAAAACTACGCGCTTGACAACGGCACGCCGCCGCACGCGCTGGAAGACCTCACGACGAAGCCCGCCGACGCCAGCAACTGGCAGGGGCCGTACGCGAAGGAATCCGACCTCAAGGATCCCTGGGGCCACGCGTTCGGTTACCGCTATCCGGGCGAGCACGGCAGCTTCGACGTCGTGTTCTACGGCCAGGACGGCAAGGCCGGCGGCGAAGGCTATTCGGCCGACGTCGGCAACTGGCAGTAAGGGCCTCCGGAGCCGGATGATCCTGCATGCGCGCGCGCGGTTTCACGCTGTTCGAGATGCTCGCGGTGATCCTGTTGATCGGGATCGCCGCGGCCGCCGTCTCGATCCCCGTGACGCAGGGACTCGCCAGTGCCCGCGTCAACGCGGCCAGCGGTGAGCTCGCCGCCGCGCTGCGCTGGACCCGCGCGCAATCCATCGTTCGCGGCGAGAGCCTCGCGCTCGAGGTCGACACCGCCGCGGCGACGTACAAGCCGCCGGGCAAGGGCGACGTGCGACTGCCGAAGGACATGCGCGTCTCCATCACCAGCGCCCGCGAGGACCAGGCGAACGCCACCACCGGCCGCATCCGCTTCTTTCCCGACGGCAGCTCGACGGGCGGACGCGTCACGCTGAAGCGTGGCGACCGCGAATGGCACGTCAACGTCGGCTGGCTGACCGGCGCGGTCAGCGTGGTGGACACGCGATGAGTCGCGCACCAGCCCGCCAGCGCGGCTTCAGCCTGCTCGAGGTGATCGCGGCCATCGCCATCCTCGCGATCGCGTTCGCCGCGCTGATGCAGGTCGCCGGCAGCTCGCTCAGCCTCACCGCGAGGGCGAACGAGCGGACGCAGGCCGCGCTGCGCGCGCGCACGCTGCTCGACGGCGCGTTCGTCATGGACCCCGTGCGGGAAGGTTCCAGCGAGGGGCGGTTCGACGATACGTATCGCTGGCGCATGAACGTCGCGCGCTATCGACCGCCCGACGATGCCACGCGCGACGATGCGAGCGACGCCGGCGGCATGTTCCGGATCGATCTCGACGTCATCTGGGGTGACCCCTCCAGCGAACGCCATGCCCGCTTTTCCACGTTGCGCCTCGCGGGCCCCGGCGCGGGCAACGTGCCATGAGGCACGCACGCGGTTTCAGCCTGATGGAGGTGCTCGCGGCGCTCGCGCTGCTGACGATCGTGCTGCTGGGCGTGTACTCCGGCATCTCGACGGCGACGCGCATCGTCCGCGGCGGCAGCGCGGCGATCGAGCGCATGGACGAGATCCGTTCGGCGCAATCCTATCTGCGCACCGAGCTGGCGCAGGCCCTGGTCATTCCCTTCGGCGAGAACGACGACGGCGATCCCATCGTCTTCTCGGGCGACGACCACTCGCTTCGCTTCGTCGCGCCCATGCCAGGCTATCTCTCGCGCCTCGGGCCGCAACTGCAGACCGTTTCGCTGGTCGGCGACGGCAAGGATGGCTACCGCCTCGAGGTCGCCCTGGCGCTGCTGCCGCCCGACGGCGGCGACCCGCAACCGCTGGGCGAGCCGGAGGTGCTGCTTCGCGGCATTCGCAAAGGCGCCTTCGCGTTCCGCGGGCTCGACGAACAGGGCAAGCCGGGCGACTGGCAGGACGCGTGGACGGACAACCGGCGCACCCCATCGCTGGTGCGGATCGCGCTCGATGTCGGCGGCAACGTGGCTTTCCCGACGCTCGTGGCGCCCCTGCGCATCGATGCCTCGGCATCGCGCAATGGATTCACGTTGTCGCGGACGCGACGAACGACGGGCATACGATGATGTTCGGTCGACACACCCGGGGCGTCGCCCTGCTCATCGTCCTCTGGGGCTGCACGTTGCTGGCGATCATGCTCGGCGGATTCGCCGCGCTCGCGCGCACGGAAGGGCTGCAGGCCCGCTACCAGTTCGCGCAGACGCGCGCCCATTACGCGGCCGAGGCGGGCGTGATGCGCGCCATCGCGGCGCTGCAGGCACCGGATGCGTCGTCGCGCTGGATCGCGGACGGCCGCGTCTACGTGTTCGCCTTCGACGACGCGAAGGTCGACATCACCATCGTCGACGAGGACGGCAAGGTCGACCTCAATGCCGCGTCGGGCGACGTCCTGACCGGACTGTTCAAGGCGGCCGGCGTGCAGGACGACCGCGCGGGCCGGTTGTCGTCGGCCATCCAGGACTGGCGGCGCCCGGGCGACGCGGCGTCGCCCAACGGCGCGAAGAAACCGCAGTACGAGGCGGCGGGTCTCGCCTACGGGCCGAGGAACGGACCGTTCGCCAGCGTCGAGGAAGCGCGCATGGTGCTCGGCATGGACGCGGCGACATGGGCGACGGTCGCGCCCGCGCTGACCATCTGGTCCGGCCGCGAGCGACCCAACACCGAGCACGCGCAGCCCCTGGCCCTCGCCGCGATTCCCGGCCTCGGCGGCGCGGGCGCGGAAGCGGTGCTCGCCACGCGCGCGCAGGGCGGCGGCGGTGCGATGGCGGGCGGCAACGGTGTCACGCACACGATACGTGCTGAGGCGATCCTTGACGACGGAACCAGGAGTTCCCTTACATCGACGATCCGGCTCCGTGGGATAAGATCCGGAAATCAGCCCTACGCAGTGTTGCGTTGGCGCGAAGGAGATACTGAATGACCACATGGCAGGACGCATCGCAGCTGCAGCTCGATCGCCTGCGCCGTGCCTGGCGCGGTAGCGCGCTGCCGGGCTTCCTGCGCTGGTGGGGTGGCGAGTTGCAGGCGTTCGTGCCCGTGCGCTGGCGCGCCGTGTTCGCCGGTGGCGAACGCTGGTACGCGATCGAACGGCACGGCGACGCCTGGCGCGTGCGCCGGGCGGGCGAGGCGTACGCCGTCGCGGAAGCATCCGACGGCGGCGCGACGGAAGACCGCGCCGCGTCGCTCGCGCGCGCCTTCGCCGATGCCGATCCGTCCGATCGCCGCGTGGCGCTGGTGCTTCCGCCGGCCGCCGTCCTGCGTCGTCGCCTCGTGCTGCCACTGGCCGCGCGCGACAACCTGCGTCAGGTGGTCGGCTACGACCTCGACAGGCAGACGCCGTTCCGCGCGGAAGACATCCACTTCGGCGTGCGCGAACTCGGTGAGGGTGGTCCGGAAGGCCGCTTCGTCGCGGAACTCGCGGCGACACCCCGCGCCGGCCTCGATCCCCTGCTCGACGAACTGGCCGCGCTCGGCATCCAACCCGACCGCGTCGACGTCGCGGACGGCAACGCGCTCGCTGGCGTCAATCTGCTTCCACCCGCGCGCGTGCCGCGGCGCGTCGATCGGCGGCGCCGCCTCAACGGTGTGCTCGTGGCCGCGATCGTGCTGCTCGCGGTCGCCTGCATGGCCGCGTGGCTGCACAATCGCGGCGTCGCCCTGCAGGCGATGCGCGACGAGGTCGAGGCCATGCGCGGCGACGCGCAGCGGGTGAAGGAGCTGCGTCAGCGACTCACCGACAGCGCGGGTGCGTCCGGCTTCCTCGCGCGAAAGAAAACCGAGGCGCCGTCCATCCTGCCGGTGCTCGAAGACCTGACACGCCGCCTGCCCGACGACACCTGGCTGGAGCGTTTCACGCTCAATGCCACGGGCCAGATCGGCTTCCAGGGCCAGAGCCCGCAGGCCGCGCGCCTCATCGACGCGCTGAAGGGCGCGTCCACCATCGGCGACCCGAGTTTCCAGGGAACGATCCAGACCGATCCCACGTCCGGCAAGGAACGCTTCTACATGCAGGCGAAAGCGCAGATGCCGAAGCCCGAGGCCGCCGGTGCGAAGACCGCGCCCGCCGCGGCGTCCACGTCGTCGCGCGCGGCCGCCGAAAAACCGGTCGCCTCGCCGGCGGCGTCCGGCACGAGCAACGGGACGAAGGAGGGCGCTCGTGCGAATGAAACCCGCTGAGTCCCGCATCGCCGCCGTGCTGTTGCTCGTGCTCGCCCTGGCGATAGGTTACTTCGCGCTCGTGCACTGGTGGTTCGTCGCGCCGCAGCTGACGATCACCGACGAGATGGACGATCTGCGCGACACGCAGCGCCGTTTCGCCGCGGCCATCGCCGAACGGCCGCAGCTGGAGAAGCGCCTCGCCGCGCTGGAGCAGGGGCAGACGCACAGCGACGCCTTCCTGCCGGGTGACGACGCCAACGCGGCCGCGGCGGGCCTCATGCAGCGCATCGTCGACGTGGCGGCCGCCCACCGCGAGGACGGCGCATGCGACGTCGTGCAGAAGATGCCCGTGCCCAGCCAGGAGAAGGCGGGCGATCCGTATCGCAAGGTCACCGTCAACATCAGCCTGCGTTGCCAGATGCAGCCGATGACGGCCGTGCTGCACGACATCGAGGAAGAGACGCCTTACCTCTTCATCGAGGATTTCAGCATCTATCGCAATCCCGTCGCCGCGCGCGCCGGCGGTAACGCGCCCATGGAAGTGCAGTTCACCGTGTCTGGCTACATCCATGCCGCGCGCGACGCGAAGGTGTCCTCGTGAACGCCGCCGGTCAGCGTCGCCTCACCCCGGTTCTCGCCATCACGGCGGCGCTGCTCGCGGCGGTGTGCGCCTCGTTCGTGCTCGGTGTGGGCCGCGGCGTCCAGTGGGACGACCCAGGCACGCCCGAGCCCCTCCCTCCCGTCCGGCAGCTTTCCATGCCGCCGCCGACACCGCTGGCGCGTTTCGCCGAGGTCTGGCAGCGCCCGTTGTTCATGGCCGATCGCAAACCGGTCGCCGCGGCGGAGGGTGACGACACGTCGAGCAATATCGGCGATCTCGAACTCACCGGCATCATCATGACGCCCGGCCTGCGCATGGCGCTGCTCCGGGACCGCGGCAAGGACAGCACGGTCCGCGTCAAGGAGGGCACGGCGCTCGCCGACGGCCACTGGACGTTGTCGTCGCTCACGCCGCGAAGCGCCGTCTTCGACAACGGTGGCGAGCATCGCGAACTCACGCTCAAGGTCGCCGCGCCCGAAGCGCTCGCCAGGACGCCCGCCAAACCCGGCCAGCCCGCCATGCCGGGGCAGCCGACGGCACGCCCGTCGACGCCCGCGGGCAACGGCGTGCAGGTGCAGCAGCAGGCGGGGCAGGGCATGACGGGCCCGGCGCTGCCGCGTCCGCCCACGGATGCCGCCCGCACGCCGCCGCCGCGCCAGGACGAAGACGCCCTGCAGAGGGCACGTGTCGAGGCGCTGAAACAGGCTGTCCAGAAACGCCGCATGGAGCAGCAACAGCAGCGGCAGCAGGAAATGGATTCGAGGTAGAGGGCGCACGACGCGCCCCAGGGAAGGAGGCAACACCATGAAACGCAGCATGCTCGGCATGGCCGTCCTGACGGCCCTGCTGACGGTGGCTTGCGCCCCGCAGAAAGCGCGCAAGGACGACGGCAGGCTACAGCGCGAAGCGCTCGCCGGCGTCGAACGGCCGGTACCGGAGAGCCTTCCCCTCGCGCGGACGGCGGACCCGTCCGTCGACGACCCGCGGCCGGCGCAGGAGTCCGTCGCGCGCGAGATCAGTCGTGGCACCGGGCAGTTCATCCGACCGCAGGGCGTGGAACGGGCCGTACCCGTGGCCAGCGGAGCGGACGCGGTCACGCTCAACTTCGAAGACCAGCCCGTGGAAGCGGTGGTCAAGGCGATCCTCGGCGATCTGCTCGACGCGAACTATTCGGTGGCTCCTGGGGTGCAGGGCTCCATCTCGTTCGCGACGGCCAGGCCCGTGGCGAAATCCGAAGCGCTGCCGATCCTCGAGACGTTGCTCTCGTGGACGGGCAACGCGCTGGTGAAGGAACACGGCCGCTTCAGCGTCCTGCCGGCGAACCAGGCGGTCGCCGGCCGTCTTTCACCGACGTTGCGCGCGACGAAGCCGGCCGCGGGCCTGAGCGCGAGCCTCTTCCCGCTGCGCCATGTGTCCGCGCCCGCGATGGCGAAACTGCTCGGCCCCTTCGTCAAGTCCGACGCCCTGCTGCTCACCGATCCGTCCCGCAACGTGCTGGTGGTCGCCGGTACGCGCGACGAACTCGCACGCGTCGGCGAGACGATCGAGACCTTCGACGTCGACTGGGTCGCCGGCATGTCCGTGGGTGTCTTCAGTCTGCGCAACGCGACGGTCGGCGAATTGCTCCCCGCGCTCGAGGGGACGTTCGGCGAATCGAGCAACACGCCCATCGCGGGCCTGCTCAGGTTCATCCCCATCGAACGGACCAACGCCATCGTCGTCATCGCGACGCGCTCCTCGCACCTCGATCAGGTCGGCGACTGGATCGATCGCATCGACCGTGGCGGCGGCAACGAGCCACGGCTGTTCGTTTACGACGTACGCAACCTTCTGGCGACCGACGTCGCGCGCTACGTGGCGAACGTGTTCGGCGGCGCCGTGTCGGGCGACGGCGGCGCACGAGTCGCACCGGGGCTCACGCCCGCGACCGTGGCAAGCGCGGGCGGCCTGGACGGCGCGAACGCCGACGCGGCCGCTGCCGGCGCCCCCGCGGATGAACAATCCGACTTCTTCCAGGCACCGGCGGCGCCGGCGTCTTCGTCGCCGCCCGCCTCCGGCGCCTCCGACCTGCGCATCACGGCGATCGACGCCAACAACCAGCTCATGGTGCGTGCGCGACCGTCCCAGTGGGCCGAGGTGCGCCAGGCCATCGAACGCCTCGACGCGGTGCCGCTGCAGG
The DNA here is from genome assembly GCF_900111665.1 of Luteibacter sp. 329MFSha. Classification (NCBI taxonomy): domain Bacteria; kingdom Pseudomonadati; phylum Pseudomonadota; class Gammaproteobacteria; order Lysobacterales; family Rhodanobacteraceae; genus Luteibacter; species Luteibacter sp. 329MFSha. Next base: position 149,946 of record NZ_FOJE01000003.1, on the reverse strand, counting down.
TGCAGATCGAGACGCGGATCCTCGAGGTGAAGCTGCGCGACTCGTTCCGTTTCGGCGTGCAGTGGTACCTGGAAGGGCTCGCAGGAGGCAATGGCGGTGTCACTCAGCCCGGCAACAAGCAGCAGTGGGCGCTCGGCGGTGGAACGGCGGCGGCCAGCGGTACGAACACGTTGTATTACTCGTTCGTCAACAAGGATCTCCAGGTGACGCTGCGTGCGATGGAGCGCGACGGGAACACGAAGACGCTCTCCGCGCCGTCGCTGGTCGTCGTGAACAACCACAAGGCACGCATCCAGGTAGGCGACCAGATTCCCGTGACGCAGACCTTCGTCAACACGGGGCAGGGCGGCAACAGCACGGTCGGCCAGGTGGAATACAAGGACACCGGCGTCATCCTCGACGTCCGGCCGCGCGTGAATCCGGGCGGCCTGGTCTACCTCGACGTCGCGCAGGAGGTCAGCAACGCGGATGTCGAGGGCCTGATCGGCAACGCTCCCATATCGAAGCGCAAGCTGACGACGCAGGTCGCGGTGCAGAGCGGGCAGACGGTGTTGCTCGGCGGCCTCATCGGCGAGAAAGAGGCCAGACACCGCAGCGGCGTTCCCTTCCTCGGCCGTATCCCCGGCCTTGGCATCCTTTTCTCGGAGCGCTCGGAATCGCGCGATCGCACGGAGCTCGTGGTGCTCATCACGCCGCGGGTGATCACCAATGGCGACGATGCGAAGCGCGTCTCGGACGACTATCGGCGCGCGTTCCAGTCCCTGCGCCCGTTCGACGTGACGGCCGCGGACAGGAAGCCCTCGCCCGCAGGAGGCGACATCGAACGCGAGGGCTGAGAGCGGCGGCGTCCGCCCTTGCGTACCATAGCGGGGACATGCAGACCGTCTTTCCCATCACTCCGCTTCTCCCCGACATCGTCGACGCGCTGGCGGCCCACCCGCGACTCGTGCTCGAAGCACCGCCCGGTGCGGGCAAGACGACGCAGGTGCCGCTGGCGCTGCTCGACGCGCCCTGGCTCGCCGACGGTCGCATCCTCGTGCTCGAGCCGCGACGGATCGCCGCCCGTGCCGCCGCCGCGTTCATGGCGTGGCAGCGGGGCGAGGAGGTTGGCGAAACGGTGGGATATCGCATCCGCTTCGAGTCGCGTGTCGGGCCGCGCACGCGCATCGAGGTCGTGACGGAAGGCATCCTTGGGCGGATGATCCAGGACGATCCGTCGCTCGATGGCATCGGCGCCATCTTGTTCGACGAATTCCACGAGCGGCACCTCGCGGGCGACCTCGGCGCCGCGCTGGCGCTCGATGTGCAGGCGAGCCTGCGGCCCGACCTCCGTCTCGTCGTGATGTCGGCGACGCTGGATGGCGAACGCATCGAGCGGTGGTTCGGAGCCCGGCGCATCGGCAGTCCGGGGCGAAGTTTTCCCGTGCGCATCGACCATCCACCGGCACGGCCACAGGAAACCGTCGAGCAGCATCTCGTGCGTACGATCGGGCAGGCGTTGCGCGAAACGGACGGCGATGTGCTCGCCTTCCTTCCGGGACGTCGCGAGATCGAGCGAGCGCGCGGCATGCTGGAACGCCAGTCCGAAAGCGTCGAAGTCGTCGCGTTGCATGGCGAGCTCTCGCTCGCGGAACAACAACTCGCGCTTACGCCGGCCGATCCGGGCACGCGCCGCATCGTCCTCGCCACGAACGTCGCGGAGTCGAGCGTGACGCTCCCGGGCATCCGCGCGGTGGTCGACTCGGGGCTGGCGCGCGAGCCCCGCTTCGATCCGCGATCCGGCTTCGCGCGCCTCGAGACGGTGACGATCTCGCAGGCGTCGGCGGACCAGCGTGCCGGCCGCGCGGGCCGCGTCGCCGAGGGCGTCGCCTATCGCCTGTGGCCGCAGAGCCGGAGGCTGGAGCCCTCGCGAAGCGCGGAGATCGAGCACACGGAGTTATCCGGTCTCGCGCTGGAGCTCGCCGGGTGGGGCAGCGACGACCTGCCATGGCTGGACGCGCCGCCGGCGGGCGCGATGGGTCAGGCCCGCGATCTCCTTCGTCGACTCGGCGCGATCAACGACGCCTCGTCGATCACGCGCCTCGGGCGCGACATGCTCGCGCTCGGCGCGACGCCGCGTCTCGCGGCTGCCGCATTGCGCGCTCCGGTAGCACAGCGGGCACTCGTCGCCGACCTGCTGGCGCTCATCGAAGCGCGTTCGCCATTGCGAGGCGAGCAAGGGCGCACCGACGACTTTCGCCAGCGGCTCGCCGCGCTGCATCTCTGGCGCGACGGCGGCGCACGTGCGGCGCGCAACGGCGGCGCCGACGTCGGCGCGCTGGCGGCGATCGAAAAAGCATCGGCGGGCTGGCGTCGCCGCCTCGATGCGAGGACCGCGGCGAGCGGCGTGCCCACCGCTCATGCGGTGGGCGATCTGCTGGTTCACGCGTTTCCCGACCGCGTCGCGAAGCGCGACGATGCGAATCCGTCGAGGTACGCGCTGGCCAACGGTCGCGGCGCCCGTCTGCACGAGGCCAGCGCGCTTCACGGCGAGCCCTGGCTGGTCGTCCTCGACCTCCGCCTCGACGCACGCGACAGCCTGATCTTCGCCGGAGCGCCGTTCGACGCCGACGTGCTCGCACGCGACCATGCGGACCGTTTCGTCACCGAACGCGTATTGCGATGGGATGAGGACCGCCAGATCGCCGAGGCGTTCGAGGAACGCCGCTTCGACGCCTTGCTCGTCGAACGCCGTGCGGTTCCTCTCGATCCTGCCGATGCCCTGCCTCTGTTGTTGGCGGCCATCCGGACACGTGGCATCGAAGCCTTGCCCTGGAGCGACAACGCGCGCGTCCTCCGCGCGCGCATCGGCGCGCTCCGTCTGTGGCGACCGGAACTCGATCTGCCCGATGTCGGCGACGACGCGCTGCTGCGAACGCTCGAGGCGTGGCTCGCCCCGTACCTGCGGGGAAAGCGGCGGCTGGAAGCCATCGAGGCCTCGGAGCTCGGCGAGGCGCTCGCGTCGATGCTGGACTACGACCAGCGCCGGGCGCTCGACGCCCACGCGCCGGAGGCGCTGACGGTCCCCAGCGGCATGACGCGCCGGCTCGCCTATGGCACGCGCGACGACGATGCCGGCGCCCCGCCCATCCTCGCCGTGAAGCTGCAGGAGCTCTTCGGTCTCGCCGACACGCCGCGCGTCGGCGACGGAAGGGTGCCCGTGATGCTCCACCTCCTTTCGCCCGCCGGGCGTCCCATCCAGGTCACGCAGGACCTCGCGGGCTTCTGGAACCGCACGTACCCGGAAGTGAAGAAGGAACTGAAGGGCCGCTACCCGAAGCATCCGTGGCCGGACGATCCCTGGACGGCCACGGCGACGCATCGGGCGAAACCAAGAGGCACCTGATCGTCCGGGCGTCCGCCCGGAGCGCCTCGTCGTTCGGCACCCTCCCGACGGTCGGGCGGAGCCCGACGGCTCGCGACCGACGACGACGCTACGCTTCGCGGGCTACCGAGCCAAGAATGGCCGGGCCGCGATCCACGCGGTCTGACAAGGACGATCATGATCTCAGGATTAAGGGTTATGGCCAGCGCGCCCCGACGAGGGAGGCCTCGCGTTTCGCCGCGCATCCGGTACGCACTTGCCGTCGCGCTCGTAGTGCCGGGCACGACCGTCGCCGCCGCGACGCTCGATCAGGGGTTCGGATACTCGACCGAGCCTGTGCCGTCCGAAGTGTTCTGGCGAAAGGACGCGGTGCTCGCCCTCCTGCGGGAATACGCGGCGGCGGGGCAGGCGCATGCCTACATCAACGAGTCGACCGATGCCTCCTACTCGCGATGGGTGTTCGGCGGCGACGAGACGCCTTATGCCGAACTCAGGGAGAACGTCTCGCTCTCACCGGTCGACGAACCGACGCGGGAGGCCATGTACCTCGTCGCGGAAGGCCGCGAAGCCATGACGCAGCGGCAGTTGCATGACTGGAAAGTCCGCGACCTCGGTTACACCAAGGCCACCGCGATGCGTGAAGCGCCTGTGCCGGACGACCTGCGCGACGGTGCGTGGGGCGTTCCCCACATCCTGAAGGCGGGTGTCGATGCGGATATCTACAAAGCGTGCATGCGCGGCATACTCGATATCGGCCGGCCGGCGATGCAGGCCAATTACGCGATGGCCCTGCAGGTGCTGCGAGAGAGGCTGCTCGGCACGCCGCGGGACGCCTGGTACGAGCGAGGTCTGCGCAGCGACGTCATCGGACGCTTCCTCGATCCCGCGCGTCATGGCCAGCCGCACCGGTCCGACATGCACTATCTGATCCAGCTGCTCGACGGCGAGCTCTCGACCTGGCGCGCGACGAGCGGCACCAATCGATACGGGTTCCCGGCGCTGCCTGCCAACCTGCGACTGGCGCGAATCGCGGCCGCGTATCGGGAGGGCATGCCGGGCGGCACCGACGCCTGCCTGCCGAACGGCAGGCACGATCTCGCGAAGGCCGGCATGGGCGGCGCGGATCCTCGCCCGCTGTGCCTCGCCGACGCGACCGACCGCGCGATCCACCGGTGGTACGGGCAGGCGATCATCGATGAAGTGCTGGCTGTCGGCGACATCTCCGGCGAGAGCCTGTCGACCCCGCTTCAGAACCTTGCCTCACCCCTGCAATCCAGCAGCCTGGGGCACCTCGGCATTCCACTCGACGGCCAGCTGGACCGCATCGTCAGTCTGGACATGGCGGAGGCGAAGGCAGCCAACCGGTTGGTATCGGTCGGCCAGATGTCCATGCGACAAGGCGACATGGTGCTGCGTCACGTCTCGATGAAACAGTGCGGGAGGACGCCATGATGCCGTCCACCATTCCCTCCTGGCGTCGGAGGTCCCTTTTCCGGGGCCGCATGCTGGGCGCGGCGATGCTCGCCACGCTCGTTGTCGGGGGTCTGCCGCGCCACGCGGAAGCAGGCGGGGACGGCAGGGTCACCATGCTGGCGGTCGCGAACGACGACGAATACTTCATGCAGACATGGCTCGCGGTGCCCATGCGCCGCTATGCCTTCGGCATGCGGCGATGGTTGCAGGAAGCCTTCGCCGGCCACGGTGGACGCGCCGCCGACGCGGCCGAATTGCTGCGCTTCCAGCAGCAGATCCGCCGCGCCACCTTCTCGCATTTCCAGTACACCTATACCGTGGAGGGTGTGGAACACGCGCGCATCTATCTGGGTGTATCGGGCCGCCCCTTTTCCGAGCTCATCAATACGGCCTATCGCGGCGCGCGACACCTCGAGGTGCCGCCGATGCCGACGAGGAACTATTTCAACGAGGACAACGTCGTCAGCTTCGGTTCCGTCGGTGCGCCCACCTGGTCGGACGTGACGCCGCAACCGGTCACGCCCGGCACGCCGAACCGCGCCAACGACGCCGAGATCAAGGTCTTGCAGGCGATCATGCGCGACATATCCAGCGGTTTGATCCCGGCGGGCGGACGCCTCCTCGGGTTCGTCAGCCAGCAGCCATGCCCCTCCTGCCATGCCGCCTTCCAGCAGTTCTCGGTGGAAGCCCGGGCGGACGTGCACATCAACTACGTCGAAGGCAGTCCGCATTCGCCGCAAACGATGACGCCGGCACTCGCGGTCATCCGCAACCTGCGGAACGTCCTCGCGGACGAACTGACCACGCACTTCGCTCCGCCGGTCAACGTCGTGCGGATGAGTTCCGAGGTCGAGTCCACCGACGAAGCCTCCACGTCGATGTGCACGAACCGCTAGCTTCCGCCGCGGACGTCCACTCAGCCCAGGGGCCGCACGCGAAAGCTGCGGCCCTTGATCTTTCCGGCGCGCAGGCGCTCGAGGGCCTTGTTCGCGAGGTCCCGCCGGATCGCGACATAGGCGCGCGTGGCGTAGACGTCGATCTTGCCGATGTCCTTGCCGTCGAGACCGGCATCGCCGGTGAGCGCGCCGAGGATGTCGCCAGGCCGCATCTTGTCCTTGCGTCCGCCATCGATGACGAGGGTCTTCATCGGCGCGAGGTTCAGCACCTTGCGTGCCTCGTTCGCCGGTCTCGCCGGATGTCGCGGCAGCGGCGCGCCGATCCGTTCCTCGATCGCCCGCAGCTTGTTCAGTTCGCGCGAGCCGGCGAGCACGATCGCCAACCCGCTCGCACCCGCGCGGCCCGTGCGGCCGACGCGGTGCGTGTGCGTGTCCGGATCGTGCGCCACGTCGAAGCTCACGACGAGCGGCAGTCCGGCGATGTCGAGGCCTCGCGCGGCGACGTCGGTCGCCACGAGCACCCCGCAACTGTGGTTCGCGAACCGCACGAGCACCTCGTCGCGATCGCGCTGGTCGAGGTCGCCATGCAGGGCCAGCGCGGAGAAACCGCGGCGGTCCAGTTCCGCCGCGACGGCTTCGGTGTCCTTGCGCATGTTGCAGAAGACCAGCGCGGCCTCCGGCTTCTCCTGGGTGAGGATACGGGAAAGCACGTCGACCTTCACCGGCGGTTCGACCTCGACCACGCGCTGTTCGATCGTGGTGGCGTCGTGGCCTTCCTCGACGGTCACCTCCAGCGGATCCTTCTGCACCCGCCCGCTCACCGCGCGAATCGCATCCGGATAGGTCGCGGAAAACAGGAGCGTCTGGTGGTGCTTCGCGATGCGGCCGACGATGTCGTCGATCGCTTCCTCGAAGCCCATGTCGAGCATCCGGTCGGCTTCGTCGAGCACCAGCACCTTGATGCCGCCGCCGTGCAGGCTGCCGCGCTTGAGGTGCCCCTGCACGCGGCCGGGCGTGCCGACCACGATGTGGGGATCGTGTTCCAGCGACGCCAGCTGCGGACCGAGCGGCATGCCGCCGCAGAGGGTGAGGAGCTTCACGTTGGGGATGTTGACCGCGAGCCGGCGTATGGCCTTGCTGACCTGGTCGGCGAGCTCGCGTGTCGGACAGAGCACGAGCGCCTGCAGGCGGATCTGCGAAACGTCGATGCGCTGGAGCAGGCCGAGGCCGAACGCCGCCGTCTTGCCGCTGCCCGTACGGGCCTGCGCGATGACGTCGCGGCCTTGCAGGATGGCCGGCAGGCTTTCACGCTGGATGGCCGTCATGCCGCCGTAGCCGAGGGACTCGACGGTGGAGAGAAGGGCCGGATCGAGCCCGAGGGTCTGGAAATCGTTCATCCGCCCATGATCGCATGCCGCGAAAGACGGCGTGCGATCATGCCCGGCTACCAGCGCGTCCGGTCGGGCAACAGGCCCTTCAGCTCGGCCTCGGTGAGGTTGCGCCACTGGCCCACCTTCAGATGACCCAGCTTCACGTTGATGATCCGCACGCGGCGCAGTTGCGTGACGCGGTAGCCGAACGCGGCGGCCATCAGGCGGATCTGCCGGTTCAGGCCCTGCGTGAGCACGATGGAGAAACCGAATTTGGCGATGCGCCGCACCTTGCACGGCTTCGTCATCTGCCCGTGGATACGCACGCCGCGCGCCATGCCGGTGAGGAACTCGTCCGTCACCGCCTTGTTCACCGCGACGAGGTATTCCTTCTCGTGGTTGTTCTCGGCCCGGAGGATCTCGTTGACGATGTCCCCGTTGCTGGTCAGCAGGATCAGGCCCTCGGAGTCCTTGTCCAGGCGGCCGATCGGAAAGATGCGCTGGGCATGGTCGACGAAATCCACGATGTTGCCGCTGACCGTGGTGTCGGTGGTGCAGGTGATGCCCACGGGCTTGTTCAGCGCGATGTACACGCCTCGGCTCTTCGCCGGGCTGGCGACGAGCGTGCGCGCCACGACGACCTCGCCGTCGACCTTGACGACATCGCCATCCAGCGCCTTGGCGCCCATGCCGACGACCTCGTCGTTGATCGTGACGCGCCCGGCGACGAGGAGCTCGTCGGCCTCGCGGCGGGAGCAGAGGCCGGCTTCGCTGATGTACTTGTTGACGCGCATCGCGGTTCCGTTACGAGCGGAGGCCGACGCCGCGCTTGAGCAGACGCAGGGCGACCGCGGAGAGTCCGACGACGAAGACGAGCATCACGACGAACGCGGTGGCGATGGGCACGTCGCTGACGCCGAGCACGCCGAAACGGAACGCGTTGACCATGTACAGGATGGGATTCACCAGCGAGATGCTGCGCCACGGCTCGCCGAGGAGGTCCACCGAATAGAAGACGCCGCCGAGGTACGTCAGCGGGGTGAGCACGAAGGTCGGCACCAGCGCGATGTCGTCGAACTTCTTCGCGAACACGGCGTTGACGAAGCCGGCGAGCGAGAACACCGTGGCGCCGAGCACCACCGAAAGGAACGTGGTGACCGGGTGCGCGACGTGCAGGTCGGTGAAGAACAGGGCGATCACCAGCACCAGCGCGCCGACGATCACGCCGCGCGTCACCGCGCCCGTGACGTAGCCGAGGAGGATCACCCAGTTCGGCATCGGCGACACCAGCATTTCCTCCACGAAACGGCCGAACTTGGCGCCGAAGAAGGAGCTGGAGATGTTGCCGTAGCTGTTCGTGATGATGCTCATCATGACGAGGCCCGGCACGATGTACTGCATGTACGTGAAGCCGTGCATCGTGCCGATGCGGCTGCCGATCAGCTTGCCGAAGATGACGAAGTAGAGCGTCATCGTGATCGCCGGCGGAATCAGCGTCTGCGTCCAGATGCGCAGGATGCGCACGATCTCGCGGCGAACGATGGTGCCCAGCGCGACGAGGTTGGTGGAGGCGCTCATGCCGCGTTCTCCCGGCCGTGCTCGACCAGGCGCACGAAGAGTTCCTCCAGGCGGTTGGCCTTGTTGCGCATCGACGTCACGGTGACGCCGTGCGCCGACAGGGCCGCGAAGAGCGAGTTGAGGTCGTGCGAACGGGACATTTCGGCTTCGATCGTATGGTCGTCCAGCGCGCGGAGCACGACGCCGGGCAGGCTGGGCATGTCGGCGGGCACGCCGGAGACGTCGAGCACGAACGTCTCGACGTCGAGGGTGGCGAGCAGGCTCTTCATCGACGTGTTCTGGACGATGCGGCCCTGGTCGATGATCGCGATGTTGCGGCAGAGCTGCTCCGCTTCCTCGAGGTAGTGCGTGGTGAGGATCACCGTGGTCCCGGCCTCGTTGATGCCGCTGACGAACTGCCACATGGAACGGCGGATCTCGATGTCGACGCCCGCCGTGGGCTCGTCGAGGATCAGCAGCTTCGGCTCGTTCATCATGGCGCGCGCGATCATCAGGCGGCGCTTCATGCCGCCCGAGAGCATGCGCGCCTGGTGGTGCGCCTTGTCCCACAGGCGCAGCTCCTTCAGGTACTTCTCGGCGCGCTCCGACGCCTCGGCCCGGCCGATGCCATAGAAGCCGGCCTGGTTCACGCAGATGTCGAAAGGCTTCTCGAACTGGTTGAAGTTGATCTCCTGGGGTACCAGGCCGATCAGCCGCATGGCCTCGCTGCGGTTCCGGTGGATCGACACGCCGAACACCTCGGCGTCGCCCGACGAGGCGTTCACGAGGGACGAGAGGATGCCGATCAGGGTCGACTTTCCGGCGCCGTTGGGGCCCAGCAGGGCGAAGAAATCGCCGGGCTGGACGGTCAGGGAGATGCCCTTGAGGGCCTCGACCCCGTTGCCGTAGGTCTTGCGTAAATCGTTGACGTGCAAAGCGGGAGTGGTCATGGGCTGCGCCGGGATGACAAGCCGCCTATTATACCGGGCTTTGCCGGGCCGCCCCGTTCCCCGGCGTCAATAGAGACTTTCCATGGCCGAACAATTCCAGCTCCGCCTCGCCGACAGCTTCATGCTGGCGCCGACGGTGCGGCACCTGTCCTTCGAGCGGGTGGACGGCCAGCCGCTGGCCTTCGTGCCCGGCCAGTTCCTCCAGGTCCACTTCCATTACGACGACGGCAAGGCCACCAAGCGGAGCTATTCCGTGGGCACGGTGGGCGACGGCAAGGGCCCGGTGGACCGCATCGAGATCGCCGTGAGCTACGTCGAGGGCGGCGCCGCGACGAAGCTGCTCGGGGAGCTGGAGCACGGAGGCACGATCGACGCGAGCGGCCCCTACGGCCGCTTCTGTCTCATGGACGGCGACACGAACCGGCGCTACATCCTGATCGCCACCGGCACGGGCGTGACGCCCTACCGCGCCATGCTGCCGCAGATCGAGGCGCTGATCGCCAGCCGCGGCTGCCGTTTCGTGCTGCTCTACGGCGCGCGCAACGAGGGCGAACTGCTTTATGGCGAGGAATTCGAGGCGTTCGCGCGCGAGCACGAGGGATTCGATTTCCACCCCTGCCTCTCGCGGGGTGCGCGTCCGAATCCGCGCCCGCACGACCGGCTGGGCTACGTGCAGGACATGCTGGCCGAGCTCGAGCCTAGCGCCGAGGGCGATATCGCCTACCTGTGCGGAAACCCGAACATGGTGGATGCCGCGTTTTCGGCACTGAAGGAGCACGGGCTCGCCGTGCAGCACATCCGTCGCGAGAAGTACATCTCGTCGCGGTGATCCCGGGGCCATCGGCCTATACTTCCCGACCATGCACGCCCAGGCCGCCCCGTTCCACCTCTCGCCCGAGATGCAGCGTTACGCGGCGCTCGACCAGCGCCTGCTCGCGGCGGTCCGCACCATCCGCATCCTGCCCACGATCTCGTGGCCCGCGTCGGTCGAAGAGCGGCTGATCGCCGAATTCGGGGCCGGCCGGCTCTCGCTTCCCGACATCCGTTACAGGCCCCCCGACCTCGGCGACACGCGCGCCGAGCTCGAGGCGATCGAGGCCGAGGCCGACGAAGATCACCCGATCGCCGAATACCTCCGGCGAACGGCGGAATCCTGGCGCGTCGCGACCGGGATGCTGGACGCGGCGGGCACCGACGGCGTGACGCAGGCCTCGGTGGCGCTCTACGGGAAGCCTGGCGACGCCATTCCCGGCAGCAATCGCAGCAATCTGGACGCGGCGCGTTACTTCGTCGACCTGGCGGACGAACTCGGCGCCGATCTCGAAACGGAGGACGCGACCGGCACGATCCCGGCCGAGGAACTGCGTCGCGACATGACCGAGCGGCTGGACGCGTTCTTCGCGCCCGGCACGATCGCCGTCGAGGTCGATCCCGAGCTCACCGCGAAGGCCGCGGCCGGCGCGACGCGCATCCGCCTGCGCGGCGGCGTGCGCTTCACGGAGTACGACCGTCACCAGCTGCTGGCGCACGAAGCGTTCGTGCATTCGCTCACGGCGCTCAACGGCAGGGAACAGCCGGTGCTCGCATCGCTGGCACGCACGTCGCCGCGCGTCACGGCGACACAGGAAGGCCTGGCGGTGTTCGCCGAACTGATGTCGGGCGCCATCGACATCTCGCGCCTGAAACGCATCAGCCTGCGCATCCTCGCGATCGACATGGCGCTCAACGGCGCCGATTTCGTGGAGGTGTTCCGTTACTTCCGCGAATGCGGCCAGAACGTCCCCGACAGCTTCCACTCCGCGCAGCGCGTGTTCCGTGGCGTGCCGCTGACCGGCGGCTCGGCCTTCGCCAAGGACAACGTCTACCTGAGCGGCCTGCTCGCCGTGCACACGTTCTTCCGCTGGGCGCTCCGCCAGCGTCGGCTCGATCTCCTGCGCAACCTGTTCGCCGGCAAGCTCGCGTTGCACGATGTGCTGAGCCTCGAATCGCACTTCGTCGCCGGCGACATCGCCGAACCGCGGTACCTGCCGCCATGGATGCAACACGTGCATGGACTGGCCGGCAAGCTCGCGTTTTCCCTGTTCGTCAATCACATCCACATGGCGGGCGTGGAGGCCGAGGAAATTTCCCTCGGCCTCTGACCGTTCGCTCAGCGGATCTCGATCTCCGGCGACAGCGCGAAGAAGCGACCGTCGGCGCATTCGACACGCAGGCGTGCGTTCCGGGTCGGCGTCATCTCCGCGGGGAGGGTGACGGTGGCGCGGCCCTTGTTGGCCACGGCGACCGCGAGTGGCGTGGCGAGGAACGTCTTGCCACCATCGACCGAGAGATCGATGTCGACCTTGGGGCAACCGATGGGAGCGACGGCGGTGCCGGCCACATTCCAGCGCACCTGTCGGGCCTTGCCGCGCCTCAGCACGGTGCCCGCGGCCGGAGCCTCGATCGCGAACGCCTCGCCCGTGTCGACCACGCGTACCGTGCGGTCGGCGCTCACGACGTGCGACCGGTGGTCGCGGTTGTCGCGTGCCGTAAGGCGGAAATGCAGGTTGCGGTCGTACTGCGGCAGGGCGTCGCCGAGGCCCGCCGGCTCGTTGCCGAGCAGAACGTCCATGGCAGGGAAGGTCTGCTCGCCGCGGGCCTGCGGCGGTCGCGAGCGGAACAGGGCACCGCGCCTCAGGTCCACCAGATCCTCATCCGCGGGCTGCAACGGGCCCCGGTCCATCTGCTCGAAGGTATAGGTGATGTTCGCGCGCGGATCGGCGAACGATGCCACCGCCTGCAGGCGGAGAGGAGTCTGTGCGGGCACCAGGACCGGCTTGTTCCACCCCGTGGTATCGATGACGGGCACCGGCGCCGTATTGGGTCGCGTGGCGGCGCACTCGCCACCGATGCCGTCGAGCCACGTCCCGATCTGCTCGATGCTGGCGGCGTGGAAGTAGGGGTCGCTATGGGCCTGCAGGTTGTTCCGGGGACAGATGCCCGCGTATCCCATGATCGTGGAACCGCTGCCCGGCTCCACGTTGGAGTCGGTGTCTTCGTGATCACCGGTGCAGCCATTGAACGTGTGGTGCGCGCCGAACTGATGGCCGAGTTCGTGCGCGACGAAGTCGACGTGGAAGGCGTCGCCGAACGGATGCGCGCTGCCCGTCATGCCGGCCGCCTTCGCCTGGTGCAGGCGTGCCTCGTCACCCGACCACGGCATGCAGGTGTTCCCGATCTGGCCGGCCACGCCGGCGTCCCGCCGGCCATCGAGCAGGTGGCCCACGTCGAACGCGTCTTCGCCGAGCTTTTCCCGGGTGACGAGGACGTTCATGTTGGCGGCGTCGAAGTCGGACAGGCCGGCGCCCGGCGCTGCGAGCTCGAACGGGTCGAGTGCCTTGTTCGGGAACACGAGACGGTCGTTGTTCTCCGCGAGGACGAAGTGCACGCCGAGATCGTTCTCGAAGATCGCGTTGACGCGGTTGACCGTGCGAACGATGCCGGCGAGCCCGTCCTCGATCGTGCCGCCCATCTTCGCGGTGTAGCTTGATGTGGCGGTCATGGCCAGGCGGAACGTGCGCAGCACGGGTGTACCCTCCGGAGCGGCGCCACGGCGGAACGGTGCGGCGCCTGGGGCGATCGTGGCCGCGCTGCCGATGCCCGCGTTTTCGGTCCAGGTCGACATGGGCGCATCGGCGCGACGGAAGACGATGTGGCGATCGGCGCCCTTCGCGCGGCTACCGCCCGCGGATTCGGGGCGAAGCATCCAGTCGCCGGCTTCGTCGCGGACGATGGCGTGCACGCCGTCGCGTGCGATGTCGAGGCGGACCTGGCGGCCCGCCGCGTCCTTGCCCTTGAGGCTTCGCAGGTTCGGGTATTTCGCCGCGAGGGAGGCCGGAAGGACGTTCGCGTCCTCCAGCTCGAAAACGGTCTGCCCGCCATCGGGCAGCGGCAGTTCGAGGCGCGCGGGAGCCGCGCCGCGAGCGGAGCGCGTCGCCGCCAGCCCGGCCCGGTCGAGGATCACGCTGCGGTAGCGCGACGGCATGTCGGTATCCGCGGCCCGGGCCGCGGTCGTCGAAACCGTCGGGCCGTCACGCCACAGCGAGGCGGCGGTGGCGCTCATGGAGGCGGTGCCGAGGCATGCCGCGATGGCGAAGGAGAGCGTTGTTTTCAGGCGCATGGAGTGGACCTTCCTGGTGAGAACCGGCGGGAGCCGGAAAGGCGCCCATGAGGCCAGACGGGGTGGCGGTCGTGCTGTCGGCGTCACCCGCAGTCAATGTCAGCGCGCCGCGCGCTTCACGACGGAAAAGTCCGACGTGGTCACTGCGAAGAACGGACGTCTGTCGCACCGGACCCGCACGCGCGCACGATCGCTGGCGATGTGGTCCGGCAACACCGGCGCCGCGTCGCCGTCGTTCGGTTCGTCCACGGCGATCGTGGTCCAGTCGTCACCGCCATCGAGCGACAGGTCGACGTCGACGAAGTGGCAGGCGATCGGGTCGGCATCGGTGCCGGCGACGTTCCAGCGCAGCGGCATCGGTTCGCCAGCCGTCGCCGTCGCGGGAACGTCGACGGCGAAAGCCTGGCCGGTATCGACGACGTGCACGCGCGCGTTCGCCTGGGCGAGCGTCGACGACTCGCCCGCGTTGTCGCGGACGGTCAGCGTGAAATCCAGCGTGCGCGTCGCCGTGGGCAGGCGCTCGCCCGTTCCGCCGTCCTGACCGCGCAACGCGTCCGCCATGCGCGGAAACGTGCGCCGGCCGGACGTGGTCGGCGGCCACGAGCGGAACAGGATGCCGTCGGTGTCCGTACCTGCGCCGCCATACGCGCCCACCTGTTCCCACGCGTACGTCAACCGGCGGCCGCCCTCGCCGGGTGTGGCGAGCGCCTCGAGTACGAAGGGCGTGCGCGCGGGCACGACGATCCATTCGTCGAGCTGGCGTGGGTCGATCCACGGCGCGGTCGCGCCGTTCAGCCGTTTCGTCGCACAGCGGCCGCCGCGCGACGAAAGCCAGTCGTGCATCTGGCCGATGCTCACGGCATGGAAGTAGCGATCCGCGCGCGCCTGCAGCGTCGCGGCGGGCGCGCAGGTCGCCGACGCGTATCCCATCGCCGTGCTACCGCTGCCAGGTTCGACCGCGTGATCGCCTAGCGCGTCGCGCTGGCACCCCGCGGCCGTCGGCCACGCGCCGAGCTGGCGCCCGAGGACGTGGATGAAGAAGTCGAGGCCCTGCGGCGACATCGCCGGCTCTTTCGTTCCGCTCCATGCGGCCGCCTTGTGAGTCGCCATGAAGTCGGCGTCGCGGGCGTCGCTGCACGAGGTGCCGACCTCGCTTTGTCCGCCCGACATGTCCAGCAGCGCATGACCGATGTCGTAGTTCGCCCCACCGACGATGCCGTCGATCCATTCGACCGCCGTGGGGACGGGATCGCCACGCAGGAACGGATCCTGGCGTGTACGCGTCGGGATCAACCGGTCGCTGTCTTCCACGAGCGTGAAGTGGACGCCCATGTCCGTCTCGAACACCTCGTTCGCCCGGTTGACGAGGTGGACCACCTCGCCGAGCGTCTGCGCGACGGTACCTCCGGCTTTCGTCGCGTACCCGCTGTCCGTGGCGACCGCGAGGCGGAAGTCGTAGCGCACGCCGCCTTGGGCACGGGCGTTGGCTCCGGACGCGTGTGCCTTGCGCGAACCCGCCTCGCCGGCGCCGGGGACTGGCGGCAACACCTTCGCGTCGGCCGTGTTCGCCGACGCCGGCGCCGTCCATCCGCCCCCCTTCGTGGCACGCGCCACCCATTCGTTCGCGCCGTCGCGGACCGCGAGCCGGAGATCGTCGTTCGCCAGATCGAGCCGGGCCGTGCGGCCGAGCGGATCCACGCCCCGGAAACTCCGCAGTCCCGGGAAGCGTCGCGCGAGGCCGGGCGGCACGGTGCGCGAATCGCGCAGTTCGAAGGTGGACGAGGCGCCGTCGCCGACAGGCAGCTCGACCGGCACGCCCGAATCGGGTGCGCCGATGGCCAGCGCGAGCAGGGCGTCGCGCAGGGCGTCGGGCGAGGCGTCGGCCGCCACGGCGGCGGGTGACGCGATGACGACGAAGAGGGCGAGGAGAAGGGCGAAACGGCGCATGACGGCTCGTGCTTGCGAGAGGAGCCGGCGAGCGTACGCAGCCGCACGGTCGCGCAATGCCGGCACGCGTCCTTTCGAAAGGTCGTTTTCGATATCACTGCTTGTCGCAATGCATCACAACGTCGAGGGCGGAGCCCGCGTGGGGCGGTGCTACCATGGCCGCTTGCGCGGAGCCCGACGGCCCGCCAGCGCTCTTCCTTCCGTTATCACGTCCCACAGGATCCCATGGCCATCTCCGAGGAACTGAGGCAAGCCGCTCTCGAATACCACCGCCTTCCCCGTCCGGGAAAGATCAAGGTCACGCCGACCACGTCGCTGCTCACCCAGCGCGACCTGTCGCTCGCGTACTCGCCCGGCGTGGCCGCGGCGTGCGACGCGATCGTGGCCGATCCGCGCGAAGCGGCCGACCTGACCGCGCGGTCCAACCTCGTCGCCGTGATTTCCAACGGCACCGCGGTGCTCGGGCTGGGCAACATCGGCGCGCTGGCGAGCAAGCCGGTGATGGAAGGCAAGGGCGTCCTGTTCCAGAAGTTCGCCGGCATCGACGTTTTCGACATCGAGATCAACGAGACCGATCCCGACAAGCTGGTCGACATCATCGCCAGCCTCGAGCCCACGTTCGGCGGGATCAATCTCGAGGACATCAAGGCACCCGAGTGCTTCATCGTCGAGCGCAAGCTGCGCGAGCGCATGAAGATCCCCGTGTTCCACGACGATCAGCACGGTACCGCGATCATCGTCGGCGCCGCCGTCATCAACGCGCTGCTCGTCACCGGCAAGAAGATCGAGGACGTGAAGCTGGCGACCACCGGCATGGGCGCGGCGGGCATCTCCTGCGTCGACATGCTGGTGACGCTCGGCATGAAGAAGGAGAACATCCTCGCGTTCGATCGCGACGGCGTGCTCCACAGCGGCCGCACCGATCTGGACCCCGACAAGCAGCGTTACGCGCGCGACACCGACAAGCGGACGCTCGCCGAGATCGTCGAGGGCGCGGACATCTTCCTCGGCCTTTCCGCCGGCGGCATCCTCAAGCCGGAGATGGTCGCCACGATGGCGGAGCGCCCGATCATCTTCGCGCTCGCGAACCCCAATCCGGAGATCCTGCCGGAAGACGCGAAGGCGGTGCGCCCGGACTGCATCATGGCGACGGGCCGTTCGGATTACCCGAACCAGGTCAACAACGCGCTGTGCTTCCCGTACCTCTTCCGCGGCGCGCTCGACGTCGGCGCGTCCGTCATCAACGAAGCGATGAAGGTGGCCTGCGTGCAGGCCATCGCCGAGCTGGCGCGTCGCGAGTCGTCGGACGTCAGCGCCCGCGCGTATGGCGGCAAGCCGCCGAGCTTCGGTCCGGACTACCTGATCCCGCAGCCGTTCGATCCGCGCCTCCTGATCCAGCTGCCGCCGGCCATCGCGCGCGCCGCGATGGACTCGGGCGTGGCCGAGCGTCCGATCGAGGACTTCCCGGCGTACATCGAGAAGCTGACGAGCTTCGTCTTCCGCACCGGGCTGCTGATGAAGCCGGTGTTCGATCGCGCGAAGGCCGATCCGAAGCGCGTCGTCTACGCCGAGGGCGAGGAAGAGACCGTGCTGCGCGCCGTGCAGACCGTCGTCGACGAAGGCCTGGCGCGCCCGATCCTCGTCGGTCGTCCCGACGTCATCGAGAAGCGCATCGCGCGGGCGGGCCTGCGCATGAAGCCCGGCGTCGACTTCGAGATGTGCAACATCCACTCGGATCCGCGCTTCGAGGACTACTGGCGCCTCTACCACTCGATCATGGAGCGTCGCGGCGTCACGCCCGCGTCGGCCAAGGCCGTGGTCCGCTCGCGTCCCACGGTGATCGCGGCGCTGATGGTCGAGCGCGGCGAGGCCGACGCGATGATCTGCGGCCTCGTGGGCACGTACCAGAGCAAGCTCGATTACATCTGCGACATCATCGGCCTGGACGAGGGGCTCGCCGAGGCCTCGGCCATGGCGGCCGTCGCCACCGAGAAGGGCACGTTCTTCTTCCTCGACACGTACGTGCAGGAGGACCCGACGGCCGCGCAGATCGCCGAGGCGACGCTCCAGGCCTCCATCCGCCTGAAGCTGTTCGGCATCCAGCCCAAGATCGCGCTGCTCTCGAACTCCAACTTCGGCAGCCGCGAGACGCGCAATTCGCGCAAGATGCGCGAGGCGCTCAAGCTGATCCGCGAGCGCGTGCCCAAGCTGGAAGTCGAAGGCGAGATGCAGGCCGACGTGGCGCTCACCCCCGAGCTCCGCGAGCGGATCTTCCCGAACTCGCGGCTGGAGGGTAAGGCCAACGTGTTCGTCTTCCCGAACCTCGATGCCGCCAACACGGCCTACAACATGGTCCGCGTCCTCTGCGACGGCGTCGTGATCGGCCCGATCCTCATGGGCGTGGCCAAGCCGGCGCACATCCTGACGCCGCAGGCCACGGTCCGTCGCGTGGTCAACATGACCTCGGTGGCATGCGTCGAAGCCCAGATCCGCGCAGGTAAGCCGCGGACCGTCGTAACCGATTGATTTGGTGACATCCCGGGGGCCTTTCGCCGATACGATCGGCTCCCACCCCCTCGGTAGGAAGGCTGCTACCGGAGGGGTGGGAGCCGATCGCATCGGCGATCCGGCGCAGCCGGCCAGCGCTCCCCGGTCGCCATTTGCATCGATCCAAACCCCCATACGGCCGCGTATCCGGAAACGTTGCGCTATCATGGAAAGGTTTTCCCGCCACCCCAGCGGCCTCCTTCAGTCCCCATGAGCGCGCGTCACGCGCGAGCGGAGCATCCATGGACCAGATCGACGATTCCCTGAATCAGGACCTCGACCCCACCGAAACCCGTGAATGGGTCGAGTCGCTCAACGCCGTCATCAACCACGACGGCACCGAGCGCGCGCACTTCCTGCTGGAGCGCATGGTCGACTCCACGCGTCGCGCCGGCGGCTACCTGCCGTTCGATCCGACCACCGAGTACGTCAACACCATCCCGCCGCACATGGAAGCGCGCAGCCCGGGCGACGCCGCGATCGAATGGCGCATCCGCTCCCTGATCCGCTGGAACGCGCTGGCGACGGTCGTGCGCGCCAATCGCAAGCCGGGCGACCTCGGCGGCCATATCTCCAGCTTCGCCTCGTCGGCGACGCTGTACGACGTCGGCTTCAACCACTTCTGGCGCGCGCCGAGCGCCGACCATCCGGGCGACCTCGTGTTCCACCAGGGCCACTCGGCCCCGGGCGTGTACGCGCGCTCGTTCCTGGAAGGCCGCCTGAGCGAAGACCAGCTGGACCTCTTCCGCATGGAAGTGGCCGGCAAGGGTCGTGGCCTGTCGTCGTATCCGCACCCGTACCTGATGCCGGACTACTGGCAGGCGCCGACCGTCTCGATGGGCCTCGGTCCCATCCAGGCGATCTACCAGGCGCAGTTCTGGAAGTACCTCGAGCACCGTGGCCTGATGCCGAAGACCGATCGCAAGATTTGGTGCTTCATGGGCGACGGCGAGTCGGACGAGCCGGAATCGCTGGGCGCGATCGCGCTCGCGGGCCGCGAGGGCCTCGACAACCTGATCTTCGTCATCAACTGCAACCTCCAGCGCCTCGACGGCCCGGTTCGCGGCAACGGCAAGATCATCCAGGAGCTGGAAGGCGTCTTCCGCGGCGCGGGCTGGAACGCGATCAAGGTCGTCTGGGGCAGCTACTGGGATCCTCTCCTGGCGCGCGATACCTCGGGCAAGCTGCGCCAGCTGATGATGGAAACGGTCGACGGCGAGTACCAGGCGTGCAAGGCCTTCGGCGGCGCGTACACGCGTGAGAAGTTCTTCGGCAAGTACCCGGAGACCGCCGCGCTCGTCGCCAACATGTCCGACGACGACATCTGGCGCCTCAACCGCGGTGGCCACGATCCGCACAAGGTGTACGCGGCGTACCACGCGGCCGTGAACACCACGGGCATGCCGACCGTGATCCTCGCCAAGACGGTGAAGGGTTACGGCATGGGCGCGGCCGGCGAGTCGCAGAACCCGGCGCACAACACCAAGAAGATGGACGACGAGGCGATCCGCGCGTTCCGCGACCGCTTCAACATCCCCGTGCCGGACGACAAGCTCGCGGACGTGCCGTTCTACCATCCGGGCAAGGACTCGGAGGAAGTGCAGTACATGCTCGAGCGCCGTCGCGCGCTCGGCGGTTCGCTGCCGCAGCGTCGCCGCAAGGCCGACCAGTCGTTCAAGGCGCCGTCGCTCGACGCCTTCGAGCAGATCACGAAGGGCTCCGGCGATCGCGAGATCTCGACCACGATGGCGCTCGTTCGCGGCATGAACCTCATGCTCCGCGACAAGGAGCTCGGTCCGCGCATCGTGCCGATCGTCGCCGACGAAGCGCGCACGTTCGGCATGGAGGGTATGTTCCGCCAGATCGGCATCTACGCGCCGTTCGGCCAGAAGTACCGTCCGCAGGATGCCGACCAGCTGCTGTACTACCGCGAGGACCAGAAGGGCCAGGTGCTGCAGGAAGGCATCAGCGAAGCCGGCGGCATGAGCGCCTGGCTCGCGGCGGCGACGAGCTACAGCGTCAGCAACACGCCGATGCTGCCGTTCTTCATCTACTACTCGATGTTCGGCTTCCAGCGCATCGGCGATCTGTGCTGGGCGGCGGGCGACATGCGCGCGCGCGGCTTCCTCATCGGTGGCACCTCGGGCCGCACCACGCTCAACGGCGAGGGCCTGCAGCACGAGGACGGCCATTCGCACCTGCTCTCCGGCGCGATTCCGAACGTCGTCTCGTACGACCCCACGTTCTCGTACGAGCTGGCGGTGATCCTGCAGGACGGCACGCGCCGCATGATGCAGGAGCAGGAAGACGTCTACTACTACATCACCGTCATGAACGAGAACTATGCCCACCCCGACCTGCCGAAGGGCAGCGAGGAAGGCATCGTCAAGGGCATGTACCTGTTCAAGGACGGCGGCAAGGCGAAGAAGAACGAGCCGCGCGTGCAGCTGATGGGCTCGGGCACCATCCTGCGCGAAGTCATCGCCGCGGCGGAGTTGCTCGAGAAGGACTTCGGCGTCACGTCCGACATCTGGTCGGTGCCGAGCTTCTCGGAAGTGCGTCGCGAAGGCTTCGACGCCGAGCGCTGGAACCGTCTGCATCCGGAAAGCCCGCAGCGCGTGCCGTACGTCACCGGCCTGCTGGCCGATCGCCAGGGTCCGGCGATCGCCGCCACCGATTACGTCCGCGAGTTCGCCGACCAGATCCGTGCGTTCATGCCGGACGGCATGCGCTACACGGTGCTCGGCACGGACGGCTACGGTCGTAGCGATACCCGCGCCAACCTGCGTTCCCACTTCGAGGTCGACCGCTACTGGATCGCCCAGGCCGCGCTCGCCGCCCTCGCGAAGGAAGGCAAGGTCAACGCCAAGGACGTCAGCCGCGCCATCAAGGAATACAAGCTCGACATGGACAAGCCGAACCCGATGACGGTCTGACCGCCATCGAATGCTGACGCGACGAAGGCCGGAGCGATCCGGCCTTCGTCGTTTTCGCATCACGCCTCGTCCATACTGCGGCTGCTATTACCTGTGCCACAACGATTCAAGGGTCGCTCCGTCATGCGCATCGCACTTCCGGCCATCGCCGCTCTCGCCATCACCGCCTGTGCCACCGCTCCCGTCGAGCATGGCTCGCGCTCGCGGCTGCTCTACATCGCGTCGACCAAGGCGCCGTGCACGAACGGTGTGATGAAGACGGAATGCCTGCAGTACCGCGAGGAGCCGACGCAGCCCTGGCAGCTCAACTACGCGCCGGTCGAAGGGTTCGAATGGAAGCAGGGCAACGAGTACCTGCTGAAGATCACCGAGGTGCACGCCAGCGACGCGCCCGCGGACGCGTCCCGCGTGACATGGCACGTCGACAAGGTGGTCGAGCAGCACCCCGTCCCCTGACGCGCGTTTCGCGAGGCAAAAAAAAGCCGGGATCGCTCCCGGCTTCGCCCTGCCCTGCAGCAGGCTTCAATCGTCGTCGCGCAGCGCGTGGCGGATCAGCAGGAACGTCCCGATCGCCGCGGCGGCGATGCCGATCGTGACGCCCGGATTACGGCGCACCTGCTTGCGTAGCTTGCGGTACTGGTACGTCGCTTCGTCGGCGAAGTCCTCGGCGAGGTAACGGACACGCTTGCCGTTGCTGCGGCTGGCAAGCTTGTTCGTGACGCGCCGGCTGCGGTCCAGCAGGTCGCTGCCGACACCCGTGGCCTCGTCGGCGTAATGACGGACGCGGCCGGAAACGCCGTTGACGGCGCTCTCCACCTGACGTGCGAATTCGCGATTTCTGCTCATCGGAAGGCTCCCTGTGAAGCTCGTTACTGACGGGTCCCGACTTTGCGTTCGCTGCCGTGAGCACGATGTAAACGTGGAAAGCCGGATTGAACAGGCATTCAGCGTGCGAGTGCGTACTCGCCGCCGCGCTCCAGCGCCGCGCGATAGGCGGGACGCGCATGGATCCGCGCGAGGAACGCCTTCAGGCGCGGTCGCGAGGCGTCGAGCCCGGCACGGCTTGCGGCGGCCTCCAGCGGAAAGCTCATCTGGATGTCCGCCGCGGTCAGGGTGTCTCCCGCGAAGTAGTCCGCGTCGGCGAGCTGCGATTCCAGATAATCCAGGTGCAGCTTCAGCTGCGGGTCGACGAAGGTTTTCTGCGCCCCGCGCGCGAGCATGCGCGCGATCGGCTTCGCGAAGAACGGCACCGGCGCGGTCTCCATGCGGCTGAAGACGAGCTTCAGCAGGAGCTGGGGCATCGCCGAGCCTTCCGCGTAATGAAGAAAATAGCGGTAGCGAAGCGCTTCCGGCGTCCCGGCCGCGGGCCTGAGGCGCCCTTCGCCGTAGCGGTCGACCAGGTATTCCACGATCGCGCCCGACTCGGCCACCGTCACGTCCCCGTCCACGACGACCGGCGACTTGCCGAGCGGATGGACGTCGCGCAGCGCCTTCGGCGCCAGCATCGTCTTCGGGTCGCGCTCGTAGCGGACGATCTCGTAGGGGAGGCCGAGTTCTTCCAGCAGCCAGAGCACGCGCTGCGATCGCGAGTTGTTGAGGTGGTGGACGACGATCATGGGGCCGGCTCTCTCATGAGGGAGCCGGCAGCGTAACAGGTGCGGTCAGCCGGCCGACGTCAACGATTCCTGCAGTTTCTTCACCTGATCCGGAAACGCCTTGCCTTCGGCGGCCGTGGTGGCGGCGACCACCTTCTTCGCCTCCGCGTCGCGATTCGTGGCACGCAGCGCCTTTACCTGGTAGGTCGCGACGACGATGCGGTTCGCACCGTAGGCTTTCTTCGCGGCGGCATCGAGGTAGGGAAGGGCTTCGGCCGCCTTGCCGCTTTCGACCAGGCGCCTGCCGTAGCGATAGTTGTAGACGTAGTCGTCGGGCCAGGCGGCGATCAGCTGCTTCTCCAGCGTGTCGAGTTCATCGCCGGCCTTCGCGCGGACGAGGTAGACCCGGAGGTTGTCGGCGAGGTTGCGGTCGCTCCGCAGATCGCCGTGCAGCTTCTCGCGGCTGAGATCGATGGCCTTGCGCAGGACCGCCTGCTCCCCGGCGGTATCGCCGAGGGCCGCGTCGAGATCCGCGGCGGTGAGTACCGCGCTCCGCTGGTCGGCGCACGCGGGTGCGGCGGTGAAGACCTGGGTGGACAGGAACGATTCGTACGGTGCCTTCTGCGGCGCGAGCAGTGTCTTGCGATCGGCTTCGGGCTGCGACTTGCTGGCGCCGACGAGGTCGTCGAGCACGTAGGGACGCTCGCAGCCGATGTCGCCGGCCAGCACCTTCGTGGCGGCATCGACGATGCCCTTGTCGTCCTTCGCGTCCTTCGCCTGCAGCAGCAGGAGGCGCTGCTTCGCCAACGCCACGCGCTTGTCCTTGTCGGACACGTTCCGCACCATCGGCGGCAGGGTGGCGAACCAGGCCATGCCCTCCTTGCCGGCATAGTGCAGCTGGTAGGTATCGAGCACGTCGGCGACCGCCGCCATCGAGCCCTTCGCCGCATCCGCCTTCAGCTTCGACAGGCGCGCGTCGCCGGACAGGATGCCGGCCACCTCCTTGTAGAACGTGTCGCGCGGACGCTCCGCGAGGATGCGGCCGAGCTCTTCGCCGTCGGGGCCGATGGCGACATAGGTGGGCAGGAAGTGGACGTTCCACTTCGTCATCCAGGCCTTGTCGGCCGGCTTGTCGGCATCCGCCTCGTAGAACACGACCTTGCTGTTGAGGTCGTCCCACTCCTTGCCGTTGAGCACGTGGCTCGCCATGAAGTAGCACGAGTAACACCACACCGCCTGGAAATCGACGAGGACCGGCTTGTTCTCGCGCTTGCCCTGGGCGAGCGCGGCGTCGAGGCTGGCGGGCGGGGTGTGCGCCGCGAACGCGGGCGCGGCGGCGAGAACGAGAATGGCGACGAGCAGGCGCTTCATGGTGATACCGTCCCCTTTTGGAGGTATAGACGGCCAACCAATAGCACGTTTTTTCGTCCGTGTCAGATGGTGCCGGTGGCGCCTTCGACCGGCTCCGGGTCGGATACCAGGCCCTGCCGGCGGCGCAGCGAGGGAAACCACCACATCCAGAGGCCCACCACGACCAGGGTGCCGATGCCGCCGATCAGGGTCGCGTTGACCGCGCCCAGGGCGGCGGCCAGCAGGCCGGATTCGAACTCACCCAGCTGGTTGGAGGTGTTCACGAAGATCGCGTTGACCGCGCTGACGCGGCCGCGCATGTCGTCCGGGGTTTCCAGCTGGACGAGCGCCCCGCGGATGACCATGCTGACCATGTCGAACGCGCCGAGGGCGAACAGGGCCGTCACCGAGAGCCACAGGGTGGTGGACAGCGCGAAGACCAGCGTGGCCACGCCGAATCCGGCCACCGAGGCGAACATGATCGGGCCGACCCGGCGTTCCAGCGAATGGCGTGTCAGCCAGAGCGACATGAGGAGGGCGCCCACGGCGGGCGCCGCCCGGAGCACGCCGAGCCCCCAGGGGCCCGTGTGGAGGATGTCCTTCGCGAAGATCGGCAGCAGCGCCGTGGCGCCGCCCAGCAGCACCGCGAACAGGTCGAGCGAGATGACGCCGAAGACCGCGGGCCGATGGCGGATGAAGTGCACGCCCGCGAACAGGGTTTTGAGGGTCGCCGGTTCGCGGCGCGGTGGGAGGTGGTCGTACGCCAGCCGTGTCATCAGCGCCAGCGCGACCAGGTAGAGCAGGGCGGATACGCCGTAGACCGTCGCGGCGCCGGCGACGTAGAGCAGGCCGCCGAGGGCCGGGCCGGCGATCATCGCGGCCTGGCCGGCCGCGGCGTTCGCGGCCATCGCACGCGGCAGCACCGCGGCCGGCACGAGCGCGGGCAGCATCGATTGCAGCGCCGGAAACTCGAAGGCCTTGGCGGTGCTCACGACGAAGACCAGCCCCAGGATGCCGGCTTCGTTCAGATGCCCCGACAGGCTGAAGCCGGCGAGCAGGGCGATGGCGATCCATTCGACGGCCTGGCAGACCGTGACGATGCGGCGGCGTTCGAACTGATCGGCGACGTGGCCGGCGGGGAGGGCGAGGAGCACCGAGGGAATGAACTGCGCAAGGCCGATGAGGCCGAGGTCGAGGGCGCGGTGGGTGATCTCGTAGACCTGCCAACCGACCGCGACCGACATCATCTGGAAGCCGAAGCTGGAGGCGTTCTTCGCGAACCAGAACTGCACGAAGGCGCGATGGCGAAGCAGCGACACCGCTCCGGGGGAAGATGGCGGCATGGGCGTTCCTTTGAGGCGATCCCCGATTTTACTCCCGGCCGCCGCGCGAAATTGATCGGCGCGGCCCTATCGGCGAAGCTAGGCCCTTTCCTGCCGGGGGTTCGCAAGATCATGCGCCGTATCGCCATCCTTCTCGCCAGCGCCGCGCTCGCCACCGCCTGTTCGTCGCCGCAGGACCAGCAGGCCGCGCAGGCGCCCGCCGCGAACAACCAGGCCGAGGAAGCGGCGAAGAAGCTCGAGACCTACCAGCAGCTCGTCAAACTGCACAACGACGGCCCGGCGGTGCAGCTCGGCCACGAGATCGTCCACAAGTATCCGGACACGCCGGCGGCGGCCGAGGTGAAGAAGACGCTCGACGAGCTCGAAGCCAACTACAAGGCCACGAGCGAGAAGAATCGCCTGGCGGCGCTGTGGCTCTATCAGACCTCGCCCATGCAGGGCGGCACGCAGAGCACGGCGACGATCCAGTCGAGCCGGCCCACCGGCGACCAGACGGTGCGGCTGATCCTGCGCCGCCACACCGCCTGGGGGCAGAGCGTGTTCCTTTATGCCACGAGCGGGAAGGGCTTCGTCTGCAAGGGCGACTGCTCGCTGAAGGCGACGTTCGACGGCAAGGCGAAGACGATCAAGGCGTTCCGGCCGCCGACCGGCGAACCGGCGCTGCTGTTCCGCAACGACGCCCAGTTCCTGAAGGATCTGGCGAAGACGAAACGCCTGACCATCGACGTGGTCACCATCAGCCGCGGCGAAACCACGCTGACGTTCGAGACCGGCGGGTTCGATCCGGACAAGTGGACGGCGCTGCCGAAGAAGAAATGACCCGCGCCGTCGCACCGGCGCGGGCCGGTACGACGATCAGTGCAGGAACAGCTTCTCGGTGATCCGCGTCAGCGGCCACTCGAGCATCGTGTTGAGCTTCGGCGGAAGGTCCAGCGGGCGCAGCAGCATCTTCACGGTCATCTCCGCGGGGATGTGCCGCTTGAGCAGGCCTTCCGCGCGCGCCGTGATCCGGCGGAACTCCGCGTCGTCGTGCGCCTTTTCCGGATAGCGCACGTTGAACACGTGGCGCAGCGCGATGTCGCTGTCCTCGTTCTTGATCTCGCGCAGGCGCTTGAGCAGCGTGCGGAAGGTGCTCAGGCGGCCGATGCGGTCGCGCGTGCGGTAGACGCGGAAGTGCTGGTAGAAGTGCTTGTAATGACGCACCTCGTCGCTCTTGATGAGGTTGGTCAGCTCGCGCAGCACGGGTTCGTCGGTGACATCGTTGAGCGCGCGGTAGAGGCTCGCGGTGCCCGTCTCCACGACGCAGCGCGCCGCGAGCTCGAGGCCGCGGTTGGGCTCCAGCTCCTCGGCGGTGCACACCGAGCCGTAATGCGCGAAGAAGTTGCGGAAGCCGGTGTCCCAGTCGAATTCGGGCCAGACGTGCTTCACGTAGGCCGCGAGGGCGCGGCCGTGCTGGAGTTCCTCGTGCTCCCAATGATCACGGAGCCAGCCCTGCAGTTCGTCGTCGCCGGCGAAATGGTCGACGAGGTTGTGCGTGTAGAGATCGGACCCGCTCTCGACGAACGACGAGCTGCAGAGCAGCAGGAAAAGGTCTTCGTTGGCCCTGACCTTCTCGATCTCGATGCGCGAGAGGTCCAGTTTTTCGAGCGTCCATGGCAAGGTGGCGGCATAGCTCACTGCGGGTGTTCCTCGATCACTTGGTCGTGCGCCCCCTTCGGGCAATGACCGGATTGTGACAAAGGCGGGCCGTCAGCGCACCACGGTGACCGGCACATGGGCTTTCGCGAGCACGTCCGTCGAGGTCGAACCCACCAGCCAGCGGGCCAGGGCGCCCCGTTCGCTGTGGCCGATCACGATGTGATCCACGCCGTGCCGGGCGACATAGGAGAGCAGGGCGTCCCCCGGGCTCCCCTGGAGCAGTTCGACGTCGACCGGCACCCCGCCGCCCTGCGCGAGGCCGGCGACCTCGTCCCGCAGCGCGCGCAGCCGATCGTCGCTGTTGTCGGTCATGAGCAGGGCGGAGACGTCCGCGCCGTTCTCCAGCTGTTCGACCCGGATCACGTGGACCTTCGCCCCGGCGCAGGCCGCCAGTTCGAGGGCGAAACCATAGGCCCGGCGGGCGGTCGCGGAACCGTCGTAGCCGACGAGGATGTTCTTGGGCATGGGGATGGCCTCCTGGGGGTTGGGTCGATCTTAGGCCGAGCCCGAAGTCCCGGCGAGGGCGCTTCACGAACCGTCCGACAAACCCTCTCATTCGCTGAACGGCCCTCGCGACGCTCCGTGTTTCTTCACATTCGTGAGCGGAGAATCCGCCCCGTAAGTGGTTGCGAGCCACCATGCCGCGCCATTCGTCGTCACCTCAAAAGCAGGGAGAACCACACATGATCAAGCGCATCACGGGTATCGCCGCCGTCGTCCTGGCCGCCGCGGGCGTCTTCGCCGCCCAGCCGTCGGCTGCCGCCGAGGCCGCGACCAAGTGCCACATGACGTTCAGCACCACGGGCTGGGCCGCCATCTACAAGAAGGCCGACGGCCGAGGCCACGTCCGCTGCGATAACGGCCAGAGCGCGGACGTGATCATCCACGTGCGTGGCGGCGGCCTCACCGCCGGCAAGTTCAGCATCGAAGGCGGCAAGGGCGAGTTCACCAACGTCAAGGGCATCAGCGAGATCTACGGCGAATACGCGAGCGGCGGCGCCAACGCCGGTATCGTGAAGTCGGCCGAGAGCGCCGCGATGACCAAGGGCGAAGTGTCCCTGGCCGTCACCGGCACGGGCCGGGGCTTCAACCTCGGCGTCGACCTGAGCAAGTTCGAGATCGAGCGTCTGAAGTAAGGCGCCAAAGGCGCCTTACGTGTAGGAGCGGACGTGGCCGCGATCGCTTTAGCGAAGCATTCAAGGACCGACATCGCGCCACTGAACGATTGCTTTCAGGCCGCGCCAACCCGTCAAAGGCGCCTTACGTGTAGGAGCGGACCTGGCCGCGATAGCTTTTAAGCGTTTAGACGATCGCGGCCAGGTCCGCTCCAACCGACCACCCAAAGCGCCCCCCGGGGCGCTTTTTCGTGCGCGCCATCCCATCGCCGCCACGGCGAGTACACTCACGCGATTCCACTCGTCCAGAGGTTCCCCATGCGTCGCCTCCTCAGCCTCATCGCGTTGTCCCTCGTCACCGTCTCGGCCTGGGCCGCCGGCCCCGCCGTGGGCGACAAGGCCCCCGATTTCCGCCTCCAGGACCAGAAAGGCGACTGGCACACGCTCGAGACCCACCAGGGCAAGTGGCTGGTCCTCTACTTCTACCCGAAGGATTTCACGGCCGGCTGCACGACGGAGGTCTGCACCTACCGCGACGACACCGCCAAGCTGCACAAGGCCGGCGCGGTGGTCCTCGGCGTCAGCCTCGACGACGTCAAGTCGCACGCCGAGTTCGCCGAGAAGTACCACGTGCCGTTCCCGCTGCTCTCCGACGCCGACAGCGCGGTCGCTGTGAAGTACGACGTGCTGACCACGACCCCGACCGGCAAGAAGTACGCCCGTCGCGAGACGTTCCTGATCGACCCCAGCGGCAAGATCGTCAAGGTCTACAAGGACGTCGATCCGGAAAAGAACTCCGGCCAGGTGCTCGCCGACATCGCGGCCCTCAAGAAGGCGGGTGCCTGATCGTGCCCGTCGCCATCAGGGGGCCGAAGCGTACGCGGCCCTTCGCGCTCTGGCGCATCGTCGTATGGATCATGATGCTGCTCGCCGCGGTCGGCTTCGTGATCCATGCGTTCGCGGCCGTGGTCAGCGCCGGTGCCATCGGGGCGGTGAGCGCCGAGGCGCTGGCGGCCGGCGTGCCCGACCCGCGCGTGCGGCTGATGTGGTCGCTGGCTTACGCGCTCGCCGCGTTTGTCACGATCGCCGTCACGCTGTCGGCGCTGCGCTGGCGCGCCTGGAGCCGTTCCGTCCTGCGCGTGATCGCGCTCGTGCTCGCCGTCTGGTTCGCCTGGACGGCCTGGATCGAGTTCGGCCAGTGGAAGCAGGTCGGCGCGGTGCTGGCCCAGGCGGGGCTTTCGGCGGATGACCTGGCCGAGTGGACGCGCCGCCGGACGATCCTGCTTGCCGGCGTCGTGCTGAAACTCGTCTCGATACCGGTGCTCGCCTGGCTCGGATGGGTGCTTGGCAGCCTCCGCGTGCGTCAGCAGTTCGCGGCACCTTCCCTCTGAGCGCGGTTCAGCCCCTATTCGCGCGCCGGCCGCTATCGAGGGGTTTTCCGGAAGGGCATCCATGAACGCACGCCGCCTGCTGACCTTCGCCATCGCGATCGGCGCCACGTGCGCCGCTTCCGCCCAGGATCTCGCCACGACGTGCCGTGTGGCGAGCACCTACGACCTGACCGTGAAGCCCGAGGCCCTGCTCTTCGACCGCGCCGACGGCGCGCCCCGCAGCGTGTCGATGCACGACGGCGCCCTGCGCACCGACGGCCGTGCGGTGCCGTTACGTCCGGACGAGCAGGATCGCGTGGGCATGTTCGAAAGCCGCGTCCGCGCCCTGGTTCCCAAGGCGAAGGCGATCGCGAACGACGGGGTCGATCTCGCCGCCCGCGCCGTGCGCGACGAGGCGGCGACGGCCGCTCCGAACGCGGTGGCCAGCGGCGAGCTCGACCGCGTGCTCGACACGCGCGTGGCTGACATCAAGCGCCGCATCGCCGCGAGTCAGAGCACCCGCGACTGGCAGGAGGACGCGATGCGCGCCTACGCGCAGGAGATCGTCGCGGACGTCGGCCCCGTGCTGACCCAGGACGTGGGCAGCGAGGCGATGCAGCTGGCCATGAGCGGCGACCTGCAAGGCGCGGCCGCCTTGCGCGATCGCGTGGCCTCGGTATCGACGGGCGGCCAGGCTCGCGTGGTCGCCAGGCTGCAGGCGGCGCTGAAGCCTCGTATCCAGGCGCTGTGCCCGTCGATCCAGGAACTGGTGGACCTGCAGTCGGGCCTGAAAGATGCGTCGGGTCGGCCGTTGCAGTTACTCGAACTCGGTGAATGACCGCCCGCTGACCGGAATCCCTGACGTTTAGGACCGGCTAAGTGCCGTGGGTCTAAGGTCTGGCCCATGGAACGCACTTCGACCCGAGTGGTAAATGGCCTGATCAGGCGAGTGATTGCGGACCGCGACCTCTACCGGCAAGCCGCGCGCGGCGTCCGCGAACCCGGCCTCAAGGCCATCCTCGAAGAATCAGCCGATGCATTGACCGCGATTGCTGGCGACCTGCAGTCGCAGGTGACGGCCACCGGCGCTCGACCGGCCACCGCGGGTGGCCCCATGAGCGGCGTGCGCCGGACGATGATGGAGGCGTCGGTGAAACTTTCGCACGATCCCGACGTGACCTACATCCGCACCCTCGAGCAGATGGAGCGGCGCCTGCTCGATGCTTTCCTGAAACTCGAAGCGACGTCGGGCGATCGCGCCCTGGTCGGACGCCATATCGCGCGCTTGCGCCTGCTGCATCTGGACATGACCAATCTGGGCGGCGCCGCCGGACGTTAGGCGGCGCGGAGCAGCCCCAGCATGCGATGCAGGCAGCTGTCCGCCGACACCATGACCGGCTGCCGCGTCGCCAGAGTCTCGCGATCCGCGAAGAAGTTCGCGAATGCGATGGCATCGGCGGGGTCCTTCCGCACGGCGATCTGCATGCCCTCGCGAAAGATGCCCCAGCCGTCGCTCGTATCGGCGATGTGGTAATCGATGATCTCTGTCACGTCGGCCTTCCTCTGCAGTCGGCTTAGGATTTCGCTGACAGGATGGCGGAAAGCGCCGGCACGGCATATCAGACTAGTCTGAAAATGAGGCTCCGATTTTTCAGACGTTTCTCAATTCTCGACGACAGAAGACGCTGCGATCCGCTCCAGCCGGACGATGAAGCGCTCGAGCGCCGCGCGTATCGCGGGCAGTGCCTCGAGGCCGGCCACAGGGTCGCCGCGCAGTAACGTCAGCAGCGCTTCCGCCTGCATGCACTCGGGCGAGTCGCCGAACATGCGCATGCCGCCGAGCACCCGGTGTACCCACGCCGCGGCATCGGTGGCATCGACGACCCGGTCGAGGGCCTCCAGGTCGTTGCGCGTGGAGGCGATGAACCGTTCGACCATGGCCGGGAGCAATGCGAGATCGCCATACGTGCCGACCCACGCGTCGTCATCCCATGGCATCGGCAGGGAGGCGTCCGCCGCACGACGGAGCAGGGCGTCCAGCTCCGCGAGGCGGACCGGCTTGGTGACGAAGTCGTCCATGCCCAGCGCGAGGCAGCGCTCCCGTTCTCCCGGCATGGCGTTGGCGGTCATGGCCGCGATGCGAAGCGATGCGCCGCGCTCGCGCAAGGTCCGCGTCAACGTATAGCCGTCCATCACCGGCATGTGCAGGTCGGTGAGCAGGATGTCGACCTCGCGCGTCGCGAGCAGGTCGAGCGCTTCCCCGCCGTCGTGGACGACGTGACAGCGATGGCCGAGGCGTTCGAGCTGCACGGCGACGAGTTCGCGATTGATCGGGTTGTCCTCGGCCACGAGCACATCGAGCGGCCGTTGGGCATGCCGGGGTGCGTGTGTGCGGTTCTCGTTGGCGGAGCTTCCCGCCGCGATGTCGAGAGCGATATCGAGTGTCACGCAGGTTCCGACGCCCTCGTCGCTCGTCATTTCGATGCGTCCGCCGAGCAATTCCACCAGGCGTCGGCATATCGCGAGTCCGAGGCCGCTGCCACCGAAGCGGCGCGTGGTCGACGCTTCGGCCTGGCTGAAGGGTGCAAAGAGCCGTGCGACATGCTCCGCCGCGACGCCGATGCCGGTATCCCGCACGAGGATGCGCAGGTGCTGGCGCCCGCTCTCCGTGTCGACGACGTCGACACGCACGCCGATGCCGCCGGATGCGGTGAACTTGACGGCGTTGCTCACGAGGTTGAGCAGCACCTGGCGCAGCCGGGTCGCGTCGCCCATGAGCAACGGGGCGAGCGCGGCGTCGATCGCCACATCGAGCGTGAGACCCTTCTCACGCGCACGCGCCCTGAACAGGTCGGCGGCGGCGGTGACCACGTCGCGCAGGTCGAGCGGCGCGCGTTCGATGCTCAGCTTGCCGGCCTCGATCCGGGAGAAGTCCAGCACGTCGTCGAGGATGCGCAGCAGGCTCTCCGCGGACTCCGACGCGGTATCGAGCAGGCGGCGCTGCCCGTGTTCCAGCGGCGTGTCCCCGAGCAGCTCCAGCATGCCGATCATGCCGTGCATCGGCGTGCGGATCTCATGGCTCATCACGGCGAGGAACTGGCTCTTCGCTTCCGCCGCCACCTCGGCGGCCCGTTTCGCTACCGCGAGGTGTTCGGCGTGTTCGAGCCGGCGTCGCGTTTCTCTGCGCAGCCGGACATGGGCGTGAGCGAGACATCCGAGCACCGCGAGCAGCGCGAGGCCGAACGGGCCCGCTTTTCGCGCGACGTCGCGCCACGACCCGCCCCACGTATAGACCGAGCGGAGCCAGGTGTTGCGTAGGGAGTGGGCACGGCGCTCCGGGACCGCGGCGAGCGCGCGGTCGAGCAAGGGGACGAGGCGGGCGAGGCGTCGGTCGACGGCGATGGAGAGTTCGGCACGCTCGTCGGTCGCCGCCGCGAGCTTCAGCCGTGCCGCGTGATCGCGCCGCATGACGTACTCGGCGGTGGCGATATCCCCCATGTATGCGTCCGCGCGACCCGCCTCGACCGCGTCGAGACCCTCCGCCACGGAGTGCACGTCGGTGGCGACGACGTCCGGAAGCGCACCGACCGCCCGGGCGATCGCCCCCTGCGACAGGTTCGCCACGACGCGCCGACCGGCGAGATCCGTCGAACCCGCGATCGGAGCCGCGTCGGCCCGCGTCACGACGACGATGGGGAACTCCGTATACGGCGCGGTAAACACGAAGCGGCGACCGAGCGCGTCGTTGTAGCGCGAGGCCGAAGCGAGCAAGTCGATATCGCCCGCGGTGGCGCGGGCGACCGTGTCAGGCCAGTCGCTCGTACGCACGACGACATGGCGCAGGCCGAGCGACGTCAGCGCCTCGGCGAGGTAATCGAGCGCGAGTCCGGTGGGAATGCCGTCCTTGCCGTTGAACGAGATCGGCGCTGCCGTCGGATCCATGCCGACGCGCAACGGCGGAAGGCTGGCGAGCCATGCGCGATCGTCGTCGCTCAGCGGAGCGCCCTGGTCTGGCGCGTCGCAGCCCGGCGACTCCTGTCGTCCCCGAGCGTCTCGCTCCATGGCGTTCGTGGACGCGAGCGTGTCGGCCTCGCGTCGCTCTCGAGGTCCGATGTTCTCACACGCGATCACCGGATCGGCATGAATCGCCCGCGCCTCATTGCCGGTAGAAAGGGGCGCCGCGTAGGCGTTCACGCAGGTCGCGGCGAGCCACAAAATGGGCAGTTTTCTCAATAGCGTCATGGCGTTCCTTCGACCACGCACAGGGGTTTCCTGTAATCTCCACGATGGTACGACGAGTAACACATCTCACGGAGGGCGGGTGCACCTTTCCGCCTGCGAGGAAACGCATGGTTCTGCGCACGATCATCGCCGACGATCACCCTGTGGTCCTGATGGGTACCCGCGCGGCGCTCGAAGGCACGGGCGATATCGACGTGGTCGGCGAGGCAGCCAATGGAGATCAGCTGGTCGATCTGCTGGCGACGCATCCGTGCGATGTCGTGGTCACCGATTTCTCGATGCCCGGCGGCCGCCACGGCGACGGCCTCGCGCTGATCGATCTGGTGCGTCGTCGCTATCCGCGCCTGCCCATCGTCGTCCTGACGATGGTGAACAACGCGGCCGTGCTCCACACGATGCGGTCGCGCGGCGCGCTCGGCCTGTGCGATAAGCGCGCACCGCTGAAGGAGGTCGCCGTCGCCGTGCGCCAGGCGGCGGCGGGTCGCGCGTTCCTCAGCGACACGATACGACGCCAGTTCGACGCCGCGGGCGTGCACGATACCTCCGAGGTGGCGCGGTTGTCGGCCCGGGAGATCGAGGTCGTGCGGCTCTACGTCAGCGGCATGTCGATATCGCAGATCGCCGAGCGGCTCAGCCGCAGCGTCAAGACCGTCAGCCGGCAGAAGCGCGACGCGATGCGCAAGCTCGGCATCGATCACGACAGTCGCCTGTCCGAATACGCGCGCGAGCGAGGCCTGGCCTCCTGACCCTGCCGGAAGTCACCGGTGACGAACGACCCGCGCGCGGACGGGCCGCCGGGGTTTAAACCATCCCCGTGTCGGGCGCATCCGACGTTGCGCCTATTCGTCCCCGGGGAGAAGGACCATGCGTCATCCGCTGATCGCCATCGCCATCGCCACCACCGCGGCATTCGCGTCCGCGTCCGCCAGCGCGGCGGGCGGCGCCAGTTTCAGCACGGACACCTGCCGGTACGATTACTCGACGCCCTTCGACGTGGACGTCGCCGCTGCCGGCCTGTCGTTCCACCGGACGGAGGGCAGCCCCGCGAAGGTGTTCCTCCACGACGGCACCCTTCGGGTCGACGGCAAGCTGGTGGCGGTGTCCGATGCCGACGCCGTGGCGTTGCGCCGTTACGAGGACGGCGTGCGGAAGCTCGTGCCCGAGGTGGCCGCGATCGCCCGCGAAGGCGTGTCGATGAGCTACGAGGCGATGACGAGCGTCACGCTCACCTTCGCGGAAGGCGACCAGCGTGCGGAGATCCTCGAGAAGCTCAAGCGCAAGCAGGCGGATTCGTTGCGGTCCATCGACGAGGGCATCGGCGCCGGGCACTGGTCGTCGAACCGCATGGCCGAGACGGTCGCGGGATCGGTGTCCGACGGCGTCGGCGAGCTCGTCGGTTCGGTGACGTCCAGCGCGGTGACGGCCGCGCTTTCCGGCGACACGTCGAAGGTCGCCGCACTCCAGGCCCGCGCGGATTCGCTGGACAAATCGCTCAATCGCGAGATGAACAAGCGATCCAGGGCGCTCGAATCACGCACCGCGACGATCTGTCCGCGCCTCGACGCGCTGGCCGAGTTGCAGCGAGCCTGGAAAGTACGCCTTCCCGACGGAAAGCCGCTGGAACTGATGACGATCAAGCCGAAGCACAGTAGCGACAACGACCACGACAAGGTCGCATCGTTCTGACGCCCGTCCGCCTCCACTCGTCTGCCTTCGGGTGGAGCGCGAGCATCACCGAGCCGCCGCCACCCGATCGAGCCACGCCACCAGATTCGCCACCGTGTCGCCATGGAACGTGCGGTACATCTCTTCCGTGACGTAACCGATGTGCGGCGTCGCCAGCACGTTCGGCAACGTACGGAACGGATGGTCGGGCGGCAGCGGCTCCTCCGCGAACACATCGACGGCCGCGCCGGCGATCCGCCGTTCGCGAAGCGCGTCGATCAACGCCGCCTCGTCCACGATGGGGCCGCGCGAACTGTTGACCAGGAACGCGGATGGCTTCATTGCCGCAAGCTGGTCGGCACCGACGAGGCCGCGGGTGCGGTCGCTCAGCCGCGTATGGATCGTGAGCACGTCCGATCGCGCGAAGAGCGCATCCTTCGGCACCCGTGTGGCGCCGGCCGCCGCCGCATCGTCGTCCGTGAGGTTCTGGCTCCACGCGATCACGTGCATGCCGAAGGCCTGGGCGATGCGCGCGACGCGGGAGCCGATCCTGCCGAGGCCGACGATACCGAGGGTCTTGCCGCGGAGTTCGGTGCCGAGACCCACCTGCCATCCTCCCGCGCGGACGGAGGCCGCCTCCGTCGCGATGCCGCGCACCAGGCCGAGGATGGCCGCCCAGGTGAACTCGATCGTGGGCGTGGAGGAGTAATGCGTGTGGACGACTTCGACGCCACGCGCCGCCGCGGCCTCCTCGTCGATCGAGGCGTTGCTTCCGCCGGTCGAGGCGATGAGCCGCAGGCGCGGCAGGGCCGCGAGGAGCGCCGCGTCCACCGGCGTGCGCTCGCGCATC
This sequence comes from Luteibacter sp. 329MFSha, assembly GCF_900111665.1. Classification (NCBI taxonomy): domain Bacteria; kingdom Pseudomonadati; phylum Pseudomonadota; class Gammaproteobacteria; order Lysobacterales; family Rhodanobacteraceae; genus Luteibacter; species Luteibacter sp. 329MFSha. The sequence continues at coordinate 113,519 of NZ_FOJE01000003.1, read as the reverse complement.
ACGCAGATGGCGTCGAACGGCGCGAGCCGCCGTGCCAGCGCTTCGCGATCGGCGAGGTGGTCGCGGAAGACCGTGACGTCGGCACGGCCTCGCAGTGGGGACCAGTCGGCGCTCGTCAGGGCGACGCCCTGGTAATCGTCGAGTATCGCGATGCGCTTCGTCGCGTCGTTCATGAGGGCGTCCCGGTCAGGCCGGCTGGATGAGATCCCAGCCGTTGCCGTAAAGATCGTCGAAGACCGCGACGGTGCCGTACGCCTCGTGGCGCGGCGCTTCGCGGAAGTGCACGCCATGCGCGAGCATGCGCGCGTGATCGCGGGCGAAGTCGTCCGTGTGCAGGAACAGGAATACCCGGCCGCCGCCCTGCCGGCCCACGCAGGCACGCTGCTCGTCGTTCACCGCGCGGCCCAGCAGCAGGCGCGTCGTGGAACCGCGCGGTCCGACCGTCACCCAGCGTTTGCCGTCGCCCTGCGGCGTGTCCTCGAACAATTCGAATCCCAGCGCGTCGACGAAGAAGCGGATGGCTTCGTCGTACTCGCGCACGAGGTAGGTGACGGCACCGAGTGAGGCCATGGGTCTGCTCGCGGGGAAGGGGAATGCCAAGCATCGCCGTTGAGCCGCCCCTGGGCAAGGCGCTGGTTCAGTGGGCGCGATGCTCGTCGTCCAGCGCCAGGCCACCGCCGAGGCCGAGGCCCGCGCCAGCGGCGCCTCCGAGCCCCGCGCCACCACCACCGCCACTTCTGCCACCACCGCCTTCTCCCTTGCCGCCGCCGTCGCCCTTGCCACGCGCACTGGCGACGACACGTGCCGGCCCCTGTTTCGGAATCGCGAGGTGTGCCGGTACGGGCTCGAGATCGAGCACCTTCCGGATGAAATCGCGCAACGACACGACGAGCGCATCGGTATGGATGGGCCGCCCGGCGGCGAGGTCGTTCGCCGCGTGCGCCGCGAGTTCCACCTGTTCCTCGGTGCCCAGCAGGATGATGTCCGAGAGCGCCGCTTCGACGGCGTCGCGCACGCGGCGTGCCCGCTCGCTGCGGCCGCCCGGATCCGTCGTGGGTGCATCGATGGCGTCCGCGCTCGCCGCGCGCTGCAGGATGTCGCGCAGGTGCGTCGGGTCGACGCTGAGATCGCCGGTGAACGAGCCACCGAGCGTCTTGTAGGCCGCGATCAGCGTGCGCAGCCGCTCGTTGATCTGCCGGTTTTCCCGCTCCCGTCGCTGCTGCACCGTCTGCTGTGCGATCAGACGGATGCCGACGCCGATCAACGTCACCACGGCCAGACCGATGAAGGTGGTGAGCAGGCCCTGCCAGGAACTGAAGTCGAGATTGCGCATGGAGGAATACTCGATTAGGTCTCACCGTAGCGACAGGCTCGATGAAGGCCGGGGTTCCACGAAGGGCAAGCCAGTACATGGTGAGCGGGAATCGGTGAGATCCGACCTGTCCCGGCGCCCTCTCCCGGAAGATGTCGTGCTTATGGAAAGTCAGTATACGCAGGCTGGGATGAGCACCTTTTCCAGCAGCCGTTCAAAGCAATGGATCTTCATCCGGCAGTCTGTGGCGTCGAAGGTCAGGATCACGGCTAATCGCGGTTGCGATGCGTTGAGGCGCCGTCGCTCGGCTCGCAGCCACCTTCGTCAATCAACCAGCGGATGGTTCGAATGTTACTTCACCTGAGCATGGCCTTTCTTTTGTCGACGTCAGCGGACGTATTTCCACCTGACCATTCGAGAGGGGTCTGGAGCGATCTGGCCATCATACGGAGCCAGAGTGACGAGCCCTCGGACAGAGCGCTGCTGTTCGCGGAGCTGTACCAACGAAGGCTTGCTCGCGAGCTGAGGAATCTGCCTGCGCTTCCTGAAGCCGAATTGCATGATTTGTTTCTCGTGCTGGACGCGGCATCGCGACTCTCGTCGGTTGCCGACTATGCCCGGCGCGCCGACTACCTGGACGGGATGCGCGCGGTCGTCGAGGAGCTTGGTCGGCGGGGGACCCGGCGGGAGCTGGAACTGGAAAAATATCTCGAGGCACTGGTGGCGCGCCGGCGGTTCGACGATGCCAGGCGCATGGAAACCCTTGTCGATCCATCCGTCTTCCGTCGGTACAGTGGTTTCATGCAGCAAGGATGGCGCGTGTTCGAGGGGCGTTCGGGATATACCTTGGGACGTGGGGGGAAGCTCAGGCATCGAGCGATCGAACTCCCTGACGATGGATCCTATGTTGTCGTCGTCATTGGTTGCCACATCGCGGACAGGGCAGCGAAGGCGCTTTCGCTGGATCCGCGGCTCGCAGGGATACTAGGAGGCCCGCGCGTGGTGTGGTTGCTCGGCGATGCCGAAACCGACGTCGATGTGATCAGGCAATGGAAACAGGATTTCCCCGTCTTCAAGGCCCATATTGCCTTCGACAACGCGTCGTGGCCGGGGATCGACTTAGCTTCGACCCCGTCGTTTTTCTTCTTCCGAGGTGGACAGTTGGTCCAGACCTTGGTCGGCTGGGGGGCGACCGTTGGTCCTGAGCAAGTGGCGGACGCGTTCGAAACCATAGGCCTGCTCCAGCCATCTCAAAAGTCGGGCAGTTCGGCGGAAGGACGGCCTGTCGATTCCCGGTTAGCCGAAGCCGGCCGGCGTTAGCTACGGCGTTTCCGGCAAGAGGTGGCGCGACGGCGCCGGGCCATGACTTCCAGCACATCGGTGCCGCATCGTGCGCCCGGATACTGCGGGCTCCACCGGCGAGGCATTCGGTATGGACGTGCAGGCTTTCCTGGGCAGTTCCGTTTCCCCCGCCCGCCGCTCGCGGCGATGGTGGCCTAGTCTCGCCTTCGTCGGGCTGAGTCTCGCCGCGGCCGGCGTGACCGCGACCGACGGGCCGCTCGCCGCGCTCGACCATGGCCTTCGGCCGACGGTCGTCGCACCCGGCGAACATATCCCGCGCTGGTCGATCGAAGAACGCATGCGGTTCCATAAGGTACCCGGCGTCGCGGTGGCCGTGCTGAAGAACGGTCGTGTGGCGCAGGTTCGCGGTTACGGGGTGAAACAGGCCGGCACGAGCGACCGCGTGGACGCCGACACGTTGTTCTCGGTCGGCTCGATCAGCAAGGTCGTCACCGCCACGACGACCCTTCGGCTCGCCGCGCAGGGCACGCTCGACCTCGATCGCGATGTCGACGCCTACCTGAAACGCTGGAAGCTTCCCGCATCGCCCGCCGTGCCGCATCCGGAGGTCAGTCTGCGCATGCTCATGTCGCACACCTCGGGATTGGGCGTGCATGGCTTCGCGGATTACCAGCCGGCCGATCCCCTGCCGACGCTCGTGCAGGTGCTCGACGGTCAGCGTCCGGCCAAGGGCGAGGCGGTGCGATTCAAGGCCGCCCCTGGCAGCGTCGACGACTATTCGGGTGGCGGTGTCACCGTCGAGCAGATGGCGATCGAGGACGCGACCGGTCGCCCTCTCGCCGACGTCGCTCGGGATCTCGTGCTGACACCGCTGGGCATGCGACGAAGCACTTACGAAAGTCCGCTCTCCGCCACACGCGGCAACATCGCCAAAGCCCATGACGCCAGCGGCGCGCCGACGGCGCTCCCGCGCGGATGGGAGAGTTTCGCGGAGGCCGGCGCCTCCGGCCTGTGGACGAGCGCGAACGACCTCGGGCGATTCATCGCCGCGATCATCGGCAGCTACCGCGGGACCGACTCGTTTCTCCCCCAACCGCTGGCGACCGACATGCTGACGGAAGTCTCGCCCGGCCCGTTCGGTCTCGGCCCCCGCCTGGGCGGCGAAGGGCGTGGTCGCTACTTCTTCCATCTCGGAGCGAACGAAAGCTATCTCGCGCTCCTGCAGGGATACCCGGAGACCGGCGACGGCTACGTCATCCTCACCAATGGCGCGAACGGCCTCGCGCTGATCGCCGAGGTGCGCAACGCGCTCGACGACGCGACCGGGCTGAGCGCGCGACCGCCGGTGATGACGATCAAGCCACGCGTGCCACCCGCGCCGGACTTCGCCGGCACGTACCGCCTCGACGCGTCGGTACCGATCGACGTGCGCCGCGCGCTCGCCGACAGCTTCGAGCACGCGTCGCTGGACGTGACGGTGAAGGGCGATGACGTCTCGCTCACGTTGCCTGGACAGGAAAAGCCCGTCGTGCTGCAGGCGCTTGGCCCCGCGCAATTCGTGCAGTCCGGCATCTACGTCTTCCGCTTCGAGTTCCGCCGCGACGCCTTCGGCAAGGTGCGCGGCCTGACGGTGTCGATGCCGGAGACGGAATCGGTGGCGTATTACACCAAGGATGTCGCACCGGAGCCCGGTGCTTAGCGGTGCGTGGCGACATGTCGTCGCTAGTGCAGCCGCTCAGAGTGGGCGCATCAGAAGAGCAAGGGACAAGGAAATCATGAAGACCGCTACGAAGCCGTCGAGCAGGCGCCACGCCGAAGCGCTGCGAAACACCGGCACCAGCAGGCGGGAGCCGTAACCCAGCGCCGAAAACCACGTCACGCTCGCGAGGCATGCGCCACCAGCGAACGCCCACCGCGATGCGCCGGGATACTGGGTCGACAGACTCCCCAGGAGGACCATGGTGTCCAGATACACGTGCGGATTGAGGAACGTGAAGGCCAGGCACGCCAGCAGCACCCGGCGCCAGCTCTTTTCTTCGGCGGAGCCCGGCGCCAGAGCCCCGCTTCCATGCCAGGCCCGGCGGGCTGCCATCCACCCGTAGATCGCCAGAAACGCTGCACCGCCGAAGCGCAGCGCCTGGAGGAGGGCCGGCCACTCGCGGACCAGCACCCCAACGCCCGCCGTGCCGCTCACGATCAGGAGGATGTCTCCAAACGCGCAAGTGCACACGACGAGGCCGATGTGTCGCTGCAGCAGACCTTGCCTGAGGACGAAGGCGTTCTGCGAGCCGATGGCGATGATGAGGCCGGCACTCGCGAAGAAGCCGGCAACGGCCGCGGCAATGGACATGGAACGCACTCGAAGGGACGGCGCGTCAGATTGCATCGTACCGGTCAGTTAGGAAAACTAATAATTCTGTAGAGTGTTTAGAAGTTCTAAGCAGGGGCGTCGTCGATGGATCTGCTGCATCCGCAACTTGCCGCATTCGTGGCTGTGCTTGACGAAGGTAGTTTCGAGGCTGCGGCGCAGCGCCTGTCGGTGACCTCATCTGCCGTCTCGCAGCGGGTCAAGGCGCTTGAAGATCGGCTAGGCCAGGTGCTGATCCTGCGCCAGATTCCGTCTCGCCCGACGCCTGCAGGCGAGCACTTGCTGCGGCGGGTGAGGCCGATGCAGGCGCTCGAGGCCGAGGCGCTGGCGGATTTCGCGCCGGCCCGAGAGTCGGGGCCGCGGTCCGTCGCGATCGCGGTGAACGACGACTCCCTGCAGACGTGGTTCCTGGGCGGACTGGCCGAGCTGCATCGACGCTTCGGCTACCTGTTCGATGTCCGGGTGGACGATCAGGATCACACCCTCCAGATGCTTCGAGACGGGACCGTGTTGGGCGCCGTCACGGCAGAGGCCCGGGCCATCCAGGGATGCAACGTCCATCCGCTCGGCACGATGCGTTATCACGCGATCGCATCGCCGGCATTCTCGAAAAGGAACTTCCCGGACGGGTTGAACGCGGAAGCCCTGGCGACAGCCCCCCTCATCGTGTTCAACCGCAAGGACGACCTGCAGTGGCGCTTCATGCGACGCATCACCCGCGCGCGTTTGTCTCCACCCACGCACTACCTGCCGACCGCCACGGGATTCGTCGAAGCCGCCGCGCTGGGACTCGGCTGGTGTCTGGCCCCGGAGTCGTTGATCGCCCCGGCGGTCGAAACAGGACATGTGGTCAATCTCGACCCAGGGCGATGGCTGGACGTGTCGTTGTACTGGCAGTACGCGGCGGTGCGCTCGGACACGCTGGAGCACATCGGCCGCGCGATGCGCGACGCGGCCCGGACTGCGCTACGACCGTGATCATGTCCGGGAAGGCGACGAGACGGGCGAAAGACATGGCTGCGACGGACATCCCGGTCGCGACTCGCCGGCGCAGGTGGTATGGAGCATGTGCCGTACAATGGCCGACCACCCTGCGGACGCGCGGTTCAGCGCTGAAGCATGGGGGTACTTATGGGGGTACTTTTACAGATACCCCCTGCCACGTGGCAATGAAAACAAATGGTTAGGTCAGCTATGCTCCTCATGATCGACAACTATGACTCCTTTACCTTCAACCTCGTCCAGTACCTCGGCGAGCTGGGGCAGGAGGTCAAGGTGGTGCGGAACGACGCCCTGACGGTCGCGGACATCCGGGCGCTGAAGCCCTCGCGGATCATGATCTCGCCGGGGCCGGGCACGCCTGACGACTCGGGCGTGTCGATCGACATCCTGCGCGAGATGGCCGGGGAGCTGCCGATCTTCGGGGTCTGCCTGGGCCACCAGGCCATCGGCCAGGTGTTCGGTGGCAAGGTGATCCGCGCGCGCGAGATCATGCATGGCAAGACCTCGCCGGTCCGGCACCTGGGGCAGGGCGTGTTCGCCGGCCTGCCGGATCCGTTCGAGGCGACGCGCTACCACTCGCTGGTGGTGGAGAAGGACTCGGTGCCGGACTGCCTCGAGGTGACCGCCTGGACGGAGCGCGAGGACGGCTCGATCGACGAGATCATGGGCCTGCGCCATCGCACGCTCGACATCGAAGGCGTGCAGTTCCACCCCGAGTCGATCCTCACGCAGCACGGCCACGACCTGCTGCGCAACTTCCTCGGCATGCCGCTGCCGCTCGCCGCGTAAGGATTTCCCGTTCCATGCCCATGACTCCCTCCGAGGCGCTCCAGCGCACGATCGAGCATCGCGAGATCTTCCACGACGAGATGATCGAGCTGATGCACCAGATCATGCGCGGCGACGTCAGTCCGCTCATGACGGCCGCGATCCTCACCGGCCTGCGCGTGAAGAAGGAAACGGTGGGCGAGATCACCGGCGCGGCGCGCGTGATGCGCGACCTCTCCGCGAAGGTCGACGCCGGTCCGCACCCGCATTTCCTGGACATCGTCGGCACCGGTGGCGACGGCGCGTCGTCGTTCAACATCTCGACCGCGTCGATGTTCGTCGCGGCGGCGGCTGGCGCGCGCGTCGCGAAGCACGGCGGCCGCAGCGTCTCGTCCAAATCCGGCAGCGCGGACGTCCTGGAGTCGCTGGGTGCCCGGATCGACCTGCTCCCGGCCCAGGTGGCGGTCTGCATGGGCGAGACCGATATCGGCTTCATGTTCGCGCCGAACCACCATCCGGCGATGAAGGTGGTGGCGCCCGTGCGCCGCGAGATGGGCGTGCGCACCATCTTCAACATCCTGGGCCCGCTGACGAATCCCGCCGGCGCGCCGAACATCCTGATGGGCGTGTTCCATCCCGATCTCGTCGGCATCCAGGTCCGCGTGCTGCAGGCGCTCGGCGCCCGGCACGCCATGGTGGTGTGGGGCCGCGACGGCATGGACGAAATTTCCCTCGGCGCGGCGACGCTGGTGGGCGAGCTGCGCGACGGCGCCGTCCACGAATACGAGATCGAGCCGGAAGACTTCGGGCTCGCGATGGCGTCGAGCCGCAACCTTCGCGTGGAGGATCCGGCGGAATCGAAAGCGATGCTGATGGACGCGATTTCGGGCGTGCCCGGCGTGCCGCACGACATCGTCTGCCTCAATGCCGGCGCGGCGCTGTACACGGCGGATGTCACGCCGACGATACAGGCGGGCATCGACCTGGCCCGCGCCACCATTGCAAGCGGCGCGGCTCGTGCAAAAATGGAAGCGTTCGTAGCCGCGACGCAGCGGCTCGGCGCCTGATATCGTCGGGGTGTCCCCATACCCCGGCCTTACCCAAGGAAGCCTTTCCGATGCCCGACATCCTCCACCGCATCCTCGACCGCAAGCGCGAAGAGATCGCCGAGCGCGGCCGCAGGCGCACGCTGGACGATATGGCCGCGCTTGTCGCCGACCTGCCCGAAACACGGGGCTTCGTCGCGGCGATCGATGCGCGCCTGCACGACGGCCACCCCGCCGTCATCGCCGAGATCAAGAAGGCCAGCCCCAGCAAGGGCCTGATCCGCGCCGACTTCGATCCGGCGGCCATCGCCCGCAGCTACGAGGCCGGCGGAGCGACCTGCCTGTCCGTGCTGACCGATGCCGATTTCTTCCAGGGGCACGAGGATTTCGTGAAGCAGGCGCGCGACGCGTGCTCGCTGCCGATCCTGCGCAAGGACTTCATCATCGACGAGTACCAGGTGTACGAGGCGCGCGTGATCGGCGCCGACTGCATCCTGCTCATCGTCGCGGCCTTCGCGGACAAGGATGGCGACGATGTCATCTACCGCGAGGACGAGCTGCTCGAACTCTCGATGCTGGCGGCGGAGCTCGACCTGGACGTGCTCGTGGAAGTGCACAACGAGGACGAACTCGAGATCGCGCTCGGTCTGCCCGCGCCGCTCATCGGCGTGAACAACCGCAACCTGCGCACGTTCGAGACCTCGCTCGGCACCTCGCTGAAGCTGAAGGACCGCGTGGGTTCGGAAACCGCCATCGTCGCGGAATCCGGCATCCACACGCCGGAAGACGTGCGCAAGCTGCGCGAGGCCGGCATCCATACCTTCCTCGTCGGCGAGGCGTTCATGCGCGCGGCCGACCCGGGTTCGGAACTGCAGAAGCTCTTCGGCGCGCCGCCGCAGTCGCATACGCCTCACAAGCATCGGTAAACGCGAGATGGATCAGGGGAACGGCACGGCGGTCGTCGACGACACCGCCGCGGACACGCGACGCGTCGTGTTGTTCGATTTCGATGGCGTGATCGTGCGGCACCAGACCCTCGAGCTCTTCTTTCGCGAGCGGCTCGCGGGCATGGGGCGCTGGCGCCTGCTGCTCGCGTTTCCGCTCGTCCCCTTCGTCCCCTTGCTCAAACGAAGCGCGGCCGGCACGCGGATGCTGGGCCGCGTGTTCCTCCGCGTCGTCACGTTCGGCCGCCGCGAGGCCGCCTACCGGCGCCTCGTCGCGGCGTTCGGCCGTGCGTACGCGCGCCGGCCGGGCGTGTTCTGCCGTGACGCCGTGGCGGCGCTCCGTCGTCACGCGGACGCCGGCGATCGCGTGATCATCGTCACCGGGAACGACGGGCATCTGGTGGAGGCGATCCTCGACGAGGTGAACCTCGCCGGCTACGAACTGGCGGGGTCGCAGACGCGCGGCGGCCTGTTCGGCGTGCGCTTCGTGCGCCACAACGTCGACGGCGTGAAGGTGCGCACGCTCGACCAGGCGGGCATCGCGCGGCCCTGGGCGATCGCGTACGGCGACTCGCTGTCCGACATCCCCATGCTGAAGGCCGCGGACGCGGCGCGGCTCGTCAATCCGACGCCGAAGACGGCGAAGAAAGCGGCCCGGGTCCTGGGCGACAAGCTCGAAGTCCTGCACTGGTACTAGCGCAGCAGCAGATTTCCCAGCTGGTACACGCTGATGCCGACGATCAGCAGCCCCACGGCCGTCATCACGTAGCGCGGCGGCAGGTGCTTCACCAGCCACGCCGCGAAGGGCGCGGCGATCACGCCACCCGTAAGCAGGCCGAGCACGATGGGCCAGTGCTGGATGCCCATGTGCGCGACGAGCGTGGTCGAGATCGCGACGGTCACCACGAACTCCGCCGCGTTGACGGTGCCGATCGTATGCCGCACGGCGCCGCCGCGGGCGAGCAGGGTGGAGGTCGCGATCGGTCCCCAGCCGCCCCCGCCGATGGCGTCGAGAAGTCCGGCGAAGAACCCCAGCACGCCCTTGTGCTTCACCCGATGGTGCGACACGACGCGGCCCGCGGCGCGAACGAGCACCACGACGCCCAGGATGAGCAGATAGGCATAGACGTAGGGCTTCAACGCCTCGCCCGGCACGCTGGCGAGGAACCACGCACCGACGATGCCGCCGATCACGCCGGGGATGGCGAGACGCCGGAACGCCTTCCAGTCGACGTTGCCGAAGAACGCGTGCGCGCCGCCGGAGACGCCGGTGGTGAAGACCTCGGCGGTATGCACGGTGGCGCTGGCCACCGCGGGCGGCAGGCCGAGGGCCAGCAGCACCGAATTGGAAACGATGCCGTAGGCCATGCCCAGCGCGCCGTCGACGAGCTGCGCGAGCAGCCCCACGCCGACGAAGGTCAGGAATTGCGTCCAGTCCATGTGTCATCTCATCCCGGGAGTCCGCCTCCACCATATACGACGGCGCTGCGTTCGCCCGATGAAGGTGACGTTCGTCGCTTGCGTGCGGCATCGCGCCGTCCTAGCCTGATCGTTCACGTCCCCCGTCCCCTGGATCGCCGATGTACCTCTCTTCCCTGCGCGAACTGGCGCTCGGCAGTCGTCTCAAGGCCCTGAGCGATCATTTCTACCAGGCCGTGGACGAGGTCTACAGGGCGAGCGGCGCAGGCATCGAGTCGCGATGGTTCCCCGTGCTCCGCTACCTGCGCGACGTGGGTCCGACCACCGTGACCGACATGGCGCTGGCGATCGGCCAGACGCACTCCGCCGTGAGCCAGCTCGCCGATCGCCTCGTGGAGGCCGGCATGGTCACGCGCCAGCGCGACCCGCACGACGGGCGGCGCAGCGTGCTGGTGCTGACCGTCGCCGGCGAACGCGCGCTGGGCGATCTCGGGCCGGTCTGGCTCGCGATCCGTCGCGGCATGGCCGAGTCCCTCGGTCCGCGCGGCGCGGCGTTGCTGGATGCGATCGACGGCTGCGAGCAGGCGCTGGCGGAACGGCCGCTCGTGGCCGCGATCCTCGACCAGCGGGCGGTGCTGTCGCAGGCGGTGGTCGAGGTCGTGCCGTACCAGCCGGCGCTGCGCGAGCACTTCCGGCGCCTCAACCAGCAATGGCTCGAGCGCCAGTTCCGGGTCGAGGACGTCGACCGCGCCCTGTTCGCCGATCCGGAAGGGATGATCATCGCGCCGGGCGGCGCGATCCTGTTCGCCCTCTACGCCGGCGAAGTCGTCGGTACCTGCGCCCTCATGCACGAGGGCGACGGGGTCTACGAGCTGTCGAAGATGGGCGTCGACGAGAACTATCGCGGCCTCGGAGCGGGCCGGAAGCTGCTCGACGAGGCGATCGCCACGTTCCGCCGCCGCGAGGGCCGGGAGCTGTTCCTCGAGTCGAACAGCCGGCTCGAGCGCGCCCTTGCCATGTACGAGCGCGCCGGCTTCGAGCGGCAGCCGGGCATCCGCCCCGGTTCGCATTACGCGAGGGCGGACGTCTACATGGTCTACCGGGGCGACTGAGTCGGCGCGGGCGCCCTCAGCGGGTGCCGCGCACCACGATCGTCTTGCCCGAGACGTCGATCATGCGCTCTTCCTCGAGCTGCTTGAGCACGCGGCCCACCATCTCGCGCGAGCATCCGACGATCCGGCTGACTTCCTGGCGGGAGATGCGGATCTGCGTGCCGTCCGGGTGCGTCATGGCATCCGGCTCCTGGCAGAGGTCGAGCAGGGTCCGCGAGACGCGGTTGGTCACGTCCATGAACGCCATGCGGCTGACCTGGCGGGACGTGCGGAGCAGGCGGTGGGTCAGCTGCGAGCCGATGGCGAACAGGAGCTTCGGGCATTCGGCCGCCAGCGGGCCCTCGAGCAGCTGGAACAGCCGCTCGTAGCTGATTTCCGCCATCTCGACGGCCGTGCGGGTCCGGACGAGCGATTCGCGCTGCGCCTGCTCGACGAACAGGCCCATTTCGCCGATGAACTGGCCCCGGTTGATGTAGGCGAGGATCAGCTCACGGCCTTCCTCGTCCTCGGTGCAGACGGCGAGCGAGCCCTCGACCACGTAGTAGAGCGTGTTGGCGGGATCGCCCGGCCGGATGATCGCGGTCTTCCCCGGATAGCGACGACGGTGGCAGGCGTCGAGGAAACGGCCCATGGCAGCCGGGTCCGGCGCGAAGCTCGAAGGAGCCTGCGACCGTTCGAACGCCTGTTGCAACAGATATTTAAGTTGAGCCACAGCTGATTCCGATGAGTCTCAATGGCATGGCGCCCCCGTCCAGCGGTCGGCCGACGGTTTTCCGTCAGGCGTCGCCGACTCGCCATGTCCCCGGCCGATTATTGCAGACAAAGGGCCCGTGAAATCCACCCATTTCGAGAGACTGTGGACGGCGTGTTCAAATCCTCGCCAACTTGCCCCATAATTTCACCCCCTCGGCGTCCGGACCCCCTGTCTCACGCCGTACACAAGCGCCGGGCACACTTCGCCGTCCGGTGCTTTTCATTTTGCGGGGACCCTTGCTGCTAACCCGCGTCTGCTGCTGGCCGATCCCCCGGCCTCGGAGAGTCGCTGTGGTCAAACCGCTTCCCCGCCTTCGCCTGCAGGGTTTCAACAACCTGACGAAGGCACTGAGCTTCAACATCTACGATATCTGCTATGCCGTTTCCGAACAGCAGCGGCAGAACTACATCGAGTACATCGACGAGCAGTACGACGCCGATCGCCTGACCCAGATCCTCACGGACGTGGCCGAGATCATCGGCGCCAACATCCTGAACATCGCGCGCCAGGACTACGACCCGCAGGGCGCGTCGGTCACCATCCTCATTTCCGAGGAGCCGGTGGTCGAGAAGCTCGGCCGCGACACGATCTCGGGCGCCGTCGTGGCGCACATGGACAAGAGCCACATCACCGTCCATACGTACCCGGAAACGCATCCGCACAACGGCATCGCCACGTTCCGCGCCGACATCGACGTCGCCACCTGCGGCGTGATCTCGCCGCTGAAGGCCCTGAACTACCTGATCGACAGCTTCGAGTCGGACATCGTCATCGCCGATTACCGCGTGCGCGGCTTCACGCGCGACGTGAAGGGCAAGAAGCACTTCATCGACCACAAGATCAACTCGGTGCAGGACTACCTGGCGAAGCACATCCGCCAGAAGTACGAGATGTTCGACGTGAACGTGTACCAGGAAAACATCTTCCACACGAAGATGCACATCAAGGACTTCGACCTCGACACCTACCTGTTCGAGGCCCAGGCCGACGACCTCTCGTTCAAGGAGCGCCAGCGCATCGAGTCGCTGCTCCGCCGGGAGATCGAGGAACTCTTCCACGGCCGCAACCTGATGTAACGAAAAACCCCGCGAAAGCGGGGTTTTTTTACACCCGGCGTCATGGTCCGGGCCTTCACGCCCGCCCCGCTAGCGTCGTCCCATGCGCGCGCTGCTGCTCCTCGTCCTGCTGCTGTCCCTCTGCGCGCTGGTCTGGACCAGCGGCTGGCGGCCGCCCGACCGCTACAACCCCTGGGCGCCGCTGGACCTGCGCGCGACGCCGGATGCCTTCCTGCGTTTCAAGCTGGCGCGGCTCGACGACGATCCGGCGATGTGCCGCGCGGCGATCCGCGAGGGTGGGGCGGCTTTCGTCCCCGTCCCGGATCGACACGAAGTCAGCGGCTGCGGCTGGACGGATGCCGTGCGTCTCTCGGCGATCGGCCCCGCCACGTTCGCGTCGCCCGTCACCGTGACCTGTCCGCTGGCGGCGTCGCTCGTGCTTTTCCACCGCCACCTGCTGCAGCCCTCGGCGGAGCAGGCGTTCGGCGCGCAGGTGCGGCGCGTCGAGCACGTGGGCTCGTACGCGTGCCGCAACGTCTACCACCGCGATCAGGCGCCCCTGAGCCGCCACGCCGTCGCCGACGCGATCGACGTCACCGGCTGGCTTCTGGCCGATGGACGTCGCATCACGGTGGAGCGGGGTTGGGCCGCGCCCGGCGAGGCCGCCTTCCTGCATGGATTGCAGGCGGACGGCTGCCGCTACTTCGGCGCCTTCCTCGGTCCGGATTACAACGCCGCGCACCGCACCCACTTCCATCTGCAGGGGCGCGGCTTCGGCCTCTGTCGTTAGATGCGGTAGGCCACGGTCTTCATGACGGCGGACGCGGCGTGCATCAGTCGCGGCAGCGGCCAGGGCAGGTCGACGCCGCCGCGGGCCTGCGCCGCGTCGGCGTGGCGGATCTCGTCCGCCTGCATCTGGCGCAGGATCGCCCGCGAGCGTTCGTCCTGCGCGGGCAGGCGTTCCAGATGCTCCGCCAGATGGGCCTCCACCTGGCGCTCGGTTTCCACCACGAAGCCCAGGCTGATCGGATCGCCCACCGCGGCCGCGGCCACGCCGATCGCGTAGCTGCCCGCGTACCAGAGGGGGTTGAGCAGGCTGGGCCGGCTGTCGAGCTGCTTCAGGCGTTCGGCGCACCAGGCCAGGTGGTCGGTCTCTTCCTGCGCCGCGTGCATGAGGTGCTGGCGCGTCTCGTCCGTGCGGGCGAGGGCGGCCTGGCCCACGTAAAGCGCCTGCGCGCATACCTCGCCGACATGGTTGATGCGCATGAGGCCGGCCGCGTGCCGGCGCTCGGCGTCGTCCAGCGGCGCATCCGCGATCGCGTCTCCCGGCGATCGGCGCGAGGGCTCGGGCGAGCCGGCCACGGCCTCCATGGCGCGCTCCAGGCCGGCGAGCAGGCGGTCGAGGGGGCTCAGGATGCGTGCGGACATGGAAACTCCAGGCGTGCGGGGACGACACACGGTACAATGCCCGCCGTCCGATCCCGAGTGAAGGTGCTGCGGCCGCTTGTCGCGCAGGGCATCCCATGCACCGGGAAGGGTTGTGATCATGCCGTCAACCCGTGCTATGATTGTCGGCCCAAAGCTCACTATCGACGTGGGCTTGCGCGATGAGGGAAAAGTCCGCTATTCTCTCGCGCCTTTGCTTTCACCGATTCCGTGTTCCGCCTCTTTGGCGGCAAACCAGGTATTTTCGAAATGAAAACGTTCAGCGCCAAGCCGGAGAGCGTCAAGCGCGATTGGTTCGTGATCGACGCCACGAACAAGACCCTGGGTCGCCTGTCGACCGAGGTCGCGCGCCGTCTCCGCGGCAAGCACAAGCCCGAGTTCACCCCGCACGTCGATACCGGCGATTACATCGTCGTGATCAACGCCGAGAAGGTGGCCGTCACCGGTGCGAAGCTGGACGACAAGATGTACCACCGCTTCACCGGCTACGTCGGTAACCTGAAGACCACGAGTCTGAAGGACCTCCTCGCCACGCACCCGGAGCGCGTGATCGAGATCGCCGTCAAGGGCATGCTGCCGAAGAACCCGCTGGGTCGCGCCATGTACCGCAAGCTCAAGGTGTACGGCGGCGCCGAGCACCCGCATACCGCACAGCAGCCGCAGGCGCTGGAAATCTAAGGAATCGACATGGCTACCCAGCAGAATTACGGTACCGGCCGCCGCAAGACCTCCGCCGCCCGCGTCTTCATCCGCAAGGGCACCGGTGGCATCGTCGTCAACGGCAAGCCGCTCGATCAGTTCTTCGGTCGTGAAACCTCGCGTATGATCGTCCGTCAGCCGCTCGAGCTGACCGAGAACACCGAGAAGTTCGACATCATGGTGACGGTCGCCGGTGGCGGCATCACGGGTCAGGCCGGCGCGATCCGCCTCGGCATCGCCCGCGCTCTCGTCGAATACGACGAAGCCCTGAAGGCGCCGCTGCGCAAGGCTGGTTTCATGACCCGCGACGCCCGTGAAGTCGAGCGTAAGAAGGTCGGTCTCCACAAGGCACGTCGCGCAACGCAGTTCTCCAAGCGCTAATTTTCTAGTAGAATTCGCGCTTCAATTCGGTGCATCAAGGTCAGAGCGCATCGAATCCCGGTTTATTGGGAGATCGTCTAACGGTAGGACAACGGACTCTGACTCCGTTTATCTAGGTTCGAATCCTAGTCTCCCAGCCACACCCGGAAAGGCCCTGTTTTTGCAGGGCCTTTTCTTTTGCCTGTGGTTTGGCGGGTGGGACAAGTCGCTGGGTCAACTTATGCGCCTTGCACATCACCTCGTTCGCCGCGACAGCGGCATCTATGCCTTCCGCCTGGTCGTGTCGGCGGACTTGCGTGCTGCCTTGGGACTGGGCGTCATCAAGCGTTCGTTGGGCACGCGAGACCCCGCACTGGCGAAGCTCTACGCTTATGCCCTCAGCTCCCGGTATGCTGCGGCTTTCGCGGCGCTCAGGGGACGAGTCGTGTCTACGCCACCCAACATTAATGATGTGGTCGCTCTTACGGAAAGCGGCGGGGGGCAAGCGGCTCGACATCAAGACGGTCGACCCATGCACCCATCTGCCCTTCCACCTGAAGACCGATGGGTCTCCGGGCGACAGCGCCGCTGGTCTTGAGGCATTGCGCATCATCTTCGCCAGCCCACTGCCGGTGGCTCCCGCTGCCGAGGCTCCGGCTCCGGTCACAGGGCCGACCCTGGAGGTCGCCATCAAGACTACGGTGAGACCGAAGCGCTGGGGCTTAAGGCCGACACGTGGGATGCCCGTCGTAGGGCGCTTCAGTTGTTTTCGGACTATCTGGACGAGCAAACCCACGTCGGTGCCATTACTAGGGCCCGGGCATCGGAGTGGACGGATGCCTTGCTTCGCGACGGCAAGAGCAAGCAGACTGTCCGAAACTACACCACCCATGTCGCTGCCCTGTTCGATAGCTTGATGCAAAAGGGCCAGGCGGAGGGCAATCCGGTCGCGGGATTGGTCAAAATCAAAACCCGAGAGAAGAAGGCACGGCGTCAGGAAGGGTTCGGTTGGGAGCCTTTCGACGAAGCCACTCTTCGGCGCGTCTACGGCCCCAAGAATCTGGCGAAGACGCGCACAGACCATGTGCGCTGGGGTGCCCTCCCCGGTCTTTACACGGGCGCACGCGTCGGAGAAATCGCCCAGCTCGCGCTCCGGGATTTTGAAGCGGTCGGAGGGACGCCATGCGTGCGCATCCAAGCTGAGCTAGACGGTCAGCGGGTGAAGTCCGATGCGGGTCAACGCCTCCTGCCCCTGCATCCCGACCTTGTCGCGCTCGGTCTGATGGACCGAGTCGCACGACTGCGAGACGCGGGCGAGGAGTGGTTGTTTCCGGGCCTAAAGCTGGATGGCGCGGCAGGCGTGGGCAACGCGCTCTCCAAGGGATTCTCCTACTACCTCAAAAAGCTGGGGGTGAGACCGCGGCGGTTGAATGGCCGTATTGGGTTTCATAGCTTGCGTAAGAATGTGACCCAACAACTCCATCGTCGGCCGTGACGGAAGAGCGGCGGCGAGCCTACATGGGCCACGAGCCGGGCGAGGATACCCACGCGGTGGTATACATGCGTCCGTGGACCGCCGTCGAAATGCAAGCAGTTACCGAAGGGCTGACCTGGGCTGATTGGCTTTCAGTCAACAGATTGGCGCCGATTTTGCGTAGTTCTACCCCCTAAAGAATTCGCTTCCGTGGCCGCTGTTATGGCTGTTATTACCCTCAAAAGACCGTCCGTGCGTAGTCCCGATGTTTGAGACGACGGGGATGTAAAATCATCCGCTCACGGAAGAACTTATCTGCACCACAGGAGCGGTGTGTGACTGTCGAAAATCTCATCATCACGCGTATTGTTGCCCACGAAGTTTTTCGGCGTAACGATGATAAGACGTTAGTTCCTCCGGACTACGGTATTGCTCTCACTCCTCTTTCTGCGAAGGCAGGTGAGGTTTTGGCGACACGCATCATCAAAGCGATGGGCAGCAATTCGAAGAGCATGGATATGGTCATCGCCAATGTCGCTGCTGTGAGCGTAGGTGATGCGCTGCTGTCCCCGGCGGTAACAGATGCGGATTTCGTGCAAATTTCGCGACAGGTAGCAGACCTTCTCGCCGCCGCACAGACGAGTCGGCAATGGCCTGGCGGTATCTTAGTGATACTCCAGGGGACCGTAGGCTATCCAGGCAGGGATATGGTGGCGTTCATCAAAGCGGAAGTGCAAGAAGGATTTCGCAAAATGATGGACGCCAACGGTGGAATCACCGTTCAGTTCCTTGACGAACTCTTTCTGACCCCCGAGGCCAAGCTCTACAAAATCGGAATGTTCGTTCGACCCGCTGCAGCCGGGGCTGCTCTATCTGACTGGCTGGCGACCGTCTACGACGCAGCAATGACAGGAAAGGACCGAACAACGGCGGCGCACTACTTCTACAACGGATTTCTCGGCTGCGAGTTCCCAGAAAACGCAGCTAAGTTTACGAAGCAATTTCACGACCTTAGCCGGGACTTCATCAGCAAGTTGGACCTGCCCGAAGAGGAGAAGTCTGACCTGCACAATGCGCTCGTGACCTACCTGAAGGTTGATAACTCGGCCACCATCCAAGTGTCCGAATTTGCTGACTCATTTCTTCCAACGCCTGCTGTCAAGGATGCGTTTCTACACTTTATGGATAGTGCTGGGTTTACAGATCAGCCCGTTGCCAAAGACATCTCGGAATTGAAGGCGTTCCTTAAATTCCGAAAAGTAGAGTTCAGCCACAACATCAAACTGACGGCTCCCGCGGAGAACTTTGGCGATTTCATCACCATGGAAACCATTGAGGGAGATGCAGGTCCTGACGGAGAACTACCGTTGTGGACCCGCATCATCGTCAAAGCAGAGGTCACGCACCAATCATGAGCGAAGCGGACATCATCCGGCGGTGGAGCGACGACAAGCCCAAGTATGCGGCTTGGGGTCGTTTTATCATCGATGAAGTCTGTCGAGGTCTCGAGGGGCGAATGCGTGCGGAAGATATGGAGAGTTTTCTCCGAATTCCGCCGAAGGCTCGCCTTAAAAGCGACGACTCGCTCGTGGAAAAAGCGCTCTATCGTGGGAAAGATTACAAGGACCCCTATGTCGACATCACCGACAAGGTTGGGGTGCGTTTCGTAGTCTTGCTTAGTTCTGAAATCGCGCTAGTTCAAGAAGTCATCCAGGCTAACCAAGGTTGGGACTTCTCGCTTGATAAGAACTACGAGGCGGAGCGGGATAACGACCCCATTCAGTTCAGCTATCAATCGGTCCATTACATTCTTCGGAACAAAAACGCCATCAGTGTTGATGGTGTTGACGTTCCCGAAGGGACCCCCTGCGAAGTTCAAATTCGAACGCTTCTTCAGCACGCACACAGCGAGTTGAGTCATCCAAATATCTACAAGCCAAAGATCCAAGCTACGCCCGAAATGAAGCGGGCCGCAGCAACCAGCATGGCGCTGGTGGAGGCGGCGGATGACTATTTTCGACGCGTTGCGAAGCGCAGTGATGAGGCGAATAAGCCCTTGAATGTTGCCTTACAGGCCCTGTGCGGTAAGTATGCGTGCATCACCGGCCAGTCGCCATACATCGGCAAGCTCACATCTCTGATTTTGGATGCGTACCGCGACCTACTGGGCGATGACTTGCCTGCTCGACTGGATACGTTCGTCGAGAAGAAGGGGTATACCGGTGATGCCATCAGGCGCCGTAGTGAATCCAATATTCTTTACCGGCAGCCGGTCGTTTTGCTCGCAATGATGTTAGCGGTCGAAGGTCCTAACGCTACACGAGATGCGTGGCCGCTCACACAGGATGAGCTTCGCCCAATTTTCGAAGATGTTGGCAGCAGCATGTGATGCCCCCCCCCCCCCCCCCCCCCCCCCCCCCCGCTTTCAGTAGCGGAGCGAATTAGAGTCCGGGGGTTACTGCGACTGCTCGGCGTAGGCAGCGGGTGTCGGTCCGCCCAACGCCTTCTTCGGCCGCTCCTCGTTGTATTCCCTTCGCCAGTTTTCGATCTCGGTGCGTGCGTGAAGCAGGCTCGGGAACCAGTGTTCATTGAGGCACTCGTCGCGCAAGCGACCGTTGAACGATTCGATGTAAGCGTTCTGGTTCGGCTTGCCCGGTTCGATCAGGCGCAGCTGCACGCCACGCTCATGGCCCAGATGACCATCGACTTGCCACAGAACACTTTACCGTTGTCACTACGGATCATCTTCGGGAGGCCCCGGGTGAGCGCCAGGCGATCCATCACGCGCGTCACGCCCATGCCGGAGATCGCGCGTTTGACCTCGATAACGACAGCCTCGTGCGTGGCGTCATCAACGACCGTCAGACACTTGATGACGCGGCCCTCGGCCGTGCGATCGAACACGAAGTCCATCGACCAGACCTCGTTGGGTGCCATGGGTCGGGACAAGGGCTGCCGTTCGCCTGCTGGCACCTTTTTGCGCTTGCGGCGACGCACCTGCAGCCTGGCGGCCTGATACAACCGCTCCACACGCTTGTAGTTCACGAGCATCCCTTCTTGCCTAAGCTTCAGATAGATCATGCCGACGCCATAGCGCTTGTGCCGCTGCGCCAGGGCCACGATCCGCTGCCGAAGTTCACCATTGCGGTCCGCGCGCGGTACGTAACGCAACGCACTGGCGCTTATGCGAAGCACTGTCAGTGCACGGCGTTCGCTGAGCCCTTGGTTCGTCATCTCCCGCACCAGCAAGCGTCGCGCCGGCGCGGTCACCACTTTTTTCGCAATGCCTCACGAGTGATCTCGTTCTCCAGCATCGACTCCGCCAACAGCTTTTTCAGCCGGGCGTTCTCCGCCTCCAGTTCCTTAAGCCGCTTGGCCTCGGAGACCGTCATGCCGCCGAACTTGCTGCGCCACAGGTAGTAGGAGACTTCACTGAAGCCGTGCTTGCGGCATAGGTCCTTCACCGCCATGCCGGCTTCGGCCTCACGCAGGAACCCGATGATCTGCTCTTCGGAAAAGCGCTTCTTCACGTCCAATCTCCGTCAGTTGGGGGATTGGACTCCAAATCGCCTTGCTACTCAAAACCGGGGGGACGTCGGAGAGGTCGCCCCCCCCGATTTATCCGCGCGACCTTGCGGAGAAGCAGACCAGCTGGTGCGTTTGCCTGACGGCGGACAACGACGGGCAGTTCGTCGAATCCACGACGGGATTACGCTGACCCTAAAGAAGGTGAAGGTCACGTCGATATATAGGGGTTGGACCACTTTTTCGCCATCGGCCCCAAGGAGCAGCACATGACCGACATAACCCAAACCGCCACCTCCAACACCGAACAGACCTTCATTGAGAACGCGTTCGGCACCGTCACCACCAAGCGCTTGGTCTTTTACCGCGCTAAGGGTTGGTTGAGCGGCGGGTCCCGCCAGGACATCCCCCTCCAGCACGTGACGTCTGTACGCCTGGACATCTCCCGATCGATCTTCGCGGGCATCCTTCTCCTCTTCATTGGCCTCGCGTGCCTTGGATCGGGAAATGGTCTGGCCGTGGTCTTCGGGCTTATCGCGCTCTTCTTCGGAGTTCTGCTGATCTGGGGCTCGCCGACGGTAGTCGTCAACACGGCCGGCCAAGATCTGAATGTTGCAAAGGGCTGGCCCTGGGTGCGTGGCGAGGCCACCACGTTCGTTGAAGGTCTGCGAGGTCAGTTGTTCCGCTCCTGACGGGATGCGGTGTGACGAGTGGCTGCAGCCCCACCGTGGCAACAGGCTTCGCCCGCTTGGTCAAATCTGGAGGGCAATCCTTCTGGGTTGGACCAAGCGCCAAATGGCCTAAGATCAAGTGGTTGGGAGCACTCTATGCATGTCCTAGTCTCCCAGCCAAACGCAGAAAGGCCCCGAGAAATCGGGGCCTTTTTGTTTGCGCGTTTCGCGGAGCGTCGGGAACGGCGCGGGTCGCGACCGCTTCCGCAACGCCGCACGGCGAACGTCTGCAAGGGACGTTCATGGGGCCGGTGCTGGTCGCTGTCCGGGTTATCCGGCAGACTGCCTGCGCGCCTCAGTTACCGGCGCGATGCTTTTCAGTCGAATCACGACACGCACCAAGGGGCGGGCCCATGCTTATCCGGGTGAGGGTGGCAGGAGCGAGCGGCATGGTCGGTAGCCAGGCAAGTGCCTGGGCGACGACCGGCGCCGAGTGTCGATGAAAACGATCATTCCAGACCATTCCGGCAGGCGGACGCGTGCCGCGTCGGCGCGCGTGCCGCAAAAAGGCCGGTTTATTCGACGCTGATCGCTATCCATCGGAAAGCAGGGAAGGGCGCGCCTGGACCCGGAGGGGGCCGACTCGCAACACAGCCGTCCAAGCTATGCGCGGATTCGGCAGGTGCCCCCAAGCGACCGCGGTCGATGCGGGAAAGTGGCGGTATCGGCCATGGGTTCGCCATGGGCGACACACGGAACCCGGGGCAGTAAGACATCGGGGCCGTACTTCCATCACACAGGAGTATCCATCATGCGCACGCACAACCGCCTCTTGCTCGCCTCGCTCATCACGCTCTCCCTCGGCATCGGCGCCGCCCACGCACAGACCGCCGTGACCGGCCTCGGCCAGTCCTGGCCCAACACGACCGACATCAGTGCGAACTCCGGTTACCACGTCTACAAGTTCAAGAAGGGCAACATCACGTACTTCCAGGTCAACGACGCGAACGGCACGGTTCGCGGCGCCTTCATGCGCACCGTCACGGGTGACATCACCGGGCTGCCGATCGGTACCGACGCGTCCAACCTCGCCACGGCCGACGATCGGCTGCCTGCACCGGCGAGCACCGCCTACACGGTCGTCTACCAGGATGCCGCGACGCAGATCGCGGTGGCGCCGCAGTCCGATGGATCGATGCGCATGATGGCGGTCGCCGTGGAGTGCAAGAACCCCGTGGAGTGCACGAGTCGGTAACGACCGCGCGGGCATGTCCGCGTGCCGACGGCACGCGCACTGGAACGGACATCAGTGGCGATGAAAACCCGATGACAGGTCCTGCGCGAGCAGGACTTGTCTTGCGGCCGCCTGGCGACGTGCGACACGCACGCCGAACAGCAGCGATGTCGAAAGCACGAAGGCGATCACCGTCTGCGCCTGGATCATCGCGGGATCCAGCAGGCTGAACGAGGTGGATGCCATCGCGACGCTCGCGAAAAGACCGCCGAGCGATGTGCCATGCCAGCCATGACGCAGCGTGAGGGCGACGACGGGTAACGCCATCGCCATGCGGGTGACCTGCAGGGCCGTGCCTTCGGTCTGCGAGGCGATACCCATCAGCAACGCCAGCGACGGCACCGCGATGAGGAGCAGGTCGCGGGCCAGCGTGCTATGACGGATGGCGTCCCATGTGACGGTCCGCTTCGGTTGCGCGGCGAGACGTTCACGCAAGGCGAGGATGCTCGGCGTCAGGGTGAGCGCGCCCAGGTACAGGCCGAGGAACCACGCGAGGAAGATCTGCGGCGTCACGCTCGGTGCCGGTGAGCCATCGTCCATGCGGATGAGGCTCAGCACGACCGAGTTCTCGGCCGCGTTCATCACCGCGCACAGCAGCGTCGCCAGGACGATCATGCCGATGTTCACCTCGCCGCCGGCACGGATGATCGGCAGGCGCGATTGCAGCCAGGCCACGATGGGCATGCAGAAGACGATCGGAGGAACGGTGTTGGCCACGGCCCAGGCCACGCCGTAGTCGGACATGTGCACGAAGGCCATCTCGGCGATGGGCAACGCTTCGCCGACGGCGAGGGCCGGCCAGAACTTCCGGGGAACGAGCAGCAGGCACGCCATGCGCAGCCCGGCGGTGAGCA
Organism: Luteibacter sp. 329MFSha; assembly: GCF_900111665.1. NCBI lineage: Bacteria > Pseudomonadati > Pseudomonadota > Gammaproteobacteria > Lysobacterales > Rhodanobacteraceae > Luteibacter > Luteibacter sp. 329MFSha. The sequence continues at coordinate 90,114 of NZ_FOJE01000003.1, read as the reverse complement.
TCCAGTGCGAGAACGAAAAATTGCGGGTCAGCTCGTAACAGGCCGCGTAGGCGCCCGCGACGGCTACGTATCGACCCCACACCAACGCGTCCCTGTTCATTCCGCCCACGGTAGTCCCCCTAGGTCGATCTTGTCCTTACATGATTGGTCGTTCGCCTGTCTGGCGCGTTTCGTCGGCTGGCCGGAGCCACGCGGACCCCTTTCACACACCCGCTCCCGTGAGGGTAGTCTGAAGGTATATCGGCCCGTTCGCCATGGATTGGACACGTTTTTGAAGGATTTGCCGATTAAGGGCCCCGTTTGTTCTCAAGAGTCGGCTGCGCGAGCCTCCCGCCCCCCTTGCCGCGGGACCGGGACTGCCGCCAGGGCGCCCGACCGGCGCAAGCGACCGGGCCGTACGGGGCCGCGTCCCGCACTAAAATCCCCGGATGACCCACGCCCCCCATCTCGCCCACGGCCTCGCCGGCGACCAGCTCGAGCCCGACTGGCCGGCCCTGCGTCGCGACGAACTCGCCGCGATCGTCGAACGGCTCCCGTCGCTCGGCACGCTTCGCTCGCTGGACTGGCGCAGCCCGCGGCCGCTGTCCGCGGCGGCCCTGGTGACGACGGACCGGGGGCGCTACTTCGTGAAGCGGCACCATCGTTCCGTCCGGGACGAACACACGCTCGCCGAGGAACATCGCTTCGCGAGGCACCTGCGCGAAAGCGATATTCCCGTACCGCGCACCGTGCGGGCCGGGGACGGCACGTCCGTCCTTTCCGCCGGCGACTGGGTCTACGAAGTGCACGAGGCGGCGCGAGGCCTGGATGTCTACCGCGACGCGTATTCCTGGTCGCCGATCGATGGCGAGCATCACGCGCGCGCGGCGGGCGCCATGCTGGCCCGCCTGCATGACGCCGCGCGCGGCTACGCCGCGCCGCAGCGCGAGACGCACATCCTCGTCGCGCGCGCGGAGATCCTCGCGGCGGCCGAGCCGGCTCGCGTCATCGACGCGCAGCTTCCTTCACGTCCGGCGCTCGCGCGCTACCTGCGGGAGCGCGACTGGCGAGCCGAACTCGCCGACGCGATCGCACCCTGGCACGCGCGCGCCATCCGTGGCATCGCGATGCAGGCCCGCCTGTGGACCCATGGCGACTGGCACGTCTCCAATCTCTGCTGGAGCGGCGCCGGCGACGACGCCTCGATCACCGACGTCCTCGACCTCGGCCTCTCGGCGGAGACGTTCGCGCTGTTCGACCTCGCCACCGCGATCGAGCGCAACGCGATCGCGTGGCTCGACGTCGACCGCGGCGACATCGGGCGCGCGGATCTCGCCCGCGCGCTCGTCGACGGCTACCGGTCCGTGCGGCCGCTCGCGGCGGGCGACCTCGCGCTCCTCGTCGATCTGCTGCCGCTGGTGCACATCGACTTCGCCCTCTCCGAGGTCGAATACTTCGAGGGCATCACCGGCCGCCGCGACCATGCGGACGTGGCCTACCACACGTTCCTGCTCGGCCACGCGCGCTGGTTCGCCACCGGACACGGCCGTACGTTCCTCGACCGGATTGTGGTTCAATAACGGTTCTAGAAGCGGGGGTGCCCGGCGATCGCCGGGCTGAGAGAGTCCCTTGGAACCTGACCCGGTTAGTACCGGCGTAGGGAGCTTGCAGATCCACGGATGGCCCGATGGGGCCCGTGGTTCGCCGTCGCTTCGTCCATGGACCCGAAGACGACGATGATCCTTGCCCGTACCCCGCTCGCCCTTGCCATCCTTGCGTTCGCCGCCACGGCGCACGCCGCGGACGACGCGCCCCCGCAGGCGCGCACGCTGCCCACCGTGGACGTCCACGCGACGACGACGGACAGCTACCGCGCCGCCGACTCGCAGCTGGATACGTTCGGCAGCTTCGGCAGCGCGCCGCTGCACGATACGCCCGCGGCGATCACGGTCATCACGCGCGCGCAGATCGACGATCGCCAGCCCCGCACGCTGAGCGAACTGGTGCGTGGCGACGCCGCGATCACCGACAACTACGCGCCGGCGGGTTACTACCAGGATGTCTCCATCCGCGGCTTCCCGCTCGACCTCGCGACAGGCTTCCGTTTCAACGGGATGATCATGTCGGCGGAGCAGCTGCTCGCGCTCGAAGGCAAGGAGCGCGTCGAGGTGCTGAAGGGGCTGGGCGGACTCGAGGCCGGCGTGGTCGAGCCCGGCGGCCTCGTCAACTACGTCAGCAAGCGGCCGGCGGACGTCCATAACGTGACGATCGGAACCGATTCGCACGGCTCGAACTACGAGGCCCTCGACCTGGGCGCCTGGTTCTCGCCGTCGTTCGGCCTGCGCGTCAATGCCGCGAACGAGAAGACGCACTCCTACATCGAACACGCCGATGGCCGGCGCAGCTTCGTCTCCATCGCGGCCGACTGGAAGATCACCGATAAGGCGACCCTGCTGCTCGACACCGATTACCAGACGAGTGGACAACGCTCGGCGTCCGGCTACCAGTTGCTCGGGGGCACGACGGTGCCCGCCCATGCGAGCCGCACGCGCCTGCTCGGCTACCAGTCGTGGCAGCGGCCGGTGGGCATCCATTCCAGCAATACGTCGCTGCGCTTCAACTACCGCTTCAGCGACAACTGGAACGCGCAGGTCTCGGCGGGGCACAGCCACACCGTCATCGACGACAACGTCGCGTTCGCCTACGGGTGCTTCTACGCCGAATCCTGTGCATCCGGCGCCACGCCCGGTTACTTCTTCGCACCCAACGGCGACTACGACGTCTACGATTTCCGCAGCCCCGACGACACGCGGCAGAACGACGAAGTGCGCGGCGTCGTCACCGGCAGCTTCGCGACGGGAAGCGTCGACCACGAGCTCAACGTCGGCGCCACGAGCTTCCGCCGGACCATCGACCGCCGCGCCTACGTGTACGACTACGTCGGCACCGCCAACATCTACGATCGTGTCGTGCCGTCGTTCGCACCGTCGCCGAACGAGCCGGGTCCGTCGGTCCGCCGCCTGACGAGCTGGCAGCGCACGCTGTTCGCGATCGACCGGATCCACCTGGGCGAGCAATGGCAGGTGCTCGCCGGCACGCGCTTCGTCCGCCTCGACGAAAGCGCCTACGACGACACCGGCGCGATCGAACGCCACACGCGGAGCAGCCAGTCGCTGCCGCAGGCCGCCGTGCTCTGGCAGCCGACCGCGCCGTTGACGACCTACGTGAGCTACGGCGAGGGCCTGTCCCTCGGCCGCGAGGCGCCGTACTGGACGTCGAATGGCGGCACCACGCTGGCTCCGTTGCATTCGCGTCAGGTGGAGGCGGGCGTGAAGTACGCCATCGGCGAGGGCCTCGACCTGCAGGCGGCGGTGTATCGCATCCGTCAGGCGTACCAGTTCGCGCGTCCGGACGACACGGCGGAAGGCTTCACGTTCGTGCAGCAGGGCCAGGAGGTGCACACGGGCGTGGAACTCAACCTCGCGGGGCGGATCACGGAGAACCTGCGCCTCACCGCCAGCCTGAACGCGATCCGCGCGCGCGCCGAGAACACGGGGGCGCCGACTTACGAAGGCCACCAGGTGGTCAACGTACCGCGCTGGCGCAGCGCCGTGTACGCCGATTACAGCCTGCCGTTCGCGCCAGGCCTGGCCATCCTGGGCGGCTGGCGCTACGCGGGCAGCAACGTGGCGACACCCGACGGGGCCACGCGCGTGCCGGCGTACAACGTGTTCGACGCGGGGCTGCGGTTCGCCACGCAGGTGGGCGGCCATGCGCTGACGTGGCGCCTGAATGTGGATAACGTGTTCAACCGGTTCTACTGGCGCGACACGGGCAGTTCCGGTGGCGACAGCTATCTGTTCCCGGGCATGCCGCGACTGGCCCGCCTGTCGGTGACCTATGAGCTTTGAGCTGTCCCTGTTCGAGCTGTTCGCCGCGCTGGTCAGCGCGGCGGGCGTGTGGCTGACGGCGCGGCGCAGCCCGTGGTGCTGGCCCGTCGGGCTCGTCTCGGTCGTGGCCTATGCGTGGATCTTCGTCGACGCGCGGCTTTACTCGGACACGCTGCTGCAGGCGATCTTCGCGGTGCTCATCCTGTATGGATGGCATCGATGGACGCGCAACCTCGACGGCAGCGGTCACGTCCGCGTCGCGGCGCTCGCCCCGCGCGAGGCCGTCGCCCATCTCGCCCTCGGCACGGCCGCGGCGCTCGCGCTCGGTTACGCCATGCACCGTTACACCGATGCGTCGCTGCCCTGGCTCGACGCCGCGCTCACCGCGTTCAGCCTCGTCGCGCAGTGGTGGCAGGCGCGTCGCCATGCGGCCGCGTGGTGGCTGTGGATCGCGGTGGACGTGATCTACGTCGGCGAGTACCTCTACAAATCGCTGCCGGTCACGGCGGTGCTCTACGCGGGCTTCGTCGTCCTCGCCGCCATCGGATTGCGGGCGTGGCGCGCGGAGCGGTCGGTGCCCGTGCAGGCTTAGGTCAAGCCACCGTGAAATCCGACCGATTTTTCAGAAAACTTCCATATCCGAACTGCGGCGGACCACGCAAAATTCACTGGTCGCCGCGGGTTGGACGTGTTTGCTCAAGGATTTGAGCCCTGTACCAACCGGTGAACGGCAACGGCCGGGGCGTGGGACGCGCCCCGGCCGTTCTTCATTGGAGGGTTCACTTCGTGCGCGGCGTCGTGCCCCAGTCCTCGGGCTGGAAGCTCAGGTGCAGCACGGCCCGCGTTCCGTTCTCGAGGGGCGGGTTGTATTCGAGCGTCGTGCAGCCCGTGGCCTGTTGCCGCGCGGCGGCCAGTGACATCACCTTGGCGAGCTGGCTACGGGTGGATGTCGAGCCCGCGCGGTTCGCGGGTAACAGCACGCGATACCCATCGGCGCTCACGCCGTCCTTCAGGTCGGCCGGCGGCGCCTGGCCGGGCGTCGCCACGAGGATGTCCATCCGCCGTCCGCAGTTGCCCACGCTGACGATGTCGACGCCATCGAGCAGGCTCGCGACGAAACGATCCGCGTTCTCTGCCAGGCTGTCGACGGCCTCGACCGCGGTGCTCAGCCGGATCTTCACGAAATAGAGCTTGCGGTAGAACAGGTACGCGCGCGAGGTGAGCATGTCCTGCTGGGCGTCGAAGACGATCGGCAGGAACCGGCCTTCGGCCTTCCTGCCACCGGCGAGGTTGGCGGTGTAGGCGCTCTCGTCGCCCCACCACACGTTGCGGTAGATCTGCTGGCGTTCGGCGAACGCCACCGATTCGCGGAAATCTTCCGCCGCGCGCTTGAGCATGGCCGCGTTGTCGCCTTCGCCCGCCGGATAGATGAAGACGTCGGCGATCAGCCAGTCGGCGTTGTCGATGTGATAACGCAGCGATACACCCGCGGCGATGTCGCCTTCGTCGGCGTAGTTCTTCACCGCGGCGAGCGTCGCGTCGGCGAGACGCCGCGGCGCGACGATCCAGGTGTCGTCCACCACGCCGCGATGCTCCTGCATGTCCGGCAGGCTGACGGGGCCGGCGTTCGCCGCTTCCTGGGCATGCACGCCCGCGCCGGCCAGCAGGCCGAGCAGGGCGGGAACGAGCTTCCATCGAGACATCTTCACCACGACCCCTGACTCATCGAACCCCTTCCCCGTGCGCGCACTATAGCCATCCATTCGTCTCAACGGGAGCGCTTCGACGCACGTAGCCGTCGGCGCAGAAAAGCCAGGGTGGACGCTTCCAATTTTCGGGGATAGCGGAGGCCCGCCGGCGGCACGCAGCGATGCAGTTTGCCCTCGGTCCAGCCGGTGAAGACCTCCGGGTGGATGTACGAAGCGCGACATACCGCCGGAGTGTTGCCAAGCACGGCGGCGACCTGCTTGACGGCCTGCGCGAGGGCCGCCTTGATCGCGCGCTCGCCCCCCTCGTCGGGTAGCGCCGTCGTGCCGAGCACGCCCATCGCGTGCACGGTGCCGCCCCAGGTGCGGAAGTCCTTCGCGGTGAATTCGCCGCCGGTCACCTCGCGCAGGTAGTCGTTGACCATGCCCGAGTCGACAGGCTGTGGGTGGCCGTCGTCGTCGATGTACTGGAAGAGCCGCTGCCCGGGCAGCTCCTGGACGCGGCGCACCGCTTTCACGAGTCGCTTGTCGTCGAGTTCGACGTCGCGCCATAGCCCGCTCTTGCCGCGGAAATGAAACGTGATGCGACCCTTGCGCATGGCGACGTGTCGCGAGCGCAGCGTCGTCAGGCCATACGAGTTGTTCTGCTTCGCGTAGGCGTCGTTTCCGACGCGGATCATCGTCTCTTCCAGCAGGCTGACGACCAGCGCGAGCACCTTCTCGCGCGGCAGGCCGGGCAGCGCCAGATCCTTGCGCAGGCGGCGACGAAGGCGGGGCAGGGCCTCGCCGAACTCCACGATGCGCTCGAACTTGCCCTGCGAGCGCGTGTCGCGCCAGCGCGGGTGATAACGGTACTGCTTGCGTGCCCGCGCGTCGCGCCCGGTCGCCTGCAGGTGGCCGCGCTCGTCGGGGCAGATCCAGACGTTCGTATACGCCGGGGGGATCGCCAGCGAGCGGATGCGCGCGATCACGTTCTCGTCGGTGATCCTGCGGCCATCGGGCCCGATGTAGGCGAAGCTCTTTCCGCGCTTGCAACGCGTGATGCCTTCATCGGTGTCGCAGACATAGACGAGGCCCGCCGCTTTCGCGTGGGCCTTCTCGACGCTCGCCGCCGCGAGGGCGTTGGCCGGTGGGTTCCTGGACATGGCCGGGACTATGTCCCGGCGACCGATCAAGGCCGGGTGAACGCCTCGTCAGCCGACGCGGCAGAACACCGCCTTGAGGTAGCGGTTCTCCGGGACGTTGCTCGCCACCGGATGGTCGGGGCCGGCACCGGCGACGTCGAGCACCTGGATGTCGCGCCCGGCGTTGAGCGCGACGCGGCGGATCATCTCGAGGAAGTCGCTCTCGCCGACCAGCCCGGTGCACGAGCAGGTCAGCAGGATGCCGCCCGGCGCCAGGACATCGAGCGCCGTCCGGTTCATCGCGAAGTACTTCTTCAGCGCGTTGACCACCTGGTTGCGATCGCGCGTGAGCTTGGGCGGATCGAGCACGACCGCGTCCCACGTCTCGCCGCGGGCGATCGCGGCGCGCAGCCACTCGAAGACGTCGCCCTGCTCGAAGGTGGCGGCCACGCCGTTCATGCGGGCGTTCTCGCGCGCGACCTCGAGGATCGCCGCGTCGGCGTCGACGCCGGTGGCCTCGCGTGCGCCGGCCTTCATCGCGTGCACGGCGAAGCCGCCGGCGTTGCAGCAGAGGTCGAGCACGCGGCGGCCGCGCGCCAGTTCGGCGAAGCGGCGGCGGTTGTCGCGCTGGTCGGCGAAGAACCCGGTCTTGTGGCCGAGGCCCGGCGCGGCGTGGAACGCCAGGCCGTGCTCGTGCACGTCGACGGCCGTCGGCGCGTCGTTGGAGCGCACGTCGAACGATTCCTGGCGCTGCACGTGCTGCTCGGCGAACCAGTACAGGGAAGCACCCGGGAAATGACGCTGCAGCGCCGCGTGGATCGTCTCGCGGAAGCGCCACATGCCGGCGGCGAAATACTCCACCACCAGGTGATCCGCATAGCGGTCGACGACGAGGCCCGAAAGGCCGTCGCCTTCGCTGTGGACGACGCGCCACGCGTCGCTCACCTCGTCCAGGCGCAGCAGCTCGCGGCGCAGTTCGACGGCGCGCGCGATGCGCTGCGCGATCCAGTCGTCGTCGATGTCGACGTCGGGGTCGGTCGTCAGCAGCCGCAGCGCGACGCGCGCGTGGCCGTTCCAGAAGCCGCGGCCGACGAAGCGGCCCTTCGCGTCGTGCACGTCCACGACGCTGCCGGGCGGCAGTCGGTCGTCGGGCTTCACGATCTGCGCGGACCAGACCCAGGGATGACCGGGGACGCGGTCGGACTTCAGGCGGATGACGGGGAGTGCGGGGCTGTTCATCGGTGAATGATACCGGGGCTCAACGCCCGAAGCGCAGGACGAGCCAGGAGCCCAGTGCCAGCAGGTTGATGCCGATGTGGGCCGCGGAAGGCCCGGCGAGCGCCAGCAGCCAGCCGTGCTCGGCGATCGACCAGTCGAAGCCGAGACGCGGCGAGCGCTGCAGCGTCATCGACAGGTTGGCGAAGGCGCCGCTCGACAGCGCGTAGCTGAAGAAGGGCGTGGCGAGGAGCGGAGCCTGGAGGAACTGCGCCCAGATCGAGAACGAGGTGCCGCGGCCGTCGTTGCTGGCCAGCAGCACGCCGGCGACAAGGATGAAGCCGAACAGCAGCACGCCGAGCACCGCGACGATCGCCTCCATGCCGACCACACGCGAGCCGAGCAACCGGTCGAACTGGTGGACGAGGCCGAACAGGCCGCCGGCGATCTCGAACACGGCGATGACGCGGGTCAGGAAGGAATGCATGGAAGATCCTGGTCAGAGCGGGGGACGATTATGGCGTGTCGCGTCGGTGGGAAGGCCGCCGGCGCGTGGACGAGCCGGTTCCGGTTCACAGACCGTCGGCCAGCTCGTGCAGATCGGCGATGTGCTGCTCCCACCAGCGCGCCTCGGCCGCGAAGGGGAACGCGGCCGGAAACGCGGGATCGTGCCAGCGCTCGGCGATCCATCCCGCGTAATGCACCTGGCGCATCGCGCGAAGCGCGGGGATCAGCGCGAGTTCGCCGGGGTCGAGTTCGCGGAACTGCCCGTAGCCTTCGAGCAGCGCGTCCAGCATCGTGTCGTCGGACGCGAGCATCCACAGGTCCTGCACCGCGGGGCCCATGCGCGCGTCGTCCAGATCGACGAAATGCGGGCCCGCGTCGGTCCACAACACGTTGCCGGGATGGCAGTCGCCATGCAGGCGGATGCGGCGCACGGGGCCGACGGCATCGAAGCAGGCCGCCACGGCGTCGTCCACGCGGCGTGCCGCGTCGCGATACGCGTCGAACAGGTGCGCGGGCAGCAGGTCCGAGCCCAGCGCCGCCCGCACCGGGCCCTCGATCATCGTGGCACGGTCCAGCGTGGTGCGCGCCGTGAAGCGTTCGCGCGCGCCAATCGCGTGCATGCGGCCGAGCAGGCGCCCCAGCCATTCCAGCTGGTCGGTGGACTCGAGGGAGGGGGCGCGGCCGCCGCGCCGCGGATACAGCGCGTAGCGATAGCCGGCCTCGCGCAGCAACGTACGGCCCTCGACCACGAGCGGCGCCACCATCGGCAGCTCGGCTTCCGCGAGCTCGCGCGCGAACGCGTGCTCCTCCTCGATCGCGGCATCGGTCCAGCGGCCGGGCCGGTAGAACTTCGCCACGACGAAGCCGCCGTCTTCCAGGCCGACCTGGAAGACGCGGTTCTCGTAACTGTTCAGCTCGAGCAGACGGCCATCGCTCCAGGCACCGCCGGCATCCACCGCCGCCAGGACCACGTCCGGGGACAGGCCCTCGTAGGGCGCCGCCTCGCTCACGCGCGCAGGTTCCCGGGCGCGCCGCCCGGTGACGGGATCACCGCCATGGTCAGGCGCGACAGGCACACCAGCTTGCCCTGTTCTTCCTCGATGCGGATCTCCCAGACCTGCGTCGTCCGGCCGAGGTGCACCGCCTTCGCGGTGCCGGTGACGAGGCCCCCGCGCACGCCACGGATGTGGTTGGCGTTGATGTCGAGGCCCACGGCGACCTCCTTTTCCACGTCGAGGGTGAGCAGGGCCGCCGAGCTGCCGAGCGTCTCGGCCAGCACGACGGACGCGCCGCCGTGGAGCAGGCCGAAGGGCTGCTGGGTACGGTGGTCGACGGGCATCGTGCCGCGCAGCCAGTCGTCGCCGAACGCGGTGAACCGGATGTCCAGCGTCTCCATCATCGTGCCGCGGCTCCACGCGTTGATGCGGGCGAGGTCGAGGGGTTGTTTCCAGATGGAGGTCATGAGGGGTGCGATCCTGTGGGGCAAGCCGTCATTGTCCTACAATGGGCGGGTGCCCACCGTAACCCTGACATCGTCCGGCAAGCGATTCGACGCCGCCGACGGCGAAACCGTGCTCGAAGCCGCCCAGCGCGCGGGAATCGCCCTCCCGTATTCGTGCCGGGGCGGCGTGTGCGGAAGCTGCAAGGCCACCCTCGTCGAGGGCGCGTGCAGCTACCCGCGGAATCCGCCCGTCGCGCTCTCGGCGACGGCGCGCCTGCATCACGCGATCCTGCTCTGCCAGGCCGTGCCGGAGGGCGACATCGCCATCCAGGCGCGCGAGATCGCCTCGGTGGAGGACATACCGCATCGCCGTCTGGAGGTGGAGGTGGTCGAGCGCGCCGCGCTGGCGCCGGACGTCGTCGGCGTCTGGTTGCAGCCGCTGGACGGCGACCGCCTGAACTGGCTGCCCGGCCAGTACCTCGACGTGATCCTCGAGGACGGCCGTCACCGCCCGTTCTCCATCGCCAGCGGTCCGCGTCCGGACGGACGCATCGAACTGCACGTCCGCCACGTACCGGGCGGCGGCTTCACGTCCTGGGTGTACGAGTCGCTGCAGGTCGGCGATCGCCTGACGATCGAGGCGCCCCTCGGCACGTTCGTCCCGCGCGAGGATTCCGAGCGCCCGATGCTGTTCGTGGCGGGCGGCACCGGCTTCGCGCCCGTGAAGGCCATCGTCGAGCACTTCATCGCGCTGGGCACGCGCCGGCCGATGCACGTCTACTGGGGCGCGCGCAGCGTCGCCGACCTCTACCTCGCCGACCTCGCCGCCGGCTGGACGCGCGCCGTGCCCACGATCCGCTTCATTCCCGTGCTTTCCGATCCGGAGGAAGCGCAGGCCAGCGGCCTGCGCGAGGGCCTGGTCCACGAAGCCGTGCTGGAGGACCATCCGGACCTCTCGGCGTTCGACCTGTACATGAGCGGCCCGCCGGCCATGATCGCGGCGGGTCGCGAGCTCTTCATCGACGCGAACCTGCCGGAAGACCGGCTGTACTTCGACTCATTCGACGTCGCACCCGACGTGCTGGATGCCATCCTCCGCGGTCGCGCGGGCATCCACGGGCTTTGATTGTCAGCCATGCTCCGCCTGCAGGAGCGGCCCTGGACGCGATGGCGCTCGCGGAAGCGTAGCGACTATGCGACCCAGCTTCCCTTCGAAAGCGGTTTCAGATGATTCAACGATATGAATCCGCCCGGGGTCACCTTATACGTCTCCGGCGTGATGATCATGGCGAGGACCCTCGACGATGTGGCATCGAATCGTTCCGGAGGCGGCATTCCGTCGAAAGTCTGCGGCATTCCGTCGTCGCGAACCTGGCGCAGCAAGGACATGAAGCCGACATCTCTGTCCACCGTCTTGTCCAGATCCGGAACCGCGGGGTAATCCTGCCAACCGCGAGGTGGTTCCAGACGCCAGTACTTGTCTTTTTCCGCATCGCCGAATGTCCGGCTGACCGCCTGATTGAATTCGCCGGCAAGTTTCGCCAGACGTGGGACCTGAGCGATGCGGGATTCAAGCCACGCAAGATCGTCGGGATGCACGTCCTTACCCGTTGCTTTCAGACGGCCCTTGTCGAGATGTAGGTCGAAATCCATGGCCACCACGCCCGGTCGCTCCAGCGTCAGCGATGCGAGGAAAGGGACGAGCGCGTCCGTAAATGACGCCAGGCGTCTTCCGAGATCTTTCTGCTCGGCCAAAGAATGGGAGATGGAGGCCAGCAGGCGCTCCGACAGCTCGTGACTGGAGGGCCCTTCCGGTGGTGGACGCAGGCGCTGATCATCGGTAACGGCTGGTTTCGCGTCGCTAATGGCAGTGCTTGCGTGCGACGCCCGGGAATCGCTCGAGCTACGAATGGTCAGGGTTTCCATGGGCGATGCATCCTGAAGGTCTCTTTGCAGATGTGTTCGAACCTGAGAGGTCTTGTCGCATCGGAGATATCGCTAGCGTCGACCCACGCGATCACAGCGGCCGACGGGTTGTATTCGATGTCCCAGAAATCGGGTGGGTTTCCACGCGTAGGCACCGTGATCGGCCCGATGGCTCCGCCCTTGCACGGACCAACGTTGAGCGTGGTGCGCGCTATACCGCGTTCGTCGGTAACAGCCGTCAGTTCCGTCAGAAGCCAATGACCGTTCGTGCCGACGTCATAACCTTCGAATTTGACGACATAGCCCGCACCGACGGGCGTTGCCCGGTCGCCTTCGAAAACCTGTGCTTCGACATCGGCCACGCGCGCGACGTTGGCTCCGCCAGGTACCGTGGAGCCAAGGCCGGGTGCGAGATGGCTGATGTTCTCCTTGCTCCGCACCATCGTGACGACCGCTGTCGCGCCGGGATCGCGCAGCGCGATCGTGTACCGCGCACCGACGGTGCTTGCGTCGCCTTTGATCTGCACGAAGACGGGTCTGGACGAATCCACCCGAAAGGCCGATCCACCACGAAGCTCGCCGGTCTTCTTCGCCCCGTCGACGACGATGCCGACGACGCCCGGGGGAGCTTCGAGTTCGAGGTTCGCCGTGTTCTGGTCGGGGCGGAACGTAATGAGGAAGTTGTCGACGTCGCCAGCGTTGTCGAGGTTGCCTTCGATGCGCTGGTTGCCCTCCAGCTTCGTCATCGTCGTGAAGGCATCGTTCGGCTCGTGGCGATCGGCGCCTGTGGCGAGGGTCACCTGCATCTGGAATGGAGAGGCCTCGCCGCCTTTGGGTCGGCCGACGAGAAGCAGCCAACGCGTGGAGGCGTCGCTGATCGCCTGCAGGATGCGGTAGGCGTCCATCGACGCGTCGGTCGCCGCGGCGCGGGTGCTGCCGTCGCTATCGACGCGCACGAGGCTGACATCGTGCAGTTCTCCCGCCCGGAAACCGGCGAGGTTGACGTCGACCTTGGACGCCGCCGGCGTGGCCGGTGTCACGAACTGGAAGCAGCCGAGGGTAGCGCCGGTGGACAGGGAGGCGTCGTAGGCCGGACCGATGTCCATGGGTGCGCACCCGTCGACGGGCGGAGCGGTCGACTGCGCATTCGCCAGCAGCGGGAAGAGCGCCACGGCGATGGCGCCCGGGAACAAGGTGGGTTGCATGGTCGCTCCGAGTTCGGGGGAGCGATCAGGCTAGGTCGAGCGGGGCGCCGTGGATGTCCGCAGGATTCGTCGAATCCCACCGTCGTCGCCCGCTATAGCCGTAGGAGCGGCTCCGTCCGCGACGGATCCCGCGAGAGCACCACGAAAGGCTTGCGGGTCTGTCGCGACCCGTCTCCCGGCCGCGTGCGTGGCGGCCTTATTTCTTGCCCTTGACCACCGGCAGCTGCGCGGTCTGCCAGGCGTAGGTGCCGCCTTCGAGCACGAAGACCTTCGGGAAACCGGCCTTGATCAGGCGATTGGCCGCCTTGCCGACGCCGCGACCGTCCTTGTCGACGAGCACGACTGGCAGTTCCTTCGCCTTCGACAAGTCCTTCTGCGTTTCCGGATCGAACTGGCTCATGGCGACGTTCTTCGCGCCCGGAATGTGGGCCTTCTCGAAGTCGGCGCTGGCCGAGAGGTCGACGATCAGCGGCGTGTCGCGATTGATCAGCTGCGTCAGGCCGGCCGGCGTCAGGGTCTTCCACTTGCGGAACAGACGGCCGACTTCGGTGGCGACGAGCGCGACCAGGATCACCACGAACAGGGCGACCAGCGCGGTGTGGTTGCTCACGAAAGCGGGCAGCTTCTGCAAAACGTCGTTCATCGTGTCTTTCCGCGTCCCAGGAGGGGATAAACGGCCGATTATATCGGCTTTAGCGGGGCGTGAAGTCCGGCAGGCCGGTCATCAGGGTCCATTTGTTCTTTTCGCGGTCGTAATGCCAGCGCTGGCGGTCGATCACGCTGCGCTCGGCCTGCGTGTTGATGTTGACCACGTTGACCTGGACGACCTGGATCACGTCGTCGTCGCCGTCGGGCTTGGGACCCGCGCCTTCGTCGTAGCCCGTGACACGCAGCTGCTGGAGGCGGCCCTGCTCGATCGAGCTGATCGGGTGTTCCTGCAGGTAGTCCTTGTCGATGAACGCCTGCGCGCTGGTGAAGTCGCCCCAGCGGATCGCCGAGGCGTAGCTCATCAGCGTCTTGTTCAGCGCCTGGTTGCGCTTGTCCGTGGCACAGCCGGCGAGGGCGAGGAAGGCAAGGGCGACAGCGGGCAGGGCGTACGGGCGCATGGCGGATTCCATCGGGGCGTCGGGCGGCATTATGCCCGGCGTTTGGCCACGAAACGCGCATCCAGGCTCGCCAGCGCCTTGCCGTTCTCCCCCGGCACCACGCAGGTGAAGTCGGCCCGGGCACGGCCGCGCGCGTCGAGCGTGGCGAAGAACGTGGCCCAGTCGGCGTCCGGCGCCAGCGTGGCCTCGGCGCGCAGGTCGTCCCACACGGGGTCGAGGTAGCGGACGGTGGAGTCGGCCACGAAGACGTCGCAGTCGGCGCCGCGCTCGCGCAGACGGGCTTCCACCAGCGCCCAGCAGGCGAGGGTCATCAGCGTGACGAGGCTGCCGCCGAAGGCGCAGCCCTTGTCGTTGATGTTCGGCTGGAGCGGCGCCGTCATGGTCAGCCGCTCGCCGTCGAAGGCCTCGATCGCGACGTCCATCGCGCGGGCCAGCGGAATGCTGTCGCGGATGAACCGTCCGAGGTCGGCGAGAGGGGTCTGGATCGTGGTCATAAGCCGGCAAGTCTACGTTCGTGCGCGGCCCGTTCGCATCCGTATGGGCGACCCAACCTTCGGCATTGGTGACGGTGTCCCCACGTTCCTATGCTGAGCCGTCGATCGCAGGATGCATTACGTGAGCCGGACCCTACCGTTACGCAACGTCACCGTGGTCATTACCCGCCCCGCGGGCACCGCCGGCCCGCTGGCGCGGCGGGTGCGCAAGCTTGGCGGCATTCCCGTCAGCGTGCCGGGCCTGTCCCTGCGGGCGACGGAGGATGCCTCGGCGGTGGACGCCGCGCTGCGCAAGGCGCTGGAGGGCGACATGCTGATCTTCACGAGCCCCGCCGCCGTGCGCTTCGCCGCCGACGTCCTGCCGCTGGCCACGCGCGCCACGGTGGTGGCGGTCGGCCGCGGCACGGCCCGCGCTCTGAAAACGGCCGACGTGGTCGACGTGCGATTCCCCGAAACGTCTCAGGACAGCGAGGGCGTCCTGGCCTTGCCGGAGCTGGCGCAGGTCGCCGGACGCCGCGTGTCGCTGATCGGCGCCCCCGGCGGGCGGGGCCTGCTTCGCGAGCGGCTGGCCGCGCGCGGCGCGGACCTGGAGGAGATCCACGTCTATCACCGCGTCGCGCCACGGATCGACCGTCGCCACATCGATCCGCTCCTGAAGCTCGGCCGCCGTTCGGCGGTGCTGCTTTCCAGCGCCGAGGCGCTCGATCACCTGCATCGCGCGCTGGTGGCGCCGGCCTGGCGACGACTGGTCCAGGCCGTGGCCGTCGTGAGCAGCGAACGTCTGCGTGGCATCGCGCTGGAGGCCGGGTTCGAGCGCGTCGCGGTCGCCCGGTCCGCGCTGCCCACCGACCTCCTCGCCGCCGCCGCAGGGGTCTCGTTCACCCGCCGTTGAGGGATGTGTTCCGTGCGTTGGCGTATGGCCTGCTAGCATGCCCGCCATGACGACCGAGACCCCCCCGACCGATACCGCTCCGGCGACGCCGGCCCCGGCCGCCGCCGCCCGTACCACCGTGCCGCCACGGCGCGTCGATCCGGCGCCTCGGCGCGGCGGTGGCGCGCTGGCGATCGCCATCCTGCTTTCGCTTGCCGCCCTCGGCGCCGCGGGCTACACCGCCTGGACCGCCTGGCAGATGCGCCAGGACCTCGGCGCGGCCAACGGCCTGCGCGGGCAGGTCGATACCTTGCAGGCCGCGGTCGACGCCACGCGCGAGGAGAACGCGAACCTGCGCCGCCGTCTCGGCGACGCCGATGCCGTGAGCCGCTCGGCCCGTGAAGAGATGCTCGGCATGTCCGAGCGCACGCGCAATCTCGAGGACGCGGTGGCGAACCTGTCCGAGCGCAGCCTCAGCGGCCACGACGCCATGTTGCTCGACGAAGCGGAATCGCTGCTGCGCATGGCGAAGGAGCGCTTCGCGCTGTTCGGCGACGCCAGCGGCGCGCTGTCCGCCTACGATCTCGCCGACAAGACGCTCGCCGCCGTCAACGACGCGGCGTTCGCGGCGGTCCGCCAGAACGTCACCGCGGAGCGCGAGGCGCTTTCCGCCATCGCGCCGCGCGCCCGCGCGAACGACCTCGCGACGCTCGCGGCCCTGCGTGGCGAGCTGACGACGCTGCCGTTGAAGAGCGACGACACGAAGACCGCCGAAGGCGCGGAGCAGGGCTTCTGGCAGCGCGCGGGTTCGGCACTGGGCAGCATCGTGCGCGTGAGCCACGACGACGGCACGCCGATCGGTCTCGCGGACGACCGCATCGCGCGCGAACTCGCGGCGCTCGACGTGGCGCACGCCGAAGCGGCCGTGCTTGCCTACGACGACGTCGGCCGCCAGGCGGCGCTCAAGCGCGTCGACGCCGTGCTCGCCGCACGCTTCGACACCGCCGCTCCGTCCGTGCAGGCGGCGCGCGCCCGCATCGCCGCGCTGCTCGCCAGCCAGGCGAAGGGTGCCGAACCGAAGCTCGGCGCCGCGCTCGCCGAACTGCGCAACCTGCGCTCGGTGCACGCGCTCCAGGGTGGCGCGCCGACCTCCGGGCCGGCGAAGGCATCGTCCGCCCCGGCGCCCGCGCCGGCCGCCAGCACCGACGCGCCGCACGAGGCCACGCCATGAAGCCGTGGCGCTGGGTCGTCGGACTGATTCTCGTCGCGGTCGTCGCGGCGTTCGCCTGGCACTGGGTCGCGGAGGATCCGGGCTACGTGCTCGTGCACCTGCGCGGCACCAACGTCCAGACGACCGTCGTGACCGCCGTGGTGCTGCTCCTGCTCGCCTGGGCCGTGATCACCGCGCTCGTGGCGCTCATCCGCTGGCCGTTCGGCGCGATGACGCGCCGCCATCGCCGGGTGAGCCGCCGTCGTCTCGCCGATGGTCTCGTGTCGCTGATCGAAGGCCGTCACGGCGAGGCGGAACGCGACCTCCATCACGCCGCGCGGTATCCCTCCTTGCGTGGTCCGGCGTTGCTCGCCGCCGCGGAAGCCGCGGAGCGGCACGGCGACACCACGCGTGCGCTGGAGACGCTGGACGAGGCCGCGCAGGAAACGCCGCGCGCCGCGCGCATCCTTCGCGCACGTCTACTGCGTCGCTCGGGCCGCGCGTCCGAGGCCGTCGCCTTGCTCGCGCCGGAGGCCGCCGGCGGCGGTCTCACACCCGCGGGCTGGGTCGAATACGCCGAGGCGTCGCTCGACACGCACGACGCGCGCAGCGCGATGCGGGCGCTGGAGCCGTTGCAGAAGAGCGGCGAGCTCGGCGCTCGCGCGTATGCCGCGTTCGAAGCGCGTGTGATCGCGGCTTACGTTGGCAGTGCCTCGGATGGCGCGTCGCTGGCGACGCTGTGGTCGCAGCTCCCGAAGGGACAGCGTCGCCTTCCCGCCGCGATCGACGCCTACGCGCGGCAGGCCACGCGTTTCGGCCAGACGATGGCCGCGATGGACGAGATCGAGACCGCGCTACGTCGCGACTGGTCGCCCGCGCTGGTCGCCACGTACGGCGGCATGGGCGCCGAAGACATCGAACAGCGCCTGCGCCGCGCGGAAGGCTGGATCGACACCCATCCCAACGACGCCGTGCTGCTGACCGCCGTCGGCCGCATGTGCGCCCGGGTGCGCCTGTGGGGCAAGGCGAAGCCATACCTCGAACGCGCGCTGGCCATCGAGCCGAGCGCCGACGCCTGGGAAGCGCTCGGTGACGTCTACGTCGGCGAGAACCATCCGGAACTGGCGCAGCGTTGCTACCGCAATGCCCTCGCGCTCGCCCGCGGCGACGCCCCGGAAGCGCTGCCGGAGGAACTTCGCGCCCGCCGCATCGACACGCGCGTCACTGCGGTGGAAGAGCGCGACCAGCACGGCGTGCCGCGGCTGTCTCCCTGACACCTGAGGGAAGCGCGCCCGGTCACCGGAACGTGCGACCCTTCGGGTGGGAGCGCGTTCACGCGCGAACGAGCGTCACCGACGAAGCGTTCCGTGCCAGAGCGCGAACGCGCACAGCGCCAGCGCGACGACGATCAGCGCGACGGCAAGCCATGCCTTGCGTCGACGATCGCGATCCGCAGGTACGGCCGCGGTCGACAGGCGTGACTCCGCACCGGGCGCGACCCGCTTCGGGCGATCACGCGACGACGCCGGCAACGCATCGAACGCCGCCTCCCAGTTCGCCAGCGTGCCCGTCGACACGAAGAGCCCGATCAAGGTCGGAAACCGCTCGCGCATGATGCGCATCTCGGGCCAGCGCGGCACGAGCGGCGCATCGAGCCCCGCCTCCCCGAGCGCGGCGAGATCGAGCCATTCGAACCGGCGCCTTTCGTCGAGGGCGAGCCAGTCGTCGCCTTCGGCGAGCACGCGGCGAATCCAGTCGCCTCGTGAGCCAAGTGCGTCGAGGTGATCCGCGAGCCGCCAGTGGAACGCGTCGGCCGCCGCTTCGAACACCGCCACGCGTTGCCCGATGCGCTGGGTGACGAGCAGATCGATCAGGTGCTCCTCGAACTGACCGGGCGCATCGATGTAGCGCTTGCGCAGCTCGGCGAGCGCGTTCGCCAGCAGTCCCTGCACGGCGGTGACAGGTTGCTTGCCGACGTCGGCGGCGAAGCCTAGCGCCAGGTCCAGTGTCGGGTCGGAAGACGAGGTTACCGAGGTTGCCGTGGACGACGAAGCGACCGTCGGCGAGGCACGGCTGCCGGCCTCCAGGACGTCGAGTCCGCGTAGCGCGCGATCTCCCATCGCGATCCCCGCCTGCACCGCGGCGCCGATGGCGGCGATGTGCATGGGATCGATCGTCGTCGTCGGCTCCCGCGCGAACATCTGCGTCGCGAGCGCACGGATGACCGGCATCCGCGTCGCACCACCGGCGAGGATCACGTGGTCGAGGTCCGCCGCGCGGATACGCGCAAGGCGCATGGCGCGTTCGATCGGATACCACAGACGATTGAGCAAGGGCTGCGTCAGCGTGGCGAACGTGTCGCCATCCAGCGCGACGCCGACGCTCGTCTCGCCATAGGCCGCCTCGAGATGCGCCGTGCCGCGACGGGTCAGTTCGCACTTCGCCGTTTCGGCGAGGGCGAGCAGTTCGCGCATGAACGCCACGCTCTCGCCGGCCGTGTCGGGCAGGCCATTGGCGAACGCCTGCGTCGCGATCAGCGCGGTGAAGTCGTCGCCGCCGAGCGAATCGTCGCCCGCGCTGGCGCGCACGCCGATCATGCCGTCGGTGAGCTGGGCCACCGCCACGTCGAAGGTCGCCGCGCCCAGGCGGAACACGAGGAACCGCGCCTCGTCGGTGACCAGGTCCACGGCGTGCGCCAGCGCGGCGGCGGTCGCCTCGCTGAGCAGCCGCTCGACCTTGATGCCCGCCAGTTCGCAGGCGGCACGCGTCGCCTCGCGCTGTTCGCCGGAGAAGCACGCCGGCACGGTGACGACGGCCTCGGTGACCGGTGCTCCGAGAAACGCCTCCGCGTCCCGCACCAGCGTGCGCAGCACCAGCGCCACGAGCTCCTCGGGCCGGTAATCGCGCGTGCCGAGGCGCACCGCGTGCGGGTGCCCGAGGTGTCGCCGGAAGCGTGTCGCCGTATCCCAGGGATGCGTTGCACGACGCGCGAGCGCGGCCTTGCCCACGAGGATGCGGCCGTCGTCTCCGACGCCCACGCACGAAGGCGTGAGCACCTCGCCCGCGCCGTTCGGAATCAGGCGCGGCGCGCCGTCGATCCATGCGCAGACGAGGCTGTGGGAGCTACCCAGGTCGATACCGACGATCACGCGATCCTTCCCCTCTGCGTCCGCATCCTCCGGACGCGCCGTCGCCATCGTGGCGACGCGGCGAGCTTCCGTTCCGCGCGACGCCCGTCAGAGCGCGGTGAGGTTCGCGTAAGCGTAAACCAACCACTTGCTGCCGGCATCCTCGAAGTTGACCTGCACGCGCATGTGCGCGCCGGCGCCTTCCGCGCTGACGATCGTGCCCTCGCCGAACGTCGGGTGCCTGACGCGCTGGCCCAGACGAACGGGCGAGGGCTCCTCCAGCGACGACGCGGCGAAGCGGTCGGCATAGGCCGGACGCGACACGTGCACGCGCGGACGCAGTTCGTCGATGAGTTCCGGCGGGATCTCGCCCAGGAAGCGCGACGGCCGGGCGAGCATCTCGGTGCCGTGCATGCGGCGCGACTCGGCGTGCGACACGTAGAGGCGCTCGCGGGCACGCGTGATGCCGACATAGGCCAGGCGGCGTTCTTCCTCCAGCCGGTTTTCCTCCTCGGTGGAGCGCTGGCTGGGGAACAGGCCTTCCTCCATGCCCACGAGGAACACGACGGGGAATTCGAGCCCCTTCGCGGAATGCAGCGTCATGAGCTGCACGCAGTCGTCCCACGCCTCGCCCTGGCCTTCGCCGGCTTCGAGCGCGGCATGCGACAGGAAGGCGGAGAGCTCGTTGAGGCCGGCGTCGACATCTTCCGGCGTCATCTCGAAACGGCTGGCGACGTTGACCAGCTCGTCCAGGTTCTCGACGCGCGCCTCGCCGTTGCCGCGCTTGTCGTTCTCGTAGAAGTCGCGCAGGCCGGTGTGGACGATCGCGTGTTCGATCTGCTCGGCCAGGTCCAGCGCGGTCGGTTCCTCGTCGGCCTCGGCATCGCCGCGACCGGCGAACGTGCGCGCCAGGTTGTCGATCAGACCGATGAAGGCCTTGATGGCGTTCTTCGCGCGCCCGGCCAGCGAACCGATCGAGGCCTCGGTCAGCGAGGCCTCCCACATCGAACTGCCGTCGGCGCGCGCACGGCGGCGCAGCTCGTCGAGCGTTCGATCGCCGATGCCGCGCGGCGGCGTGTTCACGGCGCGCTCGAACGCGGCGTCGTCGTGGCGATTGGACGCGAGGCGCAGGTACGCGAGCGCGTCCTTGATCTCCGCGCGATCGAAGAAGCGCAGTCCGCCATACACGCGGTAGGGCAGGTCGCGCTGGATCAGTTGTTCTTCGAAGTTGCGGGACTGCGCGTTGGAGCGGTACAGGATGGCGCAGTCGCGCGCGTTGCCGTGCTCGGCGATGTATTCGCGGATGCGCTCGATGACGAAGCGTGCTTCGTCCTGCTCGTTGTAGGCCGCATACAGCGCGATGCGCTCGCCTTCGCCGCCGTCCGTCCACAGCTGCTTGCCAAGACGGCCGCCGTTGCGCGCGATGACCGCGTTGGCGGCGTTGAGGATCGTCGAGGTCGAACGGTAGTTCTGTTCGAGGCGGATGGTCTTCGCGCCGGGGAAGTCGCGCAGGAACTGCTGCACGTTCTCCACCTTCGCGCCGCGCCAGCCGTAGATCGCCTGATCGTCGTCGCCCACCACGAAGGCCTGGCCGGTATTGCCCGCGAGCACGCGGATCCATGCGTACTGCAGCGTGTTGGTGTCCTGGAACTCGTCGATCAGCAGGTAGCGCCAGCGATCCTGATAGTGCTTCAGCACCTGCGGATCCTTCAGCCACAGCTCGTGCGCGCGCAGCAGCAGCTCGGCGAAATCGACGAGACCGGCGCGCTGGCATTGCTGCTCGTACGCCTTGTAGATCTCCACGAAGGTGCGCGTCACCGGGTGGTCACGGTGCTCGATCGCGTCGGGGCGCTTGCCCTCGTCCTTCCAGTTGTTGATCTGCCAGGACGCCTGGCGAGGCGGAAAGCGCGCCTCGTCGAGGCCCATGCCCGCGATCACGCGCTTGATGAGGCGCTGCTGGTCGTCGGAATCCAGGATCTGGAAGCCCTCGACGAGACCCGCCTCGCGCCAGTGCCGGCGGAGCAGGCGGTGCGCGATGCCGTGGAACGTGCCGACCGTCAGCCCCTGCGTGCCGCCCGGAATCAGTCCGTCCAGGCGCGCGCGCATCTCGCCGGCCGCCTTGTTGGTGAACGTCACCGCGAGGATCGCCCACGGTGGCACCCGTTCGACCTGGGTCAGCCAGCCGATGCGGTGGGTGAGGACGCGGGTCTTGCCGGAGCCGGCGCCCGCGAGGATCAGGTAGTGGCCGGGCGGGGCGCTGACGGCCTCGCGCTGGGCGTCGTTCAGGGAGTCGAGCAGGTGGGAAACGTCCATCGGGACATTGTAGCGGAGGGCCGCCTGAGGCCTGCGCTGCAGGCCTGGGAGATGGGAGGTGGGAAATGGGGGCGCACTGACGACTGGCTTCGATGTCGAGAGCCGTCACGACACCAGCCCCCTCAGTCGACCAAGGCGCCGCCCCCAACTCCCATCCCCAACCCCCCGACGATCATTTCTTCCGCGCGATCCCCGCCACCGCCACGATGCCGCCGATCACGATGCCGGCGATGCCGATCCACTGCGGAATGGCCTTGTCATGGGTGGCTTCGATCTTGGCGGGGCCGATGGACGCCACCGTATCGGTCTTGCTGTAGCTGCCGTTACCCAGGGTCACCCAGAGACCGAGGCCGATGAGGATGACGCCGACGACGATGAGACCTGCACGCATGTGGATTCCTCCCGTTGAATGTGGCGCCGAGGATGCGTGGGCCCATGTGGAGGGATCGTGTGGGCAAAAAAAACCCCGAGAGCCAGGGGAGCTCTCGGGGCCGGTGACCGACATGACCCAGGGGAAGATCGTGCCGGCCGCAGGGTGACCCCAGGGAGGCGGAGTCCACCGATGGGACGCCGTTGCGTGCGTCCGAAGCTTTAGACGGCCGGAGCCATGGAAAGTTGCAACGCCAGGCCGAAAAAAGTCAGTTGGCGTTCATCGGTAATGCTTTCAGACGCTTGCGGACCCGACGATGGCCTGGCCTTAGGGAAATTTAACGCCGGAAGGTCTCAGTGTGCCTCGTCCCAGTTGGCTCCCACGCCGATGTCGACCTGCAGCGGCACGCTCAGGCTGGCGGCGCCGGTCATGTGTTTCTCGATACCGGCGCGGACCTCGTCCACCGCGTCCTCGCGCACCTCGAAGACGAGTTCGTCGTGCACCTGCATCAGCAAACGCACGTCGTCGCGCGGCTCGATCCAGGCCGCCACCGCGATCATCGCGCGCTTGATGATGTCCGCCGCCGTGCCCTGCATCGGCGCGTTGATCGCCGCGCGCTCGGCGCCGGCGCGGTGCGCCTGGTTGCGCGACTTGAGGTTCTCCAGGTACAGCCGGCGGCCGAACAGCGTCTGGACGTAGCCATCGCGATGGGCCTGTTCGCGGGTGGCGTCCATGAAGGCGCGCACACCCGGGTAGCGCGAGAAGTAGCGGCCCATGTAATCGGACGCCTCGCCGCGGTCGACGCCGAGCTGGCGCGCGAGGCCGAACGCGCTCATGCCGTACATCAGGCCGAAGTTGATCGCCTTCGCCGCGCGGCGCTGGTTCGGCGTGACCTCGTCGGGCGTCACGCCGAAGACTTCCGCCGCCGTGGCGCGGTGCACGTCGCCGCCTTCGCGGAACGCGCGCACGAGGCCTTCGTCGTTCGAGAGGTGGGCCATGATCCGCAGCTCGATCTGCGAGTAGTCGGCGGCGACGATGCGCCAGCCGTCGGGCGCGACGAACGCCTGGCGGATGCGCCGGCCTTCCTCGGTACGCACGGGGATGTTCTGCAGGTTCGGGTCGGACGAGCTGATGCGTCCCGTCGCGACGGCGCCCTGGTGATAGCTCGTGTGCACGCGGCCCGTGCGCGGATTGACGATGCCCGCGAGCTTGTCGGTGTACGTGGAGCGCAGCTTGGCGAGACCGCGGTATTCGAGGATCAGTCGCGGCAGTTCGTGCGCATCGGCGATCGCCTCCAGCGCTTCCTCGTTGGTCGAGGGCTGGCCGGTGGGCGTCTTGATCTTCGCCGCGAGGCCGAGCTCGTCGAACAGCACGGCCTGCAGCTGCTTCGGCGAGTCGAGGTTGAACTCGTGGCCTGCGGACGCGTACGCCTGCTGTTGCAGTTCGACCATGCGCTTGCCGAGCTGCTGGCTCTGCATGCGCAGGTTGTCCGCGTCGATCAGGACGCCCGTGCGCTCCATCTTCGCCAGCACCGGCACGAGCGGGATCTCGATGTCCGTGTACACGCTGCGCAGCGAAGGCTCCGCTTCGAGCTTCGCCCAGAGCGCCTGGTGCAGGCGCAGCGTGATGTCGGCATCCTCGGCGGCGTAGCGGCAGGCGATGTCGCAGTCCACGTGCGAGAACGGGATCTGCTTCGCCCCCTTGCCGGCCACTTCCTCGTACTTGACGGTCGTGTACCCGAGGTAGCGCGAGGCGAGGGAATCCATGTCGTGGCGCGTCGCCGTGGCGTTGTAGACATACGACTCCAGCATCGTGTCGTGCGCCAGGCCGCGCAGCGCGATGCCGTAGTGCGACAGCACGTTGATGTCGTACTTGCCGTGCTGGCCGACCTTGGGCCGCGTGGCGTCCTCGAGGATCGGCTTCAGCGCGCCCAGCACGTGCTCCGTCGACAGCTGCTGGGGCGCGCCGGGGTAATCGTGCGTGAGCGGCACGTACGCCGCCTTGCCCGGCTCCACCGCGAGCGAAAGACCCACGATGTCGGCGCGCATCGCGTCGATGCTCGTCGTTTCGGTGTCGAAGGCGATCAGTGGCGCGGTCTCGAGCTTCTCGAGCCACGTCGCGAGCGCGGCCTCCGTGACGACGAGCTCGTACTCCCCGTCCACGGAAAGCGCGGCGTCGACCACCGGGGCGGGGGACGCCGGGGTTGCCGCGGCGGGAGCCGGTGCGGCGGCATCGCCGCCGGCTTCCAGTTCCTTCAACGCCGCCTTGAAGTCGTAGCGGGCGTAGAGCTCGCGCAGCGCCTCGACGTCGCGCTCGCGCATCGCCAGGTCGGTCGGCCCCTGCTCGAGCGGCACGTCGGTACGGATCGTGACCAGTTCGCGGGACAGGGGCAGGCGCGGCATCGCGGCGCGCAGGTTCTCGCCGATCTTGCCGCCGATCTTGTCCGCGTTCGCGAACAGGGCATCGAGCGTGCCGTACTCGCCGAGCCACTTGGCCGCGGTCTTCGGGCCGCACTTCTCCACGCCGGGCACGTTGTCGATGCTGTCGCCCATCAGCGTGAGGTAGTCGACGATCTGCTCGGGGCGCACGCCGAATTTCTCGATCACGCCGTCGATGTCCATCGTCGTGTTCGACATCGTGTTGATCAGCACGATGTGCGCGCCGACGAGCTGGGCGAAGTCCTTGTCGCCGGTGGAGATGATCGTGTCGATGCCCTGCGCCGCGGCCTGCACGGCCAGCGTGCCGATCACGTCGTCGGCCTCGACGCCCGGCACGCAGAGGATCGGGAAGCCCAGCGCGCCGACGATCTTCATCATCGGCTCGATCTGCGCGCGCAGGTCGTCGGGCATGGACGGCCGGTTCGCCTTGTAGTCGGCGTAGAGGTCGTCGCGGAACGTGCGGCCCGGCGCGTCGCAGACGAAGGCCACGTAGTCGGACCCGGCCTTCATCGTCGTGCGCAGCATGTTGACGATGCCGAACAGCGCGCCCGTGGGCTCGCCGAAGGTGTTGGTCAGGGGAGGCAGCGCGTGGAACGCGCGGTACAGGTACGAGGACCCGTCGATGAGCGTGAGCGTAGGCATCCCCGGATTCTCTCACGGCCCCGCGTGGGGCGTCCGTTCACGCCGCCGCGGGCGCCGGAATTGCTATCCTCGACTCCCCGTACGGAGACCCTCCATGAACCGCTCGCACGCTCTCGTCGCCGCGCTTGCCCTGGCCCTGGCGCTCCCCGCCGCCGCCCAGAACGCCACGGATCCCAAGCTGAAGGCCCTGCCGCCGCCGGCGCTCAACGATCCGGGCCATCAGCCGGGCGAGCCGGACCGCTCGGGGCAGAAGCCGGTCCCCCGCCCCGTGCCCTACGACCAGGCGCAGGACGCCGACCAGTACAAGTCCACGCCGGCCACGTCCGACGCGCAGGGCTCGAAGGTCTCCGCCGCCAACCTGCCGGACCTGGGTTCGGACGGCGTGCCGGAGATCGTGGAGAAGCAGGAGGGCGAGAACAAGATTCAGGAGTTCCGCCAGAACGGCAAGCTCTACCAGGTGGTCGTCGTCCCGAAGAACGGCATCCCGCAGTACTACGACGTCGACGACGCGGGCAACCGCACGCTCCGCGGCACGATGCAGAACGGCGTCCGCCCCACGGAGTACAAGGTGTACGAGTGGGGCAACGCGCCGAAGCCGGTCGATTCCAACTGAGTGGCGTTACCCGTCGAGCTCCGGGTAATGCCGGAAGATCCCGTTCGTGTTGAACGGGATCCGCCGTTCCGAAGCGAGGTAGGCGGCGACGTTCGGCCGGTCGGCGACGCGCTTCGCGAGGTCGCGCAGCAGCGGCACCTTCTGCCGGGCCATCGCCTTCGGGAACGCGTAGTCGAGGCCGGCCATCACCTGGAACAGCGACAGGTCGACATAGGAATGCTGGCGTAGCGGGAAGCGGCCGCCGCCGCGGTCGATCGCCTTCTCGAAATAGCCCAGGAACTTCGGCACGCGGTTCTCGCGGAAATCCTTCGCGCGCCGCTTCGCCTCGTCGCGCTGGTCCTCGTAATACTCGGACGACGATACGGGATGGTGCGAGTCGTGCACCTCCGCGACGAAGTCCGTGATCGTCAGTTCCAGCTGGTGCGCGTACAGCGCGGCCGCCTCGCCTTCGGGCACCAGGCCGTGCCTGGGTCCGAGGTAATGCAGGATGTTCGCCACCTGCGCGATCACCAGCCGGCCGGACTTGAGGAACGGTGGCGCGAAGGGCAGGGCGCCCGCGTGCTCGCCGTCGAGGAACGGCATGATGGCGTCGTCGCCTTGCTCGCGCGCCACGTCGACGTAGGGCGCCGCGGCGTCCTCGAGGCACAGGCGGACGAACTCGCCGCGTCCCTGCAGGCCCGTCCAGTAATAGAGCTGGTACGCCATCGCGATCCTCCGTCGGGTCAAAACCGGACGATGCCGCGCGGTCGCTCAAGCCAGCGTGAGCGCGGCGTCCCGGAAGGTGTCCCACGCCGTCTGGGCGGGTGGCGACAGCGAACGCGCCCGCCGGCGAACGAGCGTCACCTCGCGATGCACCTCGGGGTTGAGGCGCAGCGCGACCAGCCCCGGCCGCATCGCGTCCAGCGAGAGCGCGGGCGTGACCGTGACGCCGAGCCCGGCCTCGACCATGCGGAACGCCGTGTGCGGATGGCCGACCTCCAGGGTCACGTTCGCCGCTATGCCGCGCGACGCGAAGGCGGTGTCGATCAGGCGGCGGCTGCCGGAGGCGTGGTCGAGCAGCACGAGGTCTTCGCGCGCCAGCGCCTTCCACGCCACGGCGCTTCTCGACGCCAGCGGGTGGTCGTGGCGACAGACCAGGCGGAAAGGATCGCGAAGGATCGTCTCCGTATCGAACTCCTCCGCGGTGGCCGGTTCGACGCTGAGGCCGAAATCGACCTCGCCGCCCCGCACCGCGTCGAGCACCTGCGCCTGCGCCTGATCGCGCAGCAGGATCTCCAGCGAAGGATGGTCCTTCGCGCAGCGCGCGATGCCCAGCGGGACGAGCGCGGCGGAAAGGGTCGGCACGGCCGCGATGCGCACCCGGCCCCGGAGCGGATCCGCCTGCGCCCGGGCGTGCGCGAGCACGCCGTCCAGCTCGTCGAGCACGCGCGACAGCGCCCGTTCGAGGTAGCGGCCCGCTTCCGTCGGCACCACCTCGCGCGTGCTGCGGTCGAACAGCCGCACGTCGAGTTCGGCTTCGAGATCGGCGATGAGCCGGCTCACCGCGGGCTGCGTGAGATGCAGGGCGTCCGCGGCCCGGCGGAAATGGCGATGGCCCGCCACGGCGAGGAAGGCGCGAAGCTGGCGCATCGAGACATTCATGCCGTAAATCTATCACCGAATAAGATAAAACGATTTGCCTTATGGATCGCCCGGCGTTGCAATAGGCTCCACTCCCGCGCCGACCGACACGCCGCCATGCGCCGCTTCCTGCCCGATGGATTCACCCTGTCGCTGATCGCGACGGTGCTGCTCGCCAGCGTTCTCCCCTGCCGGGGCGCGGTCGCCGGCGTCTTCGGCGTCGTCACGGACCTCGCGATCGCGCTGCTGTTCTTCCTGCATGGCGCGAAGCTGTCGCGGGCCGCGGTGGTGGCCGGCATGACGAACTGGCGGCTCCACCTCACGGTGCTCGCCAGCACGTTCGTGCTGTTCCCGTTGCTCGGCTTGGTGCTGAAGCCCGTGCTGGCGCCGCTCGTGTCGCCCGATCTCTACCTCGGCATCCTGTTCCTGTGCACGCTGCCGTCCACGGTGCAGTCGTCCATCGCGTTCACGTCGATCGCGCGTGGCAACGTGCCGGCGGCGATCGTGTCCGCGTCGGCGTCGAGCATGCTGGGCATCTTCATCACGCCGCTTCTGGTGGGCGTGCTGATCGCCGGGTCGGGGCAGGGCGCCCTCTCGTGGGATTCGATCGGCGCCATCGTGCTCCAGCTGTTCGTCCCGTTCGTCGCGGGTCAGGTGGCGCAGCGCTGGATCGGCGGCTGGGTGACGCGCCATGCCGCGCTGCTCACGTACGTCGATCGCGGTTCGATCCTGCTGGTGGTGTACACCGCGTTCAGCGCGGCGGTGCTGCAGGGTCTGTGGCATCAGTTGCCCGTGCCCGTCCTCGCCGGGCTGATCGTGGTCAACGCGGTGCTCCTGGCCTGCGCGCTGCTGATCACCCGCTACGGTTCGCGCGCGCTCGGCTTTTCGAAGGAGGACGAGATCACGATCGTCTTCTGCGGCTCGAAGAAAAGCCTCGCCTCGGGCGTGCCGATGGCGAAGGTGCTCTTCGCCGGCCATCCGCTGGGCCTGATCGTGCTGCCGATCATGCTGTTCCACCAGATCCAGCTGATGACCTGCGCGGTGCTGGCGCGACGTTACGCGTTGCGCCGCGAGGAAGGGGCGCGCCTGAAGGTCGCCGTGCGCTGAGTCGCCCTTCGGCAGCGACGTGCCTGCCGAAGGGTGGGAGTCGATCGCATCGGCGATCCGGGATCGCCTCAGTGGCGGAAGTGCCGCACGCCCGTGAACACCATCGCCATGTCGTGCTCGTCGGCCGCGGCGATCACCTCGCTGTCGCGCATCGAGCCGCCCGGCTGGATCACGGCGCGGATGCCCGCCGCGGCGGCGGCGTCGATGCCGTCGCGGAACGGGAAGAACGCATCGGAAGCCATCGCGCTGCCCGGCACCACGAGGCCGGCTTCCTCGGCCTTGAGGCCCGCGATCTTCGCGCTGACGACGCGGCTCATCTGGCCCGCGCCGATACCGATCGTGCGATTGTCCTTCGCGTAGACGATCGCGTTGGACTTGACCATCTTCGCCACGCGCCAGGCGAACAGCAGGTCGTCGAGTTCGGCCGTCGTCGGCTGGCGCTTGCTGACGACCTTGAGTTCGTCGCGCCGCACCTGGCGATGGTCGGCCGTCTGCACCAGCAGGCCCGAGCCGACGCGCTTCACGTCGTGGGTGTTGCGGCCATCGCCCGGCGGAATCTCCAGCACGCGGACGTTCGCCTTCTTCGCCGCTTCCTCCACGGCGCCAGCGTCGACCTGCGGGGCGATCAGCACCTCGACGAACTGGCGCTTCAGGATCGTGCGCGCCGTCTCGGCGTCGAGCGGGCGGTTGAACGCGATGATGCCGCCGAACGCCGACGTCGGATCGGTCGCATAGGCGAGTTCATAGGCGGCCAGCGGGTCCGCCGCGACGGCGACGCCGCACGGATTCGCGTGCTTCACGATCACGCAGGCGGGGGCGTCGAACTGGCGCACGCATTCCCACGCGGCATCCGCGTCGGCGATGTTGTTGAACGAGAGTTCCTTGCCCTGCAGCTGGCGGAACGTCGCGAGCGTGCCCGGCGCGGGATACAGGTCGCGGTAGAACGCGCCGGCCTGGTGCGGGTTCTCGCCATAGCGCAGGTCCATCACCTTCACGAAGCGGCCGTTCGACTGCTCCGGGAATTCGTTGCGGCCCGCGACCTTCGTGTGCGTCTCGTCGAGCGTGACGCCCGAGAGGTAGTCGCTGATCGCGCCGTCGTAGTTCGACACGCGATTGAACGCGGCGACGGAAAGACGGAAGCGCGTGGCGCGGGTCAGGCCGCCCTTGCCTTCGATCTCGGCGAGCGCCTCGTCGTACTGCGCGGGATCCGTGAGCACGCCGACGTCGTTCCAGTTCTTCGCCGCCGCGCGAAGCATCGCGGGGCCGCCGATGTCGATGTTCTCGATGGCGTCTTCGAGCGTGCATGCCGGATCGGCGACCGTGCGTTCGAACGGGTAGAGGTTCAGCACCAGCAGGTCGATCGGCAGGATGCCGTGTTCGGCCATGACGGCGTCGTCGGTACCGCGGCGGCCGAGCAGGCCGCCATGCACGCGCGGGTGCAGCGTCTTCACGCGGCCGGCCATGATCTCGGGGAACCCGGTGAGCTCGCCGACGTCGCGCACGGGGATGCCCGCGTCGCGCAGCGCCTTCGCGGAGCCACCGGTGGAGAGGATGTCGACGTTCGCAGCGACGAGGCGACGGGCGAGTTCCGTCAGGCCCTGCTTGTCGGACACGCTGACGAGCGCACGGCGGACGGGAACGAGATCGGGCGTGGACATGGGCACTTCCGGGGAGGAAAGCGCGCCATTATAGCCGCCCGGACGTCCGCGCGGCCCGGCGGGTGGCCGGATCAGGAAATGCCGTGCGCGGCGAGCTTCTTGCGCAGGGTGGCGCGGTTGATGCCGAGCGCCACGGCGGCACGGCTCTGGTTGCCTTCGTGGAAGGCGAGCACTTCGCGCAGCAGGGGGCCTTCGACTTCACGGATCACGAGGGCATGCAGGCCTTCGCCGAACTCGGTGTCACCGATGTCGGCCAGGTAGCGACGGACCGTGCGGCTGACGCATTCGCTGAGGGCACTCTGCATGGAGGTTTCGTTGGCAGCCTCGACAGCAGTCAGTCTCACAGCGTTCAAGGCATTCCCCTCTCGCAGGCCGAAGCGGTCGCCTCGGTCGGTTCGTGTTCGTTTCGGTCGCTTGGAAGTGCGCTCGGGACGCGTCCTTCCGGACGGCCGCGAAGTCGCGAAGGGGACCGAGTCTACTCGCCCCCGGGAGCGAATTGCAGACTTGCAAAAAGAAATTTTTTCGAACGGCTCAGTCGAAGCTGAAGGCGAAAGCGACGGCTCGCTGGCCCGGGTCTTGCACTTCGAACACCATCGCCGAGGTGGCGCCCGCCGCCATGCCGCGTGAACGGGTGCCGGCGTCGCCCACGTAGTCCTCGGGCTGGAAGCGGCGCATCGCCAGGCGATGGCCTTCGGCGTCGGAGAGCGCGATCGTGACGACGGGATACGGTTGGGCGAACGTCGCATCGTTGCGCACGCTCGCCGTGATGAGCAGGCCGTCGGCGACGGACGGATGCTGTTCGACGTCGCGCGCGAGCAGGCGCAATTGCGACGGCGCCGCGACGAGCGGAAGATGGCAGCCCACCATCGCGCAACCGCTCGCGAGCATCGGCCCCACCGTCGCGTCGGCGATCAGCACGTCGCGTTTCGCCCAGGCCAGTTGTGCGCCGAGACCGAGCACCAGCACCGTGCACGTCGCGATCCACGCGGCGGTGCGCCACGAGCGTCGCTTCGCGCGCGCGAAGCGTGGTGTGAACGTCAGCTGCGAGAAATCCTCCTCGACCGCGTCCGTCGCGACCGCTTCGTCCGTGACGGCCTCCGCCGCGTCGGCGGGCGCGTCCGTCCAGGGCTCCGGCACCGGCTCGGGCCGCGGCCGGAACACCGCCACGTCGGCGAGCGGCGGCTCGCGATCCAGCGCGTGCTCCTCCAGTCGCGTGAAAGGCTCCGGAGGCAGCTGGCCGGCGAGCGTCCCGAGCGCGTTGAAGACGGTCTCGCAATGACCGCAACGCAGGCAGCCGCAGGCGGGCACCAGCAGCTCGGCTTCCAGCTTGTAGACGGTGAGGCACTCGGGGCACTGCGTATACATCGGCCGATCATAACGGCCGCGCCGCGTCCTTGCGCGGCTAGAATGAGGCCCCGCTTCCCCGATGGTCCCATCCATGCCCTGGCTCGAACTTTCCCTGACGATCCGTGCCGCCGAACAGCCGCGCGTCGAAACCGCGCTCGAAGACCTCGGCGCGCTTTCCATCACGCTGCAGGACGCCGACGCCGAGACGCCGGACGAGGAAGCGATCTTCGAGCCGGGCGTCGGCGAGATTCCGCTGTGGAACCAGATCGTGCTCAACGCGCTGTTCGACGCGGATGCCGACCGGCGCGGCCTCACCGCCGCGATCGCCGACCACCTGCCGTTCATCGAGCCCGCCAACATCGTCTGGCGCGTCGTCGACGACCAGGACTGGGAGCGCGCCTGGATGGACCAGTTCAAGCCGATGCCGTTCGGCCGGCGCCTGTGGGTCTATCCGTGGAACATCGAGCCTCCGGTGGAGGGCGACATCGTCGTCGTGCGCCTCGATCCCGGCCTCGCGTTCGGCACCGGCACCCATCCCACGACGGCGATGTGCCTCGAGTGGCTCGACGGCCAGCAGCTTGCCGGCAAGACCGTCCTGGACTACGGCTGCGGCTCCGGCATCCTCGCCATCGCCGCGCTGAAGCTCGGCGCGTCGCGGGCGGTGGGCATCGACAACGATCCGCAGGCGCTGCTCGCCTCGCGCGACAACGCGGAGCGCAACGGCGTCGACGCGGACCTCCAGGTCTACCTTCCCGGCGAAGCTCCCGCCGTGCCCGCCGACGTCCTCGTCGCGAACATCCTCGCCGGCCCGCTGGGTGAACTGGCCCCGACGTTCGCCGCGGCCGTGAAGCCCGGCGCGCCGTTCGCCCTCTCCGGCATCCTGCAGGGCCAGCATGAGGAACTGCTGGTGCGTTACGCCGAGTGGTTCGACGACCTGGACGTGCGCACGATGGAGGACTGGGTCCGGATCAGCGGCCGCCGCAAGGCCTGAGTCGCCAGGACGCCATCAAAAAGAAAGGGCCCCGAGGGGCCCTTTCTTCATTCGACCTTGGGGTCGTTCTGCTTTTCCCAGGAGTGCTGCTCCTGGAGGAGCTTGTCCGGGTCGAAGCCCTGGTCGTCGTTCAGGCCCTGCATCTCCTCGATCGCCGAGGCCGGCGGGTTGCCGTAGTAGATGTTGTACAGGCGCTGCTGGCGGTAGGCGTCGCGCACGAAGACGTACGGGTCGTAGGCCGAGGCGAGGAAGCTCTCCGCGTCGATGCCGCGCGAGCGCAGGGTCACGAGGTAGAGCAGCTGCGGCACGTACTGCTGGCCGTACTTGAAGTCGTGGTTGCGGCTGTAATAGCTGAGCGGGTCGAAGAAGTAGCTGTCGACCGGCAGGCGCCAGACGTCGCGGACCGTGGTCGGGCCGACGAACGGCAGCACGAGGTAGTCGCCCTCGGGCACGCCCCAGCGGGCCAGCGTCACGCCGAAGTCGTTGTCTTCCAGCGGGATGCCCAGCAGGCTGGCGGGATCCTTGAAGCCGAGGAAGCCGATCGTCAGATTCACCACGAAGCGGCCAGTCGTCTGCAGCGCCTGCTTCGGACGGAACTGGAGCAGGTCGTTGGCGACCGTGATCGGCAGGCGGATGTTGGTGTAGAAGTCGCTGATCGCCGTGCGCACCGGCGGGTTCGTGACCTTCCGGTAGCCGACCGCGACCGGGCGGATGACCGCCTTGTCGAGCTTGTCGTTGAACGCGTACACCTTGCGGTTGAACTTCTCGTTCGGGTCGTCGGTGCGTGGCGGGGCGACGTGACAGGCCGCGAGCAGCGCGACGGCCACGAGGCCGAGGAGGGTACGGGCGGTCCGGGCAATCCGGTGCGGGGTCGTGGGGCGCATCGCTGGGGCTTTAGGGGTGGGGCGGTGGTTTAGTGTACCGCGCGGTTTTATTATTTGCACTAAAAGCCGTCCGTCCTGGTCAGAACCGCGCATGATACCCCTACCCCGATTGCCAGCCAACGGGCCGGACCGGTAAACTGCACGGTCAGAAGTGTCTTTATTGTCAAGGATTTGAAATGGCCCGTATTACCGTCCAGGACTGCCTCGAGGTAGTCGACAACCGCTTCGAGCTCGTGCTCATGGCGACCAAGCGCGCCCGTCAGCTGTCCAAGGGCGCCGAGCCGACGCTCGATCCGAACAACGACAAGCCGACCGTGCTCGCCCTGCGCGAGATCGCCGCGCGTCGCGTCAACGACGACATGATCGACGAAATCGACCGCGCCGCGCGTGAACGCGCCGAGCGTGAAGCCCTCGAGTGGGCCGCCACCGAAGTGGACGACGACCTCTCGAAGGGTGGAGATGACTGATGACGCCGGGTCGCTGTCGGCCCTGCATTCATCCGTATTCCGCGCACGTTGATGCGCGGCCGCTGAAGCCGCGCGCGGGAGGCGTCGCCCTCTGAGGCGATCGATCCTTCCATGGAAGTCATCCCTGCGAAAAAGCTGACCGACGTGGTCGATGACGGACCGGTGCCTCCGTATGTGCAGGCGCTGGAAGAGCGCGTGGGCGCGTATCTGCCGCACGATCAGGTGATGCGCATCCGCCGCGCGTTCCTCGTCGGCGCGGCGGCGCACGAAGGCCAGACGCGCAAGTCCGGCGAGCCGTACATCACGCATCCGGTCGCGGTGGCGCAGGTGCTCGCGGACCTCGGCCTCGACGCCGAGACGATCATCGCGGCGATCCTGCACGACACCCTCGAGGACACCCGCCTCGAACGGCCGGAACTCGCCGGCGAGTTCGGCGAGACGGTGGCCGAGCTGGTCGACGGTGTCACCAAGCTCGACAAGATGCGCTTTTCCAGCCGCGCCGAGGCCGACGCCGAGAGCTTCCGCAAGATGCTCCTGGCGATGGCGCGCGATCTGCGCGTCATCCTGATCAAGCTCTCCGACCGCCTGCACAACATGCGCACGCTCGGCGCGAAGGATTCCGACTCGCGCCGTCGCATCGCGCGCGAAACGCTCGAGATCTACGCGCCGATCGCGCAGCGCCTCGGCATGAACAAGTTCAAGGCCGAGCTGCAGGACCTCGGCTTCAAGGCGCTGTATCCGGATCGCCACCGCATCATCGGCGAGCGCATCCGCGCCGCGCTCGGCAATCGCCGCGAAGCGATGGCCAAGATCGAGATGGCGCTCGAGGG
Organism: Luteibacter sp. 329MFSha; assembly: GCF_900111665.1. Taxonomy (NCBI): domain Bacteria; kingdom Pseudomonadati; phylum Pseudomonadota; class Gammaproteobacteria; order Lysobacterales; family Rhodanobacteraceae; genus Luteibacter; species Luteibacter sp. 329MFSha. Next base: position 55,032 of record NZ_FOJE01000003.1, on the reverse strand, counting down.
CCGCCTCGCCGCGGAGAAGATCCCCGGTCGCGCGGTCAGCCGCATCAAGTCGGCGTGGAGCATCTATTCGAAGATGCGCAGCGAGCACAAGTCGTTCGCGCAGCTGATGGACGTCTACGGCTTCCGGGTCATCACCGATTCCGCCATGCACTGCTACATGGCGCTCGGCGCCGTGCACGGCCTGTACAAGCCGGTCGACGGCCGCTTCAAGGATTTCATCGCCATTCCCAAGGGCAATGGCTACCAGTCGTTGCACACCGTGCTGCTCGGGCCGTTCGGCGCGCCGATCGAGATCCAGATCCGTACCTCGGAGATGGAATCCGTCGCGGAGCGCGGCGTCGCGGCGCACTGGGCGTACAAGAGCGATTCGGGCCCCGCGAACAGCGCGCAGGCGCGCGCCCGCGAATGGCTCTCCGCGCTGGCCGACAGCCAGGCCAACACGCCCTCGGCGTCGGAGTTCCTCGAGGCGGTGAAGATCGACCTCTTCCCGGACGAGGTCTATCTGTTCACGCCGCGCGGCGACATCTTCTCGCTGCCGCGCAACGCCACGGCGCTCGACTTCGCCTACGCCGTGCACACCGACGTCGGCGACCACGCGGTCGCCGCGCGCGTCGACAAGAAACTCGTGCCGCTGCGCACGCGCCTCGTCTCCGGGCAGCAGGTGGAGATCATCACCGCGCCGTCGGCCGTGCCGAACCCGGCATGGCTCGAGGCCGTGGTCACCGGCAAGGCCCGCACCGCGATCCGGCAGTACCTCAAGCACCTCCAGCACGAGGACGCCGTCGATTTCGGTCATCGCATGCTCGATCGCGCGCTCGACGCGCGGGGCACGAGCCTCGACTCGATCCCCGCCGGCGTGCTCGACCGTTTCCTCGACGAGGCCAAGCTCAAGCGGCTCGAAGAGTTGCTCTCGGAGATCGCGCTGGGCAACCGCTTCGCCGATCAGGTCGCGACGCAGCTGATGGGGCTGCTCGGTCCCCGCGAGGACGAACCCCACGCGCATGCCGAGCACGCGGCGGAGAAGATCCGCATCAGCGGTGCGGAGCGTGGCGTCCTCAGCTTCGGCAACTGCTGCCACCCGCTGCCGGGCGACGAGATCGTCGGTTTCCTCTCGTCGGGCAAGGGCATCGTGGTCCACCGCGTGGAGTGCCCGAACGTCGCCGAGTTCCGCAAGACGCCGGAGCGCATCGTCGCCATCGAATGGGATCGCGACGTGTCGGGCGACTACCGCGCCGAACTGCGCATCGAGGTGCTCAACCGTCCGGGCGTGCTCGCCACGGTCGCGGCGGCGATCGCCGACGCCGGCTCGAACATCGAGAACGTCGAGTACATCGAGCGCGACAGCACGGCCGCGACGCTGCTCTTCGCCATCGAGGTGAAGGACCGCAAGCACCTCGCGGACGTCATGCGCCGCGTGCGCCGCACGGGTGTCGTCAGCGGCGTGTATCGCCACCCCCTCTGACGATAGACTGTCCCGATACCCCATCGAGGACGTCACATGACCCGCAGCATCATCGCCACCGACAAGGCGCCTTCGGCCATCGGCCCGTACTCGCAGGCCGTGCGCGCCGGCAACACCGTGTACTTCTCGGGCCAGATTCCGCTCGATCCGGCGACGGGCAACCTCGTCGAAGGCGACATCACGGCGCAGACCCGCCGTGTCTTCGACAACCTGACCGCCGTCGCCGAAGCGGCCGGCGGCAAGCTGTCCGACATCGTGCGCGTGGGCATCTACGTCACCGACCTCGGCGACTTCGCCGCGGTGAACGCCGTGATGGCCGAGTACTTCCAGCAGCCGTACCCGGCGCGGTCGACGATCGAAGTCTCCGCCCTGCCGAAGGGCGCGAACGTCGAAGTCGACGCGATCCTCGTCCTGCCCTGAGTCCGCCAGCGATCGCCGTGCCCCGCAGCCTGGCCCCGACCACCGCCGCGCCACCCGCGGACGCGGCCCATGCGCCCCTGACGACGCTCGGGGGCGTCGGTCCCGCGCTCGCCGAAACGCTCGGCAGGCTGGGCCTGCGCACCGTGCAGGATCTCTGGTTCCACCTGCCGTTGCGTTACGAGGATCGCACCCGCGTGGTGCCGATCGGCGACCTGCGCCCGGGCGACCGCGCGCAGGTCGAAGGTACCGTGGACTTCGTGGAGCGCGGCTTCCGCTTCCGCCCGCAGCTGAAGGTGATCGTCGGCGACGAATCGGGCAGGGCGCTCCTGCTGCGGTTCTTCCACTTCCGCAAGTCGCAGGTCGACCAGTTGCCCAAGGGCGCGCGCCTGCTCTGTTTCGGCGAAGTGCGCCAGGGCCCGCAGGGTCTGGAGATGGTGCATCCGCAATACCAGCGGATCGAACCGGACGATCCCGTGGTGGTCGACGAGCGCCTCACGCCGGTCTATCCGACGACGGAAGGACTCGGGCCGCGACGCCTCGCGGGCGTCGTGTCGCGCGCGCTGACCCATCTGCCCGCCGACGATCGGCTGGAACTCATTCCCGACGACGCGGGCCTGCCGCCGGGCATGACGTCGCTGCGCGATGCCCTGCTCTACGTGCATCGTCCGCCGCCGGAAGTCGACCTGCGCCAGCTCGGCGAAGGCGCGCATCCCGCGCAGAAACGCCTCGCGTTCGAAGAACTCCTGACGCAGCACCTCACGCTGCGACGCATGCGCGCCGCGGTGAAGAAGCGCAAGGCGCCCGCGCTGAAGAGCGCCGGTGCCTTGCGCAATCGCCTGCTCGCCGGGCTCCCGTTCGCGCTCACGGCGGCGCAGTCTCGCGTGTCGCAGGAGGTCGCACGCGATCTCGTGCGCGCGCACCCGATGCTCCGTCTCGTGCAGGGCGACGTCGGCAGCGGAAAGACCGTCGTGGCCGCGCTCGCCGCGGTGGCGGCGGTGGAGGCCGGCTACCAGGTGGCGCTGATGGCGCCGACCGAGCTGCTGGCCGAGCAGCACCTGCGCAATTTTCGCGCGTGGCTCGAACCGCTGGGTCTCAAGGTCGAGTGGCTGGCCGGCAAGGTGCAGGGCAGGGCGCGAAAGACGGCGCTCGGGCATGCCGCCGATGGCAGCGCGCACGTCGTCGTCGGTACGCACGCCCTGATGCAGGAGGGCGTGGCGTTCGCGAAGCTCGGCCTCGTGATCGTGGACGAGCAGCACCGCTTCGGCGTGCACCAGCGCCTCGCGCTGCGCGACAAGGGCGCCGAGGGCGAACTCATCCCGCACCAGCTCGTGCTCACCGCGACGCCGATTCCGCGCACGCTGGCCATGAGCGCCTACGCCGACCTCGACGTCTCGTCCATCGACGAGCTGCCGCCGGGTCGCACGCCGGTGCAGACCTCCGCGATCTCCAGCGAGCGCCGCTACGACGTGATGGAGCGCATCCATGCCGCGTGCATGCAGGGTCGCCAGGTCTACTGGGTGTGCACGCTGATCGAGGAATCCGAACAGCTCGTCGCGCAGGCGGCCGAGGTCGCGCATGCGGAGCTGACCACCGCGTTGCCCGACCTCGCGGTCGGCCTGATCCACGGCCGCATGAAGCCGAAGGAAAAGCAGGCCGTGATGGACGCCTTCAAGGCCGGCGAACTCTCGGTGCTCGTCGCCACGACGGTGATCGAGGTGGGCGTCGACGTACCGAACGCGAGCCTCATGGTGATCGAGAACAGCGAGCGCCTCGGCCTCGCGCAGCTGCACCAGCTGCGTGGTCGCGTGGGACGCGGGTCGGTCGCATCGAACTGCGTGCTGCTCTACCAGACGCCACTGTCGCGCCTGGCGAAGGAGCGCCTGCAGGTGATGCGCGAGACGAACGACGGGTTCCGCATCGCGGAGAAGGATCTGGAACTGCGCGGCCCGGGCGAAGTGCTCGGCACGCGCCAGACGGGCCAGCTGCAGTTCCGCATCGCCGACCTGGCGCGCGACGCGCACCTGATGCCCGACGTGCAGCGCGTGGCCGAGGCCATGATGAAGCACCATCCGGATCGTTGCGAGCGCCTCATCGCGCGCTGGGTCGGCGACGCCGCCCGCTACGTCGACGCCTGACCAAGAGCATCGCCGATACGATCGGCGACCCCGCGGCAGCGGGCCGAGAGCGGTTGACGCCGTACGCTTCAGCCAGGCCCCAGATGCCGCCGCACTTCCGCCGCGATCGTCGCGGTCTCGCGCAGTGCAGGCTGCCGATCGGGCGTCGCCGCATCGATGGCATGCAGCAGCCCCGCCGCGCGAAGTTCGGCATGGAAGCGCTCCAGCTTCGGCGGCAACGGCGAGGACACCACCGTATGCACCGGACGACCCGTGGCGCAGGCCTCCGACAGCATGTTCACCGAATCCGGCGTCACGACGAGCCGGTCCGCCCAGCCAAGGATGCCGGGATAAGGATTGGGTCCGTCGGCCGTCCCGGTCCACACCAGCCCAGGGACACCCGCGAAGGCTTCCCGAAGGCGCGGCAGGAAGGCGGCCGGCGTCCGCCGCGACGCGACGGCGAGCACCGAGCCTCCCTCCGAGACATGTCGCGCGCGCACCGCGGCGAGGAACGCGTCGAAGGCATGCGGATCCGCGGGTGCGCCGTGCCGGTCGCCACCGATCAGCACGCCGAGGCGCGGCCGCGGCAGCTCCCCGAACGACGGGAACCCCGCGCGTCCGTCCTCGAGCCATGCGTCGTCGATGGGATGTAGCGACCCGAGCGGCGAGAGCACGTTGTCGCCATGCAGGCCGTCGTGCCGCGGCGCCACGACCAGATCCCAGTGCGCGGTATCGATGCGCGGATCGAGGATCTGCACCGCGAGGGTCGCGCCGGCCGACCAGCGGCGGATCAGCCGCGTCGCCCATGCGGCCTGCCGGCCGCATCCGATGGCGAGCCGCGGCCAGGGCGGAAGCAGGGCGTCCTCGCCGCGCGCCAGCGCCATTCGCGGCCCCGGCAACAGGCGCGGCGCCAGCCAGGACCATGGCGCGCGCAGATCGATGGCGATTTCGCGGAACGACGGGGTCAGCGCCTCGGCGAGGGCGAGGGCCTGCCGCCGGTTGCCGGCCGCGCCGTCCGTCAGGACCCAGCAGGCGTCGCGTGGCAGGCCGTTCATGGCCGCGCCGTGCGGTGGATTGTTGTCGATTTCGGCACAGTTCGTTCCCTGGCTGACCGTTCATTCGCGCGTCGTGGCGCTTACACTCTCACGGTGCCGGCGATCCGGCGTACCGCCACTGTACAAGGATACCCATGAGCTCTCCGCTGAACGATGCCGCGCTCGATCAGATCTTTCGTAACGCGCGCACCTACAACGCCTGGCAGGACAAGGAGGTGCCCGAGGCGCTGCTCCACCAGCTCTACGACCTGGTGAAGATGGGCCCGACCTCCGCCAACTCCTCGCCGATGCGTCTGGTGTTCATCCGCTCGAAGGACGCGAAGGAGCGCCTGCGCCCGTTCCTCTCGGAGGGCAACCTCGCCAAGACGATGGCCGCGCCGGTCACCGCGATCGTCGCGACGGATTTCGCCTTCTACGACAAGCTGCCCGAGCTGTTCCCGCATGCCGACGCCCGCAGCTGGTTCGTGGGCAACGAGGCGCTGGTCCAGGCCACGGCGTTCCGCAACAGCTCGCTGCAGGGCGCCTATCTGATCCTGGCCGCCCGCGCGCTGGGCCTCGATTGCGGTCCGATGTCCGGTTACGACCAGGCGGGCCTCGACGCCGAGTTCTTCGCCGGCACCCCGGTGAAATCGAACTTCCTGGTCAACATCGGTTACGGCGACGCGGAAAACGGCCTGTTCCCGCGCAACCCGCGCCTGGCGTTCGACGACGCCGCCCAGATCCTCTGATACCTTTCGGGCGGCGACCCGATGCTGCCGCCTTTACATGGCCGTACTTAAACTTCACTGCAGGAGTCACACCATGCGCGTCCTTCGTTATGTCGCCCTCGCGGGCCTGCTCGCCACCGCCGGCACCGCCGTCGCCGCCCCGGTCACGTACAAGCTCGACCCGGGCCATACGATGGTCCTGTTCAGCTGGAACCACTTCGGCTTCTCCAACCCGTCGGCCAACTTCGGCGACGTCGACGGCACGCTCGTCTACGACGAGGCCGACCCGTCCAAGGCCACCGTCGAAGCCACGCTGCCGCTGTCGGGCCTCGACAGCTTCGTGCCGAAGCTCGACGAGCACCTGAAGTCGGCCGACTTCCTCGATGCCGCCAAGTACCCGAACGTCACCTTCAAGAGCACCAAGGTCGTTCCGGCCGGCAAGGGCAAGCTGAAGGTCACGGGCGATCTCACCGTCCACGGCGTGACCAAGCCGGTCACCCTCGACGTCACGCTGAACAAGTCCGGTCCGCACCCGATGATGAAGGTGCAGACGGTCGGCTTCGACGCCACCGCCACGATCAAGCGCTCGGACTTCGGCGTCGGTCAGTACGTGCCGAACGTGTCGGACGAGATCAAGATCCGCATCACCACCGAAGCGCACGACGCCTCGGCGAAGAAGTAAGCCCATCCTTCAACGGATGAAGACGAACCCGCGCCAGCGATGGCGCGGGTTTTCTTTTGCTTGACACGATGGGCCCGCCTGTCTAATCAATGCCCGCATGAGTTCGCGAGACCCCACGAATCCGCCGCGCATCGCCCTGGTCGAGGACGACCTCGCGTTGCGCGACGGTATCCTCATGCCCGGGCTGCGCGGGTACGGATTCGACTGCGTGGCGCTGGGCAGCGCGGCGGAGCTGGATGCCGTGATGGACGGCGGCGCGTTCGACATCGTGATCCTCGACGTCGGGCTGCCGGATACGAATGGCTTCGACCTCGCGCAGCGGCTGCGTCGCGCGTCGCGCGTGGGCATCGTGATGCTCACGGGCCGTAACGGTAGCGCCGACCGCATTCGCGGCCTGAACGACGGTGCCGACGCCTATCTCGCCAAGCCCGTCGATCTGGGCGAACTCGCGGCGACGCTGCACAGCCTGTTGCGTCGCCTGCGCCCCGAGCCGTCGCCGGGCGGCGGCTGGCGCCTCGACGCGAATGGCTGGTGCCTGGTTTCGCCGGGCGACCGGCGTGTCGCGCTGAACGAGGCCGAGCGCAAGGTGCTCGCCCTGCTGATGGCGACGCCGGGCGCGGTGGTGAGCCGCGACGACATGGCGGCGGCGCTGACCGGCGACATCTACGACTTCGACCCGCATCGTCTCGAGGTGATGGTCCACCGCCTGCGTGCCAAGATCGCCGACCGCAGCGGCGAAGCCTTGCCGCTGCGCGCGGTGCGCGGCAGCGGCTACGTCATGCTGGCCTGAGCGTTCGCCGCCATGCGCCGTACGCGGTCGACGAGGGCCGTCGGCGCGAACGGCTTCGGCAGGCAGCTCACGTGCCGGCCGGCATCGTGCAGACGCCTGGCCTCCGCTTCCGCGCTGGCGGAGATCAGCACGATGGGCAGGTCGACCGCGTCGAGCCACGCCAGCCGGCCATGCTCCGTTCCGGGCAGGTGGCAGTCGCTGACGATCACCTGCAGCGAGTCGCCCGCGTCGCGCAGCAGGCGCAGCGCGTCCGTGGCGTTGTCGGTGGCGATCGCGACGCAGCCTGCGTCGTCCAGGGCGTGGAGCAGCAGCTCGCGCAGGTCTTCGTCGTCTTCGACGAGCAACACGCGCACCGCCGCGCACGCGGGTTCCGGGACCTCCGGTGCGGGCACGGCCGGTAGCCACAGCCGGAAGCGCGTGCCCTCGCCGGGCTCGCTCTCCACCTCGATCCAGCCGCCGCCCGCATGCATCGCGTCGCGCACCACCGCGAGGCCGAGTCCCGTGCCCGAGCCCGCGGGCTTGGTGGTGAAGTACGGCTCGAAGATGCGCCTGCGCACCGCCTCCGTCATGCCCTCGCCCTCGTCCCGCAGTTCGATGGCGACACCGTCGACGCCCGCGTGGCGGACGGCGCGCAGGCCGACATCGAGACGTCCGCCCGACGCCATCGCGTCGCGCGCGTTCGCGGCGATGTTCAGCAGCGACAGCTCCAGCTGGCCGCGATCCATGCGCACATGGCGAGGCGTGTCGAGCGCGTCGTCGATGCGGACGCGACTGCCGTCGACGAACAGCTGGCGCAGCATGGGGGCGATGTCGCGCAGCGCGTCCGCGACATCGAACACCTCCATCCGGATCGACTCGCGGCGGCTGAAATTCAGCAGCCTGCGTGTCACGGCGGAGCCGCGCCGCGCGGCGGCGGCCATGCCCTGCACCGCCTCGCGCAGATGCGCCGTCTCCGCGCTGTCCTGCACCTGCTCGGCGTAGCCCTCGATCACCGCGAGCACGTTGTTGAAGTCGTGCGCCACGCCGCCGGCGAGGCGCCCCACGCTTTCCATCTTCTGCGCGTGGAGCAGGTTTTCCTGGGCGCGTTCGCGAGCCGTCATCTCGTCGCGCAGCGTCGCGTTGCTCGACGCCAGCGCGCGCGTCAGGCGGCGCGACTCGTCCAGGGCCCCGCGCAGGGCCGCGACGCAGCGGTCGACCACGAGCGTGATCGCGAAATAGCTGATCGCCAGCGACGGCAGGTTGGCCGCGCCGATCCACGGTCGCGGATACGCGCGCCCCGACAGGGTCATGACGTCGACGAGACCGCCGAGGCAGAACATGGCCATCAGCAGCGCGTAGATCGTCCACAGCTCGCGTCGACCGAGCACGAGGCCGCCCAGCACGATCGTGAGCACGGGATAGGTCTGGTCGAGCAGCTGGCGCGTGAGGCCGATCGACGCGTACATGGTCGTCAGCGACAGCAGCATCGCGCCGACGAAGACGAAGGTCGCGCGTCGCAGGGCGCCGCGACGGATCAGCCACAACGCGAAGGCGGCCGCGCTCCACACCAGCACGTCGACGCCGACGTCCACGATCACGTCGCGGCGCATCGGCGTGCGCACCACCGCGAGGTGGTAGGCCCAGTTGCCCGGAACGGTCACGAGGATGAACGCCATCAGGACCTGCAGCACCGGGGCGTGGCGACGCTCGATCGGGTCGGTGACGGGCACGTCGCGCAGCCAGCGCACGATGCCGCGGAGGTTGTCCCGCAAGGCGGAATTCGAAGGTCGGAGAGGATCGGTGAGCATCGGTAAGCGTCGGTGCGTGTGACGGGAGGATGACAACCCTAGGATGGCCCGATGCCGGCGCAACGCCGGTCGATCAGGACATTCCGGCGCCTGCACGTGGAAGGACTCCCGGGGGAAAGCGGCAGGCGCCTCATTCGTTTTCCGTGGGGAGTGGAAACGTGGGACATCCATATGTGACGTTCGGGCGCCTTGGAATTGCAATGGCGGTCGCGGCGGCCTTGCCCGTGATGGCGATGGCCGATGAGGTGAGGACGACGCCGGCGGTCGCCGCGCGTGCGCAGGGGGCCGCGGTCGATGGCTACGTGGCGGTCGACGGGGCGGGCGACGGCAGCGACGACGCCTATGTCGAGCCCGGCACCCAGGGTGTCGCCGTCGGCGCCGCGAGCGGGGCGATGGGCGTCGCGAGCGCGGCCTTCGGCTATGCGAGCCAGTCGTTCGCCGATTATGCCGTGGCGCTTGGCTCCTACAGTCTTTCCACCGGCATCGGCGCCGCGGCCGTGGGCAGTCTCGCGACCGCGACGGGCGATAGCGGCGTGGCTGTCGGCTACGGCAGCCTCGCCACCGCGACCGGCGCCATCGCCGTCGGCGGCGCGGCCGCCATTCCCGACCCGACGGGCAGCTTCCTCATCGATGCGAGCACGAGCGCGCGCGGTTACGCCGCGATGGCGCTGGGCGCGGGTGCCACGGCGGAATCCAACTTCGGCCTCGCGGTCGGCACCGGTGCCTACGCGTACGGCGACCAGGCGGTGGCGGTCGGCCTGCAGGCGCAGTCGCTCGGACCGGCGACGATCGCCATCGGCAACTACGCGAGCGCGGACGGACTCGTGGCCATGGCGCTGGGCAATGGTGCGAAGGCCCTGGGCGAGGGCACCGTCTCGATCGGCGCCAGCGCGGACGCGCTGGCCGAGGGCGCGACCGCCATCGGTGCCAACGCCTATGCCTCCAGCCAGTACGGGTACGACACGGCGGTCGGCAACAACGCGTACGCGTCGGGCTCGTCGTCGACGGCCATCGGCTTCTCGGCGCTGGCGCTGCATACGGGCGCGATCGCCATCGGCCCATCCACCGCACTCAGCGACTATGCGATGACGATCGGCATCGAATCGCAGGCGGACGGCCGGTCGAGCATGGCGTTCGGCTTCGGAGCGCGCACCGGCGGACAGCGGCCCGAGCCGCCCTCGGACGGCGGCGGCGACGAGCCGTGCTGGATCTGTCGCGCCGCCAGCCCCTATGAGACCGCCGACTACGCCATCGCGTTCGGCGATCACGCGCAGGCGTTCGGCAACGGCATCGCGTTCGGCGCGCGCAGCCTCGCGCTCGGGGCCAACAGCGTCGCGCTCGGTGCCGGATCGCGTTCGGATCGCGACGACTCGGTCTCGGTCGGCACGTCCGAGGCGTGGACCGACAATCAGGGCGAGGTGCACGAGGCGCATACGCGGCAGATCACCAACGTGCGCGCCGGCACCGACGACTTCGACGCGGTGAATGTCGGGCAGATGAACACGGCGCTGCAGAGCGTGACGGGCGGCGCGGAACTCAACGGGCTCGCGATCGCGGCGGCCTTCGGTGGCGGGGCGTCGTACGCCGGTGGCGTCATGACGGCACCGGCGTATCTCATCCAGGGCAACCCGTATTCGGACGTCGGCCACGCGCTGTCTGCATTGGACGTCTCGTTGACGGGCGCGCTGCGGGACATCCAGGACCTGCAGGCGCAGGTGGGTGATGGCGGCCCCGGACAGGGCGGCCCGGGTCATGGCGGGCCGGGGCACGGCGGCCCCGGGCACGGCAACGGCCTGTCGCTGGGCGAAGGCAGCGTCGCGAAGGACAGCCGCGACACGGCGATCGGCACCGGCGCGACGGTCAGCGCGGACGGCAGCACGGCGGTGGGCAGCAACGCGACGATCGACGCCGCGGCCAGCAACGCGGTGGCCGTGGGTGCCGACACGCACGTCACCGCGGCGTCGGGCACGGCGCTGGGGCAGGGCGCGTCGAGCACCGCGGCGAACAGCGTCGCGCTCGGCGCGGACTCGGTCGCCGACCAGGCCAACACGGTCTCGGTCGGCAACGCGGGCCAGCAGCGTCGCATCACCCAGGTGGCGGCCGGCACAGCCGCGACGGACGCGGCCAACGTGGGACAGGTCGACCAGGCGCTGCAGTCGGCGAAAAGCTATGCCGACACGGGCGACCGCAGCACGCTCGAGACCGCGAAGCGTTACACCGATCAACGCTTCACGCAGATGGACGACCGCTTCCACGCCGTGGATCGCCGCCTCGATCGCATCGGCGCGATGAGCACCGCGAGCACGCAGATGGCGATCAACGCGGGCGGCGTCACCTCGCGCGCGGGGCGCATCGCGGTCGGCGCCGGCGTGCAGAGCGGGCAGAAGGCGCTCGCGGTCGGCTACGCCACGCAGCTGGGCGAACGCACGCGCATGAGCATCGGCGGCGCCTTCAGCGGCTCCGAGAACTCCGCCGGCGTCGGCTTCGGAGTCGACCTGTGACGTCACGCCCATCACGATCCCCGAGGAACTTCTCCATGAAAACGACGCGCTCCCTTTCCGTCGCCGTGCTGGCGCTCGCGCTTCTCGCCGGCCTCCCCGGCCTGGCGTTCGCCGCCGCCACGGATGCCAAGGTCGCCCTGGGCGGCATGCGTGCCGATGGGCATGTCGACCGCTTCATCGTGCGCTACCGCGACGGCAGCGCGGAACGTCGCGATACGTCGATCGCCGGCCAGTCGTTCGCGGCGGCCCTCTCGCGCAGCGCCGGCAGCCGCGCGCGGGCATCGGCGCCGCTCACCGCGCGGGCCCTGCAGCGCCTCGCCGTCGGCGGCACCGTGTTTCGCGTGTCGCGCAAGCTGGGCGCGAGCGAGGCGACGGCGCTGATGAAGGCGATCGCGGCCGATCCCGCCGTCGTCCACGTGGAGCCGGACGTCCTGCTGCACGCCGTCCGCGACGTGCGCGCCACCGACGCGGCATCGCCGCCGGACGATCCGAACTACACGGTCGCCCAGTGGAATTTCTTCGATCCCACGGGCGGCGCGAACCTGCCGGGCGTCTGGAACGCGTTCCCAGGCGTCGACGGCAGCGGCGTGACGGTGGCCGTGATCGACACGGGTGTCACGGCGCATGAGGACCTCGATACGTCGCTTGCCGACGCAGGCTACGACTTCATCGTGGATCCCTTCGTGTCCGGCCGGGCCACCGAAGGCCGGGTACCGGGCGGCTGGGACATCGGCGACTGGACGACCGACGAGCCGTGGCTGAGCGAATGCACCAGCGACGACCATCCCGCGGAGTTCAGCAGCTGGCACGGCACCAACGTGGCCGGCATCGTGTCCGAGCTCACCAACAACGGCATCGGCATGGCCGGCGCCGCACCGGGCGCGAAGGTGCTTCCCATCCGCGCGCTCGGCCATTGCGGCGGCTACACCTCCGACATCGCCGACGCCATCGTCTGGGCGGCCGGCGGCCATGTCGACGGCGTGCCCGACAACACGCATCCGGCCAGCGTCATCAACCTGAGCCTCGGCGGCAGCGGTCCCTGCGAATACGACGGCGTCACGTCGGCCGCGGTGGCCGATGCGCTCGCTCGCGGTGCGACCGTGGTGGTCGCCGCCGGCAACGCCGCGGACGATGCCGGCAACTACACGCCGGCGAGCTGCCCCGGCGTGGTCAGCGTCGGTGCCACGGGCATCACGGGACGTCGCGCGTTCTATTCGAACTTCGGTTCGACGGTGACGTTGTCGGCGCCGGGCGGCGGCATCTATCCGAACGACGGGTTCGGCGGCTCGCCGTCCGTGCCGAACGGCTTCATCTGGGCGGCGTACAACTACGGCACGACCACGCCGGTCTCGGTGGCCGACGGCGGTTCCGTCTACGCCGGCATGGCGGGCACGTCGCAGGCCACGCCGCACGTCAGCGCGACCGTCGCCCTGATGCTCGACGCCACGCGCCTGGCCGGCCTGCCGTCACCGTCGCCGGCGGCGATCCGGACGATGCTGGCCTCCAGCGCGCGGCCGTTCCCGCTGACCATCGACCGGCCGATGGGATCGGGCATCCTCGATGCGCAAGGTGCCGTCGCCGCGGCGCTCGGCGTGACGCTGCCGCCGCAGGTGGTCGCGCTCGCGCAGGGGCGTCTCTCGCCGCCACAGCAACGGGCCGCCGGGAGCAGCGCGCTGCTCTCCATCGAGGTGCCCGCCGGTGCCCGCAACCTCGTCATCCGCAGCGTGGGCGGCACGGGCGACGCGTCCCTGTTCGTGAAGGCCGGTGCGCTCCCGGCGGAAGACGGCAGCGACGCCGGCTACCGCTCGGTGCGCCCCGGCAACACCGAAAGCGTCGTGGTCCCGGCGCCGGCGGCGGGCACCTGGTACATCCGCCTCGCGGCGGTGAAGGACTTCGCGAACGTGAACGTCGTGGCGACGTTCGTGCTGCCCTGATCGGGGCGATTCCGCCAGAGAGCCTGGGTGTGGGAAGCCCGCTCGCGGGCGAACGGGTGCTCGCCGCATGCCCCGTTCGCCCGCGAGCGGACTTCCCACAGTCTTTGTGGGCGCGTCGCCGGGCAGGGCGTTCCTGCTAACATCGCCCCTTATCCCCGTTCCAACGCATCGCCGGAGTTTTCCCATGCGCCCCAATCCCGCGGCCGCGCCGCTGATCCCGGCGAACGCCGAAAATCGTTACGAAGTGACGCGTGCCGACCTTCCGCTGTCGTGCCCGATGCCCGGCATGTACCTTTGGAACTCGCATCCGAAGGTGTACCTGCCGATCGTCGACGACGGTGGCACGTCCAAGTGCATGTATTGCGGCGCGACGTACGTCCTGAAAGACTGATCGACCCGCGCGGGCATGCTTCGTGCATCGCCTGCGCGTCTCCCACCCCATCCGGACCGCCCATGGCCACCGTCTCTCCCTCCCGGACGATGACCGTCGTACAGCTCATACCCGCCCTTCATTCCGGTGGCGCCGAGCGCTCGACCCTGGAAATCGCCAGGGCCCTGGTCCGGGCCGGCCACCGCTCGGTCGTCGTGTCCGCCGGCGGACGCATGGTCGCGCAGCTGGAGGCCGAGGGTAGCCAGCACATCACGCTGCCCATCGGACGCAAGTCGCTCGCCACGCTGTTCACCGTCGGCAAGCTGCGCCGCATCCTCCGCGACATCCAGCCCGACATCGTGCATGCGCGTTCGCGCGTGCCCGCCTGGATCGGCTGGTGGGCCATGCGCGGCGTGAGGCCGCGGCCGCATTTCGTCACCACGGTGCACGGCCTGAACAGCCCCGGTCGCTACAGCGCGATCCTGCTGCGCGGCGAGCGCGTGATCGTGGTTTCGCAGACCCTGCGCGACTACGTGCTGCGTCATTACCCGGACGACATCGAGGCGTCGCGCATCGCCGTCGTGCCGCGCGGCATCGACACGGACGCCTTCCCGTATGGCTACCGTCCCGACGATACCTGGCAGCGCGCGTTCTTCGAGCAGTATCCGCAGCTGGCGGGAGCGCCGCTGCTGACCTTGCCCGGCCGCGGCACGCGCCTGAAGGGCCACGCGGACGCGATCGAGCTGGTGTCGGATCTGGCGCAGCGCGCCATCGACGTGCGCCTGCTCCTGCTCGGCGCCGACGAGCCGGGCCGCGAGGCGTACGTGGCCGAGTTGCGCTCGCTCATCCATAACCGCGGGCTGGACGACAAGGTGGTGATCTCGCCGCCGCGTTCGGACGTCCGCGACATCTACGCCATGTCCGACCTGATCCTGCAGCTGTCGGTCCGTCCGGAATCGTTCGGCCGCACGGTGGTCGAAGCGCTCGCGCTGTGCCGGCCCGTGATGGGCTACGCGCATGGCGGTGTCGGCGAGTTGCTGGCCGAGCTCTATCCGGCCGGCCGCGTGCCGCCGGGCGATCGCGAGAAGCTCGTGGAGCGCGCCGCCGAACTGCTGCGCTTCGCGCCGTCCATCCCGCCGCCGCGCAGCTATCGTCTCGCCGACATGCAGTCGGCCACGCTCGCGATCTACGACGAGGTGGTGGCCGGCGTGGCCGCGGCGTGAGCGCCACCGGTTTCGGCGCATCGCTCCGCGCGGGGCTCGCGTCGCCGCTGCTCCCTGTCTGGCTGGTTCCCGCGCTGTTGCCGTTCGGCCGTAGCGCGGAGCTCGGCGTGTTCCTCGCGCTCGTCGGTGCGATCCTGCTCATCGTCCGCGAACCCGAGGCGATCCGTCATCATCCGGGCGCCAGGCTCTTCCTCGCGCTGTTCTCGGCGTACGCGCTGGCGGCGCTGGTCTCGGCGATCGACGCCGTCTCGCTGGGGAAGAGCTGGGGCACGGTGGCAGGGATCCTTCGTTTCGCGCCGCTGGGCGTCTACACCTGCTTCGCGATGCGCCGGCCCGGCAAGGTCCGCGCGCTGTACACGGCGACGGCCGTCGTGGTCGCCGTCTGGGTCGCGGACGCATGGGTGCAAGCATTGACCGGCTACGGCCTCGCGGGCGCCTCGCACCCCGAACGCCTCTCGGGCATCTTCGGCGACACCAATCTCAAGCTCGGCCCGGCCCTTTCGGCGCTGGCGCCTTTCCTGCTGTGGGCCGCGCGCGAGCGCTGGGGCCGCCGCGGCCTCCTGCTGGCGTTCCTGCTGGGGCTCGGGCCCGTGCTGCTTTCCGGATCGCGCGCGTCGTGGCTCTGCTACGGCATCGTGGCGCTGGCGTTCCTCTGGAGCGAGGCCGGCACGTTCCGGCGTTTCGTCGTCGCCTGCGTCGGCGCCGGGGCGGTGGTCGCGCTCGTCGCGGTGCTGGCCTGGCAGGTCTCGCCGCGCTTCCGCGACCGGGTGGCGCACACGGTGCCCGCGCTGTCGGGCACGTCGGCCGGTATCGACGCCGCGCTGACCGGTCGCCTCGACATCTGGACGACCAGCCTCCGGCTCTACGCCGCGCATCCGGTGAACGGCGTGGGCGTGCGCGGCTTCCGCGTCGCGTATCCGGCGTACGCCGCACCGGGCGACCACTTCCTCACGATCGAGAAATGCGGGGACGGCGAGGGGGCCTGCCACGCGCACCAGGTGCTGCTCGAGGTCGCGACGGAGACCGGCACGCTCGGGCTCGTCGCGTGGCTCGTCGCGGCGATCCTCGCCGCGCGGGCGTGGTGGCGCGCAAGCGCGGAAGCGCGTCGCCGCGCCTTCCCGCCGACGGTGGCGCTGGTCGCGATCCTGTTCCCCCTGAACACGCACATGGCGTTCTATTCGGCGTGGTGGGGACTGCTCGCCGCGTGGCTGGTCTCCGTGTGGTGCGCGGCGCTGTTCGCCGACCTTCCGGACGAGGCGCCCGTTCGTGCGCGCTGAGCCGCTGTCGGTCGTCGTCACGACGTTCGACAACGCCGACACGATCGGCGCGTGCCTGGCCTCCGTCGCCTTCGCCGACGACATCGTCGTCCTCGATTCCGGCTCCACCGACGCCACGCGCGAGATCGCCCGCCGTCACGGGGCCCGTGTCGAGGTGCAGCCGTTCGCCGGCTACAGCGCGCAGAAGCAGGCGGCGATCGACCTCGCGGCCCATCGATGGGTGTTGCTGCTGGATTCGGACGAATCGCTGCCGGCCGATGCCGCGCCACGGCTGCGCGCCGCGCTCGCGGCGCCGCGCGCCGCCGGCTTCGTGCTGCTCCGCCGCGAATGGGTGTTCTGGCGCTGGCAGGCCGATCGGGCGCGAATGAACCACTACGTGCGCCTGTTCGATCGCACGCGCGCGCGCATGAGCGGCCACGAGGTGCACGAGAGCGTCGTCGTGGACGGTCCCGTCGAGCGCCTCGACGTGGTGATCGATCACTACGGCGAGCGTGACATCGAGGGGCGCGTCGACAAGGCCAACCGCTACTCGTCGTTGCAGGTGCGCGACCGCGACGCGCGCAAGCCACGCTTGCTGCGCACGCGCATGGTGTTCTACCCGGCGGTGGCCTTCGCGCGGTATTACTTCTGGCGCGGCCACTGGCGCGCGGGATGGGCCGGTTTCGTCGCCGCCCGCGTGCACGCGTTCTACGCGTTCCTGAAATACGCGAAGCTGTACGAGTCGCAGCGCTCAGGCGGCGAGGGCGAGCGCCGGCCGCCGGACGCCGAACGCGGCGACGATTAAATCGCACGCTTCGTGCCGCAGCGCCTCGCGCCGGCGGAACTCGCTGCGCCGCTTGCTTTCGACATCCATCGCGCTACGCACCGGGTCGCGCGGCGGGAGCACGAAGAATCCATCGTCGCCAGGCACGCCGTCGGATTCGATCCAGAACGCGTCGTAATCCGCCTTGACCTTGTCGGGAATGCCGGCGAACACGTGCTTGCCGTTGCCGATGCCGATCACCCGCTCGACGTCGAACGCGTCGGCCAGCGCGCGGATCATCGACAGGAGCAGGTTCTTCGGCCGTAACCCATGGCACTGCCGCGTCAGGTCGCGTACCACGTCGCGTCCCGCGTTGTTCGCCGCACCCTGCAGGCAACCGATCGCGATCGTGCGGCCGCCATCGATGAAGGAGATCGTGGCGTAGGAAATCTGCAGGCCGTTCTCGTCGGTGAGCGACAGGCTGAGCTCGCCCTCGCGGCTGCGCCGCATCGGTGCCTTCACGATGAGCGAGAGCCTGCCGCCGTCGCGCAGCGTGAGTTCGCCGGCGACCACCTTGCGTTCGCGGTAGAGCGTGTGGAAGAACGAGCGTGGGAAACGCGCGAGCGCGAACTCGTAGTGGTCGCGTATGGCGCGCAGGCGACACTCGCGCGTGAACGCCTTGCTCAGGTAGCGATGCTGGTAGCGCTCGGGAAGCACCGTGTCGATCGCGGCGATGCCGAGCATCGGCGTGGACTCGAGGAACGCCAGCCAGTCGTCGTGCTCGCGCCAGCGCGACACGCTGCGTCCGACATACGTCAGTACCGCCCCGACGGCATGCGACCGCGTGCTGTGCCACCCGGTACGACCGCGCAGGGAACGCACGAAACGAAAGATCGATTGCATGGCGGAACGGTCCATCCGGTGACGATGGCCATCGTTCTACGCTGCCGTTTTTTCGCGTGGCTTTCGAAAGGTCGGGGCTGTTGGGCGGGTGTTGTGGGACGAGAAAGCCCATGGAAAGGTACGTACGACCGCGACGGTCTTCGGGTGGGAGCGCGCTTGCGCGCGAAGGGGCTCGCCTCACCGCGAGCTAGAGCCAGATCGCGTTCCAGTAAGGGTAGCCACCTACCGTGTGTGCGAGTCCGGCACGAACCGGATTGGCGATCAGGTAACGAGCGGCGTACCGTAGATCGCGGTCGCGCCTCAACGCGCAGTCCACGTATCCGCGCTGCCAGACGGCGCCAACTCGCAGCGAGCGGGTGACGGATGACTTGAATCGTGCGATGACGCGCGGCAGCGGCTCATCGCCGAGTTCGATCAAGCCATGCCAATGATCCGGCATGACGACCCAGGCGAGGACTTTCGCGCTACCCCACGTGTCGCCAGCGTCGCTGATTCGCGATGCCGTTCGGGCGCGGAAGGTATCCGCGAAGATCGGCAACCGGTTCCGCGCACAAATGGTAATGAAATAGACGCGACCCGGCTCC
Source organism: Luteibacter sp. 329MFSha (assembly GCF_900111665.1). Lineage (NCBI taxonomy): Bacteria > Pseudomonadati > Pseudomonadota > Gammaproteobacteria > Lysobacterales > Rhodanobacteraceae > Luteibacter > Luteibacter sp. 329MFSha. Next base: position 36,481 of record NZ_FOJE01000003.1, on the reverse strand, counting down.
GAAGACCTGCCGAGCCTGAGTCGTCGGCTCTGGTAATGCATCGACGGATGGTGAAGTTTCCTGAGTGCGGCAGCTGTCCGCCACTGCGGCTATGCAGGCGATCGTGGCGCCCGTTCGCGCGCAAGCGCGCTCCCATCCGAAGGTAGGTCACGCTCGAACGGCCTATGGCCGCGGCTCAGTAAACCTTCGCCGCGCCCGGAGGGCGCGTCTTGAAGCGCTTGTGTACCCAGAGGTATTGCTCGGGTGCTTCGCGGACCATCTGCTCGATTTCTCCGTTCACGCGCGCGGTGTCCAGCGCGGCGTCCTTGCTCGGGAAGTCGGTCATCGGCGCGCCGAGGCGCATCGCGTAGCCGGCGTCGCCGGGGAGGCGGCGATGGTAGAAGGGGATGACCACCGCGCCGGAGAGGCGGGCGAGGTGGTGCGTGGCCGTGATCGTGGCCGCGGGCACGCCGAAGAAGGGCACGAACACGTTGTCCTTGCTGCGCATGTCCTGGTCGGGCGCGTACCAGAGCGTGCCGCCGGACTTGAGGTACTTCACCGTCCCGCGGATGTCGTCCTTCTCGAACATCGCGGCCGCGTAATGCAGTCGCGAGCGCAGCACCGCGAATTCGAAGACGTCGGAATCCATGCGCCGGTACATGCCCGAGATGCGGATGCGCTGCGACACCAGGCGCGCGCACAGCTCCAGATGCGAGAAGTGGCCGCCGACCAGCAGCACGCCCCGGCCTTCCGCCCGCGCGGCCTCGAGGTGCTCCAGCCCCTCGACGGTCACCGGCACGTTGGCGATCGCGCGGTCGGAACCCATCCAGCCGAGCGCGAACTCGGCGAGCATCATGCCGACGTCGCAGAGGTTCGCCCGGACCAGCGCCTTCTGCGCCGCGGGATCGAGCTCCGGGAAGCACAGCGCGATGTTGATCGCGGCGACCCGCCGACGTTCGGGGTTCAGGTGGAGCGCCAGCCGGCCGGCGAGGCGTCCCAGCCGCATCAGCAGCCGGAAGGGCAGGCGCGCGATCAGCCAGATGACGGCCACGCCGAGCCACGCCGGCCAGTGGCGGGGCGTCAGGAGGGCGCGGGTCAGGTGGGGGCGGGGCATACCGGGCATGGCCGGTCATTGTAGCGAATGGGGGCGGCTATACTGCGCGGTCACGGGCAAACCCAGGATCCGCGTGCTGCTGCGCCTGCTCTACAACCTCGCGATGTACCTGTTCACGCCGTTGGTGATGCTGCGACTGATGGCGCGCGGCATGCGCTACGGCGACTATCACGTGCGCTGGCGCGAGCGCTTCGGCCGGTTCCGCGAGCCGCGGCTCAACGGTTGCCTCTGGGTCCACGCCGTCTCCGTGGGCGAGGTCAACGCCGCGGAGCCGCTGGTGAAGGCCTTGATGGAGGCTTATCCGCAGGCCCCGATGCTGGTGACCACGGTGACGCCCACGGGCTCGGAGCGCGTGCGCCAGCTCTTCGGCGACACCGTCCACAGCGTCTATCTGCCGTACGACCTGCCGTTCGCGGTCCGGCGCTTCCTGCGCAGCACGCGCCCGCGGCTGGCCGTGATCGTCGAGACGGAGATCTGGCCGAACCTCTACTTCGCCTGCCGCCGCCACGGCATCCCGCTGCTGATCGCCAACGCGCGGTTGTCCGAGCGCTCCTTGCGCGGCTACGCGCGCATGAGTTCGCTGGTGAAGCGCGCGCTGCGCTGCGTGAGCCACATCGCCGCGCAGTCGCGCACGGACGCGGCGCGCTACCGCCTGCTCGGCGCGGAGCCCAGCCAGCTCACCGTCGCCGGCAACCTGAAGTTCGACATGCCGGTACCGAGCGCGGCCGTGGAGGCCGGCACCGCGATGCGCGAATCCTGGGGCAACGGCCGCCCGGTCTGGATCGCGGCGAGCACGCACGAGGGCGAGGAGATGTGCGTGCTCGAGGCGCACCTCGAGGTGATGCGCCGCCTGCCGGACGCCCTGCTGTTGATCGCGCCGCGGCATCCGGAGCGCTTCAGGGCCGTGGAGGCGTCGGTGCGCAGCCTCGGATTCCACGTCGCGACGCGCAGCGGCGACAAGCTGCCGGGACACGGCACGCAGTGTTTCGTCATCGATTCGATGGGCGAGCTGTTGCGCTTCTTCGCGGCGGCGGACGTGGCCTTCGTTGGCGGCAGCCTCGTCGCGATCGGTGGCCACAACGTGCTGGAACCGGCCGCGTTCGGCAAGCCGGTGCTCGTGGGTCCTTACACGTACAACTTCGAGGAGATCACGCAGCTGCTGCTCGACGAGAAGGGCGGCCAGCGCGTCGCCGACGGCAGCGAGCTCGGCGCCGAGGTGCTGTCGCTGCTGCGCGACCCCGCGCGGCGTGCCGCCATGGGCGCGGCGGCGCGTCAGGTGTTCGAGAGCGAGCGCGGCTCGGTAGGCAAGGTCATGGAGCTGGTCGACCGCCTGCTGCAGGAATGACGCCGTCCGCGAGGTCGGCACGTTCTCCAACGAAGAAGCCCCGGGTCTCCCCGGGGCTTCTTCGTTGCGACCGTTCGCCGCGGATTACTGCAGCAGCGCGTTGATCGCTTCGAGGTCCTTCACGTCCACCGTCCCGGCGGTCTGCTTCAGCAGCAGCTTGTCGAGGATGAACTGGTGGCGGGCCTGCGAGTAGTCGCTGAGCGCCTGGGTGAGGTTCTGCTGGGCGATCAGCACGTCGACGATCGTGCGCGTGCCGACCTCGAAGCCGGCCTGCGTGGCGTCGCGCGCGCTCTCGGAGGACTCCACGGCCGCCTTGGTCGCTTCCACCTTGCTGATGCCCGCCACGACCGAACGGTAGTAGTTGAGCGTGTCGCGCACGACCTGGCGGCGGGTGGCCTCCAGCGAATCCTGCGCGGCGTCGCGCTGGTAGATCGACTGGCGGACACGCGACTGCGTGGCGCCGCCGGAGAAGATCGGCACGTTCAGCGTGACGCCGACGGTCGTCTGGCCACGGCCGTTACCGTTCAGGCGGTTGATCGCCGACGAGGCGCCGTTGCCGCCGTTCTCGTACCACTGGGTCGACTTGCCGTAGCTCGCCGTGGCGTCGATCGTCGGCAGATGGCCGGCCCGCGCGGAGGAAATGCTGTGCTCGCTCGACTCGACGTTGTACTGCGAGGCGATGATCTGCGGGTTGCTCTTGACCGCTTCGGCGACCCACGCCTTCGGATCGTTGGGCGAGGGCGCGTCCATCGGCAGCTGCTCGCGCAGCTTCTTCAGGTTGTCCGCCGGCTTGCCGGTGATCTGCGTGAGCGCTTCGCGCGAGTCGGCCAGCGTGTTCTCGGCCGTGATGACGGCGGCCACGGCGGTGTCGTGCTGGGCCTTGGCGTCCTGCACGTCGGTGATCGCGGAGAGACCGACGTCGAAGCGCTGCTGCGCCTGTTCGAGCTGGCGGGCGAGCGCCTGCTCGTTGGCCTTCGCGAAGGTCAGCGCGTCGTCGTTGGTCAGCACCTGGAAATACGCGGTGGCGACGCGGGTAGCCAGCTGCTGCAGCGCCGCTTCGTACGTGGCGTCCTGCGCCTCGGACGACGACTTCGCCGCCTTCAGATCGGCGTACTTGCTGAAATCGAGCACGCTCTGGCTGATCGTCGCCTGCTGCGTGCGCGTGCGGACGTGGCCGAGATCCGGTCCGATGACGGTGTTGCCGTTGGCGTCCTGACCGGCGGAGCGATTCGGACCGTTGACGTCCGTCTGGCTCAGGCCGAGCTGCGCGTTGATCTGCGGCAGCAGCAGGGCACGGGCCTGCACCACCGTTTCACCGGTGGCGAGACGGGTGGAATCCGCCTGCGACAGCGTCGGATCGTTGGCCCGCGCCTGCCGGTAGGCGTCCAGCAGGTCTTCCGCATGGCTGGCAAAGGGCATCGCAGCCAATGCCAACGCGACGGTGAGCAGCTTCAAGCGCATGGTTTCGCCTCGTGTGTGATGGGGATCTGGTGGGTCAGAGCACGAAGCGCTTCACCGGCGCGGCATGCGCCAGGTAGGGAAGGTCCGTTTCGAGCAGCGATTCCTCGCGGTAGCGGCCGTCACCCTCGTGGGTGAGCAGCACGGCCGTCTGCGCGGGGGAATCGCCGCGCACCACGAACATGCGCCCGCCGGGCTTCAGCCAGCGCACGAACTTCTCCGGAACCGCATGGACGGCGCCGGTCACCACGATGGCGTCGAAAACGGCCTTCGGGTCGTAACCGTTGACGGCCTCGGCCGTCGCCAGCGTGACGTTGGTGACGCCGGCGGCGGCGAGGCGCTGGCGCGCGGCCTCGACGAAGTCGGCATGCATGTCGATGCTGGTGACCTTGCCGGCGAGGTGGGCGAGGCAGGCGGTCAGGTAGCCGCTGCCCGTACCGATCTCGAGGACCTCGTCGGTCTTGTTGAGCGCCACGGCCTGCAGGGTCCGGCCCTCGATCACCGGCTTCATCATCACTTCGCCATGGCCGATGGGCAGCGTGAGGTCGGCGAACGCCACGTTGCGATGCTCCGGAGCCACGAAATCCTCGCGACGCACGGCCTTCAGGGTATCGAGCACATCGAAATCAAGGACTTCCGCGGGGCGGACCTGGTTCTCGACCATGTTCTGCCGGGCCTGCTCGAAATTCATCGCCATGGTTGGTATTCCGTACGAAAGCTGCAAAAAGATTTGGAAGGATAAGCGGTTAGGACCCGTTTTCCCAATGATGCAAGGCTGCTGCGCCGTCGCCGCCGGGCGAAGTGCCGGAAGTCACCGGACGGAACCGACACAAGTCATGGTTCCTGCCGCGCCGCCGGCCGCTGGCGCCTGAACGGTCGCTGCGTGGGCCCCTTGCCGTCCATGGGGAACCGCCGGAGCGCCCCCACCTTGCATTCTAAGGTAGAAGGACGGCGGGACTCTTGTTGTTACGGCCCTCGCGATGCCAACCGCGACGTGCTGGAAATAACTGAACCGCTGCGTATAATAAAGTCATAATCTTAGTTTGTGAAGGTGCAGCCATGAACGCCAGCCCGAAACTCAAGGCCCAGGGCCCGGGCCGTCCCAAGGACATGGAGAAGCGCGCGGCCATCCTCGATGCCGCGAAAGCGCTGTTCACCCAGGGCGGGTTCGCCGGCACCAGCATGGACGCCGTGGCCGCCGCCGCCAGCGTGTCCAAGCTCACCGTTTACAGCCACTTCGGCGACAAGGACAACCTCTTCCGCGAGGTGATCCGCGCCCACGTGCAGGAGCGCCTGCCCGACGACCTGTTCGATTTCAGCCCGGGCGCCGACATCCGCGTCACGCTGACCAACATCGCCAGCCGTCATGCCGCGATGGAGACCAACACCGAATCGGTCGGCACGTTCCGCGCGATCCTTTCCGACTGCCAGTCGGGAGGCAATCCGCGCTTCGGTCGGCTCGTGTGGGAAGAAGGTCCCGTCCGCATGCACAAGCTGATGCAGCGCCTGCTGGAGGGCGCGGCGGCGCGCGGGCAGCTCGACATTCCCGATCCGTCTCGTGCGACCACGCAGTTTCTCGCGCTGCTCAAGGGCGACCTGCTGATCCGCCGCCTGTTCGGTTGCGAGGATTGCGCCGTGCAGTTCGGCGAAGAGGTCAAGGCCAATGCGCTGGCCGCCGTCGACATGTTCATGCGCGCGTACTCGCCGCGCCACGTGAGCGTCTGATCCCGCTCGACGATCGTTCGTTTGCCGGACCGCATGGGTTCGGCCGTCGAGCTGCCGCACGACAGCGCCCATCTCGCCATGGCAGCCATCCGCGCGCGTCGGGTGATGTGGACGCCCGCGCCTTCACCCAGTCTTTCCAGGAAGCGCCCTAACGTCTGGCCGATCATTCCCACTCTCCCAGGAGACCAGGCCATGTCCAGCGTGAAGCCCTTCGTCAGCGACATCGAGAACATCCGCAAGCGCGCCCGCGAGCACATCGACAACGGCGCGGTGACGTCGGGCTACCGCGCGGATCGCGAGACGGTGATCAAGCTGCTCAACGAAGCGCTCGCCACGGAGATCGTCTGCGTGCTGCGCTACAAGTACCACTACTACATGGCGCCCGGCATCCACTCGCAGAGCGTCAAGGCCGAGTTCCTCGAGCACGCCAACGAGGAACAGGCGCATGCCGACCGCATCGCCGAACGCATCACGCAGCTCGACGGCACGCCGAACTTCAATCCGGAGGGCCTGCTCTCGCGCAGCCACGCCGATTACGTCGAGGGCGTGACGCTCGTCGACATGATCAAGGAAGACCTCGTGGCGGAGCGCATCGCCATCGACAGCTACCGCGAGATCGTCCAGTACATCGGCGACGACGACCCGACGACGCGGCGCATCATGGAAGACATCCTCGCGCAGGAGGAGGAGCACGCCGAGGACATGGCGACGCTGCTGGAAAACCTCGGTGCGAAGGGTGACGGCGCGCCTGGCGCGCACTGACCCGTTAAGGGGCGGGCGGTTAAGCTAGGCGAACGTTCACGACGACAAGGACACCCCTCATGAATGCGACCGCCACTCCACCGCCGGCCGCCCGCCGCCGGCGCAGGCCCCTCAGCATCGCGATCGCGCTGCCGATCGCCGTGCTCATCCTGCTCGTGCTGATCCTCATGTGGTGGTGGGACAAGGAACCGGAGCAGTTCGATCCGGTGGCCGTGACCACCGCGCACATGAAGGAGATCGACCGGCCGATGAGCACCGGCGCGGTCACCACCTATACGCTGATCCGTTCGGTGGACACGCTGCTCGACAAGCGCGGCGGCTACCTCAGCAACGACAAGCTGCCGCCGGGCGTCTTCATGGACAACGTCCCGAACTGGGAATTCGGCTCGCTCACCGCGTCGCGCGATCTGGTTCGCGCCCTGCGCAACGACTTCAGCCGCTCGCAGACGCAATCCACGGAAGACAAGTCGCTCGGCGAGGCCGACCCGCTGCTCAACAGCCCGAACGACCGCTGGCTGCTTCCCAGCTCGGAATCGCAGTACGGCAAGGCGGTGGACGACCTCGAGGACTACCTCGCGCGCCTCTCCGACGCGCCCGACGCCAACGCCCATTTCTACGCGCGCGCCGACAACCTCGCCGATTACCTGCAGACCGTCTCGGCGCGGCTCGGCTCGCTGTCGCAGCGTCTTTCGGCGAGCGTGGGTCAGCTTCGCGTCGACGCCGCGCCGAATGCCGACGCGCCCGCCGCGGCGGGACCGGCCAAGGCCGTCTTCGTCAAGACGCCGTGGAACCGGATCGACGACAACTTCTACGAGGCGCGCGGCTACACCTGGACGCTCCTGGAGCAGCTCAAGGCGATCCGCCACGACTTCGCGCCGATCCTGCGCAGCAAGAACGCCGACGCCAGCCTGCAGCAGGTCATCCGCGAGCTGGAGGAATCGCAGAAATCGCTCGGCAGCCCGGTGGTGCTGAACGGCTCGCCGTTCGGGTTCTTCGCGAACCACTCGCTGGTGATGGCCAACTACGTGTCGCGCGCGAACGCCGCGATCATCGATCTGCGTGCCCTGCTGGGCCGCGGATGAAGAAAGGCCCGCCGATGGCGGGCCTTTCGTGTTCTTCACAAGGTAGCGCGCATCGCGCGCTACCCGACGCCGATCAGTTCTCGGACTTGTAGCGGCCCATGCCGGCGACGATCTCGGCCTTCGCCTCGTCCGCGCCGACCCAGCCGTCGACCTTGACCCACTTGCCCTTCTCGAGATCCTTGTAGTGCTCGAAGAAGTGGCCGATGCGCTCCAGCCAGTGGCCCGACACCTGCGCGATGTCGCGAATGTGGGCGTAGCCGGCGAATACCTTCTCCACCGGAACCACGACGAGCTTCTCGTCGGCGCCGGCTTCGTCGGTCATCTTCAGCATGCCGACCGGGTGGCAGCGGATCACGGAGCCCGGCACCAGCGACAGCGGGAGGATCACGAGGGCGTCCAGCGGATCGCCGTCGCCACCCAGCGTGCCCGGCACGTAGCCGTAGTTGCACGGGTAGCGCATCGGAGTCGACAGGATGCGGTCCACGAAGATCGCGCCGCTTTCCTTCTCCACTTCGTACTTGACCGGCTCGGCATCCTTGGGGATTTCGATGATGACGTTGATTTCGTCCGGCACGTTCCTGCCGGCGGGGACGAGGTGCAGACCCATGGGATTCCTTGATCTTTCGAGGGGTTAAGGGGGCCGATAGCATACGTCCTGCGGAGCGGCCGGGCAAAACCCGGCCGCTCCCGCCGACTACTTCAGGTGTTCCCAGAGGTACGTGTACGCCAGCGCGTTCATGAACGCGGACTGCTTGTTGTCCGCCGCCGCGCCGTGCCCGCCCTCGATGTTCTCGTAGAAGCTGGCGTCGAAGCCCATGGCCTGCATCCGTGCCGCCATCTTGCGGGCGTGCACCGGGCCCACGCGGTCGTCGCGCGTGGAGGTTGTGAACAGCACCGGCGGGTAATGCGTGTCCTTGCGCAGGTTGTGGTACGGCGAGAAGGTCTGGATGTACTTCCATTCGGCCGGGACGTCCGGATTGCCATACTCGGCCATCCACGACGCGCCCGCGGACATGTGCGGATACCGCTTCATGTCCAGCAGCGCCACCTGGCTGACGATCGCGCCGTACAGTTGAGGGTACTTCGTGAGCATGTTGCCGGCCAGCAGGCCGCCGTTACTGCCACCCATCATGCCCATGTGCTTCGGGCTGGTGACCTTGCGGTCGATGAGGTCCTGCGACACGGCCGCGAAATCCTCGTACGCACGCGGGCGCTCGGCCTTCAGGGCCGCCTGGTGCCAGCGCGGACCGTATTCGCCGCCACCGCGGATGTTGGCGACCACGTACACGCCGCCCTTCTCCAGCCAGGCGCGCCCGACGCCGGCCGAGTACGCCGGCTGCAACGAGATCTCGAAACCGCCGTAGCCGTAGACCAGCGTCGGATTGCTGCCGTCGGCCTTCATGGCCTTCGGCGCGACCTCGAAGTAGGGCACCTTCGTGCCGTCCTTCGACGTGGCGAAGTGCTGGCTCACCGTGTACTTCGACGCGTCGAAGAACGCCGGGCTGTGCTTGAGCGCTTCGCGGTCGCCCTTGCCCAGCACGCCGTAGTAGAGCGTGGTGGGCTGCAGGAAACCGGACACCGTGAGGAAGTATTCGTCGGAATCGTCGGCGTCCACGCCACCGGCCTGCATGGTGCTCAACGCCGGCGCGCCGCCGAGCGCCTCGCTCTTCCAGTCGCCGGTCGTCGCGGGCGTCAGGATACGGACCTCGCTCACGACATCGCGCATCACGTTGAGGATGAGGTGGTGCCGCGTCCAGGAATGGCTCGACAGCGAGGTGTGCTCGTCAGGGGTGAACAGCACGGTGAACTCGCGCTTGCCCGCCATGAAGTCGTCGAACTTCGTCGCGATCAGCGAGCCAGACGGGTACGTCTTCCCGCCGACCGTCCATGCGGTGCGCGGCTCGACCAGCAACCACTCGCGCTCGACGTCGGTCTCGGCGTCGTTGGGGACGTCGATCTTCGTCAGCTTGCCGTCCTTGCCGCGGACGAACGTCTCGCTGTTGTAGAACTCCAGCGCGCGCAGCACGAAGTCGCGCTCGAAGCCCGGCGTCCGGTCGCGGAACGCGGAAATCGACATGTCGGACGACTTGCCCTCGTACACCGTCGTCGCCGACGACAGCGGCGTGCCGCGCTTCCACTCCTTGACGATGCGCGGATAGCTCGAATCGGTCATCGAACCCGGGCCGAAGTCGGTCGCGACGTAGAGATGGTCCTGGTCAATCCAGGCCACCTGGCTCTTGGCCTCGGGCAGCGCGAAGCCGTCCTTGACGAACGCCTTGGCCGACAGGTCGAACTCGCGCACCACGTCGGCGTCCGCGCCACCGCGCGAGAGCGAGACGAGGCAGAGGCGGTCGTCGGGCTTCAGGCACTGCACGCCGTGCCAGACCCAGTTCTCCTTTTCGCTCGCGGCGAGCGCGTCGAGATCGATCACGGTCTCCCAAGCGGGCTTGTCCTTGCGATATTCCGCAAGCGTCGTGCGGCGCCACAGCCCCTTCGGATGCTGCTTGTCGCGCCAGAAGTTGTAGAAGTGGCCACCGATCTTCGAGACCATCGGGATCTTCGCGTCCGAATCCAGCACCTCGAGGATGCGGGCGTCGAGCGCCTTGAAATCCTGCCCTTCGGCGTAGGCCGCGACGGTTTTCGCGTTCTCGGCCTTCACCCATGCGAGCGGCTTCGCGCCGTCGATGTCGTCGAGCCAGAGGTTTTCGTCGTCGCCGGCGGCCTGAGGGGCGGGGGCGGAGGAGTGCGGGGTGTCGTGTGCCTGGGTCATGCCACAGAAGGTAAGGGCGATGGCCAGCGCAATAAAGCGGTGCATGGGTCTGGTAGTCCGGCAAGCTGGTGACAGCCGACCATAACCCATGGCATCGCGGCAGGCCCCATGACTTTCGCCCTAGGCATCGCCGACACGGTCGGCTCCCACCCTTCGGTAGCAGGGTGGCTACCGAAGGGTGGGAGCCGATCGCATCGGCGATCGACGTGCCTCAAAGCAGCGGAATCAGCAGCAACGCCACGATGTTGATGATCTTGATCAGCGGGTTCACCGCCGGGCCGGCGGTGTCCTTGTACGGGTCGCCCACCGTGTCGCCGGTGACGGCCGCCTTGTGGGCGTCGGAGCCCTTGCCGCCGAAGTTGCCGTCCTCGATGTACTTCTTGGCGTTGTCCCAGGCGCCACCGCCCGTGGTCATGGAGATCGCCACGAACAGCCCCGTGACGATCGTGCCGATGAGCACGCCGCCCAGCGCCTGCGCGCCGGCCTCCGGTCCGCCCAGCCACTTGAAGCCGAAGATCACCACCACGGGTACAAGCACCGGCAGCAGCGACGGCACCAGCATCTCGCGGATCGCCGAACGGGTCAGCATGTCGACCGCGCGCGAGTAGTCGGGCTTCGTCGTGCCCTGCATGATCCCGGCGATCTCGCGGAACTGGCGGCGCACCTCCTCCACCACGGCGCCCGCCGCGCGGCCCACGGCCTCCATCGCCATCGCCGCGAACAGGTACGGGATCAGACCGCCGATCAGCAGGCCGATGATCACGTAATGGTTCGACAGGTCGAAGCGCACGTCGGCGCCGCCGAAATGCAGGCCGAGGTTGTGCGTGTAGTCGGCGAAGAGCACCAGCGCGGCCAGGCCCGCCGATCCGATCGCGTACCCCTTGGTCACCGCCTTGGTCGTGTTGCCCACGGCGTCCAGCGGGTCGGTGACGCCGCGCACCTCGGCGGGCAGCTCGGCCATTTCGGCGATGCCGCCGGCGTTGTCGGTGATGGGGCCGTATGCGTCGAGCGCCACCACCATGCCGGTCATGCTCAGCATCGCGGTGGCCGCGATGGCGATGCCGTACAGGCCCGCGAGCGCGAAGGCGCCCCAGATCGCCGCGCACACCGCGAGCACGGGCAGGGCGGTCGACTTCATCGACACGCCGAGGCCCGCGATGATGTTCGTCGCGTGTCCGGTGGTGGACGACTGCGCGACGTGCCGCACGGGGCGGTACTCGGTCGCGGTGTAGTACTCGGTGATCACGACCATGGCGCCCGTCAGCACGAGACCGATGAGCGCGCAGCCGAAGAGCCGGCCGGCGCCGTAGGCGGAATCGGCCATCAGCGACTGCGTGATCGGCCAGAAGGCGATCGCCGCGAGCAGCGCGGAGACGAACACGCCGGCGTACAGCGCGTTCATGATCTTGCCGCCGCGCGTCTTGACGAAGAACGTGCCGATCACCGATGCGACGATTGACGCGCCGCCGAGCACCAGCGGATAGAGGATGCCGTTCGGTCCCACCTCCGTCGCCATCACGCCACCGAGCAGCATCGTGGCGATCAGCGTCACCGCGTAGGTTTCGAACAGATCGGCGGCCATGCCGGCGCAGTCGCCGACGTTGTCACCCACGTTGTCCGCGATGACCGCCGGGTTGCGCGGGTCGTCCTCGGGGATGCCGGCCTCGACCTTGCCCACGAGATCGGCGCCGACGTCCGCGCCCTTGGTGAAGATGCCGCCGCCGAGCCGCGCGAAGATGGAAATCAGGGACGAGCCGAAGGCCAGGCCGACCAGCGCGTGCAGCACGTGCGCGCGCTCGTAGCCCATGTGCGTGAGCACGCCGTAGTAACCGGCGACCCCGAGCAGGCCGAGACCGACCACCAGCATGCCGGTTACGGCGCCACCGCGGAACGCCACCGCGAGGGCAGAAGAAAGGCCGCTCCTGGCGGCCTCGGCGGTACGCACGTTGGCACGAACCGAAACGTTCATGCCGATGTAGCCGGCGGCTCCCGAGAGCACCGCCCCTAGCGCGAAGCCGATCGCGGTACCCCAGTCGAGGAAGATGCCGAGGAGGAGGAAGAGCACGATGCCGACGACGCCGATGGTGGCGTACTGGCGGTTGAGGTAGGCGCGGGCTCCTTCCTGGATGGCGGCGGCGATCTCCTGCATCCGTTCGTTGCCCGGCGATCGTGCCAGGACCCAGCTGACCGAAAACGCGCCATACGCGATCGCGACGACCGCACATGCCAGTGCGATCCATAAACCGTACTGCTGCAGCATCGAAGCCTCCCCGGATTGTGAGGGGCCCGTGCCGGACCCCTGTTCCGAGTATAGGCACGACCGCATGAGAGGTCGTTGTGCGCTGCGCCACCCATGCGCCACGACCGTCACCACGAACTCGTGGGACTTCGCGGGATCTGGTTCCGCGCCCGGCTCTGCGGAAGGTTTCTCTGCAGATTCTCGAGCGCCCGCGTCAGCCGTCCGGTCGCGTTTCGCTGTTCCTGCGTCTGGTCGTGAGCGAACGGATGCTGCGGAAGTGCGTGCTCCGGCCCCGTGGGCCCCATCACCCGGTGGAAGGCCTGCAGCTCCCGCGTGACCCACGCAGGATTCAACGCCGGTTCCGGCACGCCGGCGATCATGAGGACGGGAGGCGTCGCCGGTGCCGTTGGCGCGAGCGATACGGGCGCGCTGAGCGCAGGGGCTTTGCGACCCTGGCCTCGTGTGAGAGGCGGTTCTGCCGGCGTTCCTGGCTGTGACGCGGGTGTCGGCATGTTGGAGGTGCGGCGCCCGATGGGGTTGTCCTGCGGCACCAGCGGCACGTGGTTGTCGAGAAACGTCTGCCGCCCGGTTCCCAGGCGAGCGCGGCCGGTCGCGACGTGGCCGATGGCGCCGCTCTCGATCCCCGCATCGGGCCTTATCAGGCTATCGCAGTGATAGCAGGCGTCGAATGTGGCGCTCCGTATCTGCGCCTTCAGCTCGTCCATCGTCCACGTCGCGGCGTCGCCGTTACTCAGCGGTCCGAGCTTGATGGTGAAAATCACGGCTCTCGCCGTGCCGTAGTCGGATACCGCATGGTGTACCGCACTCGTCGCGAGTGTTTCGGCGTGCAATCCCGGTATGCTGTCGTCGCGACGATGCGGTCGCACGTCATGCGTACCATCGGGCCTGGGAACCGGCCGATGGACGTCGATGAAGGAGCGCAGCACGCGCTCCAGGTTGCTGTGGAGTTGGGGCGGTGTCGACGGTGCCGCATTCGCAGCCTCGGATCCGACATGCTTCGGTGCAGGCATGCCCTTCGCGCGCACCTCCTCGATGGCTGCGACGAGGCCATCGGAATCATTGACGTAATACTGCGACGCCACGGCGGGTTCGATCGCGCCGGGATGAGGTCTTCCCTGTATCTCGGGATCGAAGACCACGCGATTCCCCGCGACGGCCCCGAAGGTGAGCGGCGTCGTGCCCGGAAACGAGGTCTTCGTCACCGAGTTCCATACGCGGGCTGGCAGATTCACGAAGCCCGTGCGTCCGAAGCCCGGCGGCTGTGTCGGACTCCCCTCGACTCGCCAGGCATGACGTTTGCCGACGATACCGGCGAGGTGCTCCGTGGGTAGCGGGATCTCTCCGGGAGGTACGTAGTAGCCCGCAAGCGCGGTATAAGTCTTCAGCTCCGCGCGCGCCTTGTTGGTGCGGAGGTAGGGTTTGATGAAGGCGGCGGCCATCTCCACGAACTTCTCCCGCCCCGCCTGCACAGCGGGGCTTTGGATGAACGTGTGGTCGTCCGGATCGTGATCATCCGCATGCCTGAACGATGTGTCGTCCGCGTAGGCCGGAACGCCGGTAAGACCTCCCTCGTCGGTGAACGTCATGGGATTGCCACGGACCATGGCGTAGCGGTTGAGGCCATCGACGTCGCCGGACGGATCGGGCGCGCACCAGCGTGCCTGCCAGCAGAGATAGTGCCGTTGCCCATAATCGTAAAGCGACGTGCCATCGCGCTGGACGCCGGCGTAGTGCAGGTCGAGGCCCGCGGTGTCAGTTCCCGAAGGTGCCATGCGCAAGGCGACCCCACCATACGGATAGTAAGCTTCCCGGCGCAGGACGGCCCCGTCGTCGGTCACGAGGAGGGATCCTGCGACGCAGGGTGCGCCGAGTTCGTGGGTCACGCTGGTGACGCCTTGCGAGTGCGTGACACGGAACCGCGCCATGCCCACGACCATCGCGATCGTCTCGCGCCGGCTGCCACCTTCGTCGTCACACCGCACCCCGGGGTGATACAACGACTCGCCGCCGTTCCCGGCGTACGTCCACCGTTTTCTTCGGCGTCGATGGTTGGCGTCGTAGCGATACGTTTCGCCATCGCCCTGCGCCGTGCCGACGTCCACCCGGCGCAGGCGGCCCAGCGTGTTCCATCGCAACGCCGACAGCCCGGGCCAGCATCGCAGCAGTCGGCCCGCGGCATCGAAGCACGTGTCGACATCCTCCGCCGGCACGCCCATCTGTGCGGGCACGGTCCGGTTCGAAGTAGGCGAAACGATCATCGTGGCCCGGCGTGTCGTGCCTTCCGCGGGCGCGTGTTCGACTTCGAGGAGGTTGCCGCCCGGATCGTACACATGGGTGCGGACGTACGTCCGCGTCTCACTGGCGTTTCCCGTGGCCAGCAGTGGTGGAAGCGAGCCGTCGTCCGCGGCGTCGGGGTGTTCCCGGCCTGTCGCCCGTACCAGCCGATAGCCGCTGTCGTAGCTGAAGGTGCGTGTCTCGCCGTCGTCGACGAGGCGAACCAGATTGCCGACGGGGTCGTACGCATAATCCGTCGCCTGGATCACCGTCCCGTCGGCACTCCTCGTCTCGCTGTGGAGCATGTTGCCGGTCGCCTCGTCATACCTCCAGTCGCGCGTGAGGTGCGGGCCCACGCCCATGCGCACGATCCGCCCGGCCGCGTCCCGCTCGATCGACGTCGCCAGTACGTGGCGCGTGCCCGTGCCGGCCACGAAATCAACCGCCAAGATGTCGCCCGTGTCGCCGTAGGTGTACTCACGGCGATGCCCGGCGGCATCGATGAAAACGGAAGTCGCACCGTCACCACGCGGGATGACGGTCGTGATCGCTTCGCGTGCTTCGAGGCGCGCGTCGATATCGGGACCGTCCGTCCAGTCGGCCTCCTCGTCGTCGGCCAGCAGGCGCTGCCGTGTTTCGATCGGTACGCCGAAGATCGACGCACGTGCCGTGGCGGTGCACCCGGCGTCGTCATAGACGCGGACCGGAAGGCTCGCCAGGTTGCGTCCGTCGGTACCCGTCGACGGCGGTGCCCACCACTGCCGGAGCGCGACGCGCTGCTCTCCGTCCGCATCGACGGTGCCACGCACGAAGCGGCCTGCGTCGTCGTAGTCGTAGATGAACTGGCTGCCGGTGGCATCACGCGACCACAGGTGTTGGCCCGCGTCGCCGCTCAGCGACCACGTGTCTCCCGCGTCGGCGCTCCAGTGGCGCACACCGCCCAGCGCGCTCGACCAACGGCGCGCCGGGACAGCCATGCGCGCATCGAAGGCCTCGATCGCACGCCCGTTTTCGGCGAAGACGACCCGCTCGATCGACGCGGCAGGCGTGGCGTCGCCGGCATCGCGCAGATAGCGAGCCGTGCGTGCGGGCGATCCATCGGGCTGCCACGACGACACCCAAGGCTCCGACGGCGTGTCGTGACCCGTCGTCATGCAGTTCTCATCGTCGGTGATCGCATACCACGGGCGATGTCGCTGCCGCCTGAGCGCACCATCCGCACGCGTCGCCACGGTCACCCGGCCTAGGACATCGCTCGTGACATGTTCCGTCGGCGTGTTCGGCGGTGGGTCGGCGAAGCGCCAGTCGTCGCTGACATAGGGCAGGAACGATGTCGACGCGGGGCCCTCGGGCGGCGGCACGATGTGCCGCGTCACCGCCCACGTGCCGACCCCGGTGCGGATACGGCTGCCGATCGGGCGGCCGATGCCGTCGAAGTGCGTCACCGTCAGGCGGGGCGCGGCCGCCGTCGCCGCCGCGGGGAAGTCCGCTGCCGCGATCTGCAGGACGTGTGCTGGCTGACGGTCGGCCGATGCGTCGTTCCACGAGGCATCGGCCGCCACCCATGCGCGCGCATGGCCTCGCAATGCGGCTTCGGGATCGTCGATGGCATCCGTCACCGACGAGCCGGGCGTCGCGTCCGGACCGGAGATCGCGGCGAAGCCGGTATCGATCGCCACGCCCGCCGTGTCGAGTTCCTTGCCGTGGAGGGTCTCCGCACGCACGGCGCCGAACGCGTCCATGGCGATCGCGCGCGTCACGCCGTCGGCGTCGACGGTGCGCCACGGCAGCAGGCGGCGATAATCCGTGTCGACGGTGATGCTCCAGCCCAGCGGATCGGTCACGTGTGCGACGAAGAGGCCATGCCGATCGTAGGCATACGTGGTCCAGCCTATCGATGCGGCCGGCGATCGACGAATGACGCGGTGGAACCCCTGGAAGTCGTCGTAGACCATCCGCGACGTCACGACACCGAGCAGGTCGTCGTCAGGCGCGAGCAGGCGACTATGCATCGGCGTGAAGCCGCCCTTCGCCAGCAGGGCGTCCGCGCGATCCATCCCCGCCGCGTCCGCGAGCTCCCGTCGTGCCGCCGCATCCATGGCCGCGGACGACACCGCCATCGGCAAGGCCGCGGCATCCGGCGGCACGTCGGTGTTCGGGTCGCCGAAGTGCACGCAGGTGAGCGATACGAGTGCGCGTGGCAGCGTATCCACAGGGCAGGACGGCGATTCGAACCACTCCAGACAGATGTCGGCCATGGCGAGCATGTCGGGGCCGACGACGACGCGCTGCACCCGTCGGTCGCCCTCGACGGCGAGTCGCCAGCGTCCGGGGGCATCCACGTGCCAGGGCATGACGAGCGTTTCGGTCAACGTGTGCATGCCCTGCTGGTCATCGCGAGAATCGCGCCACGGGGCGATCTCGTCAGGGTCGGCGGGCGCATGGCCAGGAGGTCGCGCGCAACCGATGGACAGGGTGCGGCGTGCGATGCCGAACGCGTCGTGGTCGAGGAACAGCTCATGCCGGCGCAGGGGTTCCTCGCGATTGCCCGCCAGGACATCGCTCGCGGTTTCGATCAGCAACGCTTCCCGGACCGTGTCCGCAACGCGGCGCACGGCATGGCGCGAATGGGCGACGTACCATGGCCCGGCATCGGACGCGCCTGGCGCGTAGAGCTCCCGACGTCGTTCGCGACCGCGCAGCGAGCGGCGCCACGATGCGGCGTTTTCTTCGGGCGGGCGGTCCGGTCGCAGCCGCAGCGGGCAGGGCAGGTCGAGCGCGAAGTCGCTCTCGTCGGTGTCGAGCTCGTCGCAGCCCACGTGGTACCACGCGACCAGGCGACGCGAGGGCCAGTGTTCGGACGGTGGATCGCATTCCTGCACCGTGTCGACGCGCCGGAAACCGGCGAACGTGCGATCGGAAGCGTCGTGGTAGCCGTCCCGATACGTCATGGTGCGCCGATAGTGCAGGCCGGACACGTCGTCGACGACATCGACGCGTTTCACGATGTCGACGGAGTACGGCAGCAACGACGAACCCGCCGAGGCGCCATCGCGTTTGGCGTCCAGCCACTCCTGCGCGCTGCGTCGCAGGGTGACCGACGTGACGGCACCCCGATGATTGTTCGTCCGGTACAGGCGCCACGGAAACGGCATGCCGATGTCCATGCGCCATTCGCAGGCCGTCCTGCCGCCTCGCGCGGGAACCGCAAGGATCGCGGTCATGCCGCCCCGCGCATCGACGTCCGAGAAGCCCAGGCTGCAGCCGTCGTCGAACAGGACGCCGGCTGGCCACGGACGGACGACGGGATCGGTGAAGCCGTGGCCGCCGCGGTTGAGCCAGATGACGAGGCCTTCGACGGTCGCGTGGACGATGTCGACCCATCCGTCGCCGTCGATGTCGACAAGATGCGTGTGCCGAGCGATCAGGGGACGGTCCGTCGTCAGCGCGCCGGGTCGATGCCTCGGCGCGAAGGCGCCGCCGCCGCGGTCGCCCCAGGCGTCGACCGTGCCGTCCGGGGCGACGCGGACGAGGTCGTTCGCGCCGGCACAGAGCATCGGCCCGAAGGCGACGATATCCGTGCCGCCCGCTGCCGGCAGCCGGTCGCCGGCGTGGTCCACGAAGCGGGGTGCGCCAAATCCGCCGTCGTCCTCCAGGGGTACCACGCGGATCCCGTTCGGATGCACGGTCACGTAGGCGCCGCGACCGGTTCGGTCGATGTCCACCCACCAGGCGAAGGCCGTATCGCCTTCCGTCGGCGCGTGGCTGAAGGGTCTGAACGCCTCCCACCGCGCCAGGCCAGCGGCGGCATGGAAGCCATGGATGGGACCGAACGAGGTCACCCAGTCGGCCCGCCCGTCCTGCGAGATGTCGATGGAACGCCACGGGCCCCCGCCGTAGAACCGGCCGGGCGACGTGCCCGGCCGGCTCAGCGCCGGCATCGGCAGCGGGCGCAACGGCGCATAGGCGATGGCGTCCGCATCCCCGTCTTCGGCTCTCACGGGTTCCGCGAACAGACGGCCCGTCGTCGCTTGCCAGACCACGCCGGGGACGCCCTCGCCGAGCGCATCGAGGAACGCCGAGCCCGACGCGGCCGTGCCAGGGAAGGGCGGCGACTCCCGATCGCCGCCCTGCGTCGCGTCGAACGTCGTCCAGTCGAACGTCATCGGCGCGGCTCGTTCGGGGATGCCGGAAAGGCCATAAGCGAAGCGATCGACGCGACATACCCTCGCATGCCGCTCCGTCGGTGCGTAGTGGAACAACATCCGCCGAACCAGCACGGGCTGCTCGCCGAGTTCGCTGAAGCGGTGGAACATCAGGAGCTGGCGGCACAGCCTGAACTGGCGATGTTCGAATCCATAGTGCGCGTCGGCGATGGGGTGTTCCCGCGACGGCCATTCGTGGTCCGCCGCGTAGCCGGGTAGCTCGTCCACGGAAAGCGTCCGCTGTCCGTAATCCAGCACCAGTTCGAAACGCCACGCATCGTCCGTCGCGTCGACCAGGCAGAGCGGAAGATCCGTCGCGTTCGCATTGCCATACCGGATGTGCGTCAGGTATCGCGCCGCGGTGGTGTCGCGACCATCCTCCGGTGCTCCCGACGCATCCTCGGCGGTGTACACGTAGGCGACGCGCTCGCCGTGGGAACCGATGGATTCCTCGAGCCGCCATTCCGCGACATGCGACGGCGATGCCGGATCGGCCAGCCTCGCGTTCGCGTGCCGGCCGAAGACGTGAAGCGTCCCGTCCGGCGAGTGCAGCATCCAGAAGTCGTCGCCGGCACCGGTCCACCGTTCGAACCGGGTGTGATCGCGCTCCGTCCGTGGCCGGAACCGACGGACGTCGTAGGCCGCCCCTAGCGCGATCCCGCGGAAGCTCGACGCGGTTGAGTTTTCGACAAGGAAGAGCGGCTCACCGTCCGGCGCGAGAACCCTGTCCTCGTCGGTAAACGTAGGAAGGCCGCGGTCGGACTCCCGACGCAATGACGGCAACGACAGGCGCCACCCAAGACCGAACACCCCGTCGGTGCTGGAGTGACGGTATACCAACGATACATCGGGCGCGCCGTCGGCACGCGACAGGGGAAGGGGGATGACGAGGCTCGCCTGTCCCGAGTGGTCCGGTCCGATCCAGTTGCCGGAGAGCGCCGGTTCGAGGGTGCCGCTGCCTGACAGGGCGGGAGGGCGAAGGACGTTCGACCGATCGCTCATGTGCCTGCCTCCATCCGTGGAAGTGCGTGCCGTGGAGCGATTCTACGATGCACAGCCGTCGCGCGACGCGACATCGGGGATCATCGGCATGTCCATTCGGCAACATGGGGGCAAGCCTCCATGTTGCCGGGCATTCTTGCTAGCAGGTGCCTCGGTCAGCGCGTGGCGATGTCGAGGATGACCCCGGTCGCGATGGCGACGAGCAGGAACTCGTTCGAGTTGTCGTCGTCGCGCACCCAGTGATAGCCACGTGGCGGCTCGCGCAGGTGACGCTCGCGGTAATCGTGGATCACGATGACGCGCCCATCGTAACGGTGACCGCGTTCCCAGCGACGCGCATGCGGCGGCGGGCCGCGATGATCGTGGCGGTCGTCGTGCCAGTCGCGGCGATCGTCATGCCGGTCGTCGTGGCGATCGTCATGCCAGTCGCGACGGTCGTCGTGGCGCTGCGGCGGGTCGAAAGCGAACGCCGGAGCGATCGCGCCGGCGGCGGCCAGGCAGAAAAGCATCTTGCTCAGCGTCTTCATGAGAGGTCTCCCTTAGCGCGTGGCGATGTCGAGGATCACGCCGGTCGCGATGGCGACCAGCAGGAAATCGTTGTTCTCACGGACCCAGTGGTAGCCGCGCGGCGGCGGGCGGAGGCGGTAGCTGCCGTAGTCGTAGACCACCACGTTGCGGCCGTAGTAACGGTGTCCGCGCTCCCAGTGGCCGTAATAGCGCGGCGGCGGCGGACGGTGGTAGTACGCCGGGCCGTGGTAATAACCGTGGCCGTAATACGGACGCGGCGGCGGGCGATGGCCGTGCCAGCCGTTGTCGTGATGCCAGCGGCGGTCGTCGTGCCCGCGATCGTGGCCATGACGGTCGTGGTCGCGACCGTGGTGGTCGTCGGCGAACGCCATCGTCGTGGTCAGCAGAGCGAGGGCGGCAAAAGCGGAACGCAGCATCGTCTTCATGAGAGGTCTCCCGGCCCGATCGTCATACCGCGTGTCGCGCGGCCGATCGACGATTCGGATGCTAGGAAGCGCTGCCTGAACGCGAAGTCCTACGAATGAAAGGCTCGCGAAAGACGTTCATTGACGCGACAGCTATTGAACCGGCCGGTTCAGGAAATCGACCCCGGGCGGAACTCGAGGGTGAGCTCCGGCGGCCGTCCGGGCAGCTCCAGTGCCGTTCTCCGTTCAGGCGAACGGGCCAGTACGCGTCCGCGCCGGACCACGAGCAGCCGTTGCGCCTTCAGCCGGACGGCCTCGTACGCGTCCCCCGCCTGAAGGAGGACGCAGTCCGCCGGGTGCCCCGGCGCGATGCCGTAGTCCTCCAGCCCCAGCACGCGGGCGGCGTTGACCGTGACCGCGTCGAAGGCGCGCGCCACGCCCTTGGTGGAGGTCATCTGGGCCACGTGCAGCCCCATGTGCGCCACGTCGAGCATGTCCGCGGAGCCCATGCCGTACCAGGGATCCATGACGCAGTCGTGGCCGAAGGCGACGTTGACGCCGGCATCCATCAGCTCGGGCACGCGCGTCATCCCGCGTCGCTTCGGATAGGTGTCGTGGCGCCCCTGCAGCGTGATGTTGATCAGCGGGTTGGCGATGGCGTGCACGCCCGCCTCGGCGATCAGGGGCAGCAGCTTGGAGACGTAGTAGTTGTCCATCGAATGCATGGACGTGAGGTGCGAGCCGGTGACGCGGTCCTGCAGGCCCGTCCGTACCGTCTCCGCCGCGAGCGTTTCGATGTGCCTCGACAGCGGATCGTCGGACTCGTCGCAATGCATGTCCACGCGCAGCCCCCGCTCGGCCGCGAGTTCGCAGAGCCAGCGAATCGAGGCGGCGCCGTCGGCCATGGTGCGCTCGAAGTGCGGAATCCCGCCGACCACGTCGACGCCCATGTCGAGCGCGCGCACGAGGTTGGCTTTGGCGCTCGCCGAGCGCAGCAGGCCGTCCTGCGGGAACGCGACGAGTTCGAGGTGCAGGTAGGGCGCGACGCGCCGCTTCACCTCGAGCAGCGCTTCCGTCGCCAGCAGGCGGTCGTCGCAGACGTCCACATGGCTGCGGATCGCGAGCAGGCCCTGCGCCACGGCCATGTCGCAGTAGACCATGGCGCGGTCGACCAGGGCCTGTTGCGTGAGCACCGGCTTGAGCTCGCCCCAAAGGGAAATGCCTTCGAGCAGCGTGCCGGACGCGTTGAGCCGGGGCAGGCCCAGCGACAGCGTCGCGTCCATGTGGAAATGCGCATCGACGAACGGCGGCGCGACGAGGCGCCCCTGTGCGTCGATCTCCTCGGCACCCTTCGCCGGCAGCGCCGTCTGGATCGCCGCGAAACGCCCTCCCTCGATGCCGATGTCGACGTCGGTGCGGCCGTCGGGCAGGGTGGCGTGGCGGATGATGAGGTCCATGGGAAGGGCTCCGGTGAGGAACGGCCATGATACCCGCTGCCCTTCGGCCTTCACGCAGGTGAAGCCCCGTTTTGGCACCATTCCCTTAGCCATGAACGTGACTGAAAAGCTCGCCATCCTCGCCGACGCCGCGAAGTACGACGCCTCCTGCTCGTCCAGTGGCGGCAAGGGCCGGAACTCGCTGAAGACTGGCGGGATCGGCTCCACGGAAGGCATGGGCATCTGTCATGCGTACGCGCCGGACGGCCGCTGCATTTCGCTGCTGAAGATCCTGCTGACCAACTTCTGCGTGTATGACTGCGTGTACTGCGTCAACCGGCGCAGCAGCAACGTGCGTCGCGCGCGTTTCTCCGTCGAGGAAGTGGTGAAGCTCACGCTCGCGTTCTACAAGCGCAACTACATCGAGGGCCTGTTCCTGTCCTCGGGCATCATCCAGTCGCCCGACTACACCATGGAGCAGCTCGTGCGCGTGGCGCGCACGCTGCGCACGGAGCATCGCTTCGGCGGTTACATCCACCTGAAGACGATTCCCGACGCGTCGCCCGAACTGATCGACGCCGCGGGCCGATGGGCCGATCGCCTGAGCATCAATGTCGAGATGCCGACGGAAGGCGGCCTCAAGTCGCTGGCGCCGGAGAAGGATCTGGGCGACATCCGCAGCGCGATGGGGAGGCTGCGTCTGTCGATCGACGAGGCGAAGGCCGAGAAGAAAGCGCCGCGCTTCGCGCCCGCCGGCCAGAGCACGCAGATGATCGTCGGCGCCGACGCGGCGAGCGATCGCGACGTGCTCACGGCGAGCACGAATCTCTACACGAATTACCACCTGCGTCGCGTCTACTACTCGGCCTTCAGCCCGATCCCGGATGCGTCGAAGGTGCTTCCGCTGAAGCCGCCGCCGCTGGTTCGCGAGCATCGCCTGTACCAGGCCGACTGGCTGATGCGCTTCTACGGCTTCGGCGCCGACGAGATCGCGCCGCCCGGTGACGACGGCATGCTGTCGCTCGACGTCGATCCGAAACTCGCCTGGGCGTTGCGGCACCGGGAGCGCTTCCCCGTCGACCTCAACCGCGCGTCCCGGGAGATGCTCCTGCGCGTGCCGGGACTCGGCGTGAAGACGGTCGACCGCCTGATCGCCATGCGCGCGCACCGGCGCGTACGCTACGACGACCTCGTGCGCCTTCGCGTGCCGGTGAAGAAGGTCGCGCCGTTCGTCGAAACCATCGACCATCGTCCGCGCGGCGACCGCGAGAGCGTGTTCCTGCGCCACGACCTGCGCGAGGCCGTTCCCGCCCAGGCGGATCTTTTCGGCTGACGATGCACGTCGTCACGCTGGACGATCCGTCCGATACGGCCGAATGGCGCGCGAAGGCGCGCACGCTGCTGCTCGCCGACGTCGATCCGGCGGATGTCGAATGGCGGACCGGCGCGTCGGGTGGCCTGTTCGGCGAAGACGCCCCCTTGCCTCCGCCCGTGCGCGAAACGACGCCTGCCGTGCCGCGCGCGTTCCTCGGCCTTGCAGACACGGTGCTGGCGCACCGCGACCCGCGTCGCCACGCGACGCTCTACCGCATGCTGTGGCGGATGACGCACGGCGAGAAGGCCCTGCTGCGCATCGCCACCGACGACGACGTCGCCTGGGCGCACACGTGCATCAAGCAGGTCAATCGCGACATGCACAAGATGAAGGCGTTCGTGCGCTTCCGCGAAGTGCCTCTCGGCGACGCGACGATCTACGTGGCCTGGTTCGAGCCCGAGCACGACATCGTGGCACGCGTGGCGCCGTTCTTCGTCCGTCGGTTCACGGGCATGCGCTGGTCGTTGCTCACGCCGTCACGCAGCGCGCACTGGGATGGCGAGACGCTCTCCATCGGGCCGGGCGCGAGTCGCGCGGATGCGCCGTCGGACGACGCGCTGGAAGACCTCTGGCGCACGTATTACGCGAGCATCTTCAATCCGGCCCGCCTGAAAGTGGACGCGATGCGTCGCGAGATGCCGGTGAAGTACTGGAAGAACCTGCCGGAAGCGCGGCTCATCCCCGAACTGGTACGCGACGCGCTGCCGAGGATGCAGGCCATGGTGAAGAACCAGCCGACGGTGCCGAGAAAGAAGATCACGCCCTTGCAGAAGGCGGCCGTCGACGCGCCCGAGGGCAGCATCGCCGCGCTGCGCCGGCAGGCGCGCGACTGCCGCGCGTGCGATCTGTGGAAGCCCGCGACGCAGACCGTGTTCGGCGAAGGCCCGGTGCATGCCCGCATCGTCGTTATCGGTGAGCAGCCGGGCGACCAGGAAGACCTCGCCGGCAAGCCGTTCGTCGGGCCCGCGGGCAAGCTCTTCGACCGCGCGCTGGGCGAGGCGGGCGTCGAGCGCGACGCGCTTTACGTCACGAACGCCGTCAAGCATTTCAAGTTCGAGCCACGCGGGAAGGTGCGGTTGCACAAGCGCGCGAACGCGGAGGAGCAGGCCGCCTGCCGGCCGTGGCTGGCGGCGGAACTGGACCGCATCCAGCCCGAGGCGATCGTGTGCCTGGGTGCGATGGCCGCGCAGGCGGTGTTCGGCGCGTCGTTCCGGCTGATGCAGCAGCGCGGCGAATGGCTGGATCTTCCGGACGGCCGCCGCGCCATGGCGACCGTGCATCCGTCGTACCTGCTGCGCCTGCCGGATCACGAGGCGCGCGAAGCCGGCTACGCCGACTTCGTCCGCGATCTGTCGCTCATGCACGACGTGCTGGGCTGAGGCGACATAACCAGCGAAAGCGCTCCGTCGGTCCTCACCCCACCGCGAACTTCTTCAGCTTCCTCGTCACCGGCGTGTTCTTCAGCGTCACGTACACCGGCAGGCCGTCGGGCCCGTACGGCGGCGGTGCTTCGCCCTGGATCAGCGGCGCGAGGTAGCGGCGCGCGGCGGCGGTGATGCCGAAGCCGTCCTTCGAGATGAAGTTCTTCGGCATCTTCTTCTCGTGGTTGGCGATCTTGTCCAGCGGCGCGGCCTCGATCTTCCACTTGTACGGCTCGTCCGAGGTGCGCACGATCACCGGCATCACGGCGTTGAGCCCTTCCGCCGCGTATTCGACGGCCTTCTTGCCGACCGCGTAGGCCTGGTCCAGGTCGGTCTTCGACGCCACGTGGCGCGCGGAGCGCTGCAGGTAATCGGGCAGCGCCCAGTGGTACTTGTAGCCCAGCTTCTCGCGCACCAGCGCGGCCAGCACGGGCGCCGCGCCGCCGAGCTGCGCATGGCCGAACGCGTCGCGCGCGCCGGACTCCGCGAGGAACTTGCCCTCCTTGTCCTTGACGCCCTCCGAAACGACCACGGTGCAATAGCCCACCTTCTCGACCGTGGCCTTCACCTTCGCCAGGAACGCCTCCGGATCGAACACGTTCTCCGGGAACAGGATCACGTGCGGCGGATCGCCGGCGGAGGAGCCCGCGAGGCCGGCGGCCGCGGCGATCCAGCCGGCGTGCCGGCCCATCACCTCGATGATGAAGACCTTGGTGGAGGTATCCATCATGGAGGCCACGTCCAGGCTCGCCTCGCGCACGGCGATCGCCGTGTACTTCGCCACCGAGCCGAAGCCGGGGCAGGTGTCGGTGACCACGAGGTCGTTGTCGATCGTCTTCGGCACGCCGATGCAGTTGACCTCGTAGCCGAGCGCCTGGCCGATCTTCGAGACCTTGTTCGCCGTGTCGGCGGAGTCGTTGCCGCCGTTGTAGAGGAAGGTGCGGATGTCGTGCGCCTTGAACACCTCGATCAGGCGCTCGTACTCGGCGCGGTTCTCCTCCAGCGACTTCAGCTTGTAGCGGCAGGAGCCGAACGCGCCGCCGGGCGTGTGCTTCAGGGCCGCGATGTTGGCCTTGGCCTCCTTCGAGGTGTCGATCAGTTCCTCGCGCAGGGCGCCGAGGATGCCGTTGCGGGCGGCGTACACCACGATGCCCTTGTCTCTCGCGGTCTCGATGACGCCCGCGGCGGTGGCGTTGATCACGGCGGAGACACCGCCCGACTGGGCGTAGAGAAGTTTGCCGGCGGCCATGCTTCGCATCCTGTAAGTCAGCTCGGGAGGGCCAGCGTAGCGCGCCACGCGTCGCGATGCCTTGAAAGGGTCGACACCCGGACCCCGTACACCTCGCCGGTGTCGTCCGTTTGACGCGGCGGCGCCCGTGCCGTTACCTTGAGACCCATTTTTATCGTGCCCGACAGGGGATTTTTCCCGGACGTCCGGCGAAATGGAGCATCAATGCGACTCGTGCTATTCGGCGCGCCCGGTTCGGGCAAGGGCACCCAGGCGGCCCGCCTCAAGCAGGATCTGGGCATCCCGCACATTTCCACCGGCGATCTCCTGCGCGCCGAGATCAAGGCGGGGTCGGAGCTCGGCAACAAGGCGAAGACCCTGATGGACGCCGGCCAGCTCCTGCCGGACGACATCATGCTGGGCATCATCGAGCACCGCCTCGGCGAGCCCGACGCGAAGCCCGGCTTCATCCTGGACGGCTACCCGCGCAACCTGGCGCAGGCCGATGCGCTCGACGGCGTGCTGGCCAAGATCGGGCAGCCGCTCGACGTGGTGATCAAGCTCGAGGTGCCGAACGAGGCCATCGTGGATCGCTGCGTCGTCCGCTTCGAAGCCGAGCATCGCCCGGACGACAATCCGGACACGGTGAAGAAGCGCCTCGCGATCTACGCCGACCAGACCGCGCCCGTCGCCGAGTTCTACGCGAAGCGCGGCAAGCTCCAGGTCGTCGACGGCGTCGGCGAGCTCGACGAGGTCACGGCCCGCATCAAGGCCGTGCTCGACGGCACGAAGGCCGCCAGCGCCTGATCCCTACCGGCCCGCCGGTCGCGGCGGGCCACCCACCTCCCGGGTGTTCGTAGCCATGCGCGTCCATATCCTCGGTATCTGCGGCACCTTCATGGGTGGCGTCGCCGCGCTCGCGCGCGAACTCGGCCTTCAGGTCGAAGGCTCCGACGCCAACGTCTACCCCCCGATGAGCACCCAGCTCGAGAGCCTTGGCATCGGGCTGATGCAGGGCTATCGCGCGGAGCATCTGCGGCCCGCGCCCGATCTCGTCGTGGTGGGCAACGCCATGACGCGGGGCAACCCGGCGGTGGAGTACATGCTCGACGAGGGCATGCGTTACATCTCCGGTCCGCAGTGGCTCGGCGAGACCCTGCTCGGCGGGCGCGAGGTGCTCGCCGTGGCCGGCACCCACGGCAAGACGACGACGACCAGCCTGCTCGCGCACCTGCTGGAATCGGCGGGGCTGGCGCCGGGCTTCCTCATCGGCGGCGTGCCGGGCAACTTCGACGTTTCCGCCCGTCGCGGCGAGGGACGTCCGTTCGTCATCGAGGCCGACGAGTACGATTCGGCGTTCTTCGACAAGCGCTCGAAGTTCGTGCATTACCGCCCGCGCGTCGCGATCCTGAACAACCTGGAATTCGACCACGCGGACATCTTCCCGGACGTCGCGGCGATCCAGCGCCAGTTCCACCACCTGGTGCGCACGGTGCCTGGCAACGGACGCCTGATCGTGAACGCGGAAGACGCCCACCTCGCCGAGGTGCTGGCGATGGGTGCCTGGACGCCGGTGGAGACCTTCGGCATCGACCGTGGCGACTGGCGCGCCGAACTGATCGCCGCCGACGGCTCGCACTTCCGCGTGCTCCGTTCCGGCGAAGCGCTGGGCGAGGTCCGCTGGGCGTCGCTGGGCAGGCACAACGTGATGAACGCCCTGGCGGCGCTGGCCGCCGCCGCGGCCGCGGGCGCCGATCCTGCCGCGCTGCTCCCGGCGTTCGCGACCTTCGCGAGCGTCAAGCGGCGCATGGAAAAGATCGGCGTCGCTCGCGGCGTCACGGTGTACGACGACTTCGCCCATCACCCCACCGCCATCGCGACCACGCTCGCGGGGCTGCGGGCGAAGGTCGGCGACGCGCGCATCCTCGTGGCCCTCGAACCGCGCTCGAACTCGATGCGGCTGGGCGCCCACGCGGACGCGCTCGCCCCGTCGCTCGCCGACGCCGACCGCGTCGTCTTCCTGCATCGCCCCGAGCTGCCCTGGGATGCCGCCAGGGTCACCGGCGCGCTCGACGGGCGCGGCGCGACGGTCGGCTCGGTCGACGCGCTGGTCGATGCGCTGGCCGGCGAGGCGCGCGACGGCGACCATGTCGTCTTCATGTCGAACGGCGGCTTCGAAGGCGCGCCCCGGCGCTTCTTCGCAGCGCTCGGCGCGGGTTAGACTGGCGGGCATGGCCGCGACCAAGCCCGACCTCGACCTCCCGCTATTCCCGCTGTCGAACGTTCTGTTCCCGGGCGGCCACCTGCAGCTGCGGATCTTCGAGCCGCGCTACATCGACCTCGTGCGCGAATGCGCGCGGACGGGTCGGTCGTTCGGCGTGTGCATGATCCTCGAAGGCCGCGAGGCGGGGCAGCCCGCCGTGCCGGCCGCCGTGGGCACGCTGGCCACCATCACCGACTTCCACACGCGCGAGGACGGGCTGCTCGGCATCGTCGCCGAAGGCGGCCTGCGCTTCCGCGTCACGCGCACGCGGGTGCGCTCGGATGGCCAGGTGCGCGGCGACATCGCGCTGTGGCGCGCCGAGGAAGTGCTTCCGCTGCCGGCGGAGTTCGGCCTGCTCGCCACGATCCTCGAGCGCCTCGCCGACCAGATGATGCCGCCGTGGCGCCACGACGTGGCACAGCGGCTCGACGACGCGAGCTGGGTCGGCTACCGCCTGTCCGAACTGCTGCCGCTCGATCCCGACGAATGCCAGCACATGCTCGAACTCGACGACCCGCTGCAGCGCCTGGCGGAACTGCGCGACATCCTGCCGCGATTCCAGCGCGCCTGAAGGACACGCCATGACCACGCTGGCCGGCAAGACCCTCTTCATCACCGGCGCCTCGCGCGGCATCGGCCTGGCGATCGCGCTGCGCGCCGCGCGCGACGGCGCCAACATCGTCATCGCGGCCAAGAGCAACGTGGCCAACCCGAAGCTGCCGGGAACGATCCACACCGCGGCGGCGGACATCGAAGCCGCCGGCGGTACCGCGCTGCCGCTGAAGGTCGACATCCGCGAGGAAGCGGAAGTGCGCATGGCGGCCGCCACGGCGGCGGAACGCTTCGGCGGCATCGACATCGTGGTGAACAACGCCAGCGCGATCTGGCTGGCGGGCGTCGAAGGCACGCCGATGAAGCGCTTCGACCTCATGCACGAGGTCAACACGCGCGGCACGTTCCTCACCACGCAGGCCTGCCTGCCGTTCCTGAAGCACGCGGCGAACCCGCACGTGCTGATGCTCTCGCCGCCGCCGAGCATCGATCCGCGGTGGTACGCGCCGCACGTGGCGTACACGATCGCGAAGTTCGGCATGAGCCACTGCGTGCTCGGCATGGCGCCCGAATTCGAGCCCCTCGGCGTCGCGGTGAACGCGCTGTGGCCGAAGACGGTCATCGCCACGGCGGCCGTCGCCATGCTCGGCGAGAGCGTGCGCGTGGAGAACTGCCGCACGCCGGAGATCGTGGCCGACGCGGCGCATGCGATCCTCACGAAACCCTCACGCGCGGCGACGGGCCGGTTCTTCATCGACGAGGACGTGCTCCGCGCCGAAGGTGTGGACGATTTCGAGCGCTATGCCGTGGCGCCGGGCCAGCCCCTGCTCCCGGATCTGTTTCTGTAGCTACCGCGACAGCCAAGAAAAGCCGCGCACAGGCTAGCCCGTTTGGCGTATGGCCGCTTTCGGCAAGCCGGGGTAACGTCGATCCACGGTCGCTTCCCGCCAAAGGGAAGGCGGCAAGTGGGGCTTGCCGGCCTGCAGGGGGTGCCGGCGGCGGGTCCGTCAGGTGTACCCGCGAAGCCGGCAGCAGGCCACGAGAACGGGTGAGGAGCAGGCATGTCGCGCGGGGAATCGACGGGTCGTTGCGTCGTCTGGATAGGCAGACCGAGCGTTGAAGAACATTTCGGCTTGATCCGGGCCGGTTGGCGCACCTTGGTCGCCGATCCGGCGCGGCAACCGGGCGAACTGCCCGAATGCGGCGATGCCGCCATCGCCGTGGTGGATCTGCGCGCGAGCGCCCAGGCGGCCGTGCGGATCCTGGCCGGATTGCGGGACGCGCACCCCGGCATGGCATGGATCGGATTGACCGGCGCGCGGACGCCGTCCGCCGATCCCGGCGTGCGTCACGTGCTGCCGCACGCGTTCGAGATCATCGAAGGCACCTCGTCGCTCGGCGCGCTGCGCCAGGCGCTGATGCGCGTGCCCGGCGACGGCGAGCCCGCGCACGACGACGACGCCCCCAACCTGCTCACGGGGAACAGTCCCGCCATCCGCGCGCTCTCGCAGAACATCCGCAAGTTCGCGCCGGTGGAGCTCCCGTTGCTGATCACGGGGGAGACCGGCACGGGCAAGGAGATGGCGGCGCGCGCGCTGCACCAGCTGTCGCCGCGCAGCGCGAAGCCGTTCGCCGCCATCAACTGCGGTGCGCTCCCGGCCAATCTGGTGCAGTCCGAACTCTTCGGGCACGAGCGCGGCGCGTTCACCGGCGCCACGGCACGCCGCATCGGTCATTTCGAGTCCGCCGACGGTGGCACCGTGTTCCTCGACGAGATCGGCGACCTGCCGCTCGACGCGCAGACCAATCTGCTGCGCGTGCTGCAGGAGGGCACGATCGAGCGCATCGGCAGCTGCCAGTCCATCCGCGTCGACGTGCGCGTGCTGGCCGCGACGCACGTGGACCTGGAAAAGGCCGTCGCCCAGGGCAGGTTCCGCGAAGACCTCTTCTACCGTCTCAACGTTCTGCGGCTGCGCATGCCGCCGCTGCGCGAGCGCAACGGCGACATCGAGCTGCTGGCCCAGCATTTCCTCGACGCCTTCCGCGAAAGCTACGGCACGCGGGCCCGGGCCTTCAGCACCAGCGCCCGCAAGGCGCTCAACGCCTTCAGCTGGCCCGGCAACGTGCGCGAACTGATGAACCGCGTGCAGCGCGCCGCCGTGATCGCGGACGATGCGCTGATCACCCCCGACGACCTCGAGCTCAGCGTCGACGCGCCGGGCGGCGAACGCGACAGCCTCGGCAGCGCGCGCACCTGCGCCGAACGGGAGGCCATCGTCGACTGCCTCCGGGCCAGCGCGTTCAACATCAGCGAGTGCGCAAGGCGCCTTCGCGTGTCCCGCGTCACCGTGTACCGCCTCTGCAAGAAGCATCAACTCGCCCTCGACCAGCTGCGCTGAAGGCACGTCGTCCGATAAGAAAACTCCCGGTCCTCTGGGGGACCGGGAGTTCCCATTCGCCGCCCAGCTGGCAGGGCGCTGGACGAGCGAACCACGCGGCGCCCGGTGGGGCGCCTCACTGGCGAGGGGAGCAAGCCCCATGCCACCCAGGCGTTGCTTTGATTCGCAAGGAATTTCCCCGGCGCCGTCGCGGGAGGCCCCATGGCGTCTGAAAGCGGCGTGTAACACGCCGTTGCAGGGGCGCTACACGGAGCGCGTTGTCGCCGCCGCCCGCGCCTTATACGATGCATGTCCCACGCGCGCATGCTCCGGCCACGCCGAAAGCTGCCCCGCGGGATTCGGATCGATGTCGGACCGCAGAGCGTACCGTGCGATTCCATCCGTTCCTGCAAGGGTTCCGGCGCTGCGGCCGGCACCGGGAGTCGTTCCAATGTCGTCGTCGCATCCTGTCGATCCCTCCGAACTCACGGGCCTGGGCAAGCGCTACTGGCTGCCCGTCTATCGACCGCGCGATGTCGTGCTCGATCACGGCAAGGGCGCCCGCGTCTGGGATACGCAGGGCCGGGATTACCTCGATTTCGGGGCCGGCATCGCCGTGAACTCGCTGGGCCACCAGGATCCGGACCTCGTCGCCGCGCTGGTCGCGCAGGCGCACAAGCTCTGGCACGCCAGCAATGTCTTCTACACCGAGCCGCCGCTGCACCTGGCGCAGGAGCTCGTCGAGCACGCGCCGTTCGCCGAGCGCGTGTTCCTGTGCAATTCGGGCACCGAGGCCAACGAGGCCGCGATCAAGCTCGTGCGTAAGTGGGCCGCCGCGCAGGGCCGCACGCCGGACAACCGCGTGATCGTCACGTTCCAGGGCTCGTTCCACGGCCGCACGCTCGCGTCGGTGACCGCGACCGCGCAGCCCAAGTACCAGGAAGGTTACGAGCCGCTTCCGGGCGGCTTCCGCTACGTGCCGTTCAACGATGTCGCCGCGCTCGAAGGCGCCTTCGCCCAGGGCGGCGTCGCCGCGGTGATGCTCGAGCCCGTGCAGGGCGAGGGCGGCGTCATGCCGGCGGAGCCCGGGTTCCTGAAGAAGGTGCGCGAGCTCTGCGACGCGCACGATGCGCTGATGGTGCTCGACGAGATCCAGTGCGGCATGGGGCGTACCGGCACGCTGTTCGCCCATTCGCACGATCACGTCACGCCCGACATCGTCACGCTGGCCAAGGCGCTGGGCGCCGGTTTCCCGATCGGTGCGATGCTGGCGGGTCCGAAGGTCGCCGACGTCATGCAGTTCGGCGCGCACGGCACCACCTTCGGCGGCAACCCGATGGCCGCGGCGGTGGCGCTGGTGGCGCTGCGCAAGATCGCCTCGCCGGCGGTGCTGCTGAACGTGGAGCGCCAGGCGAACGACATCCGCGCGGGGCTGACGAAGCTCAACCACGCGTTCCACGTCTTCTCGGAAGTGCGCGGCCGTGGCCTGATGATCGGCGCGGTGCTCGACGCGGCGTACAAGGGACGCGCGGGCGAGATCCTGGACATCGCGGCGGCCCACGGGCTGCTGATCCTCCAGGCCGGCCCGGATGTCCTGCGCATCGTGCCGCCGCTGACGATCACCGACGAGGAAACCGCGGAAGGCCTCCAGCGCCTCCACGACACCCTCGCGGCATTCGTCAAGGAAGCGCAGGTCGCCTGATCGGCCTGCCGCCCCGGTCCCGCCCACGGGGCCGGGGCGACACGATCACAACGTCGCGAACACCTCGCGCGCGGCCGAGATCGTCGCATCGATCTCCGCGTCGCCATGCGCGCTCGACAGGAAGCCCGCCTCGAACGCCGACGGCGCCAGGTACACGCCGCGCTCCAGCATCCCGTGGAAGAACCGGTTGAACCGGCCGACGTCGGCGGCCGTCGCCTGCGCGTACGTTTCCACCTGCTCGCCGGTGAAGAACAGCCCGAACATCGCGCCGACGCGGGTCACGCTGAAGGGGATGCCGGCGTCTCGCGCGGCGGCGAGCAGGCCATCGGTGAGGCGGACGGTGCGGCGCGCGAGATCGTCATGGAAACCGGGAGCCTGGATCAGCGTCAGCATCGCCAGGCCCGCCGCCATGGCCACGGGATTGCCCGACAGCGTGCCCGCCTGATAGATCGGACCCGAGGGCGCCACCTGCGCCATCAGGTCGCGCCGGCCGCCGTACGCGCCGACCGGCATGCCGCCACCGATGATCTTGCCGAAGCAGGTGAGGTCGGGCGTGATGCCGTAGTGCGCCTGCGCGCCGCCGAGCGCGACGCGGAAACCGGTCATCACCTCGTCGAAGATAAGCAGCACGCCATGCTTCGTGCACAGCTCGCGCAACGCCTGCAGGTAGCCGTCCTTCGGCGGGATGCAGTTCATGTTGCCGGCGACGGGTTCGATGATCAGGCCCGCGATGTCGTCGCCGTGCTCGGCGAACAGCGCCTCGGCCGCCGCGAAGTCGTTGTACGGCAGGGTCAGCGTGAGGTCCGCGGCGGCCTTTGGCACGCCGGGCGACGTCGGCACGCCGAACGTGAGCGCCCCCGAGCCCGCCTTCACCAGGAAGCTGTCGCCATGGCCGTGGTAGCAGCCTTCGAACTTCACGATCTTCGTGCGGCCGGTGGCGCCGCGGGCCAGGCGGATGGCCGACATCGTGGCCTCGGTGCCCGAATTGACCATGCGCACCATCTCCACCGACGGCACGAGCGACACGATCGTCTCCGCCATCGTCACCTCGGCGGGGCAGGGCGTGCCGAACGAGAGGCCGTCGAGCACCGCGGCCTGGACGGCCTCGCGCACGGCGGGATGGTTGTGGCCCACGATCATCGGGCCCCAGGAGCCGACGTAGTCGATGTAGCGCTTGCCTTCGACGTCCCACAGGAACGGGCCGTCGGCGCGGGCGGTGAAGAAGGGCTCGCCGCCCACCGACCGGAATGCGCGCACGGGCGAGTTCACGCCGCCGGGCAGCAACGTCTGGGCGCGTTCGAAGAGTTCGTGGTTCGTGGTCATCAAAGGGTTCCGGAACGGGATTCGAAAAGAGCGGCGAAGCGGCGCGTCGCCGTCTGGATGTCGGGCTGGGCGAAGATCGCGGACACCACGGCGAGGTAATCCGCGCCCGCCTCGAGCAGCACCCGCCCATTGTCGGGCGTGATGCCGCCGATCGCCACGACGGGAAGGCCCAGCGTCCTCGCCTGCGTCAATACGTCGTGCGGCGCGACCGCGGCGTGGGGCTTGGTGGTGGAGGGATACATAGCGCCGAAGCCGATGTAATCCGCGCCTTCCGCCTGCAGCTGCCGTGCGCGATCGACCGAGCCGTAGCAGGAAACCCCGATGATCGCGTCGGGCCCCAGTTCCGCGCGAGCGACCGCGATGGAAACGTCGGTGTGCCCCAGATGCACGCCGCCACCGGTCTCGCGAGCGAGTGCGACATCGTCGTTCACGATGAACGGCACCCCGTACCGCGCGCAGATGCTGGCGATCTCGCTGGCCTCCGCGAGTCGGCGCGCCGCGTCATGGGTCTTGTCGCGGTACTGCAGTAGGCTGGCACCGCCGGCGAGGGCGGCCTCCACGGCGGCGAAAAGGTCGTCGCGCGGGCCGTCGGTGATGGCGTAGACACCGCCGCGGAGACGGGCGGCGCGGGATAGGGCGTTCATGGGCATCCTTTGAAGCGTGACGGGGCCGTGCTACCGCCTTCGGCCCGGGGGTGACAGAATGAGGGACTTTTCCGCTCCACGACAGTACGCGAAGCCATGAGCAACGACACCGACACCAAAACGCGCAAATGGATGTGCGTCGTCTGCGGGTACATCTACGACGAAGCGCTGGGCATGCCCGAAGACGGCATCGAACCGGGCACGCGCTGGGAAGACGTCCCCGACACCTGGACCTGCCCGGACTGCGGCGTGACCAAGGACGATTTCGAGCTCGTCGAGATCGACTGACGGCGGATGCGGCCGGGAGCCGCACCGATGCGGGAATGGGGCTGACATCGTTTCGCCCCATTTCGCCAGCGATAACGCAGGAAAACCTGCTTCCATGATCCCGCGGCGCACGCAACGTGCGCCGATGACGTGGAGGAAGCGGCGATGCAGCGATTCATACCCTTCGACGACCAGTGGGACGAACTGGCCCGGCTCGACCCGGCGTCGCTCGTCCCTTACCACGTGGGCGTGCCCTGCGAACACGGACTCTCGGCCGCTCAGCGTGCGGACGGCGCGGCGCCCTCGATGGCGAGCGTCTCGCCCAGTTTCAGCCCCAGCCTGCCCGCGGCGCCGGCGGCCACTTCCAGAACATAGGCCGCGTCGCGCCCGTCGCTGGGATAGATAGCGCAGGGATCGGCCTTGCACGGCTGCGCGTTCAGCTGCATCGCCACGAGCTTGCGCGCTCCGTCGAAGTACAGGATGTCGAGCGGGATGAGGGTGTTCTTCATCCAGAACGCGCGCGGCTGACTGTCGGGGAAGATGAAGAGCATGCTCTGATCGGGCTTCAGCTCGGTGCGGAACATGAGCCCGCGCTCGCGCTGGGCGTCCGACACCGCGAATTCGGTGGAAAACCGCGCGCCATGCAGCGTCACCGACGGCGGCGTCGCGGCGGTGGCGGCAAGGGGCGCCAGGAAGAAGGCGACGGACAGCACGCGCGTGAGCATCGAAAGACACCTTATTAGTGTGAGGAGATGCGGGCAGTCTACCTCGCCACTTTTTTTCAGAAAGATGTCGAAAACCCCTTCACAGACCTTCGGCCCGGCCCTATACTTCTCCTCCTGGTCGCGACGAAAGTCACCCACGCGACAGTTCTTCGGCTTCACCAACCACCTCGAAAAAAAGTTTCACGAGGGTGTTGACGGAAACGAAAAACGATATAGAATGGGCGGCTCACCTCGGGACGAAATGTTCAGAGGGCATCAA
>NZ_FOJE01000004.1:342641-344504 GCF_900111665.1 Luteibacter sp. 329MFSha | reverse complement strand
AAAAACCCGGCCTCAATGAGACCGGGTTTTTGGGATAAAGCCCCTGGCGGTGACCTACTCTTGCATGGCTTGAGCCACACTACCATCGGCGCATGCGCGTTTCACTTCTGAGTTCGGGATGGGATCAGGTGGTACCACGCCGCTATGGCCGCCAGGGAAGGGGTGGGAGCAGCGCAGGTGCGCCGGCTCCACAGAGGGTTGTAAACGAGTGACAAGCGTCCGGGGTCGACCGGAGGATTGTATTAAGACGGTGAAGCGTCTTGGGGTTATATGGTCAAGCCTCACGGCTCATTAGTACGCGTAAGCTCAATGCATTGCTGCACTTCCACACCGCGCCTATCAACCACCTAGTCTTGATGGTGCCTTAAGGAGAGTCAAGCTCTCGGGAGATCTCATCTTGGGGCGTGCTTCCCGCTTAGATGCTTTCAGCGGTTATCACTTCCGTTCGTAGCTACCGGGCAATGCCATGGGCATGACAACCCGAACACCAGCGGAACGTCCACTCCGGTCCTCTCGTACTAGGAGCAGCCCCCCTCAAATCTCCAACGCCCACGACAGATAGGGACCGAACTGTCTCACGACGTTCTGAACCCAGCTCGCGTACCACTTTAAATGGCGAACAGCCATACCCTTGGGACCGGCTACAGCCCCAGGATGTGATGAGCCGACATCGAGG
Organism: Luteibacter sp. 329MFSha; assembly: GCF_900111665.1. Taxonomy (NCBI): domain Bacteria; kingdom Pseudomonadati; phylum Pseudomonadota; class Gammaproteobacteria; order Lysobacterales; family Rhodanobacteraceae; genus Luteibacter; species Luteibacter sp. 329MFSha. The sequence continues at coordinate 343,828 of NZ_FOJE01000004.1, read as the reverse complement.
TGCCAAACACCGCCGTCGATATGAACTCTTGGGCGGTATCAGCCTGTTATCCCCGGAGTACCTTTTATCCGTTGAGCGATGGCCCTTCCATACAGAACCACCGGATCACTAAGACCTACTTTCGTACCTGCTTGATCCGTCGATCTCGCAGTCAAGCACGCTTATGCCTTTGCACACAGTGCGCGATGTCCGACCGCGCTGAGCGTACCTTCGTGCTCCTCCGTTACTCTTTGGGAGGAGACCGCCCCAGTCAAACTACCCACCATACACGGTCCCCGATCCGGATTACGGACCTAGGTTAGAACGTCAAGCACTTCAGGGTGGTATTTCAAGGATGGCTCCACCGAAACTAGCGTCTCGGTTTCATAGCCTCCCACCTATCCTACACAGAAGAACTCAACGTTCAGTGTAAAGCTATAGTAAAGGTTCACGGGGTCTTTCCGTCTTGCCGCGGGAACGCTGCATCTTCACAGCGATTTCAATTTCACTGAGTCTCGGGTGGAGACAGCGCCGCTGTCGTTACGCCATTCGTGCAGGTCGGAACTTACCCGACAAGGAATTTCGCTACCTTAGGACCGTTATAGTTACGGCCGCCGTTTACTGGGGCTTCGATCAAGAGCTTCGCCTTGCGGCTGACCCCATCAATTAACCTTCCAGCACCGGGCAGGCGTCACACCCTATACGTCCACTTTCGTGTTTGCAGAGTGCTGTGTTTTTGATAAACAGTCGCAGCGGCCAGGTTACTGCGACCCCTCGATGCTCAGTCACGCACGTGACCACACCAAGGGGCGCACCTTCTCCCGAAGTTACGGTGCCATTTTGCCTAGTTCCTTCACCCGAGTTCTCTCAAGCGCCTTGGGATTCTCACCCTGCCTACCAGTGTCGGTTTACGGTACGGTTTTTCTACAGCTGAAGCTTAGTGGCTTTTCCTGGAAGCGTGGTGTCAGTCACTTCGTCCTCATAGGACTGGTCTCGGTGCTCGGCATAAGTGATCCCGGATTTGCCTAAGATCACTGCCTACCGCCTTTCCCCAGGACAACCAACGCCTGGTAGACCTAACCTTCTCCGTCCCCACATCGCACTGTAGAAAAGTGCAGGAATATTAACCTGCTTCCCATCGACTACGCATTTCTGCCTCGCCTTAGGGGCCGACTCACCCTGCGCCGATGAACGTTGCGCGAGGAAAC
>NZ_FOJE01000004.1:157641-337641 GCF_900111665.1 Luteibacter sp. 329MFSha | reverse complement strand
TTGATGGAAAAGGCGTTGACGGCCTTTGCACAGGGCCGTTATGGTACGCGACAACTCGGGGCGAGCGGATACAAGAAAGACAATGGGTGATGTGAACCGCGGAGCGCACAGCGCTCGCAAGCAGGCCATCCGGCGCAAGGCGCAGCGCCGTCATTCGCACTTCTACGACAGCCGCGCCCACTGGTCCTTCAGTCGCAACGCGTCGGCCGAGCCGCTGAGCTGGTCGCGCGAGCGCTGGATCCTCGCCGGCACCGCTTTCTTTCTGGTCATCCTTTCGGCGCTCGTGATTCCGGCATGGGCCGGCGCGATGCGCAAGGAAACCGTCGCCACCGCGCTGCCACGCGTCAACACGGACATTCCGCGCCCCGACGTGCAGTCGAACGTCGCCCTCGCCGTCGTGCCGCTCGCCGTGCCGCGCCTCGATCCCGCCAGCGTGAAGCCCCTCCCGCCAGTGGAGACCTGGAACACCGTGCAGGTGCAACCCGGCCAGACGCTCGCGGACATCTTCGTCGCGCAGGGCTTGTCGATGACCGATCTGCAACGCGTCATCGACGCCGCCGGCGGCACGAAGGTCTTCCACCAGATCAAGCCAGGCCAGGAATTCCAGTTCCTCGTCAACGCCGACCACACGCTCGAGGGCGTGCGCTTCGATCAGGACGAAACCAGCGTCGCCACGCTGCGTTTCACGAGCGGCAAGGCCGAACTCACCACGCAGAAGCGCGACGTGCAGCGCCGCGAGCACATCGCGCACGGACTCATCGACAGCTCCCTGTTCGGCGCGGCGTCGAAGGCCGGCATGAGCAACGCGATGGTCCTGAAGCTCGCCGAGGTCTTCAAGTTCGACATCGACTTCGTACAGGACCTCCGCGTCGGCGACAACTTCACCGTCGTCTACGACGACGTCTACAGCGACGGCGCGTTCATGCGCGAAGGCGACATCGTCGCCGCCGAGTTCATCAACCAGGGCAAGCGCTACACCGCGTACCGTTACAAGAACGGCGACAAGGTGGGCTACTACAGCGAGGAAGGCCGTCCGCTGCAGGGTTCGTTCCTGCGCATCCCGGTCGACTTCACGCGCATCTCGTCGCAGTTCAGCGCGGGCCGCATGCACCCGATCCTCGGCAAGATGCGCGCGCACAAGGGCGTCGATTACGCCGCTCCCTCGGGCACGCCGATCCACGCGGCCGGCGACGGCGTCGTCAAGTTCCGTGGCTGGATGAACGGCTATGGCAACTTCGTCGTGATCCAGCACAACGCGTCGATCAGCACCGCCTACGGCCACATGTCGCGCTTCGCGAACCTGCGCGTCGGCCAGCGCGTCAGCCAGGGCAGCACCATCGGCTACGTCGGCATGACCGGCCTCGCCACCGGCCCGCACCTGCACTACGAATTCCGCGTCAACAACGCGCAGCGCGATCCGCAGACGGTCACGCTGCCGAAGCCGGAGCCGCTCCCCGCCGCGCAGCTGGCGAAGTTCAAGAAAGAGATCGTCGGACCGCAGCTTGCCCGCCTGAACCAGGTGGACAACAACACGAAGCTCGCCCGCAGCGAGACTGCGAAGAACGACGGCGGCTGATCCGTGGCGACCACGGACGGCCTCTACCTCGGCCTCATCTCCGGGACCAGCGCCGACGGCATCGACGCGGCCCTGGTCCGTTTCACCGACGGACGCCCCGCACTCGTCGCGGGCCTGACGCATCCCTGGGAGGACGCGCTCCGCACGAGGATCCTCGCGGTCGCGCAGGACGAACTCCGTCTCGACCTCGACGCCTACGGGCGCCTCGACGTCGCCGTGGGGATGGCGTTCGCCGATGCCGCCCGCGCCGTGATCGCGAAGGCCGGCGTGCCGGCATCGTCCGTTACCGCCATCGGCTCGCACGGGCAGACCATCCGCCACCGCCCGTCGGGCACGCACCCGTTCACCCTGCAGATCGGCGATGCCTCGGTGATCGCGGAGCGCAGCGGCATCGACACCGTGGCCGACTTCCGCCGCGCGGATGTCGCCGCCGGTGGTCAGGGCGCGCCCCTCGTACCCGCCTTCCACGCCACGGTGTTGCGTCCGACGGAGGGCTCGCGCGTCGTGCTCAACCTCGGCGGGATCGCCAACGTCACGCGATTGACGCCCGAGGGCGACGTCACGGGTTTCGACACTGGTCCGGCCAACGGACTGATGGACGCCTGGTGCCTTCGCCACCGCGGCGAAGCCTTCGATCGCGACGGCGTTTTCGCGGCCTCGGGTACGGTCGACGCCGCCTTGCTGGCCGAGTTGCTCGACGACGCCTATTTCGTGCTCGACCCGCCCAAGAGCACCGGCAGGGAACACTTCCATCTGGCGTGGCTCGACGAGCATCCGCGCGTGGCCGAGCTCAGTCCGGAGGACGTGCAAGCGACGCTGCTGGCGTTAAGCGCGGCCTCGATCGGCGACGCCATCGCGCGTTACGCGCCGGACGCCGTCGACGTCGTCGCATGCGGCGGCGGGGTGCACAACACGGCGCTGATGCGTGCGCTCACGGCGCGCCTCGGAGGTCGCGTGTTGCGTTCGAGCGCCGAATTCGGCATCGATCCCGACCAGATGGAGGCGATGGCCTTTGCATGGCTGGCGTATCGCCGCGTGCGCGGCGAGCCGGGGAATCTTCCGGCGGTGACCGGTGCGCGGGGCCTTCGCTTGCTGGGTGCGGTTTACGCCGCACCGCAGGAATCGCGCTAGAACGTCTCCGGGGTCTTCACCGGGCGCGCACCGGCATCGGCCAGCGTCGACGGCGACGCCTGCGCCAGCGCGGACAGTGCTTCCTGGAACGCGGCCTGTTCCTCGGCGTCCCACGCACCCGTCAAATGCGCGATGTCGCCCGGTTCGAGCAAAAGCTCGTTGAACACGTCGCCCGGGCTCAGACCCAGCCCGTAGCGCAACGCGTGCAGAATGACTTCGTTGATCGACCAGCGTCGTTCACGGGCGAGCGTCTTGATCCGCTCGGCCATCTGCTCGTCGATATGTCTCACCACTATATCTGGCACGTGCGTGACCCTCCTCGCGCATGCCCCCTGTGGGGCCGATGGTACACATTTCTGGCATAACGCGAAGATCGGCCATTCGGCTTACGTCGCGTCGCCGCCTTCAGGCCGCGGCATCCGTTTCCACAGCCACGCCAGCACGATGAGCGTCGGCACGATCGAGACGGTACTGACCACGAAGAGTGACGCGTAGCCCGAATCCTTGACGAGGAATCCCGAGAATCCGCCGATGACCTTGCCCGGAAGGTTCGCCAGCGCGCTCAGCAGCGCGTACTGCGTGGCCGTGAAGCTGCGGTTGACCAGGCCGGACATGAAGGCCACCAGCACCGGCCCCGCGAAGCCCTGCGCGAAGTTGTCGCCGGAAAGCGTGGCGACGAAGGCCCACGTCTGTCCGGGATTCGCGGCCATGAGCAGATAGAGCATGTTCGACAGCGCCACGCCGATGGCGGCGACCACGAGCAGCCGGCGCATCTCGAAACGCACGACGGCCCAGCCGCCCAGCAGCGCGCCGAGAATGCCGATGATCACGCCGTAGACCTTCGAGACCTCGGCGATCTGCGTCTTGCTGAATCCCGCGTCGAGATAAAACGGATACGCCATCACGCCCAGCATCTGGTCCGGCAGCCGGAACAGCGCCACGAACAGGAGCAGGCCAAGGGCCAGGGGCGCACCGAACCGCGCGAGGAAATCGCGGAACGGCCCGACGAAGCCTTCCTGCACCGCGACGCGTAGGGGCACGCGCTCGCGCACCCTATGTTCGGGTTCGCGTGCCACGAGCACCGTGACGAGGGGCACCACGAGCAGCGCGCAGATGGCCACGTACCCGCCCTGCCAGCCGAACGCGTCCGCCACGATCAGGATGCCCGCGCCGCCGGCGATCAGCCCGAGCCGATAGCCGAGCGTGTACGTGGCGGCCAGGGCGCCCTGCGCTTCCTGCGGCGCGATCTCCACGCGGTACGCGTCCACGACGATGTCGATCGTCGCTCCCGCGATGGCCGCGATCAACGTCATGCCCATGAACCGCGGCAGCGACACCGTGGGCGGCATCGCCGCCATGCCCAGCAGCCCGGCACCGAGCAGCAGGATCGCGAACATCAGCCAGCCACGGCGCAGGCCGAGGCGGCCGAAGAGCGGCAGGCGGAACCTGTCGACCACGGGCGCCCAGAGGAACTTGAAGTTGTAGGCGAACGTGACGTAGCTGGCGATGCCGATGGCGCCATAATCGACGCCGGATTCCTTCAGCCACGCCGACAGCGTGTTGCCCACCAGCAGGAACGGCAGCCCCGAGGCGAGGCCGAAGAACAGCATGATGACCGCGCCCGGCTGGGCGAACGCCGCGAACAGACCATGCCAGCCCTTGTAGCGCGCGGGCTCCCCGCCGCTGCTCACTCCGCGTAGTCCACGGTGAACGGCGCATGGTCGGAGAAGCGCTCGTCGCGGTAGATCGAGCAGTCGCGCAGGCGGTCGCGCAGGCCGGGGGTGACGATCTGGTAATCGATCCGCCACCCCACGTTGTTCGCGCGTGCCTGGCCCCGGTTCGACCACCAGGTGTACTCGACGGCGTCGGGCTTGATGGCTCGGAAGCTGTCCACCCAGCCGATCTCGTTGAAGAGCAGGTCGAGCCAGGCGCGCTCCTCGGGCAGGCAGCCCGAGTTCTTCTGGTTCGACGTCCAGTTCTTGATGTCGTTCTTCGTGTGGACGATGTTCCAGTCGCCGCACAGCACGTAGTCGCGGCCGCTGGCGGCCCACTCGCGCAGGATCGGCGTCAGCCACTCCATCACCCGGAACTTGTACTGCTGCCGTTCGTCGCCGGACGATCCCGAAGGAATGTAGAACGACACGACGCTGAGGTTGCCGTAGCGGGCCTCGATGTAGCGGCCCTCGCAGTCGAAGTCCTCGCGGCCGAGCGACACGCGCACTTCGTCGGGCTCGCGCTTCGAATAGATGGCCACGCCGCTGTAGCCCTTCTTGCTGCGGGCGTCGTGGTAGAAGCAATGGTGACCGTCGGGCCGGAACATCGGATCGGTGAGCTGCGATTCCTGCGATTTGGTTTCCTGCAGGCAGACGACGTCGGCGTCCTGCTTGCGAAGCCACTCGAACACGCCCTTGGTGGCGGCGGAGCGGATACCGTTGGCGTTCAGCGAAATGATGCGCATGGGGCCCTGTCGATGCGTTCGGCGATCCGCCCATGATAACCCGCGGGTGGGCCGCCCCTCGGACCCGGCTGTACCATGGCGGTCTCCCATCGCTCCCGCCCGAGATCGCCCGTGCACGACTACCAACGCGAATTCATCGAACTCACCCTCGCCCGCGACGTCCTCCGCTTCGGCGAGTTCACCCTGAAGTCGGGACGCAGCAGCCCGTACTTCTTCAACATGGGCCGGATCGACTCGGGGGCCGCGCTGGCCCGCCTGGGGCGCTCGTACGCCGAGGCGGCGGTGCGCTCGGGCGTCCCCTTCGACATGCTGTTCGGTCCGGCGTACAAGGGCATCGCCCTGGCCGCCGCCACGGCGATCGCGCTGGCCGACACCCAGGACCGCGACGTGCCCTGGGCCTACAACCGCAAGGAGGCCAAGGATCACGGCGAAGGCGGCACGCTGGTCGGCGCGCCGCTGAAAGGCCGCGTACTGATCGTCGACGACGTGATGACCGCCGGCACCGCCGTGCGTGAATCCCTGGAACTGATCCGGGCGCAGGGCGCCGAGCCCGCGGGCGTGCTCATCGCGCTCGATCGCCAGGAGCGCGGCCAGGGCGACCGCTCCGCCGCCCAGGAAGTCGCGGCCCAGTTCGGCATCCCCGTGATCGCCATCGCCAGCCTGGCCGACGTGCTGGCCTACGCCGGCGAGCGGCCCGAGCTCGCCGCCGAGCATGGCCGGCTGGTGGCCTACCGCGACCGCTACGGCGTGAACGCCTGAGGGAAAACCGCGATTGCGTCACGCGGCCGGCGCGGCTTGCCGGCCGCGCGCAATCCGCCTGCCCGCGCTGGCTATACTCCATCGACAGGAGGGGAAAGCATGCGAGCAGCGCGATACATCCTGGCGGGGGCGGCACTGTGCATCGGCACGGCCGCGTTCGCCCAGAACACGACGAACAACAACGCCTACCGGTATCGCTGGAAGGATGCCACCGGGCATTCGTATTTCAGCGACAGTCTCTCGCCGGAGGCGATGAAGGCCGGCTACGACATCGTCAACGCCCAGGGCATGGTCGTCCGCCATGTGGATCGCCAGCTGACGGCCGACGAACGCGCCGCGGCGCGGAAAGTGGCCGACGCCCAGGCCGCGGCGCTGCAGGCCCAGCAGCAGCGCCAGCGCGAAGACGCCCAGATGCTCAACGCGTACCCGAACGAGGCCGCCTTCGCGGCGGCGAAGGGCGCCGAGCTCGACAACTTCGAGCAGGCGGCGCGCACCACTCGCCGCAATCTGCAGGGGCAGGAAAAGGCCCTCGCCGATCTCCTCGCCCGCGCCGGCGACCTCGAACGCGCGAAGCAGCCGGTGCCGAAGTACCTCAACGACCGCATCGCCGAGCAGCGCAACACGGTGGCGTCGCTGCGTACCACGCTGCAGCGCCAGCTCGCGGCGAAGGAATCGGCCAAGGCCAACCTGGACGCCCAGCTCCGCCACTACAGGGAACTGAAGGCCGCCAGCGCCGCGAGCGGCCCGCGGTAGCCGCCGCTAGAAAGGCAACGCGAGGGACTTGTCGACCGCCAGCACGCGCTGGCGGAACGATTGCTTGATGCGCTCGAGACTCCTGGCGCTATCGGCATCGAACCGGAAGATGAGCGCGGGCGACGTATTGGACGCCCGGACAAGTCCGAAGCCGTCCGCCCAGTCCACGCGAACACCATCGATCGTCGTGATCCGCGCATCGTCGAACGTCGCCGACGCGCGGAACGCGTCCATGAAACGGAAGTGCGCGCCCTCTTCCATGGGCAGACGCAGTTCGGGTGTCGAGACGCTCTTGGGCAGCGTGTCGAACAGCTCCGCCACGCTGCGTTCCTCCACGTCGCCGGCGACGATCTCGAGCAGGCGCGCCGCCGCGTAGATACCATCGTCGAAACCGTACCAGCGGTTGTTGTCGGCGAAGAAGAAGTGGCCGCTCATCTCACCGGCGAGCGCCGCGCCCGTCTCGCGCAGCTTGGCCTTCATCAGCGAGTGCCCCGTGCGCCACATCAGCGGCACGCCGGCCGACTGCTGGATCACGCCACGCAGGTGGCCGGTGCACTTCACGTCGTAGATGATCGTCGCGCCGGGATTGCGCGCGAGCACGTCCTGCGCGAAGAGCATCAGCAGGCGATCGGGCCACACGATCTCGCCCGCCTGCGTCACGACGCCCAGCCGGTCGCCGTCGCCGTCGAACGCGATGCCGAGGTCGGCGCCGATCGTGTGCACGGCGGCGATGAGGTCGGCGAGGTTGCGCGGATCGGATGGATCGGGATGGTGGTTCGGGAACTGACCGTCGACATCGCAGTACAACGGGATCACTTCACAACCGATGTCCTCGAGCACGCGCGGGGCCACCGCCCCCGCCACGCCGTTGCCGGCGTCGACGACGACCTTGAGGCGCCGCTCGGCAGCGACGTCGCCGGCGATGCGGGCCACGTATGCCTCGGTCGCCGACTGCTCGCGCCAGGTGCCCACGCCGTCGCTGGGCAGATTGCCCGCCACGATGCGCCGATGCAGGTCGGCGATCGCGTCTTCGGAGAGCGTCTCGCCGCCGATCACGATCTTGAAGCCGTTGTGGTCGGCCGGATTGTGGCTTCCCGTGACCGAGACGGCGCAACCCGTGCCGAAGTGGTAGGCGGCGAAGTAGACGACCGGCGTCGGCACCATGCCGAGGTCGATCACGTCGATACCGGCGGCCCGCAGGCCGTCCGACAGGGCGTGGGCCAGCTCGGCACCGGAGAGCCGCCCGTCGCGCCCGACGACGATCTCGCGGAGGTCGGCGTCGAGCATGCGCGCGCCGATGGCCTGGCCGATGCGATGGGCGATGTCGGCGGTGAGCGTCTTACCGACCACGCCGCGGATGTCGTACGCGCGGAAGATCGCCGGATCGAGCGACGGCTCGCCGGCCGCCGGAGCGGCGACGGGCGTGGGCGGTGCGACGGCGGCCGGCGCGGGCGTCGGGGGCAGCCTCGGCTTGCGGACGACGTCCGCCACCATCACGTCCGGCTCGGGCATCGCCTCGGGTTCGACGGCCGGGCGGCGGCGCAGGCCCCATAGCAGCAAGGCACCGCCGCCGAGTCCCACCAGCGACAGCAACGCGCCGAGCGCCTCCGAGTGCGGAATGACGATGAAGGCCTTGGGCATCGCGGCGAACACGAACAGCGACGTGCCCTCCACGCGCTGCCCTTCGGCTTCGAGTTCGGCGGACCGGGAACCGACGTCCAGCAGGCGCAGGCTGTCGCGTCCCTCGCCCTGGCGCAGCTCGAGGCGGCCGCCGCCCGGCGATGCGGCATCGAACCGGGCGACGATGTCGTCGAAGGGGTATTCGAGCCAGATCCAGGCGCGAACCGTGCCCTCGCCCGCCACCGGCTCGACCATGGATAGCCGTCGCTCGCCGTCCTTGAGCGACGTGGACGCCCGCGGCGGTCCGCTGCCGCCCAGGGCGGCCATGAGCTGCGCGGCCTTCGCGTAGCCGAACTCTCGGTAGTTGGCACGCACCACCTCGTCCAGGCCGCCGCTGTAGACCTCGACGACGCGGACGGAAGGGAGCGCGGCGCGCAGCCGTTCCGAGGCCGCGGCGTGATCGTCGATGGACGTCGCGATGCCGCCTGCCATGAGCGCGCGCTGCAGGGCTTCGCGCTTGCCCGCGATCAGCGCGCCGAGTTCACGCGTGGTGTCCCGCTGGGCCGCATGCGTGCGTTCGGCGGCACTTCCCTCATCGGCGATCAGCCAGGTCTGCCACGCGCAGAAAACGCCGGCGACGAGCAGCAACGTCGCGCCCGCCAGGGGCAGCAAACGTCGCAGATCCACACGGGACATGCGTCCCGCCCCTCCCTCTTTCGATGCCATGTCGCCCCTTCGCTACCCCGGCAGAATCAGCCAACACCCGTCGAGCCGAATCCTCCCTCGCCCCGCTGCGAGGGGGTGAACCCTTCTACCACCCGGAGGCGCGCTCGGCCGACCGGCACGAGCAATAATTGCGCAATCCGGTCGCCGGGCGCGATGGTCACCGGCGCGCTTCCGCGGTTCCAGCACGAGATCATCAACGGGCCCTGATAGTCCGCGTCGATGACGCCGACGAGGTTGCCCATCACGAGTCCCTGCTTATGGCCCAGGCCGGAGCGCGGCACGATCAGCGCGCACCACGCCGGATCGCCGATGTGGATCGCCAGTCCCGAGGGCACCAGCACGCTCTCCCCCGGTACCAGCGTCAGCGGCGCATCCACGGCCGCCCGCAGGTCCATGCCCGCGCTGCCCGCCGTGGCCGGTTCCGGCAGCGGGATGGATTCGCCCAGGCGCGGATCGAGGATCTTCAGTTCGATGTCTATCAAGGCGTGGTTCCGGTGAGGAATCGTTCGGCGATGAGCGCGACGAGCCGGTGGGCCAGTTCGGTCTTGGGCATCTCGGGAAGCGCTTCGTCACCGCCATGCCAGTAGACGTGCAACGCGTTGTCCGCCACCTCGAAACCCTTGCCGCTCGTGACATCGTTCGCCGCGATCATATCGATGCCCTTGCGGGCCAGCTTGTCCTGCGCGTACCCCTCGATGTCGCGCGTCTCCGCGGCGAAGCCGACGAGGAACGGGCGCACGGGCTGCGCCGCGAGCGCCGCGATGATATCCGGGTTCTCGGTGAGCTCGAGGCGCAGCGGCACGCCGCCCGCCTTCTTCAGCTTGTGGTCCGCCGCTTCGACGGGGCGATAGTCGCCCACCGCCGCCGCGCCGATGTAGATGTCGGCGCCCGCGCACGCCGCCACGACGGCGTCGTGCATCTGGCGCGCGCTACGGACATCGACGCGCTCGACGCCCGGCGGCGTGGAAAGCGACACAGGACCGGCCACCAGCGTCACCGACGCACCCGCGTCGCGCGCCGCCGCGGCGACCGCGAAACCCATGCGACCGGAGCTCCGATTGCCGATAAAGCGCACGGGATCGATGTCTTCATACGTCGGGCCGGCGCTGACGACGACGCGCCGACCGCGCAGCGGTTGTTCGCCGAACGACGCCACGAGGATGTCGCGCAGTTCGTGCGGTTCCAGCATGCGGCCTGAGCCGATGTCCCCGCAGGCCTGGTCGCCGTCGGCTGGGCCCAGGACGCCGACGCCGCGGACGCGAAGCGTGCCGACGTTGGCCTGCACGGCGAGGTTCGCCCACATCTGCTGGTTCATCGCAGGCGCCACGTACACCGGCGCCGCGGTGGCCAGCACGACCGTCGTCAGAAGATCGTCGGCATGGCCGTGCGCCAGGCGCGCGATGGTGTCGGCGCTCGCGGGCGCGATCAGGACGCGCTCGGCCCAGCGGGCGAGCTCGATATGCCCCATCGCGGCCTCGCCCTGCTCGTCCCACAGGCTCACGCGCACCGGCTGGCCGGAAAGGGCCTGGAACGTCGTGGGCGTGACGAAATGCGTGGCGCCTTCCGTCATCACGACGCGCACCTCGGCCTGGAGGTCGCGGAGGCGCCGCACGAGTTCGCAGATCTTGTACGCGGCGATACCACCGGTAACGCCAATCAGGATGCGACGCTGGCGAAGGCTCATGGCGGGATGGCGGTTCGGAAGGCACGTTAGCTTAACGGATTTCCACCATCGCACTTCCGGAGCGATTTTTCAGAATCGTTCTATCGCCACATCGCGATCGCAACCCTACCTTGTACGTCGTGCCGCAACCCCCGTGCGGCCCTCATCGAAGGGAAGCCATGAAGTCGCCCACGAACCCGCCCTCCACGGTCCGCGATGCCACCGTGTCGCCCGTCGCGTATCGCCAGCCGCCGATCCGGCAATGGGCCGCCAACGACCGGCCGCGGGAACGGCTGTACGCGCACGGTGCGGCGGCGCTGTCCGACGCGGAGCTGCTGGCCGTTCTGATCGGCAACGGCACGGCGGGCTGCGACGCCGTCGCGACGGGCCGCGCCCTGCTTTCCCGCGCCGGTAGCCTCGGCCGCCTACTCGCCGAGCCGGACCACCTGCCGCCCGTGCCGGGAGTCGGCCCGGTAAAGCGGGCGCGGCTGGTCGCCGCCCTGGAGCTGGCGCGCCGCGCCCTGGGCGAAGGACTGACCGACCTGCCCCGCATCGAGAGCCCGCGCGACAGTGCGCAGTACCTGCAGGCGCGACTGAGTCACCTGTCGCACGAGGTGTTCGCCTGCCTCTTCCTTGACACCAGGCATCGGGTCCTCGCGTACGAGGAACTGTTCCGCGGCACCATCGACGGTGCCAGCGTCTATCCCCGCGAGGTGGTACGCGCATGCCTGCGCCATCACGCCAGCGCGGTCATCCTCGCCCACAACCACCCCTCGGGCGTCCCGGAGCCCAGCCGGGCCGACCGCGACATCACGCAGGTCCTGGTCGACGCGCTCGCCCTGATGGACATTCGCGTGCTCGATCACATCGTGGTGGGACGGGGCGAACCCGTTTCCATGGCGGAGCGGGGCCTGCTGCTGGCCAGGAGCCGCTGAGCGACCAAAAAAAGACGGCGCGAGTGCCGCTCGCGCCGTCTGGGGGGGTCACCTTTCGAGGGAGGGGTGGGCGACCGTCGTGCCGTTGGGCCGGGGAGACACCGGGCACGAGGGACATTGTGACGATGAGGGATGACAGCGCCGTGACGTGCCGCTTTCGCGCCTGCTTCGCCACTGCGCCGTCGAAGTTATGCACACGGGCGCTTTTTCCCACTTGGCCGTCACAGTTGTTGTCCCGGCGCAAGTCAGGATTGCAATGCATTGATTTAAATGATTTTCATGTGTTGCAGGGTCGTGTCACGATGCGTACCTGCCTGTCGCCGCCCCGGCGGCTCCGTCTTGCCCACAGAGTTATCCACAGGCTGTGGATGGACGGGCTCCCCCGGTCGGCCGACGGCCGCGCGCCATCTGATAGGATTGCCGGTTCCATATCCGCGTCGCCCATCCCGTGAAACAAGAGCTGAAACAACTCGTCCTGCAGGCCATCGGCGCATTGCGGGAGTCCGGCAAACTGCCGTCCGACTTCGTGGCCCCGGATTTCGTGATCGAGCGGACCCGCAACCGCGAGCACGGCGATTTCGCGACCAACGCGGCGATGATGATGGCCAAGTCCGCCGGCCGGAAGCCGCGCGACATCGCGACCGATCTCGTCGAGGCCATGCCGGCCTCGGTCCGGGTGGGCAAGGTGGAGATCGCCGGACCGGGCTTCATCAATTTCTCGCTGGCGCCGGCCGCGTTCCACGCGGAGATCGAGCGCGCCCTCGCGGAAACCGACCGGTACGGCCGCAATCGCGATGGCGCCGGCCGCACCGCGGGCGTGGAGTTCGTGTCGGCCAACCCGACGGGCCCGCTGCACGTCGGCCACGGCCGCGCGGCGGCCATCGGTGACAGCATCGCGCGTCTTCTCGATGCGGCGGGCTGGAAAGTGTTCCGCGAGTTCTACTACAACGACGCCGGTGTCCAGATCGCCAACCTGGCGCTTTCCACGCAGGCCCGCGCCAGGGGCATCGCCCCGGACGAAGCGGGCTGGCCGGAATCCGGCTACCGTGGCGACTACATCGCCGACGTGGCGCGTGCCTTCCTGGCCGGCGAATCGGTCGAGGCCGACGGCGAAACCGTCGTCGCCACCGGCGATGCCGACAACCTGGACGACGTACGCCGCTTCGCCGTCGCGTACCTGCGCCACGAGCAGGACCTCGACCTCAAGGCCTTCGGCGTCGGCTTCGACGTCTACTACCTCGAGTCGTCGCTGTATGGCGAAGGCAAGGTCGACGAGACCGTTCGCGAACTCGTCGCCCACGGTCACACCTACGAGGAAGGCGGCGCGCTATGGCTGCGCTCGACGGACTTCGGTGACGACAAGGACCGCGTCATGCGCAAGTCCGACGGCACGTTCACCTACTTCCTTCCCGACGTGGCCTACCACCGCACCAAGTGGCAGCGCGGCTACGAGCGCGCCATCACCGAGCTGGGCTCCGACCACCACGGTTCGCTCGCCCGCGTGAAGGCCGGCCTTCAGGCGCTGGACACCGGCATTCCGAAGAACTGGCCCGAGTACGTGCTGCACCAGATGGTGACGGTGATGCGCGGCGGCGAGGAGGTGAAGATCTCCAAGCGCGCCGGCTCCTACGTCACGCTGCGCGACCTCATCGACGAGGCCGGCCGCGACGCCACGCGTTATTTCCTGATCGCGCGCAAGGCCGATTCGCAGCTGGTGTTCGACATCGACCTCGCCCGCTCGCAGAGCAACGACAACCCCGTCTACTACATCCAGTACGCCCATGCCCGCGCCAGCCGCGTGTTCCGCGAACTGGCGGAGCGCGGCCTCGCGACCGATCGCGGCAACGGGATCGCGAAGCTTGGCCGCCTCGACACGGAGCACGAGTCGATCCTGATGGTCGAGCTCTCGCGCTACCCCGAGATCGTGGAGTCCGCCGCGGCGAACCTGGAACCGCACCTGATCGCGCAGTACCTGCGCGAACTCGCGGGCGCGCTGCACAGCTACTATCACGAGCACAAATGGATCGTCGACGACGCCGATCTGCGTGACGCGCGCCTCGCGCTGGTGGCCGCCACGCAGCAGGTGCTCAGGAACGGTCTGGATCTGCTGGGCATTTCCGCCCCGGAGAGCATGTAAATGGCAACACGCAAGAAGGGCAAGGGCCGCCAGGCCGTCCGCAACGGCTCGAGCGGCATGCCAGGCTGGAGCTGGGCGCTGATCGGCATCCTCGCCGGCGCCCTGCTCATGGCCTTCGCGATGCGCGGCACGTGGATGCCGATGATGCGCCAGCACCAGGGCCCGGAACCGAACCCGCAGGCCACCGCGCAGAAGGGCAGCGATCCGGGCGTCGTCGACCAGGCCGAGGCGGAGAAGCCGAAGAAGCCCTCGTACGATTTCTATTCGGTGCTCTCCGAGAAAGAGGTCCGCATTCCCGACGCCGAGATCCGGGCGCAGGCAAGTGCCGAAGCGCAGCAGAAGCAGCAGCAACAGGCCGCGCAGGCGCAGGCACAGGCCGCGGCGGCGCAACAGGCTCAGGCGCAGGCGCAGCAGCAGGCGCAGACGACCGCCGCGGCGGCGAACCTGCCGAAGGCGACGACGCAGACGGTGACCGCGACGCCGGCGCAGCCGGCACCGGCCGCGGCGTCGGGCAGCTCCGGGTACCTGCTCCAGGTGGGCGCGTTCCCGAGCGCGGCGGATGCCGAGGCTCTCAAGGCAAAGCTCGCGCTGCAGGGTTTCGTGGCCAACGTTCAGTCGGTCAAGGTCGGTGCGCAGACCTACAACCGCGTCCGCCTCGGCCCCTTCAAGTCGGCCACCGATCTTGAGAGCACGAAACAGCGCCTGCAGTCCGCCGGCATCAGCGCCATCGCCCTGAAAGAAGGCAGCTGATCCGTCGCGGCCCGCCCGAAGAAAAGACCGCCCTCGTGGCGGTCTTTTTTTTTGCAAGGAACGGCGCGCGGTTGCCGCTTTCGTGCCCGTTGACGCCAGTGGGATCCCGGCGTAGACCTGCGCGAACCGATGGGTATCCAGGGAGGAAACCCGCGGTTGCCAAGCTCAAGGAGGAGTCATGCGCAACGCCAGAACGAAAGGGGCCGGCCGCCTCGTCAATACGCTCGCGACGCGGCTCGAAACGCGCCATCGGAGCGAATGGCGATTTTCATGCACCGTCAACGACGTGTTCTTGATGAGTGCCGTCGCGCGCGCTGAAGAGGATCTGCACCCGTTGACGGGCGATCGCTTCTTCATGGTGGACGACGCATGGACCGAGCGTTCCGCGCTGATCCAGTTGCTGGCGTTCCCGGCCGCCGGCCATGCTCACGCGGCGAGCGGCCGATACGACATTGGCCTGTCGGAAGAGCCCGGGAGTGGCGAAGCCATCTATTTCGAACAATTTCCGTCGGGACTCGTCCGGTTTCTCCCGACCGGCGGCTGGATCGAGCTTGAGTTCGCCGCTGATCGCACGAGCGTCGCGGGCACGTTCGAGTTCGACGCCACGAACGACACCGAGGGCAATCGATTTATCCGCCGCGGCAAGTTCTTCCTCCCCTACGCCGATCTCCCGGACCCCAACGCGCCCTAGCGCGAACCTGTGCGTCGCTTCACGACGTGTAAGTCGACGGATTTTTCAGACAAGTCTGATTCTTTCCGGGGTGTGGGCCGGGCAGCATGCGAGGCGCGTCCCGACACACACCACGGAGTTTTCATGCACCCATCGTTCCGCTCGTGCCTGTCGCGGGCCGTCCTTCTTTCCGCTCTTTCCAGCACCGTGTTCGCCATGCCGGCGATGGCCGACGACGCCACGATGTCCATCAAGGACTTCGCCACCCGGGCCCTCGAGGCGTCGGCTCTCGGCGCCCGGTCCGACGGGATCATGACGGCGTCGGTCAATGGCGGCCTTCTCATGGAGCGGCAGGCATATATGAGGGAGCTGACCTGGCAGGACACGCCGTTTTCGACGCTTTACGGAACAGACAACGGGAAGGGAGGCTCGATAACCATTGGCGTCATCCCACGACGCGGCGAGCTGCACGCCGTCAGCGGCCGGTATGAGCTCGGCGTTCCGGAAGGCCCTGGCACAGCTTTCGCCACCTACAGAGAGTGGATTCCCGCGCCGCCCGGATTCACCGGTTTCACGTCCTTCGACATCAAGGAAGGCTGGGTCGACGTACATTTCAGTCCCGACCGGACGCGCGTGGACGTGACCTTCGAATTCGTCGCGCGGGGCGACGAGCTCGGTACCCGCGTGGTGAAGAGCGGCCGTTTCTCCGGCCCGAACTACGACCTTCCGCCGCAAGACGTGCGGACGCCTTAACCGAATTCAGCGAGGATCGCCCGACCAGAAGACCGCCCTCGTGGCGGTCTTCTCTTTGGCCTGCACGCGGCACGCAAATCGTCGGATTTTTCAGAATGGTCTGATTCTTTTGTAGGTATGTCCCCGGCAGGATGCACAGCGCGTCCCGACACACACCACGGAGGCTTCATGTACGGATCGTTCCGCTCGCGCCTGTCGCGCGCTGCTCTCTCTCTTGCACTTTCCACCAGCACTTTCGCCATGCCGGCGATGGCCGACGACGCCACGTATTCCGTGAAGGACTACGCCACCCGAGCCCTCGAGGCATCGGCTCTCAGCGTACAGGGCGACGGGGTCCTGAAGACGTTGGTCAATGACAGCCTTCTTGTAGGACGCCAGGCGTATGCGATGGAGCTATGGTTTATGGGCCAAAGTTTCACGGCGTCTCGCGCAACCTACGACGGCAAGGGCGGTTATGTTCTCCTGGGCGTGGTTCCGCCACTCGGGGAGCCGCACGCCGTCAGCGGCCGATATCAGCTCGGCGTACCGGAAGGCCCTGGCACCGCTTTCGCCAGCTTCCTCGAGGACATTACCTCTCCGCCGGGATTCACTGGTGGTATGAGGAGCTTCGACATCAAGGAGGGCTGGGTCGACGTGCAGTTCAGCCCGGACCGGACACACGTGGACATGACGTTCGAGTTCGTCGCGTTCGATGACGAACTCGGTACCCGCGTGGTGAAGAGCGGCAGTTTCTCCGGCCCGAACTACGACCTTCCGCCGCAAGACGTGCGGACGCCTTAACCGAATTTCTGCGAGGGTCGCCCGACCAGAAGACCGCCCTCGTGGCGGTCTTCTCTTTGGGCTGCACGCGGCACGCGAATCGTCGGATCTTTCAGAATGGTCTGATTTTTTCGTAGGTATGTACCCGGCAGGATACACAGCGCGTCCCGACACACACACCACGGAGGCTTCATGTACGGATCGTTCCGCTCGCGCCTGTCGCGCGCTGCTCTCTCTCTTGCCCTTTCCACTGGCGCTTTCGCCATGCCGGCGATGGCAGACAACCCCACGTACTCCATCCAAGAGTTCGCCAACCGGACCTTCGAGACGACGACTCTCAGCTCCCGGTCCGACGGGGTCCTGAAGGCATTGGTCAATGGCAACCTTCTTGTAGGACGACAGGGATATTTCGTTGAGCAGTACTGGTTGGGCCAGCCGTTTTCGGGGCTCTTCGCAACGTACGACGGGAAGGGCGGTTATGTAACCCTGGGCGTCGTTCCACCCGTCGGGGAGCCACACGCCGTCAGCGGGCGGTATCAGCTAGGCGGGCCGGAAGGCCCTGGCACCGCTTTCGCTACCTTTTCCGAGAACATCCCCGCTCCGCCCGGGTACATTGGTGTCAGGGCCTTCGACACGCAAGAAGGCTGGGTCGACGTGCAGTTCAGCCCGGACCGGACACACGTGGACGTGACGTTCGAGTTCGTCGCGTTCGATGACGAACTCGGTACCCGCGTGGTGAAGAGCGGCAGTTTCTCCGGACCGAACTACGACGTCCCGCCGCGGGAGGCGCCGACGCCGTAACCGCAGTCCCCTCGCGTGCGCCGGCGACAGCCCGGCGCACGCGTCATGTCAGGATGCGCGCTTCAGGCGGATGAGCGCCGAGATGTCGTCGTCGCCATAGCCCTGCGACATCAGCTCGGCGAAATCGGCCAGCGACTGCTCGATGATCGTGCGATCCGTGCCCGCGTCGGTGGCGATGCCACGGACGATGCCGAGATCCTTGTGCAACAGCGCCAGTTTGAAGCCCACCGAGAACTCGTTGCGCAGCATCGTGGCGCCGCGCTTGTCGAGGAACCAGTTGCCCGCGGCACCCGCGGCGAGCGTCGGGATCAGACGGTCGGCATCGAGACCCAGCGCCTCACCCAGCGCCAGACCCTCCGTGACCGCATGGGCGATACCCGCGACCAGCACCTGATTCACGGCTTTCGTCGCCTGGCCGCTGCCGACCTTGCCCATGTGCGTGATGCGCGCACCGTAGGCCTCGAGCACCGGTCGTGCGCGGTCGAGCACATCGGCGTCGCCGCCGACCATCACCGACAGCTTTCCGTTCTTCGCGCCTTCGACACCACCGGAAACCGGTGCGTCGAGAAACGACCCGCCCGCCTCGGCGATCAGGCGTGCCGCTTTCGTCGCGGTCGCTGGCGCGACGGTCGAATGGTCGATCACGATGGCGCCGGCCTTGAGCGAGGGAGCGAGCGCTTCGACGACGCCGATGACGTCGGCATCCGCGCTGACACACAGCGCGATCACGTCGCAGGACGCCGCGATCTCCGCCAGCGAAGGCGCGGCGACACCGAGCTCGCCCGCCAGCGCATCGGCCCGGGCCTGTGTGCGATTGCCCACGGCGGCCAGCAGGCCCTTCGCGTGGAGGTGACCGGCCATGGGCGCGCCCATCGCGCCGAGTCCGATGAAAGCTGCCTTGAGTGTCATGGTCGTGCCTGGAAGAAAGAGGAAACGCGGTGCGGCGCGCAGCGGCGCCGCACCGTCCGGTCAGCGGCCCGCGGTTTCCGCGAGGTAGGTGTATCCGGTGAGGCCCTTGTCGAGCGCGGCGGCCAGGGTCTCGGCCTCCGTTCCCGCGATGCCGGCGGCCGCGAGGCGATCCGCATACGACTGGCGCAGCGCCTTGAGGTCGTAGCCGACGTAGTCGAGCATCAGGTCCGTCGTGTCGCCGCGGCGGATATGCGCGAACGCATACCCGTCGTCCGTCGCGCGCACGTTCACCGCATCGGTGTCGCCGAAGAGGTTGTGGATGTCGCCCAGCGTCTCCTGATACGCGCCGACCATGAAGATGCCTAGCCGGTACGACTCGTCGTCCTTCAGATCATGCAGCGGCAGGCTGACGTCCACGCCCTCGGCGTCGACGTAGTGATCGATGCGGCCGTCGGAATCGCAGGTGAGGTCCGCGATGACACCGCGGCGCGTCGGCTCTTCGTCGAGGCGCGAGATGGGCACGATCGGGAAGATCTGGTCGATGGCCCAGATGTCCGGCACCGACTCGAACACGGAGAAGTTCACGAAGTACTTGTCGACCAGCTTCTCGTCGAGATCGTCCAGCGCCTGCCGATGCGCCCGCTCGGCGGGCAGCAGGCGCGGGCGCACGGCGTTGGCGATGGCGTAGAACAGCTCGTCGAGGCGGGCGCGGTCGCGCAGGTCGAGCTGCCCCAGCGCGTACAGCGCCTGGCCTTCGGCGAAGTGGTGCTGGGCCTCGTGGAACAGCTCCAGCGCCGGACGATGGTCGAGCTCCGCGTGCGTCTCGCGCAGGTGGCGCAACACCGCCGGCTCGCCCGCGCGCTCGGCCGGAATCGCGCCCTGCGGCACCGGCTCGACTTCGCTGACGTTGACGACCATCACGGCGTGGTGCGCGGTCATCGCGCGGCCGGATTCGGTGAAGATGACCGGCGCCTTCATGCCGTGCTCGGCCACCGCCTCGGCGAGCGGCTGCACGATGCTGGCGGCGTACTGGCCGAGGCTGTAGTTGATGGAGTTGTAGCTGCGCGACCGCGTGCCTTCGTAGTCGACGCCGAGGCCACCGCCCACGTCGACGACCTCGATGGGCACGCCCAGGCGGTGCAGCTCGATGAAGTAGCGCACGGCCTCGCGCATGCCCGCGGCGATGTCGCGCACGTTGGAGATCTGCGAGCCCATGTGGAAATGCTGCAGCTTCAGCGTGTGCTTCAGACCTGCCGCTTCGAGGCGCTCGATCAGCTCCAGCACCTGCCCCGGGCTCAGTCCGAACTTGCCCTTGTCGCCGCCGGTGTTCTGCCATTTGCCGGCGCCGATCGACGCCAGACGCACGCGCACGCCGAGCAGCGGCTCGACGTCCAGCGCCTTCGCTTCGGCGAACACGTGGTCGAGCTCGGACAGCTTCTCGATGACGATGTGCACGCGCAGGCCGAGCTTGAGGCCGATCAGCGCGAGGCGGACGTATTCGCGATCCTTGTAGCCGTTGCACACGACCATGCTGCCCGGGCGCGCGTGCGCCAGTACGGCCATCAGTTCCGGCTTCGAACCGGCCTCGAGGCCGAAGCCCTGGTCCCCGGCGGCGACCAGCTCGCTGACGACGCCGCGCTGCTGGTTCACCTTGATGGGATAGATGGCCGTGTACGTGCCGGCGTAGTCGGCATCATCGATCGCCTTGGCGAAGGCCTGCTGGAGGCGCGCGAGGCGGTCGGCGAGGATGTCCGGGAAACGCACGAGCAGCGGCAGCCGCAGGCCCTCGCGGGTGGCCGCGTCGACGATCGCCGGCAGGTCGAGGGCCGGGCCCCCGTTGCCGCGCGGGCGGATCGTCAGGTGGCCATCGCCGGCGACGTCGACGTAGCCGTCGCTCCAATGGGGGATCGCGTAGGTCAGCTTCGCGCGATCGGTGGTCCAGTTCGTCATGGCTGTGACGATCTCCAAGTGATTGTGTCGTGTCCCCATGGGGGGCGCGGAACAGTCGCAGCGGCGAACCTTGACCTGAAGCGGGCCTGGCGGCCGGGAGCCTCGCACGCCGCGGGGCCGACCAGACTTGGTGCTGCGCGCCCCGATGGGGCGGCAGACCGCCTATTGTAGCGGCCGCTCGTGACAGGGGGGTAACCCGCCCGGCGCCGGGTCGGAATGAGCCTACAGGCCAGCCCGGGCGAGGACGTGGCCGCACGGCGCCCCGGAGCCGGTACAATGCCCGGTTAGCCCCCTACCCGTTTTCAGGAAAGCGTCATGTCGCAGCAGCTCAGCTGGTTCACCGAAGCCCACCAGGCCTCGGGCTCTTCCATCGGTTTCCGCGTCGAGCGCCTGTTGCACGCCGAGAAGACCCCGTTCCAGACCATCGAGATCTACCAGACCACGGACTGGGGCAATCTCATGGTGATCGACGGATGCGTCATGCTGACGAGCCGCGACAACTTCCTGTATCACGAGATGATGACCCACCCGGCGCTGTTCACCCATGCGCGCGCCAAGCGCGTGGTGATCATCGGCGGCGGCGACTGCGGCACGCTGCGCGAAGTGCTCAAGCACGAGGAAGTCGAGAAGGCCACGCAGGTCGAGATCGACGAGCGCGTCACGCGCCTCGCCGAGCAGTACTTCCCGGAGCTGTGCGATGCGAACGGCGACCCGCGCGCCGAGCTGCTCTTCATCGACGGCATAAAGTACATGGCCGAGGCCGAGCCGGAGTCCATCGACCTCATCATCGTCGACTCCACCGACCCGGTGGGCCCGGCGGAAGGCCTGTTCAACGCCGCGTTCTACGCGAGCTGCTACAAGGCCCTGCGCCACGGCGGCATCCTCGTGCAGCAGTCCGAATCGCCGCTGGCGCACATCGAGCTGATCAAGGCCATGCGTTCGGCCATGCGCACCTCGGGCTTCAAGGCGGTGCGCACCCTGCCGTTCCCGCAGCCGTGCTACCCCACCGGCTGGTGGAGCTGCACCATGGCGCGCAAGGACGGCGATCTGTCGGGCTTCCGCGAGCGCGGCGCGATCAGCAAGAACTTCGCCACGAAGTACTACAACGCCGACGTCCACAAGGGCGCGCTGGCGCAGCCGGAGTTCATGCGCGAGCAGCTGGGCGACTGAAACCCGGGCTCTCCTGCGAAAAAAAGGCGCCCCATGGGCGCCTTTTTTTTATTTCTCCAGCTTCGCCGGCTCCCATCCGGCGGGTGCTTCCGGCGGAAGGCCGTAGGCGCGGAGCGAGGCGAGGATGACGCTCATCTCCGTGCCGCCGGTGCGCGCCAGAGACAGCAGCTTCTGCGCCGTGGCCTTGTCGCCCTGCGCCTGCACGTTCAGGCGCGCGAACTGCTGCATCTGCCAGACGAGATTGAGGCGGGCGTTCTTCGCGCTCTGCTGGTCGGCCGCGTCGGGCGACAGCGTCTCGCGCAGGTGCAGACCGAGCGACCGGCCCAGCGGGCTGCTCCCCCACTCCAGCACCTTCGCGAGCTTCAGGCAGTCGGCGACCACGGAAGCATCGGACTTGTTGTCGTCGCAGTACTTCGCGGCGACCTGGAAGCCCGGCATCGGCTGCGCGCTGGCGAGGCCGAAGACGAGCACCATCTGCACGCCCGCGGCGCCCGACCCCTGCAGGGCGTTGAACGTATCGGGCGGCGGCGGGAGCTGGCTCACGTGATTGGCCAGCGCCTTGAGGCTCGCGCCGAGGTAATCGTCGTAGAGCTTCGCGTTGGCGGCCTTCGCGAGGTCCGTGCGAACGGCGTCGCTCGCTCCATTGTGTTCGTCGATGCCGAGCTTCAGCAGCCAGAATGCCGCGTTGTCCGATGCCTTCGACTGCAGCGCCGTCACGGCCTCGGGGTTGGGGCAGTTACCCGCCCTGGCGTCGCAGTCGGCCAGCTGGGCCCACGCGACCTGAGGACCCGCGTCGGCGTTGCGCGATGCGCGCTCGAGCAGCGAGTGATAGGTGAGCGTTTCCGGGACGCCCGACAGCGGCCGCGCGAGGAGCGCGGCGGCAAGCAGCGGCTCCGACTCGGTCCGCAGCGCCAGCACGCTGGCGAGGTCCTTCTGGAACTGCAGGAGGGACTTGCTCTGGTCCTTCGCGACCGGCCCCTTCGCGGGGTCCTTCGCGGCGCCCGGCCATGGCGTGGCTGCCAGGGTGGGCAGGGAAAGCAGGCCGGCCAGGGCCAGTGTCGCTACGCGGCGTCCCCGCATGGGCCATCTCCGTGACATAAAAGACGAGAGGATACGGTTCGACCATGAACGGAAGCTGCGCCGAACCGGCCCCATCTTGCACGAGATTGTTACTATCGAAGCCTGCACGGGGGGATTCCGGGCCGACACACGACCGACCGCAACACTCAATCCTGCGACAGAACAGGAGCTTATCGTGGATCAATTCGCCTTCCTCACCAGCGGGGGCGCTGGTTTCTTCGTCGGCTGGGGCACGCTCGCGCTGATCAATGCCGGCCTCGCCCAGGGAAAGAATCGCAGCGGCCTGCTGTGGTGGTTCCTCTCGCTCATCCTCGGCCCGATCGCCACCCTCATCCTCGTCGTGATGCCCAAGGTCCGCACGAAGATCTTCTGAGCTTGGACCCATGCCTGGGGGTGTGTAGATTAGGAACACTCCCCATGGCAGGTGCGCGCGGATGCTTACGACGCTCGTGGCAAGCAGCAAGGGCGGTTGCGGCAAGACGACGGTGGTGACCCAGCTGGCGACCCACTGGGCGCACGCGGGCAAGCACACGGCCATCGTCGATGCGGACCGGCAGCATTCCAGCCTGCGCTGGGCCCAGCGCCGTCCGGAGAACGCACCGGCGATCGCCGCCATCGAGGGCAGCCGTCGCGCCTTCGACCGCCTGCCGGGCGGCGTCGAGCGGGTCATCGTCGATACACCCGCCGGCGTCGACGAGAAAGACCTCGAACCCTATATCGATCACGCGGACGTGATCCTCGTGCCCGTGCTGCCCTCGCACTTCGACCTCGACGCCACGCTCGATTTCCTCAAGGTGCTCAAGGGCATCGGCCGCGTGAAACGCGGCAAGCTCCCCGTCGGGCTCGTCGGCAACCGCCTGAAACCCTGGACCAACGCCAGCCAGTCCGCACTCGCGGAACTCGGCGAGCGTGCGCCGTTTCCCGTGGTCGCGGAACTTCGGGACTCCCAGGCGTACGTATTGCTCACGGCGCTCGGTAAGGGCATCTTCGACTATCACTCGGAAAACGTGCGCGGACACCAGGACGACTGGGCGAAACTGCTTCGCTGGATCAAACGAAGCACCTGAAGTCGCAAGGGCAACGCGTCGGCAGTCACGCCACCACCGGTGGCATCGAGGAGGGCGACACCCATGCAAGAGCTCATCCTGTTACGCCACGCCGAAGCCGCGCCGCAAGGCAAGGACGGCAAGGACGACCGCGAGCGAAAACTCACGGAACACGGCCGCAACGAGGCCCGCGCCGCCGGCGAGTGGCTCGCCTCCCATCATGTCCGCTACGACCGCGTCCTGTGTTCACCCGCCGAACGCACGAAGGAAACCGCCGCCCTCGCCCTCGGGCAGGTCGAACCCGAATACGTGGACGGCATCTACGACGCCACCGTGGGCGACCTGTTCGAGCTGCTCGACCAGCAGCAGGGCGCCGAGCACGTGGTGCTCGTCGGTCACAATCCCGGCATCGAGCAACTGGTAGCCTTCCTCGTCGAGGGGCGCTCCGAAGATTACCGGGGCATGCCGCCAGGTGCGCTGGCGCGCCTCACGTTCCCCCATGGCCCGCTCGAACCCGGCAAAGCCAAGCTCGAGACCTTCTGGTCGCCACCGAACTGAGTTTTCTCCATGCGCCACCTGCTGTCGGCGTTCGTCGCGCTCCTGGCGACGACGCCCCTGTCCGCCGCCGACCTGCGCATCGACCCCGTGCGCTCACGCGCCGAATTCAGCGTGCGCCTCCTCTGGGTCAGCACGGTCACCGGAAGTTTCGACGGCATCCGTGGTGAGGTGACCATCGACCCGCCGACGCAGACGGCCGTCGTCAACGCGGACATCGACACCGAGAGCATCCGGATGGAGTCCGCCCGCCTGCGTCGCTGGGTCCTGGCCCCCGAGTTCTTCGACGCGGGTCACCACCCGCGCATCCACTTCGAATCCTCGCCCACCGCCCTGGAGGTCCTGAGCCAGGGCGGCAACGTGCAGGGCAGGCTGACCATCCGTGGCGTCACGCAGCCCGTGTCGTTCCGGCTGCAACCCACGCGGTGTCCCACCCACGGCATGGCGGGTTGCGTCCTCCAGCTGCAGGGGATGATCGATCGGACCGACTACGAGATGCGCGGGCGGCGCGGCGCGCTGTCCGACCGGGTCAGTCTGGGCATGGCGATCGTCCTGACGAATCCCTGAGACCGGGAACGCCGCGGAACTCACGTGGCGTTGTTGAGCGTCGCCTATCATCGCCGGCATGCGCCGCTTCCTTACGATCCTGCTCCTCGCCGCCACGCTCGCCAGTGGTGGCTGTTCCCTGTCCCGCGAGCGGATCCGCAAGGCCGACGCCGTGGTGACGCTGACCGTCGACCGCCAGGATGCCTGCCCGTCCTCCGACGCCACCCGCTGCGCCGTCCCCTCGCCGCTGATCGACGCGGCCATCGAGGCCAACGGCGCGTCCACGGCCGAGCGCCCCGTCCACGTGGCGACCCTGCTGGAGGACGGCGAGAGCGCCATGGCCGCGCGCATCAGCCTGATCCGCGCGGCGACGAAGACGATCGACGTGCAGACCTATATCTGGGAGCAGGACGACGCGGGCAAGCTGGTGCTCGACGAGCTCGTGCATGCCGCCCGGCGCGGCGTCGAAGTGCGGATCCTGGCGGACCAGCTGTTCTCGTTCCGCGACCCGGGCCTGCTCGCGCGGCTGGCGCGCGCCAGCGACCACATGCAGATCCGCCTCTACAACCCCACGTTCCAGAGCGCGCGCACGCCGCCCCTCGAGTTCGCGGCGGGCATCCTGTGCTGCTTCTACAAGTTCAACCAGCGCATGCACAACAAGCTGATCGTGGTGGACGACCTGATCGGCATCACGGGCGGGCGGAATTACGAAGACCGCTACTTCGACTGGGACGGCGCCTTCGACTACGTGGACCGCGATGTCATGGTCGGCGGACCGGCGGCCCGCGCGATGGGCGCCAGCTTCGACCAGTTCTGGAACCACAAGCGCTCCGTCCCGCTCACGCACCTGCGTGACGTGAATCGCGAGCTGATGGCCGACACCGACGATCCCCGCCATTGGGATCCGCCCACGTACGAACACCCCGAGCGAGTGAACCAGATGATCGCCGACGCGACGGATGCCGGCTGGATCGCCACCCGTCTGCAACGTGCCACGCTGCGTCTCAACCGCGTCGAATACCTCTCCGACCTGCCCGGCAAGACCGACGAGCCCAAGCGTCGCGAGGTCCGCGCCCTGACGCGGCACATCATCGGCCTGCTGCGCAACGCGAAGAGCGAAATCGTCCTGCAGACGCCGTATCTGGTGATGAGCAAGCCGGCACAGAAGGTCTTCAGCGGCCTGCGCAAGCGCCCCGACCCTCCGCGCGTGGTCGTCTCCACGAACTCGCTCGCCTCGACGGACGCGTTCGCGGTCTACGCCCTGTCGTACAAGCATCGCAAGCGCTACCTCACCGACTACGGCTTCGAGATCTACGAAATGAAGCCGCACCCGGCGAACGGCGATCCGGATGCCCTCGAAGGACGAACCGTCAGCATCGACACGCCGCCCGTCGCTGTCGCGCACCAGGGCAGCGGCGGCGGGCGCTCGCGCCGTTCGGACCGTGCGGCCCAGGCCGCCGCGGGCACGCCGTCCGAGTCGTCGGGCTTCCTCGGGATGGGCAGCCGCGCCGGCCGCGGTCCGCGCAACCGCCCCGCCCCGCTGCTCACCGCCGGCGTGCGTTTCGGCCTGCACGCGAAGTCGATCGTCGTGGACGACACCTTCGCCATGGTGGGCACGCACAACTTCGATCCGCGCTCCGACCACTACAACACCGAGTCGGGCGTGATCGTCTACGACAAGCGGTTCGCCGATCGCCTGCGCGATTCGATCCTCCAGGACACGCAGCCCGAGAACGCGTGGGTGATCGCGCCCCGGCAGAAGACCATCCCTGTCCTCTCGTCGGTCAACGAATTCATCGGCGACGTCTCGGAACGTCTTCCGTTCTTCGACCTGTGGCCGTTCCGCTACGCGACCAGCTACGAGATCAAGCCCGGCTGCATCCCCATGCGCTGGACCGACCCGAAGTTCTTCGAATGCTACGAGCCCGTCGGCGACTTCCCGGAAGTGGACGTGTCGCTGAAGCTGATCTACACGCGCATGATCACGGCCTTCGGCTCATCGGCCGCCGGCATCCTCTGATTTCCGAGGCCTGGTGCGGCCCCGATCAGTACCGCTGCGTCAGCTCGAAATTCACCGGCAATTCCGCCGTGAAACGCTGCGGGCGGTCGTCGGAGGCCGCGAAACGCCAGCCGCGCACGGCCTCGCGCGCGGCCCGGTCGAGATCGTCGTCACCCGACGAGCGGCCGATGGTGACGCTGGTGACGTCGCCGTCGGGCGTGACGGTGACGCTGAGGATCACCTTCCCCTCGCGCCGTGCGCGAAGCGCGGACATGGGGTAGCGCGGCGACGGCATGTAGACGGGCTCGAGCGGCGCCGACGCCGGCGGAGCTGCCGCGACGGGCCGTTCCGCACGGGGTGCGACACGCGACGCGACGCGTGCCGCCGGCGTCGCCTCCGCGGCTTTCGGGGGAGCGAACCGCGACACCGTCTTCGACACGAGCGCGGGAGCGGCCGTGGGCAGCGTCACCTCGGCGAGGCGGCGCGTCATCGGTGCGCGCTCATAGGTGAGCGCCGTCAGCCAGCTCGTGCCGGCGATGCCGATCACGAGGGCGAGTGCGCTCAGGGAGGTACTGGTACGTAGTGCGAGCATGAGCCTTGCAGGGGCGGCACCGGGGCACCGCCTTTTTTCGTCGAATCAGGGACGTTCGAGGATCGCCGTGACGCCCATGCCGCCGGCCGTGCAGATCGAGATCAGGCCGCGGCCCGACCCCTTCTGCTCGAGCATCTTCGCCAGCGTGGCGACGATGCGCGCGCCGGTCGCCGCGAACGGATGGCCGGACGCGAGACTGGAGCCGTTGACGTTGAGCTTCGCCGGATCGATCGATCCCAGCGGGGCATCGAGGCCCAGCCGGTTGCGGCAATAGTCTTCGCTCTCCCATGCACGTAGCGTGCACAGCACCTGCGCAGCGAAGGCCTCGTGGATCTCGTAGAAGTCGAAATCCTGCAGCGTGAGGCCCGCCTGCTTGAGCATGCGCGGCACGGCCACCGTCGGAGCCATGAGCAGGCCCTCGCCGTGGACGAAGTCCACCGCGGCGACCTGCGCGTGGGTGAGGTACGCCTGGATCGACAGGCCGCGCGAAGCCGCCCAGTCGTCGCTGGCGAGCAGCACCGCCGCCGCACCGTCGGAGAGGCCCGTGGAATTGCCGGCCGTGAGCGTGCCCTGCCCCGAGGTCTTGTCGAACGCCGGCTTCAGCGAGCCCAGCTTTTCGAGCGTGGAATCGGCGCGGAGGAACCCGTCGCGCTTCAGGCCGCGGAACGGCACCACCAGGTCGTCGAAGAAGCCGGCCTCGTAGGCCGCGCCGAGCTTACGATGGCTGGCCAGCGCGAGTTCGTCCTGCTCCAGCCGGCCCACCTTCCACTCCTTGGCCATGAGCTCGCAGTGGTCGCCCATCGACTTGCCGGTGCGCGGTTCGACCACGCCCGGGAACGACGGCTTCAGTTCCTTCAGCGCGAAGCCACGCGTGGCGACCTGGAATTTCTCTTTCAGCGTCTTCGCGCGGTTCAGCGCCAGCAGGCGCTTACGAAGTTTCTGACCGTAGACGATGGGAACATCGCTCGTGGTATCCGAGCCGCCCGCGATGCCGGCGTCGATCTGACCCGTGGCGATCTTGTTGGCGATGAGGATCGCGTTGTCCAGCGAGGTGCCGCAGGCGCGCGCCGTCGTGATGCCCGGGGTGGTCGGGGCCAGCCCCGACGACAGGAGCGCCTCGCGAGCGAGGTTCCAGTCGGACGAGTGGCGGATGACCGCGCCCATGGCGACCTCGCCCAGTTCCACGCCGTGCAGGCCGAACTTCTCCACCAGCGACCCGAGAACCTTGACCGACATGCCGAAATTGCCGACATCGGCGTAGGCGGTGTTGTTGCGGCAGAAGGGAATGCGGACGCCGCCGACCACACCCACGCGCTTTTGCGTCTTATCCATGCTTGAAGAACGATCCAGACCGAGGGGTTTGCCCGCTGGCGGGCCCAAATGCGATGACGAAGGGATCGCGGACGCCGACGATCGCCGACGAACGCGTATCGGCAAGGCTAACCCGCATCCCCTCTGGGCGAAAGCCCGTCGTGGCCGGATGGTAGAATCGCATTCCTTTGCCGTTCGGAAAAACCCGCGTGAACGAGTCCCTGATCGCCCGTCCCGCCGTCCTGGCGCTGGAACTGGCCGCCGGCGAGACGCCGGAGCGCCTGGAACTGACCCGCGACGAGGCACAGACGCTCGCCGGGCTGATCGCCGACGACCTGCGCGCCCTCCTGCCCGGCGTCGAAGCCTCGCGACTGGCCGTCGCCGGGGCGCTGTTCGACGGCGTGGAGCTGCTGCGTCCGGGCTTTCCCGTCTTCGCCACCCTCGAAGAGCTGGCCCGCCGGATCCCGCGCGTGACGACGGCCGGCGGCGTGGTGGCCTTCGGCACGAGCGACGGCCACATGCCCGCCCAGCCGCTGGTCCCCGACCCGGCCTATGCCGGCGGCCCGATGCGGCTGATCCCCTGGATGCTGCTCGCCCCCGCGGATATCGCGGACGAACTGGCCGAGCGCATGGAAGTGGAACTGGTCGGTCGTGGCGAAGCCGGCACCGCCACGGCGGATTTCCTCATGCGCACGCTGGGCATGCGGCTGGAGCACGCCCGTTTCCTCAGCCGCGACGACCTGATGGCCCTGACCTGCGTCCAGTACGAGCACGTGAACCTCGCGCCGCTGTGGACGATGCTCGAAGCCGCGCTGCTCACGCCGTACAAGGAAGAGACCGCGCTCGGCTCGCGCGGCCTGCCGCTGCATTACGCCGAGGGCCGCGTCGGCGTGCCCCGCATCGCCGACTGGTTCGCGCGCGCGGGGAACAAGGGCGCGAACCCCGTGCACGAATTCGCCGGCACGCTGTTCGAACTGCGGCAGTACGCCGCCCTGCTGGCCGCGCACCACGTGCCCCTGCACCTGGAAGGCGAAGCGGCACGCACCGCCGGCTACCTCGTCGAACCGGTCGCCGACGCCGATCCGGCGCAGCCGGCACCCCTGCTCTACGCGCACGAGGCCGCCGGCCTCGGCATGGCCGCGATCACCGTGGCCCAGCCGGTCCCGGGCAAGGCACGCGTGCTCGCGCACGGCTACCCGCTCGCACCGGATGCCCTCGCGCCGCTCCTCGACGCCCTGGCGGAACGGTACGGCGCCGCCAGCGAGGTCCACGCGCTGGGGCGGATGATGCTGGACGCCGATGGCGCGCTCACGGCGCCCGCACCTGCGCTGCATTAGCCGGAAATCCCCGAATAGTTCGATATACGGGGGACGGACGACGAATTAGAGTGGGTGGCGAGTCAATCCATCGGCGACCGACGTGCCATCCACCCCGTCTTCCTCTCCCCTCGAGACCCAGCTGAAGGAAAGCGAGCGCCGGTTCGCGCAGGCCTTTCAGTACGCCGCGATCGGCATGGCGCTCGTCCTGCCCGAAGGCCGCTGGCTGCAGGTCAACGATTCGCTGTGCGCGATGCTCGGCTACACCGAGCGGGAGATGATGTCGCTCACCTTCCAGGACATCACCCACCCCGACGACCTCGCCGCGGACCTCGCCCTCGTCGGCAAGCTGATGTCCGGCGAGTGCGCCTCGTACCACATGGAGAAGCGCTACATCCATCGTGACGGCCATGTGGTGCACGCGCAGCTGAGCGCGTCGCTGGTGCGCGACGACGAAGGCGAACCGTTGTATTTCATCTCGCAGATGCAGGACATCAGCGAGCGCAAGGCTTTCGAAGACGCCCTCTTCCGCGAGCGCGAGCTCGCCGAAGTCACGCTGAAGTCGATCGGCGACGCCGTGATCACCACGGATCCCCGATTGATCGTCACCTCGCTCAACCCCATCGCCGAGGCGATGACCGGATGGCCCAGCCACGAAGCCGTGGGCCGGCACATGGACGAGATCTTCCAGTTGCGCGATCCGCTGACCCGCCAGCCGATCGCCAACCCGCTGCTCGTCGCGATCGACAAGAACAGCATCGTCGGCCTCACCACCGACGCCATCCTCATCCACCGCAACGGCTTCGACAGCCCGATCGAGGACTCCGCGGCACCGATCCACGACCACGCCGGCAACGTGGTCGGCGGCGTCGTGGTGTTCCACGACGTGAGCGAGACGCGCGCCCTCGCGCTGAAGATGGCTCACCAGGCGCACCACGACACCCTCACCGGCCTGCCCAACCGGGCGCTGCTCACCTCGCGCCTGGAGTTCGCCGTATCCGTCGCCGCGCGACGGCACCAGCGGGCGGCGCTGCTCTTCGTCGACATCGATCATTTCAAGCAGATCAACGATTCGCTCGGTCATGCCGCCGGCGACGCACTGCTCCAGAACGTCGCGCGACGCATCCGCGCCGCCGCGCGCGCGGACGCCACCGTCAGCCGGCTCGGCGGAGACGGGTTCGTGGTGCTGCTCCCGCACGTGGAGACGCCCGCGGATGCCAGCGAGGTCGCGGAGAACGTGCTGGCCGCGTGCAGCCAGGCCGTGAACCTCGAGGCGGCGGCACTGAGCATCAGCTTCAGCATCGGCGTCAGCATCTACCCGGACGATGCCGAGGACGCCGGGTCGCTGCTACGCAACGCCGACACCGCGATGTACGAGGCGAAGATGCAGGGCCGCAACGGCTACCGCTTCTTCAACGCGAGCATGAACGAGCGCAGCACCGCGCGCGTGCGCATCGAGGTCGATCTGCGCAAGGCGCTCGCGCGCAACGAGCTCACCCTGCAGTTCCAGCCGAAGGTCGACACCGAGCTCGGGACCATCGTCGGCGCCGAAGCGTTGCTGCGCTGGCAGGTCGATGGCGAGGACGTCTACACGCCCGAGCACTTCATCCCCGTCGCCGAGGATTGCGGCCTCATCGTGCCCATCGGCGAGTGGGTGCTGCGTTCGGCCTGCCTCCACGCCGAGCGCTGGGCGCGCATGTACCGCCCGCTATCCGTCTCGGTCAACGTCTCCGCCCTGCAGTTCCAGCACACGCGGTTCTTCGAATCGCTGCAGTCGATCCTCGACGAGACCGGCCTGCATCCGACCCTGCTCGAACTCGAACTCACCGAGCGCACGGTGATGGAAGGCGGCGACCATATCGTCGAGCTGCTGCGCAAGGTCAAGTCGCTGGGCGTGTCGCTGAGCCTGGACGATTTCGGCACCGGATATTGCAGTCTCTCCTACCTGAAGCATTTCCCTGTCGACACCCTCAAGATCGATCGGGCGTTCATTCGCGACGTCGCCTGGGACAACGACAGCGCCGCCATCGTCGGCGCCATCGTGACCATGGGCAAGGGCATGAACAAACACGTGCTCGCCGAGGGCGTCGAGAGCGTGGAGCAGGCGAGTTTCCTGTCCTCCGTGGGCTGCTCGCAGATGCAGGGCTTCCTCTTCGGCAAGGCGATGTCCCCGCGCGAGTTCGAAGAGCGCATCGCGGTCGTCGACACCGGCGACCCGACGGTCGACCCGTAGGAGCGCGCCCTGCGCGCGACATGTTTTGAAGCCTCGAGCAACAGGCCCCACAGCTCTTCGTCGCACGTACCCAGAGAACACGAACGCGAAAGCCGCGCTCCTACAACGGGGCCTCGTACATGAAGTAATGGCAGCGCTCCATGCCCAGCCCCGCATACGTTGCCTGCGCTCGCTCGTTCTCGAGCTCGACGTAGAGGCGCAGACCCACGGCGCCCGCGCCCTCGGCCATCGCTTTCACGTGCGCGTACATCCCGCGGAACACGCCGGCGCGCCGCGCCTCGGGCGCCACGTACACGCTCTGCACCCACCAGAAATCGCCATCGCGCCAGTCGCTCCACTCGTAGGTCACCAGCAGGCATCCCACCGCGCGGCCATCGAGTTCGGCGACGAGGTAGAACCCCCGGCGGGGCTCGTCGAACACGGCGCGCACGCCGCGACCGATGATGTCGGGGTCGAGGCGTTTCTCTTCCGTCTCCCACGCCATCGCGATGTTCCAGCGGGCGATGGCATCGGCGTCGTCCGGGGCGGCGCGGCGGATTTCGAGCGGCATGGCGTTATCCATGGGGCGGACGCCGCTTGCGCGACGCACCGAGTTTGCGGGTGAGGGTGTTGCGGCCGACGCCGAGCGCCGCGGCGGCATGCTGGCGATGGCCATCGTTCGCGATGAGCGCCACCTGCAGCAAGGTCTTGTCCAGTGCGTCACGCGCGCGGGCGTGCACGTCGGCCTGGCCGTGCGCGAGGGCGTCCTGCGCCCATACGCGGAGGGCTTCCGTCCATTCCTCGCCGCGCGCCGGCGTACCCGGCAGGCTGCCGAGGTCGCCAGCCTGGATCTCCAGGCCCGGTGCGACCACCGCGAGCCGGCGGCAGAGGTTTTCCAGTTCGCGCACGTTGCCCGGGTATTCGCGCTGCTCGATGGCTTTCATCGCACCACGCGAGAAACGCTTCGGCGGCAGGTTGAGGTCCGCGGCCGCCTGCGCGAGGAAGTGCCGCGCCAGCAGCGGAATGTCGCCGCGGCGCTCGCGCAGGGCCGGCAGCGCGATGCGCACGACGTCGAGCCGGTGTTTCAGATCGGCGCGAAACTGACCGGCGGCGACACGCGCGTCGAGGTCCTGATGCGTGGCGGCCACGATCCGCACGTTGCCGTGCATCAGTTCACGCCCACCCACGCGGTAGAACTCGCCTCCCGCGAGCACACGCAAGAGGCGCGTCTGCAGGCCGAGCGGCATGTCGCCGATTTCATCGAGGAACAGCGTGCCGCCGTCGGCCTGTTCGAAGCGTCCCGCGTGACGACGCGTCGCGCCAGTGAACGCGCCAGCCTCGTGACCGAACAGCTCGCTTTCCAGCAGCTCCGACGGAATCGCCGCCGTGTTCAGCGCGACGTACGGCTTGCCGCTGCGCGCGCTTTCATCGTGCAGGGCACGCGCGACCAACTCCTTGCCGGTGCCTGTCTCGCCGGTGATCAGCACGTTGAGGTCGCTGGCCGCTACGCGGCCGATCAGGCGGAACACTTCGCGCATGGCCGCGCTCTCGCCGAGCAGCGCGTTCGTGTCCGATCGCGTGGCGGGCACGACGACCTCTTCGTTCGCGGCGGCGAGCGCGCGTTCCACCGCCTCCACCGCGCCGTCGAGATCGAAGGGCTTCGCGAGGTAATCCGCCGCACCAGCGCGATACGCCGCGGCCGTCGTCGCCACGTCGGTGAACGCGCTCATGACGATCACCGGCCCGATGTTGCGCCGGGTGAGGTCCTCGAGGAGATGCAGGCCGTCTTCGCCAGGCATGCGGACATCGGTGACAAGCAAAGCGGGGCGGCTTTCGTCGAGGGCCGCGCGCACCGCGTCGCCCGCGCTGAACTCGCGCACCGCGTGGCCGGCGTCGCGCAGCGCCTCCGCCAGCACGAACCGTACCCCGCGATCGTCGTCGGCGATCCATACTTCACTCATGCGTGCGCTCCATCGGCAGGTACAGCGAAAAGACGGTTTCGCCCGGACGGCTCGTGTAACGCAGGTCGCCGCCGTGTTCGAGCGCGATCTCACGCGACAGGGCCAGGCCGAGGCCGGTCCCGTCGGGGCGGCCCGACACGAGCGGCTGGAACAGCGAATCGCGCAGATCGTCGGGCACGCCGGCCCCGTCGTCCATCACGTCGATGCGCAGCGCCGCGCGCACCGTACGATCGCCCAGACGCGCGCCATGCTCCACGCGCGTGCGCAGGGTGATCGTGGAAGCGCCTGCCTGTCCGGCGTTGCGCGTCAGATTCAGCAGCACCTGCATCAGACGATCGGTGTCGCCGACGCTATCGGGCAGGCTGGGATCGAAGTCGTGCCGCACGTGAGGCGCATCGGGCTCGGCGGCCACCAGGCCTTCGAGCCGGTCGAGCAGTTCGTGGATGCTGACCGGGCCGATGCGCGCCGCGCCGCGATGCCGGAGCAGGCCGTCGGCCAGCGCCGCCAGACGGTCCGCCTCCGCGATCACCATGCCCGCGAGCTGGCGAAGATCGTCGTCGCCCACCCGGCGTTGCAGCAGCTGCGCCGCGCCGCGCAGACCCGCCAGCGGGTTCTTCACTTCGTGGGCGAAGCCACGCAACGTGGCGGACAGGGGCGTGGCGCCCGACGCGACGTCATGCGCCAGCGGATGGACCTCCACCAGCACCCGCTCGTCGTCGATCGGCTGCAGAGACACATCCGCGCTGACCTCCCGACCCCGCAGCCCGAGAGCAAGGCCGCGCAGGTGGAACCCTCGCCGCTCCGCCAGCACCCGCGCCAGCTGCGCCGAGAGCGAAGGCGCCCGCATCAGCACCGCCAGGTCCTGCCCCTGCGCCGTGCGCGGCCCCACATCGAGCACCTCGCCCAACGCGGGATTCAGCCAGGCGACGCGCCCGTCGAGGCCCACGACGGCGAGGCCGGTTCCCAGCAGGGTCAGAAGGTCTGTCTGATCGGGTGCATGCATTGCACCAATTTAGGGAGTGAAAGGGTGAAAGCGCAAGCCGCTTAGAGGGACGCGTTTTGACGGATCGGCATAGTTTGTACACTTTGCACACACTATGCCGAATGGCGTGAGTTGAAGGCGTGCGTGCCGCACTGGTGGGAGTCACTCTGTAAGAAGCTGGAGACCAAAAATCACTTCTTTTGCGAATCATTCTCGAATAGGTTGGGAAACAGGGCGCAGGCGTACGCGCTCTACTGAGACCTAAATAACCCCTTTTGTGAGAAAAAAGTGCGAGAATCGCCCTGAATCAGTCTCCAAGGGTCCGTCATGCTCATCGAGTTCACCGTCAGGAACTACCGCTCTATTCGCGACGAGCAAGTCCTCTCGTTCCTTCCTGCCGGCTTGTCCGAGTTGACTGAAACCAACACCCTCGACAGCAACGTAAATGGCGTGGGGCGGCTCCTGGCGAGTGCCGTGATCTATGGCGCAAATGCGGCGGGCAAGACGACGGTCCTAGATGCGCTTTTGACGATGCGCCGGATCGTCATCAGGTCGGCTGACAGCGATGCGTTTACCGAAGGCCTGCCAGTCAAGCCGTTTCGCCTCGATGATTCGGAGACGATGCCCACGATGTTCGAGGCCGTGTTTACTCACGACGGGCAGCGCTTTCAGTACGGCTTCGAGGCTACCCAAGAGCGTGTTATCGAGGAATGGTTATACGCCTACCCCGAGAAGCGCTCACAACGGGTATTCATCAGAAAATTCGACCCGGCGACGAACGATTACTCGTGGCAGTTCGGCGCGTTCTTGAAGGGTGCAAAAGCGACATGGCGCGATGCCACCCGGCCGAACGCGCTGTTCTTATCAACAGCCGCGCTGCTGAACTCGGAGCAACTTTCGGGTCTTAGGGATTGGTTCGGCGATCACATAACTCCGGGATCGGAGGAGAGCCACAACAACACCGCGAGAGTGGTTCAAATCCCAGAAATAAAGAAAGTTGCGCTGCGGATTATGAAGACAGCGGACATTTCAATCGTCGACTTCGAAGTTAAAGATGCTCCGCCGAATGAGCACCCAGTCATGCGGGCAATTCGTCAAGGCGACCCTGAAGTCGCCAAGATTCTCGACGCACGTAAGAGCTTCGACGTCCACGCACTGCACCGAACGAGCGAGGGCAAAGAAGTTTGGTTCGACTTAAGCGAGGAGTCGGAAGGGACGAGAGTCCTATTCTCGCAAATCGGGCCCATGGTCAAAACGATGGGGCTTGGCGGAATACTGGTGTATGACGAGCTCAACAACAACCTGCACCCTCTTTTGGCACGAGCCGTTGTGAAGATGTTTCATTCCCCCCAATGGAACCCTAACGGCGCCCAGCTACTATTCACAACCCACGCAACGTCGCTTCTCAGCACCGAGATTCTACGTCGCGACCAAATATGGTTCGCCGAGAAGACCCAGGATGGCGTGACAAAGATTTATCCGATGACAGATTTCGAACCTCGCAAGGATGCTTCATTGGCTAAGCACTACCTGCAGGGAAGGTTTGGTGCCATTCCATACATCTCGGCAGAGCCGTGGGACACGGCAATAGACGAGATGTCGGAGGAGCAGGATGGCTAAGGCACCGCGCGGGCTCGTTGAAAAGCGGCCCACCAGACCAGTAAAGCCGACATACGCAAGTGTGCTAATCGTTTGCGAAGGTAAGAAGACGGAGCCGAACTACCTAAAGGAACTCAAAAACGATCTTCGCATGAGCACCGCAGACGTAACGATCGTTGGTGAGGGAAGAGACCCAAGCGCTGTAGTCGAGCAGGCTATCAACATGTCTGAGGACTCATCGGCTGATTACGACTATATATTCTGCGTGTTTGATCGCGACATGCACGCAAGATATTCCGAAGCGTGTAATCGCTGCGCTCAAAAGCAGCTGTCAAAAGAGGACGATACACCCGTCCAACTGGTCGCCATTACATCGAATCCCTCCTTTGAGTACTGGCTACTGCTGCACCTGAACCAGACGACGAAGCCCTATAGGATGGCTGGCAGGAAGAGCAGTGGCGATGTTGTGCTCGCCGAGTTTCAAAAGGCGTTCAAAGCGGACACAAAGACCTCATACACCAAAGGCGCGAGAGGCATTTACCAAGCCCTTCGACCCAAGCTGGACGAGGCCATAAAATATTCGGCGCGGAACAATAGGGACGGTCTACGAAACCCACATTCACTTATTGGCGACCTCGTAACACTCATGCGTTCTATCGCAAATGGACAGCGCCCAGACCTGAAAGCTATACGAGCGATGAAGCGCGAAGATGAGGACGCTTAATTGCTACGCAGCGCCTCCTACACGGAGGCGCTCGTGATCACCAGCGCGCAGCACGGATAGCACATGCGACATTTTAAGCTAAGACATCCCAGTGCTCGTGATATCGCCTCTTTTGGTGGCGCAGCAATCACTGGTGCACTGATAGTCTCTGCGCTAGTCCTTCCCGCCCCGGCTAGTCAGACTCTCGCCGCCTGGGTGCAGGCGTTCGGTTCAATTGTGGCCATCGCGGTCGCTTACATGGTAGGCGCGAGGCAAAGCCGCGCAGCGATTGAGGCCGTGGAGGCAACACAGCGCGGTGTGGTAGAGGATCGAAAGCGTGGCCTTTTTGCGGTGGTGCAGGCCGCCGATTACCAGGCCGATGAGATCCGGCTGGTCATGGGCCGTGACGTTCCCCGCGAAGAGCTACCCTGGGTTTACAGCCGAGTCGTCACTCAACGAATTGCTAGGGCTCTCGAGTCCCTCCCCCTCTACGAAATCGGTGCTGACGGCGGCGTCGCAGCGATCCTGAGCATGCGAGATCAGTTCCTTCTCCTAGAAGACGCGCTTGAAACTTACATTGCCGGCCCTTGGAATCACTCCGAGCTGAAAAAAACCCTTGACCTGTACCGACGACCTGAAGATTACCGAGAGCTCGATCGTGCACTCGAAACTGCGAACAAAGTTCTCATTCACAACGTCGTAATTCATTTGAACCGCATAAGAGCTGACTACAACGAGGTGCGCCAGGCTATGTTTCCAAAGTCCAGCACCGACCAATAAGCCCTCCAGGTGCATCAGTTTGCATCACGCATGACCTTGCCTTCTCGCGCCTTCAAGGGGCCTTTCGCGTTTGTAGTGTACACACCGGAATTCCCCTTGGCGCTATTCCGCATTGGGGTGCTGTTGGGCTAAGCCATCAAGCATGCCGCTGCTCAAGCGGTGCAGGGGAACAACATGGGAAAGCTGCGACGATTGATAACGTGGCTGTGCGCGCTGAAGGCGCAGCGGCTATTTGCGGCGCTGTGCGTCGGCATTGTTTTCGCGCGAATGATCTTTCCGAAGCTGACGTTCGATTCACTTTCGCTGTACCTGATTCTGGCAGCTGCCGCCTGCGTCATGCTTCCAGACATGGCGAAGCTTCTGACCCAGCTGCGCCGAGCGAAGTTTGGCGGCGCCGAGCTGGAGTTCGCGATTGACTCTCTCGCGGAACGCACAGATGCCATCGCCATTGCGAAGGCATCCGAGGCAAGTGTAGAGGACGGCATCGAGCAGCTGCCGGCCGCACCGTCGCCGCCGACGGAAGGGGGCGCGGACGCGGAAGGGGACAGGGAATGGAGCGGCGCGAGCGGCAAGATCACAACCGAGGACTTGCGGTCGACGCCTGTGCTGTTAAAGCGACGACGTCGCACGCGACTCTACAAGCAGATCCCTATTCTTGCTCAGCTGGTCGAAGCCACGGACGAGCTGACCAGGAACATCAACGAACGGTTCACTGACAATTTCGGGGTGCCGCCGCCCCCAAAGGCGTACCAGGCATTAGAACTGCTGGCGACGACTGGGCTGGTCGACCAGGACACATCGCGCCTTTTTCGTGACCTGATGCGCTACCGCAATAAGATCGTCCACGGCGAGTGGGAGATAACGCCGTCGAAGATTGAAAAGCTGACGCACACGGCGAACGAGATCAATAGCCTCATTCAGGACGTAAAGAAGATTAACATCCACGAAGCGTACGAGCTGCGCTACTGGACTCGGCAGCTTGGCGTGTCGGAGGAGAAGCTTCGCCAGGCTGTGGCGAAGGTCGGCCCTTCCGCCGACATGGTGAGGCGGGAGCTGACCCGGCAAAAGCAGCACGGCGAGGACCATGGCGAGGACCGTGACGACGAGTGACGGCCGGTTTACAGGCAAAGAAAAGGCGGTAAGGCCCGCAGAGAGTGCGATTCAATTCAGCCATTCTCTGCGTGCTCGAAGGCTGCCTTCGAGCAGATTTCGGGGATCATCGGTTGAAATGTTCGGCGCGGCACTAGAATGCGCTTACGCGATGACGAACGCCGGACTGCTCGGCCGTGCAGCCCGGCGTCACCACCCAGCGTTAAATGCGCTTGGCCTCCAGGGTTAGGCTGAGAGACGTCTGTCCAATATCGACAGCGACGAAACAGCGGAACGATGGAAGGCGTTTAAGCACGCCAAGCACAGCAGCGATCGCGCTCATAAATGAGGCTCCTGAGGGACCAGACTTTCCTTGGGTCCTCGCCAAGGTTGGACTGTTAGCAAGGCGAGCTGGTGGGAAGCGTGTTAGCACCAGGGCGCGTATGCAACGAACCGCGCCCAGGAAGGGCGGCGGCGGCTGGCAGGTCTTCGGACTTCGTGGACATAGGGGCTTTCGCCTCCCGGCCTACCCGCCGCTTCCCAGCTCCCCATGGAGCCAGTGCATAGAACGGGGTCGTTTCCACTTACCGCTACGGGACCAGTTTCGGATTTACACCGGATTCCCTATTAAGTCCGACGGGCAGACGCGCCGCCTCGGACACCAGCGGCCCCAACGTATAGGGGGAATTGGGGCGGGTCAATACAGCCGCTAGCTCGCTCACGCCTGCGGCCTCGCTGATGCCTGGCCGGCGGGGCGCGTCCTCGGACCGAGCCGGGGTGTCGATCGCGAGCTCTGGGCTGCGGCTCACTCCGCGGCGAGGGTGACCGGCAGGCCACTCTTGCAGTCGCCCGGGAAAGATCACTAGTCGTTAATTTGGAGTTAATATGGCCGAGCAGCCCGTGCCGGGTGGCGTTTCGATCCCGGAACCCATGTGACCTCGCATGTACAAACTATGGTCATATCGATGGCCGATCGAGCTCCACTGCCCGGAAGAAACGGCCAGATGCTCAAACTACGGGCTTGTAATACGTACAAACTATGCGAATCCGTCCACGTTGAACGGGATAGAGGCCAGGCGAGCTTCGCATGCACGTTGGCGAACGAGCGGGCGACCTGGGTCGGGGCATCGAGCGTGACCGATCAGCAAAGCGCGGAAGTCCGCCGCCGCTACGATGAACTCGACGCCGATGCACCGTCCGCGTCACGACGGGCGCGAATGAACCAATAGGTCAGCCCCAGGGCTAAGGTCGCACCCGCCAGTGCAAGCACCTGGGCCGCGCTTACTGCTTTGAGATCGAGCAGGATGAACTTCCGCGCAAGGGCGAGAATGGCGATGAGCAACAGTACCGATGTCTGCACGATGCTCTGCTGTCGCGCGACCATGTACTGCAACGTGTGATTGAATTCGAGGGCGATCAACAGCGTCATGATCTCGCCGAACACCGTCTGGAATACCGCGTGGTCCAGTGGATCCATCGCGCTGAACACCAGGCCGTTCACGACGCCCATCGCAAGGCGAACCAGAGCGACGATGATGATCACGCTGATCAGGAAGGTGAGAGCCAGCGCGACGATCGCTTCGAAACGCTGGTAATAACCGAGGAGCGACCAGCTGACGGTGAGCTGTTTCAATCGACTCGATTGCATGGAGGTGATCCTCTACCGGGCGCCGGCCTTGGCAGCGAATGCGAAGGTTCGAAGGAGCTCGCAGAACTCGATGCGGCCCCTTCGACCCGAACTGACTGGCCCCCTCAGCCGGGCAGCTTGTCGGCCAGTACATCGGCCTTGCGAATCACCGGTGCGCTGGCGAGCAGCTCGCTCGCGTTGTCCATCAGCGCCGCGGCGACCTTGCCGTTCAGATGGGCGTCGCGGCCCGTGTCGTCGCCGAAGGCGTCGAATATCGCGAACGTGCTCGAGTCGAAACGAACGGCGAACCAGGTGGTGGTGCCGGGTTCGGCATCGACGAGTCCCTTCGCGCTCTCGAGGAAGGCGGCAACGTCTTCTTCGCGGCCGGGCTTCGCGTGCAGTTCAACGTAGAGGCTCTTGGTCGTCATGTCGATCTCCGGTGGGTGGTAGATCCGAACGACTCGATACTGCGCCGATTGGCGACAGGATGCACGTGCCGCCTCACGATGAAGAGCGAATCCGCTGAAACGTCGCTGCCTGATGTCGGGCACTGACTCGGCGAACACACTGCGAAAGCATCTTCGGCGACCCGACGGGAACGGTATACGGATGCTCCTGTCATCAGTGCATCATTCATCCAGATCGTAAGGGTGTTGCTACGAACAGCTTGCAGAGGGATCTCCTCCTCTGGCCCGATGTCCTTGATCTTCTCCACCCCTGACCCGCGTAGTAAACGCAGCGTTTTGACGTACGTGACCTTATAGGCGCCGCCCTCACGGATGTCGTAATCTGAACCCAGATCGACGTTTTTGCTAAGCGTCTGATGCGGCCCTATGAGCAGAAACGTGGAAGCCTCGGGCGGCCCGAAGCGCACCTGGCGACCCTTGTACGGGAGTTCGCGTCCACTGGCATCGCTCACTTCGAACTCCGGGTTTGCCAATCGATCGTCGGCGATGGCGAACGGGGTCTCAAGCGAGACGGCTGCCATGTTCTCGTCGGTTGGATTCGTGATCGAGAATGT
Source organism: Luteibacter sp. 329MFSha (assembly GCF_900111665.1). Lineage (NCBI taxonomy): Bacteria > Pseudomonadati > Pseudomonadota > Gammaproteobacteria > Lysobacterales > Rhodanobacteraceae > Luteibacter > Luteibacter sp. 329MFSha. Next base: position 295,702 of record NZ_FOJE01000004.1, on the reverse strand, counting down.
GACGATACCTCGTTCCGCCAAAGCCGCCTCCGACGGCAACGACAGGACGACGGGGGGCGACTCCTCAGCGCAGGCTGCGTCCGCGAATCCTAGAGCAGCCGCAACGAAAACCACGGCACGTTTGGACCGAATACCCATTTTCATACGTGTCTCCTTTTGTGGCGTGGTGTGCCAGACGCTTTGCGGCTATGGCTTCGCCCGTCACGGGTGAACGAGAGCGGCATTGCTTCGCTCCTGCGCGTCGCTCAGAACCAACGAGAAGAACATCACCTCGGCGCCGTTGTACAGCTTGAAGAGCACCCGATGGCGGCCCGCGGAGAGACGAAGGCGTATCTTGCCCTCGCTCAGGTTGTAATCGGCGATCTCGTGTTTCATCGATCGGGCATCCCGCAGAAACCAGGGCTTTACCGGCGCGCCGCCTTTCCAGACGAGTCGATCGTCCACCCACACCTTCGCCGCGTCGTCGGCGCCGATCCACGCCCATATCTCGCGGTCACGGTCGAGCCTCAACTCGGTGTAGCCGTAATAGACGGCGCTCTCGGAAGGATCCGGGAGGAACAACGGGTATTCGCTTGCCTGGACATGGCGCCACGTGAGCGTTCTGCCCGACTTTCCTGCGTAGGTTCCGTCGAGATCGACGGCCAGCTCCGGCAACTCCTGATGCTCCAGTGGCTGGTCGCCGATCGCATCGAATGGCCCCACGACATACCACGTGTCGACGTACAGGCGGTTGGCATACGTGCCGCCGGGACCGACGCTGCGGCCCCCTGCCGCCCGGACCGGCGCATCGAGGGGCGGGATGGACGAGAACCGTCCCCGCGGCACGACGTCCGCGCCGCGCCCACGATCCGTGGCGACATCGAACGGGGTCAGCTCGGCATCCCCTGCAGAACCGGCCAATCGGGCACCTCCCGGCCCACCCTTGGCGTCCCCGGCCGCTGATGCGGCGCCGGGCGATCCCGACTGTGCGTCGCGCGTCGACGTCGCGGCGAGCTGGGTTTCGAGCTGGGCCAGTTGCGCGAGTGCCTCGGCCTCCGTGCGCGGCATCTTCGGCAGCGTTGGCAGGTCGGCGTGCTTTTTCTTCAGGGCGTCGTAGCGCGCTCGCGCTTGCTCGAGAGCGTCTCGCGCCGAACGAATGGGGCGGAACGGAGGTGGGGCGGTGTCCTGCGAACGCTGCGCAAGTGCAGCCTCGGCGGATGACAGGTCGTTCAGACGCTGGGTCGCCGCCGCCTGGAAAGCGGCGTTGCGGGTCGCCTGCACCCGCCCCGACACGTCGTTCGAGGCCGGGCGGAGCTGAGTCAGGTAGTACGCCAGGCCCAGCAAGAGGGCGTGCGTCAGTATGGACCAGAGCACATCGCGTGCCGGGCTTTCGTTTCGGATCGGGCGATACGGATCCCACGACGATCGCCTGGCCATGCTAATGCCGGACGTGGACGGCGAGGTTGGTGAGCCCTTCGAAGGCGCACGAATCCATGATGCTTACGATGTCTTCGAACGGGGCACGGCGATCTCCGTCGATGCGAATCACCGCATGCGCATCGCGCGCCGCGAGGTCGCGCAGACGATCGTGCAGCTGGTTCTGCGTCGTCGCGACGCCATCGACATAGATCGCTCCATCGCGCGCCACGGCGATGACCATGCCCGTCGTCGATGCTTCGTCCGCGCGAAAGGTCGCCGCGGCTTTCGGAAGATCGACGGGAATGGACCGATCGCGCTTGTTGTCCTGGTTCGCCTTGAAGGTGGTCGCCACCATGAAGAACATCAGCAGGAAGAAGATGCAGTCGATCAGAGCCACCAGCCCGATTTCCGGCTCATGATCGTCCCCCAGATCGATCTTCACGATGTCGCGCCGCTCGTCGTGCCCATGAAGTGGGTCCGCAGGAGCGCGCCCGCCTGCCGTTCCAGCTCGAGGCCAAAGGCGGTAATGCGGTATTTGAAACCGTGGTAGAAGGCCAGCGCCGGCAGAGCCACGCAAAGGCCGGCCGCCGTGTTGACCAGGGCTTTCGAAATCCCGCTCGCGAGCGATGCGGGATCGACCGGACCGGAGAAGGCGAGTGCGTGGAATGCTTCGATCATGCCGGCCACCGTGCCGAGGAGACCCACGATTGGCGCAACGGTAGCGATGATCGCCAGGGGATAGATACGGCGCAGATGGTCGCGAAGCTCGATGGAGGCGATGTCTTCCACGCCCTTAGTGATCGACGCCAGATCGTGCGCACGATAGTCCAGCATGTAGCGCAGCATGCGCGAGAGCGTACTCGGATCGCTCGAGATCAACGTCTGGACCTGATCGATCCTGCCCTCTTGCCACAAGACATCCGCCCGGCGCGCGAGGCCCTCGGGGACGACCAGTCGCTTGCGAACGCTCCGAAACCTCTCGATAGCCACCCAGAGCGCGATCACCGACATCGCCAGCAAGACCAGGATGGCCAGCCCCCCTTCTCTCAGCTCACCCATCACGGAAACCCCGGCCGGGCATAAGCCGATGACAGCTGGTGAGACGCAGGGAAATCGGGAACGATCGAGCCGGCAGAACAGGCAAACAGGCGACGATTCATAGGCGTCCGTTCATCAGCGAGTGCGCCGAGTATAGGTCGATTTCCCGCTTCTCGCGGACCAGGGTTGGGGTCGCGAACGCACTGCCGCCCACCGGGCAGCAGCGGTCCAGGCCAAGTCGACGAATTCGGCATCATGATGACGGCTCGAGTTCGACCTTGATCCACCCGGGCTGCCGCTGGTCGAACTGCTCGTAGGCCGCGAGTGCGTCGCTCAGTGGCTCGCGTTCGGTCAGGATCGACGTCGGAACGACCTGCCCGCTGCGCACGAGCTCGACGAGCATGGGAACGTACTTGCGATGGTTGCAGTTGCCCATGCGCACGGTGAGGTTCTTGTTCATCGCCGCGCCGATGGGAAACAGGTTATCCGAGGGCGGGTAGACACCGATGATGGCCACGGTGCCCGCCTTGGCCACGGCGTCGACGGCCCACGCCAGCGACTGCATCGGTCCGTCGCCCGCCCGGAAGTGCTCGGCGTCCTCGCGCGCGGCGGGCGATGCCTGCTTCGCCGTCTCGGGTGTATTCGATGTTTTCGCCGGCCCTTCGTGCGCGTGTTCGGCATCCACGCCGACCGCGTCGATGACCGAGTCGACACCGATGCCGCCCGTCAGCTGCTTGATCGTTTCGACCGGGTCTTCCTTCGAGAAGTCGATGACTTCCGCGCCCTGGCTCCTCGCCATCTCCAGCCGATCCGGATGCCGGTCGATCGCGAAGACGCGACCTGCGCCCATCAGCTTCGCGGATGCGATCGCGAACTGCCCGACCGGTCCGCAGCCGAACACGGCGACGAGGTGACCCGGCTTGATGCCGGCAAGGTCGGCACCGAAATAGCCCGTAGGAAAGATGTCGGAGATGAGGATCGCCTCGTCGTCGCTGACCTCGTCCGGCAGGCCGACCAGGTTGACGCCGGCGAACGGCACACGGACCTTCTCCGCCTGCATGCCATTCAGGCCGCCGGCTTCCTTCGGGCCACCGTAGAACGCGGTCCCCGGACCGTTCGGATTGGCGTTGTCGCACTGCGCCGAATAACCCGCGCGGCAATACGAGCAGTACCCGCACGCGACCGTCGAGGGGATGACTACGCGGTCGCCGACCTTCAGGTTGCGCACGGCCGGGCCGATTTTCTCCACCACGCCGACGCCTTCGTGTCCAAGGATCGTTCCCGGCTCGACGCCCGCCATCGTGCCGCGGATGAAGTGCAGATCGGTGCCGCATATCGCCGAGCTGGTCAGCCGGACGATGGCGTCGGTGTCGGCTTCGATGGTCGGCTCGGGCACGTCGTCGAGGCGAATGTCACCTGTCCCGTGGAAGACGATGGCTTTCATAAGATACTCCGGCATGTGGAAGCCACGACGCTAGCGGTCGGGCCGTGAACGGCCGGCCCGCAAACTGTCGCCGTCCGATGATCGTCCGCATCCTCGCGGTCAGGTCGCCTTCTTCACGGGCGACGCAGGTGCCTCCATCCGCACCAGTTTCATCGGCGGCGAGCCTTCGATCATCGTGAAGCTCGAAAAGTCGGGGGTGAATTCGACCGTGATTCCCAGGGATTCGGAGCGAAAGCGTCGTGCGGAGAGCGTGACGAGTCGCTCCGCGACGGGCGCACCAGCGTTCGCGTAGAGACCGCCGGGCCGGGCTTCGAGGACGACATCGAGTCCTCCGCCGACGAAGTGCCCTGCCGCTTTGGCGTACTCGGCAAGGCTGAGCGTTTTCTCTTCGCTCGCCGGTGCGGCGATGTCGGGCCAGCCGTAGTCGGTGGCCACCGCGCGGACGACGTCGGCCACGATTCGCCGGTCACCGCCGTTGGTCAGCACGACGACGCCTTCGCCCTTGTCCGCATAGGCGATCATGAACACGTAATACCCGACGTTGACACCGTCGTGCATGAAGCGCGACGGACCGCTCGGATAGACGGCCACGCCCATGCCCCAGTTGTCCTTGACCGCGGTGAGCATCTGCCGCGTCATCGCCGGTGACAGACGATGACCCGTCTTGCCCTGGGCGGAGGCCTGGATATCCATGATGAGGCGGGCCAGATCCGCGGCGGTCGTCCACAGGCCCGCGGGCGCGAGCTCCGGCTGAACGCGGTAGTTCCCGGCAACGACGCTGCCGTTCTCGTGCCCGAACGCCAGGTTGGCGACCAGCTCGGGCGACGGCGGCATGGCGAAGGCGCTGCGTGTCATGCCGAGCGGGCCTAGCACTTCGCGTCGCTCAAGCTCGGCGAACGGTGCACCGCCTGCGTCGGCGAGCGCGACCTGCGTCACGACGTAGCCACCACCGGAATACTCGAACGTCTGCCCGGCAGGAAGCACGCTGCGCACGGCGGGCGTGTTGGCGGGCGGCACGCCGCCCAGGATCTGTTCGGGCGTGGGCAGCGGCACGCCGGGCATGTAGCCGATGAAGCCATGGACGCCGAGACCCGACGTATGACTGAGCAACTGGCGTAGCGTGACGCCGTGCGGCGCCAGCGCCGGGTCCGCCGGAAGTTTCCAGGAACGAAGCGCGTCGTCGATGTTCGCATCCAGCCCGAGCTTTCCCTGCTCGACCATGCGCAACGCCAGTACGGCAGTGGCGACCTTGCTTATCGAGGCTGACTGGAACACCGTGTCGGGCGTCACGGCCTTGCAGCTCACGACATCGCGCACGCCCCACCCACGCGCCCAGGCGAGCTTGCCGTCGTGGATCACCGCGACGCTGATGCCGGGCACGCCGTACTGGCGCATCCGCTCGGCCAGCGTAACGGGCGTGTCGCCCTTCCGAATGACGGGCGGCAACAGATGCGATTCCACGTAGCGCGTGTGCGCGTTGTCCGGCCCACCCGCGGAAGCGGCAGGCTCGGGACACAGGGCGAACGCCGGTGCCGCGGCGAACCCGGCCACGACCATCGCTCCACGCATGACGAGTCGTTCGATGCCTCGCATCGTTCGTGTCCTTCTGCAGGATGTATTGGGGTGGCGGACGTCCTACTGACGACGGACCACGCTGCTGACGATCAGGCCGTCGCGGTCGAGCAGGAAGAACACCTGCTCGGCCCCGTGTTCGTGCTGCACGTCGTAGCTGTCCCAGCCATAGTCCGTGACGCCGTTGAATCGATAGGACTGCACGGGACCGAGCGCGTCGAAGTACTTCGACAGCGACTCGCGCTGCGCCGCGCTCTTCGGCGGCGTACCGGAGCGCGTGCCCGCGTCGGTGGGAGGATTGGTCAGAACGAGTCGCAGCGCTTTTTCGCTCTCGGGGTACGGTGTCTGTTCGCGGATCCTCGCGGCGAGCGCTGCCCGGATCGCTTCGGCCCGCGCCTCGTCGACGCGGTTCGCCGTCGCGGCCAGCGCGCCGTGGATGTAGACCGCCATGGCCTCGACGCGGTCGCCGGCGCCGCGGGTGAATTCGAGCCGCGCGTCGAGCACCGGAATCGCGAACGACGTCTCGCTGATGGCCGGTGCGTCGATTGTCCCCTGCGCCATGAACTGGCCGATCGGCGTCACCGTCAGGTCGCCGCCCTTGCGCGCCACGGTGACCAGCGAGTAGTCGCCAAGTTCGTACTCGCCGGCGTAGGCATCGAGGATATCCGGACTGATCCGGATGGCCCCGTTCGTGGCCGGCACGGCGGTGGCGGGAGGCGTCACCTGTGTCGCGAACACCGCCATGCCAAGCGCGACGCTGATCAGGGCGAACGCGGTGGCGCGTGCCCAGCGTCCTGGTTGGGAAAGCATGATCCTGATCCGGTGTTCGAGGAACGATCGCGATTCCGACATGGCGGTGACCGAACCGATGAATTCGGACTGGTTCTGCCCTACCTGGATCAGCGTCTCGCAGTACTCCTGCACCTGGCCACCCGAGCGCAGCACGCGCGCATCGCAATCGACCTCGATCGCGCAGCGAAGGCGATGGAACTGCCACCACAGCAGCGGATTCCATGGCATGGCTGAGAGCAGCACCAGGGCGCCGGCGACGAGCAGCGGATCGCGTGCGCGCAGATGCGACTGCTCATGGGCCATGACGTAGCGCTGCTGCCCGACCGACTCGCGCATCACCCACGCCGGCACCACGATGCGCGAGCGGACGAGGCCGACCACGGCTGGGCCGGCGCTGTCTGAAACCAGCACGGGAACGCCGCACAGCTGGTCCGTGGTCCATCGGCGCTTGCGTCGCTGAAGGATCAACGCACTGGCGGACAGGAAGGCGACCAGGGTGAACGAGCTCGCGGCCCATATGTCGATCGCCGCCCTGTTCACCGACGGGGACGCCGTGTAAGCACTCGCTCCGCTCCAGTCGATCGCGACCGACGCCAGGGGAATCGAGGTGGTGTCCCGCAAGGCGATGGCGGACGCCGCGCGCGTCGGCGTTGCGGGCGTGGGCACCGAAACCGTCGCCATGCCGATCGGCAGCGCCACCGAGGCGGCGATCGCGGCCATCCACGGCCAGCGCTTCGGCATTCGCCGGGATGCCATCGCCTTCTCGGCCATCAGGGCCGCCACGCCGAGGGCCACCGTGACGAGGACGGCATACACCATCCAGGCCAGCATCACTTCGTGTCCTTGTCGGCGTGCTCGGCGAGCAGCTTGCGCATGCGGCCGATCTGCTCGGTCGTGAGCTTCTGCTCGGAGACCAGGTGCGAGAAAAGGAGTTCCGTCGAGCCCTTGAACAGTTTGTCCGTCAGGTGCTGCAACGCGTTCTTCCGAGCGGCCTGCTGCTTCACGCTCGCGAAGTAGCGGTGGCCCCGTCCCTCTTCTTCGTAGCCGACGTATCCCTTCGCCTGGAGCGTGCGCAACACCGTCAGTACGGTCGTGTAGGCCAGCCTGTCGCTCAGCTTCTCGCGAACGTCCGCCACCATGGAAGGCCCGTGCTCCCACAGCACCTGCATGACGTCGGCCTCGCGGTCGGTGAGGGAGATCTTCATGCACGGCCCCTGCGGCGATATCTACTAAAGATGTAGTAGTGATACGCCCGAAGGGCCGCCCGCGTCAACTAATTATTTAGTAGATGACGCGGGAGGGCGCTTCGCTTCGTAGGTCCCGACTTCACCGTCATCCGCCAGTTCCGAGATCCTTGACTCTCCGCTGTAGGTGCTCAACATGAGCGCCTTGCGGGCATCGCCCGTGACGATGAACAGGCTCGCGCCGGACCTGGCGTTCGATACGACCTTGAAGTGCTCCACCTTTCCGTTGGCCGAATCGAGCGTCAGCACGGCTTCACCGCCCTGGTCGACGGTGCCGTACCCCCCGCGCTCGGTGCCGTCCGGGCCGTTGATGACGATACCCGAGAGGTCACCCGCCCGCGTGCCCGTCTTCCCGTCGATCGTCGGTCCCGGTAAGGGCGCCCCGATGACGACGCGAGGGATACCGGCGGCATCGTCGATCACGATGCCCCTCGCGTGCAGGGTTCGATCGCCTCGCTGCGTGGCGATGAAAGCGGCCGCCGAAAAGCAGACCGCGATCGACGACAATCCGAGGCTTATCCATGACACCACCGCTGGCCGCACCGTGAACTCCTTCATCGAACGCGTGACTCCCGCAACCTAACTCACGGTCATGGGGCGCGCCAGCGGAACGTACCGCATGCCGTGGCCTCGTCGTCAGAACGCCATCAGCATCCGGGCCGAGACTCCCTGTGCCTGATCGCGCTGGCCCTTCTGATAGTCGTAGCCGAAGGTGAGCGACGTGCGTTCGGATAGCGCCGCGTCGATGCCGACGTTCAGAATGCCGCGATAGCGCGACAGGCCCACGCCGGTAAGGGGCTGCCATTGATGCAGTCCGACGAAGCTGGCGTCGAAGATGTCACCCTGCGAAGCGAGTGTGCGCTGGAACTGCGCGCTCGCACGCACCGCCACCGAGCGCCCGCCTGCGAAGTTCCATTGTCGCGAAGCGCGCAGCCCGAGGCCCGCCTGCCAGCGATCGATCACCTGCGCATTGGCGCGCAGGCCGAATCCGCCGGCGCCGTCCTCCGCGAAGCCGTCGCGGTCGATCCTGGCGTACTCCGTGCTGAAGAACGGGGTGATGAGTGTCCCCGCCCAGCCCATGCGCAGCCCGGTCTCACCATACGCCACGCTGTAGCTGCCGCTGTAATTGGTCGAAACGCCCTGTGCGGAGGTGCCGAGCAGAAGCCGGCGATCGACGTCCTGGTGAAAGCGCCCGAAGCCGAGGCGGCCATGCGCATACCAGTTGCCGTCGAGCCAGCCGGCGTAGAACATGCCGTCCGTGTTCCGGCTGCGATTCCGGTCGGCGCTTCGATCGAGCTGCTGACGCCCGGTGCTCTGGCCGAAGGCGAAGCCCGCCACGCCGGAAGTGCCGATCGGACTGTCGCTGCCGACCAGCCAGCCATTGAGCTGGAAGCCGATGCCGTCGTAGCCGGTGCGCCCCATGTCGCCGCCGACGTTGAGGCTCTGCGTCCACATGCCGTAACCGTCGCTCTTGCACGCCAGAGCGTCGAGGCGATCCGACAAGGCGCGGTTCGAGGCGTCGATGCTTTCGAAGGTCATCGCCGCGCTGGCGGCATGGAGCTCGCCGGAAAGGCTCCGCAGGGAAGCCTGTGCCGCCTGCAGCGACGGCGCCTGCTGGAACTCGCCAGCCGCCTGCACGAAAGCGGTCGTGACGGCGGGGGAACCGTTCGATGCCGATGGCGATCCGCTTGCCGCGATCTCGCCGTCGATCTGGTCGAATGCCGCCTGCACGCGCTGCGCGCTGCGGAACGACGCCGCCGTGTAGCTCACGCCGTCGCCCGCCGCGGCGGTCGTCACGTCCAGGCCGGTGGTATCGAGCCACACGCTGTTCGGCGTGTAGTTGATGGTGGTCGCCGTGAAGACGACGCCCGTGTCCTTGACCAGCCGATCGAAGGCGCCGGTAACGCCACCGTTCGCGGTGAGGACGTCGGTATGCGTGTTGGCGACGTAGCCGGAGTCGGCGCCGGTGATCCTCAGCGTGCCCCCGCCGAGCGTCGCCATGCCGTCGACGGCGACCTTGCTGCCCAGATCCAGCGCGATGGTGGCCGTGGGTGACTGAACGTAGTCGCCACCGACCTTCGTATCGCCACCACGCACGGAAACCACGCCCGCGTTGAACAGGCTACCGGTCACGCCGGGGAAGCCGGGCACGTAGTACCCGCGCCCTATGCCCGTCACGGTGCCGGATGCGTTCACCGCCGCGTCGCCCGGCAGCGTGTAAGACGATTGCAATCTGCCTTTGTTCACCGTGGTCCCGCCGGCGTACGTATTCGGGAGATCCATGATCAGCGACGCGGAACCGTTCTGCGTCACGGAGCCCGTGCCCGAGGTGACGCCCGCGAAGATGTTCCACTGGCTGTCGTAGATCAGCGCGCCGTCGTTTTCGACATTGGCCATGGAGAAGCTGCCGTTATCGCTTCCCGGAAGCGAGCCGGTGTCGTCGATCTGCAACGTACCCCGTTCGATCCTGACGCGCAGGGAGCTGATGTCCGCCGGTTGGGTCAATGTCAGCTTGCCCGTGCCCGCCTGCACGAGGTAGCCCACCTGGCCCTGCGTGTGGCTTCCGACAAGCAGTCCGTCGAAGGCGATGTCGTCGCTTCGATTGAACACGAGACTCGCGTTGTACAGGTCGACCCTGAAGGGTGCACCGAGGGACCCGGTCGTCCCGCCGTTGCCGACCTGCACGGTGCCACTCGTGATCGTCATGCTACCGGGCCTGAGATCGTCGTTGTCGAAGATCCAGCTGCCGTTTCCGGTCTTCCACAGGTACCCGTTGTCGAATGTCGTGCGACCGGTGACCGCCTGTGAATACAACTGCACCGTCCCCGCATCGCCTTCCACGGTCATCCGGGACGACGCGGTCGTACCCAGCTGAAGATCGCCGTGGATCGAGCTGCCAGCGCTCAGCGTCACGCTATTGCTCGCCGTGCGGAACATCTGCACGTCGCCGATGATGCTGCCCGCATTGACGAGCGTGAGGCCACCGCCCGTGTGGTGTCCGAGGCCGTCGTCGTCCGTGGCGACATAAATGGCGCATTCCGCATTGCTGCAGTCGCCCCGCCGCGTACCGGTGGTCTCGATGACCGACCCCGCGCCATTGGTGACCGATCCGCCGCGCTGCAGCCAGATCGCGGTGCCGGCGCTGGAGATCAGGGCACCCCCGGTGTTGCTCACCGACGCGGTCGCGCCTGTCGCTTCGATACCGCGACCCGACGATGCGACGATCGAACTGCCGATGCCGTCGTTGCCCACGCTGCCACCGGCCTGCATCTGGATGGCGCCGAATCGGCCCGACAGCGTGGCGCCAGCCGTGTTCCGGATCGACGAGAACTGCCACGCCGTTCGCGCCGCGAGACCCGTGTCGGACGCGATGCGGGTACCTGAGCCGTCATTGTAGATCGCGCCCCCGGCGAGCAGGTCGACGGCCGCATCGCCACCCTCGATCAGGCCACCGCTACCATTCCTGACCGTACCCATGGCGGATCCGAAGCCGACACCGGACTGGATGCCCCGGATGATGCCGCCGTCATGGTTCCAGACCGTCCCGCCGTCGAAGAACTCGTCGCTCATGCCGCGCATGCCGAAGGTATTACCACTCAGCACGCCCGCGTTATCGATCATCCCGTGGCCCATCAACCAGACCGCGTTAGGAAGGGTCACGCCGTGGTCGACCCTTAGCGTGGCGGCCGGATCGTAAGGATGGTCGTTCACATCCACGACGATGTCGCCCGACCCGAGCGTCGCACCCGGCGCCACCTCGAGGATGCCGTAGCGCACCGTCGTCCCGCCCGTATGCGTATTGACACCGGTGAGGGTCAGCCGCCCGGTGCCGCTCTGGACGAGCGTGCCGCTGCCGCTCACCACGCCGCCGTACGTCACATCGTCACTGCGGTTGAACGCGAAGACACTGTTGTTCGTGACATCGCCGACGATCCAACCCGTCGTGCCGCCGGTCCCCACCTGTAGCACGCCATCGTCGACCGTCGTTCCGCCGCGGTACGTGTTGTTTGCCCCGAGGGCGAGCGTGCCGTGATCCGTCTTGACAAGCATGGCATCGCCATCGAGCACGCTGTCGACGGTCGCGACCATATGAGCGCTGAGAATCGAACCGTCGCCCACGCGGATGGTGGAGCGTGCCGGATTGGCCGCGTCGCCCACGAGATGGATCGGGCCTCCGCGCACGGCGTACCCTCCGACAGCGAACTGCATGCCGGACACGTTGACCGGGCCGCTGCCGCCATCGACGCTCACCGTGCCGGGACGTCCCTGGAAGACGGCGAACGATCCATCGCTGAATCCGGCGTTCGCCGCGCCGCTGGCGTCGGTCCACGTATCGTTCCCTGGATCCGCGCTCCATGTACCGTCGCCACCGTCGATGGCGTTGTTCCCCTTCGCTCCGGCGCCGTCCCAGAAGCCGAATCGCATGCCACGCGTGTCGATCAGGTTCACTTCATGCGCGACGCCGGTCTGCACGTACCAGCCCGTGGACGGCATGTTCCCCAGCGACAGGCCGTTGTCGGTCAAGACGCCGCCGTAGTTGAAGAGGCGATGCACGCCGGGGCCCGGGTCGCCGCCCGATGCCACGTCGACGTGGAGGATGCCGTCGAGGGTGAGATCGCCCCGCACGTTGATCAGGTCACCCGACTGGACACCGCCGGCGGCCTGCAGGAAACCGAAGTCGAGTATCGAGGCCGACGAAAGGCGGAGGCTGCCGTTGAGGGTGAGCACGCCGGTCTTGCCCCGGTCGCCCGGGGACAGCGTCGCGCCGTCGGCGACGGTCACATCGCCACCGAGGATGCCGCTACCGCCAAGTGTCGCGCCGGCGGCGACCGTGGTCGCTCCCTTCGCCGCCGTCTGGTCGCCGTTGACGTATAGGGCACCAGCGTTGACCTGCGTGCGTCCGCCGTAGGTGTTGTAGCCCGTCAGGGTGAGCGTGCCGGCGCCGGTCTTCACGACATCGATCGCACCGGCGAGGGTCTCGGGCACGACCGTCGATACGTTCGCGGCCACGTCGAAGTTACCGTTGGGGCCCGGGGCGGTACCGCCGCCGCCCGTTGCGGGTGGCGGCGTCGGCCGGACGTTCCCGCCGCCGCCGCCCCCTCCGCCACAGGCCGATAGGCCGAGCGCCAATGCCACGGCCAGCGCGATCGCGCACGGCTTTCCCCAGACGCCCACGGCCACGCGGCCGGGTGCGGCGACACCTCGCAGTTCTTCCATGTTTTCCCCCTGTGGAGCCGGCATCTTGCCGCAAGATCTCACGGTCTTCCAGTGAGCCGACCCGCGCCCATCCCTACGGATGATTGCGAGGAACGGCGCCATGTGGTCCTTTCGGGGGACCTGCTATCCGGGAACGAAACACGCTTCGATGGCCTCCGCGACCACCAACCGGTCGATGCGCTACCTGCGCGTCGACGACACCGAACTGCGATACGCGGCGATGAACCGCAGCGGGCTCACCGTGAGCCGGCTGACGTGCGCGCGCGAAGGGCACGGCCCCAGCGATCCGCACGCGCTCGAAGGCGCTTTTCTCGTCGCGCTTCAGTTGGCCGACTATCGCGGCGAACTCTGGCGGAACGGACGAAGGGTGCCGACGCGCATGTTCGGCGCGGGCGAGTTCACGGTCTACGACTATCGCGAACGCTGGCGGGCGAATCTGCTCAGCCGGTTCGACTGCATGAACTTCCATGTTCCGTTGTCGTCTTTCGACGCGACGGCGCTGGAGCTGAAACGTCCCGTCGACCGGCTCGACGTCGCGCCGGGCGTGAGCGTCCGGGACACGGTGGTGGAGAACCTCGCGAGTGCCCTGCTTTCTGCCACCGTCGCCCCGCAGGAAGCCAGCCGCGTCTTCACCGACCACGTGGAGATGGCCTTGCTGGTCCATCTCGCGACGCGCTACGGGGCCAGCGCGCCGGTGCCGACGCGACATGCCGGCGGCCTCGCGCCAGCGCAGCTCCGGATGGCAACGGAGATGCTCGCCGACGATCTCATGGGGCGGCTCTCCATCACTGACATCGCCGCCGCCTGCGGCCTTTCCAGCGGTTATTTCATCAAGGCGTTCAAGGTCTCCAGCGGCCTTCCGCCGCACCGGTGGCTGCAGCGGCGACGTGTCCAGGTCGCCATGCAACTGCTCGCCGGCTCGACGGACGCACTGAGCGATGTAGCGTCCGCGTGTGGCTTCGCGGACCAGAGCCATTTCACCCGCGTGTTCCTCCGGATCGCCGGCGTCACGCCAGGCGCGTATCGCAGCGTGCGAGGCCCGGCTGGCTGAGACCGCCGCGATCCGTCGCGGCGGTCGTGCCGGTCACTTGCCCGCGTTGGCGCGTGCGCGGCGCTCGATGCTGGCGGCGAAGAGCGGCGTCTCGCGGCTGTTGTGATCGCTCGATGCCGACTGCCGCGCGGCAGCCGCCTGCTCGATCGTCATGCCGTTCTCGGCGAGCCACGCCACGTACTCCGGCGGCGCCGACGAGACGACCGAGTTCGTGTACTTGCAGCTCGTCTCGTCGATGGCCTCGACGGACAGATCCCAGATCACCTGCACGCGGCTACGGCCCTGCGGCGCGAAGACGTCGGACAGCGACACCATCCGGCAGTGATTCGGTTCGGCGACTTCGGCGACGTATTGCTGGATCACGAGCCCCTTGCCGATCATTTCGACATTGATCGACATCCGGCGGCCGTCGTCGGTCCAGGTGGAGCCGGCGGCGATGTGATCGGGTGGGCAGCAACGCTTGTATTCATCGCTCGGCAAGCTGAACAGCCATTCGGCGATGTCGACCTTGTCGACGGGCTGATTGATGACGGCGCTGTACGCGGAACGGGAAAGGACGTTATCGGACATGACGGGGTTCTCGTGGAGAAGGGTGTGACGAAATTCTCCCTGCGGGAACGCGGACGTTCTTGGCGTAACCGCATTGCAGGCGATCGTGGAACGAAACCGCCGGCGTGGAACGTTTCGGCTGTGCGAACGAAAAGAAAGGCCGTTGAAAATTACGAGGCGTATGCTGTCGTCCTAGTCCTCATCGAGCGGCACCGTCATGGCCAGGCTGGTTTTGTTTCTTCTCTTGTTGGGCGCGTCGCTGGCACATGCCGCGGATTCTCCCAAGGACGTCCAGGCGCTGATCGCCCGCGGCGACTATGCCGGCGCGGAAGCGATGCTGCGCGAGGCGGTGGCGGAGCACCCGCAGAGCGCGAAGGCGCATTACGTGCTCGCGGAGGTGCTCGCGCACCGGGGCAACATCGCCGATGCAAAGGCCGAGGCGACGAAGGCCGCCACCCTCGATCCCTCCACGCGATTCACCGACCCTGCGAAGTTCCAGGCGTTCCAGCGCGAGCTGGACGCGGCGCTCGGGTCCACGACGCAGGCACCACGCGTCGATACCGCCGCTCGTTTCGGGGATGACGCGCGATCCGCGACCGGCTCGGGCGGCTCGTCGCACTTCACGACGATCCTCGTCATCGGTGGTGTCGTGATCCTCGCCCTCATCCTGCTGATGCGGAAGAAGCGCGATGCCACGCCTGTCCCGGGCCCGTATGCCGGGACGCCTCCCACCGATGGCGTGCCGCCGTACTCGGGCTACACGTCGAACGGTGCTTATCCGCCCATGCCTCCGCAGCCGCAGGCACCTCACTCGGGTGTGGGCACGGCGGTCGCCGCCGGGCTGGGCGGCGTCGCGGCGGGCATGTTGCTCGACGAGGCGCTCCGCTCGCATGGCGAAAGCACCGAGCCGCGCGACGTGACACCGGTGAGCCGCGACGACCGCGACCCCTCGGGTCAGGCCTACGACGACCTGCGCGACCGTCCCATCGACATGGGCAACGACGATAGCTCCTGGGGCGACGGCTCGTCGGGCGACGACGATTCCTCCGACGACAACACCTGGTGATCGTCAGCGCGGCGCCAGGATGGCGTCGAAGGCCGGGGCGAGGATGGCCGCGAGGGCCTCGGGAGACGCTTCGGCGAGCGCCTGCATGCCCAGCATCTGCCGCATGAACTGGAACCCCGCGATCAGCGCGAGCGCGACGCCGGCGCGGAGTTCGGCCGACTCGCCCCCGAGAGACGAGGCGAGGGTGTGCTGGTGGTGCTTCTCCACCTGCTCGCGACAGATGGCCGCCGCGCGCTCGTTCGACGCCGACTTGAGCAGGATGAGGAAGCCGTCGAGTCGGGAACCGTCGCCGGCCGTCCGCTCGATCAACGCACTCGCGAGATCGCGGCCTCGTTCCCTGGAAGCCAGCACGTCGTCGCGCAGGATCTGCGGCTCGGCGAGTGTCGTCGCCACCACCTCGGCGAACAGTTGCTCCTTCGACCCGAAATAGCGGTTGACCAGCATCGCGGTGACGCCGACCTGCTGCGCGATGTCGCGAACGCCCGCGCCGTCGTAGCCGAAGGTCGCGAACGCGTGGCGCGCCGAGGCCAGGATCGAAGCCCGCGTCGCCGCGGCGTCGCGCTTTCTCGGGGCATCGGAGGACGTCATGGCGGGCTCCTAAGTAAACAGGTGTAGACAAGGGTTGTCGCCTAAGTATACTGGTGTAGACATCATGATGGGATGGCTACAGTGGATCTTCGTCTCAGCGGAAAAATCGCACTCGTCACGGGCAGCACCTCCGGCATCGGCGCGGCGATCGCGCGAATGCTCGCCGCGGAAGGTGTGTCGGTGGTCGTCCACGGTCGCGACGCCGCCCGCGCCGCGGCCGTCGTGGAATCGATCGAGGCCGCAGGGGGCCGCGCATCCATGGCCCTCGGCGACCTGGCGATCGCCGTGCAGGCGGAAAGCGTGGCCGATGTGGCGCGTGCCGCTTTCGGACAGATCGACATCCTCGTCAACAACGTCGGCGGCTCGTCCGACACGTCGCATGCCGACTGGTTCGGCGCCTCGGTGGATGAGTGGGCCGAGAACTACAACGCGAACACCCTCGCCGCCGTGCGCCTCACGCGCGCCCTCGTTCCCGCCATGTGCGAGCGCGGATGGGGACGCGTCATCCAGATCTCGTCGCGCAACGCGATTTCCCCGCATGCGCAGTTCCCCGCCTACGGCGCCGCCAAGGCGGCGCTCAACAACCTCACGCTCAGCCTTTCGAAATCGCTCGCCGGAACCGGCGTGACGGCGAACGCGATCATGCCGGGACTCATCTATACCCCGCAGCTCGATCATTGGTTCGCCACGACCGCGAAGCCGTTGGGCAGCGACGATCCCGAGGTCGGCAAGCAGCATGTACTGCGCAACGTGGTGAGACAGACCGTGGATCGCCTGGGCATGCCGGAGGACATCGCGATCGCGGCCTGCCTGCTGGCCAGTCCGCTCAACGACTTCATGACAGGCACGATCTTCCGCATCGACGGCGGTGCCACGCCGACCGTCTGACGCCGATGCGGCGGCGCAGTCGCACGCAACGACGAGACGAATTCCGCTTGCACGATTCATCCTGCCGCAAGGAATCGGAAGGCAGACTCCGGTGACGTTGATTCCGGCCTCGTGCCTCGTACGGAGATAGATCCATGCGTACTCCCACCCTGCTCATGGCCGCTTCGCTCGGTCTCGTCCTCGCCTCGGGCGCCTTCGCTTCCGACCGTCCCGATCCGGGCAAGCTGACGAACAAGTGCCTCGACGCCGCGGGCAAGAAGTTCGACGTCAAGAACGACTACATCAAGCTGCAGCCGCTCGAAGCCGCGGACTCGGGCTACTCGATCGCCGGTGTCGCCAACGCGGGCATCGACGGCGAGAAGAAATTCACCTGCGAGTTCGACAAGAAGGGCAAGCTCGCGAACCTGGTGCCCGAGGGTAAGTAAGCCTTCATCACGCCACGGCCGCGACGACCCGGTAACTATCGCGCCGGGTCGTCGTCGCCGGCGCGCGACGCCGGATAGGCCCACCGCAAGGCCGCCCGCTCGGACGCGCGATAGATGGTGTCGTGCCGCTGTTCCGGGCGCGGAACGTACGTCCACACCAGCCCTGGCGGTTTCGCAGCGCGCAGCGCGCGATCGAACGCCGCCACGTTCGGTGCGATGTTTTCCTCGTCGGCCGATGTGAGGAAGAGGTGCCGCGAAGTAGCCGGCAATCTCCGCAGCAGCGCCGGGGCATCGCGGACGATGCCCGCATCGTTCCACCAGAGACTCGGGCTGATGGCGATGACCGTATCGAAGAGAGCCGGCTCGTGAAGCAGGCTCTCGATGGCGAACAGGCCGGCGGTGTGTAGACGTTGATGCGCCGCGTCTCGGCCGACGATGCCGACGCCAGCGAGAAACTCTCGTGAGCCGGCGGGACGTCGTCGGCATGGGCCACGAACGTGGCGGCAAGCACGACGAGGGCGATAACGGTGGTCCGTGGCATGAAAGCGTCCCCTGAGCACGACCTTCGACTCTAGCGGCCGTCGTTCCGCAGGTCATCACCGCGGTGCTGACACATCCACATATCGATATTTATGGAAATGTAGTAGCCTCGTCGTGCATGACGGCCTGCGGAGCACGACCATGACCACGCGCGCGTTGAACGTGCTGTTCCTGTGTACCCACAATTCGGCGCGCTCGGTGCTTGCCGAGAGCATCCTGCGCAAGGAGGGTGCCGGACGTTTTCGGGCGTTCTCCGCGGGCAGCTCACCCCGGACGTCGGTCAACCCGATGGCGATCGAGGTGCTGGACGAGTTCGGTTACCCCACGACGGGGCTCGAGTCCAAGAGTTGGGACACCTTCGAGGCGGAAGGCGCGCCGACGATGGACATCGTGATCACCGTCTGCGACAACGCGGCGGGCGAAACATGCCCCATCTGGCCGGGACGGCCCGTGACCGCCCACTGGGGCATCGAAGACCCGTCCGCCGTGGAAGGCTCGCCGGTCGATCGCAAGCGTGCGTTCGTCACGGCGCTACGTTACCTGCGACAACGCATCGGCGCGCTCGTCGCATTGCCGACGGAACGGCTCGATGCGCTTGCCATGCGGCAGGAGCTGGTCCGCATCGGAAAGGGCGAAGGCGCTTCGCCGCTGGCGCGCGGAAACGGCTGACGAATCAGCGCGTGGCAGCGTGCCGCCTCTTCGGCGTTTCACCGGCGGCTTTCGCGCCGCGCTTTGCCGGCAGGCAGTCGCCGCCAGTCGCCGCGCAGCAGTTCTCGGTGAGGAACGCGACAAGCCCGTCCACCGCGGCGATCACCGGCGCGTAATAGATGAACCGGCCGGACTGCCGGCTCGTCACGAGCCCGGCGTGAAGCAGTTCTTTCAGGTGAAACGAAAGCGTGGCGTTCGCGAGGCCCAGACGCTCGCCGATCGCGCCCACGGGAAGGCCGTCCGGCCCCTGCTCGATCAGCAGACGGAAGATGGCCAGGCGCGATTCCTGAGCCAGTGCGGAGAGGACCTTGATGGCTTCGGGCGTCTTCATCGAATGGGCCGGCAACGAATGGCCAGTGTAACAAATGCGCGCGCGGCGGCCGCGCCATGGACATCCACGTCCAGTCCAGCGAGCGCGACATCCCGCGCATCGCCTTCGCGTACGCGCTCGCCGGTGGCTTCGCCACGCATGACGTCCCTGCTGACGGCATGCTGTCAGCAGACCACGCCCGTCCGGCGGTTCCCTCCACCCACGCCGCTGTAAAATCGCGCGATGGTTTCCCCCGCTCGACGTGGCTACATCCTCACGCGCCACTGGCGCGACACGCGCGATGGCGTGGAACTCGACTTCTGGCTGGCGACGGACGACGGCCCGCGACACGTCGTGGTGAATGGACAGACGGCGGTCGCCTTCGTGCGGGAATCGCAACGAGGCGAAGTCGAGGCGGCGGTCCGCAACGACCCGGTGTTCGAACTCAGGCCCCTGGCGATGAAGACCCTGGACCAGGAGCCCGTGGTCGGGCTGTACGCCCGGAACTACCGCGCCATGCTGCGGCTCGAGAAGCGGCTCGTGGAGCGCGGCATCGCCCTGATCGAAGCCGATGTCCGGCCGACGGATCGCTACCTCATGGAGCGCTTCATCACCGCCTCGGTGACGGTCGAAGCGGCTGAAGACGACGCGCACGCCGTTCTCGTGAATCCGCGGATTCGCCCCGGCGAGCCTTTTCGCCCAACGCTGCGCATCGTGTCGCTCGATATCGAAACCAGTGCGATGGGCGAGCTGTACTCCGTGGCGCTCGAGGGTTGCGGGCGGCGCGACGTCTACATGCTCGGTGAGGCACCCGCCGACGAACCGGGCCCGCAGGACTTCGTCCTGACTTACTGCGCGGACCGCCGCGCGATGATCTACGCCATCAACGCATGGTTCCGCGAGCACGATCCCGATGCGATCGTCGGCTGGAACCTCGTGCAGTTCGACCTTCGCCTCCTGCAGGCCTGCGCGGATCAGCACGGTCTCGTGCTGTCGCTGGGCCGCGGCGGCCGACCGGTCGACTGGCGCGAACACGGACGCCGGGAGAACTACGTGTTCGCGTCGATCCCCGGACGCCTCGCCATCGATGGCATCGAGGCGCTGCGTTCGGCGATGTGGTCGTTCCCTTCGTTCAGCCTCGAATCCGTCGCGCAGGCCTTGCTCGGCGAAGGCAAGGACGTCGACGATCCATACCATCGCATGGACGAGATCGAGCGTCGTTTCCGCGAGGACAAACCGGCGCTCGCACGCTACAACCTGGTGGACTGCAAACTGGTGACGCGCATCTTCGCGAAGACGCGGCTGCTCGACTTCGTCCTCGAGCGCGCGAACGCGACGGGCCTGCCCGCCGACCAGTCCGGCGGCTCCATCGCCGCCTTCAGCCACCACTACCTGCCGCGCATGCATCGCGAAGGCTACGTGGCACCGAGCGCCGGTGCCGTGCATGGCGTGTCCTATCCCGGCGGCTTCGTGATGGATTCGCGGCCGGGCATCTACGACTCGGTACTCGTGCTCGATTACAAGAGCCTGTATCCCTCGATCATCCGCACCTTCCTGGTCGACCCCATCGGGCTGGCCGAAGGCATGCTGGACCCGTCGAACGCCGTGCCCGGACCGAACGACACCTATTTCTCGCGTACCCGGCATTGCCTGCCCGGCATCATCGACCACCTGTGGAAGCGGCGCGATCAGGCCAAGGCCGAAAGCAACCAGGCCCTGTCGCAGGCGTTCAAGCTCCTCATGAACGCGTTCGTCGGCGTGCTCGGCGCGCCCGGTGGCCGGTTCTTCGATCCCCGGCTCGCGGCCGCGGTCACGCTACGCGGCCACGAAGTCATGCGCAGCACGCGCAGGCTCGTGGAGGACGAAGGGTACGAGGCGATCTACGGGGATACCGATTCGATCTTCATCTGGCTCGGCCGCGCGCACGACGAAGCGGCGGCGATGGCCGTCGCGGACCGGCTCCGGCAACGGATCAACGACTGGTGGAAGACGTCGCTCGCGTCCGCCCACGGCATCGAGAACCACCTCGAGATCGAATTCGACACGCACTATGCCCGCTTCTTCATGCCGACCGTTCGCGGCGGAGAGACGGGGAGCAAGAAGCGTTACGCCGGCCTCTTCGTCAACGACGACGGCGAGGAGGAGCTCGCCTTCCGCGGCCTCGAAACGGTCCGCAGCGACTGGACACCGATGGCGCAGCGCTTCCAGCGCGAACTCTACGGGCGCATCTTCCGTCGCGAGCCGTATGCCGACTACGTCGTCGATTACGTACAGCGCCTGCAATCCGGCGAGCTCGACGACCAGCTCGTCTACCGCAAGCGTCTGCGCGGAAAACTCGACTCGTACGACCGCACCACGCCACCGCAGGTGCGCGCGGCGCGCATGGCCGACGAGTACAACGCGCGCCACGGCCGGCCGCTGCGCTACCAGAACGGCGGATGGATCAGCTATGTGATGACGCTGGCCGGTCCCGAGCCCGTCGAGGCGCGCGCCTCGGCCATCGATCACGAGCATTACCTGTCGAACCAGCTCGAACCCATCGCCGACGCGATCCTGGCGCCTCTGGGCCAAAGCCTCGCGGCGCTGACGAACCGCCAGCCGGGTTTGTTCTGATCCCGGCTGAGCACGGGCATCGCGCTTTCACCCGGCCGTCGATGCGCGGGCGAACATGCCGTTCACCGCCTGACTGAAGGCCGCGAGTTCGAACGGCTTGAGGATCATGCTCATGCCGGGGTCGAGGAACGCCGAGCGTGTCGCGGCGCCTTGCGCATACCCCGTCATGAAAAGCACCGGTAGCGACGGCTGCGACTGGCGAACGATGCTGGCGAGCTCGCGGCCGCTGCGCCCCGGGAGGCCGACGTCCGTGATCAGCAGATCGATCGCGGCATCGTCCGCGAGCGCCGCGAGCGCGGCATCGGACGCGTCGGCCGTCCGTACCCGGTAGCCGAGTTCGGTGAGCAGGTCGGCCACGAGCACGCGCACCTGGGGATCGTCCTCGACGAGAAGGATGCGCTGGCCACGGCCGTCGGACACGGCGGCGTCCTGGCGCGTGCTTCGCTCCGCGGCTTCCTTGTCATGGCATGGCGGCAGGTAGAGCGCGACGGTGGTGCCGGCGCCGGGTCGCGAATGGACGCGGATGTGTCCCTGCGATTGCTGGATGAATCCGTAGATCATGGACATGCCGAGGCCGGTGCCCTGGCCGATCGGTTTCGTGGTGAAGAACGGCTCGAACACGCGGGACAGCGTGTCCTCGTCCATCCCGACGCCCGTGTCCGTGACGGAAATCACCACGTGCTCGCCCTCGGGGATGTCCCACCGTGTCGCCACGTCCGCGACCTCCGTACAACCGACCACGCCCGACCGGGCGCCCACCGCGACGCAGAGATCACCACCCTCGGGCATGGCGTCGCGGGCGTTGATCGCGAGATTGAGCAACGCGCTCTCGAGCTGGTTGCGGTCCACCATGGCCTTCGGAACATCGTCGTCGAGGGTGACGGTCAGGCGCACCCGCTCGCCAAGCGTGCGTGCAAGCAGGTCCTCGAGCGAACGCACGAGCCCGGCAACGTCGACCGGCCTCGGGTCCAGCGACTGACGGCGCGAGAACGCGAGCAACCGCTGCGTCAGCGCGGCCGCCCGCTCCGCCGAACCGCTGGCCACGTCGATGAAGCGGCCGAGATCGTCGGTGCGACCTTGGGCGATACGCATCCGCATGACGTCCATGGCCGCGAGGATGCCCGTGAGCATGTTGTTGAAATCGTGCGCGATGCCGCCGGTCAGCTGGCCGACGGCTTCCATCTTCTGCGCCTGGCGCAGCGCGGCCTCGCTGCGTTCACGCGCCGCCATCTCGGCCTCGAGCTCGGCCGTGCGTTCGGCCACGCGAGCCTCCAGCCGCGCCGCCTCGTGTTCGATGGCCTGCAGGGCGACCTTCCTCGCCGTCACGTCGGTGGCGAACACGTGGAAGCCGTCGACGCTGCCGTCGGGGGCGTGCCGAGGCAAGTACCGTATCTCCGCGTCGCGCCGCTGGCCGCTTCGGTGCGGCCAGCTCACCTCGATCCGCACCGGGCGCCCGAGCAAAGCCTGCGCGATGGCGTCCTTTCGCGTGGCCCAGGGCTCGGGTCCGATGACGTCCTCGACCTTTTGCCCGACGATCTCGCTCAGCGGCTTCCCGAGCCAGGATTCGTACGCCGCGTTGGCGAAACGGTAGACGAGACCGCGATCGATGAAGGCGATCAGCACCGGGAGCGAGTCCGCGATCAGCCGGAGCTCGGCTTCGCTCGCGGCAAGCGCCGCCTGGCTCGCCGCCAGGCTGAGCATCTGATCCCGGATGACGAACTGCCTCTGCCGGGCCTTCAGCGCCGCGGCCACCGCGCTGACCAACGAGGCCTCGCCCAGGGGCCGTTCCAGTTCGACGAGGTTGATGACCTCGGGCGGCAACGCGGCGCGGTGCGCCAGCGTGTGTGCACGCGCGGGACGCAGCAGGATGAAGGGAATGTCCGACCATGCCTCCTGACTTCGGAGCACCGCCACGAGGACCGACAGGTCGCCGGATATGGCTTCTTCGGTCAGCACGACGGCGCCGACGCGTTCGTCCAGCGCCGGCGCCATCGCCTCCAGCGACGGATGGACGGTCGCAACGTAGCCGGCCCGGCGGAGCACGTCCGCGATCGTGTCCGCATCGCGGCGATAAGGCGCCGCGATATAGACGGGCTTGCTAGCCGGCACCGCGCTGCTCCAGGAGCGCATCGGCGGCACCGACGAACTGCGGCGTGCCCGTCAGCACGCCGCGGAACTGATCCAGAGGCGCGCTGAGGCGCAGTCCGTGATCGTCGACGCGCAGCTCCCGAATCGTGTCCTCGTGCGCGCCGCTACGGTTCTTGATGACCGAGATGGCCTTGCGGATACGGCCCTGTGCCTCGAAGAAGCGAAACAGGATCACGGTGTCCGCCATGTAGCTGACATTGATGTCACCCACCGACATCGATCCCACCAGTCCGTGCTGCGGGTGGATGAGGATCGTACTGACGCCGTTCTGGTTGAGGAACGAGAGCAGCTCGTGCACCTGCAACATCAGCTGCTTTTCCTGCGGCATCGACGTGAAGTACCCGTTGAGGCTGTCGATCACCAGCATCCGGCATCCATCCTCCACCGCGCGGCGGATCGTCCAGGCGAACTCGCCGGGCGAGATCGCCGCGGGATCCATCTGGCGCAGCGTGAGCAATCCGCTCTCGATGTGCGGCCGAAGATCCAGGCCGAGCGATTCCGCTCTCGTCAGCAGCGTCCCCGTGCGTTCGTCGAACTGGAAGATGGCGCATGCTTCTCCGCGACGGCAGGCCTCCGCGACGTACTGCAACGCGAGATTCGTCTTGCCCGAGCCCGCAGGCCCGGTGAGGAGGGTGCTGGTACCACGCAGGGGGCCGCCGCCGAGGAGCTCGTCGAGTTCGGCGATCCCACTGAGCACCGGCTCGCCGACGAAAGGCGCGTGGTAAGCCGAAGCGATGAGGCGGGGATACACTTCGAGCCCGCCCGTGCGTATGGCAAGATCGTGGTAGCCGGCCATGAAGTCGACGCCGCGGAGCTTCTGGACCTGAAGCCGGCGCCGGGCCGCACCGAAATCGAGCGTCAGGCGTTCGAGCGAAATGACGCCGTGGCAGAGGCTGTGCAGGTGGGCGTCGCGTCCGCCGCCCTCACCCGTCAGGTCGTCCACCAGCATCACCGTGATGTTGCGCGGTGCGAAAAACTGCTTCAGGGCCAGGACCTGGCGCCGGTAGCGAAGCGGATCCTGCGCAAGCAGCCGCAGTTCGGACAGCGAATCGAAGACGATCCGGCTCGGATTGGTACGTTCCACTTCGGCCTGGATCAACCGAACGGTGCCGTCGAGTTCCATCTCCCAGGGATGGAGCACCGACTGCTGGCGACCGTCGCCCAGAACCGCTTCCGCCGACGCGAGCTCGAACAGGTGCAGGCCTTCCAGTGACCAGCCATGCGCCTCGGCGACTTCGGCGAGCTCGTCGGCCGTTTCGGAAAGGGTGACGTAGAGGCAGCTCTCGCCCTTGGCCAGGCCGTCGAGCAGGTAACTCAATGAAAGCGTGGTCTTGCCCGAGCCGGGTTGTCCTTCGAGCAGATAGAGCCGGTTGGCGGGGAGCCCACCGCCGAGAATGGTATCGAGACCGCTGGTACCGGTCGAAACGCGCTTTGGGGGCATGGACGGCTACCGGACTATGAGGCGACAGGGCGAGCCGGTACACGACCGGCGCGGAGCGCTGTGTATCGTGGCCCGGTGTGAGTAAGCGCGACGTGAGCGCCCGCCACCAGGGTCGGGCGCTCGCATCGCGTCGTCAGGCCGCCGCCTTCAGCTCGGCGAGCAGCTCGGCCTTGCGAGCCTCCATGCGGGCGCCCAGGTCCTGCAGCTCCTCCTTGCTCAGGAGCTTCTTCGCATCCTTGAACATGTCGCCCTCTTCTTCCTCGACATGATGTTCGATCAGTTCCTTCAGGACCTTTGCGCGACCGGAGAACTGCTCGGTCGACGGGTCGGTGTTCAGGAGGTCGGGCAGAACGAGGTCTTCCGCGGCGCGGTGCTCCTCGAGGGCCTCGTAGTACATCTTTTCCTCGTCCTTCTTGCCGGCGGCCTTGAACGCCGGATAGAAGATCTCCTCCTCGATGGTCGTATGCGCCTTGAGGTTCACGTGGATCTTCTGCAGCAGCTCCTGACGCTTCTTCACGGCACGGGTCGTGGACTCGGCGAGTTCTTCGAGCAGCTGCTTGACCACCTGGTGGTCCTGCTTCAGCAATGCGATGGCATCCATGGGTTCTCCTGGCGATGGCTGGGAAGGTCTAGCCTCACAGCGACACGGTGACGGTCGCGTAGCGCCCAACCGTTATGCCGACGACGAAAAGTTGACCCGGAAGGGCGATCCCGGTGGCGTGGTCTGGCGTGTCGCGGTCGATCGCTAGTCAATTTCGGCCAGAAGGCCGCCCGAGTGCCGTTTCGTCGACACGTCGCTTTCTTCAATGACGCCATGAAGACACCACAGACAACGGCACAGGCGGTAGCGCACGACGAGACCGATGTCTCGCGGCGCGCGTTTCTCCTCCGGAGTGCCACCGTCGCTGGCGGCCTCGGCCTTGCGGGCGCCGGATGGTCCTGGCTGCTCGCGACGCCTGCGGTCGCCGCCGATGCGCCGGCCGTGGAAACGATCGTCCGCGCGCGCCGGGAGCTCATCATGTTCCACGGCCAGTCCAACGCCGTGGGCACCGGCGGCCGACCGGCGCTGACGCTGCAGCAGATCTATGCCAACGTGACCTTCAATGGCGGCGTACGCCCGGGCACCGACGCCGCGGCGATGACGAGCCTCGCGCCATTGGTCGAGTACGACGGCGGCCACGGTACCGGCGGCGAGGTCGGTACGAACGCCTGCACGGACGGCCTCGTCGAATACACCGCCGCGCTCGATGGCGTTCCCTACGAAGCGCAGTACAGCCGCTACTGCGCATTCACCAGCGCGGAAGGCGGCCGGCCGATCGGTTACTTCGCGACGTTCCTGGACGATACGAACCCCGGCGGCTACCAGGGCTGGCTGAACAGCCGGACGCGTCTGAAGGCGATGCTCGCCCTGATGCGCGAGGAAGGCCGGCGCGACGGCACGAGCATCGGCTGGCTCGCGACGACATGGCAGCAGGGGGAAACGGATTCAACGGGTCTCACCGAAACGCGTGCCAGCTACCGGACGAAGCTCGTGGCGCTGGAGCGCGCGCACTGGCTGAAGCTCTGTCAGGTCGACCTGCCCGAGCAGGCATGGCGCCCGCTTTGGCTCGTCGCACAGGTGTGCAGCCACAACAGCTACGGCACGACGAGCATGGCGTTCTGCAATCCCTTCATCGCGCTCGCGCAGCGCGACGCATGCGCGTCCAGCCCGTACCTCCGCATGGTGAACCCGCAGTACGTCTTCGATTACGTCGACGAATCGTCGCTCGACCAGCCGATGCTCCACCTGACCAACGAAAGCCACCGCTGGCAGGGCCGCTATTTCGCACGCGCCATCCATCAGCTGATCCAGGACCGCACCGCCGGCGTCCCGCTACGCCATCCGGCGCTGGACATGGTCGCGGCCGTCCGGGTCGACGCGCGGACGATCGACATCGTTTTCAACGTCCCCGCGGGCGGCGTGAAGATCGATACGGGCTGGGTCGGCGCGACGCGCAACGCCGGCTTCGACGTGCGCGACGCCAACGACGCGCTCGTGATGACGGACGACGCCGACGACAACCTGATCGACACGGTGGACGTCGTCGCCGTCGACACGATTCGTCTTGGCCTGAAGACCGACTTGCCTGACCATGCGCGCAAGGTCACGCTGGGTTGGGGCGACATCGCGGAGCCCGCCGGGATCGCGGGCCGTATCGGCGGACCGCGCACCAACATTCGTGACGGTGCGGGCGACCTCGACATCTACATCGCCAGCGACGGCAGCACACGGCCGATGCACAACTACGCGCTGGTCGGCGACATCGACCTGGCCTGGATGGCGCGGGCTCAGCCGAACGGCGAATGGCATTTCGATGGCGATGCGCGCAGCGACCTCATCGACCGATCGGGAAGCGGCGCCGCCGCGCTCGTTCCGATCGGCCGGCCGACATTCACGAGTCGTGGCGCGCTCTCGCCCAACAACACCCACGGCTTCCGGACGGACATCGACGAGACGGCGAGCATCACCTACGCCGCCGTGTTCAGCACGCCGGTCGGCGTCGGTCCGGCCAGCAACGCCGGTCGCGCGCTCGGGACGTTCCAGGGTTTCGCGCCGCGGCTCGCGGGCTCGACGCTGCAACACTCCTACGACGCCGCGGTCGACGACTCCGGGCGCACCGGCTTCCGCCTGGCGCTCACGAACGACATGAAGGCCCTGACGACGGCGACGCCGCAACCGGTAGCGACCCGCGCGGAGCCGCGTTTCGCGATCGTCTCCATCGACGCGGCGAGCGGGACGGTGCGGTTCTACTGCCCGGTCGTCGAAGGTGCGCTACGGGAAGAGGCTCACGACGGGCTCGCGACACGGCCGCTCAACGGCAAGGTGCTCGTCAACGCGTGGAAGGACGGCGGCGACGCGGGCGGCATGGGGGCGATCCTCACGCGGTACGTCGCGGTGTGGCAACGGGCATTGAGCGCTGACGAGATGCGCCGGGAATACGAGCACGCGCGTCGCCTGTTCGGCCAAGTCTGACCGGATCGCGTGCCGGCTAGTGCAGGTGTGGATGGGCGCGCAGGTATTCGACAAGCCGGTCGATGAACTGGCGAACCTTGATCGACCCGAACTTGCTCTCCCGATGGAGCACGTGGATCGGCCAGGGGGCTTCCTCGTACTCCGCCAGCACGACGACCAGACGCCCCTCCTCCAGCTCCGCGGCGACCTGGTAGGACAACAGGCGTGCGATGCCGAGGCCGGCGACCGCGGCGGCGATGGCCGCGTCGTTGCTGGTGACGGTGAGTCGCGGATGCATGTGCACCATCGTCGGGTCGTCGGCGGTGCCGAACTTCCAGTCCACACGGGGCGAGACGCCGCTCGCGGCGACGATGGTGTGGCGAAGCAGGTCGGCGGGATGGTCGGGCGTGCCGTGGCGCGCCAGGTACTCCGGCGACGCGCATAGCACGCGACGTGTGCGTCCCACCTGGGTGGCGCGCAGGCCGGAGTCGGGCAGCGGGCCGATGCGGATTGCCACGTCCATGCCCTCGTCCACGATGTTGACGACGCGATCCAGGAAGTACGCGGCGATGTCGACGTCGGGGAAGTCCTTCAGGTAACGAACGATGCACGGCATGACGTACGCCTTGCCGAACAGCACCGGTGCCGTGATGGCGAGATTCCCCCTGGGCGTGGCGTTGACGCCGGCGGCGGCCTCGTTGGCTTCGGCGATGCTGGCCAGGATGTTGCGGCTGTCGTCGAGGTAGCGCCGGCCCGCGTCGGTGAGGCGCACGCTTCGCGTGGTGCGTGCCAGCAGCTTGACGCCGAGGTGCTCTTCCAGCGACGCGATGGCGCGCGTCACGGCGGCGGGCGACAGGTCGAGGCGTCGCGATGCCGCGGCGAAGCTCTCTTCCTCGCCGACGCCCACGAAGACTTTCATGAGGTGGAGCTGATCCATCGTGCGGTTCCGGACGGGCGACGGTCCGATTATTTCGCAAGGCGACGGCAAGAGGTAGCCGGCGGCATCGTTCCGCAGGGCGAAAGAGTCAATTACGCGTCGCCACGTTCCGCCCGCTCGGGACGCTGGCCAGAATGAACCCATTCCAGGCGAAACGACGGCCATGAACGATTCCTTCTTCTTCCATCCCGGTGAACGCTCGGCGCAGGAACGGGCCGGTGAGTCCGCCATCGCGATGCGCAACCGGGCCATCGTGGCCAATTTCGTGGTAGCCGGTGCAAGACCCTTCATCGCGCAGCAGTTCATGGTGGTCGTCGGGAACGTCGATGCATCCGGAAAGGTCTGGGCCTCGGTGCTGTACGGCCAGCCGGGCTTCGCGCAAACCCTCGACGGTCGATCCATCCACCTGACTTTGGCCGCTCAGGCGCGTGACCCGATGGATCCGATCTGGAGCGGTGTCGCTCCGGGCAACGACCTGGCCATGTTGTTCATCGAACTCGGCACGCGTCGCCGGTATCGCGTCAACGGCACCGTGCTTCGCGTCGACGACGAAGGAATCGAGATGGCCGTGCACGAAGCGTTTCCCAACTGCCCGAAATACATTCAGCGACGCGAACTGCGTGGGTTCGCCGATGTCGCAGCGGCCCCGCAGGCGGCTTCGGGCCGTGTGCTCCGTGGCAGCGTCCGCGATGTCGTCGATGCCGCCGACACCCTCTTCATCGCGAGCCAGCATGCCGAACACGGCGCGGACGTGTCGCATCGCGGTGGCGACGCCGGATTCGTGCGCGTCGTGGATGAGGCGACGCTGCGCATACCCGATTTCGTGGGCAACAGCCTCTTCAACACGCTCGGCAACCTCGGCGTCGACCCGCGCGCCGGCCTCGCGATCCCCGACTTCGCCGGCGGCCGGCTGTTGCAACTGACTGGACGGGCGTCCGTGCGGTGGGACGGTCCGGACGCCGCGAACGAAACCGGCGGCACCGGACGGTTCCTCGAGTTCCACGTCGATCGGTGGGTCCTTCGCGACGCGATGCCACGCGCGCAGTGGGAGTACCTCGACGCGTCGCCTTACAACCCGCACAGCTCAGCACCCTGATCGCTCTTCTACGAACCTCGCGCACACGCTCAAAGCACCCGGAGAAACCACCATGAACACCACGAACCTGAAGAAACTTCCCGTCACGTTCCATCGCCACGTCGACATCGACGGCGTCAAGGTCGCCTGGCGAGAAGCCGGCCCCGCCGACGGTCCCGTGATGCTCCTGCTGCATGGCTTCCCGACGTCGTCGCACATGTTCCGCAACCTGATCCCGGCACTCGCGGACCGTTATCACGTGATCGCGCCGGACTACCCGGGCTACGGTGAAAGCGGCACGCCGGATCGACCGACGTTCGATTACACGTTCGAGAACTTCGGCAACCTCGTCCGCAAGCTGCTCGCGCACCTCGAGGTCGAGCGTTATGCGATGTACGTGATGGACTATGGCGCGCCGGTGGGCTGGCAACTGTTCCTGAAGAACCCGGAGAAGCTGACCGCGCTGGTGATCCAGAACGGCAACGCCTACGAGGAAGGACTGAAAGGTTTCTGGGATCCGATCAAGAAGTACTGGGCCGATGGGTCGAACGAGAGTCGCGACGCGATCCGTAACCTCGTGTCGCTCGAGACCACGATCTTCCAGTACACCGACGGCGTCGACGACAAGGAGCGCATCTCGCCCGACAACTGGATCCACGACCAGGCGCTGCTCGACCGGCCGGGAAACGAGGACATCCAGATGGACGTGATGTACGACTACCGGAAGAACGTGCCGCTCTATCCCGAAGTGCAGCGTCTGCTGCGCGAGCATCAGCCGCCGTCGCTGCTGGTGTGGGGGGAGCGCGATGTCATCTTCCCCGCCGATGGTGCGCACCCGTACAAGCGCGACCTGAAGGACCTGGAGTTCCACCTCATCCCGACCGGCCACTTCGTCCTCGAGGACCGCGGTGACGAGGTGATTCCGATGATCAGGGATTTCCTGGATCGCAAGCTCGCTTAGGATGCCGTCCGCAAGGACGTCGAGCCCGGGTGGAATGCCGCCCGGGCCGCGACGAAGACGAGGCTTTCGGCAAGCGGCGGCGCATCGTCGAGCGTGCCGAAACGGCGCATGCCGACCTTCTCGAGCACGCGGATCGATGCGGCGTGGTCCGGCCTGACGAGCGCATAGACGTCGTCGAGCCGGAGCGCGCCGAAGGCGTTTTCCAGGGCCGCACGCGCGACTTCCGTCGCGTATCCCCTCCCCCATGCCTCGACGGCGAAGCGGTAGCCAAGGTTGATGCGGTTGACGCCGCCGTAGTCGTAATGCGACAGGCCGCCGAACCCGATGACGTGCGCAGGCTCGTCGTTGGTCGAGACCGCCCAGGGGCCGAAACCATGATTCCGCCAGCAGGCCAGCCAGGTTTCCAGGACATGATCGGCCGTCGCCTGGTCGGGCAACGGGCCCGCGGGGTTGAACGTGTTGGTTGCCGGATCGCCGTAGATGGCGAACACACATGCCGCGTCGCCGGAGGCCACGGGCCGCAATTGGAGACGCGCGGTTCTGGTCATGCGGAAACGTTACTTCGCGACGAAGTAGATCGCCAGCACCAGCACGGCGACGACGACCAGCACCGCGAGACCGACCGCCGCGAGCCGCCCGAGCACGGACGCGCCCACGTCGCTCGGTGTCTCGTCGGGCTCCGCTTGGTGCGTCACGCGTGGGTCGTGCTTGGCCATGTCACGTCTCGGTGAGTGCGTCAAGGCGACCAGCAAACCATCATGCGAATGCGCGCGGAGTGAACGGCCCGATCCGCGATGTCACCGCTGCGCGGCGCAGCGCCCCGGGGGCGACCAGTTCGTCACGCGCGTGGTCGCCGGCAGGTCGGCGTCGTGGAGGATCAGCGCGAAAGCACGGCGCGGGGTGCTGCCGATCGCCATCAGCAACATGGGCTCTCCGCCGGGCATGACGACGGTGTTTCCGGGACCATGTCCGGTGTGGACACCGCTCTTCATCTCGAGGCAGGTGTCGCCGTCGATGGCGTAGAAGGCTTCCGGCCCCGAATGCTTGTGCACCGGCGCGCTCATGCCCGGCGAGAAATAGGAGTGCACGTACTCGGCGTCGAACGACGCCGCCTTCGTCACGGGCAGCGGCCCCACGGTCGCGACGTGGGTTCCTCCCGGGGCGCGCCACGATTCGCCGGCGATCGTGAAGAGCCACACCTTGCCGAAGTCGCTGACCACGGCGCCATGCCGATCCATCGCGGCGCGGGCGGCCGCCTCGTCAGGGTAATTGTCGATGTGCCAGTAGATCGGCTCGTCGGGAAGCGCGCCGAGTGCCTTGCGCGCCAGCAGGCAGGCGGGACCCGGCGGTTCCGTCGCCACGCCCGCAGGGCAAGGACGCGATGTCACGACCGCACCATCGTCCGCCGCCAGCGACATCGACGACCAGACGCCCGCAGCGACGGCCAGTAACAAGACAGTCAGATACGATCGCATGTCGAATCCCTCCCGAGGCGTTTGCCGCAATCTACGCCGGCCGTCCCTCGGAATCGAGCGGAAGACGGCGCCTCAGATCCGTATCGCTGGAGGTTCCGGCAGAAGCCGCGAGAGAACCTCGTCCGCGGCGCGTATTCCCGTCTCGAGCGCGCCATGGGCGGTGGAGAACGACGCGGGGTGCGTCGCCTCTCCCGCGAAGAACAGCGTGTCCTCGAATGGCGCGGCCAGAACGGCGCGCTCGCCGGCATGAGTCGGCAGCGCGTGGCTGTAGGAGCCGCGTACGTAGGTCTCGCTGCTCCAGGACGAGGCGACCAGGGGGCGCAGGTGACGGCGCGCGTCGCTGCCGAGCAGGCCCTCCAGCATCCCGAGAAGCGCGTCGAATGTCGCGGCTTCGCCCTCGGCCGATACGCGCCATGCGCTCCGGCCGCCGAGGAAGGTTTCGATCACCGGACGGTCGAGCGGGCGCAGGTAGAACACCGGACTGTCCGGGTCGTGGGGATCGGCGATCAGGGCGGTTTCCGTCGGCAGCTCGATGTCGCCATCGATGCGCAGGAACAACTTCTCGTCGCAGCCGAGGGGAAGGCGCGAGGCCGCGTGTCGCCATGGGTCCAGCGCGTCGGGAAGCCGCAGGGTGTCGCCGGTGAGGACGTTGGTCGACATTGTCAGGATCGCGGCGCGGCAGCGCACGGTGCCGGACGGCGTCGACAGCGTGACGCCCGGGGCGCCGAGCGAGATACGCTCGACCGGCGTCGCCGGGCGACACACCACGTCCGGAGGCAGGCTCGCGGCGACCAGGGTGCCGTAGCCACGTGGAACACGCCAGTTGTTCTCGGTCGCCGCGCGCTCGTAGGCGTTGTAGTCGGCCGCGGAGATGCGTTCGAGCGGGGCACCGCTGATGTATCCGCTCATCGCCTGCAGGTAACCGTTCCAGCGTCCGCCGTCGGCGAGCGCGTCGGACGCCTTGTCCGATGCCGGCGGCGAGGCCATGAGCCGATCGTGCCAGGCACGGAACGCCGCATGGGCCTCGGCCTGTTCGCTGGCGGAAAACCGTGGATGCGGCTGGGGTTTGTCCCACGCCGCGGGGCGGTGGTCGATCTCCCAGCCCAGGTCCTCGGCGATGGGCCGCCACGCGTTGCGGTCGGCCGTATGCAGCCAGCCGCAACCCATGTCGAGGGCCATGCCATCGACGTGGCGTGTCCATGCGCGGCCGCCGAGGCGCTGCGACGCCTCGAGCAACCACACCGTCAGACCCTGTCCGGAAAGGCGACGTGCCGCGCCGATGCCGGCGGCACCGCCGCCGACGATCGCCACGTCGACATCGAACGTCTTGCCCGTCACCCGATGATCTCCCGGACGCTACGAGCGCATCGTGGCGCGGGAGTCATCGACGCCGCGTGATCAGCCGCCGGCCTCGCACACGTCGTTCTCGCACGCGAAGTCGATCTGGCTGTTGGCACCGACACGGATCGGGATGTTCTTGCGTGTATCCACCGTCGTACCGTCCTTGTCGAGCGTGACGGTATAGGTCCCCATCGGCAGGTTGCCCAGCCGGTAACGGCCCTTCTTGTCGATCGTGGTATCCCGGTGCAAGCCCGCGCTGCTCACCGCCACGACCTTCGCTCCCGCCGGACCGTGACCGCCGATGGTGCCAGCGGTCGACTGGGCCTGCACCGGCGCGCAGATCGCCGCTCCCACGGCGACGGCGGCGACGAGCGCCACGCGGCGCATGCCGTTCGTCGAAAGTATGTGCTTCATGTGTTCCCCCTATGCATCGTTTGCTGCCCGCACGGCAATCTAAGCGATGAGGACGCCGCGGGAAAGCGGGATCGGCCTCGTCTGGAGCTTTGTTACAAAACGATACGAATGCGGCGGCGGGACGGCCGCGAATGGTGCGTCCAGGGAAGCGATCCTCGGTTCGAAGCGACCGGGTGGCGTCCCCCAGACCGTGTTTCACACAATGAACCAATACTCGGGAGTCCGAAGGGGTAGGATCGGTGGACGCGTGAGGTAGGAATCATGAAGAACATACTGCTGCAGACCACCATCGAACACGACGACAACGACTGGGCGATTGAACGGTTCAGCCTGCTGAAGGCCCATCTCGAGGGTCTCCAGGACGAAACGGGCGAGGCCGCTTTTCGCGTCACGGCCCGGAATCGCGATCCGCTGCCGCAAGACGACAGCGTGCTGTCGCGCCTGCACGAGTCGGATGTCGACCAGCTCTGGCTTTTCGCGGTCGATACCGGGCACGGTCTCACGGCCAACGATTGCGAGGGCATCAGCCGGTTCCGCCGCAGAGGCGGAGCGCTGATGGTCACGCGCGATCACATGGACCTCGGCAGCTCCGTCTGCACGCTCGGTGGGGTCGGCGCGGCGCACCACTTCCACTCGCAAAACCCGGAGCCGGATCCGAGCCGGCATTGCATCGACGATCGCGAAACCACCTATATCTCGTGGCCCAATTACCACTCGGGCGCCAACGGCGACTATCAGGACGTGTTCGTCGAAGGCCCGGCGCACGCGGTACTGGCCGATCCGGAATCCGAGACGGGCGTGATCCGTTTCCTCCCCGCGCATCCTCACGAAGGCGCCGTCAGCGCGCCGCCGGACGACCCGTCCGCTCGCGTGATCCTGCGCGGAAAGAGCCAGACCACCGGCCGCGACTTCAACGTCGCCGTCGCCTTCGAGGCATCGAACGAGGGCGGCCGTGCCATCGCGCAGTCCACCTTCCACCACTTCGCCGACTACAACTGGGACGTGCAGGCGGGTTGCCCATCGTTCGTCTCGGAGGCACCCGGCGACAAGATGCTCGCGTTTCCCGAGGCGCTCCGTTCGACGCACCGCTACGTCCGCAATCTCGCGTTCTGGCTGGGCGAGCATCCCCGGACGACTGGTTCGTCCAGGGAAACATCCCCTTGACCCGGCCGTGCCTACCGCGCCTTCCGCGGGCGGCATAGCATCGAATGCCGGCGGCCGCTCCGCGTCGCCGGTCATCGTTGCGAGGTAGGCATGAACATCGTCGTCCTGGGTGGCAAGGGTGTGGTGGGACACCATGTGGTGGACCGTCTGCGTGGCGAAGGTCACGACGTGACGGTCGCGTCGCGATCGACAGGTGTGGACATCGGCACCGGCGAAGGCCTGGTCGATGCGCTGGCAGGTGCGGACGTGGTCATCGACGCGACCAACGCATCGTCGTACACCACGCAAGAAACGTTCGACTTCTTCCGGAAGGGCATCGACAACATCCTGGAGGCCGAGCGGATCAACGGCGTCGGTCATCACATCGCTATTTCGGTCGTCGGCACCGAACGCATCGACGACAGCATCTACTTTCGCGGAAAGCGCTATCAGGACGAGCGGATCCGCAAGTCGGGCGTTCCTTTCTCGATCGTGCATGCGACGCAGTTCTACGAGTTTCTCGTGGCGATCGTCGTGTCGGCCGAGCGCGAGCAGATCGTCGAGCTCGCGCCCGCGTGGATCGAGCCTGTGGCGGCCGCCGATGTGGCGGCCGTGATCGCGGAACTCGCGTCGAGCGATCCCCTCCTTGGTTCGTTGGAGATCGGCGGACCGGAGCGGGAACGCCTGTCCGACCTGATTCGTCGTTTCGTCACGATCATGGAAGCGCCGTGCGACGTACGTACCATCGAAGACGCTCCGTACTTCGGCGCGCGGGTGAAGGAACGCGTGTTGTTGCCCTGCGACGGCGCGAGGCGAGGCGAACTCGGGTTCCAGGCCTGGCTGTCGCAGTCCGAGTTCGCCCGCGTGGACTGGTAGGTCACCGCGTCGTTCATCGCGATCCCAACGCTCCACCGTCCGCGGTGGCGACCTGGCGGACAGGCGGTTCGTCGGCCGGGTAGTCGACACGGTGATCCCGCAACACCGCGAGCAACGCCGCGTCGCGGTATCCCCCGGCGCGCAGTCGCTCGATCAACGGCGCCGCGTCGTCCTTGCGCTCCAGCGCCAGCAGCGCTTCGGCGCGCAACGCGAGCAGGCGCGGGTCGTCCTTCCCCCTCTTCGCGTTGGCGGTGTCGCGGAAGGCGTCGACGCGCAGCGCATGCGCGGTGCCCGGGTCGGCCGAGGCGTTGGCCTGCACCAGTCGCGCGGAAGCCATGGCCAGCACCGTCGCCCGGTCGTCGGGCTGCTTCGTGCGAAGGGGAGTCAGCAGGCGCAGCGCCGCCTGGGCCTGCTGTCGCGCCACGGCGGCATCGCCGAGCGCGCGCGACTGCGCGGCACGCTCGACAAGCGTCTCCGCGTACTCACGCTGCCAGGCGGCGTTGGATGGATCCTGTCGCGTCAGCCGGAGGAAGATCGATTCGGCTTTCGTGGTCAGACGGATCGCCGCGAGCAGGTCGCCGGAAAGACGGCGGAGCCGCGCCAGTTGGGTCCCATACAAGGCGATCTGCTCCTGCAGGTCGGCGTTGCTGGGGTCGAGCGCGGCCAGTTCCGTCGCTTCGTCCACGGCGTGCTGCAGGCGCTCCATTCCGGATGCGACGTCGCCCGCGAGCGCCTGCGTGCGACCGAGGATCGCCTGGACACTGATCAGGTTGCCGCGGCGGTCGATGTTCTTCGGGTCGGCAAGCGATAGCCGGGTCTGCAGGCGCTCGTCGAGCGAGTACTTGGCGACGGCGTCCCCGAGGTCGCCACGCATCAACGCGAGCTTGCCGAGGTTGTTGTACGCGATGCCGAGCGATTCGGCCCACTCGCCGTTCGCCGGCTGCAGGTCGACGAGGCGCCGCATCAGCACGAGCATGCGCCGGTACTGCTTATCGGCATCGTCGAGCTGGCCACGCATTTCCATGACGTGTCCGATGTGGTTGTCCACCAGGGCCAGCTGGAACGTGAGTGCGGGATCGTCGGGCGTCTGCTCGAGCGCGCGTCGCAGGATCGCCTGCGCGGCGGCGTAACTCGTCTGCGCGTCGTCGAGGCGGCCCTGCCGCCAGTGGACGATGCCGATGAACCCATGCACTTCCGCGAACGCGGCCTGGCTTGCCGCATCCTGCGGCCTGTTGCCCGCGAGTCGCGCAGCCAGGGGCAGCGCGGCCTGGTACGAGGCGAGCGCGTCGCCAGGCTGGCCCTGGTCGAGCCGCACGCTGCCGATCTTTTCCAGCGCGCTCACGCGCTGGGCGAGCGAGCGCGCGCTCAGCTCGTCGGCAGGCTGCGCCTGGAAATAGCGGATCGCCCGATCGTCGACGGCGGCCATGACGTCGAGGCGCGCGACCTGTGCGAGCTTGTCGTTGAGGTCGCCCAGCATGAACGCGACGAGATCCTCGGCCTCTTTCTGCCGACGCTCGGCAGCGTGCCGCGCGAGCCACGCCTGCACCGCGAGCGCGCTCGTGATCGCCATGACGCCGGCGGCGACGACGGCGAGTGCGACGGCACGACGCGTCCGGCGCTGTACGTCCCGGCGCCCCAGCTCGTCGCTCACGCGAAAGGTAGGCCAAAGCTTTCGCGGTACCGATCCGAACGCAGTGGGACGGCCGATCATCCTCCTCGGCACCGCGTAACTCTCCAGCGCGCGGTGCGGCCAACGCGCCCAGCCGTCGTCCTGATGGCTGTAGCTGACGAAGACGCGGTACCGGAATGCCGGAACCGGGGCGGCCTGGATCGTCACGCGCGTCATTCCCATGGGCTGGCGCTCCCTGCACCGATGTCGGCATCCACACGGGGTGGAAGCCGGACGTGGGCGACCGGCCCTGACGGTCGCGGGCAACCACCCTAGCACCAATAAAGGGGGACGCGCGTCACACCTTTACGCGAATTGCGCGTTTCCGGCGCTCTCTTGCGCAAGTCTCGGCGCACCGCTTTACCTTTGCCCGAAAAGCCTCGTATAAGCGATTCATCCTTACGCAGGCGGCAACGATGAACATCACGCTCGACGAGATCCAGAACTTCATCGCCGTGGTCGACACAGGATCGATCACCGCCGCCGCGCAGCAACTCGACCAGACCGTCTCCGCCGCCAGCCGCACCCTCGGTCGGCTCGAACAGAAACTGTCCACCACGCTGCTCCGACGCACGACGCGCCGTCTCGAGCTGACCGAGGAGGGCGAGGCGTTCCTGGAGCGTGCGCGAGAAATCGTCGCGGCCGTGGAAGGCGCCGAGGAACAGATGGCGTCGCGTCGCAGTCGTCCCGCCGGGCGACTGCGTGTGGATGCCGCGTCGCCCTTCATGCTCCACGTCGTCGTGCCGCTGGTCGCGGGCTATCGCGCGAGATA
Organism: Luteibacter sp. 329MFSha; assembly: GCF_900111665.1. Lineage (NCBI taxonomy): Bacteria > Pseudomonadati > Pseudomonadota > Gammaproteobacteria > Lysobacterales > Rhodanobacteraceae > Luteibacter > Luteibacter sp. 329MFSha. The sequence continues at coordinate 257,015 of NZ_FOJE01000004.1, read as the reverse complement.
CCCGGATGTCGAGCTGGAGCTGCACAGCAGCGAGGGCTACATCGACCTCCTCGAACGTCGCACCGACGTCGCGCTGAGGATCGGGCGCCTGAAGGATTCCACGCTGCACGCGCGACCCATCGCCACGAGCCGCGTGCGCTGCCTGGCCAGCCCGGCGTATCTCGCGAAGGCGGGCACGCCCCGCAAGGTCGCCGACCTCGCGAAGCATTCGCTGCTCGGCTTCACCGAGCCGGACTCGCTGAACCACTGGCCCGTGCTCGACCAGAAGGGGCAGAACGTGCACATCCGGCCGACGCTGAGTTCGTCCAGCGGCGAGACGCTCCGGCATCTCGCCCTGGAAGGGAACGGCATCGTCTGCCTTTCCGATTTCATGACACGCGCCGATCGCGCATCGGGCGCACTGGTACCCGTGCTGGAGAAACACTGGTCCGAGCACCGTCAGCCGATCAACGCGGTGTATTACCGCAACACCGCCATCTCGGCGCGCATCGCGTCATTCGTCTCGTATCTCGTCGAGGCCATCGGCGACGACGGTTTCGAGTTCTGACGGTCGGCTTCCTTGCCGAAGGCGCGGCCAGGCGAATGCTCGCTCAGACGCCCGGCGGGTTCGAGTCGAGAACCTTGACCTTCGGGCCCGTCGATTCGGGCTGCATGCTCTCGTCGGTCGCAAGGAGGACGGAACCCGGGGTAAGGAGGGGCAGCACCTTCTCCATGAATTCGCGTGGCACCGCGACGCGATCGACCAGCGCCTCGCTGACGACCTTGCCGGCTTCGTCACCGTGGCCGGGAATGCCGATGGTGATCCAGTTCGGCATGCGCAGGCCGTTGCGTTCCGGCATGAAGCCCGCGGCGACGATGAAGGCGTGCGTGCCCACCAGCGGGTCGGTGACCTGCACGCGGCTGCGTCCGATCTCGATGCCGTTGCGCATCACGATCACGGTGCCGTCCGCGACACTCAGGACCATGGAGATCGGACCGCTCGGCGACGCATCGGGCGTCCATCGATAGGGCTGCCCATCCGCCAGCGGCGCCAGCGCGAGATCGGCGCCGTTGCGCGGGTCGATCGGAATGACGGCGCTGGGATGCACCACGGATACCGGCGCCGTACCTTCCTCGGCCACGACGACCGTCATGCCCATGTTCGTGGTGTCGAACAGGAGGCGCGCGAACTCCGTCGGCATGTGCACGCAGCCATGCGACTCCGGATACCCCGGCAAACCACCGGCGTGCAACGCCACACCATCCCAGGTTAGGCGCTCCTGATAGGGCATGGGCGCGTTGTCGTACTTCTTCGAGTGGTGGTCCTTGTCCTTCTGCAGGATGGAGAACACGCCGGTCGGTGTTTCGTGCCCCTTCTTGCCGGTGCTTACCGTGCTGACGCCGATCAGGATGCCGTTGCGATACACGTACGCGCGCTGCTCGGTGAGGCTGACGATCACCGCCATCGGACCAGGCGACTTGTCGCGGGCGCCCCAGATCCATTGCCCGGGCTTGAGCGCGGATGGCGGCGTATCCGCCGGACTCGACTGGAGGGAGCCCCAGATGGGTACGGCGGCCTGAGCGGCCGAGGCGAGCGCGACGGACAGCGCGATGCCGATGAGCAAGCGTTTCATGACGACTCCAGATCCCCGATGCGCCGCAGGTTAGCCGCATCGGCGGATGCGCGCGAGTACGTTCGTGCCGTCGATTGTCCACGCGCTTCGTCCCGCTCCCACCGGCACCGGCGCCGGTGGGAGCCGTCTTGCGCGACGACGCCTAGGGAAGCGCCATCGCGTGTCAGGCGGCCGCGTGGACCTGACGATGCACGTGGACCATCGGGAGGTGTTCGTCGAGCATGAACGACGCGGAGGCGCCACGCCGCAGTCGATCGAAGAAGGCGGCCACGCCTGCGTTGCCGGTGGCGAGGTCGCAACTCAGGCGGAGCAGTTCGGTGCCAGGCACCGCGAGCCCCTGGGCACGGCGGATGAGGAACGGCTCGATGCCCCCTGCCACCTGGCGGGCCGCGGCGACATAGGCCTCCTCGCCATCCGGGAACAGCATGGCGAGGTCGAGCAGGACCTCGCCGATGCCAGCGAGGCCTTCGGCCATGCCGGGCGAGATCGCGTGCCGTCGCATGAGGTCACGCTGCATTTCCTTCGTCATATCGAGGTAGCGCTGCTCGCCGGTCACCGCGTGGAATCGCGCGGCGACGGCCGCCACGCCCGCCGTGCCATGCCGGAGGTACGGGTACAGCGTCACCCCATCGACCTGCTTCGGCCAGCTGGGATCGCCATCGGGATTCGCGCGGCGTTGCGCGATGTCGAATGCCAGCGCTTCCCGCGCCGCGTGGAGGAAGCGCGCGTTCGCGCCCGCCGCGACATGCAGGTGAAGAAGGAAGAGCGCGACCCCCGAGGCGCCATGCCCCAGTCCGACCGGCTGTGGCCGGGACGACTCCCAGTGCAGCGTGCCATCTCCACCCCGGTCGTAACCGGCGTCGTGCAACAGCGTTTCGCCCACGTCGATGGCCGCATCGAGGAAATCGTGATCGCCCGTCTCGTACCAGGCCTTCAGCCGCGCCAGACCCCACCCCGCCATGCCGTCGTAGAGCCCGGCTCGCGCCCGGATAGCCTCGTCGAGCGGAGCCCTGAGCAACGTCAACGCCGCTTCCCGCTCGCCAGCGTCCAACAGCACCCAGGCGATGCCGGCGTCGCCATACATCAGGCTCGACCCGCGGTCCCGCTTGCTGCGCGCACCGGCGAGGACATAAGAAAGCAAACCCTCTGGCGCACGGCGGCCGCCGCGCATGTAGGCATGGAGAACGCCAGCGGCACCGTGCGCGACGCCCCACGGGTGGCTCTCGAATACTTCGGGACCGGCGGGAACGAAGCGGTCCGGACGTGCCACGGACGCCATCGCGTCGATGAATGCGAAGAGCTCGCCGGCGGGGTCCATGGCGCCGGGATGTGTCGCGGGGCGCGCAGGTGACGGCCCGTCATCGCGGTGAAGCGCCTCGACCGCCTCTCGCAACGTGTCCATCGCCGCCGTCGGCGACGGACGCCGCGCGGGGTCGCTCGACAACAGCGCGTCGATGGTCTCGACGAACACCATCGGATAGCCCATGTCGCGGCACATCGTGCGCGTGAAACGCAGCGCCGCGTCGCGGTCGAGCGGCAGCATCGCGTTCATGGGCATCATCGCCGCGAGCAGGTTCGAGCCGAACGCGTATGCGTCCTCGGCGCGGGTGTCCACCGGTTCTTCACGCCGGGGGCGCGGTGATGCGAAGCCAGGCGTGCGCACGTCCAGGGGCATATCGAGCCCATCTTCGACCGCCGCCTCCATGTCGATGAGGCGGATGTCGCCATCCCGCATGACGATGCAGTTGTGGAACGACAGGTCGCCCAGCGACACACCCGCCGCATGCACGCGCTCCACCGCCTGCGCCATGCGCGTGAAAACCCGCACGACGTCGTCGAGGTAGGCAAGTACGTCCTTGCGCCCGGCGCGCGTCTTCAGCCACGGGTACCGGCGCGCGAGCCAGCTGCGTAACGTATCGCCCTCGATGTACTCCTGGACGAGATAACTGTGCTTCCAGTCCTGGAAGTGCGCGACGGGGAGCGGCGCCACGTGCAACGGCGCGAGGCGACGAAGCAGACGGAACTCCTTGCGCAACGTCGCGGTGGCGGTTTCGCCACCGCCGACATACGGCCGCGCTTCCTTGATGACGACGGGCCGGCCTTCGTCGAGGTCGTCGCCCAGGTAGACGCCGCCCGCGGAAGAGAAGGTCAGAGCGCGGCGTATCCGATAGCGGCCGCCCGCGAGGTTCGCGCCGCGGATGCCCTTCGCATCGTCGTCGCGAGGAAAGGGGTCGCGCAGCCACTCGGGCAGGTGGAAGTGCGGCTTGCGCTCGTCGGGCTCCATCGCGCCATCGGGCCGGCGCAAGAGCCACTCACGCCGTCCGTCCGCGAGGGTGCGATGCTCGCCCGCGATCCCGCCATAGCGGTAGTAGAGCACCCGCGAGTCGCGGTAGCGCCGGTCGCTGAGCACATAGGGTCCCGCATAGCCGGACAAGGCTTCGTGCAGGTCTTCGATCACGCGCCGGAAGTCTTCCACGCCGCGCGGGTACACCGTGATGAACTTGCCCGAGCCGCCGCGCGGCCAGCGCTTGCCGTTGATGGCCGCGTGCATGCGTGAGTCCGCGGCGAACTTGAATGCCGTTCCCGAGGCGACCAGCGTGGCCGCGGCGATGGCGAGCACGATGCGGGCCGTCGAAGCGACGCTGGAGATGTGGATTTTCCATCCCTGGGTGGGCAGACAGGCGCCCGGTGGTGTGCACTGCATCCAGATGCCCGACCTGTGGAAGGTCCATGTGCCGGGAACGATGCGTCTTACGGGTTCAATGAAGTCGGCGGTATCGACATCGCGTCGTGCGAAGGGTTCGAAGAATTCCCGATCTACCGCCGTGTACTGCAAAAGCTCGGTGCGTCGCTCCATGGCTGCCGAATCGTCCCCTGGTGTTGTGACCGGAACCCGGCGGCGGACGAGGACTCCGCCCCATCCACCGCCTTCGCCTCCCGTCTTCCGTCGATGCCGCCGCCGCTACCCACAGCGGACGACATCACGCTTCCCGCGCGTCGTGGCGCGTCCCCTACTCTTCGAATCCGTCCGCGTTGGCGGCCGAGCAGCCTCGGTTGCTACAGCTGCTGTGGTTCGTCGCAGTTTCGTCCGCCTGTCCCATGTCCGCTTCCAGGCGTTGTAAATCGAGTATCCGCTCCATCGTGCCTCCGTTGCTGGTTTGGAAACGTACGCCTGCGGAAGGTGCGGGCGCGGGCAGAATCTAGGACCGCCAGGGACGGGCAGACAACACCCTGACTGCGGCTTGCGCGTCGATCGATGCCTGGCGCGTGATGTTTTTGTGCCGACCGTATCGAATCCGGTCAGACGGTCGTCCGGAAGCGGACGCCTCCGTCCACTTCCGGACAGCCGCCGATGTCATCGCAAGGGTTCGAGCGGAAGACGGACGCTCGCTATGGCGCCACGGCCGTCCCGGCGCGGAACGAGATCCACGCTGCCCGCATGCGACTCGACGATGAGCCGTACCAGGCTGAGTCCGATACCTGAGCCTTCCGCCTTCGTGGTGAAGAACGGCACGAACAGGGCATCGCTATCCGGAAGCCCGGGTCCGTCGTCTTCGATCACGACGCAGACGAAGCGTTCGTCCGCCGACCAGTCGAGGCGGACGCCGCCGCCCAGGGGGAGCGCCGCCTCCACCGCGTTGCGCAGCAGATTGATGAACGCCTGGGCGAGCTGGTCCTCATCGCCGTGGATCGTGACGGGCGCCGTCCCCTCGACCACGATGCGTAGACGGCGCTCCAGGACCGCCAGCCGCAGCAGCGACAGGTCCAGCCGGAAGATGGATGGGCGCAGGGGCGGAAGTCTTGCCAGCTTCCCATAGCCCGAAAGGAAGCGACCGAGGGAATCGGCCCGGCGTCCGATCGCCTCGAGGCCAAGACGCATCTCCTCGGCCGCGTCGAGCTCCGGTCCGAGAAGGGAGGCAAGACTTCCTGCGAGTGAGCCGATGGGACCGAGCGAGTTGTTGAGTTCGTGGCTCAGCACGCGAATCAGTCGTTGCCATGCGCGGCGCTCTTCCTCACCCAGCGTGACGCTGAGGTCGCGCAACATGATCAGCCGGTGATCGCGCCCGTTACTGCGCCATGATGCGCGACGGATCGCCCAGCGCCCATGCCCCCCGGGAAAGCGACCGGAGATCACGGCGTTGTCGGGCGCTTCGAGCGCTTCGCCGAGCGCGAGGCTCGACAGATCGCGGCCGACCACCGAGGTGCGTTCCGCGCCGATCAGGCGACGGCCCGCCGGATTGATGAGGCGCAGCCTGTTCTGGTCGTCGACCACGAAGATCGGATCCTGCAAGGCGATCAGCGTCTTCCCGAGGAACCGCGATGCCTCCGTGCGCTTGCGGCGCCCGTCCCGCAGCTCGTCGCCGAGACGGTTCACGTCGCGCACCAGTTGCTGCAGCGGGTCGTAGCCGGGCCGTATGCGACCGCGGATGCCCAGGTCTCCCTCGCTCATCGCGGCGAGCAGGTCGGACACCGTGGTGAGTGTGCCGAGCATGCGGTTCGTCGCGATCCAGCCAAGCAGGAGCGTCGCCCCCATGCCGAGGCAGAAGATGAGTAGCCGATCCGTCCAGCCGAGGTTGTCGACGAGTACCAGCATCGCGCCGGCGATCGTCGTCGGCGCCAGACTCGCACCGATCCATGCGGCCGCGCCGAGCCGGACGAGGCGTCCATCCACGAGTGCGATGCCGCTGGCGTCCTGCGTCATGGAGACCTCAATCGACGGACTCGAAGGTACCACGGGATCGCTGCTTCTCGAGACGGCGGTACAGCGCTTGCCGCGAGATGCCGAGGTCGTCGGCGGCCCTCTGCAGATTCCGGCCATGACGGGCCAGCGCCTGCCGGATCAGCAGGTCCTCCGCTTCCGGCAGGGTCAGCGTGTCGAGCAGCAGCGGGGTGCCGGACGAACGGTGCAGGCCGAGCGAATCGGCGTCGATCTCGTCTCCCGCCGCGAGGAGCACCGCGCGCTCGACCGCGTGCTCGAGCTCGCGGACGTTGCCGGGCCAGTCATACCCGCGCAGCGCACGCTCCGCCGATGGCGCGAAGGACATGGCGGAGCGCGACCGCCGCCGGCACTCGTAGAGCAGAAAGTGGCGCGCGAGCGGCACGATGTCATCCGAGCGCTCGCGAAGCGGCGGCAATCTCACCTGCATCGCATTCAGGCGGTAGAGGAGGTCCCTCCGGAAACGCTCGCTGCGTATGGCCGCCTCGAGGTCCATGTTCGTGGTGGAGATCACGCGTACGTCGACACGCCGTGTGCGCATGGTGCCGCCACGCTCGAGCTCGCCCTCTTCCAGGACGCGCAGCAGCTTCGCCTGTTGCGAAGGCAGGATGCTGCCGATTTCTTCCATGATCAGCGTGCCGCCGTTCGCCAGTTCGAAGCGCCCGGGCCGCGACACAGGACCCTCCTCGCCGAACATCTCGTCCGCGAAGCGCGACTCCGGAAGGCTGCTCATGTCCACGCGGATGACCGGCTCCTCCGCACGCGGCGAGCGCGCGTGGATCTCGCGCGCGAACAGCGATTTCCCGGTACCGTTCTCTCCGCTGATGAGAACATGGGCGTCACCACGGGCGATGCGGTCGATGAGCTCCACCACACGGCGCATGGCCGACGATTCGCAAGCCCGAAGTATGTCTCCCGACTGTCGTGCGAGTGCCGCTTCTTCACGCAGGCGCCGGTTTTCGTCCCGCATCGTCCGCAGCGCGATCTGGCTACGGACCGAGTGGACCAGCCTTGCGTTGTTCCACGGCTTTTCGACGAAGTCGGCGGCGCCGAGCTTCATGGCGCGAACCGCGAGGTCGACGCTCCCCCAGCCAGTCATCGCGATCAACGGTACATCCGGCGCTTCGTGGCGCATGCGCGTGACGAGTTCCAGGCCCTCGTGCCCCGAGGTCGTGTCCGCGGCATAGTTCAGGTCGACGAGCGCGCACTCGAAGTCTTCACGAGCGATCGCGTTCATCGCGCCCGCCGGCGAGTCGACTTCGACCGAGCGAATCCCCTCGGCGCGGAGCAGGATGCGCATGGCCAGCCGAACATCGGGGTGGTCGTCGACGACGAGCACGGCGGCGCCCGCAGCGTGGGCATCGAACTTCATGGCACACCTCATCTGGACGTTGTGACGCCACGGCGCGTCACTCGCGGCGAAACGCGCGCCACGGGTCGATCGATGCCGCGCGAAGCGCCGGCCCGAGAACGGCGAGCGTCGTGAAGAGAATCATGATCGCCGCACCCGTGGCGGCATCGGAACCATCGACGGCCTGCGCGCCGGCGTGCGTCGGCGACAGCCAGTGACGGAGTGCGAGAACGCCCAGCAGGCCCAGCGCGACGCCGGGCACCGCGTTGCCGAGCGCGTGGCGTACGATCAGTGTCACGAGAGCCGCGGGCGTTGCGCCGAGCGCGCTACGAATCGCGAGAGTGCGCGTTCCCGCGGCTACCTCGAAAGCCTGTACCGAATAGTGGCCGACGCAGGCGAGCGACACCGCGAACGCGGCGAGCGTGGCGAACAGGACCGCGTCGCGTCGCGCGGCCGCGTTCGCAAGTCTGGCTATCCGGTCGAGGGGGCGTACGTTGCCGAGCGCAAGCCCTGGGGCGATGCCACGTACCAGATCGGTGAACGCTTCGTGCGCCGCGACGCGCGCGCCGGGCCCGCGCAGGACCGCGTAGATGGGCAGGAGATTTCGCACCGCGCCGTATGACGCCGTCACCTGGGCGATAGGCATCACCACCAGGGGCTCGCCGTCCATGGCGTCGCCGCTCTCCGATCGCCGGGTATCGGCGAGGACGCCAACGATCCGGGCCGTTCCGGTCGCCGACCCGGCCTGACGCAGGTCCGCGCCGAGTCCTCGGCCGTCGATCTTCTCGAGATAGGCGCGGTTGACGATCGCCACCGCCGGCGCGCCGGCGACGTCACCCTCGTCGAACCAGCGCCCGGCGACCTTCTGGAACCCGAGCGCCTTGGCGGCACCGGGCGTCACCATCGCGAACCTCAGGTAGTCGGTACCGCCGTCGCCACGACGGAACGGCATGACGAAGCGCGTGCCGAGCGGTAGTTCGCTGGACCACCCGAACATCGACACGCCGGGCAGCCCCGTCGCTTTCCGCCTGATCTCATCCAGCAGGCTCATGACGTTTCTCGTCTCGGGATAGCGGTTCCGGTCCGGATGCACTTCGACCACGGCGGTGTTCGCCTGATCGAAGCCGAGTGGCAGTCCCTCGAGTTGCATGTATCGGGTGACGGTGGCGACGCCGAGGATCAGAAGTACCGTCGCCAACGCCGACTGCGAGAGGGTCACCATCGCTCGTGCGCGACGCATGCCAGGGCTGCCGATGCCGGCGCCGTTCGCGGCGAGTTGCTGTCGCAGGATCGCGTCCGACGTCCGCCGCGCGGCGACGCAGAGCGCGGCGACCAGCCCGATCGCGGCCGTGACGAGGAAGGTGGCGCATACCGTGCGAACTTCGGGAAAGGGCGGCGCCGCGGAGGCGATCCACAGGTCCGGCAGGAACGGGCGGTACACGACGACGACCAGCGTGCCGAGCGGGAGGCCCAGGAGCGTGGCCACGATCGCGACCGTGGCGCCCTCGGTCAAGGCGGGAATGAAGGGGCGCCACCCGCTCGCCCCGAGCGCGACCTGGAGGGCTATCTCCGGCGAACGCCGGAGCGAGCGGACGAGCATCAGGTTCGCTACGTTCAGTGCGGCGAGGATGAGTACCAGCCAGGCACAGAACACGAACGGCCAGACCGGTGCGCGTCCGGTGCGCGCGACGAGATCGTCGATCGGCGTCGCCCCGTACCACGGCATGTCGTCCGGACCGAGGTGCAACGCCGCGGCATCGCGGTTCACGGCCAGGGCGACGGAGCGCGACAGGGCGTCCGGACCCACCCCGGGGCCAAGCAGCCCGACCGCGGTCATGTTTTCCGCGGTGGCGCTGCCCACGGGCGGTGCGACCGGCAGGATGAGCAGGTCGACATCGCTGAAGAAGCGGTAGTCACGCGGCAGCACGCCGACGACATGCATCGCGCTTCCGTCCACGACGATCGTGCTCCCGACCGCACCCCCGCTTCCGCCGAAGCCACGTTTCCACAAGGCATGCGAGAGCATGACTTCGCTGTTGCCGGTCCCGCCGCGAAAAACACGACCGGCATCGGCACGCACCCCCAGGGTATCGAGGAATCCCGCGTCGACGCGCTGGGCGCGTAGCAGTTCGTCACGGCCGTTCCATGTCGCGTTGACCGGCTCGGGCATGTAGGCAAGACCATGCGACTTCAACAGGGGCGAAGGCGCGATGGCCGCGTAAAGTCGTGGCGAGATCGCGCGCATCGGATCGCCCGCGGTTCGCCCGCCGAAGATGACGACGCGCTCGTGGTTGGGCCACGGGAGCGGGCGGACGAACAGCGCGTCGAGCAAGGTGAATGCACCGAGCAACGCGGCGACGCCCAGGGAGAGAGTGACCGAAGCGAGCGCAAGGAAGGCGGGCTGGCGCAAGAGCGCACCACCCGCTCTTGCGACCTCGGTCGCCCATGTCACCACAGCGTATCGCCGGCGCGCAGGGCTTCCAGTCCCGACTCGGACTCGCTGCGCAGCTGCTGGAACGTCGATTCGTCGACGACGCGGCCGTCGAGGAGTCGGACGGTCCGATCGGCCATCGCGGCGAAACGATCGTCGTGCGTCACCATGCACACCGTCCGGCCGGCGGCGTGCTGGCGGGCGAGCAGGCCCATGACGATCTCGCCATTGCGCAGATCCAGGTTTCCCGTCGGTTCGTCGGCCAGAAGGATGGCTGGATCGCCCACGAGCGCCCGCGCGACCGCGACCCGCTGCTGCTGCCCGCCCGACAGCTGCGTGGGGAAGTGTCGCATGCGATGGGCCATGTCCACGCTGGCCAGCGCGCTCGCGACCATCCTCGTGCGCTCGCGCCAGCCGATGTCCTTGCGGTAGGCCAAGGGCAACGCGACGTTGTCGGCCACGGTGAGATCGTCGATCAGGTTGAACGACTGGAACACGAATCCGATGTGCTGGTTGCGCAGCCGCGAACGTTCCGCTCGGCCGAGGCCGCGCATGGATTCGCCCGCGAAACGGAAGTCGCCGTAGGAAGGCACGTCGAGGAGTCCCATGAGCGACAGCAGCGTGGTCTTGCCGCATCCGGAAGGGCCGCCGATCGCCACGAATTCTCCAGCGCGCACGGACAGATGGATGTCGGTAAGCACGTGCGTCTCGACCGACCCGGTCTGGAGGACCTTGCCGACCCCTCTCATCTCGACGATCACGGGCCGATCCGGGGCTTGCATGGGCGCACTCACTTCGGGAGCGATTCGCGTGAAGCCTAGCGCCGCCGTCCACGCGTGTCGCGGGGCGCACCACGTTTCGGGCGAATTAAAGGTCAAAGCTGCCGAAAAGACGCAGCGATTGGAAAACTCTGCGGTCGCGGGCGCATGGTTTAACTAGATTCTAACCACGGCGAAAGCTGATTCTAGGCCTGGTATCGCTAGAAAGTGCGACGCGCCTTACAATTCGCTGATGGGGAGGAACGCGCCTCGTTCGGCGCGGTGTTTCGACGTGTCGGAACCGGACCGCGAGCGGGGGCGCCGCGGCGAGGTACCGACGCACGGAGATCTCTCATGGTTCAACGTTTGTCCCTTGGCGGCAGCGCCGCCTGGCTGAAGCGCTACGACCCCGACGGCTGGCTTCGCCCCGCACTGGTCCGGCTCTGGAATGGTCTCGCCCGTCGCCTCGGGGTCGACGCGCTGCGATCGCCGCCGCGTCACGTGGGCGAACGTGCGAAGGAAGTCGAGGCGCGCCGCCTCGAAGCCCTGCGTGCGTGTGGCGCTCCCGTGCCCCGGATCCTCGGAGAGGGCCCGCGCAGCCTCATCCTCAGCGACATGGGTCCGACGCTGGCGCATCGCCTGAAGCGCCTCGAGAGCGCCAACGACGCCGACATGCTTGTCCGGCAGACGGCGCACGCGATCGGCAGGCTGCACCGCCGGGGCGGCTATCTCGGCCAGGCGTTCGCGCGCAACATCACCGTGGGCGACCAGGGTGTCGGCTTCATCGATTTCGAGGAAGATCCCAGCGAAATCATGAGCCTCGCGCAGGCGCAGGCCCGTGACTGGGTGATGTTCACCACCGGCGTCGGCATCTACTACACCGGTCGGATGGACGTGCTCACCGGCCTCATCCGCGACGAAGCCCACGAGGTCGAGCCACAGGTGGCACGCGAGGTCCAACGGATCGCCGGACGGCTAGGGTTTCTCGAACGCACCGGCCGCCTGTTGGGCCGCCGGATGGGCGTGCTCGGGGCTGCCGTCGGCGCGATGCGCAAAGGATTCGCCAGCGTGGCCATCGCCGCCCTGCTGCTGGATGTCCTGAGCGACGGGGACTGCGACGTCCTGATCGCGGTTGTCGACGCCGTGCGCCAGGCCGCCATCTGACCGTTCCGGAGCCTCACGATTTCACGTGCGTGAAGTCATTGCGGCCCAAGGCTGTAATCGTTTACGTGTAACGCCATTTACGTGCCCACTTCACGTGCGGATGCCGGTATCCTTGCCCGCCTGACGCGCCGCCGCCGCGTCATCCCGTCCCCAAGGCCTTACCCATGAAACGTAACCCCCGCATCGAAGACCTGATCGCCCGCATGACCGTCGAGGAAAAGATCGGACAGCTGGGGGTATTCGCCGATGCGGTGCGTCCCTTCGCGCCCGACATCAATCCGGAGGTCAACGCGAAGGGCGCCGCCGAAGTGCTCGACCAGGTGCGGGCCGGGCGCGTGGGTGCGCTGTTCAACGGCGTGGGCGCAGCCGAAGGTCGCGAAGCACAGCGCGTGGCGGTGGAGGAGAGCCGTCTCGGCATTCCGCTGCTGTTTGGCGCCGACGTGATCCATGGCATGCGTACCGTGTTCCCCATTCCCCTGGGAGAGGCGGCGTCGTTCGAGCCGGACCTCGCGGAGCGCACCGCGCGCGCGACCGCGATCGAAGCCACCGCGGCGGGCGTCCACTGGACGTTCGCGCCCGCCGTCGACATCGCGCGCGATCAGCGCTGGGGCCGCGTCGCGGAAGCCGCGGGTGAAGACGTGGTGCTGGGATCGGCGTTCGCGGCCGCGCGCGTGCGCGGTTTCCAGGGCCCGGATCTCAAGGCGTCCGACGCGCTGCTCGCCACGCCGAAGCATTTCGCCGCCTACGGCGCCGTGGCTGGCGGCATGGAATACAACGCGGTCGACATCGCGCCGCAGACCCTGCGTGACGTGCACCTTCCGCCCTTCAAGGCGGCGCTCGATGCCGGTGCGCTCACCTTCATGAGCGCCTTCAACGACATCAACGGCGTGCCCGCATCGGCGAATCGTGAGCTGATGACCGACATCCTCCGCGGCGAGTGGGGATTCAAGGGCCTCGTGGTATCCGATTACACGGCCGACATGGAGCTGATCGCGCACGGCTTCGCCGCCGACGAGCGCGACGCCACGCGCCTCGCCTTCCTCGCCGGCGTCGACATGAGCATGCAGAGCGGCTTCTACGCCGACCACCTGGGCGACCTCGTCGCCTCGGGCGAGGTTCCGATGGACGTGCTCGACGAAGGTGTCCGCCGCGTCCTTTCGGTAAAGGATGCGATCGGGCTGTTCGACAATCCCTACCGCTCGCTCGACCCCGCCGTCGAGGCCGACACGTCGACGAACGAGGCGCATGCGGCACTGGCGCGCGATGGCGCGCGCCGTTCGATCGTGATGCTGAAGAACGACGGCGTGCTGCCGCTGAGCAAATCGGGGACGAAGATCGCACTGATCGGGCCGTTCGGTGCCGACATCGACAACCTCGAAGGATGCTGGACGCTCTTCGGCGATGCCCGTCGTCACGTGAACATCGAGACGGGCATCCGCGACGCGCTCGGCGACGACGCCTCGATCGAGGTGGTCGCCGGCTCCGGTATCGAGGCGGCGATCGAAGGCGGCATCGAGGCCGCCGTCGCCGCGGCGCGCCGCGCGGACGTCGTGCTGCTCGCCATCGGCGAGCCGCAGAATTATTCCGGCGAAGCGCAGTCGCGCACGCAGATCATCGTGCCGCCTGCGCAGCAGGCGCTCGCGGACGCCGTGATCGCGGCCGGTACGCCGGTCGTCGTGCTGCTGAAGAACGGCCGCGCGCTGGCGCTTACGGGCAAGGTGCGAGAAGCCAGCGCGATCCTCGTCACGTGGTTCCTCGGTAGCCAGACCGGTCCGGCCGTCGCCGATGTGGTTTTCGGCGACTACAACCCGGCGGCGCGCCTGCCCGTCAGCTTCCCGCAGGATGCCGGCCAGCAGCCCTATTTCTACAACCACCCGCGTACCGGTCGTCCCGAACTGGCCGACCAGCCCCCGGCGTTCAAGTCGCGGTACCGCGAGATCACCTTCGACGCCCTGTACCCGTTCGGGCACGGCCTTAGCTACACGACGTTCGCGTACACGGCACCGGAGGTACAGGCCAGCATCGGCTGGAACGAGACCATCGCCGTGTCCACGACCGTGACGAACACCGGCAAGGTCGCCGGCGAAGAGGTGGTGCAGCTCTACATCCACGACCGCGTCGCCAGCCGCGTCCGGCCGGTGCGTGAACTGAAGGCGTTCCGGAAGATCATGCTCGCACCGGGAGAGTCGGAAGACGTGTCGTTCGAACTCACGCGACGGGACCTCGCGTTCACCCACCGCGACGGCACCACCTTCGACGCCGAGCCGGGCGAGTTCGACGTCTGGATCGCGGGCTCATCGGCGGCCGGCGAAAGCGCGCGCTTCGTGCTCCGCGATTCCTGACGGCTTCGCCCGCGGACGCGGCGAGGGACTCTCGCACGGCCGCCATCCGACACCACCGCTAAAGCCGGCTCGGTAGCCTCCCTACGGTAGGCGCTCCCCACCCAAGGAGCGTCACCCATGACACCACGCGTTCGTCCTCTTTCCCTTGCCATCGCCGCCGCGGCGCTGGCGCTGACCGTGTGCCGCACCGCCGCGGCGGAGACCACCCCCTACGCTCCGGTCATAGCGTGGGGACCCTGTTCGCCGGAGCAGGTCGACGAGGGCTCCATCGACGACCTGGGCGGCCGTCTCGAATGCGGCAGCATGAAGGCGCCGCTGGACGACGACGCGCCATTGCCCCGGCTGGTCGATGTCGGCGTCATACGCGTCAAGGCGGGTAACGCCGCCGCCCGACAGGGCTCCCTCTTCCTCAACTTCGGCGGCCCCGGCGGGAATCCCCTTAACGACCTGCCTGTCTTGGCGCAGGTCTGGTCGCAAGCGGAAGACGACGGCTCGCCTCGCGCTTACCGGCGCCGGCTCGCCGACCGCTACGATCTGGTCGCCGTCGTTCCTCGCGGACTGCGCGGCGGCGTACGATTCACCTGCAGCGAGCCCGAACCGAGCGTCGGGGACCCCTCGTTATTCAAGAGCGACGAGGATTGGGTCACGGCCATCTACGGCGGTATACGTTTCGCCGACAGCTGCGCCGCCGGAATGCATGCGAGCGTCGGTACGCTCGGTCACGTGCGCGACATGGAACGCGCCCGGGCCGCCCTCGGTGAGCCGACGTTGAACTTCCTAGGGTACTCGTACGGCACGTGGGTCGGCGCGTTCTATGCCGCTACGTATCCCGAGCATGCGGGCCGCGTCGTCCTCGATTCTTCCGTCAACTTCCGAAGCACGTTCGAACACCACTTCGAAGCGGTCACGAACGAGCGCAGCGCGTCCTTCCGTCGTGAGGCGCTCCTGCCGGCCCTTGCCGAACCCGCCTACGGCGTCGGCAACGACCCGGCCGACGTCATCAACCGCCTGCGCGACATGCCTCTTTGGGCTCGCGCAGCTTGGGCCCGCGACGTCGAAACACCCGCTCAGCTTGCCGCCGTGCTCACCCTTGCCGAGTGGATCGCCAAGGACCCCGATATCGAACCCGCGGCCCTCGTCGATCGGGTGACACGCCATCGTTTCAGTCACGTACCAGCCGTGGATGAAGCGATTCGAGAGGCGGCCAACCGGTATGCGTCCATGCTTCGGTCGGTCGGATCGGCGAGGTCGTCGGAGCAAGAAGACGCAGAGCGGCCCCTGCTCGATCAGCACGTCTACCTCGGCGTGGTGTGTGGTGATTCCGCTTGGAATCCCGACATCAAGACAGTGCGGAGACGTGCGAAGGAGATCGGGGAGACGCAGCCGGAGTCCCATGCCGGGTTTCTCGCCATGAACCTCGTCTGTCGGCAGTGGCCTATCCCTACCCAGTGGCGGCCACCCCTGAGCGCCCTGTCGTCGGCGCCGCCCATGCTCATGGCGCAGGCCGAATTCGACCACGCCACGCCGCTGGTCACCGCGCGGGAGGCATTCACTGGGACGCCGGGCACCTACATGGTGATGGCACGCGGAATGCGCGCGCATGGCGTGTTCAGCGCGTCGAGCACGCCTTGCGTCGAGAAGACGGTGGGCGACTATCTGCTGGATGGCGTGCTCCCGAAGGAGCACGACATCCAATGCGATTACGAGCCGGACCCGGCCGACGCCGTGAACGAGCGTACGGGCGAGGGCGATTCGTTGCAGGCATTGCGCGAGCGCCTGCGGCGAATACTGGAGAAGAGCTGAACCCAGGCAACGCGGGAGCCGGGGCCGGGACGAGCGCTCGGCCCCGGCCTTTCGAATGCTCGGCGCCCGCACGTCGCCGGTGTGCTTCGCCTGTCACGTCGTATGACGGCGACGCCCGCGGAAACGACGAGGCTCATTCGTACCAATGCGCTGCACGTTCGCCGCTGACGCCGGCTCGACGCCGTCCTTAAGGTGAGCGCTCCCCCCAAGGAGCGTCACCCATGACACCACGCGTTCGTCCTCTTCCCCTTGCCATCGCCGCCGCCGCGCTGGCGCTCACGGTTTGTCGCACCGCCGATGCGGCATCGACCGCGGCGGATCCCGCCATCGCCTGGACCTCCTGCGCGGCCGAGTTCGTCGATGCCACGTTCATCGACGCCCTCGGCGACCGGCTCGAGTGCGGCGTCATGAAGGCACCGCTCAGCGAGGCCGAGGCGCTGCCTCGCCTCATCGACGTCGGCGTCGTGCGGATCCGGGCGGGCAAACCCGAGGCGAGGCAGGGCTCCCTGTTCTTCAACTTCGGCGGGCCCGGCGGCAACCCGCTGAGCTTCCTTCCCCTCTACGGCTACGTCTGGTCGGAAACCCCAGACGATGACTCGCCCGCCGCCTACCGACGTCGCATCGCCGACCGCTACGATCTCGTCGCTGTCATCCCGCGTGGGATGCACGGCGGAGAGCGCTTCACGTGCAAGGATCCCTACCCCTACTTCATGCACGATCCCGCCGTCCGCCGCAGCGACGACGACTTCCTGCAGTTCATCGAATCGGGCACCGCGTTCGCTCATGGCTGCGGCGGCGAAAATGGCATTCCCGCCAGCGCGGGAACACTGGGCCATGTAAGAGATATGGAGCGGGCGCGAGTCGCCCTGGGCGAATCCAGGATGAATTTCCTGGGGATCTCCTACGGAACGTGGGTGGGCGCGTTCTACGCCGCGACCTATCCGCAGCACACCGGCCGCATGGTGCTCGATTCCTCGATGAACTACGCGGGCACCATCGAACAGCAGTTCGACGACCAGCCGGCGGAACGCAGCGACCTCTTCCGCCGTCTGGCACTGCTGCCTGCCACGTCAACGCCCGCCTACGGTCTCGGATGCGATCCGGATGCCGTGATGCGACGACTGGGCGACATGCCGCCACTCGCGCGCGAGGCCTGGGCCACGTCGATCACCACGCCTGCGCAACTGGCGGCGGCGCTCACGATGGCCGACTGGATCGGCGACGAGGCCAGCGTGACGGCGGCCGACCTCATCGAACGCGCCGGGGTGCACCACTTCAGCGAGGAGGCCGACGTCGACGACGAGATCCGCAAGGCGGCGATCGAGCTGGCACCGACGATCCGCCCGAAGCCCACGTCGTTCATCGACTGGAATGTCTACTACAGCGTGATCTGCGGCGATACGCCGTGGCAGCGCGACCTTCGTGGACTGCGGACACTGGCGAACGAGATCGGTACGACGAGGCCCGAGGCTTCGGGTGAGGGCATCAGCGCCGCGCTCGCCTGCAGGGCCTGGCCCAACCCCACCCAGTGGCGACCGCTCCTCAGTTCACTGTCGGAGGCGCAGCCATTGCTTCTCGTGCAGGCGGAGTTCGATCCTGCCACGCCACTGAAGCTCGCACGCAAAGCATTCGAAGCATCGCACGATGCATACATGGTCACGGCGCGCGGCATGTTTGGCCACGGCGTCTTCGGCATGTCGGAGACGCCCTGCATCGAGGCTTCGGTCGGCGATTATCTGCTCGACGGCAAGCTTCCGACGTCGCACGACACGCAATGCGACTTCGTTCCGACCCTCCGCGCGACGGAAGAGGGGCGTTCGGACGAGCGTGACGCCGTGCGAATGGCTCAGGACGAGCTGCGACGGATGCTCCGTCATAGCTAAGCGATTCGGGCAAGGCCGACACGATTTCTCGGCCTTGCCCTCTGTCTGACCCGCCGATTGAAACCTACGGTAGCGCTCCGCTTCCGTGGACCCTTCGAATGACGTTCCTCAGAACATGTTTGCTTTCCGCGAGCCTGGCACTCGCGACCCTGTCGCCCGCCGCGAGCGTGGCAACCACCGATGAACTGGCACCGGGATCGATCGCCTGGGCGGCTTGCACCGATGACCTGGTCGACGCCGAGTGGAGGGATGCCTGGGGACCCAGGCTCCAGTGCGGAACCCTCTCCGTGCCCCGTGCCTACGGCGCGCCCGAATCCGGCGCGGTCGACATCGGTCTCGTCCGCGTGCGCGCGGGTGAGATGGCCCAACGACAGGGCACAATGTTCTTCCATTTCGGCGGCCCCGGTGCGAACCCGCTCGACTTCCTTCCGCAGGTGGCTGCGACGTGGGCGCTCGCCTCGCCGGATAGCGCCATCGACGGAGACAAGCGTCGTCTTGCCGACCGTTACGACCTGTTGGCGATCGTTCCGCGCGGACTGCGCGGCGGTCCGCGCGTCACCTGCGGGACACCGCCCGGCTTCAGCGGTGGCCCCGATCCCACCATCGACCTGGCGGACTGGAACTGGTCGGCGTTCGTGCGCGAAGCGCGCGATTTCGCGACGGCATGCTCCGCCGACGCGGTGCAGAGCACGGTGAACACACATACGCACGTCCTGGACATGGAGAAGGTGCGCCGCTCACTCGGCGAGCCGAAGGTCCATTTCCTGGGGGTGTCCTACGGCAGCTGGGTCGGCGCGTTCTATGCCGCCCTTTTCCCAGGCCATGTCGGACGGATGGTGCTCGACTCCTCGATGGACTACACCGGCACGTTCGAGCAGCAGATCGACAGCCTTGCCCCCGAAACGCACGACCTCCTCCTGCGCCGCGCGGTACGGCCCGCGTTGCGCGACCCTGCCTACGGTTGGCGCGAGCGAACCGAAGCCAGCGTGCTGGATGCCATTCGCGCCGTACCCGGTGAAGCGCTCCGCGCATGGCTGGGCGGCATTGAAACGCCCGACGAACTGGTGGCCATGCTCTCGCTCGCGGAATGGATCCGCGAAATGCGCGCGACATGGACGGATGCCGAACGGTGGGCGGACGTCCCCGCGCAATTGACGCGACGCGCGCGAGCCCACGTGTTCAGTCCCGACGCGACGACCGACGCGCGAGTCCGCGATGCCGCCGCCGAGCTCATCGACCGGCTCGATTCGCCGCAGGCGCCGTCGTCCATGACCGATATGGCCGTCTACTTCGGCACCACCTGCGGCGACGGCCGCTGGACGAAAGACCTCAAGCAGCTTCGCCACCTTGCCGGCGTGCTCGGGCAGCGCTATCCCCTGCACGGTGGCGGGCCCGTACTCACCGGCCTCATCTGCCGGTTCTGGCCCCATGCGCCGCGCCTGACCATCCCGACACAGCGCCTCGCGGAATCGGTTCCGCCGATTCTCATGGTGCATGCCGAGTTCGATGTCATCACGCCCATCGACGGTGCGTTGCGCGCTTTCGAGGGAACACGCGACGCTCGCATGGTGGTCGCGCAGGGCATGGTGGGTCACGGTGTATTCGGTATGTCCGACACCCCTTGCGTGGAGCACGCGGTCGGCCGTTTCCTGCTGACGGGCACGCTCCCGGACGAGCGCATCACGGCGTGCCCGTTCGTGCCGCGGGCCGCGGGCCGCGAGGAACGTGCGGCGGATGGCTGGCCGTCTCTCGACAGTATCCGCGAGACCCTGCGCGTGCGACTGCGGCGAAGCTGACGCCGTCGCCGGTCCGCCACGTACCTTCGTACGATGCCACCTAGGGTGCGCGACGCGCATAATCGTCCGCGACATTCCTCAGGAACCCATCGATGAAAGAGCTCGAAGGCAAGGTCGCCCTCGTCACGGGCGCGGCCAGTGGCATCGGTCGCGCCATCGCGACGGCTTACGCGAACGCGGGCGCGCGGGTCATCGTCGCCGACCTGGCCATCGATGCCGCGCGCGAAGCGGCGGCGTCGATGGCCAACCGCGCCCTCGGCATCGCGATGGACGTCGCCGACGAGGCGCAGGTCGACGAGGGCTTCGCGCGGACGGCGCGCGACATCGGTCCCGTCGACATCCTCGTCAGCAATGCCGGCGTGCAGATCATTTCGCCGCTGGTGGAATTCGCGTTCGCCGACTGGAAGCGCATGCTCGCCATCCACATGGACGGCGCGTTTCTCACCAGCCGCGCCGCGATGCGGCAGATGATCGCCTCCGGGCGAGGCGGCTCCATCATCCTGATGGGCTCGGCGCATTCGCACGTCGCGTCGAAATTCAAGGCGCCGTACGTCGCGGCCAAGCACGGTCTGCTGGGGCTCGCGCGGGTGATCGCGAAGGAAGGCGCGCCCGACAACATCCGTTCGAACGTGATCTGCCCCGGCTTCGTGCGCACGCCGCTCGTGGAGAAGCAGATCCCGGAACAGGCGCGCGAACTGGGAATCAGCGAAGACGAGGTGGTGCGGAACGTCATGCTGCGCGATACCGTCGACGGCGAGTTCACGACGCTGGAGGACATCGCCGAGGCCGCGCTGTTCCTCGCCGGCTTCCGTTCGAACGCGTTGACCGGGCAGTCGCTCGTGGTCACGCACGGCTGGCACATGCAGTAGGCGCGCGACACCTTCGATGCCGGCGCAGGCGGACGCGGTGCTGGCGTCCGTCCTATCGCCGCGAGGGCGTGGACGACGCGCGCGGAAGAAGTCGGCGTCTGCGTGTTCGCCGCGGCGGTCGCTACGCTACCGGCGCCCACACGGGCACCTCCGGCCGGCAAGCCCGCCGGGGTCCACCCTGGACATGGATCGCCATGAAGACCATCGTTTCCCTCACGCTCCTCGCCGGAGCACTCGCGGCCGCGCTCCCCGCCGCCGCGGAATCCGTCGCCCCGCTTTCCTGGACGGCCTGCGGGGCGGCCGCCCCTGACGTCGCGTCGCGAACCGAATGCGCCCGCCTTATCGTGCCGCGCGACTACGCCGATCCGACATCCGGCACGCTGGAGCTCGACGTGGTGCGGGTCGTCGCGGACAGCGCCCGCGGCGACCGCCACGACGGCACGCTTCTGCTCGAGCCCGACGAATTCGCCGATCCCGTCCGGGTTGCCGTGCCCGCCACGGCCGCCTCGTGGCGGGCGGGGGATGATACGTGGCGCGAACTATCGCGCCGGATGGACCTCGTCGGTCTCGCGTCCCGACGCATGGACGATGCGCAAGGACACGATTGCCTCAGCGCGACCGCGGCCTTGCCGCGGCATCGCACGCTCGGCATCGACATGACCGATGCCAACTTCGCCGCGGCCGATCAGCTGGCCGTCGCGATCGCCGCCGCATGCCGCAACGATCCCATGCATGACCGCATCGGAACCGAGCCGCGTATCGCGGACATCGAGCGCCTGCGCGAGGCGCTCGGGCAGGAACGACTGCACATCCTCGCCACCGGTCGCGGCGGTTGGGTGGCGGCCCGATACGCCGAGCGACATCCTCGGCGCGTCGATCGCCTCTTGCTCGACGGCAGCTGGGATATCGACGGTTCGGTCGCCGAGGCCATGGAGGCCCGCATCGCCGAGCGCGGCCGCACGCTGCGTCGCGCGATCTCGGATCTCGTCGAGGCACCGGCGCGTTACGGCTGGGGAAGCGACGCCGCCGACGTACGCGCACGCATCGCTCGTATCCCGCCAGCATGGCGCGCGGCGTGGGCGCCGGGCATGGTCGACGCGGTCCACGTCGCCGCGGCCCTCGCCATGGGACGCCAGCTCGATGCGGACGCGGGCCTCACGGCGGCGGCGCTCGGCGACGCGCTGGCAACGGCGCCGCTTGCGCCGGATGCGGTCATCGCCCGCGACGTGCGGGCCGCCGCGGCTTCGCTGCTGGCGGCCGGCGATCGCCAGGGCGATGCCGACGCCTACGGATTCGGCCCGCGTGCCGTTGACGCGGCGCCGGCACGGATCGCGACCGCCTTCGCGGCCCGTTGCAACGATGGCTACTGGGGCGCCGACAGCCGCTACTGGCGAGAGCGCGTGCGAGAACTCGACGCGTCGTGGCCGGGCAGCGTCGGCAACGAGCTCTTCCAGGGCATGGTGTGCAGCTACTGGCCGGGCGCATTCGGGCCGTCGTCGGTCCCGGTGCTGATGCGGTCGTTCCTGATGGTGCACGCGGAGTTCGACGCCGAAGCGCCGCTGCGCGGCGCCGCCATGTCGATGCAGACGCACGCCAACGCGAAGCTCGTCGTCGCGCGTGGATTACGCGGGCACTCCGTAGCCACGCGTCACGACCGTCCCTGTGTGAGCGGCGCCGTGGCGCGGTATCTCGGCGAAGGCGTCTTGCCGTCGATGCCGCTGACGAACTGTCGCCCACCGGAGAATCCGCCGGCGAAGTGATCTCGCCGGGCGGCGTCCGACTCGTGCGACAACGTCAGAACATGATCTGGGCGCGCACCTCGAGGATGCGCGGATCGGCGCGTACGTCGCGCCGATCGCTCACGGCGCGCACATAGTTGGCCTGCAGCTTCAGGTATTTCGTGACGTACCAGTTGGCGCCGATCGTCCAGTCGTGCTCGGTGCCGCCGAGCACCGGGCCGTCGTCCAGGTCGAGCGTGCTGTAGCGAAGCAGCACCTCGACCGCTCCCCAGGGTCCTTTCGGAACGACGTCCGCGTTGTTGCCACCGCTGTAGCCACGCGATTCACCGGTCAACACCCAGCTTCCGAACGCGTACCAGCCGTGGGCCCTGTACGCCGGTTTGTCGACGAGCTTCACGCGGGCGTCGA
The DNA here is from genome assembly GCF_900111665.1 of Luteibacter sp. 329MFSha. Taxonomy (NCBI): domain Bacteria; kingdom Pseudomonadati; phylum Pseudomonadota; class Gammaproteobacteria; order Lysobacterales; family Rhodanobacteraceae; genus Luteibacter; species Luteibacter sp. 329MFSha. Next base: position 234,141 of record NZ_FOJE01000004.1, on the reverse strand, counting down.
GGTATTCGCCCTGCACGGACCACGGGCCACCGATCCACAGAAGTTCGGTACCCCGCCGGTCGACGTGGTCGGCGACGGCGAGCACACCGGTGTCCACGAGACGCGTCGTGGCGAGCCCCGCCTCGGGCACGGCCCGCAGACGAATACCGGGCGGCGTGTAGCGACCGCGGCCGTCGGTACTGCCGTAGGGAACTTCGCGCGACGCCGAGATCCCGAGATGCAGGACGTCGCCGGGATCGTTGCGCGGCGTCCACGCCGCGCGGCCCGCCACCATGCGGCCGTCGAGTTTGCCCTGTAGATTGCCGCCGTTGTAGTAACCCAGCTGCAGCAGATACCGCTTCCGCGTCAGGGCCCAATCCACGCCGATCCGCCGGTTGGCGTAAATGGCCTGCATGGGAATCGACGCTTCGAGAAACGAGGTGCTGCCGGTGTTCGTGTTGCCCTCGAAACCCACGGGTGTCTTCGTGAAGCCGACGCGCACGGCGCCGAGATCGGTGCCGACCACGGGTTTGGTCTGCATCCGGAAGAACACGTCGAGCCATACCTTCGCCTGGAAATCGAACAGGCCCATGGCGTCGTAGACGCCCTTCTTCTTCACGAAGAATCCCAGCTCCTTCCGCCGGAAGCTTTGCGCATTTTCGTAAAGATCGCCGTCGTGCGAGAAGCGATCGACGTCGTACTGGTACTTCAGCATGAGGCCGAGATCGGTACCGTCGGCGAAGACATGATGGGTCGGCCAGTGCTCGCGCCAGCTGAAATCGGCGGTTCTGGCGGCGAAAGGCGCCAGCAACGCCAGCGCGCCGATGATGAACGTCTTCAAGGATCCTTGCCCCTTCCAGGGCGCGCTACGGAGGTTGGCGCGCGAGTCAGCCCCCGACCTTACCCTGCGCGGAAGACGCCGATCAATCCGGCGCGCGACTCAGCGTTTCGGAACCAACCGGATCTCGAACACCTTCGGCCAATGCTTGCCGGTGACGAACAGGCGGTCGTGCGCGGCATCGTAAGCGATGCCGTTGAGTACGTCGTCCACCGGATTGTCGAGCTTCGAGACATCGAGCAGTCCAGCGAGATCGATCCAGCCGACGACATGGCCTGTCTTCGGATCGATGCGCGCGATGCGTTCGGTCTGCCAGATGTTCGCGTAGATCTCGCCCTTGACCCACTCCAGCTCGTTGACCTGCCGCACAGGCTTCCCGTTCGCGGTGACGTCGATCGACCCGGTGCGCTGGAAGCTGGCCGGATCCAGCACGCGGATGGTCGGCGTGCCGTCGCTCATGTAGATGTGCGTCGCGTCGCGCGTCAGCGCCCAGCCTTCGCCGGGATAACGGAAGCCGCCCGCGAGTTTCATCGTGGCCTTGTCGTAGACGAAGGCCACGCCGTCCTGCCAGGTAAGCTGCACGAGTTTCGTGCCCGAGGTGATGATGCCCTCGCCGAAATAGCCCGTCGGCGTATCGACCTGCTGTACCACCTCGCCGGTGTCGAGGCGGACCTTGCGCACCGTCGACGCGCCGAGTTCACCGGTGCTCTCGTAGAGAAACCCGTCTTCGTAGAAGAGACCTTCGGTGAAGGCGCCCGGATCATGCGGAAATTCGCGCACGATCTTGTACCCGTAGACCGGGATCGTCGCCGCGGCAAGCGAGGGGACGCACGCGAGGGATAGAACGACCACGGCGAGGCGGAGATACGGGAACCTGGGCACGAGAGACTCCATGGCGGACGGCGCATGATAAGAAAAAGGGGCGCCGGAGCGCCCCTTTTCGTCGCACGCACGCGATCCGGGAGGATCAGATGGCGTAGTACATCTGGAACTCGAGCGGATGCGTGCTCGCGCGGTAGCGCGTGACTTCCTGCATCTTCAGCGCGATGTAGCCGTCGATGAAGTCGTCGGTGAACACGCCGCCCGCCTTGAGGAACTCACGATCCTTGTCGAGCGCGACCAGCGCTTCGTCGAGGCTCGCGCAGACCTGCGGGATGTTCTTCTCTTCTTCCGGCGGCAGGTCGTAGAGATCCTTGTCGGCCGGCGCACCCGGGTCGATCTTGTTCAGGATGCCGTCGAGGCCGGCCATCATCAGCACGGTGAACGTCAGGTAGCCCGACTGCATCGGATCCGGGAAGCGGATCTCGATGCGGCGACCCTTCGGGCTCGACACGTACGGGATGCGGCACGAGGCCGAGCGGTTGCGCGCCGAGTAGGCGAGCATGACCGGTGCCTCGTAGCCCGGGACGAGGCGCTTGTAGCTGTTCGTCGTCGAGTTGGCGAAGGCGTTGATGGCCTTGGCGTGCTTGAAGATGCCGCCGATGTACCACAGCGCGGTCTGCGAGAGGCCACCGTAGAGGTCGCCCGCGAAGAGGTTCTCGCCGTTCTTCGACAGCGACTGGTGCACGTGCATGCCCGAGCCGTTGTCGCCGACGATCGGCTTCGGCATGAACGTCACGGTCTTGCCGGCCTGGTGCGCGACGTTCTTGATGACGTACTTCATCGTCATCAGTTCGTCGGCCTTCTTCACCAGCGTGTTGAAGCGCGTGCCGATCTCGCACTGGCCGGCGTTCGCGACTTCATGGTGGTGCACTTCCACCACCTGGCCGAGCGACTCCAGCACCTTGCACATGTCGGCGCGCAGGTCGCCGAGGCTGTCGACCGGGCTGACCGGGAAATAGCCGCCCTTCACGCCCGGACGGTGGCCGGTGTTGGTGCCGTCGTACTTGTAACGCGAGGCCCACGCGGCTTCTTCCGAGTTGATCTCGTAGAACACGCGGCCCATGTCGTTCTGCCAGCGGATCGAGTCGAAGATGAAGAACTCGGGCTCCGGACCGAAGAACGCCGTGTCGGCGATGCCAGTGGACTTCAGGTACGCCTCGGCGCGCTTCGCGATGGAACGCGGATCGCGGCCATAGGCCTGCATGGTGCTCGGCTCGAGCACGTCGCAATGCATGATCAGCTGCTTGTGGGCGCTGAACGGATCGAGGTGCGCCGTTTCCGGGTCCGGCATGAGGACCATGTCGGACTCGTTGATGCCCTTCCAGCCCGCGATCGACGAGCCGTCGAACATCTTGCCGTCTTCGAAGGTGCCTTCGTCGATGGCATGCGAGGGGAACGTCACGTGATGGTGCTTGCCGAGGATGTCGGCGAAGCGCAGGTCGACGAACTCGATTTCCTCGTCCTTGATCAGGTTCAGCACTTTGGAGACGGCGGACATACAAACCTCGAATGGGTGTTGGGCTTCGGGGACGGAGCAAACGTTGTGCCAGCGCCTCCGCGTCTCGCGGACCGGCCTGGGCCAAGCCCCGGCATCATAGACCGGGCGAGGTGGCCATGTGCAAATGCACCGACATGGTGCAACAGGACGGATCTTGCACCTCCTCCGGTCCGATGTCGGCGCCTCGGGGCGTAACGGGATTTACGCTGGCACCATGCGGCGGTTCCCGCCCCCCGGCCGCCGCCATGCGCTTCGCCCTACTCGCCTCGTTCATCGCTGTCGCCACGTCCGCCGCCGTGGCGGAAACCGCGCCCTGCACCTGGGCCAACCCGATCGACATCGACTACCGCTACAACTTCGAGCAGATGAACGAGGGGATCTCGTACCGCACGGGCGCGGATCCCGCGATCGTCCGGTACGACGGTGCGTACTACCTGTTCCAGACGCTGGCCGACGGGTACTGGGTGTCGAAGGATCTGGTGGACTGGCGCTTCGTGAAGCCGGATCACTGGCCCTTCGACAGCGAGGTCGCGCCGGCGACGCTCGTGGCCGACGGCAAGCTGTTTCTCATGCAGTCCGCGTTCGCGCCGCGCCCGCTGATGGTCTCGACCGATCCCGCGCATGGTCGCTGGTCGTTCTGGACGCGGCAGCTGCCAGCGGTACCGGGCGCGACGCAGTACGACGAGACCGGCACGCGAGTAGCGAACGGACCGCTGCCGCCAGGGCCGTGGGATCCGGGCCTGTTCCGGGATGACGACGGCCAGGTGTACCTCTACTGGGGTTCGTCGGACAGACACCCGCTCTACGGCGCGCGGATGGATTTACGGCTCGACTCCGACGAGGGCGAAGGCAAGCGGCTCGCCTTCCTGACGACGCCGGCGGCGTTCATCCACCTCGATCCCGCGAATCACGGCTGGGAGCGCTTCGGCCCCGATCACACCTTGGGCGACCGGCCCGCGTACATGGAGGGCGCATGGATGAACCGGCACGGCGACCGCTATTACCTGCAGTACGCGGCGCCCGGCACCGAGTACAACGTCTACGGCACCGGCGTTTACGTCGGCAGGGCGCCGCTCGGACCGTTCGAATACGCCCCGTACAACCCCGTGGGCTACAAGCCGGGCGGCTTCGTCACGGGCGCGGGCCATGGCTCGACGTTCGAAGACGCGTTCGGCAACGCCTGGAACGCGGGTACCGCGTGGCTCGGCGTGAACTGGACGTTCGAACGTCGCATCGACCTGTTCCCTGCCGGCTGGCATGACGACGGCCAGATGTGGATCGATACGCGATTCGGCGACTTTCCCCAGCGCATGCCGGATCACAAGCTGCGCGACGGGGAAAGCACGTTCACCGGATGGATGCTGCTGTCGTATCGCAAGCCCGTCACCGCGTCCTCTTCGCTACCGGACCACCCCGCGTCCACCGTGACCGACGAAAACCCGCGCTCGTTCTGGGTGGCCCGCGACAACACGGCCGGTCAAACGCTCACGGTCGACCTAGGTGGCACGCCCACCGTGCGCGCCGTACAGGTGAATTACGCCGACTACCGATCGGATCGCTACGGCGACGCTCCCGATCTCGTGACGCAATTCGTACTTCAGGGTTCACTCGATGGCCGCCGGTGGAACGTGCTCGCCGATCTCTCGAACGAGTCACGCGATCGACCCAATGCGTACATCGAACTGACACACCCGACGAAGCTCCGTTATGTGCGCTATGTGCATAAACATGCCGGCGCGAAGCATCTTGCGATCTCGGACCTGCGGGTCTTCGGAAACGCGGAAGGTCCTGCGCCCGCCGCGCCCGTTCGCGTCACGGCGACGCGCGGCACCGATTCCCGGGAGGCCACGATCTCGTGGGCGCCCGTCGGGGGCGCGGTGGGCTACAACGTGCGCTGGGGCCTCGCCGCCGATCGCCTGCATGCCACGTACCAGCGTTTCGCGGACCAGCCCACATCGTTTACGCTCCGTGCTCTGAACAAGGGCGTTCGCTATGTCGTGGCCGTGGAGGCGTTCGACGAGCGTGGCGTTTCGGCCTTGTCGCAGACCGTTGTCATCGCTCCGTAGCTTTCGCGCGCGAGCGCGCTCCCGCCCGACGGCGGGAATCGTTCCACTTCCTTGGGTTTTCGCATGACCAACCGACACGACGACGATACGCCCGACGAAGGACGTCGACGCCTGCTTGGCGGCATGGCCACGACTGGCGCGCTGCTCGCGCTCGGTGGCCTCGATGCCGCGGCGGCCGACGGCAAGCTCGCCCCGACGCCGGCACCGGGCGGCAAGGCACTCGACGCCCTGCTCGCGAAGCACATCCACAACGTCGTGGTGATCTACGCCGAGAATCGCAGTTTCAATAACCTCTTCGGTGACTTCCCCGGTCTTCAGCAGCCGCTGAGCGCCGTGCCCGCCGAGCGGCTGGTGCAGCGCGATCGCGACGGAACGCCGCTGAAGACGCTGCCGCCGATCTGGGGCGGAATGGTGCCGCACGAACAGGTCGTCGACCACAAGACGTACAAGATCGGCGAGAAGGACATCACCGGCCTGCCGAACGCGCCGTGGGCGCTGCACACCGGCGACGGCACGCCGCTGCCGCACGGCCTGGTCACGCGCGACCTCGTGCATGCGTTCTACAACAACCAGCTGCAGATCAACGGCGGAAAGAACGACGGCTTCGTCGCCTGGGGCGACAACGGCGCGCTGACCATGGGCCACTACGCCAGCGCACCGGTCCATCTGCGTCTCTGGCGGCTCGCCGAGCAATTCACGCTGTGCGACAACTTCTTCATGGGCGCTTTCGGTGGCTCGTTCCTCAACCACCAGTACCTCGTCGCCGCGCGCCCGCCGTTCTATCCGAATGCCGACAAGAGTCCGGCGCAGTTCAACATCGCGGTCACGGAAAGCGGTGAACCCACCGATTTCCGCCTGAAGATGGCCGAGGATTCGCCGAAGAGCGCGATGGACGGCAAGCCGAAGTTCGCGCACCACAACACGCTGACCCCGGACTTCTACGCGGTGAACACGATCGGCCCGCCGTACTCGCCGGGCTTCAACGTCGACCGCACGAACCCGCTGCTCGCGGATGCGACGAGCGCCAACACGCTGGTCGCGCAGACGCACAAGCACATCGGCGACATGCTCTCGGCGAAGGACGTCGACTGGGCCTGGTATGGCGGCGCGTTCCAGGCCGCGCTCGATGGCAAGGGCGATGGCGACGACGCCAGCTTCCCGCAGACGCCGAACTTCCAGCCTCACCATCAGCCGCTGAATTACTTCGTGTCGCTCGCACCGGGAACCGACGCGCGCAAGCGGCACCTGCGCGACGGCGGACTTGGCGAGACGGCGTCGACGAACCATTTCCTGGCCGATGTCGCCGCAGGCAAGCTGCCGCCCGTGACGTTCTACAAGCCACAGGGCGACCTCAACATGCATGCCGGCTACTCGGACGTCGAGGCCGGCGACCGCCACATCGCGAACGTCGTGCATGCGCTGCAGAAGAGCCCGCAGTGGAAGAACATGCTCGTGGTGGTGACGTTCGACGAGAATGGCGGCTGGTGGGACCACGTCGCACCGCCGAAGGGCGATCGCTGGGGACCGGGCACCCGCATTCCCGCGCTCGTGATCTCGCCGTTCGCGAAGAAGGGCCACGTCGAGCACACCATCTACGACACGGGTTCCATCGCACGCTTCATCACGCGACGCTTCGGGCTCGAGAAGCTGCCGGGCCTGAAGATGCGCGAAGACGCGATGGTGGCCGCCGGCGGTCCGGCGCCGGGTGATCTGACCGAGACGCTAGCGTTTCCGGGCAAGGTCTGACGGAGCCGCTACACCCGCACCCTGCCCGCTGCCGCGGGATCGCCGATGCGATAGGCTCCCACCAGGACGGCCCTGGTCTCGGTCACCCGGTGAGGCTGCTACCGAAGGGTGGGAGCCGATCGTATCGGCGATGGGTGCTTGCACCGGTCCCTCTTCAGTGGCCGCCCGTGCCGCCTGGCGCGAAGGCCCGACAGCACGGCTACACCCGCACCCTGCCCGCTATCGCGGGATCGCCGATGCGATCGGCTCCCACCAGAGCGACCCTGGTCTCGGTCACCCGGTGAGGGTGCTACCGAAGGGTGGGAGCCGATCGTATCGGCGATGGGTGCTTGCACCGATCCCTCTTCAGCTGCCGCCGGTGCCGCCTGGCGCGAAGGGTGGTTTGGCGAACCACACCGCGATCATCGCGATGCCGAAATCAGGCACGACGCTCGGCCGTATGACCCGGCTTGTCCTCTTGCGCGCCGCTTTCACGCGCTGACGCCATCCGCGGCGTCAATCAAGCTGTCCGACGCGCGTCGCGGGCAGCCGGTGAAACCACGAGCCCTATGGTCCGCGGCACGGCGCAGGCGCATGCGCGGCTGACGTGGAAGAGGGCGCAGGACGATTGAGACACTTTTCCGAAAACTTCCATATATCGCACCCGAAGGTTGACGTACCGTGCCGAGGACTCATGGCCGGCCCTTGTCTCCGGCGCGATCCCTCAAGGAAAGAGTATGCGTTTGCAAGTACGTCATGGAGCGCGGGATGAGCTGCCTCGTTTGCCCTTGGCCTGTGCGCTGCTCCTTGCGATGGCCGTCGGCGGGGGTGGGTGTTCGAGGCCGGCGCCAGCGATGGCGGCACCCACGGATGATCACCAGCAGAAGATGTCTCCTTTCGGCGCAAAGGACGCAAAGGATGACGTCCTGAGCGGCCTGCTTAGTGGAAAAACTGTCGCGTCTGTCGACCTTGGTCCCTTTTCCAGGTACTCGGAGTGTGTGCGGAGGGCTGGAGAGGATCAATTCGCGGCATTGGTCTGCGCGGACGACGAGTACAAGTCCCAGGACCATCGTCTGAACGTGGCGTACAAGCGCGCGATGGACGCACTTGGCGATAACGGTAATGGCAAATTGCGTGCGGAGGAGCGGGCGTGGATCCAGGCCAAGGACAGCTTCTGTAACTCAACGGAAGCCGCCGGGCTGGAGGGGCGAACGAGCATCGCTACGTGCTACCTGATACAGACTGCTGCACGGGCGCATGTGCTGGAAGACGTTCTGGAAAAGGCGCGCCACGATGCCGCCGACCTTGCAGCGTTTGCATTATCGCTGCCCGAGGCAATGCGCTCGTCCGTCGTTGGGGACAAAGCCGTGCTTGCGTACAAGTACGTTAGCGCCCCAGGCGGCGAGACGACGCACGCCTTGATCCTGCGGAGCCCGGGGAAGTCGGAGCCTATGGATCCCGGTGGCTGGGAGGATCGTGTTGCCTACCGGTGCGAGCTCGTCGTTGCTGCGATTAACGGGAAGAAGAACATCTTCGGGCGGTCGAGCCAGGCGGTCGACTGCGAGAACAACGTCGCTAACAGGCGCGCAGGGCCTCTGGAACTCAACGATGACTTCGAGGTTAAGCACCGACGGGTGACTTTCAGGAACGTCAATATCCGTGGTGGTTCGTATTCCTACTCGTTCGCCATGAAGAAAGATCAGTGGCACCTCTCGAGAGCAGAAAGCTATTACAGAGACGTTTCCACACCTGCGGATGCTGCCGTGAGGATCATTCAGGAAGTGGCGTCCTATCCGAGAGACTTCCGGATGATGCCTATGGAACGAATTGACGAGGCATCGCTTCGTAACGCGCTCGCCAAGAACAAGAGGACCTTACCTCCCTGAGAAGGAAGGTGGTTCTTTTAGCAACGCTTCGGCAAGTCGTCGGGACCGGCGATCACGAAGGGCTTCCATGTGCCCTGCAAGGAGTAGTGATGACATATCCCTATTATGCGCGCCCTCTTGGCGTCGCGGCAGGGTTGCTTGCGGTGCTTGTTGTCGCGTCGCAGGCCTCTGCAATCGGCGTTTCTGGCGATGGCCGCAAGCGCGGCGGGCAAGGAGAAGAGGCGACGGTCCTGTCAGCAACGTCGCTCACGGGGCGCTGGGTGAGCCTCACATGCTCGCCATCAGGATCCGACGATCTTGCGAAATGCGATTTCTTTTATCTGACGCTTTTGCAGGAAGGCAACGAGGTGTGTGGCCAGCACGATGCTGGCCTGGCTGGCGCGTCTCGTCTCGACGAAGGGTATGCGGGTTCAGTGATGGGCAGCGTGAGTACTACGGGCGCGGTGGTCGGTATCCGAAGCGGCCGGTCGGGTGCTCTGCTCCGGGCTCGAATCGTTGAGCGATCCGACACCCTGGTCTGGAGCGTCGTGGGCACGATCGAGCCCGCGAGGTACCCGGACATATCGAGCATTCCTAGTGAAACCGTGCTGAGAAGGCAAGCCGCTGCGTTAGCTGAAGCGGCCGTCGAGCAATTAGCGGGTGCCTGCAAAGGTGCGAACCGAGGTATGGAATAGATGGCAAGGAGAAGTTGATGAAGTACAGGGAACTCGACGATCGCACTTACCGGAAGCTGTGCGCAAATATTATCCAGGAGATCGAAGGCTTCAAGGGCGTCGTCTACAGGCTGGACGATGGCAAGGCTACTACGGGCTATGGGTATACGTTCAATCGCAACGACAATCTCGCCATCTGGGAGAAAGCGGGGATTCGCCTGAGCGATACTGAGCGCGAACATTTGAAGAAGGTTGACGCCGCGCCGGCACACGAGAAGACAAGTATCGCAGTCAAGTTCGGTCGGGTGCTTACGAAGGACGAGGCTAGCAACCTATTGTCTTCTTCGACGCTTGCGAATTACGAGGGTCCTGCGAACACGTTGGGTATGCCGCCTTCCGTCGAGCGAGCGGCTTACGTCGCACTGACCTATAACCGCGGTGTCGGATCGGCTGTCTCGCGAATGCAGCCTTTCCGGGACGCCGTTCGCCGGGGCGACCGTGCAACTGCCTGGTACGAGATGCGATACAACAGCTGGGGGAGCAATGCCGGTGTCGAGGTGGGGCTGCGCAAGGCGCGTTCCATGGAGGCGCAGATCTTTGGTCTCTACGACGATCCCCGGGCAGTGACCGCCACGGAAGCAAGGAGGGTCTATGAGATCATCCGCGACAATCGTCAGCATATTGATGAACTGGAGCGACGCTTCGGACAGAACTTTGATGGCCAACAATCCCGCTCTGAAACCAATGTAATTTATTTGGCGAACAGGGACTATCAATACCTCACGTCCGAGTTTGGAGCGGTCCCGACCATATCTGAGGCGATTGCCCCGGCTAGAGAGAGGTTTCTTGCTGACGCGGCAAAGCGGTCGCCCTCGATGGCGCGTTACCTGACTGATGAGGCGTTCCAGAACGGCGAGATCAACGTCGCCGAGGTCTGGGACGGGGATTTGCCATACGAGTCCATAGGCCACAGTCACGTCGTTGGCTCGCTGCAACCATCGTTCGACGTATCGATGATGGACAACGCGGACCTGAATGCCGCTCACTCGCGCCAATCACTTCGAGCATCGGTGACAGTTGCTGGAATGCCGGATCCCTTGGACGCGGAGGCGACGATGCAGCTCCAGGAAAACCTCAATAAGTTGGGACTTGTCGATTACCGGAACGAGCCCCTCTCGGTGAATGGCTCATACGACTCGTACACCAGGGCAGCCGTCGCGCGATTTCAGCATCAGGAAGGTCTCGAAATCAGTGGTGTGGCCGATGAGGTGACACGGCGAACAATAGAGAGCCGTGCGTTCATCGCTGGCCTTCAGAACGAGCATGCGCAGCAACTTCGCGCGCTGCCGACGCTCGACCATCTTCAGAAGAGCAACATCGAATCCCGTCCGATTGAGTGGCAGCGGCCGAACGCGCCGCCATACGCGGAACACCAAATGCCCGATGCCATTCCTGTGCCCTCCTATGTGGATGAGCGGGCCGCAGCCACCCAGCTTGGTCCTTACCTCAACGATCCCCGGCACCCGGAAAACGCTCAATACGCCCTCTACACCGAACTCGGCCGCCGCATACCCGACGCCTCGGAGGACCGCCTGCTCCAGTTCACCGCCGCCTGCCACACCAGCCGAATCACGGCCGACAACCTGAGCATCTGTCACCTGGACGAGCGGAACCTGACGATGGGCTTCCTCGGCAATGGCGCTCTCTCCTTGCCGGTTACCGTCGACCTTAAAAAGGCGCCCCCGGAGCCCGAGCAGGCCGTCGCGCAGATTGCGGAGTACGATCAGCAGCAGGCGTTGGTGCGGTCCGAGTACCTGGCTCAGCAACAGCAGATGAGCAGGAGCGGACCGTCCCTGTGACGTAGCGCACGCGATCTACCCTACCGTTACATCGCACGCTTCATCACGCGACGGATCGGGCTCGAGACACTGGCGTTTCCGGGCAAGGAATGGCGGAGCGGCTACACCGACACCCTGCCCGCTGCCGCGGGATCGCCGATGCGATCGGCTCCCACCAGAGCGGCCCCGCATGGGTGGGAGCCGATCGTATCGGCGATGGGTGCTTGCACCGATCCCTGTTCAGTGGCCGCCCGTGCCGCCCGGCGCGAAGGGTGGTTTGGCGAACCACACCGCGATCATCGCGATGCCGAACATCAGCCCGAAGACCCAGAACACGTCGTTCACCGCGAGGGTCGCCGCCTGCATGTCGACGATGCGGTTCAGCGCGGCGTTGGCGGTCGGCCCCTGCGCACCGAAGGTCTGCAGCCGGTCGAGGTATTCGGTCGTGGCGCGCCCGCCTTCCGTCACGTTCTCGGACAGCACGGCGTGGTGATACGTCGTGCGATGCGAGTACATGGTGGTACTCACGGCCGTGGCGATGCTGCCCGCGAGCGTACGGAAGAAGTTGGACAGGCCCGACGCGCTCGCGACCTGATCGTCGCGCAGGCCCGCGAGGATGATCTGGTTCACGGGCACGAAGAACAGCGCGACGCCCGCGCCCATGCACATGCGCGGTATCGCCAGCTCGCTGTAAGGCGCGTTCGTGCTCAGGTTCGCCATGTAGAACGACGCCCCGGCGAAGATCGCGAAGCCCACGGTATTGAGCACGCGCAGGTCGAACCGGTTCTGGAAGGCGCCGACGAGTGGCGACATGATGATCGCGAGCACGCCGATCGGCGCCACGACGAAGCCGGCCCATGTGGCGGTGTATCCCAGGACCTCCTGCACCCACATCGGCATCACCACCGTGCCACCGAAGAACGCGAACATGCCGAGCGACAGGCACAGGACGCCGACGAGGAAATTGCGTTTGGTGAGCAGGCGCAGTTCGACCACCGGGTGCTTGTGCATCAGCTCCCAGGCGATGAGGAAGGTCAGGCAGACGACGGCCACGATCGCGAGGATGACGATGTTGGTCGAGGAGAACCAGTCGTCGTCGTTGCCGTTGTCGAGCATGAACTGCAGGCAGCCCACGCCAACCGCCAGCAGGAATAGACCCACCGCGTCGATGGGCATCTTCGCCGTCTTCGATTCGCGATCGCGCAGCAGCGCGTACGTGATCACGAGCGCGAAGATGCCGACCGGTATGTTGATGAAGAAGATCCACGACCAGTGGTAGTTGTCCGTGATCCACCCGCCCAGGATCGGGCCGAATACGGGCGCGACGACGACCGTCATCGCCCAGAGCGCCAGCGCGATGGGTCGCTTGGCCACCGGGTAGTTGTTGAGCAGCAGGGTCTGCGACAGCGGCACCATTGGACCCGACACCGCACCCTGGCAGAGACGGAACACGATCAGCATCGGCATGCTCTGCGCGAGTCCGCACATGGCCGAGAACACGACGAAGAGCAGCACGGAAATCGTGAACGTGCGCACTTCGCCGAAGCGCTTCGCGATCCAGCCGGTCAGGGGCTGCATCACGGCGCTCGCCATCGAATAGGCGCTGATCGCCATCGTGCCTTCGTTGCTGCTCACGCCGAGGTTGCCGGCGATGGTGCGCACCGAGACGTTGACGATGGAGATGTCGAGCACCTCCATGAACGTCGCGAGCGCGACACCTGCCGTGAGCAACGCGAGCGCGCCGCCCTTCAGCGGTGGCTTCGCCGATGCCTGCTTCGCCTCCGCCATCGGTCAGGCGCCGCGTCGCGCCGGTAACGGCTTCGGTGTGGCGTCGACGGTGTTGGCCTTGATGATCTCCTCCGCGCGCTGGTCGGCCTCGCCCATCTCGCGCTCGTAGACGTTGGTCACCGCCAGCGGCTTCGTGCGCGGCGTCTCGGCCAGCACCTTGCCATCGCGATCATGGGTATCGACGTTGACGTCGGTCGACAGGCCGACGCGAAGCGGATGGCGGCGCAGGTCTTCGGCGTCGAGCGCGATGCGCACCGGCAGGCGCTGCACGACCTTGATCCAGTTGCCCGTCGCGTTCTCGGCCGGCAGCAGTGAGAACGCGCTGCCGGTGCCCGCGTTGAGGCCGACGACCTTGCCGTGGTACTCCACGTCGGAGTACATGTCGGTGCTGATCTTCACCGGCTGGCCGATGCGGATGTGCTCGAGCTGCGTCTCCTTGAAGTTCGCGTCCACCCACAGGTCCTGCAGCGGCACGACCGTGAGCAGGTCCTGCCCCGGCTGGATGCGCTGGCCCACCTGCACCTGGCGCCGCGCCGCGTAGCCTTCGATCGGCGAGACGATCGCGTTGCGCCCGTTGTTCACCCACGCGTTGCGGAACTGCGCGCGTGCCTGGATCACGGCCGGGTAATCCTCCACGGTGGTGCCGTCGACCTGCGCATGCGCGGCCGCCGCCTCGCGCTCCGCGGCCTGCAATGCCGCGAGCGCCTGCTGCATCTGGCGCCGTCCCGTGTCGACTTCCTCGGCCGAGACGGCGCGGCGCTCGAGCAGCGGATGACGCCGGTTGTACTCGTCGCGTGCCTGTTCGTACTGGGCGCGGCGCTGGGGAATCGCGGCGTCGGCCTGGTTGGCCTGCTGCATCCGCGCCTGCGCCTCGCGCACGGCCTGCGCTAGCTGGCCTTCGGCGTTCATCAGGCTCACGCGTGCGTCGACCGGATCCAGCCGGATCAACACCTGCCCGGCGTGGACGCGGTCGGTTTCCTCCACCGCCACTTCGACGACGGTTCCCGCGACACGCGAGGAGATCGTCACCATGTCGCCCTTCACGTAGGCGTCGTCGGTGGTTTCGCGCTGCGAGAAGACGAAGATGTACAGCAGGAGCCACGTGAGGCCGGCAAGGATGAAGACGGCCGCGATCACCGACAGGACGATGACCTTCTTCCGCTTCGCCTTCGGGTCTTCCTTCTTGTCGTCGTCCTTCTTGCCATCTTCCTTCTTTTCTTCCTTGCCCTGCTCGCCATCCTTCCGGGCGTTCTCGTCCTCGCCCTTCCCATCGTTCTTCTCGTCGTCCGTGTCGTCGTCGCGCTCGCCACGCGGCGATGCGTCCCCGTACTTGTGCAGGTACTTGTAGCGGTACTTGTACGGCTGCGGCGGCGGGGTGTCGTCGTTGGCGTCGCGCGGGCCTTCGTTTTCGGGAGTCATCGGGTGGAGTCCTTGCCGGCATCCGCGGCCGGAAGATCGGGCAGGTCGTCGGCGCGGTAACCGCCGCCGAGCGCGTGGATGAGGGAGAGATTGGCCGAGAGCGTCTGGCTGGCGAGTTGCAGGCGCGCGTCGCGTTGCTGGTCGAGCTGCATGTCCGCGTCGAGCCAGGTACGGTCGTCGATGAGGCCTTTCGAACGGCGGTCCGCCGCCTTGGCCTTCTGCGCGGCGCTGGCATCGTACTGACGGTCCACCTGCGCTCGCTGCGCCGCCAGCGCGGTCAGCGTGGCGACGCCCTGCGCGACCTCGCCGGCCGCCTGCACGACGGCGGCGTCGTACTGGGCCACGGCGGTGTCGAGCTGCGTCTGCGCGCTTTCGTACTGCGCACGAAGACGTCCGCCGCTGAAGATCGGCAGCTGCACGGACGCGCCGATGTTGCCAAGCGTGAGATCCGTCCGCGTGCCGGAGCCGAGGTCGGGATACGTGCGCAGGAACGCGCCCAGTCCGGTCAGGCTGACGTTGGGGTAGTACGCCTTGCGCGCCTGGTCGATGTTCTTCGCGGAGGCCTCGATCTGCCAGCGCGCGGCGGCGATGTCGGGTCGACGCGCCAGCAGGCCGAGACGCGCGTCGGCGGGCAGGCTCGTGTCCGCGACCGGAAGGGGCGACGGGACAAGCGTGCCCAGTTCCTTCGGCGAGACGCCCGCGAGCGCGGCGAGCTGGACGAGATCGAGCTCGGCCGCGCCTTCGAGCCGCGCCACCGAAAGACGTAGCTGCGCTTCGCGGCCATCGGCCTGATCGAGCGCCGTCGGGTCGTCGAGGCCACTGCGCACCCGCAGCGCGACCAGCTCGCGATACTGCGTGGCGCTTTCGGCGGCGTGCCTGGCGACGGCGAGACGCGCCTCCTGCGCCTGCCAGTCGAAATAGGTGTTCACCACGTTGTACTGCAGGGACGCGGCAGCGGAGGCGCGTTCGGCCTCCGCGGCGCGCGCCTGGCCCACCGCCGCGGCGACGGCGTCCTTCTGCCGGCCCCACAGATCCAGGTCCCACGTCGCCAGCGCGCCCGCGACGCCGCTGTTGCTCCAGCTGTTGCCCGGATTGAGCTGGAAGCCCTGCGCGTTGCCCGCCGCACCCGGCGCTTCACCGCGCACGTCGACATCGCTGTAGCCGTGGCTGCCGGTCAGAAGACCGCGTACCTGCGGATTCAGCTCCGCGCGCGCCGTGTCCACCGCGCGCAAGGCCGCGCGATAGCGCGCCTCGGCCTGCTCCATGTTCGGCGAGCCGCGCATCGCGACATCGACGATCCGGTCGAGCTGAGCGTCGGCGTAGCTCCGCCACCATTCGGCGGGCGGCCACCCCGCCTTGCCGCCGGGTAGGCCCGCGATGGGCACCTCGTCGCGCGGAACGAAAGCCGGGGGCCGCACCGGCGGTGCGCACGCACCGAGCAGGAACGCCGCGACGACGACGGCGACGCGCAGGTCACGGCGTCGGCGGCCCGGCGAATGGAGGAGAAACGCCATGGCAGGTCCGTATGGAAAGTTCTTGCGAACCGGACGGGCGAGATGCGCCCTCCGTCACGTATCGGGACGATATCAGCGCCCCGCGTGGGCGCCGCGTGACGGTGCGGGGCGCGCAGCGGCTAAGCTATGCCGTCGTCCCCCACTGGAATCCCCGCCACGTGAACGATCTGCTCAGCGCCATCCTCCTCGGCATCGTCGAGGGGATCACCGAGTTCCTCCCCATCTCCAGCACGGGCCACCTGCTCATCGCCGAACGCTGGCTCGGTGCGCGCTCCGACCTCTTCAACATTGCGATCCAGGCCGGCGCGATCCTCGCCGTGACCTTCATCTACTGGCGCACGCTGTGGAGCTTCGTCGTCAACTGGCGGCGTCCCGAGACGCGCGATTATCTGATGAAGCTCTCGGTGGCGTTCGTGATCACCGCCGTGCTCGGTCTGGTCGTCGCGAAGCTGGGCTTCAAGCTTCCCGAGACCGTGACGCCCATCGCCTGGGCCCTCATCGCCGGCGGCATCTGGATGATGCTGGCGGAGAAGCTTGCGGAAAACCGCCCCGAGCGCGCCGCCATCACGTGGAAGGTGGCGATCCTGGTCGGCCTCGCGCAGATCGTGGCCGGCGTCTTTCCCGGCACGTCGCGCTCCGCCGCGACGATCTTCATCGCGATGCTCGCGGGCACCAACAATCGCGCCGCCGCCACGGAATTCGCCTTCCTCGTCGGCATCCCCACCATGTACGCCGCCACCGGCTACGAGCTGCTGAAGACGTTCACGCACGGCGGCGCGGCGGGCGAGGACTGGACCGGTCTGGGCGTGGCCTTCGTCGTCTCGACGATCGTCGCGTTCGTGGCGGTGAAGTGGCTGCTCGGCTACATCCGTTCGCATCGTTTCACCGCGTTCGCGGTCTACCGCATCGCGCTCGGCATCGCGCTGCTGCTGCTCCTTCCCGCCGGAGGCTGACCCGCTTCCATGGATGGCACCCGTTACCGGCTACTGGACCTCACCATCGACCTCGCGCGCCAGCGGGTCGAGCGCGATGGCCGGTGGCTCGACGTGACGGGGCTCAGCTTCCGGCTGCTTGCCTGCCTGCTGGAGCATGCGGACCGCGTCGTCGGCTTCGACGAACTGATGGCCGAGGTCTGGGCGCCGGCCGTGGTGAACGAGGAGACCGTCACGCAGCGCGTGCGCTTGCTGCGCCAGGCGCTGGGTGACGACGCCAGGCAGCCGCGTTACGTGCGCACGGTGCGCGGGCGCGGTTACCAGCTGGGCGCCCCGCCCGTGCCGCTGACGAATGGTGGAGCGCATCGCCGCTTCCTCTGGCCCGCCGTCGCCGCCGTCGGCGTGCTCGCGGTCGGAGGCGTCGCCCTGGCGTTCCTCTCGCACGACCGCAAGCCCCCCGCGAGCGCGCAGCGCGACGTGCTCGATCGTGCGCGCTGGTACGCGGCGATGGGCCAGCGGGAGAACAATGAACGCGCGCTCGCCCTGTACGAGCGCGCGTTACGCGACGCGCCGGACGATGTCGACGCGCTCGCAGGCGCCAGTCGCGCCCGTTCCGCCCGTACATGTCTTTACAACGCGAGTGCCGACGAGGCCCGCGAGGGGCTGAAGCTGGCGTCGCGCGCCGTCTCGGTCCGGACCGACAGCGGCAACGCGTGGTCGGCCCTGGGCTACGCGCGCGATTGCCTCGGCGACATCGCCGGCGCGATCGGCGGCTACGAGCGTGCCGTCCGCCTCGATCCGGATGACGACGCGAGCCGCGCGTCGGCGGCCTACCTGTACCAGGAGCAGGGCCGCCTCGCGGACGCGCTGCGCGCGAACCTCGACATGCGCGGCGATCCGGCGCGCGTGCGCTTCCGCGAGGTGCAGGTGGCTCGCGAATACGAGCTGCTCGGGTTCACCGCGCAGGCGGAAACCCATTACCGCCACGTGTTCGACCTGTCGCCGGACAACGTCTTCGGCAACATCGCCTGGCCCGCGTTCCTGTTCGCGCAGGGACGCCTCGACGACGCGCGCGCGGCGGTCGCCGAGTCCCGCGCCCGTGGCACGGCGCGCGCCGAACTCGCCCAGCTCGACGGCGAACTCGCGCTGTCGCGTGGCGACCGCGCCGGGGCCGCGCACGCGTTCGCCGAAGCGAAAGCGCTGCGGCCCGACGCGTCCCTGCCTGCCACGCTGGCGGCATTGCATGGCGAGGCCCCCGTCGATCCGGCGTGGCTGCGCGAACGCATCGCCGGGCTGCGCACCGCGCTGCACGACGATCCCTGGCCCGCGAGCCGGCTGGAGCTCGCGCTGTTGCTCCAGGCGGCGGGCGACACCGGGGGCGCGCTCGCGGCGCTGTCCGACGCGGTCGAGAGAGGCTGGCGCGACGCCGCTTACCTGCGCGTGTCGCCCCTGTTCGCCTCGTTGCGCCGGGCACCCGCGTTCACCGACGTCGTGGACGCCATCGAACGCCGCGTCGCCGCCGAGCGGCAGCGGGTGCGGGAGGCGCCCTGGTGCCCGCCGGAGCTGGGGTCGCACTGAGCCAGGCCCTTAACGCGGCAACGCGGCGAGCACGATGTCCCGGAATATCCCCTGCGACTGCGGATGCGCGAAGCCCTGGTTGTAGGCCTGGCTCGTGACGACGGCGACCAGTCCGCGCTCGGGCAGGACGAAGACGTAGTTGCCCCCATTGCCGCTCATGGCCCATACCTTCGTTTCCACGCCGTGCACCGGAAAGCGGAACTGCCACCACTGGTAGCCGTAATCCGCATCGTCCCGCGCCTGCGCGCGGACGGTGAGCATCGCGTCGATCCACGCGGCGGGCAGCACCGGCTTGCCCTGCCAGCGTCCTCCGTCGACGGCGAGCTGGCCCAGCTTCGCCAGGTCGCGCGACCGGTAACGCGTGCCGCCACCGCCCATGCCGATGCCTTCGCTCGACGTGTTCCAGCGCACCGCCGTGATGCCGAGCGGGGCCTCCAGCACGTCGTGGGCGAACGCGGCCAGCGGCTGCTTCGTGGCGCGCTCCACCACGGCGCCCGCGACGAAGCTGCCGGCCGTGCAGTAGGCAAACGTACGGCCATGCGGCGAGTCCTTCGGACGCGTCACCCATGGCGCGTAGCCGCGGATCGGGAGGTCGAGCGCGAAGTCGAGCCACCGCTCGGTCACGTACATCCGCTCCTCGTTACCGGACGAGAACGGATTCTCGTCGTCGCATTCCCAGATCGAGCTCATCGTGAGCAGGTCTTCGAGCGTGATGGTGGCCTTCCGCGCATCGGGGTGCGCGAGCCGCACCTCCGGGAAGAAGGCGTAGACCGGCGCCTTCACGTCGCGGATGGCGCCGCGCTGGATCGCAGCGCCCACGAGCATCGCCGTGACGCTCTTGGTGGCCGAGCGCACGTCGTTGAGCAGTTCGGGCGAACCGCCGTTGAAGTAGCGCTCGAACACCAGTCGACCGTGGTCGGCGACGACCAGGCTGGTGATCTTCTTATAGGTGCCGTCGGCGACCTTGTCGTCGAGGGTGGCGAGCGTGGCGGTGTTCCAGCCGAGCGTGCCGGCGTCCGCCACGGCCCAGCCGTCGGACGCCGCCCGAGGTGGCTCGTAACGGCCCGCCGCGGCGGTGGACGACACAAGAATCAGGGTGAGAAAGCAGAGGTGACGCGTTATGCGATGCATGGTCCGGGGCTCCGTTGGTGGAGCCCCGAGTCAACCGTGACGGCGCCTGAAGTGCCTGAAACCGCGATGAAGTTTCATGAAGGCGCCGTATCGGGGATCAGGCGACGGCCGCGATCTCCATCGCCGGCGGGTTCGCGCGCAGCCGGGCCAGCTCGGCCTGCTGCTGCTCGACCAGCTTGCACTTGGGCTCGCTGGTACGGGTGAACAGTTCGCTGGTCCACTCGATGAAGGCCTGCACCCGGGCCGAGAGGTGGCGCTTCTGCGGGTAGACGATCCACAGGTTGGAACCGGTGGAAATCGTGTCCGTCATGATGATTTCGAGCAGGCCCTTCTCCAGCGCCGTGGCGGCGAGGCAATGCGGGGCCTGGATGACGCCGAGGCCCGCGATCGCGGCCTGGATCACCGATTCGCCGTCGTTGATCAGCATGTTCGCGTCGACGTCCACCGAGACGCGGCCACCGGGCGAGTCGAACTGCCACTGGTACGGCTTGCCGGTGCTGGGATGGACGAAGTTGACCGTCTTGTGCCGCTTCAGGTCGTCGATCGACACCGGCCGGCCGTGCCGCGCCAGATACGAGGGCGCGGCGCAGAGCACGTTGCTGAAGTGCCCGATCTTGCGGGCGATGAGGCTGGAATCCGCCAGTTCGCCCATGCGGATCGCGCAATCGAAGCCTTCCTCGTTCAGATCGAACGGGAAATCGCACATGGTCAGTTCGAGGCGGATATCGGGATAACGGCTCTCGAATTCGGCGAGGTTCGGGATGATCGCGGCGCGCCCGACGGCCGAGGAGGCCGCCACGCGCAGCTTGCCCGCCGGCTTCGTCTTCGCATAACCGAGCGCCTCCGTGGCCTCCGTCAGGTCCGCGAGAATCTCCTTGCAACGCGCATAGAACGCGGAGCCATCGTCGGTCAAACGCAGCGAACGCGTCGATCGGAAGAAGAGCCTCGCGCCGAGACTTTCCTCGAGGCGGGAAATGGCGCGACTCACCCCGGAAGGCGTCATCTGCAGGTGCTGGGCGGCCGCCGAGAAGCTCTTGGCCTCGACCACGCGGACGAAAACGCTGATAGCGGAAAAGTCTTCCATCGCCGACTCCATCGATTGATTCATGACTGAGCGTCAAAGGCGAGGTGATTGTAGACCCATTTTTCGCTTGACGGTCAAGACCTAGATTTCGCCACCTGCGACGGACCGTCTTGACCTCGAGCGCGCTTGAGGTCGTAGGCTCCGCCCCCGCTGTCCGTCACACCCCTTTCTTTCGAAGCTCCAGGACCTCCCCATGAAGAAGAAAATCCTGTTCGGTTCGTCCGCCCTGGCGGTCGCCGTGGTCTCGGCGATCTGGCTCAGCGCCGGCAGCACCGCCAGCCGCGCCGCGGAGCCTGCCGCGGCCCCGCCGGCGCCGGAAGTGACGGTGGCGCAGGTCCTGCTCCGCCCGGTGTCCGACGCCAACGCGTTCACCGGCCGCATCCAGGCGGTGGACACGATCCAGATCCGTCCGCGCGTCAACGGTTACATCGACTCCGTGCACTTCCGCGAGGGCGCGGCGGTGAAGAAGGGCGACCTGCTGTTCACGATCGACCCGCGCCCCTACCGCGCCGAGGTCGATCGCCTCGCCGCCAATCTCGCCCAGGCGAAGGCCGAAGCGAAGAACGCCGATGCGAATGCCACCCGTGGCGCCAAGCTGATCGAGCAGCACGCCGTCTCGCGCGAGGAGGCCGACCGCCTCGACACCGCCGCCGCCAGCGCCAAGGCGCAGGTCGCCTCGGTACAGGCCGCGCTCGACAACGCCCGCCTCAATCTCTCGTTCACCGAAGTCCGCGCGCCGGTCGACGGGAAGGTCAGCAATGCGCAGATCACCGCCGGCAACCTCGTGACGCCGAGCGACACGCTGACCAGCGTCGTCACCGTCGACCCGATGTACGTGTACTTCGACGTCGACGAGCAGACCTTCCTCAAGCTGGACCGCCTGCGCCGCCAGAACGGCCGCGCGCCGGACGTGGAGATGGGCCTGGCCGACGAGGAAGGCTATCCGCACACCGGCAAGATCGACTTCATCGACAACCAGGTGCGTGCGGGCGCCGGCACGATCCGCCTTCGCGCGGTGTTCCCGAACGCCGACGGCGCCTACACCCCGGGCCTGTTCGCGCGCGTCGAACTGCGCAGCGGCAACAGCCAGCCGCGCGCGCTGATCGACGACAAGGCCGTCGGCACCGACCTCGGCAACAAGTTCGTCTACGTGCTCGGCAAGGACAAGAAGGTCGAGTACCGCCGCGTCTCCACCGGGGCGCTGGTGGACGGTCTCCGCGTCGTGGACTCCGGCCTGACCGCCGACGACGTCGTGGTCGTCAACGGCCTGCAGCGCGTCCGCCCGGGCGTGGAAGTGAACGCGAAGCGTGTCGCGATGGCGTCGCTGGTACCGGACAACGCGCGCAACGTCGCGTCGCGTCCTGCCGGCGTCGACGCCGTGGCGCAGAACCAGGACTGATCCACCCATGAAAATCGCCCAATTCTTCGTCGAACGCCCGATCCTCGCGGGCGTGCTGTCGGTGCTGTTCCTGATCGCGGGCGGTATCGCCGTGTTCAAGCTGCCGATCAGCGAATACCCGGAGGTCGTACCGCCGACCGTCGTGGTGAAGGCCAGCTACCCGGGTGCGAACCCGAAGGTGATCGCGGAGACCGTCGCCACCCCGCTCGAAGAGCAGATCAACGGCGTGGAAGGCATGCTGTACACCTCGTCGCAGTCGACCAGCGACGGCACGATGACGCTCACCGTCACGTTCGCGCTCGGCACCGACCTCGACAACGCGCAGGTGCAGACGCAGAACCGCGTGTCGCAGGCGCTGCCGCGCCTGCCCGAGGAAGTGCAGCGCCTCGGCGTCACCACGACCAAGAGCTCGCCCGACCTGACCATGGTCGTGCATCTCACGTCGCCGGACAGCCGTTACGACATGCTCTACCTGTCGAACTACGCCCGCACGCGCATCAAGGACCAGCTCGCCCGTCTCGACGGCGTGGGCGACGTCCAGCTGTTCGGTGCCGGCGAGTACAGCATGCGCATCTGGATGAACCCGGAAAAGCTCGCCATCCGCAACCTCACCACCGGTGACGTGGTGAAGGCGATCCGCGAGCAGAACATCGAGGTCGCCGCGGGCTCGCTGAACGCGCCTCCCGGTCCGAGCAGCAACGCGTTCCAGGTCAACATCAACACGCGCGGCCGCCTGGTGACCGAGGACGACTTCCTCAACATCATCGTGCGCAGCGACGCCTCCGGTTCGGTCACGCACCTGCGCGACGTGGCCCGGGTGGAGCTCGGCTCCAACAACTACGCGCTGCGCAGCCTGCTCAACAACAAGGAAGCGGTGGCCATTCCCATCTTCCAGCGCCCCGGTTCGAACGCGATCGCGATCTCGGACGAAGTGCGCAAGGAGATGGCGGAGCTGAAGAAGGACTTCCCGCAGGGCGTCGACTACTCCATCGTCTACGATCCGACCGTGTTCGTGCGCGGCTCGATCGAAGCCGTGGTGCACACGCTGTTCGAAGCGATCGTGCTGGTCGTGCTCGTGGTGATCCTGTTCCTGCAGACCTGGCGCGCCTCGATCATTCCGCTCGTCGCGGTGCCCGTCTCGCTGATCGGCACGTTCGCCGTGATGTACCTCGCGGGCTTCTCGCTCAACGCGCTGTCGCTGTTCGGCCTGGTGCTGGCGATCGGCATCGTCGTCGACGACGCGATCGTGGTCGTCGAGAACGTGGAACGACACATCGAGCACGGGCTCGATCCCAAGATGGCCACGCGCCAGGCGATGACCGAGGTGACCGGCCCGATCGTGGCCACCGCCCTCGTGCTGTGCGCGGTGTTCGTCCCGGCGGCCTTCATCAGCGGCCTGACCGGCCAGTTCTATCGCCAGTTCGCGCTGACCATCGCCATCTCGACGGTGATCTCCGCGTTCAACTCGCTGACGCTGAGCCCGGCGCTCGCGGCGATCCTGCTCAAGGGTCGCGACGAGCCGAAGGACAAGCTCACCGTGTGGATGGACCGCGGCCTCGGCTGGCTGTTCCGGCCCTTCAACCGCACGTTCGAACGCGCGGCGGATGGCTACGTCGGTGGCGTGAAGAAGATCCTCCGCTTCTCGGCGGTGGTGCTGATGCTCTACGCGGGTCTCGTCGCGCTGGGCGTGTTCGGCTTCATGAAGACGCCGACCGGCTTCGTGCCTCCGCAGGACAAGCAGTACCTCGTGGCCTTCGCGCAGCTGCCGGACGCCGCGTCGCTCGACCGTACCGAGGCGGTGATCCGCAAGATGGGCGAGATCGCGATGAAGGACCCCGGCGCCGAAAGCGCCGTGCAGTTCCCCGGCCTGTCGATCAACGGCTTCACGAACAGCACGAACTCGGGCATCGCGTTCGTGACGCTCAAGCCGTTCGAGGAACGCCGTTCGGCCGACCTCTCGGCCGACGCGATCGCGGCACGCCTCAATGCGCAGTTCGCAGGCATCCAGGATGCGTACATCGCGATCTTCCCGCCGCCGCCGGTCAACGGCCTCGGCACGATCGGCGGTTTCCGCATGCAGATCGAGGACCGCGGTGACCTCGGCTTCGAGGAACTGTTCAAGCAGACGCAGGGCATCATCGCGGCGAGCCAGAAGACGCCGGAACTCGCGCACCTGTTCACCAGCTACCAGGTGAGCGTGCCGCAGTTCGACGCCGACGTGGATCGCGAGAAGGCGAAGTCCGAAGGTATCGATCTCGGCGACGTGTTCCAGACGATGCAGGCCTATCTCGGCTCGCTCTACGTGAACGACTTCAACCGCTTCGGCCGCACCTACCAGGTGAACGTGTCCGCGGAGCCGTCGTTCCGCCACGAGCCGTCGGACATCGTCGGCCTGAAGACGCGCAACGCCGCGGGTGACCTCGTGCCGCTCGGTTCGTTCCTCACCGTGCGCCAGACCAACGGCCCGGATCGCGTGCAGCACTACAACAGCTTCCCGACCGCGGAAATCAACGGCGGCGCGGCACCGGGCTACAGCACCGGCCAGGCGCAGGCGGCGATGGAGAAGCTGGTCAAGGAAAACCTGCCCAACGGCATGACGTACGAGTGGACCGAGCTGACCTATCAGCAGATCCTCGCCGGTAACACCGCGGTGCTCGTCTTCCCTCTCTCGGTGCTGCTCGTGTTCCTCGTGCTCGCATCGCTTTACGAGAGCCTGAGCCTGCCGCTGGCGGTGATCCTGATCGTGCCGATGGTGCTGCTGTCCGCGATCGCCGGTGTGATCGTCACGGGTGGCGACAACAACATCTTCACCCAGATCGGCCTGATCGTGCTCGTGGGTCTCGCCTGCAAGAACGCGATCCTGATCGTGGAGTTCGCACGTGAGGCGGAAATCGAGGGCATGAACCGCGTCGACGCCGTGCTGGAAGCCGCTCGCCTGCGACTGCGCCCGATCCTGATGACGTCCTTCGCGTTCATCATGGGCGTCGTGCCGCTGGTGACCTCGCACGGTGCGGGTGCGGAGATGCGTCACGCGATGGGTGTGGCGGTGTTCGCCGGCATGCTCGGCGTGACGTTCTTCGGCCTCATCTTCACCCCGCTCTTCTACGTGCTGATCCGCGCGTGGAACGAGCGTTCGCAGGCACGCCGCGCGGCGCGCCGCGAGCGCCGTCTCCTCGAACACGCGGCCCGGGAGTCCTGATCCATGAAAACGATGTTCCGCAGTACCGCCCTGTTCGCCGCCCTCGTGCTCGCCGGTTGCGCGAGCGTGGGGCCGGACTACCACGCGCCGGAGCAGAAGCCGGTGACCCTGCAGGGTGTGGATCCCGCCGCGCAGTCGACGGGCGACTTCCAGACGCAGTGGTGGAAGCAGTTCGGCGACCCGACGCTCGACACGCTCATCGTGCGCGCGGCGAAGAACGCGCCGGACCTGAAGATCGCCCTCGCCCGCCTCGACCAGGCGCGCGCGGCGCTCGGCACGGCGAAGTCGCAGCAGATCCCGGATATCGAGACCGGCGTCTCGTACCAGCGCAGCCGGCAGCAGCAGCCGGGCTTCAGCGACCAGCGCCAGACGATCACGGCTTACCAGGCCGGGTTCGACGCATCGTGGGAGCTCGACCTCTTCGGCGGCATCCGCCGCTCGGTCGAGGCCGCGCGCGCCGATGCCGGCGCGGGCGAGGCGTCGCTGCAGGATGCGCAGGTCACGCTGTTCGCCGAAGTGGCGCGCAACTACTTCGACCTGCGCGGCACGCAGCTGCGCATCGACGTCGCGAAGCGCGACATCGAGAACCAGCGCGATTCGCTGAAGGTGATCACCGCCCGCGTCGAACTCGGCACGGGCGCCGAGCAGGATCTCGCCAGCGCGAAGGCACGCCTCGCCGCCGTCGAGGCGCAGCTCCCCGTGCTCGAGACGCAGGCCAGCGCCGATCAGTTCCGCATCGCGGTGCTGCTCGGCGAGCGCCCGGGCGAGCTCGACGTCGACCTTTCGGCGGCGACGTTCAAACCGATCGACACCACGCTCGCCATCGGCGGCGCGGACGAGGTGCTGCAGCGCCGTCCGGACATTCGCATCGCCGAACGCGAACTCGCCGCCGCGAACGCGCGCATCGGCGTGGCGAAGGCCGACTACTTCCCGCACATCTCGCTGGGCGGTTTCATCGGTTTCCTCGCCGGCCGCAGCAACGACTTCGGCGGCGCGGACTCGCGCGCGTGGTCGATCGCCCCGAGCATTTCGTGGTCCGGCCTCAACGTGCAGCGCGTTCGTTCCGGCGTGAAGGGCGCCGAGGCCCGCGCGGATGAAGCACGCGCCGCGTACGACCGCACGGTGCTCACCGCGCTCGAGGACGTCGACAACTCGCTGGTGGGTTTCAATCGCCAGCGCGAACGCGTCGAGAAGCTGATCGTGCAGGCGAAGGAAAGCCGTCGTGCCGCGGAGCTGGCGAAGCTGCGCTACGACGCGGGCCGCACCGATTACCTCGAGCTGCTCGACGCCGAGCGCACGCAGCTCTCGGCCGAGGATCAGCTGGCCGAAGCCGAGGCGGGCATCAACATCCGTGCCGTGCAGCTGTACAAGGCGCTCGGCGGCGGCTGGCAGGCCTGTGGCGACAATGCCTGTAACGAGGTCGCGAAGGTGCCATGAGTTCCGCGAAGGTCCACCGCCTGCCCGTGCAGGCGAAGCGCCAGACCACCCTCGCGGTGGAACCGCCGCTCGGCCAGCGCGTCGCGCTGGTCAGCGGCGCCAACCGCGGCATCGGCCTCGAGGTGTCGCGGCAACTCGCGGCACTCGGCGTCACGGTGTTCATGGGCATGCGCGAGCCGACGAAGGGCGAAGCGCTCGCGCGCGCCATCCGCGACACGGGCGGCGACGCGCACGCGATCCGGCTGGACGTCACGAAACAGCGGCAGATCGACGACGCGATCGCGCACATCGAAGGACGCTTCGGCCGGCTCGACATCCTCGTCAACAACGCGGGTGGCTTCTACGATCCCACCGGCAGGCCGTCGAAGGCCGACGTCGACGCGATCCGCGGCGCCATGGACGTGAACCTCATTGGCGCGTGGTGCCTTTCGTCCGCGGCGTTGCCGTTGATGAAGCGTCACAACTACGGACGCATCGTCAACGTGTCGAGCGAATGCGCGGCGCGCGCGATGTGCGGCGAGAACAGTCCCGCGTATCGCGTGTCCAAGGCGGCGCTCAACGCGTATACGCAGGTGCTCGCGCGCGAACTCATGGGCAGCGGCATCGTGGTCAACGCGGTCTGCCCCGGCTGGACCGCGACCCGCCTCGGTGGGGGCGGTGGCCGCCCGGTCACCGAAAGCGCCGAAGGCGTCGTCTGGGCGGCACTGCTGCCCGACCGCGAATCGACCACGGGCGAGTTCTTCCGCGACCGCGTCAGGTTGCCCTGGTAACAAAGCCGCCGCAGTAGGAGCGGACCTGGCCGCGATAGCATTTCGCGGCGGTTTGCAGCCTTGCGCGCAAGACATGAAGACAGCCGCGAAAAGCTGTCGCGGCCGGGTCCGCTCCCACAGTCATGAAGACAGCCGCGAAAAGCTGTCGCGGCCGGGTCCGCTCCCACAGTGGTCGGATCAGCGGGAAATGATGTGCGCGAACCACTGCCAGCCGCGGAGTTTCGCGGTGATCAGCTTCACGCAGGTCAGCATCGGCACGGCGAGCAGGGCGCCGGGGATGCCCCATAGCCAGCCCCAGATCAAGAGCCACAGGAGGATCGCGACGGGACTCAGTCGCGAGCGCCGTCCCTGCAGCATCGGGGTGATGAGGTTGCCTTCGATCGCCGTGATACCGGCGAACGTCGCCGCCGGCAGCAACGCGGGGCCGAGTTCCTGGAAGTGCAGCGCGCCGACCACGGCAAGCACCGTGGTGGTGGTGATCGCGCCGACGTAGGGGATGAAATTCGCCACCGTCGCGACGGTCCCCCAGAGCAGGGGATCCGGCACGTCGTAGAGATACAGCATGCCGGCGGTGACCAGGCCCAGTGTCACGTTGATCGCCGCGGTGAGCAGCAGATAGCTCGACACCTCCGTCTGGATGTTGCGGACGATGCTGACGGTGTGCCGCTTGTACGAGAACGTCGGCGATATCTCGACCGCGCGCCGGAGGATCTCGTCGCCGTAGACCAGAAAGAAGAAGACCAGCAGCGCCACGGTCAGCACGCTGGCGAGGACCTTCGGCGCGCCAGCGACGATGTCCCATGCCGTGAACGCGAAGCCGTTCGCCGTCTGCGGCGCGTTTCGCGCGACGGTGCCACCGACGAGGTTCTGCGTCGCGCGGCTGGCGGCCTCGATCTGCTGCGTCATCGGCTTGATCTTCGGCGCGAACGCGCGCATCGCGGTGGGCGCCTGGTGGAACCAGTTGAGCGCGGGCTCGGAGAGCGTGGCGACGCCCGAGACGAGGCCGGTTCCCAGCATCAGCATCACGACCACCGCGGCGAGCCAGCGTGGCACGTGGACGCGCGCCGCGGAGGCCACGATGGGGTTGAGCGCGAGGCCGATGAAAGCGGCGAGCACGAGGGGAACGAGGATGCCCTTGCCGATGGCGACCGTGTAGAGCAGCGCCAGCAGGATCATGCCGGTGAGCGAGATCCGGATGGCTTTCAGGTGGCGCGAGATGCGTCGCGTGCTTCGGCTGCTCCGCGCGACGCGGCGGGAACGCGTACCCAGTGTGGAAACGGCGACGCCAGGCGCCGCCGTCGAAGGCAGGGGTGTGGGTAGCGGACTAGGGAAATCGCTCACGGCACGGGCTCGGCCACGTCGGTCGCCGCACCGGCCAGGTCGCCGAGGAAGCTGCCCGCCGCGATCGACAGTCCGCGCGCGATGAGATCGGCCGCGCCGCCCGCGACGATCCCGCTGACGCCGGGAACGGCGAGCGGGTTGAGCTTGACGTTGCTAAGCAGGAAGCCGGCACCGGCGGCGACACCGACCACGGTCAGCGGATGTTCGTAACCGCGGGCGATGAGCGCCGCGGCGGGGCGCACCGTTTCCTCGCGCGCCGCGACGACGCGGGCCCGGGCTTCGTTGACGTTGGCGATGCTCCTGAAGATACCCACGTTAGTCCCCTGTCCGTTCGCTTTCCGCCTTGCCCTGCTTCGCGGCTTCCCTCGCCAGGATGGCGAACTCGGCGCGCGTGGCAGGGAGCGTAAGCCAGTGCATGGCCCGGCGGAAGACGAGGATCGCCACGATCAGGAGGACCAGTTGCAGTCCGGCGAGTGCGGTCAACGCCCAGGCCCACGATCCGAACCACTGGGCGAGCCCCCATCCGGCGAGCGCGAGCAGCGTGAAGCCGAGTGCCACGGCGAACACGATGGCGGCCAGCCCCATGAACAGCATCATGACGATACCGCTCTTCGCCAGCCCGAGCTCCGCCGACGCGAGCTTCAGCTGCGCGCCGAACAGATGCTTCAGCCCGGCGCCCAGCGACTTGAGGTCGTCCAGCCACGACGGTGCCGCCGGCGGCGGCAACGCCTTTGGCGCGTCACCCGGCATGGGCCCACCGCCGCCGTGCTGCCCCGAGGGACCGTCGTCAAGCATGCTCTAGCCCCTTGGGAAGGATGGATCAGTTGCGCAGGATACGGCCTGCGAGCCAGCCGGCGGCAAGCGCGAGCGCGATCGACTGCACCGGCTTCTCGCGAACGTACTCGCGGGCGGTGTCGAGCCAGTCGTTGGCGGTGTCCACCGCCTCGCCGTAGGCCTCCTTGCCGCGAAGCTTGGCTTCCTCGGCACGCTCGGCGGCGCGGGTCGCGCCATGAGCCGCCTTGTCCGTGGCGGTGTGCAACGTGCTCTCGACCTTGTCCGCGGCGCGGTCAACCGCGTCTTTGGTACGGTCGACGGCCTCGGACGTGGCCTGCTTCACTCGCTCGGCGCGTGCGTCGATGCGCTCGGCGGCCGAAACGGTGTTCGCGGCGGCGGTCGCGGCGTTGGCGACATGGTCGGCGGGCTTGTTCATAAGCTTTATCTCCGAGGTGCTGGGGTCGGACACGTTAGGCGATGGGAAGTGACGCCGGGGTCATGGCCCGGCGACGCCGGGAGGAACTCCCGGAGCCGCCCGGTGGTGCGTTTACGGCAAGACCGAAGCTATACGCTCCTGCCGCGGAAGAACGAGATGATCGCCAGGATCAGGAAGATCACGAACAGGATCTTCGCGATGCCGGCCGCCGTACCCGCGATACCGCCGAAGCCGAAGACGGCGGCGATGATCGCGATGACGAGGAACACGAGGGCGTAGTGCAGCATGGTCGGGGTCTCCTTGGATGGCGCGGAACCATTTAGTCCCGCGCCCCGCGCATGCCGCGTGAAGCCGCGACGCGGCGCTCAATGGGCGTTCAGTCTCGCGGCGCGCTGGTCAGGCCTTGACCTTCGGGTTCAGCGAGTAGGTGCCGGTGATCACCGCCTCGTCGACCACGTGCCCCTTGATCACGTCGCGGAACTCCTCGAGCGAGAAGCCGTTCTCGAGCTCGACGCTCGGGACGTCGAGCGCGTAGACGTGGAAGTGGTAGTGGTGCGGGATGGTGTCGTTCCAGGGCGGGCACGGACCGTCGTAGCCGTGGTAATGGCCTTCCATGTCCGGATCGCCCTTGAACCAGGCCGTGTAGCTGTTGATGCCTTGCACCGAGCCCGGTGGGCCGACCAGGTCGTCCTTGATCTTCCCGTTACCCTTGCCGCGCGGCACGATGCCTTCGCCGCAGGCGCCCTCGCCCAGTTCCCGGCACTCGAGCGGAATGTTGGCCATCAGCCAGTGGACGAACTCCACGCGCGGAAGGTCGCGGCGCACTTCCCGGCCCTCCACGTTCACGTCGTCCGGCTTCGAGGGAACGTCGGTATCGATCACGGCGATGGCGAACGATTTCGCCGTGGCGGGGACTTCGGTCCACGCCAAGTGCGGCGTGACGTTGCCGGCCGGTTTCACCGGCTCGCCGAGCTCCATGAAGGCGTGCTTCGCGGGGATGGGCTTGCCGTGCTCGATGCTGTCGCTCTTGAGTCGCATGGGAATCTCCTTGCTGGTTCAGACCCTACTGCAACATGGACCATGTGTAGCCGTTGCAGTGTTACCGCACGGCCGCTCGTCAGCGCGCGATGGCGTCGAACCGCGCCGCGATGTAGTCGTCGGTGAAGCTGGTCATGCCGTAGTCGCGGATGAAGCCGCAGTGCCCGCCATACGGGGCGATGTCGAGCTCGACGTTCGGCGGCAGGCGAAGCTGGTCGAACGCGGCCACCGGGATGACGGGATCGTCGCGCGAGGTGAGGATCGTCGCGGGCAGGTGCAGGTCCATCAGGCGGTCTCCCGCCACGGAATATCCTTCGAGGTACGCCTCAAGCGAACCGAAGTCGGTATGCCGCAGCACGAGCGAACGCGTGAGGTCGCGCATGTTCTGACGCAGCTCGTCGAGTTCGAAATACGTCTGCTGCGGGAACGCCTGCTGCTTCATGCGCAGGGAGCGCCGCCACTTCTGCATGAAGTACGCCTGGTAGAACCACGGCGCCTCGCTCTCGAGCGAGAACAGGCCTTCGCTGGGATCGATGATCGGGCAGACGGCGAGCACGTAGTCGATCGGGACGCCCTTCGCCGGCGCCAGCATCCCCGCGCGCAGCGCGAAGTTGCCGCCGAGCGAGAAACCCGCGACGCCGATGACGCGCGCCGGGAACATGCTGGCGATCTCGCCGAGCGCCACCACCACCTCGTCGATGCGGCACGAGTGGAACAGCGCTTCGTTGAGGCCGTGGCTGTCGCCATGGTCGCGGAAGTTGAGCCGGAAGATGTCCCAGCCTTCCTCGAGCAGGCGGCTGCCCGTCTGCAACACGTAGGTGGAATCGACGCTGCCTTCCCATCCATGGAAGAGGATCGCGAGGCCGCGCGACTCGCGGCCCGTTCGCTGCGCCGTGTAGCGTCCGCTCAACCGGTCGCCGTGGCCGACGTCCACCAGCACTTCCTGCGCGTCTTCCTGCACGCGATGCGCGCGCCGGGGCAGCAGCTTGCGACGGATGCCGCTGGAGGAAAGCATGGTCTGGATGTGGCCGCTGCGCAGCGGCCACGGCGGGTTGAAGTCGGAACCCTTCGGCAGGCTCATGCCGGCGTGTCGGTATCCAGGGCCTGCGCGATGCGTTCGCGCGAGGCCTCCGCCATGCGGCGGCGACCGTCCGGCGATACCGGCACCGGCTCGAGGAAGTGCACTTCCACGTCCAGCGGCGGCTCGCCGAGGAGGCGAACGAAGTTCGCCATGAAACTCTCGCCATCGCGGAACCCGGCGTCGATCACGCGCCGCCCCTGCCGGGCGAAGCGCAGCGCGACGGGCTGGACGGGCACCTCGGCGTCGAGCGCCGCCTGGAAGATGCGGGCATGGAAGACGCGCAGCACGCCGTTGTGACCGGTGCCGCCTTCGGGAAACACGGCCACCGAACGGCCTTCGCGCAGGCGTTCGACCATGGCGGCCATCACGGAGGCGAGCGAGTGGTTGTTGCCGCGACGATGGAAGATCGTCCCGCCACGCGCCGCCATCCAGCCGACCAGCGGCCAGCGCGCGATTTCGGCCTTGGCGACGAAGCATGCCGCGCGCTGCGAATGGAGCAGCTCGATGTCCAGCCACGAGGTGTGGTTGGCGACGAAGAGCACCGGATCGGGAAGCGGCTTGCCGAAACGCAGGCTGCGGAA
Organism: Luteibacter sp. 329MFSha; assembly: GCF_900111665.1. NCBI lineage: Bacteria > Pseudomonadati > Pseudomonadota > Gammaproteobacteria > Lysobacterales > Rhodanobacteraceae > Luteibacter > Luteibacter sp. 329MFSha. The sequence goes on along the minus strand of NZ_FOJE01000004.1, from coordinate 201,274 downwards.
GCCGAACACCCGCAGCAGCATCGTGGACCACATGCGGATCGTGCGATGGGCCAGGGGCTCGCGACCGTTCTTCATGACGCCGCCGGCCCAGCTGAGGATGAACGCGCAGACCAGGATGCCGAAGACGATATGAAGAAGCAGCAAGGGTACCCGCCACACATAGCGCAAGGGGCGCAGGCGGTCGCGAGGCGTCGGGTTGGCGGTAGCGGCTTCCATCGAGCGCACAAGATTAGCGACGGGCGCGCCCTGCCGCTAGGGGAATGTTTCTTTATCGTTAGAAGACACAGGCTTGCAAGAAATCACGATCGGGCCCCGCCCAGCGGCAAGGCCGTGGACGCCTTGACCGTCCTCAGGACGAAGCTCGTGTTGACGTCCGCAACGCCCGCCGCGTTGAGCAGGCGGTCGAGCAGGAAGCGTGAGAATCCGTCGAGGTCGTCGACGTAGACCTGAAGCAGGTAATCCATGTCGCCCGTGAGGGCGTAGCAGGAGACGACCTCGTCCCATTCCGCCACGCGCTCGGTGAAGGAGTCGATGGCCTCGGACTCGTGCCGGGAAAGCTGCACCCGGACGAACGCCTGCAGCCCAAGGCCGAGGGCGCGCGGTTCCAGCCGGGCGCCGTACCCGGCGATCACGCCGTCGGACTCCAGCCGCTGCACCCGGCGAAGGCAGGCCGAGGGCGACAGGTTCACCTCCGCCGCCAGTTCGGCATTGGTGATGCGGCCCTGCGCCTGGAGGGTGGCGAGGATGCGTAGATCGGTGCGATCGAGCGTGGCTTGCATGATTGTTGCGCCTCGGTGGCGTGGTCAAGTTGAAAGTTGTTTAGCTCGGCGTCTATCGCGCAAGATAGCAAGCCTCTTGCGCCCTCGCATCGCTATCCTGTTGCTTCACCGATCCCACAGTCGTCAGGAGCCCGCCATGGACACCCCACGCCGCGTCGAACACCAGCAGACCGACCGCGGATACGTGCCCGTCTATGCGACCGGCACCGTGGAGCAGCCCTGGGCCAGCTACTCGAAGACCGATCACGAGGTCTGGGACACCCTCTACCGCCGCCAGCGCGAGCTGCTGCCCCGCTACGCCTGCCGGGAATTCCTCGAAGGCGTCGAGCGCTTCGGGCTCGGCGATGGCGGCATCCCGCGCTTCGACGACCTGAACCGGGTCCTCGGCGAGGCCACGGGCTGGCAGCTCGTCGCCGTGGAAGGCCTGCTGCCAGACGAGGTCTTCTTCGACCACCTGGCCAACCGTCGTTTCCCGGTGAGCTGGTGGATCCGCAAGCCCGACCAGCTCGATTACCTTTCCGAGCCCGACCTCTTCCACGATCTGTTCGGCCACGTCCCGCTGCTGCTCAATCCCGTGTTCGCGGATTACATGCAGGCGTACGGCAAGGGCGGCATGAAGGCGCACGCGATCGGGCCCGAGGCGCTGATGAACCTGACGCGCCTGTACTGGTACACGGTGGAGTTCGGCCTGATCCGCACGAGCGAAGGCCTGCGCATCTACGGCGCCGGCATCGTCAGCTCGAAGGGCGAGTCCATCTATTCCATCGACTCGGCGGCGCCGAACCGGATCGGCTTCGACCTCGAGCGGGTGATGAATACCCGTTACCGGATCGACACTTACCAGCAGACCTACTTCGTCATCGACGACTTCGCGCAGCTGTTCGAAGCGACCGGTCCCGACTTCACGCCGATCTACGCGAGGCTCGCCAGCGGCACGCCGGTCGCGGCGGGCGAGGTGCTCGATAGCGACATGGTCTACCAGCGCGGCACGAAGGAAGGCTTCGCTTCCGGTTCGGACAACTGAAACTCAACGGCGGCCTAACGAACGGATCCCTACGATGGACCCACTCCAGCAATAAACAGGGTGGATCCATCGTGGTTGTCTTCGATATTCCTTTCGAGTCCGTCGGCCCGGGGCTTTGGGCCCTGCAGAAGAACGAGTTCGAGATCGGCGAGTTCTGCTCGCGCGACGACGCGCTCGAATGCGCGCTGGCCGAGGCCCGCCGCATCGAGGCCGCCAACGCGGCGTCGGACATCGTGCTGAACATCGAAGGCAACGACGGCGTATGGCGCGCGTTCGACACGTCGATCCGGCCCTACGCGCCGCGTACGCATCACGTCTGATCCAAGGCTTTCGCTCACCTGGCGGGCGGTCCGGCGACGAGTCGGGCCGCCCGTTTTCGTTGGCGAGATCGCCCGCTGCCGCGGGATCGCCGATGCGATCGGCTCCCACCAAGCGGGCCTGCTCTCGTTCACCGGGTGAGACTGCTACCGAAGGGTGGGAGCCGATCGTATCGGCGATGGGTGCTCGCACGACGGCCTGACGACACGGCGACACCGGCAGCCTGCCCGCTGGCGCGGGATCGCCGATGCGATCGGCTCCCACCAAGCGGGCCTGCTCTCGTTCACCGGGTGGGGCTGCTACCGAAGGGTGGGAGCCGATCGGCAGGCATGAATCGCGGACAAAATAAAACCCCGGCAGCCAGGGGAGGAGCTGCCGGGGTCGCGTCGGGTCCAGGCTATCAGGGGAAATAGCGGGACCCGGGACAATCGCTCGATCCGAAGATCGTCGGTTGCCAACAGGTCGCCTCTCGGCGATCGAATACTTAGATAGGGCCGGAGCCGTGAAGTTCCCGCATTACGGGGTGGTCGCGTTTGGTTGCCGTTTAACTTCGGCCGCCGTCGCGTGATCCGCGAGCCACGGTCGCACCTGGGCCACCCAGAGCGCGTAGCCCGCCGGTGTCATGTGCAGGCCGTCCTCGCGGAAGAGCTCGGGCTTCGGCCGACCGTTCGCGTCGACCATGGCCGGGGCGATGTCGAGGAACGCCACGTTCTTCTGCGTCATGGCCCACTGGCGGATCAGGGTGTTGGCGCGCTGGATGTTCGGCAGCAACGACAGGCGGGCGATGCTGGGCTTGATCGAGATGAAGGCGATGGGCACGCCGGGCTGTTCCTGCCGCGCCTTGGCCACGAAGGCGGCGAAGTCGTCGCGCACCTGCTCCGGCGTGTCGCCGTTCTGGATGTCGTTGTCGCCGGCGTACATCACGATGGCGACCGGGTGGTACGGCGCGAGGATCCGGTCGGCGAAGGCCGTGCTGTCGTCGATGTCGGAGCCGCCGAAGCCGCGGTTGATGACGCGATAACCGGAGAAGTCGTCCGCCAGCGTCGACCACATGCGGATCGACGAGCTGCCGATGAAGAGCACGGCGTTGGCGGGCGCCGGATTGGCCTTGTCCGAGGCTTCGAAGGCCTGGATGTCGTTTTCCCACTGGCTGTGGTCGGGACCCTTCGCGTGGCCGGCGAAGGAAAGGACGAGCAGGGTGAGGAGGATCGTCAGCTTCTTCATCCGACCGACCGTACCCCCTCAGGACCCGTGGGGTAAACCCTGCCGCTCGACAGGAGTCACCTTCAGTACCGCTTCGATCCGCGTGCCGTTCCAGCGGTAGATGAAGTGTTCGGCCTGGATGCACGGCGCGACGAGGTCGGGGTAGAACGCCGCCACGCACTCGCCACCGGGGTGCCGCGCGCTGTCGTAGACGATGCCGTTGGAGCCCTCGTCGCGCAGGCGGCGGGCGAGCGTCACGCTGGCGGCGTAGGAGTCGGGGTCGTGTTCGGCGCCCCAGCCGCCACGGATGTCGTGGAAGCGGCCGGCGATCGCGGTCTTGTAGCAGCGCACCTGCACGTCCATCGGCGGCTCGTGGGTGGCGGCGAGGAACGCCTCGCGATGGAAGACGGTCTCCTCGATCGCCGTGGGGATGCTGTGCGCGGCGTAGAACACGCCCCAGTGCCCGTCGCTGAAACGGCTGCCGTCGGGCGGGATGTGCGTGAAGGCCGCCATGATCGGCGAGGTGCCGGGCCCGGACACGCGCCGGTCCGGCGGGGTGAGGCGCAGCGCGCCCATTTCCTCGCGCAGGCGCGGATTGGTCAGCGATTCGACCGCCATCACGGCGTCGATGTCCTTCGGATCGGCGATCCGGTCGAACAGGCCGACCGGCGGAAACCGGCTCGGCACGATCCGATAGGCCTGGCTCCAGCGGATGCGGCGGAGCGGCGGCGTGGCGCTCATCCGTTCCAGCCGCGCTGGGCGTCCAGGTACTGGCGGACGACGTAGAGGTCGGCGACGTTGCCCGAAAGCATGCGGTCCAGCGCGGACCGGCCGGCGAAGAGCGGGGCGTCGTTCGGCCGGCGTACCCAGGCGTCGGCCTGCGCCGGATCGGGGAACAGGATCTGGAGGTCCTTCCAGATACCCAGCAGGTAGCTGATGCGCTCGATCACGTCGCGCGAGGGCGTGCCGTCCTGCTGTTTCTTCCACTTGAAGTACGTGGATTCCGGCGGCTCGCCGAGCAGCGTCCGCTGCTCGGCCGTACGCAGTTTCCAGCGCTCGGCCAGCGCGAAGAACGCGCGGAGGGCCGGACCGCCGAGGTCGGCGGAGGATGTCGGTTCGGCATGGATGGCGGGTTGCATCTCGGCTTCACCTATGGAGTTGTGACGCATTGTACTCCATCGGTGTAGTTTTTGGTGTAGGCGCCCGCCCTACTTCGCCTCGATCCAGGCGTCGACGTGCTGCTCCAGCACCGGGAGGGGCACGGAGCCCAGCGCCAGCACCGTGTCGTGGAACGCCCGCAGGTCGAACTTCTCGCCCAGCCGCTTCTCGGCGCGCGCGCGCAGCTCGCGGATCTTCAGGTAACCCAGCTCGTACGACAGGGCCTGGCCGGGCCAGCTGATGTAGCGATCGACTTCGTTGGCGATCTCGCGATCGCTCAGCGCCGTGTTCCGCGTCAGGTAGTCGATGGCCTGCTGGCGCGTCCAGCCGAGGTGGTGGATGCCGGTATCGACCACGAGGCGGCACGCGCGCCACATCTGGTAGGTGAGATAACCGAAGTGTTCGTAGGGCGTGTGGTAGATGCCCATCTCTTCGCCGAGGTATTCCGCGTAGAGCGCCCAGCCCTCGCCGTACGCCGAGATGTAGCCGTCGCGGCGGAACGGCGGCAGTCCCTGCTGCTCCGCCGAAAGCGCCAGCTGCAGCGAGTGGCCCGGCATCGACTCGTGCAGCGTGAGTGCCGGCATGTTGAACAGCGGACGCGACGGAAGATCGTAGGTGTTGACCAGATAGACGTCGGCACCGCCGCGTCCCGACGTGTAATACGGCGCGATGTCCGCCGGTACGGGCTCGATGGCGAAGCGCTGGCGCGGCAGCAGGCCGAAGTACTTGTCGAGCTTGCCGTCGACCTGCTTGGCGACCCAGGCGGTACGCATCAGCAGTTCGTCGGGCGTCTTCGCGTAGAACCGCGGGTCTGTGCGCAGGAAGGCGAGGAACGCGGGAAAATCGCCCTTGAAGCCGGTTTCCTTCATCGTTTCGACCATCGCCGCGTGGATGCGATCCACCTCGCGCAGGCCGATCGCATGGATGTCGTCGGGGGACAGGTCGAGCGTCGTGTATTCACGGATCTGCTGGCGGTAGTACGCCTTGCCATCCGGCAGTGATTCCGCCGCGAGCGTCTTGCGCGCCTTCGGCACGTATTCGCCGCGGAAGAACGTCAGCAGCTTGCCGTAGGCGGGAATCACGCCATCGGCGATCGCCGCGCGGGCGTCCTTGCGCAGCGCGTCGGCGTCGGCTGCCGGCAGCGTCTTCGGCATCGCCTTGAACGGCGCGTACAGCGCGCTGGCTTCGGGATCCTTCAGCTCCGCGACGGCGGCGATGGAGACGTCGCGACCGTCGAGCACCTCGCGCGGCACGGTGAATCCGCGCGCGAGGCCGAGGCGCATGTTCGCGATCTCCTGGTCCATGTAACGCGGGATCTGGCGAAGCCGCGCCACGTAGTGCTCGTAGTCCGCGCGCGTGCGCAGGTTGTCGCCATGCAGCACATACCCGATGTCGGACCAGAAGGCCGAGTCGCTGTTGAACGGCATCTGCCACTGGCCAAAGCGCTGTGCCGCCGCGAGGTTGCCGATCTGTTCGCGATAGACCGCGTAGTCCACGCGCGCGCTGCCGCTGAGCGTCTTCGTGTCGATGCGGTCGAGCTGCGCGAGCACGTCGTTCCAGTAAGCGAGCCGCTCCGCCTGGCTCTTCGCGTCCACGGTGTCGAGCCGGCCGTCGCCCGGCTGCGCTTCGCCCGAGGTGAGGATGCCCGCCTGTCCGTTACGCCACGTCCATTCCTTCGTGTATATGGCCTTGAAGGCGTCGTCGGCCGTGGTGGCGGCGTGCGCGGTGCCGACGAAGAGGCCGGCGAAGGCGATGGCGCGGATCCAGGGGGACATGCGGGCTCCGTGTGTCGGGGAGAATCCCCGATCATCGCATGCCGTTGCCCCTAGAGGCCCGCGTAATGCCCGCGCATGGTCTGCAGGTAGGCCTCGAGGTCGCGGCCGGGCGCGTCCTCGAACGTCTCGCCCGATTCGCGGCATTCCGCGATGCGGTCGGGCCGGAAGTTGCGAAACGCCTGGCGATGACGGCACCACGCGCCGAGCGTCCAGGCGCCGCCCCAGAACGACAGGCACAGCGGTTCGACCTCGCGCGTGCTCGTGCGGCCCTCCGCGTCGCGGTATTCGAGGCACAGCACGCGATGGGCGATCACTGCCTCGTGCAGGCAGTCGAGCATCGCGGCGATCTGGTTCTGGAACGTGTCGCGCCAGATGGGCGCGAAGATCTTCGCCTGCGCCGAACGCTCGCGCAGGTCGGGCGGCAGCACGGCCTCGATCTTGATCAGCGCGGCCTGCGCCTCGCGCGCCAGCCGCTCGCCGGCGAACGCGCGGACGAACCGCGTGCCGGCGACGAGCGCTTCGAGTTCGTCGGCGGAGAACATCAGCGGCGGAATGTCCGAGCCCTTGCGCAGGAGGTATCCCACGCCGGCCTCGCCTTCGATGGGTACGCCGGAGAGCTGGAGGTCCGCCACGTCGCGATAGACGGTGCGCAACGAGACCTCGAGCGTGCTGGCGAGCTGGCGCGCGGGCAACGCCGTGCGCCGCCCGCGCAGGGCGTTGATGATGAGGAACAGGCGGTCGGCGCGGCGCATCCCGGGATCATCGCCTCCCGCGGGCTGCGCGGGAAGCGACGATGGTCACGACCGCGCATCGCCGGGCGCTCAGGCGGCGGCCAGCATCTGGGCGCGGGCGAGCGCCGCGTCCTGCGCCGCGGCGCGGACGATGGCCGGCCGCACCATCAGTCGCGCCACATAAGCCTCGAACGCGTCGCGCCGGGGCACGATGCCGAACTTCATCGTCCAGTCGAGCGAGCTCGCCCAGAGAATGTCCGCCGCCGTGAAGCGCTCTCCGAAGAGCCACGGTCCCTGCGCCAGCTGCGCCTCGATCTGGTCGAGCACCATGTCGAAGCTGCCGTAGGGGCAGGTCGAGACCGGCGCGGGCGCGTTCTTCATGAAGCGGTCCATCACCGCCGGCTCGAAGCACGAACCGTAGAACGACAGCCAGCGCAGGTAGGGACCGCGCAGCGGATCGCCGATCCCCGGCGCCAGCCCGGCCTCCGGATGCAGGTCGGCGAGGTAGGTGAAGATCGCCGGACGCTCGGTGACCAGGCCGCCGAGGTGCTCGATCGCCGGCACCTTCCCCATCGGGTTGATCTTCAGGAATTTCGGCTCGCGCTGCTCGCCGCGGGTCAGGTCCATCACGTGCATGTCGTACTGGGCGCCCAGTTCCTCCAGGAGCATCAGCGTGCTGCCCGATCGGCTGTTGGGGGCGTGGTGGAAGACGATCCGGCTGGGAGTCATGCGAGCGGTTCCTTTGTCGGTGGTGACGTGGGTGGTGGCGATATGGATCGGCCCGTCCATCAGCAGTCCGCGCAGGCGGAGCGGTGAGTACAGGTCGACGAACCGTTCGAACAGGCTGGTCATGTCGGTGGCCCCTTCCGTATCGGTAGGGAGAGTCTGCGCGGGGGCTGCTGACAACGTGCTGTCAGCAGTCCCTCTGGCGCGGTTCACGTGCCACGCGGACAATGCGTGTTCCCGACCCAGAGCCCCTTGCGATGTCGAAACCGATTTCCCTGATCCAGTTCCTGATCGAAGAGAAGCGCGCGGGGCACATCAACGCCCAGCTCAGCCTGCTGATCGAGGTCGTGGCCCGCGCCTGCAAGCGCATCTCCGTGGCCACCGGCAAGGGCGCGCTGGGCGGCGTGCTCGGCAACGCCGGGTCGGACAACGTGCAGGGCGAGGCGCAGAAGAAGCTCGACGTCATCTCCAACGAGATCCTGCTCGAGGCCAACGCCTGGGGCGGCCACCTCGCCGCGTGCGCGTCGGAGGAAATGGAAGACCCGCAGCCGATCCCCGACGCCTACCCGAAGGGCAACCACCTGCTCCTGTTCGATCCGCTCGACGGCTCGTCGAACATCGACGTCAACGTGTCGGTCGGCACGATCTTCTCCGTGCTGCGCTGTCCGGACGGCGTCACCGAGCCGAAGGTCGCCGACTTCCTCCAGCCGGGTACCGAACAGGTCGCGGCCGGTTACGTCGTGTACGGCCCGAGCACCCTGCTGGTCCTCACCTTCGGCCACGGCGTGCACGAATTCACGCTCGACCGCGAGCACGGCAGCTTCGTGCTGACCCGTCGCGACATCGCCATCCCGGCGGAGACGGCCGAGTTCGCGATCAACATGTCGAACCAGCGCCACTGGGAGGCCCCGATGCAGCGCTACATCGGCGAGCTGCTCGCCGGCACGGAGGGACCGCGCGGGCGCGACTTCAACATGCGCTGGGTCGCCTCGATGGTCGCCGACGTGCATCGCATCATCACGCGCGGCGGCGTGTTCATCTATCCGCTGGATGCGAAGATCACGGCCAAGGGCGGCACCGGCAAACTGCGCCTGATGTACGAGGCCAATCCGATGGCCTTCATCGTCGAGCAGGCCGGTGGCGCGGCCACGACGGGGCGCGAACGCATCATGGACCTGCAGCCGACCGCGCTGCACCAGCGCGTGCCGGTGTTCCTCGGTTCGAAGAACGAGATCGAGGTGGTTACCCGCTACCACCTCGAGGCCGACGACACCCGCGCCTGATCGTTCCATCGGAACCGGGCGGCCCGCCGCCCGGTTTTCGCCCTTCCCCGGACACGCGGCCGCCGCGAGCGTGCCCGATGATCCGCCAGCCCCGACACGGTAGTCCCGACATGTTTCCACGCCCTTCCCGTTCCTGGCTGCCGCTGGTCTTCGCGACCCTGCTCGTCGGCTGCTTCGGCGGCACGAAGCCCGACGCGCGGCCCGACAACGCATTGCCGGTGCTCGCGGCCAAACCGCGCATCGGCCTCGCGCTCGGCGGCGGCGCCGCGAAGGGCTTCGCGCACATCGGCGTGATCAAGATGCTCGAGGCCAGCGGCATCCATCCCGACGTCGTCGCCGGCACCAGCGCGGGGAGCGTGGTGGGCGCGATGTATGCCAGCGGCATGGACGCGTTCCGCCTGCAGGAGCAGGCGTTCTCGCTCGACGAAGCCAGCATCCGCGACGTGCGCCTCTTCTCCGGCGGCCTCGTGCAGGGCCAGAAGCTCCAGGATTACGTGAATCAGCTCGTCGGCAACCGGCCGATCGAAAAGCTGCGCATCCCGTTCGCCGCGGTGGCGACGCAACTCGAGAACGGCGAGCGCGCGATCTTCGTCCGCGGCAACACGGGCCAGGCCGTGCGCGCGTCGAGCAGCATCCCGGGCGTGTTCGAGCCCGTCGACATCGCCGGCAGGCACTTCGTCGACGGCGGCGTGGTGAGTCCCGTTCCCGTGGATGCCGCGCGCCAGCTCGGCGCCGACATCGTCATCGCGGTCGACATCTCGGCGCGCCCCGACGGCAAGAACCCCGACAGCATGATGGGCATCGTGGGCCAGTCGATCACGATCATGGGACGCAAGCTGGCCGAGCAGGAGATCGCGCGCGCCGATGTGGTGATCCGTCCGAAGGTGGGCCAGATCGGCCCGACCGATTTCGATCAGAAGAACGTCGCGATCCTCGAGGGCGAGCGCGCGGCGCTCGCCGCGATTCCGGCGATCCGGGCGAAGATCGCCGAGAAGACGGCCGCCATGGGCAAGCCGCCCGTCCCGGCGCGCTGATCAGCCCGCCTGCACCAGCTCCAGCGCCGACTGACGGCCGAGCGAGAGGATCTCGTCCGAGAGCCGGTCTTCCGCCACGGCACGCGCCAGCGACAGCGAGCCGACCATCGATGCGAACACGGCCATCGCGAGCGTGCGACGACGCTTGCCTCGCACGCCGTCCGGCAGCGTCGAGGCGATGAGTTCCACCATCTCCGCGTAGCCATCCGTGAAGGCCTCGCGCGTTTCCACCGGACGGCGCGCCATCTCGGCGGAGAGCGCCGCGGCCACGCAGCCGCTTTCCGGGTTGTCCCGGTGCTCGGCCGACAGATAAGCGTTGATCAACGCGCGGTAGCGCTCGCCGCGCGACGCGGCCACCCTCGCGGCCATCCGCTCCATCGCACCGGTCGCCGCGACGGCGACGCTCTCGCGGACCAGCTCTTCCTTCGATTCGAAGTGGTTGTAGAAACCACCCTGGGTCAGACCGACCTCGCCCATCAGGCTGACGACGCCGACGGCATCGATGCCGTCCGCGCGAAACCGCTGCGCGGCCGCCTCGACGATCTTCTGCCGCGTCTGTTCTTTGTGACCTTTCCCGTAACGCATGCTGCTTTCGCTCCCTTGGGGAGTACCCCCTGCCCGGGATCGATTGTAGCGAATCCTTGCGTATTGAAATGTCGGCGAACCCGGTACTTCCGGCACACGCGGAGCGGCGCAGGAGCGCGCACGGCGCGCTCCTGCCAGAGAAACATTTACGAATTTTCGTGGATCATTCCGCCCGGCGCTTCGCCACGTCGGCCGGTGTCACTTCACCCTGCTTGCCGCCGAAATGACGGATCACGTAATTCGCGAGCGCCGCCACCTCGGTGTCGCTATAGGCGTGGCCGAAGGCGGGCATGTAGACGTCGTTGTCGCCGATGCGCATCTTCACGCCTTCCAGGATGGCCTCGGTGACGTTCGCTCCCTTCGGATCGTTGACACCGCGGGTGCCCGCGAGCGCCGCGTATGCCGTCTGCTGTCCGGCACCGTTCCACTGGTGACAGCTCGCGCACGCGCCTTCGAACAGACGCAGTCCTTCCGCGTCCGCCTTGCCGTCGTCGCCGCCCGGTGCCACGGCGCTGGACGCGACCATCGCCTTCGGTGCCGCGTCGACGACGATGGGATCGTCGCCTTCGCGCGCCGGCACCGTGCGCAGCCACGTCACCAGTGCCGCCGTGTCTTCCGGCTTCCAGTGCTGCAGGCTGTACGCGATGGCCTCGCCCATTGGTCCATTCGCGGAAGCATGGCCCTCGGCGTGACCGGTACGCAGGTACTGGGTCAGCGCCTCGTCGCTCCACTTGCCGATGCCGTGCGTCGGATCGGAGGTGATGTTGTACGCGCGCCAGCCCTGCACGACCTCGCCCGCCAGCGCTTCGCCGTGCTTCAGCGCGAAGCCGAAGTTGCGTGGCGTGTGGCACTCGGCGCAATGCCCGAGCGGACCGCCGAGGTACGCACCCGCGTTCCATTCGGGCGACCGCGACGCGTCCGCCTGGAAACGCTGGCTGCGGAAGAACGCCGCGTTCCAGAAGCCCATCGCCCAGCGCTGGTTGAACGGGAAGCCGAGTTCGTTCGGCTTCTCCGGCTGGTGCACCGGCGGCAGGCTGAAGAGGTACGCCTTGATCGCCAGTACGTCGGCGCGACTCAGCTGCGTGTACGCCGTGTACGGGAACGCGGGATACAGGTGCTTGCCGTCCTTGCGGATGCCTTCCCGCACGGCGCGCACGAACTCGTCGTCCGTCCACGTGCCGATGCCGGTTTCCTTGTCGGGCGTGATGTTCGACGAGTAGATGGTGCCGAACGGCAGCTTGAACGCCAGACCGCCCGCGAACGGTTTGCCGCCGTCGTGTGACGTGTGGCAGGCCACGCAGTCGGCCGCGGTGGTGAGGTATTCGCCGCGCGCGACCGGGTCGGCGTTCGTGGGCGCGCCGGCCAGCACCGGCGCGGTGCCATCGTCGGGATCGGTACGGTTGAGGAAGAAGTACGCGCCGACGCCGACCGCCAGCAGGACGACGACGATGATCAGGAAGCGCCTCATGCCACGTCCTCCTTCTCGCCGCCGACCGACGCGACGCGCTTGAGCGCGTCGGGCGACGCGGCCAGCTGGGCCAGGGCCACCGGGAGCCGCCTCAGGCGGATGCCGGTGGCGGCGAAAATCGCATTCGTCAGGGCGGGTGCGGCGATCGCCGTGCCCACTTCGCCGATACCTCCGGGTACCTCGTCGCTTTCGACGGAATACACCTCGAGTTCCGGCACCTCGTTGATGCGCAGGCTGCGGTAGTCGTGGAAGTTGCTCTGCTCGATCGCGCCGTTCTTCAGCGTGATGCCGTTGTACAACGCGGCGCCCAGGCCGAAGAGCAGGCCGCCCTGCATCTGCGCCTGCACGGAGCTCGGGTTGATCGTGATGCCGTTGTCGATCGCGACGACGGCCTTGCGCAGGCGCACCTGGCCCTGCTCCGTCACTTCGGCTTCGACGATCGCGCAGACGTGGCTTCCGAACGGCGAGCCGACGGCGATGCCGCGTCCGACACGGGCGGGGAGCGGCTGTCCGCCCCAGCCGATCTTCTCGGCGGCGAGGTTCATCACGCCGAGCGCGCGCGAGCCGGGCTTCATCAGCGACCGACGGTATTCGAGCGGGTCCTTGCCGGCGGCATGGGCGAGTTCGTCGACGAAGCTCTCCACCACGAACAGATTGTGCGTGGGGCCGACACCGCGCCACCAGCCGACGACGAGGCCGGGCGGCATCTCGTGGCGCACCCACTCCACGAGGACGTTGTCCATGTCGTACGGCAGGTCGGCGGCGGATTCGATCGCGTCGCTGTCCATGCCGTCCTTGCCCATCGCGCCCGGCGCCCAGCGCCCGAGCACCGTGCCGCTGGTGATGCGATGCTTCCAAGACGTCGGCTTGCCATCGGCACCGAGCGTGGCCGAGATGCGGTCGAAGTAGAGCGGACGCACGCGATCGTGGCGGATGTCCTCCTCGCGGCTCCAGATCACCTTCAGCGGATAGCCCACCTGTCTGGCGAACGCGACCGCCTGTTCGACCTGGTCGGTTTCCAGGCGACGTCCGAAGCCGCCACCGAGGTAGGCCGCGTTGAGAACGACCCCCTCGGCCGGGATGCCGCAGATGCGCGCGGCTTCCGCGACGCAACGGGTCGGCACCTGCGTGCCCGTCCAGATCTCGCACTTGCCCGGCGTCACGTGCACCGTGGCGTTCAGCGGTTCCATCGGCGCGTGGGCGAGCATCGGCGAGATGTAGGAGGCTTCGATCAGCTTGCCATCGGCGGCGGCCTCACCCTTGGGCTTGCGGCCGATCAGCGCCGGTCCGTTGCGTGAGCTTTCCTGCAGGGCGGCGATGAGCGTCTCCGTATCGAGGTTGGCGTTGACGCCATGTTTCCATTCGATATCGAGCGCATCGAGCCCGCGCTGCGCGAGCCAGAAATTGTCCGCGACGACGGCCACCGCGTTGTCGAGGCGCAGCACGTCGACGACGCCCGGGATGGCGCGGGCCTTCGCGTCGTCCACCTTGCCCAGCGTGCCGGCGAGTTCGGGACTCGTGATCACCGACGCCACCTTCATGCCCGGGATCTTCGCGTCGATGCCGAACTGCGTGCCGCCGTTGACCTTGTCCGGCGAATCGACGCGGCGCATCGGCTTGCCGATGAGCGTGAAATCCTTGCGCTGCTTGAGCGTGACCGTCGCCGGCTGCGGCAGCTTGCCGGCCGCCTCGGCCACCGCGCCGAAGCCCAGCGTGCGGCCCGACGGAACGTGCGTGATCACGCCGCGCGCGACCGAACAGCTGGTGGGATCGACGTGCCACTGGGCGGCGGCCGCGGCGACCAGCGTCTCGCGCGCCACGGCGCCCGCCTCGCGCAGCGCCTGCCACTGGCCGCGCGTGCTCGTCGAGCCGCCCGTGATCTGTCCGCCGCCGAGCAAAGGCTGTCCGTAGAGCGCGTCGCTGGGAGGCGAATGCTCGACACGGATCTGGTCGAGCCCGACGCCGAGTTCCTCGGCCAGCATCATGGAGATGCCGGTGTAGATCGCCTGGCCCATTTCCACCGCGGGCATCACGAGGCGCACGGCGCCATCGGCGTCGACGCGGACGAAGGCGTTGGGCGCGAAGGCAGGATTGCCGTCCGCGGCGGCAGCCGCGGCATCGGCCGCCTGACGGCGCGGGCTCATCTGCGCGACCGCCGGTCCCATGCCGGCGGTCCAGAGGAAGGCCACGGCGAGGCCGCTTCCCGCCGCTCGCAGCGCGTTGCGCCGGCCCGCGTCGAACGCGTCGCCCTGATCCCGACGCGCGTTCATGCCGCGCTCCCGTCGACGACGACCTGCAGGCCGTGCTGCTGCCCGGTGGCCGCCTGCTTGATCGCTTCGCGGATGCGCACATAGGTGGCGCACCGGCAGATGTTGCCGGACATCGCCGTATCGATGTCGCGGTCGGTCGGGTTCGGCACGCGCGCGAGCAGCGCCGCGGCCGCCATGATCTGGCCGGACTGGCAGTAGCCGCACTGCACGACATCGACCGCGAGCCACGCCTGCTGCACCTTCGCGCCTTCCTGCGTCTGCCCGATGGCCTCGATCGTGGTGATCGCGCGGTCGCCGATCGCGGAGACGGGCAGCTGGCAGGACCGCACCGGCTGGTTGTCCAGGTGCACCGTGCAGGCACCGCACTGGGCGATGCCGCAGCCGAACTTCGTGCCCGTGAGCCCGATCACGTCCCGCAACACCCACAGCAGGGGCATGTCCGGCGGCACATCGACCTGGCGGTCCTCACCATTGACGCGCAACGTGACCATAAAGACTCCCCTGGGCTGGGCGGAACCGGGCGGCTCCGCTGGCGGATGAAACGAAAGGAAGCTTACGACGATCGCGTGACGTCCGGTTTTGCCTAACCTCGCGAATTTGGAAAAAACGACTGCCGTGTCCTTTTTAGTCGAAAACTCGACCGGATTCTCCGGAACCGCGTCGACGACAGGGACCGCTAAGGCATACCGACGAGCCGGTCGACTTCCGCCACGAACGCACGCAGGCGCGGCAGGTGGCGGAGATCGCGGTGGTAGCCCATCCACACGTCCCTTCCCGGCGGCTCGTCGCCGAGATCGATCCGGCGCAGCCCCGGCGTGACGTCGCCCAGCGCGACGGGCAGGACCGCGACGCCCAGACCGAGCGCGCAGGCGCGTGCCTGCGCCTCGCGACTGTTGCTGCGAAAGGCGAGCGGCACATCGGGCAGGCGCTCGCGCAGCCAGGCCACGTCCGGCATGCCGCCGAAGGCCGTGTCCATGGTGATCACCGCGTGGGGTACGGATGGCCCATCGACGGCGGCGTACGCCGCGTAGGCCACCCGCAGTAGCTTGCGTTGCGCGATGTCCGGCTCGTCGAACGGCGCGATGCGGAACACGAGGTCGGCTTCGCGACGTGCGAGGCTCAGGAGTCGCGCGTCGGTCACGAGTTCGACGACCACACCGGGATGTTTCTCGCGCAGGCGCGCGATCGCCTGGGTAAGGACGTGCGCGCCGAACCAGTCGGACGACGACACCCTGAGCAGGCCCTCCACCGCATCCCCCTGCCCGTTCGCTCGCCGAACGATGCCCAGGGCTTCCGACTCGATGCGCAGCGCATGCGCGAACACGTCGTGCCCCTCGTCCGTCAGCACGAAGCCTTCGCTGGTGCGCTGGAACAGCGTCTGCCCCAGCGCTTCTTCCAGGACCCGGATGCGACGGCCCATCGTCGGCTGGGTCTGGCCCAGCTCGCGCGCGGCCGCGCCGAGCGTGCCGCCGCGCGCGACGGCCAGGAAGATGCGGAGGTCGTTCCAGTCCATGCGCCGACTATGCATTTCTGCATGACGAGCGTGCAACTTCGGGCGTTCTCATGCGTATTCGCATGACCTACCTTGGATGCATCTCCTACCGGACAACGTCCATGAATACCTCGCCCCTAATGACCGCCCTTCGCCTCGACCACGCCGGCAAGGCGCTCGTGCTCGCCGATCTTCCGGTACCGCGGCCCGGAGCGGGCGAGGTCCGGGTCCGCGTCGTCGCCGCGGGCCTCAATCCGCTGGACGCGAAGATTCGCGCCGGCCAGGCCGCGCACGCGAAACATCCGGCGCCCGCGGTTCTCGGTCTCGACATGGCCGGCATCGTCGATGCCGTGGGGACGGACGTCATCGGGTTCGCGCCGGGCGATGCCGTCTACGGACTGACGGGCGGCGTCGGCGGCATCCAGGGATCGCTCGCGCCATTCGCCGTGGTGGATGCCGCGCTGCTCGCGCACGCTCCCACCCACCTCCCGCTTGCCGATGCCGCCGCCCTGCCCCTCGGCTTCATCACCGCGTGGGAAGGATTGGTGGACCGCGCTCATCTGGGAGCCGGCCAGACGCTCCTCGTCCACGGCGGCGCGGGCGGCGTGGGCAGCATGGCAGTGCAACTCGGCGTGGCGCTGGGCGCGCGCGTCGTGGCGACGGGCAGCGCCGGCCAGGCCGACGTCATCACGACGATGGGCGCCACCTTTTTCGATTACCGGGCCTCGTCGATCGAGTCGATCGTCGAGACCTGCACCGGTGGCGAGGGCTTCGACGTCGTGTACGACACGCTCGGCGGGGCGACGCTCGACGCGTCGTTCGTCGCCGCCCGACGCTACGGTGGCCATGTCGTCAGCAGCCTGGGCTGGGGCACGCATTCGCTCGCGCCGCTCTCGTTTCGCGCCGCCACTTATTCGGGCGTGTTCACCCTCATGCCGTTGCTGACCGGCAAGGGACGCGAAGCACACGGCCGCATCATGGCCGAGGCGACGCGATTGGCGGACGGGGGCAAGCTGCGACCCGTGCTGTCGGCACGGCGGTTCGCGCTGGCCGACGGCAATGCCGCCCTCGACCTGGTCGAGAGCGGCGACGCCGGCGGCAAGGTGATCGTGGAGATCGGCTGATCAGCGCAACGGGTGCGCTTCGACGCCTTCGTTCGTCAGCTTGACCGGAAGAATCCGGCCCTGCGCGTCGAAGGACATGCGTTCGATCGACACCTGGCGATGGTTGCCGTTGGTGTCGCCGAGCGGGTGGCGGTGATAGACGATGAACCAGCTGTCGTCCTTCGGATCGTGGAATACCGAGTTGTGGCCGGCGCCCGTGGCGATCTTCGGGTCCTGTTCGAGGATCTTGCCGATGCGCTTGAACGGACCCATCGGCGAATCGCCGATGGCGTACGCCACCGAGTAGTCGGGGCCGGTCCAGCCGCCTTCCGACCACATGTAGTAGTACTTGCCGTTGCGCTTGAACATCAGCGAGCCTTCGACGTACGCCTTGTCCGGCGTGATCTCCTTGTAGACCGTGCCGTCGGGCAGCGGCTCCAGCCCGGTGAAATCGGGTTTCAGCTTCACGATGTTCGCGTGCTTCCAGCCGCCGTAGATCATGTAGTACGTGCCATCGTCGTCGCGGAACACGAACTGGTCGATGGGCTGCGCGCCGTTATGGAACGCGTCGATGAGCGGCTTGCCGATGAGGTCGCGGAACGGGCCGGCCGGTTTGTCGGCCACGGCGACGCCGATGCCGCCCACTTCCTTGTCGCTCTGGATGTCGTTGGCCGCGAAGAAGAAATAGTACTTGCCGTCCTTCTCGACCACCGCGGGCGCCCACAGGGCTTTCTTCGCCCAGGGGATGTCCTTCATCGCGAGCACGTTCGCGTGCTTCGTCCAGTGCACGAGATCGGGCGACGAGAACGCGTCGAAATGCACCTGCTCGGCGTATTTCAGCGACGTCGTCGGATAGATCCAGTACGTATGGTCGAAGATCGCCGCTTCGGGGTCGGCGTACCAGCCCGGGAAGACGGGGTTGCCGGCGTGGCCCGGCGGCGGTGCCGCCGCGATCGCGGCGGTGGACAACGTCGCGGCGATCACCGCGCTCCCGAGCAGCTTGCGAATCCCCATCCGGTCGACCCCATCCGTTCGTGTGAACGTTCGATCCTAACGGGTCTGGACGTCCAAAAGCGAATCCTTCGGATGGGATCTGGCGATTCGGGCCGGCGCCAGTCAGAAGCGGTAACGCGCCTGCCCGACGATGCTGCGACGCGGGCCATAGAAGCAGTCGCCGCGCGCGAGGCAGGTGGCGCTGTAGACCTGGTCGGTGACGTTGGCCGCGTTCACCGAGAAGCGCCACGGACCTTGCGTGTACGCCACCATGGCGTCGAACAGCGTCTTCTTCGGTACCTCGAGCGTGCCCGTCTCGTCGTAGTTCTTGCCGATGTACCTCGCGCCGATACCGAAGCTGAAGCCGTCGCTGTCCGCGTCGTTCACATGGTAGACGCCCCACACGGAACCCTGGTTCTTCGGCAGACCGGCGACGATGCTGCCGTCGTCGGGTCGCGCCTTGGTCCAGGTGTAGGTGCCGATCATGTCGACGTGGTCGGCGATGCGCGTGGACGCCTCGAGTTCGACGCCGCGTGTCTTCGCCCTGCCGGCCTGGATCTGGTTGAGCGGATTCTGAGGATCGGGCGCGAGGCGGTTTTCCTCGCGCAGGTCGAAGTACGTCGCCGTGACGAGCGTCGGCGAGCCGACGGGCTGGTACTTCAGACCGGCCTCGTACTGCTTGCCGCGCAGCGGCTCGTACGGACGGTTGTAGAAATCGAGGCTGTCCAGCGGCTGGAACGATTCCGTGTAGCTGAGGTACGGCACAAGCCCGCTGTCGAAGCGGTACATGAGGCCGAAGCGCGAGGTCGTCGCGTTGTCGACCGAGCGGTCGTCGCCGGTCGTCAGCGTCGCGCGGTCGTGGCGCACGCCCACCGTGCCGATCCAGTGCTCGCCCCAGTTGATCTGATCCTGCACGTACAGGCCCGTCTGGCGCGTGCGGCTGGACGCGATCGGAGCCACGTCCGGCGGTGTGAAGCCGTTGCGGTAGACGGGATCGTAGAGGTTGAACGGCACGTCGTCGAAACCGTAGCCCTGGCGGCTGTCGGTATGCGAGTAGCCGACGTCGAGACCGACGAGCACGCGATGGTGCATCGAGGCCAGGTCGAAATCCGCCTGCGCGTGCGTGTCCGTGACGAAGCGCTTGTGCCGGTCGATCGAGATGTAGCTGTAGCGGTTGACGGTGCTCGCCGTGTCGTCGAGGAACGGGTAAGCCGGGTTCGAGTAGACGTCCGGATACAACGACCGGTAGTTCACGTTGTCATGCGAGTAGCGCATGTTCTGCTCGAACTTCCACGTGTCGTTGAATCGGTGCTCGAACAGCGAGGTGAGCGACCGCTGGTCGGTGTCGTAGCGGTCGAAGCCCGGTTCGCTGACGAATCGCTGCGTCGGGATGCGGCCGTTCGGGTTGGGCAGCAGCGTGCCCGAGTGCGGCAGAAAGTTCAGCGACGTACCGTTGTGGTCGAACTGGAGGTTCGCGAGCAGCGTCCATCGCGTGTCCTGGTCCGGCATCCAGGTGATCGACGGCGCGATGGCCTTGCGGTCGTCGGGCACGTAGTCGATCTGCGAGTCGGAATCGCGATACACGCCGATGAGGCGGTAGGCCCAGTGACCCGCGGTGTCGAGCGGGCCGGTGAAGTCGAACGCGAGCTGCTTGCGGGCGTTGTTACCGAGCTGCGCATCGATTTCGTGGGACGCCGTGAACTGCGGACGCTTCGAAGCGAGCGCGATCAGACCGCCCGTGGTGCCCTGCCCGTACAACACCGACGATGGACCGCGGACGATCTCGATGCGGTCGATGAAGTACGGCTCGGTGCGGGCATACGAATAGCCGAACGCCTGGCGCAGGCCGTCGAGGTACTGCACGAACGACGTGCCGCGCAGGAACGCGTCGTCGCCGCGGCTGTCCACGCCGTACGCGTCGGCGCGCACACCGGCCGAGTAGCGCAGCGCGTCCTGGATGGTCAGCACGCCCTGGTCGAGCATCTGCGCGTTCGAGATGACCGAGATGGCCTGCGGCGTCTCGATGATCGGGGTATCGGTCTTGGTCGCGCTGCTCGCGTCGGTACGCGTGTAGCCGGCATCGACGCTGACCCCACGGACGTCCACCGGGGCGAGCTGCACGGCCTTGTCGCCCCCCTGCTGCTGGGCGGAGGCCGTCTCCTGGGCGGAGGCGACGAACGGGAGCGACGCGCTGGCAAGCAGCAGCGGCAGAGTCTTCCTGCGGAGAAGCATGGCATTTTCCTGGGGCTGGGGCAGCGGCGTGGCGCCCTTGCGCCGCGCCGCCATTGCGAATGAATCTCATTTCATGATGCCCCAGAAGCATCACCCCGCGCAATATTGCGAATAACTCGCATTTGCCTTTGCCCGTCGGGCTCGCTCTCGCCGTGCCCGCGCCGCAGCTATGCGACCAGCAGGTCCTCGTAGAACGCACCGATCGCGCGGTCCGGATGCGCGATCTGGATCTCCAGGATCCAGAGGCCCGGCACCGGCGTCGCGTCGAAGTCGCCGAGGTTGCCCGCCTTGTGCACGGCGTGCGGGTAGTCGCCCACACGGTGACCCTTCGTCGCGTGGTTGAGGCGCCAGCCCATCGCGCGCGCCTGGTCGTCGGCGAAGGCGTAGAGATCGGCGCCCGTCACGCCTTCGCGCCAGCGCCTTGCGGTGATGTCGAACAGGTCGCGTGCCGCCTGCGCGCAGGCCTTCATCTGTGGGTCGCGGCCCGTCACGAAGGTGTCGCCGACATCGCCCTCGTGGCCGTCGAACACCGGGCCTAGGTCGATGAAGAAGATATCGTCGTCACCCAGTCGCGTGTCCGGCGCCGAACGCTGGCGGAACGTCTTCAGCGTGTTCGGTCCGAACCGGATGATGCTCGGGTGCCAGATGCGCTGCATGCCGGCGGCGGCGAGCCGGTCCTTCGCGATCTCGCCCGCTTCGGGCTCGGTCATGCCGGGAAGAATGCGTGAGGCGATGTCGGTCAAGGCGGCCCACGAGCGTTCGCGCGCGGCGAGCATGCGCTCGCGGGAGAAGGAGGCACCGACGTTCTGGGCGGTCAAGGAAGGCATGATTCAATCCTGTGGATGCCCCATGGTAACGGCGGTTACGGCGGGCTGCCCACCATCGCCAGCGCCGCGCGCCGGCCGCTTTCGAGGATCCGCTCCGATAGTCGCGCGTCGCTCGTCGCGCGCGCCAGCTGCATCGTGCCGGCCATCAGGCCATAGAGCGACATCGCGCGTGACATCGCTTCGTCGGCCGGAAGGGCGGGCCACTGCGTGGCCGCGAGTTCCACGAACGCGAGCATCCCTTCGGTGTACGCGGTTCGCACATCGTCCGAATGCCGCGCGATTTCGGCGGCGAGCACCGTGGTGGGGCAGCCTCGGCCAGGGTTGTCCCGATGGCGGATGGAGAAATAGCTTTCGATCATCCCCTGCAACCCCTCGCCCGAGGCGATCCAGCGTCGCAGATAGGCCACGCGTTCGTCCATCGCCGCGGTCACCGCTTCCCGCGCGAGATCTTCCTTGGACGCGAAGTGGTTGTAGAACGCGCCGTTGGTGAGTCCCGACGCGGACATGAGCGACTTCACGCCCTCCGCTTCGATGCCGTGCTCCCGGAAACGCCGCGACGCCGTCTCGACGATGCGTTGCCGCGTCTGCTCCTTGTGCTCTTTGTCGTAACGCATGCCGGATCCTCTGTGCCGCAGGTCAGTGGGCGTCCGCGGAAGGGGCCTTCGGCGGCTGCACCTTGCGCATGAGCGGCACCATCACGGTGGCCACGACGAAGCAGAGCATGATCGCGTAGAACGCGTCGCTGTAGGTCATCGTCTGCGCCTCGCGGAACGTGAGTTGCCACAGCGACTTCAGCGCCGCCGTATAGGCGTCGGAGTCCGGAGCCAGACCGTCCAGCAACCGGTTCATCGGCTCGCTCGCGGGGGTGAGGTGTTCGGCCAGCCGGAAGAAGTGAAGATTGGTGCGGTCGTTGAGGATCGTCGCGCACGCCGCGATGCCCATGGCGCCGCCGAGATTGCGCATCAGGTTGAACAGGCCCGATGCCTGTTTCAATCGGGCCGGCGGCAGGCTGCCGAGCGTCAACGTCACGGTCGGCGCCACCGCGAACTGCTGGCCCATGCCGCGCAGCGCCTGTGGCAGCAGCAGCTGCGGCGCGCCCCAGTCGTGCGTGATCGGCGTGAACTCGAACATCGAGATCGTGAAAAGCAGCAACCCGAACATGAGCAACCAGCGCAGGTCGACGCGGTTTGCCAGCATCGAATACACCGGAATCGTGAGGATCTGGAAGATCCCGGTGGACAGCACCGCCTTGCCGATCTGCAGCGCGCTGTAGCCCTCGACGCGCCCGAGGAAGAGCGGCGTCAGGTAGATCGTGCCGAACAGGCCGATACCGGTGACGAACGAGAAGAAGCAGCCCAGCGCGAAATTGCGTTCGCCCAGGGCGCGCAGGTCCACCACCGGGTGCGCGGCGGTGAGGCCGCGCCAGACGAACAGCAGCCCCGCGACCAGGCTCGTCCAGGCGGTGGCTCGGATGGTGTCGTCCTCGAGCCAGTTCCAGCGCGGCCCTTCTTCGAGGGTGTATTCGAGGCAGCCCAGGAAGATGGCGATGAGCGCGATGCCGGCCCAGTCGCCCGTCTTCAGCAACGAGAGGTCCGGGTCGTCGATCTTCACCAGCATCGGAACGGCCACGGTGACGAACGCGCCCGGCACGAGGTTGATGAAGAACAGCCAGTGCCACGAATAGTTGTCGGTGATCCAGCCACCGAGCGTCGGGCCGAGCGTGGGCGCCAGCGAGGCGATCGCGCCGATGGTCGCCGCGGCGATCACGCGCTGCTTCCCCTCGAAGAACACGAAGGCCGTGGTGAACACCATCGGGATCATCGAGCCGCCGAGGAAGCCCTGCGCGGCACGGAACCAGATCATGCTCTGGATATCCCACGCCATGCCGCAGAGCAGGCTGGTCAGCGTGAAACCGGCCGCGGACGCCGCGAAGAGCCAGCGGGTCGAGAACACCCGGCTCAACCAGCCCGAGAGGGGAATGACCACGATCTCCGCGATGAGGTAGCTCGTCTGCACCCAGGCGGTGTCGTCGGCTCCCGCCGAAAGTCCGCCACCGATGTCGCGCAGCGAAGCCGAAACGATCTGGATGTCGAGCAGCGCGATGAACATGCCCAGGCACATCGACGCGAAGGCGAAGATCTTCTGCCCCGGCGACAGGTGCGCGACGGGACTCATGGCGCCCTGGTGTCGATGCGCGCCGTCACGGAAAGGCCCGGGCGGAGAAGGCCGAGGTCGCCATCGCTGCCGTCGAGCGTCACCCGGACGGGGACGCGCTGGACGATCTTGGTGAAGTTGCCGGTCGCGTTCTCCGGCGGCAGCACGCTGAACTGCGAACCGGTCGCGGGCGCGAGGCTGGTCACGTGGCCCTTGAGCACCTTGCCGGGCATGACGTCGGCGCGCACGTCGACACCCTGGCCGACGCGCATGCGTGCGAGCTGGTCTTCCTTGAAGTTCGCGTCCACCCATAGCCCGTGCGAGGGCACGACGACGAGCATCTGGCTCCCGGCCGTCACGTAGCTGCCGACGCGCGCACGCCGGTTTCCCACCACGCCGTCGACCGGCGCGCGCATTTCGGTATACGAGAGATTGAGTCGGGCGACGTCGGCCTCGGCGCGCGCCTGCGCCAGGGCCGCGAGCACCTGGCGCTTCTGGGTGTCGATCACGTCGAGTTGCTGCTGCGACGCATGCACCGCCGCGAGCGCGCGCTGCGTATCGGCACGCGCGGTCTGGAACGTGGCGGTCGCGCGCTGCGCGCTTTCCACGGACACGGCGGAACGCACGACGAGATCGCGATAGCGTTTGTCGTCCAGCTCGGAGCGTGTCGCCTCGGCCTGCGCCGCGTCGAGCCCCGCCCGTGCCTGGGCGATCTGGCTGTGCTGCAGGGTCACGGTCGCGTCGAGGTTGCGTAGCGCGGCCTCCTGCGCCGCCACCGCGGCGTCGGCCTTTTCCACGGCCGCGCGATAGTCGCGGTCGTCGAGCTTGACCAGCAGATCGCCCTTCTTCACATGCTGGTTATCGGCGACGGCGATCGTCTGCACGTAGCCGGACACCTTCGACCCGATGACCGTGATGTCGCCTCCGACGTACGCGTCATCGGTGTCCTCGATGTAGCGCCCGGTGGTCCACCAGTGGCCGGCGTAACACGCCACGGCCACGACGACCGCCGCCATGGCGATGATTTTCAACGGCTTTCTGCGCCCGGTGGCGGGGGCTGCGACTTCGGCGACGGTGGACACGGGGCACCTGGGACAAGATGAATTACGATCATACTTTTATGGATGATGCGCGTCATTTCAAGTGCCCTGGCCGAGGGCGCCTGTGGAAAGCGGGTACGCGCTCAACGCAGGTCGAGGAGCTGGCCGATGTCGCGCAGGGCCTTGAAGCGGCGGATCAGGTTCAGCGGCTTGCGTTTCAGCGTGCCGAATTCGCCGCGCTGGAAAGCCGCCACGGCGTCGAGCACGCGCTCGCTGGAACGACCGTCGCGGTAGGGATGGATGTCGTCGCCATGCGCGCGAATCGCCGCCATCAGTTCCGGTGGGTGCGACAGGGCGCGATCGATGGCGGCATCGACCTCGGCGGGTGTCGGGACGTCCAGCATGAAAGGCTGAGGTACGCGGTTGGCGATCGTGACGACCGGCTTGCCCATCACGGCGAACTCGTGGATCACGGACGAGGTATCGCATACCAGCACGTCGGCGGCCCGCTCCATCTCGACGAGCCGCTCGGACGTGAAGAAGCGCGCGTTCGGCGCTTCGAG
This sequence comes from Luteibacter sp. 329MFSha, assembly GCF_900111665.1. Taxonomy (NCBI): domain Bacteria; kingdom Pseudomonadati; phylum Pseudomonadota; class Gammaproteobacteria; order Lysobacterales; family Rhodanobacteraceae; genus Luteibacter; species Luteibacter sp. 329MFSha. The sequence continues at coordinate 176,516 of NZ_FOJE01000004.1, read as the reverse complement.
TCCGCGGTACGCGTCGAACAACTCATCGGAGCACTTCGGATGGAGCGTGAGCAGCCACTGCCGGTCGCCTCGCGCGATCATCGCGCGCAACGGTTCGACCATCGCCGGCGCGCTGCTGAGCCGGTGGCTGAAGGTGGACGCGTACATCACGACGGGACGGCCATCGCGTGCGGGCATGTCGCTCGCGGCAGGCGCCGGGCCGAACAGCGGATCGAGCTTCGGCCAGCCGGTTTCGCGCACGGCGAAGTAACCGTGTTCGCGCGCCAGCTCGGCGAAGGGTGCCGTCGTCGACGGTCCCTGGGTGGCGTAGAGATCGAAGAAGCCGCGGATCGCGAAATGGCCGCGGTCGGGTTCGCGCTTCTGCGCGTTGAACCCGTGGAACACCTGGACCTTGATGCCGGGCAGCGCGGGCGACACCCAGTTGGCGGCGCAATAGACGGCCTCGGGTTTCATCGCGCGCGCGTCGCGCAGGCTGCGGATGCGACGTTCGTCGGGCGTGAGGCTCGCCGCCATGGCGGCCGGCACCACCCAGCCCACGTCGATGCCTCGCGCACGCGCGGCCGCCGCGAGCGGACGCAGGATGGGCAGGGCGTAGGTTTCGGTGGCGAACATCAGGCACGCGGCCAAGGGCGGCACTCCGCGGTGGGTGACGTGGCATTATGACGGCTCGCTACCCCTTCTTCCGCATCCCGATGACCCGACGGCCCATATCCCTCTGCGTGATCACCCAGAACGAGGCCGACCGCATCCGGGATTGCCTGCTTTCCGCCGCCCCGTTCTGCGACGACATGGTGGTGGTGGACGGTGGCTCGACCGACGACACCGTCGCCATCGCGGAGGCGGCGGGCGCGCGCGTCATCCATCGTCCCTTCGACGGCTTCCGCAGCCAGAAGGCGTTCGCCGTCGTGCAGGCGAAGAACGACTGGGTACTCTGCCTCGATGCCGACGAGCGTGTCGGCGCGGATCTTCGTGCCGCGATCGAGCAGGTCGCCGACGCCGGTTTCGGAGCGGCGGGCTACCGCTTCCACCGGCGCAACGACTTCTTCGGTCGATTCATGCGCCACGGCAACGCCGGCGCGGACAAGGTGCTGCGTCTGTTCGATCGCCGCCAGGGCGGCTGGCGCGGGCCGCGCGAGATCCACGAATCGGTGAGTCTCGATGGCGACGTACGCATGCTGCCGGGCTTCCTGGATCACTACCCGTACCGTTCGCTGTCCGAGCTGATGGCCAAGCAGGAACGCTACGCGCACATGATGGCCACCGAGGAGTTCGCCGCCGGCAAGCGCGCGACGCTCGGCCAGATCGTCGTCAGCCCGATGTGGCGCTTCTTTCGCGGCTACGTGCTGCGCGCGGGCTTCCTCGACGGCTGGCGCGGCATCGTCTATGCGTTGCTGCGCGTCGAGTACGTGCGCCGGAAGTACGTGAAGCTGTGGCTGTTGCAGCACGGCCAGAGGGCCTGACACCTCGCCGCGTCAGAGCCTGAGGATGCGCGCCGCCTCGTCGACGATGCCCCGCGCGATCTCCTCGGCCGGCAGCTCGCGCGCCATCGAGGCCGCCTGACCGGCCCAGAGTGGCTGGAAGTCACCGCGCCCCTGCGCTTCGGCGATCTTGCGCAGCGGCGCCAGCGGCCCGCCCGCGAGGGGGAACGGCAGGGCGTCGGGGGACATCGGCCCGACCTCCCGCATGATCCGGTTGACCACGCCGCGCGCCGGGCGCCCCGTGAGCACGTTGGTGATCGCGGTGTTGTCGTCGCGCGCGGTGCGCAGCGCCTGCCGGTGCACGTCGACGCTGGTAGATTCGTGCGAAAGCAGGAACGCGCTGCCGATCTGCACCGCCGACGCGCCGAGGCACAGCGCGGCCGCCATGCCGCGCCCGTCGCCGATGCCGCCCGCCGCGATCACCGGTACATGGAGCGCGTCGACCAGCTGCGGCACCAGGGCGAGCGTGCCCGGCTGCTCGGACATCTCGTCCGTGAGGAAATTGCCGCGGTGGCCGCCCGCCTCGTAGCCCTGCGCGATGATGGCATCGCAGCCGCGCTCCTCGAGCCAGCGGCCTTCGGCCACGGTGGTCGCCGACGAAAGCACGATGGCGCCGGTCGCCTTCACCCGGGCGAGCAGCGGTTCGTCCGGCAGCCCGAAGTGGAAACTCACGACCTCGGGCCGTACCGCCTCGACCATGGCGCACATCGCCTCGTCGAAAGGCGCCCGCCCGCCCGCCGGCGGGAGATCCGATGCCTCGATACCGAACTCGGCGTAGTACGGGGCCAGCCGTTCCCGCCACCGCGTGGCCTCCTCGGCGGTGGGCACCCGCGGCCGATGCGCGAAGAAATTGAGGTTGATCCGGGCACGCACCTTCGCCCGGAACACGGCGACCTCGGCGGTCGCCGTCTCGGTGCTTATCGACGAACAAGGAATCGCACCGAGACCGCCGGCACGTGCCACGCCGATGGCCATGTCCGATAGGCCCGAGCCCGCCATGGGCGCGAGGAGCAGCGGATGCTCGATCGCGAGCAGGTCGATGAGGCGGCGGTCGGTCCAGGCGTGCACGGCGATCTCACGATGGAAAGGAAGCGGGGACGGACCAAGGATAATCCCCGGACGGTCACCCCGCCGACAGCCTACCCCGGCACGGCCTCGCTTCGTCCCCGAACGATGTCGGTTCGCCCCCGCGCGCGCGACGGAAGACACGTCGCGGCGGAGGATGGACCCGAACCGACCGCCGAGGCACCCATGGACCGCCGCACCCTCCTCAAAGCCGCACTCGCCCTGCCCCTCCTCCCCTGGACGCTGAAAGCCGACGCGTTCGCCGCCCCACCGTTCGCCCGAGTCCGTCCCGGTGGCACCGGATGGCCATCGGCCGAGCAGTGGGAGGCGCTGAACCGCGAGGTCGGTGGCCGACTTTCGGTTCCGGCGTCGCCGTTTCTCGGCGACGCCACGACCCGCGCCGAAGCGCTCGCCCAGATCGGCAACGCCTTCTACATCGGTGACCAGCCGGCGCTCACGCAGACCAGCGGCTGGTTCGGCGCATGGGACTCACGGCCGAGCGCCTGGGCCCTGGCCGCGGAAAGCGCCGCCGACGTCGCGGCCGCCGTGCGCTTCGCCCGCCGGCATCGCGTGCGGCTGGTGGTGAAGGGCGGCGGCCATAGCTACCAGGGCACCTCGTGCGGTCCGGATTCCCTGCTGGTCTGGACGCGGCGGATGAACCGGGTCGAGTTGCACGACGCGTTCCTCCCCGCGGGCGCCCGACCGGGCACGGCGCCGCAACCCGCGGTGAGCCTCGGCGCGGGTGCGATGTGGATCGACGCGTACGACGCCGTGACCACCCACGGCGGCCGTTACGTCCAGGGCGGCGGCTGCACGACCGTCGGGGTGGCCGGGCTCGCCACCGGTGGCGGCTTCGGCAGCTTCTCCAAGCGCTTCGGCAGCGCCGCGTCGAACCTGCTCGAAGCGGAGCTCGTCACCGCCGACGGACGGATCCGGGTCGTCAACGCGTACAACGATCCCGATCTGTTCTGGTCGCTCAAGGGCGGCGGAGGCGGGAACGTCGGTGTCGTGACCCGCCTGACGCTGCGCACGCACGACCTGCCCGACCGCTTCGGCGGCCTCTCGGGCGAGATCGCGGCCGACTCGGACGCGTCCTTCCTCGCGCTCACGCACGAGGTGCTGCGCTTCTACCGGGAGACGCTGTGCAACCCGACCTGGGGCGAGCAACTCCGCTTCACCCACGACCGGCGGCTCGTCGTGTCCATGGTCTTCCAGGGCATCGACAAGGCCGCCGCCGAGGCGGCGTGGGCACCGTTCGTCGCCTGGGTGAACGCGCGTCCTGCGTACGCCGTGCGTCGTCCGCTTCGCGCGCTCGACGTGGAAGCCCGTCACTTCTGGGACGCCGCGTTCTTCCGCGAGCACGCGCCACAACTGATCGTGCCGGATGGGCGTCCGGGGGCACCGTCGTCGCACTTCGTCTGGAAGGGCGACCAGGACCAGATCGGCTGGTACATCCACGGCTACGCGTCCGCGTGGCTGCCTTCGGCGCTGCTGCGCGACGACGCCCTGCGCAGCCTCGCGACCGCCATCACCGAGGCCGCCGGACACTCCAGCGTCGAACTGCACGTCAACAAGGGCCTCTACGGCGCACCGCCCGACGCCATCGCCGCCTCCCGCGACACCGCCACGAATCCCGCCGTGCTCGACGCGTTCGCTCTCGCCATCGTGGGCCACAGCGGCGCGCCGAACTATCAAGGTTTACCGGGCGCGCACGTCGACGCCGCCGTGGCCCGTCGCGGGGCCGATGATGTGAATGCCGCTTATCGGCGCCTGCGCCGGGCCGCGCCACGCGCGGGGTCCTATGTATCGGAGAGCGACTATTTCCAAGCGGACTGGCAGGACGCCTTCTGGGGAACGAACTATGCCCGGCTGCTCGCGATCAAACGAAAGCACGACCCCGAGCGCGTGTTCGTCGTGCACCACGGGGTCGGAAGCGAAGGAGCCGACGCCTGATCGTGTGGGAGCGCACCTGGGCGCGACAGCTCTTCGCGAACAGTCACAGGGCCTAAAGCTTTCTGCAAAAAGCCATCGCGCCCAGGTGCGCTCCCACAGGAATCGCTGGATCGTCAGGCCAGCGGCGGCAGCTTGTCGATGATCTTGTCGAGCGTGACGGGGTAGTCGCGCACCCGCACGCCCGTCGCGTTGTAGACGGCATTCGCTACCGCCGCGCCGACACCGCAGATGCCCAGTTCGCCGACGCCCTTGGCCTTCATTGGCGAGGACGCCGGATCGGTCTCGTCGAGGAACACGACGTCCTGATGCGGGATGTCCGCGTGCACCGGCACCTCGTAGCCCGCGAGGTCGTGGTTGACGAAAAAGCCCAGCCGCTTGTCGACGACGAGTTCTTCCATCAACGCCGCGCCCGCGCCCATCGTCATGGCGCCGATCACCTGGCTCCGCGCGGTCTTGGGATTGAGGATGCGCCCCGCCGCGCACACGGCGAGCATGCGTTCGATCCGGATCTCGCCTGTCGCGGCGTCGACGCGTACCTCGACGAAGTGCGCGCCGAAGGTCGACTGCTGGAAACGCTTGGCGAGATCGCCGTATTCCATCGCGTCCTCGCCGACGAGTTCGCCGTCCGCCGCCGCCTTGGCAAGCGAAGTCCGCTTGCCGTCGGCCACCACCTCGCCGTTCTCGAACGACGCCTTCGACGGGTCGACGCCCACCTTCCGTGCGATCGCCTCGCGCAGCTTCATGCTCGCGGCATACACGCCCGCCGTCGAGCTGTTGCCGCCCCACTGCCCGCCCGAACCAGCCGACACCGGAAAGCTGGAATCACCGAGGCGCACGTCGACGCGGTCGACCGGCACGCCGAGCATCTCGGCGGCCGTCTGCGCGATGATCGTGTAACTGCCCGTGCCGATGTCCGTCATGTCGGTTTCGACCGTGATCCGGCCGTTTCGCTCGAGCCTCACGCGTGCCGCCGATTTCTGGACGAGGTTGTTGCGGAAGGCGGCCGCCACGCCCATGCCCTTCAGCCAACGGCCGTCGCGTGCGCTGCCCGGCCGCGCGACGCGCTTGTCCCAGCCGAACCGCTGCGCACCCGTGCGCAGGCACTCGACGAACCGGCGCTGCGAGAACGGCCGTTCGGGGTGCTCGGGATCGACCTGCGTGTCGTTGAGGATGCGGAACTCGACCGGGTCGATGCCGAGCTTCTCCGCCATCTCGTCCACGGCGATTTCCAGCGCCAGCAGCCCGGCCGCTTCACCCGGCGCGCGCATCGCGTTGCCTTCCGGAAGATCGAGCACGGCGAGGCGCGTCGCCGTCATGCGGTTCGCGCCGGCGTAGAGCAGGCGCGTCTGCTGCACGGCGGTCTCCGGTCCGCCGCCGGGCAGGTCGCCCGACCAGCTCTCGTGCGCGATCGCGTCGATCTTCCCGTCCTTCGACGCGCCGATGCGGATGCGCTGGATCGTCGCCGGGCGATGCGTCGTGTTGTTCATGATCAAGGGACGCTGCAGGGCGACCGCGACGGGACGGCCCGCCGCGCGCGCGCCGAGCGCCGCCAGAACGGCGTCCGCACGCACGAACAGCTTGCCGCCGAATCCGCCACCGATGTACGGCGAAACGAGACGTACGTTGTCCTTCGGAACGCCTAGCGTCTTGGCCACGTCGCCGCGGCTCCAGTCGACCATCTGGTTGGCCGTCCACAAGGTCAGCTTCTCGCCTTCCCATGCCGCGATGGTCGCGTGCGGCTCCATCATCGCGTGCGACTGGTCGGGCGTGGTGTACGTGGCGTCGAGCTTCACCGCCGACGCGGCGAACGCCGAAGCGAAGTCGCCCTTGACGCTGTCCGGATCGCCGTCCTTCGGTTTGATGGCCTTGTCCTTCTCCGACGCGAGATCGAACGCGCCGCCCGTCCGCGCATAGTCGACCTTGATCAGTTGTGCCGCCGCGCGTGCCTGCTCGAACGTCTCGGCGACGACGATCGCGACGGCCTGGTGATAGTGCTGGATGTCGGGACCGCCGAGCAGCTTCGCCGTGTTGTAGTCGCCCTTGCCGAGCTTGCCGGCGTTCTGCGCCGTGACCACGGCGAGCACACCGGGCGCGCGCTGCGCCTTGCTCGTGTCGATGGAAACGATCTTTCCCTTCGCGATGGCGGAACCCACCACGTAACCGTAGGCGTGGTTCGGGGCGACGTCGTGGCGCTCGTAGGCATAGCGCGCCGTGCCCGTGGTTTTCAGTGCGCCTTCGACGCGGTCGATGGGACGGCCGACGACCTTGAGCTGATCGATGGGGTTGGTGGTGGCGGGGGTATCGAACTTCATGCCTTCCGCTCCTTCGCTTCGGCAAGCGTCGCCGCGAGGGCGCGCTCCGTCAGGGTGACCTTGTAGGCGTTGTCATGCGTCGTCTGCGCGCCGGCGAGGAGCCTGGCCGAGGCGGCCTTCGCGCCCTTGGGCAGTTCGGCATCCGCCGCGTCGACCCGCCATGGCTTGTGCGCGATGCCACCGACGGCGACACGGCCCGTGCCGTCCGGCTGCGCGATCAGCGCGATCGACACCAGCGCGAACGCGTACGACGAGCGGTCGCGAACCTTATGATACAGCTGCGTGCCGCCGATCGGCTTCGGTAAAGTGACCGCGGTGATGAGCTCACCGCGTTCGAGCACCGTCTCGATGTGCGGCGTGTTGCCGGGCAACGTGTGGAAGTCCGCGATGGGAATACGACGCTTGCTCCCGTCGGGCTTCACCGTTTCGACCGTCGCGTCCAGGGCGCGCATCGCCACCGCCATGTCGCTGGGATGCGTCGCGATGCAGGCCTTGCTCACGCCGACGATCGCGTGCTGCCGGCTGGCGCCACCGATCGCGGCGCAGCCGCTACCGGGAAGGCGTTTGTTGCACGGCTGATTGGTGTCGTAGAAGTACGGACACCGGGTGCGCTGGAGCAGGTTGCCCGCCGTCGTCGCCTTGTTGCGCAACTGGCCCGACGCACCGGCGAGCAACGCGCGGGAAAGCAGCGGATAGTCGCGACGGATGCGCGCGTCGGCGGCGAGGTCGGTGTTGCGCACGAGCGCGCCGATGCGCACGCCGTCGCCGTCGGTCTCGATGGCGTCGAGCTTGAGGCCGTTGACGTCGATCAGGTACGCCGGCTCTTCGATACCGAGCTTCATCAGGTCGAGCAGGTTGGTGCCACCGGCGATGAACTTCGCACCGGGATGGCTGACCGCGCTCGCGGCGGCGGCCGCGGGTGTTTCCGCGCGCTCGTATTCGAAGGGCTTCATGCGGCACCTCCCGCTACATCGGCGATGGCGTCGTGGATGTTCGAGTACGCGCCGCAACGGCAGATGTTGCCGCTCATGCGCTCGCGCACCTCCATGCGGCTCAACGCGGCCTTCTTGCCGAGGTCGGCGGTCACGTGGCTGGGGATGTCGCGCTCGATTTCGTCGAGGACGGCCACGGCCGAGCAGATCTGGCCAGGCGTGCAGTAGCCGCACTGATAGCCGTCATGCTTCACGAACGCCGCCTGCATCGGGTGCATCTTCTCCGGGGTGCCCAGGCCTTCGATCGTCGTGATCTTCGAATCCTGGTGCATCACCGCGAGAGTGAGGCAGCTATTGATGCGTCGCCCGTCGACGATGACGGTGCAGGCGCCGCACTGGCCGTGGTCGCAGCCCTTCTTCGTGCCGGTGAGGTGCATGTGCTCGCGCAACGCGTCGAGCAGCGTGGTGCGCGTGTCGAGGTCGAGCGCCTGCGGCTTCCCGTTGACCTCCATGGCCACCTTCGCCATCACGGGGGGCGGCGCGGGCTCGGTCGCCGGCGCGGCGACGATGCGCGGGATCGCGAGGGCGCTCATCGAGACGGCGCCCAGCTTGAGCACGTCGCGACGCGTGAATTTCCAGTCGTTCGATAAGTCCATCGTGGAGACCTCGGCACTGTTGGGTTCGGCCTGGACAGGCGGGGCTGGTCTTGCCCGACGAGAGTAGGCCATGCCATGTGTGCAGAGGTCGCCACGATGCCGAAGAAATCATGTCGATTCCTTCATGTGCCGGCGTTATGTATGCCACGTGATAGCGGCAGCGATGGGCGCCTCAGCGGCCGAACTGGTCGATGATCGCCTCCGCGATCTCGGCCGCGTGGGTCTCCAGCGCGAAGTGCCCCGTATCGAGCAACCGCACGACGGCGTCGGGCATGTCGCGCTCGTAGGCTTCGGCGCCCGCCGGGAGGAAGAACGGGTCGTGCTTGCCCCAGATCGCCAGGAACGGGGGTTTGTGCTCACGGAAGTACTTCTGGAACGTCGGATAGAGAGCGACGTTGGTGCGGTAGTCGCCGAAGAGGTCGAGCTGGATTTCGTCGGCTCCCGGGCGCGCAAGGTAATGGTTGTCCAGCGCGATTCCGTCCGGGGACACGAGCGATTCGTCCGCGACGCCGTGCACGTACTGCCAGCGCGTCGTCTCCGGCTTGAGCATGTCGCGGAGCACGCTGCGGTTCTCGGGCGTCGGATCCTGCCAGTAGGCCTGGATCGGGTTCCACGCGTCGCTGAGTCCTTCGAGGTACGCGTTGCCATTCTGCGAAACGATGCCGGTGATCCGTTCGGGATGGCGACTGGCGATGCGGAATCCCGTGGGCGCGCCGTAGTCGAACACGTAGAGCGCGAAGCGATCGAACCCCACGGTGATGGTGAAGCGGTCGATGACATCGGCGAGGTTGTCGAACGTATAGGCGAACGTGTCCCGCGACGGCATGTCCGACTGGCCGAAGCCGGGAAGATCGGGCGCGACGATGTGGAAGCGCTCGGCCAGGAGGGGGATGAGGTCGCGGAACATGTGACCCGAGCTCGGGTAACCATGCAGCAGCAGGAGCTTCGGCGCGCCGGGGCGACCGGCTTCGCGATAGAAGATGTTGAACCCGTCGACGTCGGCGGTGCGGTAATGGATGACGGCCATGGGAGATTCCTCGGGATGGGGGTCACTGAGCGACCGCCGCCCCTAACCGGACAGCGGTTGTTTTTCAGGTTATGGGTGCCTACGTAACTTGTCAACATGCGTTTTGAAGGTTACTGTCCGCCCATGCTCCCGGATGCCTTGCCCATGACCCGCTCCGCTCCCGCCCTGTTCGTCGCCGACGCGCCGGGGCTCGATTTCCTCAATTCGATCGCCACGCCCGTAGACGCTCCCGTCGACTGGATCGCGGACGGCGACGGGCTCGTCGACTGGCTTGCCCAGGCGGGATGGGTACCGGCAGAGGTGCTCGCGGACCTGCGAGAACGGGCGATGCCGGGCGAGCTCGATCGGCTCGCCGACCAGGCGCGCAGCCTTCGCGACTGGTTCGCCGCGTTCGTGCGGGCCCACATGGGGCGCCCCCTGGCGCCGGAGGTCCTGAGCGATCTCGAGCCACTGAACCGGTTACTGTCGCGCGACGATGGGTTCATCGAGGTCACCGCCGGCGACGGCGGGCTCGCGTTCGTCCGGCGACGCCGCTGGTCGTCGCCCGCGTCGTTGCTCCTGCCGATCGGCGAGGCGATGGCGCGTCTGGTAACGGGCGAGGACTTCTCGCACGTGAAGGCCTGCGAAGGGCCGTCGTGCACGCTGCTGTTCGCCGATCACACACGCGGCCGCGCGCGGCGCTGGTGCAGCATGGCGTCCTGCGGCAACCGGGCGAAACAAGCCGCGCATCGCGAGCGGGTCAAGGCAAGGGGCTGAGCCACAGCGGTCTTGTCCAAGGCGCCGGGCGAACCGATATCGCAACATGGAACCCACCGCCGAGGCCGCCATGTCCCCCGCTCCCATCGTCTTCGCCTGTCCCCATTGCGCCTCGATGAACCGCGTCGCCGCCGAACGGCTGGGCGAAGGTCCAAAGTGCGGCCGCTGCCACCAGCCCTTGTTCACCGGTCACCCTGTCGCGCTGAAGACCGATGTCTTCGATGCCTATGCGACGCGCGGCGAGCTGCCGCTGGTGGTGGACTTCTGGGCGACCTGGTGCGGCCCCTGCGTGGCCATGGCGCCGCAGTTCGAAGCCGCGGCAAGGCAGCTCGAGCCGCGCGTGCGCCTGGCCAAGGTCGATTCGGACGCGGAGCCTGCGTTGTCGGCGCGCTTCGGGATCCGCAGCATCCCCACGATGATCCTCTTCGCGGGCGGGCGCGAAGTCGCACGCCAGTCGGGCGCCGTCTCCACCTCGCAGATCGTCGGATGGGTCAGGGCTAACCTCCCCTAGGCCGGCGTGCCGCGCGTGTGCGCCGGAACCTCCATCACGAAGCGGCAGCCCCAGCCTTCCTGGCGTTCCGCGAGGCGGAGCATGCCGCCATGCGCCTGCACGATCGTCTGCGAAATGGGCAGGCCCATGCCCATGCCGTCCGGCTTGGTGGTGTGAAAGCGCTGGAAGAGCCGCGCCTCGTCGCACGTGGGGACGCCCGGTCCCGTGTCCTCCATCCACAGTTCGACCCAGCCACCCGCCGTGAGTCGCGTGGTGACGCGCAGGCGCCGCACGGCGCTCAGCGCGCTCGTCATCGCCTGGATGGCGTTGAGCGCGAGGTTGATGAACACCTGCTGCAACTGGACGGCGTCCCCCAGCACCATCGGGGACGTTGGGTCGAGCCGGGTCTCGACCTGAACGTCGCGACGGAGGAACTCGTGGTGGAGGAAGCGACAGCCGTCCTGCACCAGCGCGTTGAGCGCGATGGGGCGCATCAGGGGCTCGGCCCGGCGCGCCATGCGGCGGATCCGCCCGACGACGTCGGCGGCCCGCGCCGTCTGTTCCGCCGTCGACCGCGCGAGCGCACGAAGTTCGTCGAGATCGGGCTCGTCCAGTTCCAGCCATCGCAGCATCGCTTCGCTGGTGAGCGCGATCGTGGACAGCGGCTGGCTCACTTCGTGCGCGATCGACGTGGTGAGCTGGCCTAGCACGGTCACGCGCGCGGCATGGGCGAGTTCGGCCTGGACGCGCGCCAGCTCGCGCTCGGCGACGAGGCGCGCGCCGACGTCGACGAGGACGGAGATGGTCGAGTACGGACGGGATGCCACCGCGCCATAGGCCGACGAAACGAGGCAGTCGATGGTCGTTCCGTCGACACGCAGCATCCGTGTCTCGGCTTCGTGCGTCGGCTTGCCATCGAACCGCGCCTCGATGAACTGGCGGTACACGTGCGGCGACGGCGACCAGTAACCGATGAGCGGGATGCAGGCATCGGCAAACGTGGGAGCCCGCATCAGCGTGAGGAAGTGCTCGTTCGTCGCCACGACGCGGGTTCGCTCCAGCGCCGCCAGGACGAACGCCGGGTGCGCGTCGATGTAGGACCGGATGTCGACGACCCCGTCCTTCCTGAGTTCGTCCAGCATCGCGTGGAGCTCCGTGCAATCGAGCTCCACGATCGCCGCGGGTGTGGCATCGAACAGCTCGCGGAAGCGTTGCGCCTCCAGCGCATCCGCGCAACCGTCGCCCGACGGGCGCGCATTCGTCGTCATCGTTCTCCATCCCGTGCATCGGTTCGTGCGGGCGGCGTGCCGTCGAGCGACGGCACCGGTCGGACGGCGCCTTCCACGCGCCCGCGATCTGGATCGTGCCGTGTCCCGGTCCGGCGGTTCTTGCACACTGGCGTCGGATTGGCGATTTCAAGCACGTCGTGCGGCGCCAATGTGACGAAGGTCCGCTCTGCGCTTTACGGGACCATTCGGCGGTAAGCTGGTCAGGCTATACGACCTCTTCACGGACCGACGGTCATAGAGGCCGCGAATCCGGACATTTCCGGCCGCCGCAAGCTGGAATGGCCGCCATCACGGCCGCACCTCTCCCGCTCCCACCACGATCAGAGCCTGTTCCATGCGTCGCGTCGGACTCCTCGTCTACCCCGATTTCCAGATCATGTGCTTCGCCGCGCTGTCGGTGTTCGAGGTGGCGAACAAGGAAGCGGGCGCCCGCCTGTACGACATCGAGTTGCTCTCCGAGTCGCCCGGCACCGTGCGCTCGTCGATGGGACAGGCGATCTCGTGCGCGCCGCTGCGCGCGGACGCGCTGGATACCCTGATGATCGGCGTGGGCATGGAGATTCCGGAGACGTCGCCCACGGTCAGCGCGTTCCTCGTCGACGCCGCCCGCACCACGCGCCGCCTGGCCTCGATCTGTCTCGGCAGCTTCGTGCTGGGGGACGCCGGGCTGCTCGACGGCCGCAAGGCGACGACGCACTGGAATTTCGGCGACGAGATGCGCCGCCGGTACCCGGCGTGCCAGGTGGAGCTCGACCGCATCTACGTCAAGGACGGCCCGATCTGGTCGTCCGCCGGCATGTCGGCCGGCACGGACCTCGCCCTCGGGCTGGTGGAAGAGGATCACGGCCGCGATCTCGCGCGGCACATCGCGCGCGGCATGGTGATGCATCACCGCCGTGGCGGCGGCCAGTCGCAGCATTCGACGCTGCTCGACCTCGACGCCCGCAGCGACCGGGTGCAGACGGTGCTGGCCTACGCGCGGCGCAACCTGCGCCGGCCGCTGTCGCTGCCGGAACTCGCCGGCGTCGCGAATCTGAGTCCCCGCCAGTTCACCCGTCTGTTCCGCGGCGAAACGGGACACACGCCTGCCCGCGCGATCGCGATGCTGCGCCTGGAACAGGCGCGCGCGATGCTCGAACAGGGAAGCCTCGCGGTCGAGACCGTTGCCCGCGACAGCGGCTTCGGCGATACCGAGCGCATGCGCCGCGCGTTCATCCGCCTGGTCGGCGAGACGCCCTTGCGCCTGCGCCGGCGCGCGAAGGAGCAGGACGACGCGCCCGCCACGAAGGAGCGTGAATCCCGGCGCTGACGAGCGTCGGCATCGTCAGCTCGCGCGCGTCGCCGCCACGGGTGGAACGTTCGAGGCGCGGCGCGCCGGCGCGAGCACCGCGGCCTGGCCGAGAACGAGCACCGCGACGATGCCCACCGCGATCCACGCCAGCGGCAGGCGCGCCATGTCGAACTCGCGCATCAGGCAGAAGTTCACGCCGACCGCCAGCACGGTGCCGAGCGCCGCGCCGCCGCTCGCGATGGCGAGGTTCTCCATCTGGAAGTAGAGGAGGATGTCGACCTTGCGTGCGCCGAGCGCCCGTCGCACGCCGATCTGCCGGTGCCGCTGCCCGACCCAGAAGCTGGTGAGCCCGACGATGCCGGCGGCCGTGACGCCGATGAGGATCAGGCACACGGCCCCCATGAGGATCGCCATGCTGAGGTCGGCCTGGTAGGCCTCGCCGCGAATCGCCGCGAAGCTCTTCAGGCCATTGTCCTCATCCAGGATGCGCATCGGGTTCGTCCGGTAGAGCACGCCCGGCGTCGCCTTCATCGCGGCGTCGAGCCTTCCGGGCTTCGCGCGCACGACGTATCGGGCGAAAAGGTTGTCCAGCCGCGCGGGAATCACGACGGTCGCCCAGGGCACCTTCCTCACCACGGCGGGAGACTGGAGACGGTCGAGCACGCCGACGATCGTCGACGGCTTCGTCGCGCCGTCGATGTAGAGCGGCTTGCCGAGGGCGCTCTCGCCGGGAAACAGTTTCTGCGCGAGCTGCTTCGAGATCACCGTCACGCCGGACGGCGCCGGGTCCTTCGGACCGATGTGCGCGACCTCGTCCGCGCGGAAGAAGCGCCCCTCGGCGAGCTTCGCGCCCAGAACGGCGAGCGCCTGCTCGTCCATGTAGTAGTAAGAGACCAGCGCCGTGCCGTTACTCGACCCGTCGTACTCGCCGTGGCCGGGATTCACGCTCACCGCGCCCGTCCATGAGCTGTTGTACAGAGGCAGCGAGTTCGCCGGCGTGACGGCCGCGACGTCCGGCATGTTGCGCAGCGCGGCGAGATCCTCGCGCTGGAGGGCATCCAGCTTCTCGACGCTGGCCGGGTCCTCGACGTTGTCGACACCCACCCATTGCTGGCTGACGACGAACACGTCGCTTTCGTCCATGCCGCTCGGGCGGCCGATGATCTGCACGCGCTGACCGATGATGAAGATCGCATTGCACACGATCGCCAGCGTGAGTGCGATCTGCAGGGCGATCAGCACCACGCCCGCCTTGTGCCGACGAAGCGCCGCGAAGATGGGATGCAGCCTCATGGACGACTCCTCAGTTCGACTTCAGTTGCCACGCCGGCTGCACCTGCGATGCGCGTAGCGTGGGATAGAGGGCGGCGAGGATCGTCGAGGCGACAGCCACCGCGAGGGTCAGCAGTAGCAGCGGCATGTCCAGCCGCGCCAGCGCGGCGATGTGCCGGGGCAGCAGCCATCCCATGGCGAGCACGCCCAGGCCCGTCAGAACGAGGCCGAGCACGCCGCCGGCGAGGCCGACGATGCCCGCTTCGGTGAGGAACTGGGCATAGATCGCCCTTCGCGGCGCCCCGAGCGCGCGACGGATACCGATCTCCCCGCTGCGGCGGAGGAACTTCGCAAGCAACAGCCCGACGGTGTTCACGAGGCAGACGACCAGCAACCCGATGGCGACGATCAGGGAGATCTTCGTGTCGCGCGGCGCGACTTCCTCGGACACGAGAAAGGTGGGGATGTCGCTCAGGCGTACGTTCGGCGGCCAGTTGAAGCGGCCGGCTTGCTGCTGTTCGCCGGCGTAGTCGTGGAGGTAACGGCGGAACGATGCGACCGCGGCCGCGTCGTCGAGCTGGAGCATATAGGGCACCCACACGCAGGAAGACTTCTTCAGGCCCTCGAAGCCCGTGTCCTTCGGCACGACATAGCAGCTGTTGCTGCCGTCGCGCGTCACCGCCGCGTCGATGGCACGGTCGAAGGGAATGAAGATGTCGTCCCGGTCCGTCGAGAATCCGTTGCTGTTGTAGATGTCGTAGTAACGCGGCTGCGGATTCCAGTCGCCCAGGACGCCCACCACGCGATAATCCTTGCCGGCGATCCGTATCGTCCTGCCGACGCTGTCCTGGCCGGCGAAGAGCTTGCGGTTCAGCCGTTCGCTGATGACGGCGACCGCGGCACGGCGGCGGTCGTCGTCGGTTGTCCATCCGGCGCCATGCGCGAACGGGGCCTCGACCATCGGGAAGAACTCGCTCGACACGGCGTGGCCGGTGACGTTGACCGGATGCTCGCCGGCTCGGGTCGGCATGATCGCCGGAGCGATCATGTACAGCGGCGATTGCAGCTTCGCGCGATGATCGCGCATCAGCGCCATGGCGTCGGTATAAGTCAGCGCCTGTTGCAGGTCGGCGACCTCGCGCCCCTTGCGTGGCCCCCACGCGTCGATCTGCGGCACGAACAGCCGCGACGACTTCCACGGAATGGGATCGCCCGATACGGCACGGAAGACGGAATACGTCGTCATCGACGCCGCCACGCCGAAACCGATGGCGAACACCATCAGCACGGTAAGGCCCCGGCTGCGCTTCAGGCTGCGCACGGCCAGTTCCAGGTAATAGCCGAACATGCAACGCTCCGTTCGATCGGTGAATCCACCTGCCACCCGCACACCCCGCGGGATCCTCCGCGTCGCGCGGCCGGAGCATGGCTCTGCACGCAGCGTGCCAACCCGATCGCGGCCCGGCACGGCGGTCGGCCTGCGCCATGTCGACTGTCCGCGGACAAACCTGTCCGGACAGGGCCCCTTGCACGGACACCCGATGACTTCCGGCCGATACCCCGGATCGCGGCGACGTTCTACTGTCCTGCGAACCCAGGGGAGATCACGCCATGTCGTCGCACCTTCGCCCGCTCGTCCTCGCACTGCCCATGTTCCTGCTCGCTCCCGCCGCGTTCGCCGCCGCGCCGAGCGCGGAGGAAGCGGCCCGCCGTTATTTCCAGGCGGAGAATACGTTCGATCAGAAGGCGCTGGCCGATGTGCTGCATCCTCGCTTCGTGGAAGTCAGCCCCCTGGGCGAGGTCGACGCGCACGATGCCGTGCTGTCGTTCTACGCACCCGAGAAGAAGGCCCCGGCGCCCGTCGTGAAGGTCGGCGACATCGCCACGCAAAGTGACGGCACCACCGCGGCGATGACGACCCGGGTCAGCTTCGACGCATCCGGCCGGACGATGCAGCTCACCGTCGGCCTGGTCGCCGTACAGGACAAGGACGGCTGGCGGCTGCTTTCCGCCCAGTACACGCCTTACCGGCCCAAACCGACCAGCCACTGACGAGCGGCCGCCACCTCAAGAATTTGACGAATCTGCCGAAATCCTCAGAACGACCGCTTCCGCCGGTCGGCAGGTCCTGGCAGGTTCACCATGCTCGCAAGCAGCTACAGCGGCATCCTCGTCGTGTTCTCGTTGATCGTGGCCGTACTGGCGTCCTACACGGCGCTGAACATGGCCGGCCGCGTCGCCAGCACCCGCGGGCGCGCGTCTGCGCTCTGGCTCGTGGGCGGCTCCGTCGCCATGGGCTTCGGCATCTGGTCCATGCACTTCGTCGGGATGCTGGCCTTCCGCCTGCCGATCCAGGTGGGCTACGACCTGGGCCTGACCGTCCTGTCGCTCGTGATCGCCATCGTCTCCTCGGCCTTCGCGTTGTGGCTGGTCTGCCTGAAGGAACTGCCGCGCCGCCGCCTCGCGGGGGGTGCCCTGCTGCTGGGCGCAGGCATCGCCGCCATGCACTACACGGGCATGGCGGCGATGAAGATGGAGCCGGGGGTGATCTACGACCCCTGGCTCTTCGCCGCGTCGATCGTGATCGCCGTGATCGCCTCCGGTGCCGCGTTGTGGATCGCGTTCCGCCTGCGCCGCGACGGCGAGCGCGTCGCGTTCGCCCGCCTCGGTGCGTCGCTCGTGATGGGCTGCGCCATCGTCGGCATGCACTACACCGGCATGGCGGCCTCGCAGTTTCCGCTGGGCAGCTGGTGCGGCGCGGCCAACACCGGCATCGATCCCAAGTGGCTGGCCGTGGTGGTGATCCTCGTCAGCCTGGCGGTCTTCGCGATCGCGCTCGTGGTATCGCTTCTCGACGTCCGCGCCGACGCGCTTGCCACGTCGCTCGATCGCGCCAACAGCGAGCTCGTGCAACTTGCCCTCCACGACAACCTGACCCGCCTGCCGAATCGTGTCCTGCTGGGCGACCGCATGGACCAGGCCATCCAGAAGGCTTCGAGGGAACGGACCCCGCTCGCCGTGCTGTTCATCGACCTCGATGGATTCAAGGCGGTGAACGACGTCTACGGCCACCACATCGGCGACCTGCTGCTGAAACAGGTATCCGCGCGCATCCTCGCCACGCAGACCGACGAGGGAACGGTCGCACGCCTTGGCGGCGACGAGTTCGTCATGGTGCTGGACGTCGCGCGTCCCGAGGATGCCGCGCTTCACGCGCAGCGCCTGGTGGACTCGCTCATGGCGTCATACGACATCGACGGCAACACGGTGCACGTCTCCGCCAGCGTCGGCATCGCGATCTATCCGGAGAACGGCCGCACGACGCACGAACTGATGGTCAACGCCGACGCGGCGATGTACCACGCGAAGGAGCAGGGCCGGAACGGCTACTGCTTCTTCGAAAGCGCGATGAACGCCAACGTGCACCAGCAGCTCCAGCTGCAGCAGGACCTGCGCCGGGCCGTGGACCGCGGCGAGTTCCTGCTGCATTACCAGCCGAAGCTCGTCTCGCCGAAGGGCCCGATGGTCGGCGTCGAGGCCTTGCTGCGCTGGCAGAAGCCCGGTGTCGGCCTGATGCCGCCCGACGCGTTCCTCTCGGTGGCCGAGCGCACGGGGCTGATCGTCCCCATCGGCAACTGGGTGATCGACGAAGCCTGCCGCCAGATGCGCGAATGGCAGGCCGAAGGCCACGCGGACTGGACGGTCTCGGTGAACCTTTCCACGGTGCAGCTCACGCACGCGGGTCTCGTCGACGTGCTGAAGGAGACCCTCGCCCGACATGCCCTGGATCCGCGCCACCTCGTGCTCGAGGTCACCGAATCCACGGCCATGCGCGACGCGGAGGCGAGCCTCGCCATCCTCAACCAGGTCGCCGCCCTCGGCGTCGGCATTTCCATCGACGACTTCGGCACGGGCTATTCGAGCCTGCTCTACCTCAAGCAGCTCCCGGCCGACGAACTGAAGATCGACCGTGGCTTCATCACCGAACTCACGCACGGCAACGACGACGAAGCGATCGTCGCCGCGATCATCGGGCTGGGAAAGACGCTCGGCCTGAAGATCGTCGCCGAAGGCGTCGAAACGATCGAGCAGCAGGAGCTGCTCACGCGCCTGGGCTGCAACGCCCTGCAAGGCTACCTCCTCGGCAGCCCCGTCCCCGCGCACCAGCTGGTGCGGAGCGCCGCGGCACTGGCCTGATGTCACGCACGCTCCCTGTGCTGTGGGAGCGGACCCGGCCGCGACAGCCTCTCGACCCGGTCCCCGATCTGGCGCGCAAGCTTCACCACTGGCGCGAAGAGCTGTCGCGGCCAGGGCCGCTCCTACGACGCGCTGTGGGAGCGGACCCGGCCGCGAC
>NZ_FOJE01000004.1:48608-157386 GCF_900111665.1 Luteibacter sp. 329MFSha | reverse complement strand
ACAGCTGTCGCGGCCAGGGCCGCTCCTACGACGCGCTGTGGGAGCGGACCCGGCCGCGACGGCTTCTCGACCCGGTCCCCGACCTGGCGCGCCAGCTTCACCACTGACGCGGACAGCTGCCGCAGCCAGGGCCGCTCCTACAACGCGCTGTGGGAGCGGACCCGGCCGCGACAGCTTCTCGACCCGGTCCCCAACCTGGCGCGCCAGCTTCACCACTGACGCGAAGCGCTGCCGCGGCCAGGGCCGCTCCTACGGCGGTGTGGCGAACTCGGGTTTGTCCTCGGCGAGCGGCACCGAGAGCGGTGTGTCCTTCGTGCCCGCGTACATGACGACGAGCACGACCTCCTCGTCGTCGCTCACGCCTCGGTGCACGACGCCTACCGATTCGGGCAAGGCCTCTCCCGCCCGGATCACCTTCTTCCTGCCCGTGGCCTTCTCCTCCACGGTCAGGTGGCCCGAGATCACATAGGCCGCGTTCGGCACCACATGCGTGTGCCAGGGCAACGCGGAGTGAGCCGGGATGACGATCCGCAGCACGGTCAGCTCGGGCCGGCCCTTCGGATACGCGGTGTACGGCGCACCGGTCCAGCTGCTATCGCTCTTCAGCACCGTCTCCGCTTTCGGCTTCGCGTCGGCCGCCACCGCCAGGGACGGAAGCCATGTGGCGAGCATGGCGGCGAGGATCATCGTGACCGACTTCATGAGCAACCTTCGTTTTTCGCGCGCGAGGACGACGGAACCTACCCCGCCGCCGCCTCGACCTCTTGATCGAAAGCCCTGATCGATGCGCGTTTTGTGACGGCCATCGCGCAAAGTTCCACGCCGCCGATCGATCGGCCCAGAAAGTTTTTGCAGCGCAGCGTGACAGCCTGCGACTTCGAGGTCTTAATTCGCACCGGGGACTTAGATCGATCCAAGTCAAAGTGAATCAGGTCACGTCGCGGAAGCGGCGGATCTGCGAGATTTAAATCGGGGTGAGCCAGAGCCGTCAGGGCAGGCGCGTGGAGCGTCGGCCGAAGGCTGCCTGCTTTCCGCCGGATTCGCGAGGGGTATGGGAAGCGGGACATGCAGACACATCGTGCCGACCATTTCATGAAACGAGCCACGGGTGCCCGAGCGATGCCGGCGCCGACGAAGGCCGTTGCCCGCCACCTCGACGATGCCCTCCCGCGCGAGGAGCGCGACCACCCGACATTCCGTTGAAAGCACCGTGCCGATGGAAACGGGGTCCGTCGGCACCCGTCATTTTGGATCGATCCAATTGAGGTCAGGAGGGTTTGTGGAGCCATAGAACGGGCATCTGCAGCTGTGATGTAGCGGGGGACCAACGCGCCGGAAACACCAGGGCGCTTCTTCGAGGGAAATAAAAAGAAATGACGTACCAACACATGCTCAAGCGCAAGCCGCTGTCTGCCGCGCTCGCCGCGGCTACCCTGTCGCTTGTCGGTTACATGGGAGTGCCCGCGTCCGCGTTCGCGCAGACCGCCGCGCCCGCCACGGCCGCCGCCGTCGCACCCGCGCAGGCCCAGGCGCCCGCCGGTGCCGCCACGCCGCAGGACGAGAAGGACAAGGAGGCCGACAAGAAGAAGGTCGGTCCGACGAACCTCGACACCGTCGTGGTCACCAGCTATCGCCAGTCGGTCGAACAGAGCGTCATCGAGAAGCGTGACGCGAACTCCATCGTCGAAGTGATCAACGCGCAGAACATCGCGCAGTTCCCGGCGAAGAACATCGCGGACGCGCTGGCGCACGTCCCGGGCGTGGTCATCAGCCGCGAATCCGGCGAAGGCAAGACCGTCAGCATCCGCGGCCTCGCGCCGGAACTCACGTACACCCAGTTGAACGGCAACTACGTCGCCTCGGCCGACACCTCGGCCGGCCTGACGCGTTCGTTCAACTACACGCTGTTCCCCGCCAACATGTTCTCGGACATCAAGCTCTACAAGAGCCTCGAGGCGCGTCTGGACGAGGGCGGCATCGGCGGCAACGTCGACCTGCGCACGCGTCGTCCGCTCGAGATGGGCGTCAACGAAGGCTTCGTGACCGGCACGGCCGCGAGCTCCGATACCAGCGCCAAGACGGAACCGCAGGGCTCCGCGCTGTGGTCGTGGAAGAACAAGGACGAGACGTTCGGCGTCCTCGTCGCCGGCGCGTACCAGAAGCGCCAGGCCACCACGTACTCCGCGGACGCGACCAGCTGGCACTGGTGGTCCGACGATTGCCGTGACCACACGACCTGTACTCAGCCGCCGGTGAACGTGCACGGCAAGCCGTATGGCGCCGCGGTCGACAACAACATCGACCTCTGGGGCAACGGCGTCGTCGACCAGGCCGGCAACATCTCCAACGGTTTCTGGATGCCGCAGCAGTTCGCCACCAGCCGCAACGACCTGAACCTCAAGACCAAGGGTGCTCAGGCGACGATGCAGTTCAAGCCGAGCGACCACCTGCTGTTGACCGGTAACTACTTCCGCTTCGAGCGCACCCAGAAGCAGATCACCAACACGCTCGAGATTCCCGAGTGGGGCCTGCCGAACAACACGAACTTCGCCGACCAGAACGGCCGCCTGCTCGCTCCGAACGGCCTGACGTTCGACAAGTCCGGCACCATCGTCACCGGCGCGAACTACGTGCTGCCGCCGGCCGGCGTCGGCTGTAATTCGACGGTGAACCCGGTCACGGGTGCCACCCGCCAGGCCGTCGACGTCTGCAACACGGAAATTCCTTGGCTCAACGGCAACTACTCGATCGAGAAGGCCAAGTCGCAGACCGTCAACATCGAAGGCGAATGGGACACCGGCGGCGCCCTGAGCGGCAGCTTCAACGTCGGCCGCACCTGGGCCAGCGGTGGTCCGTCGGTCGAGCTGGGCATGGCCGCCAAGCCGCGTAACTTCGTCAACGGCGCGTGGGTGAACGGCAGCAACGGCGCCTCGTGGGACCTCAGCGGCAAGCCGGGCATCAGCGCCGCACCGGACGTGCTGCAGAACATGCTCGCCGGCGCGGGCCAGGTCGACCTCGGTTCGACCGGTTCGAACATGGTGAACACCACGAACTCGCAGAACTTCGCGCAGGCCGACTTCACCTGGTCGCTCGACTCCAGCTGGCTGCAGTCGATCCAGTTCGGCGGCAAGTACACCGACGCCAACGCCGAGCAGCAGAGCAACGAAGTGCGCTGGTACTGCAAGGGCACCACGCTGCAGTTCCAGACCTGCGATCCAAACGCCGGCCAGCTGCCCCCGGGCTTCCTGCTGCCGAACTACCTCGACGGCGTGAACCACGCGTACGGGGACGACATCTTCCCGGCGATCAACTTCCCGGCCTACTACAACCACCTCAACTCGACCTACGACCGCGTCATCTACAACAAGCCGCAGAACAAGTCGTCGATCGGCGAGAAGGTGGCCGCGGCTTACGTGCAGGCCAACTTCGACACCGGCACCATCCGCGGTAACGTCGGCGTGCGCTTCGTCACCACGAAGCAGGACCTCACGGTCGCCAACCAGGTCACCACCAACAACGCGACGTACTACCACGACGCCGGCGGCAACATCCTGATCTGCCCGGCTTCGGGCGTGAACGCGGGTGGCGGCCCTTGCGCTCCGGGCGACTTCCAGTACCTGCCGCGCGAAATCGCGGTGGTGGAAGGCTTCACCAACTCGACGACGAACAAGCGCTACAACAAGTTCCTGCCGAGCTTCAACATCGCCTGGACCATCGCCGACGACTTCGTGTTGCGTGCGGCCGGTTCGCAGGCCCTCGCCCGCGCGAACTACACCGATCTCGCGCAGCTGGGTCAGCTGACCAACAACACGCAGGAGTACTACAACGACCGCAAGCAGTTCGGCGCTCCGCTGCCGGGCTGGTACGGCTCGGGTGCCAACGCCGACCTGAAGCCGTTCACGGCCACGCAGTTCGACCTGGCCGGTGAGTGGTACTACGCGACGCACGGCGTGGTCGGTATCGATCTGTTCCAGAAGAAGGTGAAGAACTTCGTCGTCCCGGTCACCGTCAACAACATCGATGTCGATGTCGGCGGTACCCCGACGAACTTCCGCCAGTACAGCACGAACGCCAACGGCCGCTCCGGCACGTCGAAGGGCATCGAGGTGTACGCGCAGCACACCTGGGACAACGGCTTCGGCTACATCGCCAACTACACGCTCAACCACACCAACGAAACCGCGGTCGCACTCGGCGACACGCAGGTGGGCAAGGCGGAGCTGATCGGTAGCGCGAAGTACGCCGCGAACGTGTCGCTGTTCTACGAAAAGAACGGCCTGCTGCTCCGTGCCAGCGACAACTGGACGGGCCGCCGCATGAACGGCCTCGCGGCCGGTCTGCCGATCTACTCGCAGCCGTACCACCAGATCGACCTCAACGGCGACTATGAATTCAACAAGCACTTCATGGTCACGGCGTCGATCATCAACTTCAACAAGGGCACGCCGCACACCTACCTGGGTGGCGATACCCGCGCCCGTCTGGTGAACCTGCTGTATCCGGGACGCCAGTACTACGTGGGTGTGACCTACAAGTTCGGCGGTGAAAGCGACAAGTGACAAAACGAGCGGGGCCGGGCGATGAGCCCGGCCCCGCTTCCTTTTTGAGCGAAGGAAACCCGATGACACCATTCGCGCGTCTTCCCCACCGCGCGCCGCTCGCCTTGGCACTGGCGATCATTGCGCTGGGCACCATCGATACCGGGCACGCGGCCGCCAGCAAGGCCGCCCCGGCCTCCACCGCCAACGTCGACCTCGCCAACCCGCTCGTCGGCACCGCGCCGCTGGACCGCCAGGACCTCATCGGCAACGCGCCACCCGAGGGCGAGCCGCTCTACACCGGTATGACGACACCGGGCGCCAGCCTGCCGGAGAGCGCGACCGAAGCCGCGCCCGTCAACATCAACGCCGATCTCGGCTTCGCGACCGGCGTGCCGGTCGCCTACGATTACCGTCGACCCGCCATGATCGGTTTCACCGGCGGCGGTTCGACCTACGGTGCGCGCGGCGCGCCCATGGTCATGCCCGTGGTCGGCGACTGGACGGTGCCACCCGATTACATGACGTCGACGTACGACAAGGCGACCGAGAAGGCGTCGCCGGGTTATTACGCCGTCGATCTCGCGACGTTCCACACGAAGGTGGAGCTGACCGCGACGCAGTGGACCAGCCTGATGCGGTTCACCTTTCCCGAGAGCCATCGCTCGCACGTCGTGCTCAACCTGCGTCGCTCGGGCGGTGACGTCGAGGTCGTCGGCGATCGCATCATCCGTGGCACGGCGACGGCAGGCCGCCGCGACCGCGATTCGGACGGTCCGTACTTCGTGGCCGAGTTCTCGCGTCCCTTCCGGCAGTTCGGCACGTTCACCGCCGACGTGACCAACAAGGGCGAAGGCCTCGGCCGCACCGACGTGCAGACCGATCGCCGCGCGGCGTCCGGCGGCTATGCCGGCGCCTATGTGACCTTCGATACGAAGGCTGGCGACCAGGTGGTCGTGCGCATCGCGCACGGGCATAGCGCGGCGGAAGCCGAACAGCGGCTGCGCGCGCAGGACAGCGATGCCGACTTCGACCGCGTGCATGCGAAGGCACGTGCACGCTGGGCCGAGCTGTTCGATCGCGTGCAGGTGACCGGCGGCACGCCGAAGCAACGCATGCTCTTCTATTCCACGCTCTATCACTCGTTCGCCAGCCCGCGCATGATCGCGCGCAAGGGCGAGGGCTACATCGACGCCGACGGGAAGGACCGCATCGCCGACTACGACCATTACGGCCCCGTGCCGTTCTGGGATACGGGGCGCAACCAGATCGCCCTGCTCATGCTGCTGCAGCCCACGGTGGTGCAGGACATCATGCGCTCCGAGCTCGACCGCGCGCGCGAGCGTGGCTACATGAACACCTCGTTCCACGGCGACCATGCGGTGTTCCTCTACAACGGCGCGTGGACTCGCGGCATCGATTTCGACTACGCCGCGGCCTACGAGTACCTGCGCAAGAACGCCACCGATCCCAAGGGCCCGCGTGGCTACCTCGCCGAGTACGACAAGAACGGCTGGATCTCCGATATCGTGCCGCCGAACAATCCGAGCCCGCCGTACGCGGGCGGCAAGGCGGGCGCGGCCACCACGCTCGAATACGCGTGGGACGATCACGCCCTCGCCGACTTCGCCCGACGCCTCGGCAAGAACGACGACGCCGCGATGTTCGAGCGCCGCGCGGGGAACTGGCGCAACGTGTTCGATCCGTCGGTCGGCTTCGTTCGCGGCCGCACGGAAGACGGCAAATGGATCTCGCCGTTCGATCCGGGCGAGCCGTACTACAACTTCATGATGAAGGAGGCCTCGGGCTGGTCCACGCTCTGGCTGGTGCCTCACGACGTGCAGGGCCTCATGAAAGCGCTCGGCGGGCGCGACGCCTTCAATGCGAAGCTCGATCGGTTCTTCACCACGCCGTACACCGCCAAGGGCATCTGCCGCGATTGCACCGGTCTGATCGGCCAGTTCGTGCAGGGCAACCAGCCGGACCAGCAGGCGCCGTACCTCTACGCGTGGAGCGGCCAGCCGTGGAAGACCGCGGCACTGACGCGCCGCGTGCTCGAGGACATGTATGGCAGCGACGCGACCGGCTACGGCTATCCGGGCATGGACGACCAGGGTTCCACCTCGTCGTGGTACGTGCTCTCCGCGATGGGCTTCTACCCGGTGGATCCCGCCACGCCCGACTACATCATCGGCAGCCCGATCTTCGATCACGTGCGCCTGCGCCTCGGCAACGGCAAGGTGTTCGAGATCGTCGCGCGCAACAACTCCGCGAAGAACATGTACGTCCAGTCCGCGACGCTCAACGGCAAGCCGTGGACGAAACCGTGGTTCAGCCACGCCGACATCGTGAACGGCGCGACGCTGGAACTGACGATGGGCCCCACGCCAGGCAAGACCTGGGGCACCGACCCGAACGACGCGCCGCCCTCCCTGTCGGCCGCCGGCAACGTGAAGAAGGACTGAGGATGACGAGCAAGATCAAGGCAAGTGGCCTCGGCGCGTGCATCGCGCTCGCTCTGGGCTTCGCACCCATGGCCATGGCGGACCAGGCGGCGACGTCGTGGAGCGGCAAGACGCCGCCCCTGGCGACGCCGTGGACGGCGGAGGTTTCTCCCACCAACGCCCTGCCCGAGTACCCGCGCCCGCAGCTCGCGCGTCCGTCGCTCGAGTCACCGCGCTGGATGAGCCTGAACGGCCTGTGGGAGTTCGCGGCCACGACCGGCGCGGCGAAGCCGGCCTTCGGCCAGTCGCTCAAGGACAAGGTGCTCGTGCCCTACCCGATCGAGTCGGTGCTGTCGGGTGTGCAGAAGCATTCCGACGACATGGTCTACCGCCGCCTCGTCGACGTGCCCGCGGATTTCACCGCGAAGGGCCAGCACGTGCGCCTGAACTTCGGCGCCGTCGCGCAGGACGCCACGGTGTACGTCAACGGCAAGGAGGTCGTGCGCCACACCGGCGGCTACACCTCGTTCGGCGCGGACATCACGAGCGCGCTGCGTCCCGGCGGTCAGCAGGAAATCGTGGTCGCGGTGCATGCGCCGGTCGACGGCGCGGACGTCATGGTCGGCAAGCAGCGCCTGAAGCCGGAAGGCATCTTCTACACGGCCGCCTCGGGCATCTGGCAATCGGTGTGGATCGAGCCGGTGCCGGCCGTCAGCCTCGCGAAGCTGCGCTTCACCCCGGCGAAGACGCTCGATGCGTTCACGGTCGATGCGACCGTGCAGGGCGTCGGCAAGGATGCGCCGTTGCACGTCACCGCGTATTCCGACGGCAAGGCCGTGGGCGAGGCGACCGGCCCCGCTGGCAAGCCGCTGCGCATCGCGATCGCGAACCCGCGCACGTGGAGCCCGGACGATCCGTTCCTCTACACGTTCAAGGCCACGCTCGGCCAGGGCGAGCAGCGCGACGAAGTCACCAGCTACGCCGGCCTGCGCACCATCGCCGTCGAAAAGGTGGACGGGCGTAACCGCATCGTCCTCAACGGCAAGCCCACGTTCCTGCTCGCCACGCTCGACCAGGGCTACTGGCCGGACGGCCTGCACACCGCCCCGACAGACGCGGCGCTGAAATTCGACGTGCAGAAGACGAAGGACTTCGGCTTCAACACGATCCGCAAGCACATCAAGGTGGAACCGGCACGCTGGTACTACTGGACCGATCGCATCGGCCTGATGGTGTGGCAGGACATGCCCTCGCTGCCGAACGGCCACAACGAGAAGCTCTCCGAGGCCGCCAAGGCCGGCTTCCGCAAGGACGTGACCAGCATCGTCGAGCAGCTCAAGGGCGAGACGTCGATCATCGGCTGGATCCCGTTCAACGAAGGCTGGGGTCAGTGGAGCATCGGCGCCGCGGGCGAACTGGCGGCGCAGATCAAGAAGCTGGATCCCACCCGCATCGTCAACGCGCGCAGCGGCTACAACTGCTGCGACACGAAGGGCGACGTGCACGCCGGCGACATCATCGACGTCCACGACTACCAGGGCCCGGGCCTGCCGGAGCCGGATGCCACCCGCGCTTCCATGGACGGCGAGCACGGCGGTCTCACGCTCAACGTCGACGGCCATCTGTGGCCGAACACCGCCATCAATCCCTACGGCGCGGTGAAGGACGTCGCGGCCCTCAACGACGGCTACGTCGCCAACACCGCGGTGCTCCGCGACAAGGGTCCCGGCGTCGGCATGTCCGGCTCGGTGTACACGCAGATCACCGACGTGGAAGGCGAGCACAACGGCCTCTACACGTACGACCGAAAGGTCGAGAAGGTGGACGAGAAGCGCGTGAAGGCGATCAACGAAGCCACGATCAAGGCGTTCGCGAGGTAACCGCACCGCGTTTGTAGGAGCGGCCCTGGCCGCGACAGCTCTTCGCGCCAGGGCAGCAGGACCTGATGCTCCTCGCGAAAAGCTGTCGCGGCCAGGTCCGCTCCAACAGAGCAAAACGACGCAAATACACGTCTTTTCGTCACGCGCGCCAGCCGGGATCGAACGTACGATAACGAGCGTTCTTACCCAAACACGGCTGGAGACACGACATGACACAGGCAAACGCCTCTGCGAGTGGCACGTTCCGGATCGGCGGCGATCTCGAGGTCAACCGCCTCGGCTTCGGCGCCATGCGCATCACCGGCAAGGGCATCTGGGGCAACCCGGAAGATCCCGCGAAAGCGAAGGCGGTGCTCAAGGCCCTGCCGGAGACCGGCATCAACTTCATCGACACCGCGGACAGCTACGGTCCGTACGTCAGCGAAGACCTGATTCGCGAAGTGCTGCATCCGTACAAGGGCCTGGTCATCGCCACCAAGGGCGGCCTGACCCGCCACGGACCGGACAAGTGGGCACCCGTGGGCCGTCCCGAGTACCTGCGCCAGTGCGTGCTGATGAGCCTGCGCCGCCTCGGCGTCGAGCGCATCGACCTGTGGCAGCTCCACCGCGTCGACGAGAAGGTTCCGGCCGACGAACAGTTCGACGTCATCAAGCAGATGCAGAAGGAAGGCCTCATCCGCCACGCCGGCCTGTCCGAGGTTTCGGTCGAGCAGATCGAAGCCGCGCAGAAGTACTTCAAGGTCGTCACCGTCCAGAACCTCTACAACCTCGGCAATCGCCAGAGCGAGTCGGTCCTGGATTACTGCGAGGCACACGATATCGGCTTCATCCCCTGGTTCCCGCTCGCCGCGGGCGAGCTCGCCAGGGAGGGATCGGTGCTTTCCACGATCGCGAAGCAGCACGGCGCCAGCAACGGCCAGGTCGCACTCGCGTGGCTGCTGCAGCGCTCGAAGGTGATGCTGCCCATTCCGGGTACCGGCGATGCCGAGCATCTCCGCGAGAACGTGAAGGGCGCGAGCCTGCATCTGTCGAAGGAAGACTACGAAGCGCTCGAGCACGCGGTTCGTTGAAGAAGCGCCCCGCCCCGCGCATCGCGGGGCGGGGCGCGGTATCAGCGAACCCGGGTGAAGTAATTCGCCCGCATCGCGCGATCCCTCTCGTTACCGGGATAGACCACGGTCTCGACGAGGTTCCTGCCATCCGGCGTGACCGCGTAGGTGCGCGTGGACACAAGCACGCCGTCCTTCTGCAGCGCCATGACGAGGACGTTCGGCGTGGGCTTCCGCAGCGCCACGTGATCGGCCTCGGGACTGTTCTCGATCACGACGTACGTGCCGTCGAGCGGCGTGGTCGAGGTGGAGTGGACCTCCTGCCCCGGTGCGTAGACGATGTCGACCTGCGTCGTGAGTCTGTCGAGGCCCGCCTCGGCGAATCGGAACGTCACGCTCTTGGGGCGCTGATCGGGCGGCATGGGTAGTTGCGACGTATCGAGCGACCAGGTGCCGATGAGCGGCGCGGATGGCGGATGCGTGTCCGCGCTCAGGGCGTAGGGCGCCGGCACGGCGAGGCATGCCACGACAAAGGCTGTGCAAAGAGGCTTCATGTCCGATCCTTTCCGGGGAGGGGGAGGCGCAGCGTCATCGAGTATGGACGGCCCGGTCCGCGTCCGCACCTCCCCTCGCCGGTCAGGCGGACCGCTCTACCAACCCGGCGATCACCTCGTCGATCCGGGTCGTGCCCTTCAGCGCCGTCGCGCCGAAGTCGATCCATCCTTCGTTGAAGCCGTCGATCATGCGCATGCGCGGTTCGGGATTCGTCATGCCTTCCGCGACGAACCGCGCCTGCCAGGTATCCCGCGGCACCACGCTCGCCTTCACCGGTTTGCCCAGCGATCGGGACAGGGCATCCGCGAGGTCGTTCGGGCTGACGCGCTCCGGGCCTTCCAGTTCGACGACACGCACGCCCTTGCCCGGCTCCATCAGCAGCTTCGCGGCGAGACCGCCGATGTCCTTCGTCGCGACCATCGCGATCTTCCGGTCGAGAGGCGCGAGGTAGCTGTCGATGCTGCCGCGCCCGCGGGCGGACGCGAGGTCCCACTGTACGTTTTCGATGAACCAGCCGGCGCGCAGGAAGGTGACCGGCATCGGAAGCGTGGCGAGCACCCGCTCCATCCGCCCCAGCCGGGAGAGCAGGTTCGCCTCGGCCGCGTCCGCGCCGATGGTCGACAGCGCCACCACCCGATCGGGGCGCGCGGCGAGAAGGGCCTCGTGGATCGACGCGATGACGGGGTCGGGCGCGGTCAGGAAGTCCGGCGCCGGATCGAATTCGGGCGGCAGGAGGATGAACACGGCTTCGGCGCCAGCGAAGGCGCGGGCGAGCGACGCCGCGTCGTCGATGGCCGCCGTGGCAACCTCGGCGCCTCGCGCGGCGAGGGCCTGCGCGCGGCCGCTGTCGCGCACGACGGCCCGGACGGGCTTGCCGGCTGCAAAGAGCGCGTCGGCAAGCGCGCCGCCGACCTGACCGGTGATACCTGTGATGGCGTACATGGGGTTTCCTCGTTTTCGTGGGGACGAGGAAGAAGATAGGATGGCGCCAGCCGTGACTGAATAGCCGATTCATCAGTTCTTTGGTGACTTGCGATCACTAATTGAAGCACCCGGAGCCAGGAGTACCGCATGCCCACCGATGGCCGCTTGCTGGGGAATCTTTCCGTGCTGGTATCCGTGGTGGAGACCGGCAACTTCGCGCGTGCGGCCGAGGCGCTCGGTCTGTCGCCGTCCGGCGTGAGTCGCGCCGTGTCGAGGCTCGAGACGCGGCTCGGCGTGCGCCTCCTGCATCGGACGACGCGATCGGTGACGCTGACGGACGAGGGCGAGCGGCTGTATGCGAAGGTCGGCCCGCTGTTGTCCGGTCTGGAGGATGCCGCGTTGTCGGCGGCTGGCGACGCGCACGCCGTGCGGGGGCGCCTTCGCGTGAGTCTCGATCCGATGTTTTCGTGGCAGGTCGTCGCGCCACGTCTGGACGACTTCCTGCGTCGGTACCCGGAACTGGAGATCGAGATCGTCGCCCGCGACGAGCTCGGCGATCTCATCAGCGAGGGCATCGACGTCTCCGTGCGCTTCGGCGAGCCGCCAACGTCGTCGCTGGTGGCGCGCAAGCTGCTCGACACCCGCGTGATCACCGTCGCCACACCCGCCTATCTCGTGGCGCACGGCACGCCGAAAACGCCGACAGACCTCGCCCGCCATCGCTGCCTGCAGTTTCGCGACCCGGTGACGCGCCGGCCCTTCGAGTGGGAGTTC
The DNA here is from genome assembly GCF_900111665.1 of Luteibacter sp. 329MFSha. Classification (NCBI taxonomy): domain Bacteria; kingdom Pseudomonadati; phylum Pseudomonadota; class Gammaproteobacteria; order Lysobacterales; family Rhodanobacteraceae; genus Luteibacter; species Luteibacter sp. 329MFSha. The sequence goes on along the minus strand of NZ_FOJE01000004.1, from coordinate 145,222 downwards.
CACCGACGCGGCAAGGTGGTGACGGTGGAGACCGATGGGCCGTTGCTCGTCAACGATTCCGGCACGATGACCGCGGTATGCCTCGCCGGAGTCGGCATCGCGCAACTGCTCGCCGTCAGCGTGCGCGATGCCGTCGCGGATGGACGTCTGGTCGAATTGTTTCCCGACTGGCCCGACGAGACGTTTCCGCTCTACGCGTTCTATCCCTCGCGCCGGAACGCGCCGCCAAAGGTGCGCGCGTTCGTCGACTTCTGCGTGGAGCTGGCCGGCTGAAGCGACGACGTCAGCTCGACACCCGCGGATGCTTCAGTCCCGCGAACCCGATGCGATGCAGGAACTCCGAACGCACCCGATCGATCACCGCGTACGACACGGCGGCGCCGTCGCTGGCGGGGTCGACCACCACGCGGAACGGGCGCTTGCCGAAGGGCGCGTTCACGACGTTTACGACGGCATCGGCGACCGACGCCGGATCGGCGTCGTCGGGCACCGTCTTCGCCAGCGCCGCGAGCATGTCGTCGGCGAAGCCGGCAGGAAGCGCGGCGTCGTACTCCGCCGCGCGCGCCTTGTCCGATGGCGAGCCCGCGTGGGCGAAGTGATTCGTGCCCTTGGTGAATGCGCCCGGCACGACGATGGACGTCTCGATACCCCATGGCGCGAGCTCGCGCGCATAGCAGACGGCCAGGGCATCCATGCCGGCCTTCGCGGCGAAGTAGGGCCCGAGCATCGGTGGGACGCCGCCCGCGGCGCTGCTGCTGCCGATCCATACGACGAGGCCCTTGCCCTCTCTTCGCATCGACGGCAGCGCCGCGCGGTTGACACGTTGCGCGCCGAGGACGTTGACGTCGTAGAGGTGGGCGAGGTCGTCGGGCGAGAACGCTTCGCTCGGACCCCACACCATATGCCCGGCGTTGTGGATCAACACGTCGAGCCTGCCGTGTTCGGCGACGATGGCGTCGATCGCCGACTGCGCCGAGGCCTCGGACTGGACGTCGAGCTCGATGGTTCGTAGATCGACGTCATGCGCTTTCGCGTAGGCGGCCACGTCCGCGATCTGGCTCGCGTTCTTGCCGGCGAGATCGCGCATCGAGGCGTACACCGTGTGCCCCGATGCGGCGAGGGCGTTGGCCATCAGGCGGCCGAAGCCGCTCGATGCACCCGTGACGAGAATGGTCTGCTTCATGCGCACACCTCCTCAGACGACGCCGCCGTTGACGCGGAGCACCTGGCCGTTGATCCAGCCGCCGTCGGGGCCGACGAGCATGGACACGACGCGCGCGATGTCGTCGACCTCGCCGAGTCGGCCGAGCGGGATCATCTGGCGGATGCGATCGAGCGTAGCCTGATCCTTGCCTTCCAGGAACAGGTCGGTGGCGACGGGGCCTGGGGCGACGGCGTTCACGGTGATCTTCCGCGCGCCGAGTTCCTTCGCCACGATGTGCGTCAGCGCTTCCACCGCCGCCTTGGTCGCGGCATAGACGCCATACGTCGGCTGGTAGAGTCCGACCACGCTGGTCGAGAAGTTGACGATCCGGCCGCCTTCGCGAAGGCGCCGGGCGGCTTCGCGCACGCCGTTGAACGTGCCCTTGAGGTTGATCGCGATGGTCTCGTCGAACGTCGCGTCATCGGTCTGGGCGACAGGCGCCAGCTTCATGATGCCGGCGTTGTTCACCAGGACGTCGACACCGCCGTAGCGCGTCTCCGCCGCGTCGAACATGCGCTTGATGGCTTGCGGATCGCCGACGTCCGCCTGGCAGGAAATCGCGCGGCCGCCCGCCTTCTCGATCGTCTCGACCAGCTCGGCGGCCGGCTTCGCGTTGTTCGCATAGTTCACGACGACGGTGAAGCCGTCGCGCGCGAGACGCGCGGCGATGGCGGCGCCGATGCCACGCGATGCGCCGGTGACGATCGCGACCTTGTCGTTCGAAGTAGTCATGTCGATGGCTCCTGTAAGGATGGAAAGGGCGGATCAGTCCTTCACGCGATAGGCGTCGGGGATGGTGAAGACCTCGTCGGCACGGGCGTAGCCGCCGTCTTTGATCTCTTCGATCAGGACCATCGTGTGCGGCCGGGCGGCCTCCGAGAAATAGTCCACGAGCATCGCGGTGGTGCGATGGACGAGCTCTTCCTTCTGGGCGCGGGTGAGGGCGGCCTCGGGGAGCTTGAAGTTGGCAAAAGGCATGGTCGTGTCTCCGGATTCGCTGTGTCAGAGGGATGTGGCGGGCCTCATCCTTCTGGGAGATGCCCGGCACCCACTAAGTTAGGCGTTATCGAAAATGGCGCTAGAATGCCGATCCAAACATCACTGTTTCACCAAGCCTAACAATCGGGGCACGGATCGTGGATCGGATCGAGGTCATGCGGCTGTTCGTGAGGATCGTGGAGCGCGGGAGCTTCGCGCAGGCGGCCCGGGATCTCGTGATACCTCGCCCCACCGCTACGCACGCCATCCAGCACCTCGAAGCCGACCTCGGCGTCCGCCTCCTGGAGCGCACCACGCGCAGCGTCCGGCCGACACTCGACGGCGCGCTCTACCACGAGCGCTGCGTCCGCCTGCTGGCCGACCTCGACGAGATGGAAAGCGTGTTCCGCAATCCGGAGCCCAGAGGACCCTTGCGCGTCGACATGCAGGGCACGATCGCGCGTTTCTTCATCCTTCCCGCTTTGCCGGGATTCATGGCGCGCTATCCGGGGATCGCGCTCAACCTGAGCGAGTCCGACCGCATGGTCGATCTCATCACCGAAGGCTTCGACTGCGTCGTGCGTGCGGGCGACCTGCCCGATTCGTCGCTCATGGGGCGGCGCGTCACCGTCTTCGAGCAGGTGACGCTGGCGAGCCCCGCCTATCTCGCGCGGTACGGCACGCCCGCGACACCGGACGACCTCGACGGCCATCGCATGGTCGCGTACAGCACGTCCGCCACCGGCAAGCCTTATCCGATGGACTTCACGGTGAACGGGCAGCTGCGCGAGATTCCCCTGCCCTTCGACGTCGTCGTGCGTGGCGCGGAAATCTACACGGCGGCGGGCGTGGCGGGTCTGGGGCTGATCCAGGTACCGCGGTATCGCGTGGCGGAACAGATCGCGACGGGGACACTCGTGCCGATCCTCGAGGCCTTCCCGCCGGAGCGGATGCCCGTGTCGGTGCTGTATCCGCAGAACAGGCACCTCTCGCCGCGCGTGCGGGTGTTCATCGACTGGCTCGCGGGAGTCTTCGAGGCCGCCAACCCGTAAGGCCTCGCGGAATCACCCCCGCCCTGCCATCGTTTCGCCCTGCCTGCCCTGCACGCTTGGGCTTCGACCATCGCGTCATACCTGCAGGGGGTTGGAATGAACTGGCTACGCGCACTCGCCGTGCTCGTCATCGCTTTGATGTCGTCCGCGGCTTCGGCGACCACAGGATCCGAGCCGCTACGCGATCGCCAGCAGCGCCCGTGGCAACCGCCGGCACCCGCTGAGTCCGTCACGCTTTGGCCGAAGGGCCATGCGATCGCTCCGCCGGCGACGCCGGGCGACGAGGTATACGGGCTGGGCCCGAAGGACATCGCCGGAGAACCGGTGACGTTCGTCCAGCACGTGTCGACGCCGACGATGAGCATCTTCCGGCCAAAGGGATTCAACACGGGCGCGGCGGTCGTCGTGTTTCCGGGCGGAGGCTATCGCGTGCTCGCCATCGATCTGGAAGGCACGGAGGTGTGCGACTGGCTCACCACCAAAGGGATCACGTGCGTCGTCCTGAAATACCGCGTGCCGGGCTCAGGCCCGTACTGGAACGACGAGTGCAACTGCCGCCGCGATCCGCACGAGCCGATGGCCCTGCAGGACGCGCAACGCGCTATCAGCCTGCTGCGAACGCGTGCCACCTCGCTCGACATCGATCCGCACCGCATCGGCGTGCTCGGCTTTTCCGCCGGGGGAAGGATGGTCGCCGACGTCAGCCATCACGCCATGCGCAGCTACCGCGCCGTGGATGAGGCCGATAAGGTGAGCGTGCGTCCCGATTTCGCCATCGCCCTGTATCCCGGTCACCTGTGGACCGAGCCGGGCCTCACGCTGGATCCCGACGTGACGATCGACCCGCACGCACCACCGACGTTCATCGTGCAGGCGGAAGACGATCCGACCGACGACATCCGCGAATCGCTGACGTACTACCTCGCGTTGCAGAAAGCAAAGATCCCGGTGGAGATGCACCTCTACGCGAAGGGCGGGCATGCGTTCGGGTTGCGGCGCACGGAGGATCCCGTGACGCGCTGGCCGGAACTGGCCGAGGTCTGGATGCGGACCATCGGCGTTCTGCCTGCAGTCTCACGCTGACGAACTTGCACCAGGGTCGAGCCGACTACCCAGCCTTTCTTCACGCCCGATCAGCGCTCGCAGGTGCAGGTTAGCGGGGCCTTCCGATTGAAAGATGGACGACTGATGAAACTACGCGAAGACCACGACGGAACGACGCGAACCACGAGAGCCGGTGCATGAAAGCCATCGACTTCGCGGATTTCGGGGAGCCCGAGGTCCTCAGGCTGGTGGACGTTCCGGAGCCGGTGCTTCGCGCCAGCGACCTGTTGGTGCGCGTTCGCGCGGCCGGCGTGAACCGTGCGGACCTACTCCTGCGAACGGGACATTACGGCCGGCCCGACTTCGGCGATTCGCACCTGATCGGCCTGGAGATTGCCGGCGAGGTCGTCGCCAAGGGACCCGACGTCGTGGGCTACGAGGTGGGTGATCGCGTGATGGGTATCACCGGCGGCGGTGCCTATGCCGAACTCGCCCGCCTGGACTATCGCATGGCCATGCCCGTGCCGGACGGCATCGACGACGTGCACGCGGCGGCGATTCCCGAGGTGTTCGTGACGGCGCACGAAGCGCTGTTCCATCTGGGGAAGCTGCAGCCTTCCGAGGCGGTGCTCGTGCACGCCGCGGCGGGTGGCGTCGGATCCGCCGCCGTGCAACTCGCCCATGCCGCCGGAGCACGCGTGTTCGCCACCACGCAGGCGGCGAAGCGCGACCGAGTGCTGGCACTGGGTGCCGACATCGTCATCGACTACAAATCGGACGACTTCGTCGCGGCGGTGGAAAGGGAAACCGGTGGTGACGGTGTCGACGTGGTCATCGACTTCATCGGCGCGCCGTACCTCGATCGGAACCTTCGCTCGCTGCGTCACGGCGGCCGCCTCGTGCAGGTGGGCCTGTTGGGTGGCGGCGCGGGCGCGACGCTCGACATGGAGCGCCTGCTCTACCGCCACCTGCAGATCCTCGGCACGGTGATGAAGACGCGGCCGCAGGCGGTCAAACAGGCGATGGTGGCGCGCTTTCGCGAAGCGTGGCTCGCACGCTTCGCGGACGGCACGCTGTCGCCGCTGATCGATCGGGTGTACCCGCTCGCCGAGGCCGCGGCAGCGCACCGCCGCATGGAGACGAACGAGAGCATCGGAAAGATCATCCTGCGCATGTGACGGTTGCGTGCTCGGTGGAGAGGCCGACGGTCCGTTTCCACCGAGCCGGTCTTAGCTTCGCTCAGCCTGCGGAGCCGGGAGGCGTGTTCAGCAGTTGCTGCTCCCACTGGTATGCGATGCCGCTTCCGCCGAGATGGGCGATGAAGATCTCGGTGAGTTCCTGCACGTGTTCCGTACGGGCCCAGTCGCGCTGCCAGTCGCCGGCCAGCGCCATCCAGGTCATGACGTTGGCGCCAGCGGCGATCATTCGCTGGATGGCCACTTCGTGCGATTCCTTCGAGATGCCGCCCGAGGCGTCGGTGATGACGGAGACATCCCAACCGTCGCCCAGCGCATGAATGACGGGCATCGCGACGCACACCTCCGTCCACAGCCCGGCGATGATCAACTGTTTGCGGCCCGTGGCCTTGACCGCGTCGACGACGTTCTTGTCTTCCCACGTGTTCACCCACGTGCGGTCGATCACTTCCTGATCGGGGAACACGTCCGTGATGCTCTTGAAGAGATAACCACCGCGGGCGGCAAGCACACTCGTCAGGATCGTCGGCACCCTGAAGGCCTTCGCCAGCTTGGCCAACGCCGTGACGTTGTTGACGATGGCTTGCGGGTCGTGGCTACCGACACCTGCGAGCTGGTAGGCCTGGTGGTCGATGAGCACGAGAACCGAGTCCTCCGGTCGGAGAAGCGAATCGAGTCCGTTGCGGAATGCCATGGTAGTCCTCTGGTGTCGTTAGATGAGATGCTCTGCGAAGGTTGGCCATCGCCGTGGCGAACCCCTCGTAGACAGTGCCATCGCCATCCCAGGCGAGGTAGCACCGCAGAACGCGACGTGACGTCGCCTAATGGGGAACACCTATGGAAACCGATGATCTGAGAACGTTCGTTGAGGTGACGGAAGCGGGAGGCGTGTCGGCGGCGGCGAGGCGGCTCGGCGTCACCAAGTCCGTCGTCAGCCGACAGATCGTCCGGCTCGAAACCGAGCTGGGTGTGCAGCTGCTCTCACGTAGCACGCGCGGCGCGGTTGTTACCGCAGCCGGAGCGATCTTCCGCGAATACGCGGCCAGGATCTGCCGCGAGATCGACACGGCGCTGGAGAGCATCGCACCCGAAGGCGAGTTGCGAGGCCGACTTCGCATCGCCGCGCCACTGACGTTCGGGCCGACGCATCTGGCACCCGTGCTGGCGAGCATGGCGACACGCCATCCACGGCTGCACATCCATACGTCCTACAGCGACAGATTCGTCGATCTTCTCTCCGAAGGCTTCGACTGCGCCATCCGATTCGGTTACATGCCCGACTCGAATCTCGTCGCGCGAAGGGTCGGACCCATCTTCGGAAAGCTGGTGGCGAGTCCGGCCTATATCCGCGCGCACGGCGCGCCGGAAACGCCCGACGACATCGTCGAGCACGAGGCGTTGATGCAGGGAACGGAAAGCTGGACCTTCATGGACGGCGATCGCGCGATCACCGTGAGGCCGCGAGGCAAGTTCAAGAGCGACAACGGCACTGCACTCGTCGCCGCGGCGCTGGCCGGCCTCGGCATCGCCTATCTGCCCGATGGCATCACCAACGCGCACGTGGCGTCGGGCGACCTCGTACCGATCATGACGCGATTCCCGCTACCCGTCGCCGGCGTGTTCGTCGTTCGCCCGCCCGGACCTCAGGCACCTCGCACGGTACGCGCGCTGACGGACATGCTCATCGAGTGTTTCGATGCGCATGATGCGAGCGACGACTCGCCGCCACCGGCTTAAGTAGGAGCGGCGTCCTTAGCGCGTGTACGTCCACGGCGAGATAAGTGTTCTGAAACACGGCACCATGGGTGTGCCAGACTACAGGCTCATGCGCATCCGGGCTCTCCGGCGCGCGCCGTTGACGGAGTAATGGCATGCGTCCACTGACGCCTCTTTTCCTGCTGATTTTTTGTGCAGCGCTACCTGCCGGAACGTTCGCGATGTCTGTCGCCGGTGACAAGGCGCTGGCAACCCTGCTCGACCGCGCTCGCGCCACGCATAGCGATGCCGTGGTGGTTTGGCAGGACGGGCTGGAAGTTGGCCATTACTACAAGAATGGCCGTGCACCTGGCCCGATTGAGTTGATGTCGGTGACTAAGTCGGTCGTCGCGCTGGGCATAGGGCAGCTCATCGCAAGCGGTAAGCTGAAGTCCGTCGATCAGCCCGTCGCGGACTTCTATCCCGAGTGGCGCCAGGGTCGCAAGAAGGACATCACCTTGCGCATGCTGATGAACCACACGTCTGGCTTGCAGAACGTCCGGCGGGCGGATGAGGAGATCTACCCGGCACCCGACGCTGTCCAGCTCGCCCTGGCCGCCGAGCTTACGACCCCGCCGGGCCAGGTGCTCGAGTACAACAACAAGGCGGTCAACTTGCTCAGCGGTGTCATAGAAAAGGCTTCCGGCGAACGCATGGACCGCTTTTTCCGGGACGGACTTTTCCATGACATGGACATTCGTTTCGGCACCTGGGAGGCAGACAGTGGCGGGCGGCCCTATGCCATGTCCGGCCTGCCGCTCACGGCGGCCGACCTCGGAAAGCTGGGCACGCTGGTGATGAACCGCGGACGCTGGCAAGGGCGCCAGCTAGTGCCGGCAGCGTACGTCGATACGATGCTGGGTACCGACAAACGTGACGACAGCCCGGTCGGCCTGCTCTGGTGGAGGCTGGCTCAATGGCAGCATTTTGAACCCGATCCGGCGGCGTTCGCCTACCTGAGGCAACACGGTGTGCCGGAGGAAACGGCCGACACGCTCGAACGTGGCCTGCGCGACAAGCGGTTCGGTTCGGTGCAGGCCATGTTCGCAGGCTTGCAGGCGGTACTCGGCCCGAAGGCGCAGGCCATTCTCGACCAGCAGCTGATCAGCCGCGGCATCGGCCCTTATCGGCTGTTTCACGCAACCTCGGGGCCCTATGTAGCCTTCAACGCAAATGGCGATGGTGGGCAGTTCGTCGTTGTCGTGCCAGCGGCAGGCATTGTCGCGGTGCGCCAGATCGATTCGGACGTAGACCGGGAATCGGCTGGGGAGGCCTACGAGGATTTTGTAGAGAGAGTGGTGGCGATTGCCCAAGCCGAGGGACGGTTGCCACCCATTCCATCGCTCTGAGGGCAGGCGTTACCACAGCGAGCGAATGATCGCGTTGTCTTTGTTCGTCTGAAGCTTTCGGATTCTCCGACGGATCAGCCAAGCCCTAATGCTACTCTCCGCTGCCAGAGTATTAGGCTCGCTTCGACAAATGGAGCCGCTGGAGAAACATCCGCCCATCGTTCGATTCCAGGAACAGGGCACGCAGGGCGTCGATAGCTTCCACGAATCCTTGATCGAACTGTGAGGCCACGATACCTCCGGTGCTCGCGTGGAACCTGGCGTAAATCTCATCGTGACCGAACGAATCGCGGTTAACTGCGTCTACCTAATGAACCTCGTGCAGGTGCAGGCGTTCGCGTCTCAGTACGACATTTGAAAGGAACTTCGACGTCAGCGATACGCCGATGGGGCTCTCATATCCCATGGGCATGACCACAATCTCGTCGGGGATGGCCGCTACTTTAGCAGCGTTTCTACACGAGCCATATCAAATTCAGGGTCGAAGAAGCCGATGTTCTGGGCAATAGTCCCCGCGAGTAGTTGATCTTCTTGCATCACCGCCCCTATCACGTGACGTATCGACATGCCGCCGGCGCCGCCGATAGACCTTCCGCAGTTCAGTGAGCTCAGCCCGTATCGCGCGCGCACGCATTCCAAGGCGGTGGGCGACGTCCATGAGCACACCGAGCTTCACTCCCTTGAGTGATGACGGAAAGCGCCTTCGCATCGCGTGCACGTCAAGTCGTGCCCAAAGCCCGATGACATCATTGCGATTCAGGCCAAACCGCATTCCGCAGGCTCGGACTGAAGAACCGTTTGCATTCAAACATTGATTCCGCTGCGCTCCGCCTTGACTTCGCTATTTACGCACACCATTTGCACCTAGCTGCCGCTTCAGGTAGTCGTTGACTAAATTATCGTTGTACGGTTGCGAGGTCTCACCACCCTTCCCGTCATCTTTTGACTGAGTGCCATAGATTTGAGGGAGGTTCTTCGACCACAGAAAGCGATCTAGCGTCGCGGCCGCGATCCAGGCGGCAGATGACTCGCCTTTGGCCATCGCTGCCAATGCCAACGAATGTGCTAGTAAGTAGTCGTCTGACGTCGTGCCATGCTGCATAATGAAAGCGGCTTCCTTGAAGTCTTCTCCGGTGTGGAGTGAGCCACTCGCGATCAGTTCACGTGTCCGCTTCCGTCGTGCTTCATCGCTTCGCGATACTTCGGACCAGTCGGCCGGAGGCTTCTGTCGAATTTCTTGGTCTTGACGATATAGCCGCTCTATCTCTGCATTCGACTTATCCGTGTCTCCTACCACGTAGGAACGGCCGGGTTGCCAGTCACCTGCTACCTCTTCTTTTGCGCTTGAGCGATCGAATAGCCACGGACCGAGACCGACCTCAGGCGGAACCCCAGCAATCGCCACTTCCATTGCCGCCGATTTCTTCCTCAGTTCTAGCTCGGTCGTTTTCCCAGCGGCATCGCGAAAGGTTACTAACGCATACTCTCCTTTGTCCTCAAATCGGGACAGCGGGTGGACTTCCGGAATACTGCTGGCCACTGAAAAGAGACCGTTTGTCACGCTCATGCCTTTAGGCTGTATCAGCTCCCCCGCCGGCGTAGCTGGATCGCCGCCCAGGTGGAGCACAATCATCGCCTTGCCCTCGATATGTAGGGCCCAGCTCCCGCTCACTTCAGCCAAACTCGTCGCACACACTGGTGAAACGAGCGAGGCGCTGAGACTCAGAGTCATTGCGGCGTTGCGTATCGCGCGGATCATCGTCGTCCTCCAAAGTAGCAGTTCAAGCAAGCTCGGTGTAGAAGGGATTGTGGGCAGAGAATGACGCGTGACCCTTCGCGATTGCTTCGTTCATCGACTGGAAGTCAGACGATGCCTCGAAGGCCTTCGTTGATATATCGTCCGAGTAATCTTGCGATGATCTTTTCCTGCCCATTTGCAAGCAAGCTAGCGAAGGATGCGAGTGTACGGAGTTCCGGAACCAGCTGCTCGATATATAGAAACTGGCCCGAAGAATTCACCTCAAGGAAATGGATCACTCCGAACCTGTCGACGACCAGGTCTAGGCACCCATATGTAAGGCCCGCTTGTTCCATAAGCGCGAGAAGTGCCGACTCTAATGCTGCGTCGATATGTGCTATCTCGACGGACGTCTGCAGACTCTCGATGAACATGCGCGCGTCCACGAAGTGGCCTCCGTCACGTTTCGTAATTTTCGCTGCGTGAACGGTACGGCCGATGACGGTCACTCGGAGTTCGTATGACTTGGTTAGCTACCGAAAGCGAGTAACGCTAAAACGGTAAGCGCGAGACCACACATCACGGCTTCCGCTAAGCGTAACGAAAGTGGCTGAGACGCGGAGGCGCCCCCCATCCGAACGCTTCAATCTTCCAACGTGCAGCTTCACTGCCGGGACGTCATGCCTGAGCTAGAACAACTCACCCTGCGGCGAAACCACCCGCGGCGCCACAAATTTCGACGTATCCAGCACCGTATCCCACGCTCGATGCAGCCCGGCCTTGCGGGCCGCGACCTGCACGCGCTTGCGGATGATGTCCGCGAAGACGCCCTGTCCGCGCATGCGCGTGGCGAAGTTGCTGTCGTAGTCCTTTCCGCCGTTCATCTGCTGGATGAGGCTCATGATGTGCGTGGCGCGGTCGGGATAGTGGAGGTCGAGCCATTCGCGGAACAGCTGCTTGAGTTCGTGCGGCAGGCGGATGCAGGTGTAGCCGATCGATCTGGCGCCGTTGGCTCCGGCTTGCTCGATGATCGCTTCGAGGTCCTTCTCGTTCAGCGCCGGGATGATGGGTGCGACGAGCACACCGACGGGCACGCCGGCTTGGGCGAGCGTCTCGACGGCTTTCATGCGACGGTGGGGCGCGCTCGCGCGCGGTTCGAGTTTCGAGGCGAGCCGGTTGTCCAGCGAATTGATCGAGACGAACACCTGCACGAGGTTGCGCTCGGCCATCGGCACCAGGATGTCGAGGTCGCGTTCGACCAGCGCGTTCTTGGTAACGATGGTGCACGGATGGTTGCACTCGTTGAGCAGCGCCAGCGCGGCGCGCGTGAGCCGCCAGGTCTTTTCGATCGGCTGGTACGGGTCGGTGTTGCTGCCGATGTTGATCGGCTTGCAGACGTAGCTGCGCTTCGAGAGTTCGTCGCGAAGGATCGACTCCAGGTTGGTCTTCGCGAACAGCTTCGTTTCGAAGTCGAGGCCGGGCGAGAGGTTGAGGTAAGCGTGCGAAGGGCGGGCGTAGCAGTAGATGCAGCCGTGCTCGCAGCCGCGGTATGGGTTCGTCGCGTGGTCGAAGCCGACGTCGGGCGAATCGTTCCGGGTGATGACGCTCCGGGCCAGTTCCTCGCGCACCTCCGTCGCGGGTCGGCGATCGTCGTCTTCGCGGTGCCAGCCGTCGTCCTCGGCCTGATGGCGCGTGAATTCGAAGCGGCCCTCCGGGTTGGAGGCGGCGCCTCGGCCCTTGTGCAGACGGGTCATAGGGATGGGCTGGGACATCGTACAAATGTACGTTATCGCCGTCTCAATTTGCGCGATATGCGTCACGGCCGCGGTGGATTCCGCAAGCCAACCGCCAAAACGGACAAGGCAGGGATATGGACCGGATGGTCCAATCCGCTACCCCCCCACAAGGAGACAGACGATGACCCGTTCCCTGCTGCGCGCCGCCATGGTGGCCGCCCTTGCCGTCAGCCCGGCCGCTTTCGCCGCCGATAAGCCGACCGTCGTGCTCGTGCACGGCGCGCTCGCGGATGCCTCGAGCTGGAGCGGCGTGATCGAACAGCTCCACAAGGACGGGTACACCGTGATCGCCGCGGCGAACCCGCTGCGTAGCGTGAAGACCGACGCCGCGTCGATCGCCGACGTGGTCAAGAGCGTCAAGGGTCCGGTCGTGCTCGTCGGTCATTCGTACGGCGGCTCGGTCATCACCGAGGCGGCCGAAGGCCAGTCGAATGTGAAGTCGCTGGTCTATGTCGCCGCGTTCTCGCCCGATGTCGGCGAGTCGGCCGCCGGACTCTCCGGCAAGTTCCCGGGCAGCACGCTGGGTTCGGTGCTGACGCCGGTGCCGCTGACGGGTGGTGGCAAGGATCTCTACGTGATCCAGGACAAGTTCCCGGAGCAGTTCGCTGCCGACGTGCCGAAGAAGCAGGCGACGATCATGGCCGCGGAACAGCGTCCGATCACCGAGGAAGCGTTGAACGAGGCCGAGACGGCGGCGGCGTGGAAGCACATTCCGTCGTGGCACATCTATGGTTCGAAGGACAAGAACATTCCGCCGGCGTCGATGAAGTTCATGGCCGAGCGTGCGAAGTCGAAGGAGACCGTGGTGGTCGAGGGCGCCTCGCACGTCGTGATGATCTCGCATCCGGACAAGGTCGCGAAGATCATCGAAGACGCGGCGAAGTAATTCCGCACTTGGTCGCCGAAGCCCCGAGGGCTTCGACGACCGGGGCCGTCACCCCGGCGTTTGCCGGGGTGACGGTGACGTACGATCAGTCCTGGATCGGAATGTCCTTGGTTTCGCGGACGAAGAACAGGCCGACGATGAAGGTCATCAGCGCGACGATGACCGGGTACCAGAGGCCGTAGTAGATGTCGCCCTTCCATGCCACGAGCATGAAGCCGATCGTCGGGACGAAGCCGCCGAACCAGCCGTTGCCGATGTGGTAGGGGAGGCTCATCGACGTGTAGCGAATGCGCGTCGGGAACATCTCCACGAGCCAGGCGGCGATCGGGCCGTAGACCATCGTGACGTAGAGCACGAGGATCGCGAGCAGCACGACGAGCATCGGGTAGTTGGACTGCGCCGGATCGGCTTTTTCGGGATAACCCGCCGCCTTCACCTGCGCGGCGACCTTCGCCGTGAAGTCCTTGTTCGCCGCGGTGAATGCCGCCTTGTCCAGCTTGCCGCCTTCGAACGACTCGATCACCTCGTCGCCCACCTTCACCGTCGCCAGCGCGCCGGCGGGAGCCGCGGCGTTGGTGTACGGGATGCCCTTCTTCGCCAGCACGCTCTTGGCGACATCACACGAGCTGGTGAAGGTCTTCTTGCCGACCGGATCGAACTGGAAGGAACACGCATCCGGATCGGCCGTGACGACGACCGGTGCCGACGCCGCGGCGGCTTCGACCGCCGGATTGCCGAAGTGGGTGAGGCCCTTGAAGATCGGGAACATCGTCAGCGCGGCGATCAGGCAGCCCGAGAGCACCACCGTTTTGCGGCCGATGCGGTCGGACAGCCAGCCGAAGAACACGAAGAACGGCGTACCGATGAGCAGCGCGGCGGCGATCAGCAGGTTGGCGGTAGTGCCGTCGATCTTCAGGCTCTGCGTCAGGAAGTACAGCGAGTAGAACTGGCCCGTGTACCAGACGACCGCCTGACCCGCCGTGGCGCCCAGCAGCGCCAGGATCACGAGCTTGAGGTTCTTCCACTGGCCGAACGCCTCGGTCAGCGGCGCCTTCGACTGCTTGCCTTCGGCCTTCATCTGCTTGAAGACCGGCGACTCCTGCAGCTGCATGCGGATGTAGACCGACACGCCGACGAGCACGGCGGAGATGAGGAACGGAATGCGCCAGCCCCACGCTTCGAAGCTCTCGGTGCCGAGGCCCAGGCGCGTGCCGAGGATGACGAGCAACGACAGGAACAGGCCGAAGGTGGCGGTGATCTGGATGAAGCTGGTGTAGAGGCCGCGCTTGCCCTGCGGCGCATGCTCCGCGACGTAGGTCGCGGCGCCACCGTATTCACCGCCCAGCGCGAGACCCTGCAACAGGCGCAACAGGATCAACAGTACTGGCGCCGCCACGCCCATCGTCGAATAACCGGGTAGCACACCGACGAGGAACGTCGAGGTACCCATGATCACGATGGTGACGAGGAACGTGTACTTGCGCCCGATCAGATCGCCGACGCGCCCGAACACGATCGCGCCGAACGGTCGCACGGCGAAGCCGGCGGCGAACGCGAGGAGCGCGAAGATGAACTGGCTGGTCTCGTTGAGGCCGGTGAAGAACTGCTTGCCGATGATCGCGGCGAGCGAGCCGTACAGATAGAAGTCGTACCACTCGAACACCGTGCCCAGGCTAGACGCGAAGATCACGCGCTTGTGGCTGGTGCCGATATTACCGTCGGCGCGGAGGCCGTCTACGGTCGTTGCCATGAAAGCTCTCCGATCAGAAACGATAGTTGCCGTTGAGCGTGAACTCGTTGGCAGACGTCTTCTCCCTGCCCAGACCGTTGGTCGTGGAGGAGTTGAGGTTCGAGTGGATCCACTCCACGCTGAAGTCGTACGCACCGGCGGTGTACTGCAGGCTCAGCGCCTGCTGACGGTTCTTCAGCAGGCCCGCCGTGTTCGGCGCACGCCAGCGAAGGACGTCGCGATCGTCGGGATTGCTCGCGGCGAAAGTGCCGTAGGCGCTCCAGTTCGGCGTGAACTTGTAGCCCACCTGCAGGTAGCCGCCCTTGTCCTTGATGTCGCCGAACTGCGAGAGGTCGCCGAACAGCTGGCCGATGGCGTTGCCCGTGTAGACCGCGCTCTTGAAGATGAAGTTGCCCTGCATCCACATGCCGCCCACTTCGTACGCCGTGCTCTTGATGTTGCTCTTGATCGGCGTGATGGTCGCGCCGTCCACACCGTGCAGGTCCACCTTGCTGTAGTGCGCGACGGCGAACGCCTGCCAGGTCTTGCCCTTGGCCGTGAGGCGCGCTTCCACCTGTGGCTTGAATCCGGCGTTGCCGGCCGTGAGGTAGTTGGTCGTCAGGCCAGGTCCGTTCCAGCTGCCCTCGAACGCGCCGAGGTCGAAGCGCCACTTCACGGGGCCGTCGGAACCGTGGTTGAGATCCTGCATCCAGATCACGCCGGGATAGCGCCAGCCGATGACGCCGGTGCCGTAGCCGAGCGGGAAAGCGATGTGCGAGAGCGATTGCGGCAGGTATTCGAGCGGGAAGATGAGGTCCCACATCTGGCCGACGCGGAACGTGGTGCCGGTCGCGGCGTTGGTCAGGTCCATGTACGCCTGGCGGAGGCGGGGCGTGGGCTGCTGCTGGCTGTACGGACCCGTGCCGTTGAAGCCGCCGAAGAAGTCCATCTCGATGCGGCCGCTTCCGGCCCAGGCCTCGGTGAACTTCGCGCCGGTGAAGTCGAGCCAGAAGCGCGTGTTGCGCACGTCAACGCCGCTGAGCGAATCGTTGACGCGTCCGCCCTGGCCGGGAATCGGGTATTCCGCATTGGCGCCGTTGCCGTACGTGTAACCCTTGCTCTGCGTGAAGGCGTTCGCGTTGATGAAGCCGTGCAGCGCGACGGACACGCCCGGCGCCGAGGTGAAGGTCGGCTTCGCCGGCACGGCGGCCACGGTCTTCTCGACCCGGGCGACCTTCTCGTCGGTCTGCTGCACCTGCGTCTGCGCGGCCTGCGCGGTCTCGGTGGCCTGCGTGGTGGCGGCCTTCTGCTCCTGGATCATCGCCTTCAGCTCGGCGAGCTGCTGCTCGAGCTGGTTGACCCGGGATTCGAGCTCGGCCTCGCGGCTCGAGGATTTCTTCGACTTCGATTGCGCGTGGGCAAGGTCCGGCAACGCCGCCATCGGCAGCATCAGGGCACAGGCGACACTCAGGGCGATGGCCTTGCGGCCACCGGAACGGATCGTCTTCATCATGGTCTCCCCAACCATTGGCAAGCCGAGCATGTGACAGGGGCGTTGGGGCTGCCATTCGCCAAAGGTCTAACCTCGACCAAAGTCGTACCACCGGCACAGCCTTATGTTGCGTCGCGACGCTAAACTCCAGCCATAGCCAGACGCATTCTTTCGGCCACGCCGAAACACACGCAACGCAGGAGCCAGCATGTCCGATCTACACCCGGTCGATCCCGCCTTCGCCGCCAGGGCGCGCATCGGCAAGGACGACTACCAGACGATGTACGCCCGCTCGATCAAGGACCCGGAGGGGTTCTGGAAAGAGATGAGCGAACGGGTGGACTGGATCGAGCCGCCGACGCGGATCAAGGACGTCTCGTTCGACCCGGAGAACCTGCACATCCGCTGGTACGAGGACGGCAAGCTCAACGTGGCCGCCAACTGCCTCGACCGTCACCTGGAGAAGCGGGGCGACAAGACCGCGATCATCTTCGAGGGCGACGATCCGGGCGAATCGCGCACGCTGACGTATCGCCAGCTGCACACGGAGGTCTGCAAATTCGCCAACACGCTGAAGAACCTCGGCGTGACGAAGGGCGACCGCGTGGTGATCTACCTGCCCATGATCCCCGAGGCCGCCGTCGCGATGCTCGCCTGCGCGCGCATCGGCGCCATCCATTCCGTCGTGTTCGGCGGGTTCTCGCCGGATTCGCTCGCCAGCCGCATCGGCGACTCGAAAGCCAAGCTCATCGTCACCGCCGACGAGGGCTGCCGTGGCGGCAAGAAGATCCCGCTCAAGGCCAATGTCGACGAGTCGCTCTCGCGCCCCGGCACGAACAGCGTGGAGACGGTGATCGTCGTGCGCCGCACCGGCGGCGCCATCCACTTCCAGTCGCCGCGCGACCGCTGGTACCACACGCTGATGGAGGGGCAATCGGAGGCGTGCGCCGCCGAGCCGATGAACGCGGAGGATCCGCTGTTCACGCTCTACACCTCGGGCTCCACCGGCCAGCCGAAGGGCGTGCTGCATACCAGCGGCGGTTACCTCGTCTATACGAGCCTGACGCACGAGCTCACCTTCGACCTGCGCGAGGACGACATTTACTGGTGCACGGCCGATGTGGGCTGGATCACCGGCCACAGCTACGTCGTGTACGGCCCGCTGGCGAACGGCGCGACGGTCGTCATGTTCGACGGCGTGCCGAACTATCCGGATTTCAGCCGCTTCTGGCAGGTGGTCGACAAGCACAAGGTCACGCTGTTCTACACGGCGCCCACGGCCATCCGCGCGCTGATGCGCGAGGGCGACGCGCCGGTGAAGAAGACCTCGCGCCAGTCCCTCCGTGTGCTGGGCACGGTCGGCGAGCCCATCAATCCGGAGGCCTGGAACTGGTATTACCGCGTCGTGGGCGAGGAGCGTTGCCCGATCGTCGACACGTGGTGGCAGACGGAGACCGGCGGCTTCCTCATCACGCCGTTGCCCGGCGCCACGGACCTCAAGCCCGGTTCCGCGACGCTGCCGTTCTTCGGCATCGTGCCCGCGATCGTGGACGCCAACGGCAAGGCGCAGGAAGGCGCGGCGAGCGGCAACCTCGTCATCACCGATTCGTGGCCGGGCCAGATGCGCACGGTCTACGGCGATCACCAGCGCTTCATCGACACGTACTTCAAGACCTACCCGGGCAACTACTTCACGGGTGACGGCGCGCGCCGCGACGAGGATGGCTACTACTGGATCACCGGCCGCGTCGACGACGTCATCAACGTGTCGGGCCACCGCATCGGCACGGCCGAGGTGGAGAGCGCGCTGGTCGCGCATCCGAAGGTCGCCGAGGCGGCGGTGGTCGGCTGCGCGCACGACATCAAGGGCCAGGGTATCTACGCGTTCGTGACGCTGAACGCGGGGGAGACCGGCAGCGACGAGCTGCGCAAGGAACTCGTCGCCGGCGTGCGCAAGGAGATCGGCCCGATCGCGGCGCCGGATCACCTGCAGTGGGCGCCGGGCCTGCCGAAGACGCGTTCGGGAAAGATCATGCGCCGCATCCTGCGCAAGATCGCGGAGAACCAGCCGGACCAGCTCGGCGACGTGTCGACGCTGGCGGATCCGGGCGTGGTGAAGAACCTCGTGGAAGAGCGGTTGATCAAATAAGCCATGTCCGACGTCCTGATCGCCGATGACCATCCGCTGTTCCGCGACGCGCTCCAGCGCGCGGTGCTGGCGGCGGTGCCGGGTGCCACCGTGCATACGGCGGACAGCGTGCCCGCGCTGTTCGCCCTGATCGAGTCTCTGCCCGACGCCGATCTGCTGCTCATGGACCTGCACATGCCGGGCGCGCGGGGCTACTCGGCGCTCGCGCACATTCGTGGCCAGTATCCCGGGTTGCCGACCATCGTCGTCTCGGGTCACGAGGAAGGACACGTCGCGCGGCGCGCCCTCGCGCATGGCGCATCGGCGTACATCCCGAAGTCCGCCGCGGTGGAGCAGATCGTCGAGGCCGTGCGCACGGTGCTCGATGGCGACGTGTGGCTGCCGCACCAGCTGGTCGGCGGAAGCGTGGAGCTGAAGGAAGACGAAGCGCAGGTCGCGGCGCGTGTCGCGTCGCTCACGCCGCAACAGTTCCGCGTGCTGAACATGATCGCCGAAGGTCTGCTCAACAAGCAGATCGCCTACGACCTCGGCGTGTCCGAAGCCACGGTGAAGGCGCACATGACGGCCATCATGCGCAAGCTGGGCGTGTCGAACCGCACGCAGGTCGCGCTCGCGGCGAGCCATCTCGATGTGGAGAAGGAAGCGTTTCCCGGGATGTCGCAGGAGGGTTGAGGGTGGTGCCGCTCAGGCGGCGTGCGTGCCGCTGCGCTTGGCGAGCGCCACCAGCAGCGCGCGCAGGGCGGCGGGACGCACGGGCTTGTGCAGCAACGGATAACCCAACGCGCGCGCGCGTTGCTTCAGTTCCGTGCTGCCGTCGGCCGTGACCATCGCCGCCGGCGGCATCGCGGGAACCTTGTCCGCCAGGTACTGCAGTGCCTCGAGACCGTCGATGCTGTCGCCCAGGTGATAGTCGGCCAGGATCATGTCGACGTGCGTCGAGGAGAGGATCACCAGTGCCGCCTCGACGTCGATCGCCACGCGGCAGTCGACGCCCCAGCGTCCGAGCAGCGCGCGCATGCCCTCGAGGATCGTCTCGTCGTTGTCGAGGCAGAGCACAGTCAGCGGCAGCTGTTCGCCGCCCGGGCGGACGACTGCAGGTGCACGCTTGCGCGACACGGCCTCGGCACGTGGCACCGTGATACTGAAGCCGCTGCCGCGACCGACGCGCGAGCGTAGCGCGAGCGGATGGCCCAGGATGCCGGCGAGGCGGTCGCAGATCGACAGCCCGAGGCCCAGGCCTTTCTCACCCCACGGCGACGGACGTTCCAGCCGCTGGAACTCGCCGAAGATGCGAGCCTGCTGCTCGTCCGCGATGCCGGGGCCGCTGTCCCACACTTCGATACGCACCTGCGCGCCGTGGCGACGCACGCCGAGCACCACGCCACCGGAACGCGTATAGCGCAACGCGTTGGAGAGGAAGTTCGCGACGATGCGCCGGAGCAGCTGCGCATCCGATCGCACGGACAGCGACGACGGCACGACGTGCAGCGTAAGGCCGCGTTGCTCGGCGACGACGGCGAACTGCTGACGCAGCGAATCGAACAGATCGGCGAGTGCGAACGGTGCGATCTCCGGACGGTAGCTGCCGGCATCGAGACGGGAAACGTCGAGCAGGGCGTCGAGCAAGTCTTCCGCGGCCCGGAACGAGGCGTCGATGCGCTCGGCCAGCTGCGCCGCTTCGCTGTCCAGTCCGGGATGCTGGCGTAGCGCCGACGTGAACAGGCGTGCCGCGTTGAGCGGTTGCAGGAGATCGTGGCTCGCGGCGGCGAGGAAACGCGTCTTCGACGCGTTCGCCGCCTCGGCTTCGCGACGCGCCGTCGCCGTGGCATCGAGCGCCTCCGACAGTTCGGCGGTGCGATCCTCGACGCGCTGCTCGAGCGTTTCGTTCGCGTCGATCAACGCCTGCTCCACCGACTTGTACGCGGTGACGTCGGTGAACGTGGTGACGAAGCCGCCACCAGGAAGTGCGCGGCCGCGCATCTCGATCACGGTGCCGTCGGGACGCACGCGCTGGAACACGTGCGGCGATCCGGCGCGCATGTAGCGGATGCGCTTGGCGACGTGGTCGTCGACTTCGCCAGGTCCGCATTCGCCATGCTCGGCGTTCCAGCGGATGAGATCGGCCACCGGCAGCCCGACGTACACCATGCCTTCGGGGTAATCGAAGAGTTCGAGGTAACGCCGGTTCCACGCGACGAGGCGCATGTCGCCGTCCACGACGCTGATGCCCTGCGAGACGTTTTCGAGCGTCGTCGACAGCAGCTCGCGGTTGAAGCGAAGCTCCTGCGAGGCTTCGTCCATCAGCGCCATCGCCTCGGCGATGTCGAGCCCCGTGCCCGATAGCGCGCCCATGAGGATGCGTCGCGCGCTCGCCGCGCCCACGGCACTGGCGAGCAGGCGTTCGGTGAACTGGATCAGCGGGCGGTCCGCAGCGTCGGTGGGGGAGAGCGTCACGCCGTGGCGCTGTCCGTATTCGTTGAACGCGCGCATCGTCACGCGATCGCCGACGATGCGACCTGCGATCGTTCCCAGATCACGGACCGTGACGCGCCCGCGCCAGTCGCCGGCGCCGGTGGCGCTGCGCATGAACGGGTCGACGAACAGTGCGGCATGCAGGCGCTCCGCGACGCTCGGGCGGAAACGCAGGGAGAGGAACACGAGGCAACCGACGTTGGCCAGCAGCGACCAGAAGGTTCCGTGCGTCACGGGCTCCCAGCCGGTGAGGTGGAACAACTCCGTGGGTTTGAGCCAGCCCAGTCCGAACGGACCTTCGTCGATCCAGCGCGTATGCAGCCATCCGGCGCGCGTCATCGCCGGAAGCAGCAACGTGTAGCCCCAGACCAGGAAGCCGGCGAGCAGGCCCACGTAGACGCCGACGCGACTCGCACCGCGCCAGTAGAGCGCGGACACGATGGCGGGCGCGAACTGCGCGACGGCCGCGAAGGAGAGCAGGCCGGTGGCGGCGAGGTTCTCGGCGTCGGCGATGATCCGGTAGTAGATGTACGCGAGACCGGCGAGCACGACGATGGCGATGCGACGCACGAGCAGCACGATGTTCGACAGGTCGCCGCGACGCTCCAGGTCGAGACCTTTCAGGCGAAGCAACATCGGCATCACGAGGTCGTTGCTGATCATCGTCGCCAGCGCCACGGCCGCCACGATCACCATGCCGGTGGCCGCCGAGAAGCCGCCGACGAAGGCGAGCAGGGCGATGCCGTTGTCGCCGAGCGCGACGGGAAGATTGAGCACCCACGCGTCGACGTGCCCGCGCGCGACGGCGGGAATGCCCATCCCCGCGCTGACGATGGGCAGGACCGCAAGCGAGATCAGCATCATGTAGACGGGAAAGAACCAGCGCGCGCGACGAAGATCGCGCGGATCCTCGCATTCGACGACGCCGATCTGGAACTGGCGCGGCAGGCAGAACATCGCGCAGAACGCCAGCAACGTCTGCGCGACGAAGCCGGGCGGCATGCTGCCTTTCTCCACCTGCAGCATCGGCGCGCGTATCGTCTCCGCGATGCCCGGTCCGTGCAGGTAGGCGTAGACGCCGATGGCGACGAAGGCGAGCAGCTTCACCAGCGATTCGACGGCGACCGCGAGCATCATGCCGTGGTGGTGCTCGGTGGCATCGATCGTGCGCGTGCCGAAGAGGATGGCGAAGACGGCGAGCAGGCCGGCGCACCACAGCGCGGTGTCGCCGAACCACCAGGCCGTGTTCCCCGCGCCCAGCACGTTGAACGACATCGCGACGGCTTTGAACTGCAACGCAATGTACGGAATGATCGCGATCACGGCGATCAGCGCGACGAGCGCGGCGAGTCCGTGCGACTTGCCGAAACGCGCGGCGATGAAGTCGGCGATCGACGTGATGTTGCGTTCGCGCGCGACGAGTACCAGTCGCTCGATGAGGCCGAAGCCGAGCACGAAAAGCAGCAGTGGGCCGAGGTAGATCGGCAGGTACGACAGGCCGGACACCGCGGCGGTACCGACGGCGCCGTAGAAGGTCCACGAGGAACAGTAGACGGCGAGCGCGAGGCTGTAGACCACGGGTCGGAGCCTGGGCTGGCGAGGGTAGAGCGGGCGGCGGTCGCCGAAATACGCGATCGCGAACAGCATGCCCACGTAGAGCAGCGACACCAGCAGCAAGAGCCAGCCTGCGATCACGAATCGGTTCCCCCCTCGGCCTCGGGTCCATTCTACTGGCGTACGGACACCCGGCCTACCGAAGGGTGGGAGCCGATCGCATCGGCGATGGTGAGCCCGGTTTTCCACGGAGAAGACGATTGCACGGCCCCCGGTTTGGCCTCAGCATCGACCGGATGGCACATCCGCTCCCGACGCTCCCGCCCCTCACCGAGAACGACATCCACGTCTGGCGCACCACCTGGTCCGGCGGCGCGGGCGAGGCGGCGTTCGCTCGGCTTCTGGCCGCGTACGCCGGCGACGGCGCGCCTGTCATCGAGCGTGGGGAGCACGGCAAGCCGCGTTTTCCGGCTCCGTTCGACACGCTCGGTTTCAACTGGTCCCACAGCGGCGACGTCGCGCTGCTGGCCGTCGGGCGAGGGCCCGCCGGTTTCGAGGTGGGCGTCGACGTCGAGACGGTCCGGCCGCGACCCCGCGCCGTGGAACTCGCACGCCGATTCTTCGCCAGCGCTGAGACGGCCGAGCTCGAGGCGTTGCCGGATTCCGCCCGCCTCGCGAGGTTCCTCACCTTGTGGACGGCCAAGGAGGCTGTGTTGAAGGCGCACGGCGGCGGGCTTTCCTACGGTCTGCATCGCGTTTCGTTCAGCGTCGAGGGGTCGGAGGTCGCACCGGCCGCGTTCGACGGCGACATCGCGCCGGCATCCGCGTGGCAGGTCCAGCCACTCCACCTCGGTGACGACCTGGTGTCCGCCGTCGCATGGCGTGGTGAGCCACGTCGCGTCCGCGTCTTCACATTTCCGGTTTGAACCTTTTCGCCGCGCGACGGGTCGAAGTTGACGTGTGTGGAGTGAGCCGTGGAGTGCTGCGCCACAGGGACGTGGCGCGTTATGCTGGGACGACAGTCATTACGCACGTCGCGATGGTGGCGTGCGTTTTTTTATGGACAGTCGATGACCCTACTCAGCGTCAACCTCAACAAGATCGCAGTGCTGCGCAACTCGCGCGGCGGTAACGAACCGGATATCGCGACAGCCGCGAACACCTGCATCGACGCCGGTTGCGGCGGCCTCACCGTGCACCCGCGACCCGACATGCGGCACGTCACGCCGACGGACGTCCGGACGCTCGCCGGCCTGCTGCGCGGGCGCGTCGAGTACAACATCGAAGGCAACCCGTTCGCGCCCGCGCGCGGGGCGTATCCCGGCCTGCTCGAGCTCTGCCGCGAAGTACGTCCGTCGCAGGTCACGCTGGTTCCCGACGGCGACGGACAGATCACTTCCGATCACGGCTTCGACCTCACGAAAGACATCGAGACGCTGAAGCCCGTCGTCGAAGCCTTCCGCGAGATCGGTTGCCGCGTCAGCGTGTTCGTCGATGCCGGCGGCGAAGGCTTCGAGCAAGCGAAGGCGATCGGCGTGCAGCGCATCGAGCTCTACACCGGGCCGTATGCCGAAGCGTTCCACGGCGGGGATGCGCGCAAGGAACTGGCGTCGTTCGCGGAGACCGCGCAGCGTGCGCAGCAGGCGGGGCTCGCCGTGAACGCGGGGCACGACCTGAGCCAGGCGAACCTCGGAACGTTCAAGGCGGCGATCCCAGGCCTTGCGGAAGTGTCGATCGGGCACGCGTTGATCGGCGAGGCGCTCTATCAGGGCCTCGCAAACACGGTACGCGCCTACCTCGACATCCTGAAGTAGCGAACCTGGGCAGCTACCGACGCGTGGGAGCCGATCGTATCGGCGATCCCTGCGGAGCGAGGCGCGGAAAGTCCGGTGGCTTCCGGTGTTGCGTTCCGCGTCGGCGGCATTTGGCCCGCTGACGCGGGATCGCCGATACGATCGGCTCCCACCAGACCCTGTCATTCGTAAACGCCCATAAAAAAACCCCGCCGTGAGGCGGGGCTTTTGGTTTTACCGGACGACCGGGCGATCAGTTGTTGACGAAACCGATCTTGGTCAGGCCCTGGCCCTTCGCGTCGGAAAGCACGCGAGCCACTGCCTCGTACTGAACCGCGTCATCCGCGTCGATCTGCAGTTCCGGCTGGTTCGACTGCTGGGCGATCACCGCGATCTGAGCCTTGAGGCCCAGTTCGTCGACCGGTGTGTCGTTCCAGTACAGCGAGCCATCCTGGCGAATCTGCAGGCGGACGGGATCCGGCGGATTTTCCGGGTTGACGATGTTCGGGTTCGGCTGCGGCAGATCGATCTTGATCTTATGCGACAGCATCGGAGCCGTGATCATGAAGATGATCAGGAGCACCAGCATCACGTCGACGAGCGGCGTGACGTTGATGTCCGACATCGGGCCACCGGAATTGCCTGAGCTGAATGCCATGGTTCTTTACTCCTTGCCGGTCGACATGAAGCCGACGTGGACCATACCGGCGTCCTTGGCATCGCCAAGGATCTTCTTCACCACGCGGTATTCGGTGGTGCGATCGGCACGGATCTGGAGTTCCGGCTGCGGCGACTTCGCCGCCGCAACCGCGAACTGAGCCTTCAGTTCAGCCTCGCTGACTTCACCGTCATTGAGGAAGTACGTACCGTCCGGCTTGACCGCGAGATCCATCGGTTCGACCGGGGTGTCATCCTTAACGTTCGGATTAGCCTTCGGCAGATCGATCTGGACCTTGTGGGACATCAGCGGCGCCGTGATCATGAAGATGATCAGCAGAACCAGCATCACGTCGACGAGCGGCGTGACGTTGATTTCCGACATCGGACCACCGGAGTTGCCCCCGCTGCTCATAGCCATGGGTCAGTTCCTCTTACTTCTTGACGACGGCGACCGGAGCGGTGCCTTCGACGCGGGCGCCGGTGGCGAAGAAGTCGTGCAGGTCGTGCGCGAATTCGTCGAACTGGGCGTAGGTCAGGCGGTTCGAGCGCATGAAGAAGTTGTACGCGAGCACGGCCGGGATAGCGGTGAACAGACCGAACGCGGTCATGATCAGAGCTTCACCGACGGGACCGGCAACCTTGTCCATCGACGCGGAACCCGAAGCGGCGATACCGATAAGTGCGTGGTAGATACCCCACACCGTACCGAGAAGACCGATGAACGGAGCCGACGAACCGACCGTGGCGAGCAGGGTCAGGCCGCCTTCCAGACGCAGGCTCTCGCGAGCGACGGCCTGGCGCAGGGCGCGGTCGATGAATTCCGAACGCGACAGCGTCTCGGCGAGGCGACCGCCAGCAGCCTGCTGGTGGTGAGCGACGGCCGAAGCGGCATCGAGAGCGATCTTCGAGAACGGTTCGCCCTTCGGCTGCTCTTCGAGCATGCGAATGGCTTCCTGCGTCGACGAGGTGTTCCAGAAGCCCTGGATGACCTTGTCGGCGCGCGAACGCACGAGGCTGTTACGGATGAAGTTGGCGACGATGAAGTACCACGAGAGCACGGACATCGCGACCAGCACCACGAACACAATCCAACCGAGGAAGTCGAAGTTGTGGATGAGGTGGTCGAAGCCCATCTGCTTCAGGGCGTCGGCATTCGAGTTCTGACCTGGATTAGCAGGCTGAGCGGAGGTGTCTTGCAACATAACGCTACCCTTGGGAAGTCAAGCGTGAACAGAGATGTAAGTGAGAGGACTTACAGCTGGTTTAGGTTGAACGTAACGGGGACACGTGCATAGCCTTCGACGGCCTGACCGCCTCGCTTGCCCGGGTTGAATCGCCAGTTCCTGGCCGCATCCTGCGCTGCCTTGTCCAGTTCGCGGAAACCGCTCGACTGGTCGACCTGGATGTCCTTCGGCGAACCGTCGACACCCACGAGGACCAGAAGTACCACCGTACCTTCATGCCGCTGGCGAACCGCCTGCGGCGGATACTTTGGCGGATTACGCTGACGGTACGACAGATTCTCGCTGGGCGCGATGTCGGCCGGCGGTGCTGGCGGCGCGGGAGGCGCCGGCGGCGGTGCCGGAACGGCATTCGTGCTCGCCTCTTCGACAGCCGGCGGCGGCGGAGCCGGCGGCGGCGGTGTCGGCGGCGGCTTCACCTGCTGAATGATTTTCGGCGGCGGCTGCTTCGGGGGTTCCGGCGGCGGCGGCGGAGGAGGCGGGGGCGGCGGCGGCGGTTCGATGAAGTCGACCTGCACCACCTTCTCTTTCTGCTTTTCCTGCGTCTTGGGCGGCGCCATGGGCGCGACCAGCAGCAGGAAGGCGAACGAGTGCAGCGCGATGGCTACTGCCAACGCACTTGTGCGCCCCCAACTGAACGGCGCTTGGCCGGTTGATTCGTTACTTGAGGCCATCAGTCACTATCAAGAGCTAATCAAGCGGAAGTGAGCCCGCACTGCTCTTCCGGCGCTCGGCGGGTTGACAATGCCGAAAACGCAGGTTTCTGCAAGCGGAAAGATAAGCAAGTTACACCAGCATATAGCGTTTGTATAGCACCTGAAGGGAAGATTTATGGCGTCGCACAAACCTAACTTTCGGGGCTTTACAAGCGCTTACTTGCCGGTACCTGCGGTTTTCAACCAGGCGTTGGCCTTGGCAGACGTTTCCGGATCCTGCGCCGCCTTCTTCATGGCGTCGATGGCACCCGGCTTGTTCTTCAGACCACGCTCGGCTTCCGCGAGCACCATGTAGGCTTGACCCTTATGTTGCACACCCTTGCTGATGGCATCCGTCGCGGACTTCTTGGCCGCGGAGTACTGATTTTCCTGTAGCTGCACACGCGCGACCTTCAGCGCCGGCTCGCCGTTCGTGGCGACCGCGGCGGCCTGCTGGTAGGCGGTGAGCGCGCTGGACATGTTGTCGCCGGTGACGTACGAGTCGCCCAGCAGGTTGTAGTTCTCGGCCGACTTCTGCACGACGCCCTTGTCGAAGCCTTCCTTGAGCACCGCGGCGGCCTTGCCCGCGTTCGCAGCCTGGCGATCGGTGTGCTCCTGGCCGTCGATCAGGTAGACCTTGGCGAGGTTGACGTACTGCTTCTCGTCCTTGAACGCACCGGCGCTGCGCGCCTTCTCGAGCAGCGCGATCGCTTCCGGATACTTCTGCGCCTGGATCAGCGACGAGGCTGCGTTGTTCAGCGTGGTCGCGTCGTTCGGGTTCTTGGCGAGCGCCTCGGTGGCGAGCACCGCGGCCTTGTCGCCCTGTCCCGTCTCCGAGTAGCTGGCGGCGAGGATCTGATCCCACGAACCCTGCGGCTTCGCGTCCGGCATCGACTTCGCCTTCTCGATCGCGGCGATCGCTTCCGGGTACTTCTCGAGGCGGTAATCGATGTTGCCTTCGAGGCCGTACGAGTCGGCCGTTTCCTTCTTGCCTTCGGCGCGCCATTCCTGCAGCGACTGCAGCGCGGCGGCGTACTGCTCGTCGGCGACGAGGAACTGCGTGTACATGTACTTCAGCTGGAAGTAGGTGTCGTTCGGCATCACGCCGATGTCGAGCGCCTTCTTCAGTTCGACGATGGCGCCCTTCACGTCGCCGTCGTTGTACTTGAGGTTGGCGAGACCCTGGAGCGCGAGGGCCTGAGCGTACTTGCTGCTCGTGCCCGAGCCGTCGGCGAGCGGCGTGAGCAGCTGCACGGCCTTGTCCTTCTCACCGTTGTTCGCGGCATCCAGGCCTTCCTGGATGGCCTTCTGGTCCTTCTCGCTCTTGAGGTCGAGCTTCGGCTCGGAACGCGTGGCGTTCGGGTACAGCGCTTCCTTCTTGTCCTTATCGGCGGACTTCGTATCGCGTGCGGACGCAACGCCACTGACGAGGGAAAGCGCGATGGCGGTAGCGAGCGCGAACTTCGAGAAGGAACGCTGTTTCATTGACAGACCTCGGTTGTAGGAGTCGGCACACACAGTGGCTCTCCGGGGGACTACAGAGGTTAACCCGATTCGATTCCTAAGAACAAGTCGCAGCGCAAGAAAAAAGTACCGTCAAAACAATGACTTGTTAGAAGAATGTTGGCACTGACGGTTTTATGGGCCGAAGGTTGGCTTGAAAACGCCGTTTTCGTCCACGTGCGCTGTGTGGGTAATCCCCTACAAAAAATGCCCGGTCGTCGCCGACCGGGCATCGTGTGCAACCACCATACGCAGGCGTATCGATCAGATGTCGAGATTCGCCACCTTGAGGGCGTTCGACTCGATGAAATCGCGACGGGGCTCGACCGCCTCGCCCATCAGCATCGAGAACATCTGGTCCGCGGCGACCGCGTCTTCGACGCCCACCTGGAGCATGCGGCGCGTCTCCGGATTGACCGTGGTTTCCCACAGCTGCTCCGGGTTCATTTCGCCGAGGCCCTTGAAGCGCTGGATCGTGCGGCCCTTCTTGGCTTCGTCGAGCAGCCAGTTGCGCACGTCGGCGAAGCTCAGCACGCCGCGCGAGGCGTTGCCGCGGCGAACCACGGCACCCGGCTGCAGGCCGAGCTCGCCGAGCTGCTGCGAGATCGACAGGATGGCGCGGAACTCCAGGCCCGTGAAGAACGCCTGCGGCATGATCCACGTGTGGCTGAGGCCATGCTGCATGCGCTCGACCTCGATCGCCGCGCCCTGCTCGTTCTGCGCCGGGCGGAAGCGAAGCGCGTACGTCGGCTTGCCGAGACCGCTGGCACTCAGACGCGTGGCGATGCCGTCGAGCCAGGCCTGCATGCCCGTCGCGTCGGTCCACAGGGCATCCGCCAGCGGCGCGTGCTCGATCATGGCCGTGAGGGCCGCGACATCGAAGCGATGGCTCAGGCGGGCGATCTGGTCCAGAGCACCCTGGTAGTCGCGAAGCAGCTTCTCGAGCGCGACGCCGTCGATGGAAGGCGCACCCTCCTCCGGCGCGAGCGTCGCATTGTCGACCGCGCTGGAGATCAGGTACTCGTTCAGGACGGCGTCGTCCTTGATGTACATCTCCTGCTTGCCCTGCTTCACCTTGTACAGCGGCGGCAGGCCGATGTAGACGTGACCGCGCTCGATCAGCTCCGGCATCTGACGGTAGAAGAACGTGAGCAGCAGCGTGCGGATGTGCGAGCCGTCCACGTCCGCGTCGGTCATGATGATGATGCGGTGGTAACGCAGCTTGTCGGGGTTGTACTCCTCCTTGCCGATGCCCGTGCCGAGCGCGGTGATCAGCGTGCCGACTTCGGCGGAAGAGATCATCTTGTCGAAGCGGGCCTTTTCCACGTTGAGGATCTTGCCCTTCAACGGGAGCACGGCCTGCGTGCGACGGTTGCGCCCCTGCTTCGCGGAGCCGCCTGCGGAATCACCCTCGACCAGGAACAGTTCGGAAAGCGCGGGATCCTTCTCCTGGCAGTCGGCGAGCTTGCCGGGCAGGCCCGCGATGTCCAGGGCGCCCTTGCGGCGGGTCATCTCGCGGGCCTTGCGGGCGGCCTCGCGGGCGCGCGCGGCGTCGACCGCCTTCGAGGCGATGGCCTTGGCTTCGGCCGGATGCTCCAGGAGGAAGTCGGCCAGCCGGTCGTTGACGACCTGCTCGACAGCCGTCTTCACCTCGCTGGAAACGAGCTTGTCCTTGGTCTGCGACGAGAACTTCGGGTCGGGCACCTTCACCGAGAGCACGGCGATCATGCCTTCGCGCATGTCGTCGCCGGACAGGCCCACCTTGGCGTTCTTCGCCAGGCCTTCCTTCTCGATGTAGCTCTGCAGCGTGCGCGTCAGCGCGGCGCGGAAGCCCGTGAGATGCGTGCCGCCATCGCGCTGCGGAATGTTGTTCGTGAAGCAGAACATCGTTTCCTGATAGGCGTCCGTCCACTGCATCGCCAGCTCGACGGTGATGCCGTCGGTCTGCGAGCTGAAGCTGATGACGGTCGGGTGCAGCGCGGTCTTTAGCTGGGCAAGGTGCTGCACGAACGACTTGATGCCGCCTTCGTACGCGAAGATGTCCTTGCGATCGTTGCGCTCGTCGACCAGCTCGATGGTGACGCCGGAGTTGAGGAACGCCAGCTCGCGAAGGCGCTTCGCCAGGATGTCGTAGTGGAACTCGATGTTGTTGGTGAACGTGGCCGGGCTGGGCGAGAAACGCACCATGGTGCCGCGACGGTTCGTGTCGGCGGCGACGGCGATCGGGGCCACCGGCTCACCGTGGGCGTATTCCTGACGGTATTCCTTGCCGTCGCGCCAGATGGTCAGCCAGAGCTTCTCGCTGAGGGCGTTTACCACCGACACGCCGACGCCGTGCAGACCGCCGGAAACCTTGTAGGAGTTCGCATCGAACTTGCCGCCCGCGTGGAGCACGGTCATCACGACTTCCGCCGTGGACCTGCCCTCTTCCGGGTGCGTATCGACGGGAATGCCGCGGCCATTGTCGGCGACGCTGGCCGAACCGTCCTGATGGATGGTCACGGTGACGTAGTCGCAATAACCGGCCAGGGCTTCGTCGATGGCGTTATCGACCACCTCGAACACCATGTGGTGCAGGCCCGTACCGTCGTCGGTGTCGCCGATGTACATGCCGGGGCGCTTGCGAACGGCTTCCAGGCCCTTGAGGACCTTGATGCTGCCGGAGTCGTAGGCGTTCGAGTTGGTCGGATCGAGAGGTTCGTTCATGCGATGCCTGGTGATGGCGCCAGAATGCGGCCCCGATGCGGCGCGGATGGCTTCGGGACAGTCGGTCGATTATAGCAAACCCCTGACCTGACCTTGTTCCACGTGGAACACAGTCACTGGCTGGTCGACAAGGGCGGAAGGGATCTCCGTGCCCGTCACGAAGACCTGGACGTCGCGGCCAAGAAGTTGCGCGACTACCCACTCTTGATGGGTCCGATCGAGCTCGGATGCAAGGTCGTCCAGGCAGACCACGGGCCATTCCCCGCGGATTTCGGCATGCAGCGACGCCTGCCCGAGCAGGCAGGCGAGCGCGCATAGCTTTTCCTGTCCGCGGGAGAGGTGCTCCCTCAGCGGCGCCTGTTCGAAAGCCACGGAGAAGTCCGCCCGGTGCGGGCCGACCGTGGTGTGCCCTCGTCCAATATCGCGCAGCCGCCGGTCGGCAAGCGTGGTGGCTAGATCGTTGGCCTCGTCCCACCCGGCCTTGTAGCGGATCGAAAACTCGCCGAGCTCCGGAAGGACGTTCCGCATGAAGCCCTGGACATGGGGCATGAGACGCTCGAGGTACCCGCGACGAAACACGGTGATCCCCTCGCCCGCCTGAGCCAGTTCCGCTTCCCAGGGCGCCAGGACCGCCGGGTCGACGTTCCCACCTTGCCGTAGGGCGGCGTTACGCTGTTTCAGCGCCCGTTGATACCGGCGCCACTGGTTCACGAAGGCATGTTCCACGTGGAACAAACCCCAATCGAGGTACCGGCGGCGCTCGTCCGAAGGGCCGGCGATAAGGTCGTGGGATCCCGGCTCGAAACAGACCACCGCGCATTCCTGCACCAAGGCTCCGAGCGACGCCGCGGAATCGCCGTCCACACGCGCCTGCCATCGCCCGCCCTCGCGCCCCAGGCCGAGCCGACGAACCCGTTCATCAGCGGTACGGACCTCGGCGAACACGGAAAGCGTCGTCGCGCCCCGCTTCAGGAGTACGTCCCGCGATCCCGCGCGGAACGAGCGGCCATGGGAAAGCAGGTAGGCAGCCTCGAGCACGCTGGTCTTACCGGCGCCGTTGGGCCCGACGAACACATTGATCCCCGGCGCCGGCGTCAACGACACGCCGTCCAGGCAACGTAATCCGCTTATCCGCAACGATTCGAACTTCATCCCGCCGTTTTTCCCGTTCCCAAACGAAAGACGCCGGGGTGTCGAAGACATCCCCGGCGTCGTGGCCGAACTTTAACGTGCCATGCGTCAGAGGCGAAGCGGCATCACCACGTGACGGGCCTCGTCGTTGCCCTCTTCCTGCAGGAGGCAGCTCGACTGGGCATCGCGGAGATTGATACGCACCTTGTCGCCGCGCAGCGCACCGAGGGCGTCCAGCAGGTAGCCGACGTTGAAACCGACGGCGAGATCGTCGACCACGGTCTCGGCTTCGACTTCTTCCTGGGCTTCTTCCTGTTCCGGATTGTGGGCGACGATCTTGATGCGACCCGGGCTCAGTTCCAGCTTCACGCCGCGATACTTCTCGTTCGAGAGAATCGCGGCGCGCTGCAGGGCGCTGCGCAGGACATCTCGCTCGATGGTGGCCGACTTGTCGGCGCCGAGCGGAATCACCGCCTCGTAGTCCGGGAACCGACCGTCGATCAGCTTGGACGTGAACACCACGCCTCCGCGGCGAACGCGCAGGTGATTCCGGCCGAACTCCAGTTCCACCGAGCCCTCGCCCGATTCGAACAGACCGATCAGCTCGTTCACGCCCTTGCGCGGAATGATGATTTGGCGGCGTGCGGAAACCGAGCTTTCGAGCTTGGTTTCCTTCAGCGCCAGGCGATGACCATCGGTGGCGACGCAGCGCAGCGTGTGCTCCTGGAGATCGAGCAGCATGCCGTTGAGGTAGTAGCGGACGTCCTGATTGGCCATGGCGAAAGCCGTGCGGTCCATCAGGTCGCGCAGGACTTCTTCCGGCAGCGTCACGCGCTCCACGAGTTCGATCTCGTCGATCGTCGGGAACTCGCTCGACGGCAGGGTCGCCAGCGTGAAACGGCTGCGGCCGGCGTTGAGGGCGATGCGTTCGCCATTCAACTTGATGTCGATCTTCGCGCCGTCCGGCAGCGCGCGGACGATGTCGAACAGCTTTCGCGCCGGAATCGTGATCTCGCCTTCCTGCACGCCGTCGGCGGCGGTGGTGGCGATCATCTCGACTTCGAGGTCGGTACCGGTGAACGAGACCTCGCTACCGGAGGCGCGAACCAGCAGGTTGGCCA
The DNA here is from genome assembly GCF_900111665.1 of Luteibacter sp. 329MFSha. Classification (NCBI taxonomy): domain Bacteria; kingdom Pseudomonadati; phylum Pseudomonadota; class Gammaproteobacteria; order Lysobacterales; family Rhodanobacteraceae; genus Luteibacter; species Luteibacter sp. 329MFSha. The sequence goes on along the minus strand of NZ_FOJE01000004.1, from coordinate 111,978 downwards.
ACACGGGCAGCGTCTGGCGGCGTTCGACGACGCCCACCACTTGCTGCAGAGGTTTGAGCAGTACTTCCCTCTGGATGCTGAATTGCATGCGTCCCCTACTCCTGCTTTTATGTTTTTAAGATTTATTTAGTGGTTGTTGTTAGGCCGGTGGATATCTTGAAAACTCGTATTTCACTTTGAATTTCAGTGATTTACGAATTGATATCTACTGGCTTGAACAGGCGGTTTCGTGTGGGTGCCTTGTGGATAACTTTCGACCTCGAAACCATCCTCCGGTCATCCACCTATTATCCACAGCTTCTCAGCCCGTCAATATGCGGATGAGCTGCTCCCAGTCCTGGCGCATCCGCACGTCTTTCTCACAGAAGCCGCGGATCGTCCGGCACGCGTGAAGCACGGTCGTGTGGTCCCTGCCCCCGAAGGCCTCTCCGATCTCCGGCAGGCTGTGCTCGGTGAGTTCCTTGGACAGGGCCATGGCCACCTGACGGGGACGCGCCAGCGAGCGCACACGGCGCTTGGAGAGCAGGTCGGACAGGCGCACCTGGTAGTAGTCGGCCACCGTCTTCTGGATGTTGGGCACCGTGACGGCCTGCGCATGCGTGTTGAGCAGGTCGCGCAGCGTCTCTTCGGCGAAATCCGTCGTGATCGGCTTGCGGTAGAAGTTGGCCCGGGCCGCGAGCGTGTTGAGCGCGCCCTCGAGGTCGCGCACGTTGGAACGGATGCGCTTGGCCAGCAGCATCGCCACGTCCTCGGACACTTCCATGTCCTTCTCCGCCGCCTTCGACAGAAGGATCGCCGCGCGTGTCTCGAAGTCCGGCGGCTCGATGGCCACGGAAAGACCCCAGCCAAGGCGCGACTTCAGTCGCGGCTCGAGCTTGTCGAGTTCCTTCGGGTAACGGTCGCAGGTCAGGATGATCTGCTGCTTCGCTTCGAACAGCGCATTGAACGTGTGGAAGAACTCTTCCTGCGTGGTGTCCTTGCCGGCGAAGAACTGGATGTCGTCGATCAGCAGCGCGTCGACCGAGCGGAAGCGCCGCTTGAAGTCGTCCATGTTCTTCTGCTGCAGCGCCTTCACCATGCCGCTGACGAACTGCTCCGAGCGCAGGTACAGCACCTTGGCGCCCGGATTGTTCTGCATCAGCATGTTGCCCGCGGCGTGCATGAGATGGGTCTTGCCGAGGCCCGTGCCGCCGTAGAGCAACAGCGGGTTGTAGGCGCGGCCAGGGTTCATCGCGACCTGCATCGCCGCGGCCTTGCCGAGCTGGTTCGACTTGCCTTCCACGAAGGTCTCGAACGTGTAGTGCGGATCGAGGTTGTGCACATGCGGCGGTTCGGGCGCGGCTTCGACCACGCGCGGCGCGGCCTGCGCCGGGCTCGGCGCGGTGGCCGACGCCGGGCGCGCGGGGGCGGGACGCGGTCCGGACGAGCCGACCTCGAGACGGACGGGCAGGGCGCGGCCCGTCAGATGCTCGACGATCGACTGGATCTTGCCCAGGTATTGCTCGCGTACGGTGTCCAGCGAATAGGGGTTCGGCGCGTACAGGAACAGTCCGGTCGCATCCTCCCTGGCCTGCAACGGCATGAGCCAGGTATGGACGTCTTCGGACGTCAGTTCGCCTTCAAGACGCTCGAGACAGCGCCTCCAGAGATCACTCATCGGGTATTCTTGCCACAGAAGGGGCGCGTGCGCGCGGGGTGGACGACGAAGTCTACCAGCGTTCCGTCTTCCGCCCTTCGATTCGCCGCCGCCGCGGGCGGCGCTTCCCTCTCTGGCCAAGCGGTTGACAGTTCTCGGGATTGTCACGCATACTTCTGGGCCTTTTTCCATCTTCACCCGGATGTAAGCGCCATGAAGCGTACTTACCAGCCCAGCAAGCTCAAGCGTGCCCGCACGCACGGCTTCCGTGCCCGCATGGCCACCGCCGACGGTCGCAAGATCCTCAACGCCCGCCGCGCCAAGGGCCGCAAGCGTCTGATCCCGTAAGCGGTTCGCCGGTCGTGCGTGCCGCAGCCATGCCGCGCGATGCGCGGATACGCCGCGCCGCCGACTTCGCAGCCCTGCGAACAGTCAGCGGTCGCCTCGGCGGCCGCTGTTTTCTTTTGCGCTTCGGAAACAACGACGGCGATACCGCCCGGCTCGGCCTGGCGATCTCCAAGCGTTGCTCCAAGCGTGCCGTCGACCGGAACCGGATCAAGCGACTCGCGCGTGAGGCATTTCGTCGTGCCCGCCCCGCCCTGCCGCCGGTCGACATCCTGGTCATGGCCCGCGACAGCGCGGTGAACGAGACCGGCGCGGCGCTACTGGCCGAGCTCGACGCCCTCCTGCGCCGCATCCGGCCGTTGAAGCGCGACGGTGCCGACGGCACAATCGCGCGTTGACCTCATCGACCTTCCCGCCTTTCCCGGTCCCGCGCCGGGGCGCCATTCGGATCTGGCCTAAGCAATGAATCAAACGCGCACGCTTCTCTTCTTCGCGCTCATGTTCGTGGCGTACCTGCTGTGGACCGAATGGGAGAAGGATTACGGCCCCCAGCCGGCCGCCCCGACGCCCGCCGCGCAGACCGATGCCGCCAAGCCGAACGCCGATACCAGCGTGCCGGGCGCCGCCGCTCCGGCGAGCGTGCCGAACGAAGGCACGGCGCCGGTCGAAGGCAAGGCCGAGCTGGTCACGCTGTCGAACGACGTCCTTCGCCTGACGATCGACACGCGCGGCGGCAGCATCGTCCGCTCGGAGCTCCTCGCCTACCCGGCCGAACCGGCGACCAAGAAAAACCCGACGCCGCCGCCGGCGCGGCTGCTCGACGACAGCGCGCAGCACTACTTCGCCGCGCAGGATGGCCTCGTCAGCAATACGGGCGCCGCGCCCGACCATCGCGCCCTCTTCCGCGCCGAGAAGACCGAGGCGGTGCTCGCCGATGGCGAGAAGTCGGTCAGCCTCGACATGGTCTGGACCGATCCCTCGGGCGTGAAGGTGACGAAGCGTTACACGCTCAAGCGGACCGACTACGTCGTCGATCTCGACCAGCGCGTCGAGAACGGTTCGAGCGTCGCCTGGACGGGCAACGCGTACCAGCAGCTGCAGCGCGTGCCGGCCGAGAAGGTGAACTGGTTCAAGGCCTATACCGATCCGGCGCAGCACAGCTTCTTCGGCGCCGCGTGGTACAGCCCGGAGAACAAGTTCGAATCGCTCCCGTTCACGGACTTCGCGAAGAAGCCGGTCAACCGCCAGATCACCGGCGGCTGGGTGAGCATGCAGCAGCATTACTTCTTCGTCGCGTGGATTCCGCCGGCGGACCAGAGCGTCACGTACAGCAGCACGATCATCGATCCGAATTCCACGACGCCGCGCTACCTCGTGCGCGCGTTCGGTCCGTCGATCTCGGTCGCGCCCGGCCAGGCCGCCGACAGCGTCGCGCGCCTCTATGTCGGTCCTAAGCTCCAGGGCACGCTCGATGTCATCGCGCCCGGCCTCGAGCTCACGGCCAACTACGGCTGGCTCACGATCATCGCGCAGCCGCTGCACTGGTTGCTCTCGCAGCTGCATGCGATCAGCGGCAACTGGGGCGTGGCGATCATCCTGCTCGTGCTTCTGATCAAGGCCGCGCTGTTCAAGCTCACCGACGCCCAGTTCCGTTCGGGCGCGCGCATGCGCAAGCTTCAGCCTCGCGTCCAGGCGCTCAAGGAGCGCTATGGCGACGATCGCATGAAGATGCAGCAGGCCATGATGGAGCTGTACAAGAAGGAGAAGGTCAATCCGATGGCGGGCTGCCTGCCCATCCTGATCACCTTCCCGATCTTCATCGGCCTGCTCCGCGTGCTGTCGGAATCGATCGAGCTGCGCCAGGCGCCGTTCTTCGGCTGGATCCACGATCTCTCGGCACCGGATCCGTTCTACGTGCTGCCGGTGCTCTACTTCCTGGTCACGCTGCTCACGCAGCGCATGATGCCGACCGCCGGCATGGATCCGACGCAGGCCAAGATGATGAAGGTGATGCCGCTGATCTTCGGTGTCTTCTTCGCCTTCTTCCCGTCGGGCCTGGTGCTCTACTGGACGGTCAACGGTGCCACCAGCCTGCTCCAGCAGTGGTGGATCAACCGCAGCGTCGATCGGGCCGACATCAAGGCCAAGACGGCTTAAACACCGGGCGGCGCGTCGAAAGACGCGCCGCTTCGCTTTGGAACCTCGCCCATGACACACGACGACACCATCGCGGCCATCGCCACCGGCGCCGGCGCGGCCGGTGTCGGGGCCGTGCGCATCTCGGGCCCGAAAGCGGGCGACATCGCGCGGGCGCTCCTCGGTCGCGACCCGAGCCCGCGACATGCGCACTTCGCGGCGTTCCGCGATGGCGACGGCGAACTGATCGACCGCGGCATCCTTCTCTATTTTCCCGGTCCGCATTCGTACACGGGCGAGCACGTGCTCGAACTGCAGGGGCACGGCAGCGCGGTGCTACTCGACGCCCTGCTCCGTCGCGCGATCGTCCTCGGCGCGCGCCTCGCGCGTCCCGGCGAATTCACCGAGCGGGCGTTCCTCAACGGCAAGCTCGATCTCGCCCAAGCCGAGGCCGTGGCCGATGTCGTCGCGGCGACCTCGGAGGCCGGCGCGCGCGCCGCGTTGCGTTCGATGGAAGGCGTGTTCTCCGCGCGCGTGGACGAGCTGCTCGCCGAGCTCATCGCCCTGCGCGTGCATATCGAAGCCGCCATCGATTTCCCCGAGGAGGAAATCGACTTCCTCGCCGACCCCGTCATCGGTGCGAACCTCGCCACGCTGCGCGCGAACCTCGACGCGCTGCTCGTGGAGACCCGGCGTGGCGTTCGCTTGAACGACGGCATCGCCGTCGCCATCGTAGGCCGCCCGAACGCCGGCAAATCGAGCCTGCTCAACGCACTCGCGGGTCAGGAGCGCGCGATCGTCACCGACATCGCCGGCACCACGCGCGACGTGCTGCGCGAAACGGTAACCATCGACGGCGCGACGCTCGAACTCGCGGATACCGCGGGACTGCGCGATTCCGATGATGTGGTCGAACGGGAAGGTATCCGTCGTGCGCGTGCGCAACTCGAACGCTGCGACGTCGCGCTGCTCGTCACCGACGAAGCGCATGCACGCGACGATCTCGCCTTCTTCGAAGGCACGCCCGCGCAGGCGAACCGCATCGTCGTGATCAACAAGATCGATCTCGCGCAGGCCACGGCGCATCGCGCGCAGCGCGACGGCCACGACACGTTATGGCTTTCGGCGCGAACGGGCGACGGTCTCGATGCCTTGCGCGCGATCCTGCGCGATCTCGCCACGGCGGGTGCGGGCGATGGTGCCTTCAGCGCACGGCGGCGCCACGTCGTGGCGCTCGAACAGGTGCGCGATCATCTGAAACGCACGGCGGACGCGCTGCATGGCAGTCATGCCGGCGAACTCGCCGCCGAAGAGCTGCGTCACGCGCAGCAGGCGCTCGGCGAGGTGACCGGCGCCTATTCTTCGGACGACCTGCTCGGCGCGATCTTCAGTTCGTTCTGTATCGGTAAATAACGGACGCGAATCCGGTAGGAGCGCGCCCTGCGCGCGACATGTTTTGGGGCCATGCGCAACAGGCCCTGGCGCTCCGCGCGAAAGGCTGTCGCGCGCAGGGCGCGCTCCTACGTATGCCGTGTGCCCGACCGGTGCCTCTTCGTCGGACGACCTGCTCGGCGCGATCTTCAGTTCGTTCTGTATTGGGAAATAACGGACTCGAGTCCGGTAGGAGCGCGCCCTGCGCGCGACATGTTTTGGGACCATGCGCAACAGGCCCTGGCGCTCCGCGCGAAAGGCTGTCGCGCGCAGGGCGCGCTCCTACGTATGCGGCGTTCTGCCGGACCGCGTCAGACGCAGGTTTCAGCGACCAGCGCCGGACGGCGCCGCTCGGCCGCCATCGACGCGGCCCAGATGACGAGACCGCCGATGGCGAGCAGCGCGCCGACCCAGCCGGGCGACGTCCAGCCGTAACCGTGCGCGATCGCGAGGCCGCCCAGGAAGGGTCCGAGTGCGTTCGCCGTGTTGAACGCGGAATGGTTGAGCGACGCGGCCAGGCCCTGCGCATCGCCGGCCACGTCCATCAGGCGCGTCTGCAACACCGTGCCGAGCGCGCCGCCGATGCCGATGAAGAAGACATCGAGGCCGAGCGTCCAGACGTTGCCCGCGGCGAAGGGAAACAGCGCGAGCATCACCATGCTCCAGAGGAGCAGTCCGCCGGCGGTCGGCATGAGCGCGCGATCGGCGAACGCCGGCACGACCATGTTGCCCGCGGTGAGGCCGACACCGAAGATGCCGATGACCCAGGGCACGGTGTGTAGCGGCATGTGCGTCACGGCGATCAGGATGTCCGCGAGGTACGTGTACACCGCGAACATCCCGCCGAAGCCGATCGCGCCGATGGCCAGCGTGAGCCAGACCTGCGAACGCTTCAGCGCGCCGAGTTCGCGCAGCGGGCTGGCGTCCTTGTCCGCCGGCACTTCCGGCGCGTAGATCGCCACCGCGGTCATCGTGGCGACACCGAGCACGGCCACGAGCGCGAACGCCCAGCGCCAGCCGACGGCCTGGCCCAGCCAGCTCGCCAGCGGCACGCCGACGACGGTGGCGAACGTGAGTCCCAGGAACATCTGGCCGACCGCGCGCGTGCGCCGGTTCGGCGGCACCAGCGACGACGCGACGAGCGCCGCGACGCCGAAGTACGCGCCGTGCGGCAGGCCGGCGAGGAAGCGGAACACCAGCATCCAGTGGTAGTTCGGCGACAGGCCGGTCAGACCGTTGAAGACGGTGAACATCGCCATGAGGACGATGAGCAGGCGGCGCCGCGGCACGCGCGCGCCGAGCACCGTCATGATCGGCGCGCCGACCACGACGCCGAGTGCATAGGCGCTGATCGCGTGACCCGCGGTCGGCGCGTCGATGCCGAGGCCCTGCGCGAACAGGGGCAGCATGCTCATGGAGGCGAATTCGGTCGTGCCGATGGCGAAGCCGCCGATGGCCAGGGCCAGGATGACCAGGCCGACATGGGGGGCGCGAACAGGCGGCAGACCCGTGGCGGGCGCGGGGGCGTGTGCTGACATGGCGGGACTCGGGAAGGTGGGGCGCGGCCGTGGTGCGGCGCAGCATGGAATCAGGATACGCCCGTCACGGCTTACGTGCCACGTCTGTTGGAGCGGACCTGGCCGCGATGGAGGTTGCCGCGAGCACCCGATCGCGGCCAGGTCCGCTCCTACGGACGGCTATGCCGCGTTTTCGTCCCGCACAAACTCGATGAACGCCCGCAGCGCCGAGGTGACACGCCTCTGCCTCGGGTAATAGAGCACGAACCCGGGATACGGCGGACACCAGTCCTCGAGCACCCTGACCAGTCGGCCCGCGGCGACCAGCTCGGTCACCTGATCTTCCAGCACGAGCGTGTAGCCGATGCCGGCCATGGCCGCGTCGAGCGCCAGGCGCAGGTCGCCGAAGGTGACCCGACCGCGGACGTCGAGCTCGAGCTTCTTCGGTCCTTGCTCGAATTCCCATTTGTAGAGCCGCCCGCTCGGAAAGCGGAAGCGGATGCAGTCGTGCTGGAACAGGTCGTTCGGATGCATGGGCACGCCGTGCTTCGCGATGTGGTCCGGCGAGGCGACGCACGCACCCTGCTGCTGTCCCCCCATCGGCACCGCGATCATGTCCTCGGGCACGTGCTCGTGGAAGCGGATGCCCGCGTCGAAGCCGGATGCCACGATGTCGATGAGCCCGTCGTTGTCGACGGCCTCGAAATGGATGTCCGGGTAGCGCGCCAGGAAGCGCGGCAACAGCGCCGGCATGAGCAGTTGGGCCGCGACGCGGGGCATGTTCACGCGCAGGGTGCCCGCGGGGGTGGCGCGAAAATTGTTCATTTCCTCCAGCGCCTCGCCGACGTCGAACAGCGCGGGCTCCAGCCGCTCGAGGAGCCGCTGGCCCGCCTCGGTCAGCGACACGCTCCGCGTCGTGCGATGAAACAAGACGACGCCGAGCCGTTCTTCCAGACTGCGGATCGCGTAGCTGATCGCCGAGGTGGTGAGGGTCAGCTCCGCGCCGGCCTTGCGGAAGCTCGCGTGGCGGGCCACGGAGGCGAAGGCGGCGAGATGGGAGAGGTTGTCCGGTCGCATGATTATCAAGGATACCTCAACGATTCATCGCGAAATCCCCGTTGGCGGGCGGGATTGTTGAGCGTTATTGTTCCCGGCCTTAGCAGAGGAGACTCCCCATGTTCGAAGTCCACGCGTATGCCGCCACGGACGCGACGAAGCCGCTCGCGCCGTTCAAGATCAGCCGCCGCGACGTCGGCGCGCACGATGTCCACATCGAAATCCTCTACAGCGGCGTCTGCCACTCCGATCTCCACCAGGCCAAGGGCGACTGGGGCAATTCCACGTTCCCCATGGTTCCGGGCCACGAGATCGTCGGCCGCGTGAAGGCCGTCGGCTCCGCGGTGAAGAAGCTCAAGGTCGGCGACTATGCCGGCGTCGGCTGCATGGTCGACTCGTGCCGCGAATGCGAGTCGTGCAAGAAGGACCTCGAGCAGTATTGCCTGGTCCATACCAGCTTCACGTACAACGGCACCGAACAGGACAAGACCACGCCGACGCAGGGCGGCTATTCGACCGACATCGTGGTCGAGGAGCGCTTCGTGGTGAAGATCTCCAAGAAGCTCGACCTCAAGGCGACCGCACCGCTGCTTTGCGCGGGCATCACCACGTACTCGCCTCTGCGTCACTGGAAGGTCGGCAAGGGCCAGAAGGTCGGCATCATCGGCCTCGGCGGTCTCGGCCACATGGGCGTGAAGTTCGCCAAGGCGATGGGCGCGCACGTCACGATGATCACCACCTCGGAAGCCAAGGGTGCGGACGCGAAACGCCTCGGCGCCGACGCCGTGCTGGTGTCGAAGGACGCCGACGCGATGGCGAAGGAAGCGGCGAGCTTCGACTTCCTGCTCAACACCATTCCGGTGTCGCATGACGTCGCGCCGTACGTCGCGCTCCTTAAGCTCGACGGCACGATGGTGCTGGTCGGTGCCCTCACGCCGATCGACGCGTTCGCCGGCGGCAGCCTGATGCTCCCGCGCCGCACGATCGCCGGCTCCGCCATCGGCGGCATGGCCGAGACGCAGGAGATGATGGATTTCTGCGCCAAGCACAACATCGTGTCGGACATCGAGATGGTCGACATGGCCTCGATCAACGAGACGTACGAGCGCCTGGTGAAGAACGACGTGCGCTACCGCTTCGTGATCGACATGGCGACGATGCCGAAGGGTTGATGCCCTGAGTCAGACCGTTCGCGCGTAAACGCGTTCCCACCCGAAGGTAGCGATGTCGCTGGCTCGGGTGGGAGCGATGACTTAGCCGGTGCGAAAGGCTATCGTCGACGCGTGAAGCGCTTCCTCCGCATCCTCGCCCTGCTCGCCGCCGTGCTGGTGGCCTTCCTCGCGTTCGCGGCCGCATCGGCATGGCCGAACATCGGCAAACGCCCCGACGGCGACAACGCGAGCCGGTACCACGCCTCGCCGCAATGGCATGGCGGTCAGTTCGCCAACCCGTTGCCGATGTACAGCAACCTCAAGGGCGGCATCCTGCAGATCTTCGAGTCCGCGCCGGGCGAAGAGCCCGATGCGCCGGTACCCACGAAGGACTCGTCGGCGCTGTACGCCACGCCGCCCGCGAGCGGCCTGCGCGTCACATGGTTCGGTCACTCCTCGATGCTGCTCGAAATCGACGGCGTGAACATCGTCGTCGATCCGTTGTGGAGCGAGCGCGCGTCGCCCTTCCCCTGGCTCGGTCCGAAGCGCTGGTACGAACCGCCCGTGCCGATCGACCATCTGCCGCGTGTCGACGCGGTGGTGATCTCGCACGATCACTACGATCACCTGGACCGCGCGTCCGTCCAGGCGTTGAACGCGCGCGGCGTCCGCTTCGTGGTGCCGCTGGGTATCGGTGCTCACCTTCGTGGCTGGGGCGTGCCCGAAGATCGCATCACCGAACTCGACTGGTGGCAGGAAACCACCGTCGGTGGCGTGCGCGTCGTGTCGACGCCGTCGCGCCATGCGTCCGGACGGCTTTCCGCGCAAAGCGATCAGACGCTATGGACGGGCTACGCGATCGTCGGACCGGCGCATCGCGCGTTCTATTCCGGAGACACCGGCCTCAATGCCACGTTCGCGGATGTCGGCACCGCCTTCGGCCCGTTCGATGTCACGCTGATCGAGTCGGGCCAGTACGATCCGCAGTGGCCCGACTGGCACCTCGGTCCGGAGCAGGCCGTGCTCGTGCACGAACAGGTGCGTGGTCGCACGCTGATTCCCGTGCACTGGGGACTCATCAAGCTCGCCCACCATGCGTGGACCGAGCCGCCCGAACGGATCCTCGCCGCCGCGCGTTGCCGCGGCGTGGACGTCCTGGTGCCGGAGCCCGGCCAGGCCGTGGAGCCGACCACGCATCCGGCGGTGGCCCGCTGGTGGCCGGCGCAGCACTGGTTCACGGGCGCCCAGCATCCGATCGTCGCCTCGCGCGACGGCGACCCGCGACACCTGTTCGACGTGCCGCGCTGCCCCTGAAGTGAATCAGGTGGCCTCGTCAGGCATGACGAGGCGCATCGGAACCTCGCGCAACGGCCGCCCCGACGCTTCGTCGACCACGAGCGCGCGCACCGGTGCACCCGTCGACTCGTCGACGAGGTGCGACAGCGCCTGTCCGCCTCCGTTGTAACGACGACCCCATTCGCCCATCGCGGCGAGGACGGGGATGAAGTCGCGCCCGGCGTCCGTGAGGACGTATTCGTCGCGCGGGGGGCGCTCGCTATAGCGGCGCTTCTCCAATACGCCGGCTTCGGTGAGGGCCTTCAATCGACGGGACAGGATGTTCGGCGCGATGCCCAGGCTGGTGCGGAACTGGTCGAACTGGGTCATGCCGCGACTGGCGTCGCGAAGGATGAGCGCGCTCCACGCGTCTCCCACCAGAGCGAGACCGCGGGAGATGGCGCAGGTGCCCGAAGAAAGTCTGTCGATGTCCATTGCATTATGATAGTCGAGTCACTATCGTATGGCAACGTAGTCGATATCACTTTGCAACCTACCATACGGAGTCACCCCCATGAGCACTGAAACCAAAGGCACGGCCCTCGTCACCGGCGCTTCGTCGGGCATCGGCGAGCTCTACGCGGAGCGCCTGGCCGACCGCGGTTACGACCTGATCCTGGCCGCGCGCCGCGTCGACCGTCTCGAGTCCGTCGCGAAGAAGATCCACGACCGCACCGGCCGCAAGGTCGAGGTGCTCCGCGCCGACCTGAGCGACCGCGCCGACATCGCCGCCGTCGAGCGTCGCCTCGCGGAAGACGCGTCGATCACCCTGCTGGTCAACAACGCCGGCATCTCGCTCGACGGCAGCCTGCTCGAGAACGGCAGCGAGAACCTCGAGCGCATCGTGACGGTCAACATCCTCGCGCCGACCCTGCTGACGGGTGCCGCCGCGAAGGCGTTCGTCGCCCGCGACAAGGGCGGCATCATCAACATCGCCTCGGTGCTGGCGTTCGCACCGGAAGCGTTCGACGGCGTCTACAGCGGCTCCAAGGCCCACCTCCTCAACCTGAGCCTCAGCCTCGCCGCGAAGCTGCCGACGAAGAACGTCCGTGTGCAGGCCGTGCTGCCGGGCGCGACCCGTTCGGAAATCTGGGAGAAGTCGGGCAAGGACGTCGACGCGCTGCTTCCGGGCATGGTCATGGACACCCACGATCTCGTCGACGCCGCGCTGCTCGGTTACGACCGTGGCGAAGTGGTCACCATCCCGCCGCTGCAGGACGAGAACCAGTACAAGGCGTACGAGTATTCGCGCCTCGTGATGGGCCCGAACCTCTCGCGCAAGGACGTGGCGCCGCGCTATCGCGGCTGATCGTCCACGCGTCGTAGGAGCGGAACTGGTCGCGATGCGCGAAGAGCGTCGCGGCCAGGTCCGCTCCCACAGCGGAACGGTGCGTTGTGAACGTCAACAGCTGCTTAGCGGCATGTTCTGCTTCGCCGCGTACGAATGCGCGGTAAACTGTCGGACTCGCTAGGTTCTCGCGGTTCGGCATGCTTTCTTTCGTGTTCGCCGCCTTCGGGCTGTCCACCCTCTGGTTGCTTCCCCTGTTCTGGCGCCTCGCCGCCGCGCTCGTCCGCCGGCGCCGTCCGCCGACCATGGGCCCGGGTGCGATTCGCTTCTGGGCGGGCTTCGTGCTCGTGCTGTTGTCGAGCGCGACGCTCGAAGGACTGGTCGTCTCCCACTACACCGACGATCCGACCGTCGGCGCCGCCGTGTGCCGTTGGCTCGCGGGTGTCTTCACCGCGTTCCCGGGCGGCGCCGCGACCACGCTCGCGGCGATCGTCGTGTTCGCCGTGGCGCTGCCGTGGTACCTCGGCGTGTCGTGGTCGTCGTTCCTCGCACGGACGAACGGCCTGCTCGAACCGATCGGCGCGCTGGCCATCGAAGGCACGCGCCGGCTGTTCTCACGCTCCGCGAGCCGCGTGACGGGGCGCCGCCCCGCTGCCGCCGTGCGTCGGGCAGACCGCGCGCCGGCACGGCGCCGACCGCGCGAAAAGACGCCCGCGAAGCGACCCGCCGCTTCCGCCGTTGCCATGCGCACCGAAGCGCCGCGCACCGAACCCGCGACGCCTGCGGTCCGCCCCTCGGTGACGACGCCCGTGCCGCCGCGTCATCGCGCGCGACCCGATACGGTGATCCGCGAACCATGGCTGGCGCCGCGCGCGTCGACGCCGACCGAGCCGGCGGTGGCACCGCCCGTCGCGCCCCCGATGGCAGGCGTCGGTCCACAGCCGGCCATGGCCATGTCGCCGGCCGCGACCCGACCGGTCGCCACGAACGCTGTCGCCGCCGGCGTGGACGTCGCGCCGCGAGAATCGCTCACGGTGCCCGATCTGCCGCCGCCGATCGACATCGTGGCGCCCGCCGACGAGACGCCCGCCGTTCCCCCGCCGCCCCCGGTGAAACCCGTTTCGCGCTTCGCGATCGCGGCGAACGACGAATCGGTCGTCGAACCGCCGCGCACGGTCACGCTGACGCCGGTGCGCCCCTTGCGCGCGGGCAACCCGAACGCGGCGACGCTGCCGCCGGTGTCCCTGCTGGCCGGCGCACGTCACGACGCGCTCGCAATCATCTCCGATTCCGAACTCGCCGAGACCGGCGAACTCATCGAGCAGCGTCTGCGCGAGTTCAAGGTGCCGGTGCAGGTCGTCGGTGCCTCGGCCGGCCCGGTCATCACGCGCTACGAGGTCGAGCCGGCCGTCGGCGTGCGCGGCAACCAGATCGTCGCGCTGATGAAGGACCTGGCGCGCGGCCTCGGACGGTCGTCCATCCGCGTGGTCGAGACGATTCCCGGCAAGACCTGCATGGGCCTCGAGCTGCCGAACGAGCAGCGCCAGATGATCGCGTTGTCGGAGATCCTCGACTCGCACGAGTATCGCGATTCCGATTCGCTGCTGACGCTCGCCATGGGCAAGGGCATCACGGGCGAGCCGGTGGTGGCCGATCTGGCGAAGGCGCCGCACATGCTGGTCGCGGGCACGACGGGCTCGGGCAAGTCCGTCGCGGTGAACGGGATGATCCTGTCGATGCTCTACAAGGCGACGCCCGAAGACGTCCGCATGATCATGATCGACCCGAAGATGCTGGAGCTTTCGGTGTACGAAGGCATTCCGCACCTGCTGGCGCCCGTGGTCACCGACATGAAGCTCGCCGCGAACGCGCTCAACTGGTGCGTCGCGGAGATGGAGAATCGCTACAAGGTCATGTCAGACCTGCGCGTGCGCAATCTCGCCGGTTACAACCAGAAGGTCCGCGAAGCGCGCGCCGCGGGCAAGCCGCTGTTCAATCCGTTCCCCGCGCATCCGGAAGTGCCCGAGCATCTCGACACGCTGCCGATGATCGTCGTTGTCATCGACGAACTCGCCGACCTCATGATGGTCGCGGGCAAGAAGATCGAAGAGCTGATCGCACGCCTCGCGCAGAAGGCGCGCGCCGCGGGCATCCATCTCATCCTCGCGACGCAGCGTCCCTCCGTCGACGTCATCACGGGTCTGATCAAGGCGAACATCCCGACGCGTGTCGCGTTCCAGGTCTCGTCGAAGATCGACTCACGCACCATCCTCGACCAGATGGGCGCCGAGAGCCTGCTCGGCCAGGGCGACATGCTGTTCCTGCCGCCGGGTACGGGTTACCCGCAGCGCATCCACGGCGCGTTCGTCGCCGACGAGGAAGTGCACCGCATCGTGGCGTGGCTGAAGCAGTTCGGCGAGCCGGATTACAAGGACGAAATCCTCGCCGGGCCGCCGGGCGAAGCCGTCGAGGGCGAACCGGGCGACGAGGGCATCGACGCGGAACTCGATCCGCTCTACGACGAGGCGGCCGCGTTCGTGCTGCGCTCGCGCCGCGCGTCGATCTCGTTCGTGCAGCGCCAGTTTCGCATCGGCTACAACCGCGCGGCGCGCCTCGTCGAGGCGATGGAAGCCGCGGGGCTCGTGTCGTCGATGGGCATCAACGGGCAGCGCGAGGTGATCGCGCCGGGGCCGCAGGACTGATCGATCGCCGATACGATCGGCTCCCACCCTTCCAGTAGCCGCGTTGCTACCGAAGGGGTGGGAGCCGATCGTATCGGCGATCGACGCGTCGGAAGGCCGGGTCGTTATTCCTTCGTCAGGAGCTTCAGCGGCACAGCGATCGACTTCTCGACCGGCTGCTTGTCGATGAGCTTCTTCGCCGTGTCGACGCCGAGCTTGCCGATCTCTTCCGGCTGCTGTGCCACGGTGGCGGCGAGCGTGCCGTTCGCCACGGCTGTCTTGCCGTCGGGCGTGCCGTCGAAGCCGACGACGAGCACTTTCTTGTTCTTGCCGGCCAGGGCCTGCACCGCGCCGAGGGCCATCTCGTCGTTCTGCGCGAAGATCGCCTGGACATCCGGGTTGCCCTGGAGCAGGTTCTCGCTCACCGAAAGGCCCTGCGCGCGATCGAAGTTCGCCGGCTGCTGCGCGACGATCTTCATGCCCGTGGTGGCGACTTCGTCGTCGAAGCCCTTGCCGCGCTCGCGCGCCGCCGAGGTGCCGGCCACGCCCTGCAGCTCGATGATGTTGCCCTTGCCGCCGAGCGCCTTGGCGAGGAAGTCGGCCGCCATCTTGCCGCCGGCGACGTTGTCGGACGCGATGTGCGAGGCGACTTCGGCACCGTCGACGCCGCGGTCGAGCGTGATCACGGGAATGTTCGCGCGCTGCGCGGACTGCACCGCGCCGGCGAGCGCGGACGAATCGGTCGGGTTGAGAAGGATGACCGAGACGCGCTTCTGGATCAGGTCTTCCACGCTGGAGATCTGGCGGGCCGGATCGTCCTGCGCATCGACGACGACGAGCTGCACGCCGGCGTCCTTGGCGGCCTTCTGCGCGCCGTCCTTGAGTTCGACGAAGAACGGGTTGTTCTGCGTCGACAGCGCCAGGCCGACGACCGGCGTACCGGACGACGCGGCGCCACCGGCCGTGCCGGCGGTCGCGGGAGCGGATTCGCCCGGACCCTGCTGCGAGCAGGCGGCGAGGAGCGTGGCCGCGGCGGCGGCGAGGAAAGTGAGTTTACGCATGGTGTGTCCTCGTGGGATTACTGCCGCCGGTCCAGCAGGACGGCGATCAGGATGACGATACCCTTGACGATCTGCTGATAGAACGAGCTTACGCCCAGCAGGTTCAGGCCGTTGTTCAGGAAGCCGATGAGCAGCGCGCCGACGAGCGTGCCGAAGAGCCAGCCGCGGCCGCCCGCGAGGCTGGTACCGCCCAGCACGACCGCGGCGATCGCGTCGAGCTCGTAGCCGGCGCCGGCCGTGGCCTGCGCGGAATACAGGCGCGAGGTCAGCACGACGCCGGCGAAGGCGGAGAGCAGGCCCGACAGTCCGTAGATCGCCAGCTTCATCGGCGCGATGCGCACGCCGGACAGGCGCGCGGCTTCCTCGTTGCCGCCGATGGCGACGACGTGGCGGCCGAACACCGTGCCGCGCAGCAGGAAGCCGCAGACGACGAAGGCGATGAACATCCAGATCACCGGCAGCGGAACGAGGTTCGCGACGTAACCGCCGCCGAGCAGCGCGAAGCTGCCGTTCGTCACGGGGATCGGACTGCCCTGCGTGTACGACAGCGTCACGCCGCGCAGCAGCGTGAGCGTGCCGAGCGTGGCGATGAAGGGTGCCACCTTGCCCCACGACACCAGCGCGCCGTTGATGATGCCGAGCACGAGGCCGAGCAGCAGGCCGGCGCCCGCGGCGAGCACGATGCCGTGTCCCGCCGCCATCAGGCCCGCGGTGACGGCGCCCGTGAGCGCGAGGATCGCGCCGACGGAGAGGTCGATGCCACCGGAAAGGATCACGAACGTCATGCCGAAGGCGATCAGCGCGTTGATCGACACCTGGCGAAGCACGGTGAGCAGGTTGCCCGTGGTCAGGAAGTCCGGGCTCATCACCGACAGCACGATGAACAGCAGGATCAGGCCGATGACCGAACCGAGGCGTTGCAGGAGCGTCGCGGCGCGGCTCCAGTTGAGTTGGAGCGTCATGTCACTTGCCTCCGGTCGCGGCGGTCATCACGGCTTCCTGGGTGGCGCCGTGGGCTTCGAGCAGTCCGGTCGCACGACCTTCGTGCATCACCAGGATGCGGTCGCTCATGGCGAGGACCTCCGGCAGCTCCGAGGAAATCATGAGGATGGCCACGCCCTGCTCCGCGAGTTGGTTGATGATGTGGTAGATCTCGGCCTTGCCGCCGACGTCGACGCCGCGCGTGGGCTCGTCGAGGATGAGCACGCGCGGCTTGAGCGCCAGCCATTTGGCCAGCACGACCTTCTGCTGGTTGCCGCCGGACAGCGCGCGGACGTCGAGCTCCATGTCGCGCGTGCGTATCTTCAGCGCGTCGATGAGGCCGCGCGTCTGTTTCTTCTCGCCCGGGCGGTCGATCAGGCCGGCATGCGCGGGGACGCGCGGCAGGCTGACGTTCTCGCGCAGGCTCATGTCGAGCACGAGACCCTGCGCCTTGCGATCCTCGGTGACGAAGCCGAAACCGGAATGAATCGCTTCGCTGGGAGACTTCGGCGTGATGACCTTGCCGTCCAGCGTGACGGTACCGTGCTCCAGCTTGTCGAGGCCGAAGAGCAGTCGCGCCATTTCGGTGCGGCCCGCACCGAGCAGGCCGGCGACGCCGAGGACTTCGCCGGCGTGCAGCTCGAAGCTGACGTCCTGCACGATGCCGCCAGTCACGTGATCGACCTTCAGCCGCACCGCGCCGATGTTCGGCGTGCGCGTGGGGAAGCGGGCGTCGAGCGTGCGCCCGACCATCATCTTCACCACCTCGTCGAAGGCGAGTCCCGGGACGGGACGCGTGCCCACGAACTTGCCGTCGCGCAGGATCGAGATGCGGTCGCATAGCGCGAAGATCTCTTCCATGCGATGCGACACGTAGACGATGCCGGTGCCCTGGTCGCGCAGGTCGCGGATCAATTTGAAGAGCACGTTGGTCTCGTGCTCCGTCAGCGCCGCGGTCGGCTCGTCCATGATCAGCACGCGCGCGTTCTGGCCGAGCGCGCGGGCGATCTCCACCATCTGCTGCTGGCCGACGGAGAGGCGTTCGATCTTCGTCGTGGGATCGAGGCGCTCCATGCCGACGCGCGCCAGCCATTCCAGCGCGCGCTTTGTCATCGCGCGGTGGTCGAGCAGGCCGAAGCGCTGGATCTCACGGCCGAGGAAGAGGTTGTCCGCGATGGAGAGCGCGGGGATCAGGTTCAGTTCCTGATGGATGATCGCGATGCCGTACTTCTCGGCATCCGCGGGTGTCGTGATGGATACGGCCTTGCCGTCCACTTCCACGGTGCCGGAGTCCGGCGCGTAGATCCCCGTGAGGATCTTCATCAGCGTGGACTTGCCGGCGCCGTTCTCGCCCATCAGCGCATGCACTTCGCCGGGGAGCAGCTCGAAGTCGACGCCTTCGAGCACCTTCACCGGCCCGAAGGCCTTGTGGATGTCCCGCATGGTGACGAGTGGCGTGCTCATCAGAAGGTCACGCCGGCATGCAGGATGATGTTCGAGTAAGGCGAGGTCTCACCGGTACGCACCACCGCCGCCGCGCGGGCGCAGAGGCGCTTGAAATCGTCGTGCGAGACTTCGTCCACACCCACGCCATCCGCCCGCAGCCGGTCGGCGAGCGACTCCAGCGCCTTGTTGAAGCCGTGGATCTCGTGCGCGAGCGTCGCCCGTTCCACCGCGAGTTCGGCGTAGATCGCATCGAACACCGCGGCGAACGACGGCGTGCCTGGCAGCACGGCGAGGTCGATGCACGGCACGCCGGGCGGCACCGGCAGTCCGACGTCGCCGATCACCAGCGTGTCGGTGTGTCCCATGGCCGCGATCACGCGGTTGAGTTCGGCGTGCAGCAGCCCGGTGCGTCTCATGCATGTGTCTCCAGGAAAGCCGTCACTTCGTCGGCGCGCGGCATGCCGCCCTGGGCGCCGAGTCGCGATACGGCGATCGCGGCGGTGGCGCAGGCCTTGCGGACGGCGACGTCGAGCCCCTCGGCGAGGTACACCGCGAGGGCGGCGTTGAACGTGTCTCCCGCGCCGGTGCTGTCCACGGCTTCCACGCGGAAGCCCGGCTGGTGCCGCGGTTCGTCGTCGCCATCGCGGAACCAGGCGCCGTCCGATCCGCGCGTCAGCACGACCGGGCAGGGAGCGCGGCGCATGAGTTCGCGGAAGTCGACGTCGTCGCCAGCGCCGAGCACCAGCGCCAGCTCGTGCTCGTTCGGCGTCAAAAAGCGCACGCGGGAGAGCCACTCGACCGGCAGGCGCTGCGCGGGTGCGGGATTGAGAATGACGGGTGTGCTTTCTTCTTCGGCGATGCGCAGCGTGGCCTCGACCGCGTCGAGCGGGATCTCCAGCTGCACCAGCACAGCGTCGGCCTCGCGGATGATCGCGCGGGCGGCTTCGACCTGCGCCGGCGTGACGCGACCGTTGGCCGCGGGCACGACGACGATGGTGTTCTCGCCGCCGGCCACCGTGATCGACGCGGTGCCGCTGCCGATCCCGTCGATGCGGGCGACGTGCGTGACGTCGATTCCTTCGGCGACGAGGCCGTCGTAGAGCTGGTCGCCGAAGGCGTCGTCGCCGATGCAGCCGACCATCGACACGGTGGCGCCGAGACGCGCGGCGGCGACCGCCTGGTTCGCGCCCTTGCCGCCGGGAATGGTGAGGAAGCGGTCGCCGGTCAGCGTTTCGCCCGGGTCGGGGAAGCGCGGTGCAAGGGTGACCAGGTCCATGTTGATGCTACCGACGACGACGATTCGCGTCATGCTGCTCTGGCTCCGGAACGGGCTTGCGGGACATCCGTCGTTCGCTGGTGGATGTGGGTGGCGGGCAAATATACGCCCTGCGCGCGCACGAAGCTTTCATGCGCGTGCTTTCCACTAGCGGGAGAGACCTTTCGATTCGAGCTCGGCGAGATAGGCGGCCCACGACGTTTCGTAGTTGCGCCCCATGGCATGGAGCATGTCCCAGCCGAAGATGCCGCTGGCGTGGCCGTCGTCGAAGTGGATCAGCACGCCGTAGTGGCCGGTGGGATCGAGGGCGGTGATGTTCACGTCGCGCTTGCCGTGCACCAGTACCTTCTGGCCGGGACCATGCCCCTGCACTTCGGCGCTGGGGGAGTTGACCCGGAGGTATTCGCACGGAAGGCGGAAGCGCTCGCCGTTGTCGAACGTCACTTCGAGGACGCGCGAGGCGGAGTGCAGGACGATATCGGTGGGACGGGGCATGGGGCCGGAGGTCTTGGCGCGGGAAGCAATGGATCGCAGGAGCGCGCGGGGGCGCCCCTACCTTCGAGGATTAATGCGCGCGGCCGAAGCCGTCGCCCGAGCCCTGCTCCAGCGGCGGCGGATCGCCCGCGACCGCCAGAAGGGCCGTGGCGTAGGCGTCTTCCATGCTGATGGTGGAGATCTCGTCCCACGAGAAGAACGACGGCTCGCGCAGCCATTCCGCGTCGGGAGTGATCTCCTGCATGTTGAAGCCTTCCTCTTCCACGCTGACGACGCGGCCGATGTAGCAGACCTCGGCCTCGTCTTCGCTGTCGACGTGGACGCCGATCACCGGCGCATGCGCGGCCGCCGCCTGGACGACCTGGTTGATGTCGTCGAGCGGGAAGTCGGCGGGCGGCGTCGGGTGGATGCCCTTCAGCGCGAGCGCCTTCTCGAGGAAGCCGGCATGTTTGTCCGGCGCCTCGAATTCGGAGATGTCGCGATGCCGCATGACGTACATGCCGTCATAGCTCACGCCGTCACCGACGACCCACAGCAGGAAGAACTCGCGACCCACTCCGCCGACATAGCCGCAGAAGCTGCCGTGCTCGAGTTCGTCGCGCCACAGACGCACCAGCTGACCGCTTTCCTGTGCTTCGCGCAGGCTGGCTCGCTGACCGCTCGTTTTAAGTTGAATTACCTTGCCCATATCGTTCAATAGTTTAGCAGAGGGGGCCCATCCCGGTGTTCAGAGGATGTAACGGCTCAGGTCCTCGTCCTTGACCAGCGACGACAGGTTTTTGTCGACGTAATCGGCGTCGATGTCGTACTTTTCGCCGGATTTGTCGGCCGCTTCGAAGGAGATGCGCTCCAGGAGGCGCTCCATGACCGTGTGCAGGCGGCGCGCGCCGATGTTTTCGGTGCGCTCGTTGACCTGGAAGGCCACGTCGGCGAGGCGGTCGATGCCCGACTCGGTGAACTCCAGCGTCACGCCCTCCGTATTGAGCAGCGCAACATATTGCTTGGTCAGGGCGTTGTTCGGCTCGCGGAGGATGCGCTTGAAGTCGTCCACCGACAGCGCGCTCAGCTCGACGCGGATCGGCAGGCGACCCTGTAGCTCGGGGATCAGGTCGGACGGTTTCGCCAGCGAGAAGGCGCCCGAGGCGATGAACAGGATGTGGTCGGTCTTGATGGGACCGTACTTCGTGGACACCGTGGAGCCTTCCACCAGCGGCAGCAGGTCGCGCTGCACCCCCTCGCGGCTGACGCCGGCGCCGCCCCACTCCGAACGCTGGGCGACCTTGTCGATCTCGTCGATGAAGACGATGCCGTTCTGCTCAGCGCTGTCGACGGCGCGCGCGCGCAGTTCCTCATCGTTGAGGAGCTTGCCGGCCTCTTCCTCGACCAGCATGGGCCGGGCCTGCCGGATCGTCATCTTGCGGCGCTGGGACTTCTGCCCGCCGAGGTTCTGGAACATCTTGCCCAGCTGCTGGCTCATCTCCTCCATGCCCGGCGGCGTCATGATCTCCACGCCCACGTTCATGGCGAAGTCGAGCTCGATCTCGCGATCGTCGAGGGCGCCTTCGCGCAACTGCTTGCGCAGCTTCTGGCGGGTGTCGCTGTCGATGGCGGGCGCGCCGCTGCCGGTGTCATCCCAGCCGCTGGCCTGGCGGCGCGGCAGGAGCGCGTCGAGCAGGCGGTCCTCGGCCGCGTCCTCGGCCTGGCTGCGGACCCGGCCCTTGGCGTGCTCGCGAACGAGCTTGTAGGAGACATCGGCAAGATCGCGAATGATCGACTCCACATCCTTGCCGACATAGCCCACTTCGGTGAACTTCGTGGCTTCGACCTTCACGAACGGCGCGTTCGCCAGCGTGGCGAGGCGGCGGGCGATCTCCGTCTTGCCCACGCCGGTGGGACCGATCATGAGGATGTTCTTCGGCGTGACTTCGTCACGCATCGCCGGGTCCAGCTGCATGCGGCGCCAGCGGTTGCGCAGCGCGATGGCCACGGCGCGCTTGGCGTCGTGCTGCCCGATGATGTAGCGGTCGAGTTCGTTGACGATCTCGCGGGGAGTGAGTTCAGACATCGGCTCAGAGCTCTTCGATCGAATAGTTGTGATTGGTGTAGATGCAGATATCGCCGGCGATCTTCAGCGCTTTTTCCACGATCGTGCGCGCATCGAGGTCGGTGTTCTCCATCAGGGCCAAGGCGGCCGACTGGGCATAGGGGCCACCCGAGCCGATCGCGATCAGCCCGTGCTCCGGCTCCAGCACGTCGCCGTTGCCCGAGATCAGCAGGGAGGCTTCCTTGTCGGCCACGGCCAGCATGGCCTCGAGGCGGCCCAGGCGGCGGTCCGTACGCCATTCCTTGGCCATTTCCACGGCCGAGCGGGTGAGGTTGCCGCCGTGCTTGACCAGCTTCTCCTCGAACAGCTCGAACAGGGTGAAGGCGTCGGCCGTCGCGCCGGCGAACCCGGCCAGGACATCGCCCTTGCCGAGGCGGCGCACCTTGCGGGCGTTGGCCTTCATCACGGTATTGCCGAGGGTGACCTGTCCGTCACTGCCGATGACGACCTTGCCGTCGCGGCGGACGCAGACGATGGTCGTGGCATGCATCGGTTCCATGGGGGGCTCTCGTTCCATTTGGGGAACAAGTTAGGTGGGGATGGGTGCGGGTGAACCAAAGGGAGGGATGGTTGGGGGTGGGAGATGGGAAGTGGGGGTGCGCTCCGGCGAGCGCCCGAGGGTGCGTGAACCGCCCGGGCGCGTTGTCGCCGGGGTGAAGTGACCGGCCCCCTCGAACGATCGCCGCGAACGGCGCCCCCACTTCCCGTCTCCCAGCTCCTATTTCCGCTTCGCCCTCGGATGCGCGGCGTCGTACACCTTCGCCAGGTGCTGGAAGTCGAGGTGCGTGTAGATCTGGGTCGTGGCGATGTCGGCGTGGCCGAGGAGCTCCTGCACCGAACGCAGGTCGCCCGAGGACTCCAGCATGTGGCTGGCGAAGGTATGCCGGAGCATGTGCGGATGGACGCGCTTGGCCTGGCCGCTCGACAGCTTCGCGAGACGCAGCTGCACGGCCCGGGCACCGATGGGCGCCCCGCCGCGGCCCTTGAAGACGGCCTGATCTTGCCCCGCGCCGCCGAGCGCGGCCAGCGCCTGGAGCGCGGCCACGGCGAAGCGGCCGACGGGCAGGATCCGTTCCTTGTTGCCCTTGCCCAGGACGCGGACCTGGCCGCCATCGAGGTCGAGGTCGCCCCAGCGCAGGCCGCAGAGCTCCGAGAGGCGCAGCCCGCTGGAATAGAACAGCTCCATCATCGCCGTGTCGCGCGGGGCGAGCGTCCCGCCGAGGTTCGTCTCGACCAGTTCCTTGGCCTCGTCGGCGTCGAGCACCTGCGGCAGCTTCCGGCGCACTTTCGGCCCGCGGACGCCCGCCGCCGGATCGTGGGCGAGCCGTCCTTCGCGCGTGAGGTAGCGGAACAGGGTGCGGCAGGCGGAGAGCAGACGCTGGATGCTGTTCGGTTCGAGGGCCCGGGTCTCCGCGCCCTTCCGGCCCGGCGGCGGCCGGTGCAGGCGGGCGATCATCGTGCGCAGGCGGTCCGGGCTCAGGTCGTCGAAGCTGGCGAGCCCCTCGGAGTCCATGAAGGCAAGCAGCTTCTCGAGATCGCGCCGGTACGCGGCCAGCGTATGCGCCGAAGGCGCTCGCTCGGCCGCGAAATGGCCGAGGAAGGCCTCGACGGACGCGCGCGGGGTCACGCCACCTTCCGCGCCCGTTCGATCGCCGAGCCGACGGTCGTCGAGATCATGTCCAGGAACAGCGTGCCCATGCCCGGATGGAACCGGTCGGCGTCGGCGCTGCCGATCGCGAGGATCGCGTCGGGGCCGATGCGCATCAGCGCCGCCGACCGGACGTCGGGCGCGGCGTCGCCGAACAGGCGGTGCAGCTTGTCCGGAGCGAGGCGGCCCGCGACCGGATCGCCGTGCTCCAGGAAGGAAGCGAATTCGGGCAGGCCAGAGACCCCGTGCGGCTCGCGCAGGAGCCAGGGCTCATCGGGCAGGCCGGCGAGGTCGCCGAAGAAGATCAGGCGGATCCGCTCCGACTGGAAATCCTCGGTGAGCCGGCGCACGACGTTACGCACCGTCTCCTCGATGTCGCGCGAGCCGAGCAGCGCGAGCATGAGCCCGTGGACGCGACGCATGAGCTTCTCGTTGTCGCCGGCCACCGCCGTGAGCTCGCGCAGGCGCGATTCGAGCTCGGCGTTCTTCTCGCGCAGGCCGCGCAGCTGATGCACGGCGAGCGACGCGGCCGGGCCGTTCGCGCTCGGCAGCACGAGGTCGTTCGCGAGGTCGGGGTAGTCCGCGAGGAACGCCGGATGCCGGCGCAGGTACGACGCCACGGTGGCTGGCTTGATATCGCCGTCGATCGCGGTATCGGTCATGGCTCGGTTCCTCGGGTGGTGCGATCTGCGTTGCCGGGCAGTGTGCCGCGTTCGGGCGAGAACGTCACACTTCGCCTTCGAAGACGAAGGCCGCGGGGCCCGTCATCCAGAGGGTGTGGCCGGGACCGTGCCATTCGATCGTGAGCGTGCCGCCGGGCAGTTCGACGCCCACGACCGGCGTCGCCAGGCCGAGCGACTGGGCCACCGCGGCGGCGGCGCAGGCGCCCGTGCCACAGGCCTGGGTCCAGCCGCTGCCGCGCTCGTGCACGCGGAGGCGGATCAGGTCGGGGCCCAGCCGCTGCGCGAAGCCGATGTTGGCGCCCTGCGGGAACACGGGGTGGGCGGTGAGCAAGGGTCCCAGGCGGTCGACACGCGGATCGGCGACGTCGTCGACGAAGGCGACGCCGTGCGGGTTGCCCATCGAGACGGCGCCGAACGAGACGTCCTCGCCATCGACCGACACGGTATAGGTGGCGTGCGCCGGACGATCCAGCGGGACGTGCGCCGGATCGAAATCGGGTTCGCCCATGTCGACGACGACGCGGTTCTCGTCGAGCACGCGCACGACGACGGGGCCCGACGGGCTTTCGAGGCGGACATCGGTGTCGCGCTCGATGGCGCCGTCGCGGAACAACCAGGCGGCGACGCAGCGGACGCCGTTACCGCACTGCCCCGAGGGGGAACCATCGGCGTTCCAGATGCCGTAATAGAACGCGCAGGACGGGTCGCGGGCCGGCTCGATGCTGATCAGCTGGTCGAAGCCGATGCCGGTGTGACGATCGGCGAGCGCCGCCACGCGCGCGGCGTTGGGCACGCGCGGCGCGTCCTCGCGCCAGTCCACGATGACGAAGTCGTTGCCGATTCCATGCATCTTGGTGAAGCGGGACGGCATGGCGGCTTACTGGTGGATGACGGGGTTGAACGGCGTGCGGGCCGTGCTGGCCGGCGGCGGCGCGAGGGACGTCGAGCTTGCGGCCGGGTGCGCGGCGGGCGCCGCGGTGGCCGACGCCGGCGGCGGGGGCGGCATGAACAGCGGACCTTTCTGGCCACAGCCGGACAGCGCGGCGAGCGTGGATGCGAGGGCAAGCGGCAGGATGAGTCGGCGCATGGGCGGTTCCCCGGAAACGACCCGCAGTATAGCCCTGCCTCCCGTCAAAGCAGCTTCTCGAAGCGGAAGGCGTCCGCGCCATCGGCGTAGTAGTTCGCGTATTCGCCGATGCGCGCGTAACCGAGCCGCTCGTAGAGGCGGATCGCCACCGCGTTGTCCTTGCGCACCTCGAGGCGCAGGGCTCGGCATCCGCGCGCGCGCCCGGCATCCTCGGCCGCCTCGATCAGTGCGGAACCGACGCCCTTGCCCTGGGCCTCGGGTTTCGTCGCGATCGAATAAAGGCGCGCCACGGTGGTGCCCTTGCGGAAGAACACGACCG
This sequence comes from Luteibacter sp. 329MFSha, assembly GCF_900111665.1. Taxonomy (NCBI): domain Bacteria; kingdom Pseudomonadati; phylum Pseudomonadota; class Gammaproteobacteria; order Lysobacterales; family Rhodanobacteraceae; genus Luteibacter; species Luteibacter sp. 329MFSha. The sequence goes on along the minus strand of NZ_FOJE01000004.1, from coordinate 86,302 downwards.
CCGTGCCGAGGAACCGCCGGTGGTTCGCGCTGGCGACGAGCACCGTCGCGCTTTCGCTGTCGAGATGCTTGCGATACTGGGCGCGGCTCAGGCGATCCTGCGCGAAACTCGATTCCTCGAGGGCGACAAGATCGTCGAGATCGCTCACTTCGGCGCGACGTACGCGCACCGCTGCGGTGACCGGGGCTGGACGCATGCGCTTGATCGGACTCCGGCGCGAGGGAAAGGCATCGACGGCCGCTGGGGCCGGGGGAAGCGCGGCACTGTAGACCCCGGGCCCGCGAGGATCAATGACTTTTTCATGAATCCGGCACCGATGGCGCTTGTGCGTGTCGCGGAGGAAGGCACACACTGCGCACCGGCGAAACGAACGGCTCCGGGCGGAGTCGAAACGACAGGTTCGCCATCGAACGAGGTCTCATGAGCCGGCTCGTCATCGTCGTGGAGAAAGCCTCGGACTGGGCCTCGTACTACCCGTCCGCCGATGTCGTCAGCGCCATGGATTACCTCCGCCAGCCGGTCGGCGGCGACGACGAACGCACCCACGTCATCAACCTCTGCCGCAGCTACAAGTACCTGGGCACGGGTTACTACGTGTCGCTGCTCGCCGAGGCGCGTGGGCACAAGGTGATCCCGTCGGTGCGCACGGTGAACGACCTGCGCCGTCGCTCGCTCTACGGCCTGGACATCGACGACCTCAATCAGAAGCTGTCGAATTTCCTGCCGGCCGGTGGACGCGACACCACCGACTTCGGCGTGCTCGTCTATTTCGGCGAGACCGCGCTACCCGATCTGCAGGATCTTGCGAGGCAGGTCTTCGACATGTTCCCGTGCCCGCTGATGCGCATCGAGTTCGAGCGCGACCGCGTGTGGCAGGTGTCGGCGATCAAGGCCGTGGGTCTGCACACGCTGGACGATGCGCAGGAGGACGCCTTCGCGCAGGCCCTCGAGAAGTTCTCGCGGAAGATCTGGCGCAAGCCGCGCGCCCGGCGCCGTTTCCGTTACGACCTCGCGATGCTCGTCGATCCGAACGAGGCCATGCCGCCATCGAACAAGAAGGCGCTGAAGCACTTCATCGAAGCCGGCAAGCACCTGGGCATGGAAGTCGATCCGATCGGACGCAACGACTACCAGCGGCTTGCCGAATACGACGGCCTGTTCATCCGCGAAACGACCGCCAGCGACAATCACACGTACCGCTTCGCGCATCGCGCCGAGAAGGAAGGCATGGTGGTGATGGACGACCCCACGTCGATCCTTCGCTGCACCAACAAGATCTTCCTGAACGACCTCATGGTCGCGCGCAAGCTCGCCACGCCGATCACGGAGATACTCTACCGCGACGACGCGAAGCGCCTGCGCGACCTCCCCGAGCGCCTGGGCCTGCCCATCGTGCTGAAGATTCCCGACGGCTCGTTCTCGCGCGGCGTCGTCAAGGTGGAAACCCGCGAGGCGCTCGAGAAGGCGGCCGGCGAACTGTTCTCGCACAGCGCGCTGCTGATCGCGCAGGAATACCTGTACACCGAGTTCGACTGGCGCATCGGGGTGCTCAACCACGAGCCGCTGTATGCGTGCCAGTACTACATGTCGCGCGGCCATTGGCAGATCTACAACCACGGCGCCAAGGGCACCGCCAAATCCGGCGGCTTCCGCACCGTCCCCGTCCGTGACGCCCCTTCCGAAGTGGTGAAGCTGGCGCTCAAGGCGACGCAGACGATCGGCGACGGCCTCTACGGCGTCGACCTGAAGCAGGTCGGCGATCGCCCGGTGGTGATCGAAGTCAACGACAACCCGTCGATCGACGCGGGCGTCGAGGATGCCTACCTCGGCGAAGACCTGTACCTGCGGATCATGCAGGAGTTCCTCCGCCGGCTGGAGCTGAAGCGGCTGGGCATCCAGGGATGATGAACCCTGTCGGCCGTGCAGCGTAGGAGCGCGCCCTGCGCGCGACAGTTTTTAGGGCCGTGAGCAGCAGGGGCCGCCGCTCATCGCGAAAAGCTGTCGCGCGCAAGGCGCGCTCCTACGACGGCCGTTATCGGCGGAACAGCGCGGCCAGCAACGACATCGGCAGGCCCGGCTTCATCGCCACCAGAATGCTCGCCGGGGCCAGCAGCAGCCAGAACGCCGGCGTCCAGCCCAGGCTCTCGCTGTGGCCGGTCAACGGGGTGAGCAGGAGCAGCAGCGCGCCGGCGGCCAGCCAGGCCATGGCGATGAGGGCGCGAAGGCGGCGCGGCGAAAGCGTGTCGTTCATGGCGGACTCCCGGCGGACGTGTCGATGGGCTTAGCCTCGCGCGCCCCCGTCTCAGGAGTCGCGACTGTTGACCGGCGCTTTACCCGGCGCGCCGCACACTGACCGCGCGGACCACCAGCCGCATTAGAATCCGTGACGCCGGGCGGCGTGTCCGGCGCCGTGCCAGGAGAGTCCATGAGCGCTGAAGCGCACCGTTTCGCCGTGTTCGGTCACCCGATCGCGCATTCGCTGTCCCCGGAAATCCATCAGGCGTTCGCCGAGCAGCTCGGTATACGCCTGAGCTACGAGACCATCGACGCCGCGCCCGCCGACTTCGACGCCGCGGTACGCGGCTTCTTCCGCGAAGGCGGCCTCGGCGCCAACGTCACCCTGCCGCACAAGAATGCCGCCTTCGGGCTGGCCAGCGCCCGGACGGACGCGGCCACCCGTGCCGGCGCCGCGAACACGCTCACGCCGCTGGTCGGCGGCGGCATCCAGGCACACAACACCGACGGCAGCGGCTTCGTCCGCGACATCACCGAGCGCCACGGTTTCGACCTGCGCGGCCACGACGCCCTGCTCCTCGGCGCCGGCGGCGCGGCGAAGGCCGTCGCCTGGGCGTTGATGGACGCCGGGGTGAAGACGCTGACGATCGTCAACCGCACGCCCGAGCGTGCCGACGAGATCGCCGACGCCATCGGTGAACCGGCGCGTTGCCACACCCGTTACTGGGACGGCCTGGAAGGCGAGTGTTTCGACCTCGTGGTCAATGCCACCTCCATCGGCGTCACCGGCGGCGATTTCGACCTGCCGATGTCCATCGTGCAGGACCATTCCACGGCCTACGATCTCTGCTACGGCGCGGCAGCCGCCGGCTTCAAGGGCTGGGCCGTCGCGGCGGGCGTCCGCCCCGACTGGTTCCGCGACGGCCTGGGCATGCTCGTCGAACAGGCGGCCGACGCCTTCGAGCGCTGGCACGGTCAGCGCCCGGACACCGATCCGGTCTACGCGCAGCTGCGTCAGCGCTTCTGATGAGCCTCGCCTGCCGCGCCGGTTGCGGGGCCTGCTGCATTGCCCCGTCGATCAGTTCGGCGATCCCCGGCATGCCCCACGGCAAGCCGGCCGGCGTGGGTTGCGTGCAACTCACCGACGACAACCGCTGCGCGATCTTCGGCCGCCCCGAGCGGCCGAAGGTCTGCGGCGGCCTGCGGCCTGAGGCATCGATGTGCGGCCCGGACCGCGATCACGCGCTGGCGTGGATCACCCGCCTGGAACGCGCCACGTCCGCGAGCCCCGTGTAGGAGCGCGCCCCGCGCCTCCTACATCGCCACGCTCCTCGGACACGCATACGTCGCTTCGTAGTCGTAGCGTGCGTTCGTGCCGGGGCCTTCCGGTGTCGCGAGCACGAGGTGGATCGTGTCCACCGCCGGCGCGGCGCATTTCTCCTTCGCCATGGCCATGCAGGGCGCGTCGCTGAGCGATGCCTCGGTGCATGAAACGGCGATGGGTGCGACGCGTGGCGCGACGGCGACGGGCGTCGGCGTGGCTGCGCAGCCCGCCAGGGCGACCATCAGCGCGGCGTGGAGACAACGGCTCGTGTAACGCATCGGGTTCCTCCTTTCCGAGGGAGCGTGCGCCGGCCCGATGACCGGCTCGTGTCAGCGCACCAGCAGCTGGCGCACCCCCAATGAAACGATGACCGCGCCGCACACGCGATCGATCCAGGCCTTGCCGCGGCGGTAGCGCGCGGCGACGGCAGGCGTGGAGAAGACCACGGCGACGAAGCCGTACCAGAGCGAGGCCACGACGGCGACGACGCCGAGCATGCAAAGAAAGGTGGGCAGCGAAACGTGCCGTGGCGCGGCCGCCGAGAAGACGGCGGCGTAGAACGCCATCGCCTTCGGATTGCCGATATTGGTGACGATGCCCGCCCGGAACGCACGAGCCACACCACCCGGACCGCCGCGTGCCGGGCTATCCGCACCGGCATGGCGCGCGTTGACGATGAGACGTCCGCCGAACCAGATGAGGTAGGAGGCGCCGACGATCTTCACCGCGAGCGCGATCCAGGGGAACGTGGCGAACACGACCCCGATGCCGAGGATCGCGCAGCTCGCCCAGAACAGGTTCACGAGCACCGTGCCACCCACCATCGCAAGCGCCTCGCGCGTCGTACCCGACGCGGCGCGGTGCGCGATCCCGACGAAGTTCGGGCCGGGAATCACGACACCGACGACGTAGACGGAAAAGACCAGGGCGATGGCATTGAAGTCGATCACGGGGGGGCTCCCGGGACGGGTAGACCCGACTGTAGCCGCTCTCCGGATGGATGGCTAGACGTCCATCCGTTATGCTGGAGCGCACCTGGGCGCGATGGGTGCTCGCGGCAAGCACCCATCGCGCCCAGGTGCGCTCCAACGGGCGTTCGTCGCGGTCAGGCCGCCGTGACCACGGCGATCGCCAGCACGATCGCCACGATGTCCTCGATGATGGCGGCGGGAGCGTCCTTGCGGAACGCGGCGGCCATCTTCGCGCGCAGGGCCGCGCCGCCCCAGGTGCCGATCGCCGCACCGACCACGCCCGCGATCAGTCCGCCGACGAGCATGCCGTGTGCCGCGCCGACGCAGGCGCCGCTCAGTCCGCCGGTGACGAGGCGGGCACCGAACTGGACGGGAACCTTGCGGCTGGGCGTCGTCGGCAACTGGTCGGTGACGAGTTCGCCGAGGGCGAGGACGCCGACGATCCACGGTGTCCACGCGTAGCCCATGAAGGCCAGTGGCGTGCCGGTGAGCGCGAGGCCGCCGAAGCGCGCCGCGAACGCGACCGCCGCGGGTGCCATGAGCGCACGTAGACCGGCGACGATACCGATGAGCAGGGCGAGCAGCAGAACCATGGCGTGCACCTCTTCCTGGAAGGTGAGGGCATTAGGCACCGCCCAGGCCCATGGTGGCTAGTAGGAGCGCGCCCTGCGCGCGACATCTTTTGAGGCTGGGCGCAACTGGCCCTGTGGCTCTTCGCGAAAAGATGTCGCGCGCAGGGCGCGCTCCTACCATCGGGTCGGCGTCGGTTACAGCGCCGGCGTCACGCGGCGGCCGCCCTGGAAGCGGTTGGCGGGGATCGTCGCGTCCTTGCCGATGACGAGCGGTTCGCCATAGGCATCGGCGACGCGGAACGATGCGAAGCCCGTCTTCGTGCGCTGCCACTGGACGATGCGGTCTTCGGCGTCTCGCCACAGGATGTCGGCACGCCCGTCGCCGTCGTAGTCGCCGATGCCGGCGATGGTCAGGCCGGCCGGTACCGCTTCCGAGCCGCGCCCGGCGACGCGGAAGCCGTCCATCGTCCACCATGACAGCTGGCCGCTGGCCGCGTTCGTCCAGATCAGGTCGGTGGTGCCGTTGCCGTCGATGTCGCCGACGCCGTAGAGCGTGTCGCCGGCGGCACGATCGCCCAGTGCGCGCTTCGAGAATCCACCGTGCTGGTTGGAGATCCACAGCGCCACGCCGGTCCGGTTCGTCGCCGTCCAGACGAGGTCGGTATAGCCGTCGCCGTTCACGTCGGCGAGGGTCGGCGTCGCGCCCGCGATGCCGTCGACCGGCCACGACTTGCCGACCACGATGATGTCGTTCTGGGTGGCCGGATCGAGATCGAGCGCCCACCACGCGATCCGGGACGTCTTCGTGTCGTACCAGATCAGCTTCTGCACGCCGCTGGGGTCATGGACGCCGACGCCGAGCAGGCGATAGTTGTCCGGAATCGGGTCGGCCACCGTGAACGTGAAGTAGCCGCCGGTGGCCGCCGACACCCACACGTGCAGGCGGTTGTCGCTTCCGACGAGCAGCAGTTCGCCCGAATGCAGCGAAAGCGCGTTGAGGCCGGGAACGACATCGCCATAGGTCACGATGTCGAGGTCCGCCGGGAGCGTCTGGCCCTCGTCGAACAGGCTGACCGCGCCTTTCATCGCCACGGAGTGCAGCACGTGCCGCGTCGGATCGACGTAGGCGAAGTCGCTGTAACCATCGCCGGTGAAGAGCTGGTTCAGGGCGAGGTAGTCCGCCGGTGCCGTATAAGCGCGGCGAGCGGGAGCATTCCAGTCCACCACCGCGTCGACGAGGTTCGCGGCGTTGATGGTGCCCAGGCCGGTCGCCATGCTGTAACCGACGTTGGCCTGCCATGCGGGTACCAGCGTATTGGTCGTCGGGTCGCCGGCGCGCACGATGCCGACGACGTTGTTGAGCTTGCGGCCCGTGTCGCAGTTCGGCGATCCGGCACCGCACGGCTGCACGATGTCGCCTTCGGTCACGTTGTTGAACACGCACGCCGCGCCGATCGTGGCGCCGCTGCTGGAATTGCACGCGCGCAGCACGTCCGCGTTCGGCGACCCGACCGTGCCGTACTGGCGTGCGGCGACGCCGTACAGCGCCGGCAGCATGTTGCCGTTGCGGCCGCCCGAGGCCTGGTTGATCAGCGCCTGCACGCCCGCCATGGCCGGCGCGGCGAACGACGTACCGCCTGCCGAGTTGGCGAACACCGCGTTGGGTTTGCCGAAGTTGCAGCCCGTGCCACCGTTGGCGGCGTCGGACATGCAGAACACGAGCGCATGGCCGTACAGGCCATTGCCCGCGAACAGCGAGACGTCGGGCAGCGTGCGCGACGCGTGGTTCGTCGATCCGGCGATGCCGATCTGCGCGACCGGCTGCCCGTGCGTGATGCTGGCGCCGCCACCGGCGCCCGCGACGAGGGTGTAGCTGGCGCCGGGGCCGTACTCGTCGTTGCACGCCGTCACGCCGTCCTCGTAGCCGAGCAGCGTGTAGAGATGGCTGCTGGCGCACGTGTTGTTCCAGGTCATCTCCGGGATGTAGCCGATGGCGGACTGGTAATACGGGAGGTTGGACGACGTCCAGTACCGCGACTGCTGGCCGAGATCGTCGAAGTCGGTACCGCCCACCGCGACCGCGGACGGCGACGACGCCAGGCCGTTGACCGCGGCACCCGAGGTCGACCAGAACAGCGCGCCCTGGTCGCATGCGGTGGAGCCGGCGTCGCCGGAGGCCACGAAGACCGTCACGCCTTCGGCCGCGGCCGACGACCAGAGCACGTCGGCAAGGAACGCATTCGACGGATCGGCGGACTCGCACGAGCCATAGCTCAGGTTCCAGACGGGCGGCGGCAGCTCGCCGTAGGGACCGGGCTCGAGCAGGCGCGATGCCGCCTGGAACGCGCCGAACGTGGCGCCTTCATCGGCGCACGTGGCGAGGACGATGTCGGCGTCGGGCGCGGCCGCGCCGGCCCACTGCACGTCGAGCGCGGCTTCGGCCTCGTCGCCGGCCAGGCCCGGCGCCTTGCACGCTTCGCCGCGCCAGGTGGGATGGAGGATGCTGAAGCGGCCCTGCGCATCGGGGGGAAGGAACGCCTTGCGGAAGCTGGCGACATCCTGCGGCTGCACGTCCGAGCGGCCGAGCACGGCGATGGTCTGGCCGGCGCCGCGCAGCGGCTGCGAGCGTTCCCATAGCGGCTTCACGTTGTACACCTGCGCGAAGTCCGCGGGGACGAGGTTGTACGAGACGTGCGGATTCGCCGTCCCCGGCGGCACCGTGAACGACGGGCTCTCGGTCTGCGCGCCGGACCACTTGCCTGCCTTCGCGTCGAAGGTGCTCGTGCCGACCTTCGTATGCTGCGCCGTCGGGAAGAAGTCGTGCAGCGTCACGCCCTGCACCACCGTCGACAGCGCCGCCGGAACCCGCGTCGCGCTATTGGCCGCGAAGTGACGCTGGCCGTCCACGTCGTAATGGCGCAACTCCGTGCCGAAGGCCTTCGACACCGACGCGGCCGGGCCGGAGAACTCGATGCGCATCCGGTCGCTCGACACCCGCGCGACGGTCAGGCCCTGCGAGCGCAGCCACTGCTGCACGCTCTCGACGTCCTGCGGCGCGGGGCCGAAGCGCTCGCCGAGCTCCTTCGCGGTGAGCCAGTGGTGGAACTCGGGCGAGGCCGGATTCTTCTGCGCGGCGAGAAACGTGCGGAACGCCTTCTCCGTGTCGTCGTCGCGTTTGAGCAGCAGGGTGAGGTTGTCGATCGTCTGCGCCGGCGCGATCGCGCCGGCGTCGTGCCTCGCCAGGGCCGATGTGGGCGCGGTGCCGGGGAGCGCGAACGTCGATACGCTCTCGACGCGACCCGTGACGCGCGCGACGGCCTTGGGTTGCAGGGATCGCGTCGCCTGCTGCAGATCCGTCGCGGCGGACGGTAACGACAGGGCGCAGCCCGTCGTCAGGCCCGCGAGCGCGAGCCAGGTGTGGTACCTGCGTGACATCGTGATGGCTCCCTATGCGTGAGTGATGTTTGCCCACCGAGTTCCCTGCCGCAGGCTTTCCCCCCGTGCGGAATCCCGTGCGGATTCCAACGCCGTCGCCGGGCTATCAGTGCGGCAAAGCTAACCGTCGCCGCACGCGCGTAACGGGACGCGGGTCACATCTGGACGTCCAAACGCAGGGGCATCGCACGAATATGTGATCCATCATGCCATGCGTCTCCGTATGGTCCGGCGTGAGTACGCCATGGAACTGCAACAATCGGGCGGGAAGATGGCGCGCCCGCCGGGGCCTGCCGACAGGGGGCTGGCCTGGTCGCGGGTCGTTCCCCCGGATCCGTGCATGTCCAACCCATTCAACGCCGCGCTTCCCCGCCGCGCGGTCATCCTCGTCGGCGGCCTCGTCGTCGCGCTCGCCGCCGTCGCGGCGTACGCCACGCTGCATGTCCGTCATCCCGGCGCGGAAACCGCCGGCGCCACGACGTCGAGCCCGTCGTCCTCCGACGCCGGGCAATCGGGTGTCGACATCCTCCTGGGGCTGGCGCGAGACGCCACGCGCGAGGGTCGCCTCGTCGCCCCGCAGGGTAACAACGCGTACGAGTACTACCTCAGCGTCGTGCAGCTGGAGCCGGAGAACGCCACGGCGCTCGACGCCCTTCGCGAGACGCTCCCTTTTGCGTCGCAGGAGATCGAACGGCTGATCAACCGCCGCGAGCTCGAAGAGGCACGCCGGGAAATCGCGCTTCTGCGCGACTTCGACCCGACCAACTACACCTTGATCATTCTCGGCGCCAAGCTCGATGCGCAGCAGCAGGTCGTCACGGCCGAGGACGAGGCGAAGGCCGAGCAGATCCGCCGCCGCAACGGTTAGCTGTCCTGGGCGCGGCCCGCGATCCGCAACAGGGCCTGTTGCGTCGGGCGAGAAGCTGTCGCGGCCAGGTCCGCTCCCACCGGATCACGCTACGATAGCGGCCCACCCCCAGGGCAAGGAGCCTCACCCATGAACCGTCACATCCGACTCTTCCTCGCCGCCGGCCTCGGCATCGCCACCCTGAGCGCCTGCCAGACCGCGCCGGCCGGCCAGCCGAAGCCCGTCTCCGGATTCGTCACCGACATGAAGGCCTTCGACACCTTCATCGCCACGAAGCCGACGCCCGAGCAGTTCCATGCCGCCTATCCCGACGTCCTCCTGGTCACTCCGGACATGATGACCACGCGCGAGATGCGCCAGAACAACAGCCGCTATTTCCCGAAGCTCGACGGCGAAGGCCGCATCGTCGGCGGGTCGTTCCAGTAAACGCCGGGGTCATGGCGCCGGCGTTTACACTAGGCGCCATGACCCACTCCATCCGACCCTTCAAGGGCATCCTCCCGCGCCTCGGCGCCCGCGTTTACGTCGATCCGGCCGCGACCGTCATCGGTGACGTCGAGCTGGGCGACGACGCGTCGATCTGGCCCGGCGCCGTCGCCCGCGGCGACGTCCACCACATCCGCATCGGCGCCCGCAGCAATCTGCAGGATGGCGCGATCATCCACGTCACCCACGACGGCCCGTACACGCCCGGCGGCTTCCCGACCCTCATCGGCGAGGACGTCACCATCGGGCACGGCGCGGTGATCCACGCCTGCACGATCGAGGATGGCTGCCTCATCGGCATGCACGCCACGGTGCTCGACGGCGCGGTGGTGAAGAAGAACGGCTTCGTGGGCGCGGGCGCGCTGATCCCGCCCGGCAAGGTGGTCGGCGAGCGCGAGCTGTGGCTTGGCAACCCGGCGAAGATGGTCCGGGTGCTCTCGGACGCGCAGGTGGAGCAGCTCTACTACTCCGCGGCGAACTACGTGCGGCTCAAGGACGATTACCTCGCCTGACGCCCGCCGGTAGGAGCGGACCTGGCCGCGATGCTGTGGGAGGTCCGCTCCAACGGCCCCATGACACACCGCCGCTTGATTTGGGCGGCCCGGGACACCACGCTGACCGCCTGACAGGAGATCCGCGATGGACACCAGCACGAACCCCCTTCTCGACCCCAACGGCCTGCCCGCGTTCTCGGCCATCCGTCCGGAACACGTCGAGCCTGCCATCGACGCGCTGATCGCCGAACAGCGTGCCGCCATCGACGCGATCGCCGCGCCGGACGCCGTCCGCGACTTCGACCACGTGATCCTGGCCCAGGAGCGGCTCGACCAGACGCTGTCCCACGCCTGGTCGCCGGTCAGCCACCTGCACTCGGTGGCCGATACGCCGGCCCTGCGCAAGGCGCACGGCGCCGCGGAAGAAAAGCTCACCGACCATGGGATCGAGGTCGGACAGAACCGCGAGCTCTACGCGGCCGTCCAGGCCGTGGCCGACCGCCCGGATTTCGCCGGACTTCCGGTCGCCGGCCGGGCGGCGGTCGAGCACGCGCTGCGCGACTTCCGGCTCTCGGGCGTGGCGCTCGACGAACCGGCCCGCACGCGCTTCCGCGAGATCGGCGTGGCGCTGTCCAAGCTGACGACCGAATTCTCGAACGCCGTGCTCGACGCCTCCGAGGCGTGGCACATGCACATCACCGACGAGCGCGACCTCGCCGGCATCCCCGCCTCCGGCCGCGCCGTGCTGCGCGAATACGCGCGCGAGATGAAGCTGGACGGGTATCTGGTCACGCTCAAGCAGCCCAGCGTGCAGGCCGTGCTGACCTACGCCGAGAAGCGCGAGCTGCGCGAGGCCGTGTACTACGCCTACCAGACGCGCGCTTCCGACCAGGGCCCCGACAAGGGCAAGTTCGACAACAGCGAGCGGATCGAGCAGATCGTGGCGCTTCGCCACGAGGCCGCGCAGCTGCTCGGCTTCGCCAACGCCGCCGAGGAGTCGCTGGCGACCAAGATGGCGGCCTCGCCCCAGGTGGTGCTCGACTTCCTGCGCGACCTCGCCGCGCGCGCGAAGCCCGTGGCGAAGAAGGAACTGGAAGAGCTGCGCCATTTCGCCAGTGAGCAGCTGAAGATCGACAACCTGGAGCCCTGGGACGTCGGTTTCGCCGCGGAGCGCCTGCGCCAGCAGAAGTACGCGCTCGACGAGGAGCAGATCAAGCCGTATTTCCCGGCATCCGCGGCGATCGACGGCCTGTTCATGGTGGTCGAGCGCCTGTACGGCGTGCGCTTCGTGCCGCGCGACGATGTCGACACCTGGCACAAGGACGTGAAGTACTACGACGTCGTCAACGCCGATGGCAGCGTCTTCGCCGGTGCCTACCTCGACATGTACGCCCGCTCGGGCAAGCGCGGCGGCGCCTGGATGGACGTGTGCGCCTCGCGATTCCGCGACGGCGAGCACCTCCAGCTGCCGATCGCGTTCCTCACCTGCAACTTCCCCCCGCCGACCGCGGACACGCCGGCGTTGCTCACGCACGACGACGTGCTGACGCTGTTCCACGAGTTCGGGCACGGCCTGCATCACATGCTGACCGAGGTCGACATCCCGTCCGTCGGTGGCATCGACGGCGTGGAATGGGACGCGGTGGAGCTGCCCAGCCAGTTCATGGAGAACTTCGCGTGGGACCGCCAGGCCCTGCGCGAATTCGCACGGCATTACGAAACCGGCGAGCCGCTGCCCGACGATCTCTACGACCGCATGGTCGCCGCGCGTCATTTCCACGCCGGCCTGTTCCTCGTCCGCCAGCTCGAGTTCGGTCTCTTCGACTTCCGCCTGCACCTGGAGTACGACCCGGAGCGCGGAGCCCGTCCGCTCGACGTGCTCGAGCAGGTTCGCCACGAGGTGGCCGTGATGCATCCGCCGGCCTGGCAGCGTTTCCCGCATGCGTTCACGCACATCTTCGCGGGCGGTTATTCGGCCGGTTACTACAGCTACCTCTGGGCCGAGGTTCTCTCGGCCGACGCCTTCGAGGCGTTCGAGGAAGCCGGCGTGCTGGACCGCGCGACGGGCGAGCGCTTCCGTCGCGAGGTGCTGGCGGTGGGCGCGACGCGTCCGGCGCTGGCCTCGTTCACGGCGTTCCGCGGCCGCGGACCGGAGCCCGACGCCCTGCTCAAGAGCTACGGCCTCGCCTGAGGCACCGCCGCGCGGCCCCGGCAAGCCGCGCGGCTTCCTTTACAATGGCGCGATGAAGATCGCGTCGTGGAACGTCAATTCCCTCAAGGTTCGTCTCCCCCACCTGCAGCAGTGGCTCACGGAGGCGCAGCCCAACATCGTCGCGCTGCAGGAAACCAAGCTCACCGACGACAAGTTCCCCGTCGACGAGATCGCCGCCATGGGTTACCGCTCGGTGTATTCCGGGCAGAAGACCTATAACGGCGTGGCCATCCTGGCGAAGGACGAGCCCACCGACGTCGTCACCGACATCGAGGGCCTGGACGATCCGCAGCGGCGCATCCTCGCCGCCACGGTCGGCGACGTCCGCGTGGTGAACCTCTACGTCGTCAACGGCAAGGCGCTGGGCGACGAGAAGTACACGTACAAGCTGCACTGGCTGGCGAAGGTCCGCGACTTCCTCGAACAGGAGCGGGCACGTCACGAGAAGCTCGTGGTGCTGGGCGACTTCAACATCTGCCGCGACGACCGCGACGTCTACGACCCGGTGGCCTGGGGCGAGGACATCTTCTGCTCCCCGCCGGAGCGCGCGGCGCTGCAGGCCCTGCTGGATGTCGGCCTTCATGACAGTTTCCGGCTTTTCACCGAAGATGCCGGCCTTTTCAGCTGGTGGGACTACCGCCAGGCGGCGTTCCGCCGCAACATGGGCCTGCGGATCGACCTCATCTTGATCAGCGATGCGCTCAAATCCGTGGCGACGTCGTCCATCATCGACAAGGCGCCGCGCAAGTGGGAACAGCCGTCCGACCACGCGCCCGTCGCGCTGGAGTTGAACCTTTGAATACACCGAAGTCCGAATGGCCGAGCTCCCTCGACGACAGGGAACTCGAAGAACTCGATACCTTCCTGCGCGCGCATGGCGGCGACGGCGCCCTCATGCTCGACGGCGTGCATGGGCTGCTGTCGGCGATCGCGATCGGTCCGCTCGAGGTCAAGCCCGAGGAATGGCTGCACGAAGTGCTGCATGACGCGTTCGACGACGAGGACGAGGGCAACCGCGTGCTCGCCCTGCTCGCCAAGCTCAACGATTCGATCAGCGCCGAGCTGGACGTCGACGCCTACGAGCCGATCCTCGGCGAGATCGATACCGAGGAAGGCCCGCTGCTGTCCGCCGCCGGCTGGTGCGAAGGTTTCAGCCGCGGCATCGACATGCGTGCCGGCCTGTGGGAAACCCGGCTGGCCGAGGATCCGGGCCTGATGCAGCTGCTCGGCCCGATCATGGCGCTCGCGGTCGACGAAGGCGTGCTCCAGGCCGACGCCGAGTTCGAGAAGCTCACCGACGACGAATACGACGAATGCCTCGGGCAGCTGCCGGAAGTGCTCAACCAGGTCGGCAACTACTGGCGAGAGAATCCGCCGAGCGAGGACGAGCTCAAGGCGCTGGCGCGTCCGCGCGTCGAAGGCGAGGACGGCCCGCCGCGACAGCGGTCGGGGCATTGGGTGCATTGACGCCGCGGCGTCGCCCGCACCGGCTCGGCGCATAGGGCGGAAACGCATCGTTCACAGGTGGGAGCTTCTCTGGCGGCGGCGAAAGCGGCATCTTGGGTGCCTACCACGGAGCCCACCATGACCACTCATCGTCACATCGTCCGCCGCGTCACCGGCATGGACACCGCCGACGGCGCGGGCGTGAAGCTCAAGCGCGTGATCGGCCAGCCTGCGCTCGACATGCTGGATCCGTTCCTCCTGCTCGACGAATTCCGTTCCGATCAGGCAGGCGATTACATCGAAGGTTTTCCGGAGCATCCGCATCGCGGTTTCGAGACCGTGACGTACATGCTCGCCGGGCGCATGCGTCACGGCGACAACCACGGCAACACCGGCGATCTCGGTCCGGGCAGCGTGCAGTGGATGACCGCCGGCCGCGGCATCCTGCATTCCGAGATGCCGCAGCAGGAAGAGGGCCTCATGTGGGGCTTCCAGCTTTGGGTGAACCTGCCGGCCGCCGACAAGATGGTCGAGCCGCGTTACCAGGACATCGCGCCTTCGGCGATCCCCGTCGTGCATCCCGCCGAAGGCGTCACGGTGCGCATCGTGGCCGGTGACCTGGCCGGCGAGACGGGTCCTGTCAGCGGCATCAGCACGGCGCCGGTGTACTTCGACATCTCGCTCGAGCCCGGTGCGCGATTCGAACTGGACGTCCCGGAAGACCACAGCGCCTTCGCGTACGTGTTCGAAGGCCAGGCAGTGCGCATCGGTGGCGAAGCCGTCGCCCGCAGCGAGCTCGCGGTGCTGTCGAGAGGCCCGAAGGTGGAATTCGTCGCCGATGGCCACAGCCGCGTGCTGTTCGTCGCCGGCCGGCCGCTGAAGGAGCCCGTCGCCCGCTACGGCCCGTTCGTGATGAACACACCGGCGCAGATCCACGAGGCGATCGCGGATTTCCGCGCGGGCAAGTTCTGACGTTGATCGCGAGGTTGCCACTCGCGCCACCCGGCGCGTAACCTGAACGACATGTCCAGACAAAAACATGCGTTCCTCTTCGATCTCGACGGCACGCTCGTCGACAGCGTCTACCAGCACGTCCTCGCATGGAAAGAGTCGCTCGACATGGAGGGCATCGACCTTTCCGTGTGGCGGATCCATCGCAAGATCGGGATGAGCGGTGGCCTGTTCACCGACATCCTGCTCCGCGAGACGAACACCGAGATCACGCCGGAGCGCATCGACCGCCTGCGCCGCAACCACGCCGCGGCGTACGGACGCCTCGCGGAAGCGGGCGCCGTGAAGCCGCTGCCCGGCGCGGTCGCGCTGCTGAAATGGCTCACCGACGCGAACATCCCCTGGGCGATCGCCACGTCGGGGCGCATGGAGACCGCGGCGCACAACATCGCCGCCCTCGGCGTCGATCCGAACAAGGTGCCGGTGGTGACCCGGGACCAGGTCCGCCACGCCAAGCCCGACCCGGACCTCTTCGTGACGGCCGCGGAGCGGCTCGGCACCGACATCCGCGACGCCATGGTCATCGGCGACGCCATCTGGGACATGCTGGCCGCGCAGCGCGCCCGCGCCCTGGGGATCGGCCTGCTCTCCGGCGGCTATGGGGAGAACGAACTCGAGCGCGCCGGTGCCTACCGCGTCTTCGAGGATCCGGCCGACCTGCTGCGCCACATCGACGAGGTCGCCGCCCGAAGCTGAACAAGGGTAGGAAGTTCCCTACGCCGTTTAAGGAAGGGACTGGGTGGGCTTCGTAGCATCGCAGGCCTACGCATTCGCAAGGATTTCATTGGCCATGCGCCTCCTGCTCACGATCGTTCCCCTCGCGACCGCCTTCATCATCGCCGCCTGCACGCATTCGGAGCCGACCGCTCCGGCGTCGGACACGGCCTCCGCCGCCGCGACGACGGTCGCCTCGCCCGCGCCGGGCAAGACGGCCCCGGCCAATCCCGCGTTGGGATCGGCCGAGTGGCTTGCGTGGGTGGACAAAACCCTGGCGGTCAGCGACGACGGGCATGGCCCGCAGCCGGGGACGGCGGAGTGGAGCGCTGCGGTCAATCGGAAGCTGGGACAGGAGGCTCCGCAGGCGGCGCCGGGCTCGGCGGAATGGCAGCAGGCCGTGGACGCGCTGCTACGGACGCGAGTGGCCACGCACTGATTCGCCGGTGCGATCGGCTCCCACCCTCCGGTGGCAGCGTGACCCTAATGCCGGGTGGGGGCCGGGGCCGTCGGTCCTTCGTGCGAGTACCCATCGCCGATACGATCGGCTCCCACCCTCCGGTAGCAACTTAACCCAAGTGCGGGTGGGAGCCGATCGCATCGGCGATCCCGCGGAGCGGGCCCGAAACCGGTGAAGCCGCGCGCCGAGGTCAGAGCGGCGCGCTGACCGACCTCTCGCCTTCCGGCACCCTCACCTCGCCCGACGGCAGCGACAGCACGACACCCCCCGGCGCCTTCACCGGCTGCGTGATCGTCAGCACCGCCTTTCCATTCACGGCCTTCAGCGTGTAACCGAAGCGTCCATACGGCGTGCGCAGGTCGCGGATGGCGACACCTTCGCCCGCGAGCCAGCCGGGCTGCACGCCAGCCGCCACGACGATGGCGCCATCCTGCGCGCGGTCGTACGCGAACATGTCGAGGGCCGACCGGACGTAATCCGAAGCGATCCACGCATGCGGCATGTCGCCGACGAAGCGCGGCTCCCGGGGATCGCGCCCCACCACTTCCGCCCACTGGTTCCACGCCGCCGGCCGGCGGTCGGCGAAGAAGAACGCGACGAGCTGGTCGAGGCGATCGCGCCACCCAAGACGAATGAAGCTCGCGATGGTCCGCAACTCGTACGGGGTGTAATCCTTCCAGGCGGTCTTGCCGTCGCGGCGTGCGACGAACCCCTGCCAGTACTTCTCGAACGTCGCATCGACGAGCGCCTTCGGCAGGCGCGACTGCTCGTCGCCCGGCGAGAGCGCGATCGTCGTCGAGGTCGCGTCGAAATCGCCGAGCTCGGCCGAGCCGGGGATGAAATCGATGCCCTTCGCCTTCACCGCCGCGGCGATCGACGCGTGCACGTCGGCGCGGAACTGATCGCGCGATCGGCCAAAGGCGGAGGCGTCGCCCTGCTCGCCCAGCACCTGCGCGAGCTGAACCGCATCGTCGTAACCCTTCAACGCCCAGAAGTCGTCCCAGTACGAATGCATCGGCTTCGCCGAGTAGCCTTCGTGACTGATCGACGCCGGCATCAGGCCATAGAGCGCGCGATCCGGACCGCCGAGGCGCGACGGCTGGCGCTCGCTCGCGCGCAGCGTCTCCATGTACGCGACCGCCTTGCGAACATGCGGGTAGAGCGAGGCGAGCGTGGCGCGGTCGTGCGTATACCGCCACAGCTCGGCGACGCTGAAAATCAGCTCGCCGTGACTGTCGTTTTCGGGTACCGGATCCGAACCGCGCGCGTCGACGCAGCACGGCACCTTGCCGTTGGAGAACTGGTGCGGCGCATACCAGGTGATGAAGTCGCGCGCGACATCCTCGTGGCCCGTGCGCAGCAGGCCCTCCAGCATCATCGCGCCGTCGCGCACCCAGGTGCGCGAGTACGAACGCGTGCCTGGCTGCAGCGCCGGACCGTCACGCGACATGAGGATCTGCGCCACGCCGCTCTTCATCGTGTCGACGATGGGCTGCGCCACGGCGGGCACCGTCACGGATACACGATCCAGCTTCTCGCGCCACGCGGAAGCCACCGCATCGGCATGCGTGGCGATCCAGCGCCCGGCATCGGCCGGTATCGCCACCGCGTCGGCGGGATTTACTGGTACGACGACACCAAGATCGACATGACCGTGCGCGGGAACGCGCACGTCGTAGAGCAGCGCGCCCTGCGCGAAACCGCTGGCGTCGTGCAACGACGACGTCGTCGGCCGCTCGCCGGCGTCGAGGCGCTCGCTCAGCGTCCGTGGTTCATTCGCGCTGGCGACGAACGCGGTGGTGCGCTGGAGCGGCAGCAGCTTGCGCGATCCGTTCACCGTCAGCGCCTTGCCGTCGAAGGCGAGGTCGTCGATGCGGCTGATGCCGCCCGGCGCGTTGAGGAACTGCGTCGGCGGGTTGACCTGGAAAGGACGAGCCGCCAGCGCGAGTGTCACATCGCGCGGCGCGTCGCCGTCGTTGGCGACGCGATAGCCGACCACGAGTTGCGAAGCGCCTGCCTTTCCCTGGGCGAAGGCGGTCGTGGTCAGCGACAGCGTGCCGGCCTCCCAGCGGACCGACGGGATCGGCAGGTAGCGGTCGCGCAGCGACTGGGTCGTCGTCACGTCGGCCCACGTGACGACCTTGCCGCGCTCGATCAGGAACGGTTCGATGGAGAAGCCACCGCGCGTCACTTCGACCGCGCCGTCTTCGGAGATCAGCGCGGAGTCGCGGCTGCCGCCGTCCACGCCCACGATCGTCCAGTACGATTGCTCGCCCGAGAAACCGCGCGGATAGAGGCCACGGCGGACCGCCTTCGCCCGGCCTTCGAACACCGCGTTCGGCGTCGGTGGCTGCGCCGGCACGGCCTCCGGCGGGCGCGGCACGATGCGCAGGTTGTCGAAGCACACCTCGCCCTTGTTCTCGGCAGGGGCCGCCTGTGGGAAGCGCGCTGGCGCGCGAAGGGTGCTCGCGGTACCGGCCGATCCGCCCCCGACCCCGCTCGGCTCTATGGGCGCCTCCTTGTAAATGACGAACTCCACCTCGCGCGTATGCCGCAACGTGCGGTCCTTGATCGGGCCCCACGCGTACTCCACCTGACGGCTGGTCGCGTCGATGGTCTGCCAGGTATCGGTCGGCACGAACGACGGCTTCTGCAGCCACCACACGTTGTCGCCGCTGTCGTCGATGAACTTCAGTTGCAGCGTGTTGGGCGGCATGTGCCCGCGGACGTCGAAGCTCAGCGCGAAGCCGTCCGGGAAGTCGATGGGCAGTGTCTTGCGGATCGACGCGGCCCCCGAGACGCCGTTGAAGTCGTAAGCGAGGCAGATGGCCTGTCCGGTCTTGCCCGGCACCGCGCGCAACGTCGCGCTCACGTCGTCGGTATGCGTGGCCTTCCATCCAGCGGCCGTGTCGAAGGTGTCGAGGTCGGTGGCGCCCGCGACGCCGGCGAACATAAGGAGGCCGTGCAGGAGGAAAAGCGTCGATCGCATGCTCAGCCCTTCACGCTGCCCAGCAGCAGTCCTTCGAGGTAATAGCGCTGCAGCGCGAGGAACAGCACCAGCACCGGGAGGATGGTGACGACGGAACCCGCCATCATCAACTCGCTGTCCTGCACGTGTTCGCGCGACAGCGACGCCAGCGCGATGGGCAGCGTGTAGTGCTCCTGTCCGGTCAGCGCGATCAGCGGCCACATGAAGTCGTTCCACGCGGCGAGGAACGTGAAGATCGCCAACGTCACCATGATCGGCTTCAGCAGTGGCATCACGATCGTGGCGAAGATGCGGAACTCGCCGGCGCCATCGATGCGTGCCGCCTCCATCAGGTCGTCCGGAATGCCGCTGGCGTACTGGCGCACGAGGAAGATGCCGAAGATCGTGGCGAGCGCGGGCACGATCACCGCGCCATAGGTGTTCACCAGCCCCATGTACTTCAGCAGCAGGAACAGCGGCAGCATCGCGACCTGCGCGGGAATCACCAGCGCACCCAGCAGCACCTGGAAGATGCGCTGGCGCCCTCTGAACTCCAGTTTGGCGAACGCGTAGCCCGCCATCAGGTTGAACGCGAGCGAGATCAGCGTGATGGCCGTCGAGATCAGCAGGCTGTTGAACAGATAGCGTCCCATGCCCGCGTTCATGAACAGCTGGCGGTAGTTGTCGAGCGTCGCGTTCTTCGGCAGCACGGGGGGCGGCAGCGAGCTGGCCTGGCCCTGCGGCATGAACGAGACCGACACCATGTACAGCAGCGGCGCGATCGCGATGACGGCCGCGCCGATGAGCAGGCCGTTGATCAGCGCCTTCGCGACACGCGGGCTCATGCCGGCTCTCCCCGCTTCGACAGGCGAAGCATCGCGGCGGTCACCACGAACATGATGACGAACAGGATGAAGGCCACGGCCGAGGCCGAGCCGAGGTTCCACCATTTGAAGCCTTCTTCGTACATCAGGTATAGCACCGAGGTCGTGCTCTGCAGCGGGCCGCCCTCGGTCATGACGTAGGGCTCGGCGAACAGCTGGAAATAGCCGGACACCGTGAGGATGCTGACCATGACCATCGTGGGCTTCAGCATCGGCAGCGTGATGTGGCGGAACTGCGCGAACGCCGACGCACCGTCGATGCGCGCGGCTTCGTAGAGGTCGCCCGGGATCGCCTGCAGCCCGGCCATGAAGATGATCATGTTGTAACCGAAGTTCTTCCACACTGCGAAGAGGATGATCGTCGGCATCGCCCAGTGCGGGTCGCCGAGCCAGTCCACGGTGGGGATGCCGATCGCATCGAACACGTAGTTCACGAGGCCGTACTTCGTATTGAACAGGTAGCGCCAGATGACGGCCACGGCCACGACCGTGGTGACCACGGGCGCGAACAGCGCGGTGCGGAAGAAGGGCTTGAAGCGAGCGAGCGGCGAGTTCAGCAACATGGCCGCGCCCAGCGAGGCCATCAGCGACAGCGGCACGCCCACGACCACGAAATACACGGTATGCCCGAGCGCCGACCAGAACAGCGGACGCTGCAGCAGCGTCCAGTAATTCTCCAGCGCCACGAAGCGCAGGTTGCGGATGTCCGCCAGCGCGTAGAGGTCGTAGTCGGTGACCGAGAGCACCAGCGCCGCCACCACGGGCAGCAGGAAGAACAGGCCGAGGATGATCAGCGCTGGCGTGATGAACAGCCAGGCGGCGCGGGAGGTGGTCATGGCGTGGCCTTCTTGCCGTGGTCGAGCATCCAGCGGCGTTTTTCCAGCAAACGGTCGGCGCGGCGGTCGATCTCTTCCGCGGCCTGGTCGATGGTGAGGTCGCCATGCGCGGCCTGCGCGGCGACGAGCTGCATCTCGGTGACGATGCGCTCCCACTCGGCGACGGGCGGCGTCGGCTTCACGCGCTCGAGCTGGTCGCGGAACGCGGCGGCCTTGTCGTCGTTCTTCAGCGCGGGAATCTCCCACGACGAGCGGCGTGGCGGCATGTCGCCGAGGATCTCGTAGAAGCGCGCCTGGATCGCCGGGCGCGAGAGGAATTCGACCAGCGCCCAGGCGTCGTCCTTGTGCTGCGAGCGGCGGAAGATCACGAGGCTCGAACCGCCGGCGTTGGACGCGCCGGGGCCCGTCGGACCCGGCAGCGGCGTGGTGCCCCAGTCGCCCTGCTGCTCCTTCGGCAGCCGCTGGCGGAATTCGCCGATGTTCCACGGGCCGGAGAGATAGAACGCGAAGAAGCCCTGGCCGAAGGCCGCCCACGGATTGCCGATGCCGACGTTCGTCATCATCGGTGCCTGCTGGTCCTTGAACAGCGACACGTAGAACGCGAGCGCCTTCTTGAACCCGGGGCTGCGGAAGTTGCCGTAGCGTCCGTCGTCGCGCAGCAGCGGATCGTCCGACTGCAGCGCGAGGGCGAGCAGCTGCTCGAACTCGTTGGTGGGCAGCAGCACGCCATAGGCCTTGCCCGGCGGCTGCGAGAGCTTCGCCATCATGGCGCGCCATTCGGCCCAGTCGCGCGGCGGGTGGTCGTAACCGACCTTCGCCAGGAGATCCTTCCGGTAGAACAGCAGGCGCGTGTCGACGTACCAGGGCACGCCGTAGAGCCGGCCGTCGATCACGTTGGTGGCCCAGATCGCCGCGAAGTAATCCTTCGGATCCACGACCTTCGACGCGGCCACGCGCGCATCCAGTGGCTCGAGCGCGCCGAGGGCCACCATCTCGGGTATCCAGGTGTTGCCGAGCTGGGTGATGTCCGGCGTGGAATCACCGGCGTACGCGGTGAGCAGCTTCTGGTGCGCGGCGGTCAGCGGCAGCTGCTGCACTTCGACGTGCAGGCCGGGATGCTCACGCTCGAACTCGGGCAGCAGCTTCGCCACCGCCTCGCCCTCGCGGCCGATCGTCCAGAACTGCAGCGTCCGCGTGCCCTCTTCCTTCTTCGCGCAGCCGGCGACGCCCGCGCCGGCGAGCGCCAGCACGAGCGTGAAGCGAAGCGTGCGGGCGAAGCGCTTCACCACAGGTTCGCGGCCGTGTCGGCGTCGAGCCAGCCGCCGGTGAAGCCGGCGCGCTGGAGGCCCTTGCGGATGTACGGGTTCTTCTTCATCACGTTCCAGACGAACTCGCTGCGGTAATTCTCGATCATCAGCACGATCGGGCCCTGGTCGATGCCCAGGTGCACGGTATCGGCCCAGCCGAAGCCCGGCACGAGGCGGCCCGTGCGCAGGTCGGTCTTCGTGTCGAACGTCAGGTTGAACGCGTCGACGAAGCCGTACTTCGTATAGATGTACTGACCGTACTTCTTCTTCATTTCTTCCAGCGCCGGGATCACGATCTCGGGCGCGAACGCGATCGAGCCGCCGGCCGCGGTCGGCACGATGGTGCCGTCGTCCGAGATGTAATCGCGACCGGCGCCGCGCGCCGTGTAGCCCGCGTACGTGCGCTCGCGGTCGCCCTGCTTGATGATCAGGCCGCCGGGGCCGTTGCTGGCCGTGAGGCCCCAGACGTTCTTGCCATAGCCCTTCCAGCCGCCCGGATTGGCGACGGCGTAGGCCTGCTGCGAATACGTCGCGCGGCGGCTGTTCTCGAAGTAGTCGAGGTCGTGCGCCCTGCTCCAGGCATCGCGGATGCCGCGGAAATCGACGAACGTGTGGCTGTACTGGTGACCGAACAGCGGTGCGAAGTTGAGGAACGTCTGGCCGTGAAACTCACCCCAGGTCTTGTCATACGTCTTCGTCCAGGCCTGCCAGGCATCGTCGCCCACCGGATGCGTCGGCGAGCCGAGCGCGAGCAGGTAGACGAGCATGCCTTCGTTGTAGCCCTCCCAGTCGTGCGGAATCGCCTTGCCGCCCGGCGTCCAGCCCATGTTGATCAGCGGCGCGCGGGTCTGTGCCCACGTCCAGTCCACGCGACGGTAGATCTCGTCGGCGATGTCGCGGATCTCCTTTTCCTTCGCCGTGTCACGGTCGTAGTAGCTCTGCGCGAACAGGATGCCGCCGAGCAGCAGCGTGGTGTCGACGGTGGACACCTCGACCCAGCGGTCGAAGCGGGCGCCCGTCTGCATGTTGAGGAAGTGATAGAAGAAACCCTTGTAGCCCGTCGCGCCGTCTTCGTCGGTGTTCTGCGGCGCATCGCGGAAGAAGCGCAGCGTGGCCAGCGTGCGGTCGATCGCCTGGTCGCGCGTGATGTAGCCGCGCTCGACGCCGACGCCGTACGCGGTCAGGCCGAAACCGACCGAGGCAATCGATGCGAACGAATCGGTGGGGTAATGATCGGGAATCAGGCCGTTCGACGGATTCGCGCTGTCCCAGAACCACTGGAACGTCCGCTTCTCCAGATCCGCGATCATCGGCGGCACGGTGTGCACGTCGCGGATCGCGGACGCGGCGGCGTGCTTCGGCTTCGCCGCTTCGGTCTGCGCCACGGCGAACGGAGCGACGGTGGCGAGCATGACGCCGACGGCGAGGGAGAGGCGTTTCAGGGTCTTGGCTTGCATCGTGAATCCTGTTGCGTAAACGTTTACGTCGCGGGGTCGCATAAAGGCCCCGAAGGGCCTTGCGTGAACTCCGAACCATACGGGCCGGATGGTCCCAAGGCAATCGCCGTGGCCGTCTTCACACGGCCTCCGCCGCGGCGCGGCACTCGCGATCGATGAATTGCTGGTGGGTGGGCATGAGATCGACGTTCTTCGACACGATCTCGCGCACGCTGTTGAGGAACTTCGGAAGATCGTCGTCCGGCATCTGGTCGACAAGCGGGTTGTAGCCGGTGGGCATGATCCCCTGGCCGATCATCACCTGGATCCAGCTGACGGCGCCGAACATCTCCTCGCCGTTGCGGAAGAAGCGTCCGCTGTGGCGGAACAGGTCGATGTTCGCCTGCAGCGAATCCGGAATCTCCATCGTGCGGCAGTGATTCCAGAACGGCGAGTCGTCGCGTGTGGTGGCCTTGTAGTGCAGCACGAGGAAATCGCGGATGCGTTCGCACTCGAAGCGCGTCTGCTCGTTGAAACGGTCGGCGAGCACCGGATCCATCACGCCGTTCGAAGGGAACAGC
Organism: Luteibacter sp. 329MFSha; assembly: GCF_900111665.1. NCBI lineage: Bacteria > Pseudomonadati > Pseudomonadota > Gammaproteobacteria > Lysobacterales > Rhodanobacteraceae > Luteibacter > Luteibacter sp. 329MFSha. Next base: position 62,062 of record NZ_FOJE01000004.1, on the reverse strand, counting down.
TGGAGCAGTTTCGAGATGCCCGCCTGGATCATGTGGATGCTGGTCGACTCCAGCGGCTCCATGAAGCCGCTGGCGAGCCCGAGCGCGACGACGTTCCGGTTCCACGACTTCTTGCGCATGCCCGTGACGAATCGCAACGGACGCGGATCCGCGAGCGCCTTTCCGTCGAGCCGCGCCAGCAGCTTCGCGGTGGCGGCGTCGTCGCCGATGTACTGGCTCGAATATACGTAGCCGTTGCCGGTGCGATGCTGCAGCGGGATGCGCCATTGCCAACCGGCCTCGCGCGCGGTGCAGCGCGTGTACGGCGTCGGCGCCTCCACGCGCTCGCACGGCACGGCCAGCGCGCGGTCGCAGGGCAGCCAGCGGGTCCATTCCTCGTAACCGGTCTTCAGGGCGCCTTCGATGAGCAGGCCACGGAAGCCGGAGCAGTCGATGAAGAGATCGCCTTCCACGCGCTCGCCGTCGTCGAGGAGCACGGCGCGGACATGGCCCGTCGCCGGATCGAGTTCGACGTCGCGAATCCTGCCTTCGGTGCGGCGCACGCCGCGGGCCTCGCTGTACGCACGCAGGTAGCGCGCATAGAGGGCGGCGTCGAAGTGGTAGGCGTAGGCGATGCCACCGAGCGGATTGCTGGCGGGCACGTCGACCGGCGCCGGCATGAACTTGCCGCGGATCGCCGCGACCGTGTTGACCGAATAGTCGATGAGGTCGGTGGCGCAGCCCGCCAGCCGGCCCTTGAGCCAATACTGATGGAACGGCGTGAGGCCGATGTCGTGGCCCATGACGCCGAAGCCATGGATGTACGAATCCCCCAGGCTGCCCCAGTCACGAAACTGGATGCCGAGCTTGAAGGTGCCCTGCGTGCGCGCCACGAAGTCGGCTTCGTTGATGCCCAGCAGGTTGTTGAACGCCTTGATGTGCGGAACGGTCGCCTCGCCGACACCGACGATGCCGATCTCGTCCGATTCCACGAGCCGCACGGTCGCCTGGCGGTTGAGTACGCGCGACAGCGCCGACGCTGCCATCCAGCCAGCGGTGCCTCCTCCGACGACGACGATGTTCGTGATGGCGTGGCTCATGGATGATGACCGCTGGCGTCGTCAAAGAAAGGCGCCCGCGGGGAGAATCGCGGGCGCCGAATGAAGCGCATCCGGCCATGCGTACCGGATGCGCCGTGGAGCGGTTTAGAACTTGAAACCAGCCGTGAAGCGCGCTGTGCGCGGCACGAACTGGATGTTGCCCTTCTTGTTGAACACGACCGGCGTACCCATCGCCGGCACGCCGTTCGTACCGAAGTTCGTCGTGTAGTCCACGAAGTTCTTCCAGTTGAACACGTTGAGCACGTCGAAGCGGATGTAGAACTTCGTCTGGTCGTTCTCGTTGATCAGGAAGTCCTTCGTGGCCTGCACGTCGATGTCGCGATAGCCCCAGATCTTGCCGCCGACCAGGAACTTCGAGCCCGGCGGAGTGAACGCCATCGGACGGTTCGCCTCGCCGGTCGGGAAGATATAGCCGCCGCCGTAGCCCACCGTGCCGTTCCACGGCAGCGGGGTGGCGAGCGTCAGCTTCGCCGAGAAGCTGAAGCCCCACGGACCGTCCAGCGAACCGGTGGCGACGAAACGATGCTTCGACACCGCGTTCGAGGTGACGAACGGATAGGCGAAGATCGTCGGCTCGTCGAACGAGTAGTGTTCCTTGATGTCGCGATTCTGCTTCGCGCGGCTGTAGGTGTACGCGAAGTTGGCGCTCCAGCCCGACTCACGGGTGTACGGCTTGTCGGCCGACAGCAGCACCTGCGTGGTACGCGTGCGGATGCCGTTGTTGCCGATGATCATCGAACCGAAGCCCGGGATGCCGTTGTTCCACGGCTGCGTGCCGTTCTGGAAGAACGAGCCGTCCGGATAGCGGTTGCCCAGCGTGAACGCGAAGCCGTCATACGACAGGACGCGCGTGACCGTGGCATCCGTGTTCCAGTCTCCCAGCTTGTTCGACATGCCGATGCTGAACTGGTCCGAGTACGGTGCCTTCAGGTCGTTGTTGAGCATGTCGACCTCCTGGCCCTTGTTCGAACCGGCGACGAGCGCCTGCAGGTTCTGGAGGCCATTGAGGTACGCCGGATCCCAGGCGACGCAGTTCGTGTTCGGACCGACCTCGCAGGGACGGTTCGGGATGTTGAAGAAGATCTCCTGGTACGGCAGCGCGGACTTGGTCTGCTCCAGCTGCAGGTAGTCGTACAGGTTGCGATCGTACGAACGGCCCGCGCCGCCGTGGATCACGTGCTCTTCGTCGGCGAACAGGTCGTAGGAGAAGCCGAGGCGCGGCGCCCACTGGTTCTGCGCGTGGCGATTGTTGCCGGTGCCGATGTAGTCGCGGTAGTTGATGCCGCCCTTCGCCAGCGTCTGCGCGTACGTCTGGCCCGGGAACTGCGCCTGGGCGTTCTGATCCAGCGAGTTGAAGCCGTCGATGACGTTCTGCGGCGTCACGTAATCGAGGTACGACGGCGTCTTCTCCTTGTCCCAGCGCACGCCGAGGTTGAGGATCAGGTGGTCGTTGACCGACCAGTCGTCCTGGATGTACGCGCCGTACTGCTTGCTCTTCGTCTCGGCGACCGAGTTCAGGCCGGGGACCGGGTTCGAGAACTGCGCCTTGTACGGCAGGGGCTGCGTGCCACCATCGTCGACGTTGTAGAAGAACTGCGGGTTCGTGTCCTGGGCATCCTGCGCGTGCAGGGTGACTTCCTTGTACTTGTAGCCGACCTTGACGACATGGTCGCCGTGCCAGGTGAGGTTGTTGAACGTGAAGTCGTCCTGGATCGACGGACCTTCCTGGCCCTTGATCTGCGTCGCAAGCGGCGAGGCGGCGCCGATGCCGATGATCGCGGCGTCGTTGTTCGGGCGCCACTGGTAGTTGTAGCCGTTGCCGTAGTTCAGAGGCAGCGGGTCGTTCGACGAGTTCTCGTAGGTCGCCTTGAACTCGTTGAAGTACCAGTCGCCGCTATGCTGCCAGCGGAAGGTGCCACGGGTATCGTGGTTCTCGGTCGTGATCGACTGCGAACGCGACTGGCCGGCGCCGATGTTGTCGGCCTGCGTTTCGCGGCGGACCTGCGTGCTGATCTCGATGCGGTCGCGGTCGGAGAACTCCCAGTCGATCTTGCCGAAGTACAGCTTCTCGTCGAACGGAAGGTTCGCGGGGCCCAGTTCGGACTGCGCCGCGGCCGGGAGCAGGCCGATGGCGCGGTCAGGCACGTTCGAACCCGGGGTCACGGTAATCGGCGTGTCGAACTTCTTCTGCTCGAACGTCACGAAGAAGTGCATCTGGTCCTTGATGATCGGACCGCCGAGCGCGAAGCCGTATTCCTTTTCGAACGAACGGGCCTTCTCGCCGTCCTCCTCGGCCGCGGTGCGGCTGCGGTACTTGTCCGAGGTGTACGTGTAGAACGTCTCGCCGTGGAACTCGTTCGTGCCGGACTTGGTCTCGGCCGTGATCGCGGCCGAAGAGACCTGGTCGTACTCGGCCTTGTAGTTCGACGTGATGACCTTGTACTCGCCGATGGCGAGCTGCGGGAACGGGTTGCCCTGGCTGTTGACCTGGCCGGCGACGCCGCCCTCCTTCACGTAGCTCTTCTGGCCCACGCCGTCGATGAAGACGTTGACCGAGCTGTTGTTCTGCGCACCGCCGCGCAGCGAGGTGTGGCCCTGCGCGTCGACGCTGAAGACCATGCCCGGCACGGTATCGGCGAACTCGAGGAAGTTGCGCGAGACCTGCGGGATCGTCTGGATCTGGTGCAGCGAGATCGTCTTCGCGACTTCCGGCGTGCGGACTTCCGTCAGGGTGGTCGCGTTGACCGTGACGCCTTCCATCGCCGTCGCGGCGGACGCGTCGGCCGGTGCGGCGCCGGCGGCGGCCGCGGCCGGAAGGTTCAGCGTGGCGGTCGAGGCGACCGTCAGGGTGACCGTCTGCTGCGTGCCCGGGCCGGCATCGACCTGATAGGTCGCCGGCGGCAGGCCGTTGATGGTGTACATGCCATCGGCGCCGGCCGTGGCCTTGCGCGACAGACCCGTGGACGGATTGAACGCGGTGACGGTCGCGCCCGGCGTGGCCTTGCCGCGCAGGGTGGCGACGACGGTCTGCGCATAGGCGGACGGCGCGACCGCGGCGGCGGCGACCGTCGCGGTGATGACGCCCGCGAGGATCTTCTTCTTCAACTGCATCGAGGCTTTCATTGTTCCCCTCTCCCAAACTCTTTCTGTGTGTTGTGTGATCCGATCCACGGACGAAACGTACGGTGGTCGACCTTGTTGTCGTTCTCGGGGTGGCTCGGGCGCCACTCTTGTCGAAGCATTCGCCCCGTATGTCTCATCCTTCCGCATGGCGGAACGGATGCATGCTGCGAAGTCCTGTCGAGCGCCGTCCTGGGAATCCAGTCCGCGGCCCGGCAAGCCGCGTGTCCGACGGGTGTCAGGCCCGCCGTCGTACCGTGTCGCTGCCGCCACACGAGGCGCGGACGACGAGTTCGGTGCCGACGACGGTGCGCGGCTCGGGCGGCGCGTCGTCGGGTGCTTCGATCATGCGGACGAGACGTTCGAGTGCCGACTCGCCCAGTTCGGCGATGCGCACGCGGACGGTGCTGAGCGGCGGCGAGACGTAGCGCGCCATGGGGATGTCGTCGAAACCGGCGACCGCGATGTCGGCGGGCGTGCGTACCTGCGCTTCGGAAAGCGCGGAGAGGCAGCCGATGGCCATCATGTCGTTCGCGGCGAAGATCGCGTCGGGGCGCGGCACCATCGCCAGCGCCTGCTTGCCGGCGTGATAACCGGATTCCTCGGTGAAGTCGCCCGGAAGCACCACCGCGCGATCGGCGAGGCTGGCCTTGGCCATCGCTTCGCGATAGCCGCGGCAACGCTCCTGCACGTCGTGGTTCACTTCGGGGCCGTTGATGAAGGCGATGCGCTTGCGGCCGAGCGAGAGCAGATGCTCCGTCATCGCGTACGCGCCGCCGAAGTCGTCAAGGTCGAGGGCAGCGTGGCGCTCCGAACGCACGTGGCTGTTGATCAGCACCGTGGGGAGCACCAGCGGAAGATTCTCGTCGAGGAACGCTTCGTCGGCATGCGGCGACATCACCAGCAGTCCGTCCACGCGGCCCTGCATCGCGCGCAGCGCGATCGCGGCCTCGGTGGCATCGCCGTGCGAGCTCGACACCAGCAGGTACAGCCCACGGGCACGCGCCGCGAGATCGATGCCGCGGATCAGTTCGGAGAAGAACGCGCCATGCAGGTCCGGGAGCAGCGCGCCGATGGTCTGGGTGCGCCGGGTGATGAGGCTGCGGGCGGCGTTATGGGGCACGTAGCGAAGACGGGCGGCCACTTCGCGGATGCGCTTCTGCGTTTCCGCGGTCACGCCGCTGTGTCCGTTGAGCGCACGCGAGACCGAGGCCACCGACACGTTGGCCATCCTCGCGACGTCTTTGATCGTCACACTCACCAGTACACGCCCTTGAAAGCGACCCCTCCCGGGTCTCGACGGCGCGGAACGTAAACGTTTTCACAGGAGCTTGTAAAGCGTTCGAAAACAGGGGCTTGCTGCGATGCGGAACTATCTCACTCGAACTTGCAGACCACTTGATAAGAACCAGGAATTTCGCGAATGCAGACAGGCGCTTGAGTGGTACGTAGCAGGATGCTGCGACGCAGCGCGATCCATGCACAAGGCCTTCACCGAAATAAATAGCTGCCATGGTCAGCACCACGTAACGGGCGTTACATTTCGTCCGCCCGCCGCGCTCGGTTCCGCAAGTCGCACCGAGGGTGGAAGCCGACGGCGCTGTCGGACACCGGGGCGGCATGTTTCGGCGGACGCGTGCTGCTGGCGACGGGGTCAGGCTTCCTGGAGCTCGCGCTGCGCTTCCTTCGCCGCAGCCCGCCGCGACGACCATACGCTGCATGGGTCGCCATCGACCGCACGGCGGCGCGTCGCGACGCCGAGCCAGGCGAAGCCCGCGCCCATGGCGATGGCGACGAGATCGACGCCGAGCACCGCGTAGCGGCCTTCGGCCAGCGTGCGGAGCAGGCGGTCGTGGTGGACCACCACGTCGAGCACGCCGACGGCCACGCTCACGGCGGCGGTGGCGAAGAGCAGGTCGACCGCGGCTTTCGCGGGACGCCGCCAGAACGTCCACGCGATGGCGCCGGCGAAGGCGGTGAAGCATACCGGCTGCACGATCGCGGTCGGTTCGGCGCCGAACAGCGGGCCGACGAGATTGCCGAGGAACGTCGTCGAGATCGCGAAGCACGCGCCGATGCACACGCCGACCGTGGCGGTGGCCATCGCGCGCACTTTCATCGGCTGTTCCGCGCTGCGCCGTTTGCGGCGCGACTCGATGTACAGCAGGTTGCCCGAGTAGAACAGGAACGCGCCCGCGAGGCCGAGCAGGAAGTAAAGCCAGCGCAGCGAGAGGCTGCCGAACGTGCCGAAGTGCAGGCCGAAGATGGCGGAATACGTCGCGTGGTTCGCGTCGCGCGCGCCCGTCAGCTGCACGTTGATCACGTGGCCGTCGATGGCGTCGAGCGCGACGGCGCCGTATTCGCCGAGGGTCTTCGCGGAGGTGCCGCGCACTTCCGCGGTGGCGCCCTGCTGACCGTAATGCATGTAGCGCATGTAGTCGGGATCGAAATTCGCGGCGCCAGCGGCGAGCGCGGCCTGGCGCGCACGCGCGCCGAGTTCCGCCGGCGAGAGCATCGGCGCGCTACCGCCCTTGCCTTGCGACGCGGGCAGCGCGCTGGTCATGCGTTCGAACGCGCCCATCACCTTGCCGTCGAACGTCAGCGTGTTGAACGCGACCAGCATCACGAGGGTGAGGCACAGCAGCGCGCCCGTGATGGCGAAGACGATGTGGAAGGGCAGGCTGAGGATGCCGATGACGTTGTGCGCGTCCTGCCAGAGGCGTTTCAGGTTGTGGCCCGGGCGCAGCGCGAACAGCTCGCGCGTCAGGTTGGGCAGGTGGATCAGCAGGCCCGTGAGCAGCGCCAGTCCGTAGACGATGCTGACGACGCCCATGAGGTAGATGCCCACCACCGGGATGCCGAGGTCGTAGTGCAGTTCGTAGACGAAGTCGGCAAGACCGTGTTCGTGGTCTTCCGAGTCGCGCGGCGCGGCTTCGCCAAGCGACTGCGTCTTCCAGTCGCCGTTCTTTTCCATCCAGTAGGCGGCGACCTCGTGCGACGGGTGGTCGGCGGGGTAGGTGACGCCGATCTGCTCGGCCGCGGCGGGATGCTTCGCGACGATGTCCGCGAGCATGGCGTGCGCGCGATCCATCGTGTCCGCGCGCGCCATCTCGGCCTTCGGCAGCGCCCACGCGTCGATCTCTTCGTGGAACATCGTCAGGGCGCCGGCGTAGAACGCGATGAACAATGCGAAACCGGCGAGGAGGCCCGTCCAGGTGTGCACGGTGGTGAACGTGCGGATGGTGGAAGCTTTCATCGGTCAGAGCCCGGGCAGCGTGTGCTTGGCGAGGAACAACGCGGCGAACGCCGCGACGTTCGCCACGGCGAGCCAGGCCCAGGCGCGGACACCGCTGCGGAAGAGATACGTGGCGGCCATGATGCCGATCCACAGGGGAAAGAACGCCACCATCATCGGGATGAAGACGGCTTCGCTCGAATGCGGCCACACCCAGATGACGAAGGAGATGAGGGCCATCGACAGGGGCAGCCCGAGCAGGATGCCGGCGAAAGTCTTGCCCAGCATCAGGGCGTCTTCCGGGCGGTGGCGGGGCGGAACAGCCAGGTGATGTAGGGCAACGCCACGGCGCCGAACATCAGGGCGGTCGCCGCGGCGAAGATCCCCGGCAACGACGTCTCGCCGGCGATCCAGGCGACCAGCGCCACGACGGCGAAGGCGGCCGCTCCGATCCGCCCCGCGGGACCGATGGGCCGCGCGAGAAGCCGCTGGTTGCGCGAGCAGAGATAGGCGAGCGCCATGGCGATGAAAGCCGCCAGACAACCGAGGATGTTCATGGGACGCGCCGGGCAGGTGACTGATTGATAATTATTATCATTCGCGCCGGACCGGTCAAACGGGCGTGGGCTGGCGTGCCCTGCGCCAGGGACGCCCTCGGTCACTCCCATGAGAAAAATCTCCGACCGCTGAGCAGAATTTGCCCACTGCTCAAGTTTTGACCAACCCGACCGCTAACTGAACATCGGGGTTTGGTAAAACTGGCGTTAACGCTCGCCGTTAAATTAGAATTAACACCCCACCGATCATCGTGATGCGGCGTCTCGCTACGCGGTGCGACAGGAAAAGCCAATAACACGTTGATGTAGCAGCCATGTTGACCACCGCCCTCATCGTCACGACTCTCGTTGCCTTCGCTCTCGCGGCGGTGTCGGTCCGGCGTATTCCCGAGGGCACGGTCTACAGCGTTCGCCGCCTGGGCCGTTCGCCGGCGCTGCTCGGCGCCGGCACGCACGTCGTGCTGCCCGTCATCGACCGTGTCGCGCACAAGATCGACCTTGGGGGCCAGGTGCTGCGTTTCGACGGCGGCACCGTCTACTGGCAGGTGCTGGAGCCGGAAGTGGCCGACGAGGTGATCGACGAAGCGCCGGAGCTCATCCGCACCAACGTCGTCGCCGCTCTGCGCGACGCGAGCACCGGCCACACGGCGGACCGCCGTGCCGTCGGCACCCAGCTCAAGCACGCGGTGAACGGTTCGCTCCGCGCTCGCGGCATGCTGGTCACCCGCGTCGAGCTCGACGCCGCCTGATCGTCGCGCTGGCGCCATCGCGCCTGCGCTTCCATACTTTGCGACCCTCGCCCCTCCCTGGTGCCGCATGACCGCGCGCGACGTTCTGCAAGCCCAACTCGAACGCGGCATCGCCAGCCTCGGCGTGTCGTTGCCGGACGACGCCATCGGGCGCCTGCTCGATTATCGCGAGCTGCTGGAGCGCTGGAACGCGGCCTACAACCTCACGGCGATCCGCAACGACGAGGAAATGATCGCGCGCCACCTCGTGGACTCGCTGGCGATCCTTCCCTACGTGCACGGCCGCAGCCTGGCCGACCTCGGCACCGGCCCGGGCCTGCCGGGCATCCCCATCGCGATCGCCGAGCCTGCGCGCGAGGTGCTCATGGTCGATTCCAACGGGAAGAAGGTCCGCTTCCTGCGCGAGGCGATCCGCTCGCTGAAGCTGACCAACGGCCGCGCGCTGCAGAGCCGGGTCGAGGACGTCGAAGGCACCTTCGAATGCGTCACGGCGCGTGCCTTCGCCACGCTCGCCGACATGCTTCGCTGGGGCGGCCACCTGCTCGCGCCGAACGGCACCTGGCTCGCGATGAAGGGCAAGCACCCGGCCGACGAGCTGGACGGCGTACCGGAAGGCTTCCGCGTCGAGGCGATCCACGCGCTGAAGGTTCCCGGGGTCGATGGCGAGCGCCACCTGGTGGTCATCCGGCGGAGCTGACGCGCCCACGGCAGCGGCCATCGCGCGGCGATGCTACGCTAGCGCCCTTTCCGCGCACGGCAGCTACCGGTACCCCATGGCCCGCATCCTCGCAGTCGCCAACCAGAAGGGCGGCGTCGGCAAGACCACCACCTCCGTCAACCTCGCCGCGGCCCTCGCCGCCGCGAAGCGCAAGGTGCTGCTCGTCGACTTCGATCCGCAGGGCAACGCCACCATGGCGTCGGGCGTGGACAAGTACAACACCAAGCCGAACGGCTGCGAGGTCCTGCTCGACGAGGCCGCCATCGCGGACGTGCTGGTGCGTACCGAGGCCGGCTACGACCTGCTCCCGGGCAACGGCGACCTGACGGCCGCCGAGCTGAAGCTGATGGACGCCATGGCCCGCGAGCAGCGCCTGAAGGAGCAGCTCGCGCGCGTCGCGGATCGCTACGACACGATCCTGATCGACTGCCCGCCCTCGCTGCACCTCCTGACGCTCAACGCGCTGACGGCCGCCGATGGCGTGCTGATCCCGGTGCAATGCGAATACTTCGCGCTCGAAGGGCTGTCCAGCCTGCTCGACACGATCGAAGCCGTGCGCCAGCGCCTGAACCCGAAGCTCGAGGTCGAGGGCCTGCTGCGCACCATGTACGACGTGCGCAACAACCTCGGCAACGAGGTGTCCGCCCAGCTCACGCAGCATTTCGGCGAGAAGGTCCTGCGTTCGATCATTCCGCGCAACGTCCGCCTCGCCGAGGCGCCGAGCCACGGCCAGCCGATCCATCTCTACGACCGCGGTTCGCGCGGCGCCATCGCCTACATCGGCCTCGCCGGCGAGATCATCCGCCGCGAGCGCGCGCTGGCGACGCAGGGCGCGGCCGATACCGCGACCGACATCGACGAAGCCGCGCCGGACCCGTCCGGCGCCGCCCCGACGATCTCTTAAGGAGCTCCCATGGCAGCAGCGAAGAAACGTGGACTCGGCCGAGGCCTCGACGCCCTCCTGGGCGGTGGCGCGGGGCCCGATGCCCCGCCGTCGATCGTCGAGCAGGAAGGCGAGTTGCGCACGCTGCCGATCCACCACATCCAGGCCGGCAAGTACCAGCCGCGCCGCCACTGGAACGATGAAGCCCTCGACGAACTCGCGGCCTCCATCAAGGCGCAGGGTCTGATCCAGCCGGTTGTCGTCCGCGCCATCGGGAAGAACAGCTACGAGCTGATCGCCGGCGAACGCCGCTGGCGCGCCGCGCAGCGCGCTTCCATGAGCGAGATCCCCGCGCTGGTGAAGGACGTGCCCGAGCAGTCCGTGCTGGCCATGGCGCTGATCGAGAACATCCAGCGTCAGGAGCTGACGCCGCTCGAGGAGGCCCAGGCCCTGCAGCGGCTGATCGACGAGTTCGACCTGACGCACCAGCAGGCCGCCGACGCCGTCGGCCGCTCGCGCGCGGCCGTGTCCAACCTGCTCCGCCTGATGGAGCTGCCGGCCTCCATCAAGCAGCTCCTCGACGAGAGCAAGCTGGAGATGGGTCACGCGCGCGCCCTGCTCACGCTGCCGTCCACCATCGCCGAGCCGCTGGCGCTCGAGGCCGCCCGTCACGGCTGGACGGTGCGCGAGCTGGAGGACGCGGCCCGCAAGGCGCAGCTCGAACCCAAGGGCAAGGCGAAGGCGGCGCCCGTGGATCCGAACATCGCCAACCTCGAGCGTGAGCTCGCCGAGCGCTTCGCCGCCCGGGTGGAGGTCGCGCACGGCCGCGGCGGCAAGGGCAAGCTGGTGATCCATTACCACAGCCTCGACGAGCTGGACGGCATCCTTTCAAAGGTCCGCTGAGGACACGGTGTAAGGAACGGGCCATGGCGCCGGTCAAGAAGGGTGTGAATCCCAGGCAGCGCCAGTATGAAGCCATGGTGCGCGCCCTGTCGGCCGACCTTTACCGGTACGCCTACTGGTTGTCGCGCTCCGAAGCCACAGCTCAGGACCTCGTCCAGGAGACGTTCCTGCGCGCGTGGAAGAATCTCGATTCCTTGCGCGACGCCGAGTCGGCGAAGCCCTGGCTGTTCACGATCCTGCGCCGCGAACACGCGCGCCTGTACGAGCGCAAGCGCTTCGAGACCGTGGAACTCGACGACACCGTGGCCGAGGACGCGCCCTTCGCGAGCCCCGAACGCAGCGGCGACGCCGCGCAGGTGCGCGACGCCATCCTCAGGCTCCCGGAGAAATACCGCGACCCGCTCGCCATGCAGGTGCTCGGCGGGATGACCGGCGACGAGATCGCCGAACGCACGGGCCAGCAGCCCGGTGCGGTGATGACCCAGTTGTTCCGTGCACGGCAGCGCCTGAAGGACCTGCTCGGCGGACGCGCCGTGGCCGAAGGGGGCCGGAAATGAACTGCCTCGACTTCCGCCGCCGCATCGGCGCCGAGCCTCGCTCGCGCGATCCCGAGCTCCTCGCCCACCGCGATGCCTGCCGTGACGGATGCGGCGCGTTCTGGCAGCGCGCCCAGCGTTTCGAGGACGACATCGAGGCGGCCATGGCCGTGCCGGTGCCCGACGGTCTCGCCGATCGGATCCTGCTGGCGCAGGCGACGAGCGAGCGTCGCAGTCAGGTGGTCCGCCGTCGCGGCTGGCTCGCCATGGCCGCGTCGCTGATCATCGCCTTCATGGGCGCGGGCATGTACTGGCGCCACGCGGACCTGAACTCGCTGCCGGCGCTCGCGGTCGCCCACATGCCGGGCGAACTCGACGCGCTGGACCTCACGCGGCCGATGACCGACGCCCAGGTCGACGCGGGCTTCGAAGGCCGCGGCGCTCGCCTGAAGGGGCCCGCCCCGGCGGGCGTGACGTACGTGCACGACTGCTGGGTGGGTCCGTACCGCGCCGTGCACCTCGTCACCCGGATGAACGACGAACCCGTCGTCGCGCTCTACATGCCGGGGACCATGACCGTCGGCGACTCCGATTTCCACCGCGACGGGTGGGACGGCCGCGAGATGGCCCTGAGCGGCGGCACGCTGGTCGTGCTGGCGCAGGGCGCCAGCCGGCGCACCATGGACGCCGTGGCGCGCGGTTGGCGCGATGCCATCGACGGGCAGCAGGCGCCGAGCGTCGGCCGGATCTGAACGGTGCCGGGCGCGGGGGTCCGCTCGGCCGCCGCTTGGGCGATAATGCCGCCCCGAATCCCGCCGCCACCGGAACCGCGATGACCGATCTCGCCGTGGTCGTGCCCGTCTTCAACGAGCGCGACAACATCCCGCCCCTCCTCGCCGAGATCGCCTCGGCCCTGCGTGGCCGGATCGACTTCGAAATCATCTACGTCGACGACGACAGCACCGACGACAGCGTCGCCGTGCTGAGCGCGGCACGGGCGCAGTATCCCGAGCTGCGGATCGTTCGCCACATCACGCGCAGCGGCCAAAGCACGGCCGTGTGGAACGGCGTGCGTTCCGCGCGCGCCCCGTGGATCGCCACGCTGGACGGCGACGGCCAGAACGATCCCGCCGACATCCCCAAACTGCTCGCCGCCCGCAAGGACGCCGCGCCGGAGCTGAAGCTCTTCGCCGGCTGGCGCGTGACGCGCCGCGACAGCTTCAACAAGCGCATCTCGTCGAAGATCGCCAACGCGGTGCGCTCGCGCATGCTCCAGGACGACACGCCGGACACCGGCTGCGGCCTCAAGCTGTTCGAGCGCGAGACGTTCCTGCGCCTGCCCTACTTCGATCACATGCACCGCTACCTGCCGGCGCTGGTCAAGCGCGCGGGCTTCGCCAGCATGAGCGTGCCGGTGGGCCATCGCCCGCGCACTGCCGGCACGTCGAAGTACGGCATGCTCGACCGCCTCTGGGTCGGCCTCGCCGACCTGCGCGGCGTGGCATGGCTGATGCGCCGCGCCAAGGTCACGCGCACCGAGGAGATCTGACCAGGCCGCGACAGCTTTTCGCCGCGGTTCCCAAGGTGGCGCGCCAGCTCCGGGGCACGGCCTCAAGAGATGTCGCGCCCAGGTGCGCTCCCACAGCTGGGGGC
>NZ_FOJE01000004.1:0-48168 GCF_900111665.1 Luteibacter sp. 329MFSha | reverse complement strand
GCGGTCTCCAAGGTGGCGCGCCAGCTCCCAGGCACGGCCTCAAAAGATGTCGCGCCCAGGTGCGCTCCCACAGGTGGGGGTGCCGAGGCTGTCGTGGGAGCGGACCTGGCCGCGACAGCTTTTCGCCGCGGTTCCCAAGGTGGCGCGCCAGCTCCCGGGCACGGCCTCAGAAGATGTCGCGCGCAGGGCGCGCTCCTACAGCGAGCCAGGCCGTGGGATTACCGCGCCAGGGTGCGCGGCGACCAGGTGTCCAGCATCTGCGCGGTGCGCTCGCGGCCCAGTTCGATGAGCTCGCGCGCGCGGTAGAACTCGTACACCGCCGAGACGTTGCGCGGAATCTCCACCAGCAGGTCCGGCGGATACGCGGCGAGGCGCAGGCGCGAGAGGTTGGCCTGCATCAGGTCCATCGACTGCGTCATCAGGTCGAAGGCGCCGGGGTCGCGGATCTTCCCTTCGCCATGCGGCAGCACCTTGCCGATGAGACGGCTGATCCTCCGCACGTACCCGGCATCGGCGACCGCGGCGACGTCCTTCTCCGGCGATTTGCGTAGTTCGGCGGCGCCGTCGACGCTCACGGCTATCACGTAATCCGCGTCTTCGCGCATCAGCGGAAGGACGGGCAACGGGTTGAGCAGCGCGCCGTCGACGAGGCGGCGGCCCTCGTGCGCGTAGGGACGGAACAGCGTGGGGATCGCGATGGACGCGCGGATCGCGTCGAACAGCGGCCCCCGGGTCAGCCACACCTCGCGCTCGCGATCGATGTCGGTGGCCACCGCGGTGTAGGCGATGTCGAGCTCCTCGATGTTCACCTCGCCGATCAGCTCGCGCAGCGCGGCCATGATCCGGTCGCCCTTGATGAAGCCGCCGCCGGAAAAGCTCCAGTCCACAAGGCGCAGCACGTCGAAGCGCGCGAGGGTCGACACCCAGTCGCGATAGATGTCGAGCTTGCCCATCGCGTAGATGCCGCCGATGAGCGCGCCCATCGACGTGCCCGCGATCGCGACGATCTCGAACCCGCGCTCCTCGAGCACCTCGATCGCACCGATGTGCGCGAGGCCCTTCGCCGCGCCGGCGCCTAGCGCGAGAGCGACGCGCGGCTTCCGTGGATCGCCGCCGGAAGCCGGCACCGCGCCGGGATCGGCGATATCGAGCTCGCTCATGCGCGTCCTGTCAGTGATGGTTGCCGTTGGCCTGGTAGCCGGACAGCGCCAGCTGCAGCAGGATCTTCATTTCCTCGCGCAGCGGCAGCGGCGAGACGATCTCGGCGTCGGGCCCGTACTTGAGCACGTCCATCAGCAGCTCGCGGGAATTCGAGTACGGCACCTTCAGCTCGTAACGGCCGTCGGGCAACCACTCGCCCTTCTGCTGCGAGTGCCAGTGCTCGTCGGCGACCCAGCGCGCCGCGTGCGAAGAGAAGCGGATCGTGGCCCAGGCCTTCGGCTTGCCGGCGAAGATGCCGTAGCTGGAGGCGAGCAGTTCGTTGAGCTCCGCGTCCTCGACGTCCTTCGCCTTCGCGTCGAGCGCCTGCGGATCGGCGATCCGGTCGACGGCGAAGCTGCGCAGCGCTTCGCGATCGTGGTCCCACACATCGAGGTACCAGTTGTCGCGGTAATGCGTCAGGCGTTGCGGCGAGACGGTGCGCTTGGTGTCGGAATTGGTGGTGCGGGCCTTGTAGCGGAACGTCAGCTGGCGCCGTTCGAGCACCGCGCCGGCGACGATGCGGAACACCTGCTGGTCCATCCGGCGCGCGCCCCAGGAGATCACGCGGATGCGATCGACAGGCAGCGCCTTGCCACTGCCGTGGTCGGAGAGCAGGCGCTCGATGCGAGCCTTGAACGGCGCGAGCGCGCCGGCGAGGACGCCCGGGTCGGATCGTCCGATGAGTTCGTTCAGCGCCATCAGCGCCGCGAGCTCGTCGCTGGTCAGCCACAGGCCGGGCAATTCGAAACTGTCGCCTTCGCCCGCCTCGTAGCGGAAGGAGGCCTGCTCGCCCGCCACGCTCTGCACGGGTGCGCCCAGTGCGTCGCGGAGGAAGGCGACGTCGCGGTACAGCGTGGCGCGCGAGCACTCCAGCTCGTCCATCAGTCGCGAGAGGGGCACCGGGTAATGGGCCGACTTCAGCAGCCGGTGCAGGGTCAGAATGCGCTCGTAGCGGTCCATGAGGTGTCGCCGGCAGGTGGAGCTTCGGAAAGTGTGTCCGCGTGGACGTGATGCCCATATCTACGCGTCTCAAGCATGAGGTCGGCCGCGGCGCTCCGCAAGAGAAAGCGCAGCCGCGACGGGTAGGAACCCGCTGCCCTGGCTCGCGCGGTTTGCGCCGGGGGCCATAAGGCGCAAAAATGCTGCTTTGCGATTCTCCCCAAGGCCATCCCCGACCATGGTGGAACCGAACGAGGCTCGCTCCGCGGTGCTGGGCCCGATGGGCCGGCCGGACGCGGGGGGGCCTGCCCGCAACCTGTTCTCCACCCCGATCGTGGTCGTCCAGACGGCCACGGCGACCGGTTACGGCCTGTGGATCGTGCTTGGCGCCGCGCTGGCCCTGGGCCTGTACGCGGACGGTCGCGGCGAGGTGCTGGCGCCCCTGGCGATCGGGCTGGTCCTCACCGGGAGCGGGCTGCTGGCGACGTGCCTGCGCCTTCCCTTCGCCCGCGACTGGCACGGCTGGAACCCGGCGCAGCGCATGATGCCCACGCTCGAAGGCATGATCGCGATGATGTCGTTCCTGCCGATGCTGGCGCTGGCCGGCCTGGCGCGGGGCGAGAACGACTTCTGGGCCACCCGCGTGGCGGGCGGCGCCCTGGCGGCGGGCAGCCTCGCCACCCTCGTCTATACGGCGCGGGCGGCGGCGCGGGAGCTTCCGCCGGCGGTGGCGACGATCGCCAACGTCTGGCCACTGGGCCGCACCGTTTCCGCGCTGTTCTCGGGCGGCCTCTGGTTCTGGGCCTGCGTCGCCTCGCAAGCCGAGACGCCGGCGCATCCGGCCGATCCCTGGCAGTTCGCGCTGCTGGCCGTGGCGCTGGCGCTGGGACTCGTCGAAGGCGTGCGCTGGCGCGCCCTGGGCCAGGTGGCCGAGGAACATGGCAGCGGCGCGGAAATCGCCACGGGCCGCGGCGCGATGGGCCTGCTGGGCTGGCGGGTGGCCGTCGCGATTCTCTCCGTCGGCCTTCCGTCGATGCTCCTGCTCTCCCATCCGGCCGGCCAGGCGCATGCGCTGGCGGCCGGTCTGGGGGCGTTAAGCTGCGTTATCGGTCAATGTCTCGAGCAACGCCTCTTCGGGCGCGCGTACGTCCGGCTCCTTTCAGGCCGGCGTTGAATACAGATATGGCGCGGGGGCGCCGACTCGCCGCCGGGCAACCAACAGATTCCATTCCACATCCGGGTAGACGATGAAAAAACTGCTGATCGCCACGCTCGTCCTCGCCGCCATGCCGTTCGCGGCATCGGCCCAGGACGCCAACGCCAATACGAACTCCAACGCCGCGCAGAACGGCGGCTGGACAGGCTCGGGCGAATTCGGTTTCGCGTCGTCGCGCGGCAACTCGCGCTCCGAGAACGCCAACGCCAAGCTGGGCCTGAGCCAGGAAAACGAGGTGTGGAAGAACAACTTCTACCTCAACGGCCTGCGCTCGAAGGGCGAGGTCACGGTCGAGGACCAGGACGGCAACCCGGTCGACAAGTTCAGCACCACGGCGAACCGCTACGACACCGGCGCTTCGGTGGGCTACAAGTTCGATCCGCGCAGCTACATCGTGACGGCCGCGCGTTACGAACACGACGACTTCGGCGCCAACATCTGGCAGGGCATCATCTCGGTCGGCTACGGCTACATCGCGCTGAAGAACGAGCGCGCCGAGCTGTCCTTCGAAATCGGTCCCGGTTTCAAGCGCTACCAGCCCGCCAATTCGACCCGCCCGGTGCTCAACCCGGACGGCACGCCGGCGACCGACGCGCAGGGTAACGCCCTGAACGAAACCTACAAGCCGGACGCCGAGAAGGAAGTCGTCGGCCGTGGCCTCGTCAACGCGAAGTACCGCCTCACCGACAACACGGCGTTGGAAGACACGCTGCTGGTCGAAGCGGGCTCGAAGAACCAGTACTACCAGAACGACGTCGGCCTCTCCGTCAGCATGACGAAGAAGATGGCGCTCAAGGTCGGCTACCAGATCCGCTACAACAGCGACACGCAGCCGGGCACGGTCAAGACCGACAAGCTGACGACGACGAACCTCGTCTACAACTTCTGATCCGCCGGAAGGTGCGCCCTGGCGATGGCGCGTCCCGCGTCAGCGCTGGGGTTTGAGGAACGCGTCCGCGCCCTGCGCCAGCAGCATCGCGGCGACTTCGTGGCCCAGTTCCACCGGGTCGTCGGCCGCGTAGTCGGCCTGGGCGACGATCAGCTCGCCCGTGGCCGCGTTGCCGACCATGCCATGCAGCGTGAGGCCGTGTTCGGCGACCACGCACCAGGCGCCGATCGCCACGGCGCAGCTGCCGCCGAGCCGGGCGTTCATCGCGCGCTCGGCGTTCACCGCGACGAGCGTTTCCTCGTCGTTGATCACGGCAAGAAGCTCGGCGACGCGGGCATCCTGCGCCCGCGACTCGACCGCGATCGCGCCCTGCCCGGGCGCCGGCAGCCACTCGGGGCTGGCCAGCCGCTGCGTGATCCGGTGCGACATGCCGAGGCGGTCCACGCCTGCGCAGGCGAGGATGATCGCGTCGTAATGGCCTTCGTCGAGCTTCGCGATGCGCGTGTTGATGTTGCCGCGCAGGTCGAGCAGCTGGAGGTCTGGACGCAGTGCGCGCAGCAGGGCTTGCCGGCGTAGCGACGAGGTGCCGACGCGGGCACCGTTGGGCAGGTCGGCGATGCTCGCGTGCGCGTTGCTGATGAACGCATCGGCCGCATCGGCGCGCGGCAGGATCGCCGAAAGGATGAAGCCGGGCTCGAGTTCGGCCGGAACATCCTTCAGCGCGTGCACGGCGATGTCCGCGCGGCCGTCCTGCATCGCGATCTCGAGTTCCTTGAGGAACAGGCCCTTGCCGCCGATCGTGGCGAGCGAGCGGTCGAGGATCTCGTCGCCACGCGTGGACAGCGGCACCAGCTCCACCACGAGGCCGGGGTGCGCCTGGCGCAGCTGGGAGGCGACGTGTTCCGCCTGCCAGAGGGCGAGGGCACTCTTGCGGGTGGCGATGCGAAGCGGTGCGGTCATGACATTCCCGGCGGAGCGATCGACGAAGTCCCCTATTGTCCCGTCCGCACGGGTGCCTGTCACGTCGCGGGACGTCGGCGGGACGCCAACGAGGGGCCCGCGCCGCGTCAGGCGCCGGGCATGCGCAGCAGCTGGCGAACCGCCGGGAGATTGCGGCGGCTGACCTCCGGCGTGACGTCCGTTCCCGAGAGACGCGCAAGGACGCGGCCATCGGCCAGGGTCTTCAGGCCGAGCAGGCGCTTGCGCGGCACCAGGCAGTTGCGATGCAGGCGCACGAGCCGCTCGCCGTGCGCGGTCTCCAGCTGGCGAAGCGACTCGTCGATCAGCCACATCCCGCCGCCGTGATGCACGGCGACGTATTTCTCGTCCGCCAGCAGGTAGTGCACGTCGTCGAGCGCGACGCGGACCTCGTCCGCGCCGCTGCGCGCCCGCAGCCATGCGCCGCGATCGGGCCGCGATGCCGGACGCCTCGCGTTCGCGCGGTCGAGCGCCTCGTCCAGCCGCTCCGCGCGCACGGGTTTCAGGAGGTAATCCGTGGCGCCGAGATCGAACGCGCTCAGCGCGTGCTGTTCGTAGGCGGTGCAGAACACGACCTGCGGCGGCGCGGGGAGCGTCGCGAGGCGGCGTGCCGCCGCCGTGCCGGTCAGTCCGGGCATCTCGACGTCGAGCAGCACGACATCGGGCGTGAGGCTCGCGCAGGCTTCGATCACGGCGTCGCCATCGCCGACCTCGCCCACCACGACCACGTCCGGCCGGCGCGCCAGCAGGCCGCGCAGGCGGACGCGCGCGAGTGGCTCGTCATCGGCGATCAGGACGCGCATGCGCGGTCTCCGGCAGGAACAGGGTGACGACGAAACGGCCATCGCGCGCGGTGGCGTCCGCCGTGGCGCGCTCGCCGAAGTGCAGGCGTACGCGCTCGCGCACGTTGCGCAGGCCATGCCCGGTTCCCGGCGTCGTCGGGGTGTCGGCGAGCGGGTTGTCGATGGTGAACGTCACGCCGCCCTTCACCGTGCGCGCCGCCAGGCGGATCGTGCCGCCGCCGCGGTTGGGCTGCACGCCGTGGCGGATGGCGTTCTCGACCAGCGGTTGCAGGAGCAGGCGGGGCAGCGGCAGGTCGCTCGGCACGTCGATGTCGCGTTCGACGCGCAGCCGATCGCCGAGTCGCAGCGTTTCGATCTCGAGATAGCGATCCACCAGCGCGAGTTCCTCGCCGAGCGTGCCCGGCGTCGAGGTGTCGCTGCCGAGCGCGGCGCGGAAGAGCTCGGCGAGGTTCTCGACGGTGCGTTCGGCCGCGTCCGGATCGACACGGATGAGCGTCGCCACCGCGTTCATGCTGTTGAAGAGGAAGTGCGGACGAATGCGCGCCTGCAAGGCGTCGACCTGCGCTCGCGCAGTGGCCGCGACACGTCCCTGCCACTGCGCGACGACGTAGAAATAGCGAAGCAGTCCCGCGCCGAGCAGGCCGGTCGCGAGCGTGCAGTCGCGCACGAAGCGGAAGCGCGACGGCGGACTCAGGCCGAGCTCGAGGTTGTGATCCACCCAGCTCAGCGCCGCGGCGCTCACTCCGACGGTCAGCACCAGCAGCAGCCACACCGCCGCGTACGGCCACATCCACGAGAGACGCTGCATCCACGGCCGCAGCTTGCACAGCGCCACGGTGAGCAGGATCGACAGCCAGCTGGTGAACAGGACGGCGATGCAGAAGTCGCGCAGGTCGCCGTCGTTGCCCGGTGCGAGCCACATGAGCGTGACCGTCAGGGCACCGACCACCACCAGCGCGAAAAGCACCGGCAAGCTGCAGAAATCGGGCAGCGGTGCCGATGCCGGACGGGTAGGTGCGGGCTGCTCGATGGCGGACATGCGGCGAGTATGCCGGATGCCCGGCGGCGTCGCCGCGCGATGCATCACGCGGCCGCGAAACGCTCCGTCATCCAGCCGCGGATGTCGACGATCTCGGGCAGGCTGACCTGGTGGGCCATCGGGTAGCTGTGCCAGTCGATCCGGTGACCGAGGGTTTCCAGCGCCTGCCGCGACTGCTCGCCCAGCGCGATCGGGACGATCGGATCCGCGCTGCCATGGCCCCAGAAGATCGGCGTCGCATGGTTCGCACCGCTCCGCTCGGCCTCGATGGTGTCGTGCAGCGGCAGGTAAGCGGAGAGCACCACGATGCCCGCCAGCGACTCGCGGTGGCGCAGGCCCGCGGAAAGCGCCATCGCGCCGCCTTGCGAGAACCCGGCGAGCACGATGCGCGACGCGGGCACGCCGCGTTCGACCTCGCGCGCGATCAGGGTCTCCACTTCGCCGATGGAGGCGCGGATCCCCTCGGCGTCCTGCCGGTCGGCGATGGCGAGGCCCTTGATGTCGTACCACGCGCGCATCGGCACGCCGTTGTTCACGGTCACCGGGCGCACGGGCGCATGCGGGAAGACGAAGCGGATGCCCGGCCACGACGGGTCGACGAGCTCCGGCACGATCGGCGCGAAATCGTTGCCGTCCGCGCCGAGGCCGTGCAGCCAGATGACGGACCAGGTCGGCGAAGGCTTGGTTTCGTGTTCGACGGTGGGTAGGGGCATGGCGGTTCCTCTCGACGTGGCGGGCATCCTAGCAGGCACGGAAATACCGGACGCTGATCGCCGATACGATCGGCTCCCACCCTACCGAGGGAGTGGGAGCCGATCGTATCGGCGATGTTTTTCGTCCTTATTCGCCCAGGCCCAGCTCGGTCGCGAAGAACGTCATCGACAGGGCCTGGTTGCCCACGCGCTGGCTGAAGGGCGCGCCGATGCCGTGGCCCGCGTTCATGCGGGTGAGGAGCAGGACCGGCTGGCCGGACGTGGTGGCGTCCTGCAACGCCGCGGCGAACTTGCGCGACTGCCAGGGCGCGACGCGCGGATCGTTCGCGCCCGTGGTCAGCAGCACGGCCGGGTATTTCGTGCCCTTCTTCACGTTGTGCAGCGGCGAATACGCGAGCGTGGCCTTCGCCTGTTCCGGATCGACCACGGTGCCGTACTCGCTGACGTTGTACGGGCCGTTGGCGAACGCGGTCTCGTGGCGCGGGACGTCGTAGATACCGACCGAACCGACGACGGCGCGGAACTGCTGCGGATGCTGCGTGAGCGCGGCGCCCATGAGCAGGCCGCCGTTGCTGCCGCCGAGGATGCCGAGGTGTCCCGTGTCGGTCCACTTCGTGTCGATCAGGGCCTGCGACGCGGCGTAGAAATCGTCGAACACGTTCTGCTTGCGCAGCTTCTGGCCCTGTTCGTGCCACGCCTCGCCGAACTCGTTGCCACCGCGGATGTTGGCGTAGGCCAGCACGCCGCCGCGCTCCAGCCAGGCGAGGTTCGCGCCCACGAAGCCCGGGGTGACCGGAATGCCGAAGCCGCCATAGCTGTACAGGATGGTCGGGCGCTTGCCGTTGGGCGTCGTCCCGTCCATCGCGATCACGGTGACCGGGATCTTGCTGCCGTCCTTCGAGGTGCCTTCGACGCGGGTGACGCGCAGCTTCGAATAATCGGCCGCCGGCTTCACCTCGAAGATCGTCTTGATGGCGCCCGTCGCACCGTCGTATTCGGCCCAGTGCGTGGGCTGCGTCCAGCCGGCGTACGTGATCAGCGCCTTGTCCTGGCCCTTCTCCGCGGCCACGCCGCCGATCGCGATGCCGGTGGCGGGAAGCGGCACGCGGCGGACGAAGGCGGCCTTCGCGTCGTACTGGTCGGCCCACCAGTCGGGACCCGCGCTGCGGACCACGAGGAAGCCGCCGCCGAGCGCGGTGACGTGCTGGATCGCACCCTTGCCTTCCGGCAGGACGTCGACGGCCTTGCCATCGGCGCCGATGCCCACGACCTTGCCCCGCGGCGCGCCGGCGAAGGTGACCACGTAGAGGCGGTCGCCGACCCAGCTCGCCGAACGCGCGTCCGCCTCGCGACCGAGCACCTTCCTGAAGCTGCCGCCGCCGTCGCGGACGAAGACCTCGGCGGGGCCGCCATCGCCTTCGTTGGCGAGCAACGCGGTCGACCTGCCGCCGTTGCCTTCGAGCAGGATGTACTCGGCGACGTGCGAGTACCCCTTGCCGAACACCGTCGTGTCCTTCGCCGCCGGCTGGCCGATGACGTGGTGGGCGAGGTACGCGTCGAACTCGCGCAGCGGCTTGCCCTTCGTCGGCGCGTCGAAACGCGCGTACGTCACGCCTTTCTCGTCGGCATCCCAGGCGAGCGCCTGTGGCGTCGTACCTCCGCCGGCATAGGGCAGCTCATCGGCGAGCGCCTTGCCCGTGGTGGTGTCGAGGATGTGGATGGTGGTCAGCTCGCTACCGCCCTCGGCGGTGCCGTAGGCGAGATAACGGCCGCTCGGCGAGGGCCAGTACGCCGTGATCGCGGTGCTGCCGTCGCCCTGGTTGAGGTCGACCAGCGTGCGCTTCGGGCCGTCCGGCCAGGACTGCGCGACCAGCACCGGCTGTGGCTGCGGCGGCGTGTTCTCGAAATAGAAGAGCGTGCCGCCCGCGAGCGTCGGCGACGATCGCGTGGTGGAGGTGATCGCGAGTTCGCGGATGCGCGCGCTCAGTGCCTTGCCCAGCGGCATCGCGCCGATGGTCGCCTCCGTGTACGCGTTCTGCGCCTCGATCCACGTCGTGACTTCCGGCGCGTTCGGGTTCTCCAGCCAGCGGTAGGGGTCGTTCACGGCCTGGCCGGCGAGCGTTTCCGACACCACGCGCTTCGGCGTCGCCGGCGGGGTCGTCGAGGCAGCGTGGGCGCCGAAGGCGAGGAACAGGCTGGTGGCGAGAAGGCGAGGAACGATGACACGCATGGGCAGACTCCCGGGGAGGATTCCCGAGGGTAGTAGGACCGCGCCCTGCGCGCGACCGCTTTTCGCGACGAACCCACGGCCCGCTCCCACCATGCGTCGCGCGCGCCTACCGGGTAAGCTCGCTCGTTTTCACGACGGACCGCCCGATGCGCGTACTCGCCACCGCCCTGCTGACCGTGCTCGCCGCCGCGCCCGCGCTCGCCGCGCCGCCGCCGCTGGACATGGAAACGATCATGGCCGACCCGGACTGGATCGGCCCCGCGGTCGAAGACATCTACTGGAGCGTCGACGGCGGCCAGGTCTATTACTCGCAGAAGCGCGACGGCAACCCGGTGCGCGATCTCTGGCGTGTCCCCGCGCGCGGCGGCGCGCCGGAGCGGCTCGATCCCGCCGCCGTCGCGCAGGCCGACGGTGGCAAGGCCGTGTTCGACCGCGAGCACCGCCGCGCGGCCTTCATCCGGCATGGCGACGTCTTCCTGCGCGACCTCGCCAGCGGCGCGACCGTGCAGGTGACGCGCTCGTCGGCGAAGGAGAGCGACCCGCGCTTCTCCGCCGATGGCCGCCTGCTCACCTTCCGCGCCGACAAGGACTGGTTCACCTATGCGGTGACGGGTGGGCCCGTCGCCCGGGCCGCCGAACTCGAAGAGAAGGACGATCCGAAGGCGAAGAAGCCCGATGCCCTCGCCGACGAGCAGCAGTCGCTGTTCACGACGCTGCGCGGCCTGCGCGCGGACGAGGCGGCCATGAGCGCCGACGCGGACGTCCTCGCGGCGGCCGATCCGAACCGCGCGCCCAAGGCCTTCTGGCTCGGCAAGAACACGAGCGTCGCCGATACCTCGCTGTCGCCCGACGGCCGCTGGCTGCTCGTCGTCACGCAGGCGAAGGATGCCGACACGGGCAAGGTGGCCGACCTCACCCACTACGTGACCGACTCCGGCTACGCCGAGCCCGAGGCCACGCGCCCGTACGTGGGCCGTAACGATCCGGCCCCGCAGTCGCTGCGCCTGCTCGACCTGAAGACGCACGCGAGCTACGACCTCGACACCGGCAAGCTCCCGGGCATCGGCGAGGATCCGCTCGCGGACCTTCGTGCGAAGGCCATCGCCAGCCTGCGCAAGGAGGGCAAGGCCGATCGTGCCGATGCGCTCGCCGCGCCGAAGACGCGCCCGGTCATCGTCAACGGCGAGTACAGCCCGGGCATCGTGTGGAGCGACGACGGCCAGCGCGTCGCGGTGCAACTGCGCGCCATCGACAACAAGGACCGCTGGATCGCCACCGTCGACTTCGAACGGCACGCGCTCGTCAGCCAGCACCGCCTGACGGACAAGGCGTGGATCAACTGGGACGGCAACGACTTCGGCTGGCTGCGCGACGGCCGCACGCTCTGGTACCTGAGCGAGGAATCCGGCTATGCCCACCTCTATGTGCGTGCGCCCGGTGGCAAGGCCACGGCGCTGACCGCCGGCCGCTTCGAGGTCGACCATCCGGTGCTGAGTCCGGACGGTACGCGCTTCTACGTGCGCAGCAACAAGGTCGCTCCCTACAGCTACGACATCTACAGCGTGCCGGTGCAGGGTGGCGAGCTCGCGCGTGTCACCTCGTACCAGGGCCTCGACGACTTCGCGCTCTCGCCGGACGGCCGTCAGCTGGCCGTGCTGCACTCGTCGCCGTACATCCCCTCGCAACTGGCCACCGTCGGCGTCGACGGCGCCTCGCCGCGCGACCTGACCGACACCCGCAAGCCTGCGTTCAAGGCGCGCGAGTGGGTCGCGCCGACCATCGTGGGCGTGCCGTCGACGCATGGCGCGGGCACCGTCTGGGCGAAGTTCTACGGTCCCGCCGATGCGGCCGCCGCGGCGTCGCGTCCCGCCGTGATCTTCGTGCACGGCGCCGGTTACCTGCAGAACGTGCACCTGTCGTATCCGGCGTACTTCCGTGAGCAGATGTTCCACAACCTGCTCGTGCAGCGTGGCTACGTGGTGCTCGACATGGATTACCGCGCGTCGAAGGGCTACGGCCGCGACTGGCGCACGGCGATCTACCGCCAGATGGGTCACCCGGAACTCGACGACCTGCTCGACGGCAAGGCGTGGCTGGTCAGGGAGCACGGGGTGGACCCGAAGCGCGTCGGTATCTACGGCGGCAGCTACGGTGGCTTCATGACGTTGATGGCCCTGCTCCGCACGCCGGGCGAATTCGCCGCGGGCGCCGCGCTGCGCCCGGTCACGGACTGGACCAGCTACAACCACGAATACACGTCGAACATCCTCAACGATCCGCAGATCGACCCGGAAGCTTACAAGGCGAGCTCGCCGATCCAGTACGCCGACGCCCTGTCCGATCCCCTGCTCATCGAACATGGGCTGATCGACGACAACGTCCTGGCGAGCGATTCGATCCGGCTGTACCAGCGCTTCATCGAGCTGCACAAGAAGAACTTCTGGATGTCGCTGTATCCGCTGGAACGGCACGGATTCGTGCACGCGGACTCCTGGTACGACGAGTACCGGCGCATCGACGAGCTGTTCCGCGAGAAGCTGGAGCCGGCGGCCACGAGGTGACATGTCGCGTGGTCGCCGGGACCCACGGCGACCACGCACGGGCTTCGCGACCGCGCCCCCCAACGAAATTTACGCAAACGTTACGCCCCGCCGCCGCCGCGATACACCGTAAATATCGCGTAAGTCGAACAATGCGCGCCGTTATCCCCGACGGAACGCTCCCGTGGAACTCCTGTACGTCCTGCTCGTCGTCGTCCTCACGGCACTGACGATCGGCTTCCTCATGATCTGCGACCGCCTCGGTCGCCGCTGAGGAACTCGCCATGTCCATTTCCTACACGGTGGCCGCCCTCGTCGCGGTGGCGCTGACCGGTTACCTCTGCGTCGCACTGCTCAAGCCGGAGTGGTTCGAATGACCGCGAACGACGTCTTCCAGATCGGCCTGTTCCTGGCCGTGCTGCTCGCGCTGGTCAAACCGGTCGGCCAGTACATGGCACTCGTCTTCGCCGACGAGCCCAACCGCGTCACCCGCGTCGGCGCCGGTGTCGAACGCCTGCTCTACCGCCTCGCGGGCATCCGCGCCGACGAGGACATGGGCTGGAAGCGTTACGCCGTCGCCATGCTCGTCTTCAACGTCGCCGGTCTCGCGGTCGTCTACCTGCTCCAGCGGACGCAGCAGTGGCTGCCGCTGAACCCGCAGCACCTCGCCGCCGTCGCGCCCGATTCCGCCATGAACACCGCCATCAGCTTCGCCAGCAACACCAACTGGCAGGGCTACGCGGGCGAGTCGACCATGAGCTATCTCACGCAGGCACTGGGCCTGACCGTGCAGAACTTCCTCTCGGCCGCCACCGGCATCGCCGTGCTGATCGCGATCGTGCGCGGCTTCGTGCGCCGCGGCGCCAGCACGCTGGGCAACTTCTGGGTGGACATGACCCGCGCGACGCTCTACGTCCTGCTGCCGCTGTCCGTCGTGATCGCGCTGCTGTTCGTATCGCAGGGCGTCGTGCAGAACATCGCGCCGTACCTCGACGTCACGACGCTCGAGCACGCCCGGCAGACGCTGCCGATGGGCCCGGTCGCTTCGCAGGAAGCCATCAAGATGCTCGGCACCAACGGCGGCGGCTTCTTCAACGCCAACTCCGCGCATCCGTTCGAGAACCCGACGCCGTTCTCCAATTTCGTCCAGATGCTGGCGATCTTCATCATTCCGGCGGCACTTTGCTACACGTTCGGCAGCATGGTCGGCGACCGCCGCCAGGGCTGGGCGATCCTCGCCACCATGCTGCTCCTTTTCGTGCCGCTGACCCTCGGCCTCGTCGCGGCCGAACAGGCCGGCAACCCGGCGTTCCACGGCCTGGCCGTCGACGCGCAGGCCAGCGCGCTGCAGGCCGGCGGCAACATGGAAGGCAAGGAGACGCGTTTCGGCATCGCCTCGTCGGGCCTCTTCGCGGCGATCACCACCGCGGCCTCGTGCGGCGCGGTGAACGCGATGCACGACTCGCTGACTCCGTTGGGCGGCCTCGTGCCGATGTGGCTCATGCAGCTGGGCGAGGTCGTCTTCGGCGGCGTCGGTTCCGGGCTGTACGGCATGCTCGCCTTCGCGGTCGTCGCGGTGTTCATCGCGGGCCTGATGGTCGGCCGCACCCCGGAATACCTCGGCAAGAAGATCGAGGCGCACGAGATGAAGATGGCGAGCCTCGCCGTCCTCATTCCCTGCGCGCTGGTGGTGATCTGCACCGCGATCGCGGTGATGGCGCCGGCCGGTGTCGCCGGCGTGGCCAACCCGGGCGCCCATGGCTTCAGCGAAATGCTTTACGCCGTGACGTCGGCGTCGAACAACAACGGCAGCGCGTTCGCGGGTCTGTCGGCCAACACGCCGTTCTGGAACGTCCTGCTCGGCATCTGCATGTTCCTGGCGCGCTTCCCGCTCGCGATCGCCATGCTCGCGATGGCCGGCTCCCTCGCCGCGAAGCGTGCCGTTCCGGTGTCCGCGGGCACGCTGCCCACGCACACGCCGCTGTTCGTCGCCCTGCTGGCGTGCGTCGTCATCGTCGTCGGCGCCCTGACCTTCCTCCCGGCGCTGGCCCTCGGGCCGATCGCCGAACAACTGATGTCCGCCACGGGCCACTGATCCATGACTACGCATGCCCCCGTCGCGCGCGGCTTCGACCGCGCGCTGGTCACCCGCGCCCTGAAGGACGCGTTCCTCAAGCTCTCGCCGCGCCTGCAGTTCCGCAATCCGGTGATGTTCGTCGTGTTCGTCTGCAGCGTGCTGACCACGCTGCTCTGGGTGCAGGCCCTGGCCGGTCATGGCGAGGCGCCCGCCGGCTTCATCTTCTGGGTCAGCCTGTGGCTGTGGTTCACCCTGCTCTTCGCGAACTTCGCGGAGGCCCTCGCCGAGGGTCGCGGCAAGGCGCAGGCGGACTCGCTGCGCGGCTCGCGCCGCGACGTGATGGCGAAGAAGCTCGCGTCGGCGAACCGCGAGGCGGCGGTCGTCTTCACGCCGTCGAGCGAGCTGCGCAGCGGACACCATGTGCTGGTCGAAGCCGGCGACATCGTGCCGGGCGACGGTGAAATCGTCGAAGGCGCGGCCAGCGTGGACGAGAGCGCGATCACCGGCGAGTCCGCCCCCGTGATCCGCGAATCCGGCGGCGACCGCAGCGCGGTCACAGGCGGAACACGCGTGCTCTCCGACTGGCTGGTCGTGCGCATCGCCAGCAACCCCGGCGAGAGCTTCCTCGACCGCATGATCGCGATGGTGGAAGGCGCGTCGCGCCGCAAGACGCCGAACGAGATCGCGCTGACCATCCTGCTGGCGAAGTTCACGCTGATCTTCCTGCTCGCCTGCGCCACCCTGCTGCCGTACTCGATCTACAGCGTGCGGGCGGCCGGCAGCGGCCACCCGATCACACTGACGGTGCTCGTCGCACTGCTCGTCTGCCTGATTCCGACGACGATCGGCGCGCTGCTCTCGGCGATCGGCATCGCCGGCATGGACCGCATGATCCGCGCCAACGTCATCGCCACGTCCGGCCGCGCGGTGGAAGCCGCGGGCGACGTCGACGTGCTGCTGCTCGACAAGACCGGCACGATCACGCTGGGCAACCGCCAGGCGGTGGCCTTCCATCCGGCGCCCGGCATCGAGGAACGCGAGCTGGCGGAAGCCGCCGAACTGGCGTCGCGCGCCGACGAGACGCCGGAGGGCCGCAGCATCGTCGTGCTGGCGCAGAAGGCCTTCGGCTGGACCGAGCGCCGTAGCGAAGACCGCCGCGCCGTGTTCGTGCCGTTCTCGGCGCAGACGCGCATGAGCGGCGTCGACGCCGGCACGCGCCACATCCGCAAGGGTGCGATGGACGCGGTCGAGCGCTACCTCGACACGCAGGACTCGCACCTGCCGCCGCTGGTGCGCCGCATGGCCGAGGACGTCGCCCGCCGTGGCGCCACGCCGCTCGTCGTCGTCGACGGCTCGCTCACCCTTGGCGTCGTCGAGCTGAAGGACATCGTCAAGGACGGCATCAAGGAGCGCTTCGCGCAACTGCGGCGCATGGGCATCCGCACGGTGATGATCACCGGCGACAACCCGCTCACCGCCGCCGCCATCGCCGCCGAGGCGGGGGTGGACGATTTCCTCGCCGAGGCCACGCCGGAAGCGAAGCTGAAGCTGATCCGCGACATGCAGGCGGAAAACCGCCTCGTCGCGATGTGCGGCGACGGCACCAACGACGCACCCGCGCTTGCGCAGGCCGACGTGGCGGTCGCGATGAACAGCGGCACGCAGGCCGCCAAGGAGGCCGGCAACATGGTCGACCTCGACTCGAACCCGACCAAGCTGATCGAGGTGGTGGGCATCGGCAAGCAGATGCTGATCACGCGAGGCGCGCTGACCACGTTCTCGATCGCGAACGACATCGCCAAGTACTTCGCGATCATCCCGGCGGCGTTCGCGACGACCTATCCGGCGCTCGACCGGCTCAACGTCATGCACCTCGCGACACCGCAGAGCGCGATCCTGTCCGCGGTGATCTTCAACGCGCTCATCATCGTCTTCCTGATCCCGCTCGCGCTCAAGGGCGTCGCGTACCGCGCCCTGGGCGCCGCCGCGCTGCTTCGCCGCAACCTGCTCGTCTACGGCCTGGGCGGCGCGATCGTGCCGTTCATCGGCATCAAGCTCATCGACATGCTGCTGGTCCTCGTCGGACTGGCCTGAACCGAGGTCATCCCATGCAATCCGTGAAGCTCACCGTCGTCATCGACGATCGCGCCGATCTCGACATGGAAGTCCGCGTCGTCGCGCCCGAGGCGGCGGCGACGGCGGTAACGAACGCGCCCACGACGTTGCGCCGGCCGCACGTCGTGCCCGTCGCCCGCGACACGGTCGACGACGAATACACGCTCGGCGGCTACGCCGGCATCTGACATCCACCCACCGACTTACCGAGAGGGGTCCCGCGAGGGATCGGTACACACTATGCGCACCACACGTTATGTCTTCGCCGCCGCCCTGCTGGCACTCGCTCCCTTCACCCGCGCGATGGCCGCCGACAGCGACGACTGCTCCCAGGGTTTCGCGTCGCGCTTCGCCGCGGCCTACCGCGAGGACGCCCGTCCGGCCGATCCCGACGCAGCGGCGCCGGCACGCCGCGCCATGCCCTCGCCGCTCCCGTCGCCGCCGTTCCCCTCGGCGGAATGGCAGCTCGGCGGCGTCGCCTATCCGATCGGCGTGCCCAATCTGAACACGCGCTACCCGCTCGAGAAGGCGCTCGCGTGCAACCGCTTCGGCAAGTGGATGACGGACAACCGCATCGAGATCTACGGCTGGCTCAACGCCTCGGCGAACGCCAGCACGTCGTCGCGTTCGAACTATCCCCTGTCCTACGCGACGCGGCCGAACCGCGTCGAGTTCAACCAGGCGCTGCTGCGCATCGAACGTCTCCCGGACACGGTGCAGACCGATCACATCGACTGGGGCTTCCACCTCGACAACCTCTACGGCTACGACTACCACTACACCACGATGAAGGGCGTCTTCAGCAACCAGCTGCTGAACCATCCGCGCGCCGGGCAGGCGCTCAACGGCAAGACGTACGGCTACGACCCGATGCTCTTCTACGGCGAGATCTACCTGCCGCACGTGGCCGAGGGCATGGTGGTCCGCGTCGGTCGCTACCTGTCGCTGCCCGACATCGAGGCGCAGTTCTCGCCGAACAACTACCTCGTGACGCATTCGGTGCTCTACACCGTCGACCCGTACACGCAGATGGGCGTGATGACGACGACGCGGCTCAACGCGCAGTGGACCCTGCAGGTGGGCATCAACGGCGGTAACGACACGGCGGTGTGGAACCACTCGTCGCGCCCGACGCTGCAGGCCTGCGTCCGCTGGGTGTCGAAAGACAACAACGACATGCTGTACCCCTGCGTCAACAGCTTCAACACCTCCGACTACAACTACAACAACGTGCAGATGTACGTGACGACGTGGGGCCATCGCTTCACCGACAACGTGCACATCCTCACGGAGGCCTATTACATGTATGGCCGCAACATCCCCGGCTTCGGCCCGGGTGGCGAACCCGGCGTGGTCGCCTCGTCGCCGCTGCCCGGCAAGGCCGGCGAATACGGCATCGTGAACTACCTCAACATCGCGCTGAATCCGCTGAACATGATCTCGATCCGCAACGAGTGGTACAACGACCAGAAGGGCCAGCGCACCGGCTACGCCACGCGCTACACGACCCACACGGTCGGACTCACGCACTGGGTCAGCCCCGATCTCGAGATCCGGCCCGAGGTGCGCGTCGAGAAGTCGTACGACATGCCCGCCTATGACCGTGGTCGCAAGGACTACCAGGCGAGCCTGATCGTCGACGCGATCTGGCACTACTGAGGAGAGCAGCCGCCATGGCAAAGATCCTGCGCAACGGTATCGTCCTCCTCCTGCTGCTCACCGCGGTGACCGGCGTGGCCTATCCGCTCGCCGTGACGGCCGTCGCCGCGGTGCTGTTCCCGGGGCAGGCGAACGGCAGCGTCGTCGAGCGCGACGGGAAACCGGTCGGCTCGTCGCTCATCGGCCAGTCCTTCACCACGCCCGGTTACTTCTGGGGGCGTCCGTCCGCGACCACACCTGGCCCGGACAACGCGGCCGCGTCGACCGGCTCGAATCTCGGCCCGACCAACCCGACGCTGGCGGAGGCCGCGAAGCAACGAATCGCGGCACTCCGGGCCGCCGATCCCGGCAACGCGGCACCCGTGCCCGTCGAACTGGTCGCGGCGTCGGCCAGCGGTCTGGACCCGGAGATCTCTCCGGCGGCCGCCCGGTACCAGGTCGCGCGCGTGGCGCGTGCCCGCGGGCTGGATGTCGCAAAGGTGCAGGCGCTGGTCGACGAACACACGCAGCAGCGTCAGCTCGGCGTGCTCGGCGAGCCGCGGGTGAACGTGCTCGCGCTGAACATGGCGCTGGATTCCGTCGCCCGCTGACGGCCGCCATACGGTGCGTGCGCTCCCGTTGCGCTACGGCTAACCTTCGAACCGCACGTTCTCCCACCGGCCTTCTCCATGACCGATACCCGCGACGCCCGCGCCGATGCCTTGCTCAACGCGGTCAATGCCGAGGATGGCCAGCATCTGAAGGTCTTCCTCGGGGCCGCTCCCGGCGTCGGCAAGACTTACGCGATGCTCGCGGCGGCGCGCGACATGCGTCGCCAGGGTGTCGATGTCGTGGTCGGCCTGGTGGAAACGCATGGCAGGGCCGAGACCTCGGCGTTGCTCGAGGGCATGGAGATCCTGCCGACGCGCAAGGTACGGCATGCCGGCCGCGACTTCCGCGAGTTCGACCTCGAGGCGGCGCTGGTCCGCCGCCCGGCCGTGATCCTGGTGGACGAGCTGGCCCATACCAACCTGCCGGGCGGTCGTCATTCGCGTCGCTGGCAGGACATCGCCGAACTGCTGGATGCCGGCATCGAGGTCTACACCGCGCTGAACGTGCAGCACGTGGAAAGCCTCAACGACCAGGTGCGGCGGATCACCGGCGTGGCGGTGCGCGAAACGGTGCCCGACGCGTTCCTCGACCGGGCACGCGACATCGTGCTGGTCGACCTGCCGCCGCGCGAGCTCATCGCGCGGTTGCGGCAGGGCAAGGTCTACGTGCCCGAAACGGCGGCGGTCGCGCTGGAAGCGTTCTTCTCGCCCACGAACCTCGCCGCGCTGCGCGAACTCGCGGTGGAGACCGTGGCCGCGCACGTCGACAGCGACCTGCGCGACCACATGCTCGCGCGTGGCGGCGTCATGCCGGTACGGCGGCGGGTGATGGTGGCCATCGACGGCGCGGCGCAGAGCGACTACCTCGTGCGCGTGGCGCGGCGCATCGCGGAACGACGCGGCGCGCCGTGGAGCGTGGTCTTCGTCGACCGCGGCCGTGTCGATCCCGAACGACGCGAGCGCGTCGACGCGGCGATGCGCCTCGCGCGTCGCCTGGGCGGCGAGGAGGTGGTGCTGCGCGGTCATGCGATCGCCGACGAACTCCTCGCATGGGCCGATCGCGAAGGCGTCGGCCAGATCATCGTCGGACGCACCCGCGAGCGTCCGATCGCGCGTCGCCTCGGCTACTCGCTGACGCAACGGCTGCTCCGCCGCGCGGCGCACCTGGAACTCACGATCGTCGCGACGCCCGCGGAACGGGCGCGCGCACGCCACCGGCTGCGCGTCGGCAACGACCTTGGCTCGCGGCGCGAATACGGACTCGCCACGGTGGCGACGGTCATCGCGATGGCGTTCTCGTTCATCGCCGACCGGTTCCTCTCCGTCGCGAATCTCTCGCTCGTGTTCCTGACCGCCGTGCTGTTCGTCGCCGCCCGTACGCGCATGGCGGTCGCCGTGTACATGGCCCTGCTGTGTTTCGTCGGTTACAACTTCTTCTTCGCGCCACCCCGCTACACGCTGGCGATCGCCAACGCCGACGACGTGCTCGCGGTGGTCCTGTTCCTCGTCGCGGCACTCGTGTGCAGCCGGCTCGCGACGCGGCTCGCGGGTCAGGTGCAGTCGCTGCGCGCGGCGCAGGCGCGGGCTCGCACGCTCGTGTCGCTCGGGCAGCAGCTGGCCACGGCGAGCGACGCGGCGGCCGTGCGGCTCGTCGGCGCGCGCGCGCTCGCGCGCGCCCTGGACGTCGATGCCGCGATGCTCGTGCGCGATGCCTCCATGACCCTGGTGGCCGAGACGGCGGCACCGTTGCCCTTCGAGCTGACGCCGCAGGATCGTGCGGCGGCGGACTGGTGCGAGCAGCATGGCGAGCCCGCCGGTCGCTTCACCGATACGCTGCGCGCAGCGAACTGCTGGATGCTGCCCCTCGGCGGTGAGACGCAGGCCTCCGGCGTCGCCGCCCTGCGTTATCCCGCCGGGACGCGGGAGCCCGATGTCGACCGGCGCGGACTCGCGATGGCCATGGTGCAGGACATCGGCCAGGCGCTCGAGCGCGCGAGGCTGGCCGCGGAACTCGAAGGCGCCCGCGTGAAGGCGGAGACCGAGGGCCTGCGCAACGCCCTGCTCTCGTCGGTGTCGCACGATCTCCGCTCGCCGCTCGCGTCGATGATCGGGTCGGCCGGCACGCTGCTCAGCTACGACGAGAAGCTGCCCGCCGACGAACGGCACGCGCTGTTGCAGGCGATCCTCGGCGAGGGCCAGCGGCTCGATCGCTACATCCAGAACCTGCTCGACATGACGCGCCTGGGCCACGGCAACCTTACCCTGCACCGCGACTGGATCGACGCGGGCGAGGTCGTCGCGTCCGCGGTCGCGCGCATGCGCCAGCTCTTTCCCGACACGCGCATCGACGTGACGTTGCCGAAGGAGACCGTGCTGCTGCACGTGCATCCCGCGCTCGTCGAGCAGGCGTTGTTCAACATCCTCGAGAACGCCGCGCGCTTCTCGCCGCCGGGCGAGGCGGTGCGCGTCGTCGTGCGACGCGAGGCCGGACGCCTGCTGGTCGACGTCAACGACCGCGGGCCCGGCATTCCCGAGGAAGAGCGCGCGATGATCTTCGACATGTTCTATTCCGTCTCCCGCGGCGACCGGGGCGGGCAGGGCACGGGCCTCGGCCTCGCGATCTGCCGTGGCATGATCGGCGCCCATGGCGGCAACGTGGAGGCCTTGCCCCAGCCGGGCGGTGGCACGACCATGCGTATATCGCTGCCCCTGTCCGATCCGCCCGACGAGAACCGATGAGCCCTACCGCCCCCCGAGTGCTGGTGATCGACGACGAAGCGCAGATCCGCCGCTTCCTCGACATCGGGCTCCGCGCCGAGGGCTACCACGTGTTCCTCGCCGAAACGGGCGAGCAGGGCCTCGGGCTCGCGGCGACGCAGTCGCCCGACGTGGTGATCCTCGACATCGGCCTGCCCGATCGCGAGGGCCACGACGTGCTGCGTGAGATCCGCCAGTGGAGCGACGTGCCGGTGCTCATGCTCTCGGTGCGCGACGCGGAAAGCGAGAAGGTCAAGGCGCTCGATCTCGGCGCGAACGACTACGTGACCAAGCCGTTCGGCATCCAGGAACTGATGGCGCGTCTGCGCGTGCTGTTGCGCCAGGGTGCGAAGGGCGGTCAGGCCGATGCCCCCGTGCGCTACGACGACGGCACGCTGAGCGTCGACCTCGCCCGGCGCGAGGTGTTCCTCGACGGCGCGCCTGTCGCGCTCACGCGCAAGGAATTCGCGGTGCTGTCGCTGCTCGTGCGCCATCCGGGCCGCGTGGTCGGGCAGCAACAGATCCTGCGCGACGTGTGGGGCGCGACGCATACGCAGGACACGCATTACCTGCGGATCGTGATGGGCAAGCTGCGCCAGAAGCTCGGCGACGATCCGTCGACGCCGCGATGGCTGAAGACCGAGCCGGGTGTCGGGTATCGCTTCCCCGCGCATTGACGCGCCGGTCACGAGGCTTTCATCGCGGACGAGTCGCGCGTGATACGCGTCACACGCCGGGAGATCGGCCCGCATTTTCAGACTGGTCTGATGTGCTTTCCCACGGCATCGAACGACGCTCGCGCCTCCATCAAGAGAGGAGCGTCCCATGCACCGAACCACCCTCGTCCACCTGCTTCTGCCACTTGCCGTCTTCGCCCTGCCGGGCCACGCGCTCGCGGTCGATTGCGCCGCCGATCACTTCGTCGCCGGACAGCGCACGCTGCCTACCCACGGCGAGGCGATGGCGCAATGCCGCGCCGAAGAACTGGCGATGACGGACCCGGACCGCGGTAACTACGAAGCGCAGCGATCCTGCTACGACGTCACGTCGCCGGGCATGCACGGCGAGTGGCAACACGGACGCATCGCCGTCGACGTCGTGGAGCGCGAGTCGGGCGACGCATACACCTTCGAGGCACTCTGGATGTGCAAGCCGCTGAACTGACGAACCACTGCCCTGGTGGGAGCGGACCTGGCCGCGACCTTCGTGTTGGAGCGGACCTGGCCGCGATTGGCTTTTCGCCGAGCGCCACAGGCCCTGTCGCACCTCGCGAAAAGCCAATCGCGGCCAGGTCCGCTCCTACAGCGGCTCAGCCCAGCGCCTGCCGCGCCAGGTACCGGCCGGGCGAATCGCCGAAGGCCTTGCGGAACATCGCCACGAACGCGCTCGGCGTGGCATAGCCGAGCGCGTCCGACACGAGCGACACCGGATCGCCGTTCGCCAGCCGCTCCAGCGCGCACGCCAGGCGTGCCTGCTGTCGCCACTGCGCGACGCTGACCTGCGTTTCCTGGCGGAAGAGCCGCGTCAGCGTACGCACCGACATCCCGGCCCAGCTCGCCCACTCGTCGATGCCGCGGGTGTCGTCGGGACGCTCGTACATCGCCATGGCGATGCGGCGCAGGCGCCGGTCCTCGGGCCACGGCAGGTGCAGCTCCTCGACGGGCGCGCGGCGCATCTCGTCGAGCAGCACTTCGAACAGGCGGTCCCGGGCGGGATCCGGCGGCGCGTCGAGCGGCCAGCTGGCAGCCCGTTTGACGATGGCGCGGAAGAGGTCGTTGACGCCGAACACGCAGGGCCGGTCCGGCAGCGTGGCGGCGACGGACGGCGCGATGAACACCGCCCACGCATGGCTCGGGCCCGCGATGCTCACGGTGTGGCGGGTACCCGGCGGCATCCAGCCGGCACGGTGCGGCGGCAGGAGCCACGACCCGTGATCCGTCCGGGTGATGACAAGCCCCTGTTCCACGTAGAAAAACTGGCCACGCACATGGCTGTGCCAGTCGATCTCCTTCAACGGAATCTCCCCGCGTGCCTCGTAGGCGACGAGGGGCGGCCCGTCGGCCGATTCCAGCAGGTCGTGCACGGCGTCGCGGAGCATGTTGGCCGATCCTCGATATAAGTTGGCCCGATGACGATAACAGGCCTAAAGCTTCCTCGCTAACATTTGCAGTCCCAACTATCTGTCCCGTATGGCGCGCCCCAGGCACCCGGAAGGGACCTCGACACGGAGATCGTCCCCATGATCCGTCTCGTTACCCATGACCACGACCAGCTCGGCGAAGGCCGGGAAGCCGGCGACGCGCTGGTGACCTTCGTGGCCTGCGCCCACGCCATGCTCGACCCGGCGACGCCGGAAGAGCAGGTGCGGCGCCTCGAAACCCGCCTCCTGGCCCAGCTGCCGACCTTGCGCGCGCTCGGCGTCTTCGACCTCTTCGACATCCGCGATCCGGCCCTGGCCACGCTGCTGGCGGACGAGGATGAACTGATGCCGACCTGACAATATCTGCCCTACGCATATTTGCCTTGACAACTATATTCCGGGCAATAGAATATGCGTCATGAACAAGGCCGCATGCCCCACTTCGCCCGATGGCCGTGACAGCCTCGGGTCCCTCATCGGCTCGGTCCGCGGCGAAATCGTCCGCGCGATCGAGTCCGATCTGGCGCAACTCGGCGTCGGGCTGAAGTTCACCCAGTTCCACATGCTGAAGTACCTGGCGCTCCACGGATCGACGTCGGCCTCGGAGCTCGCGCGGGGTGTGAACCTCGACGCCGGCGCCATGACCCGCCAGCTCGACCAGCTCGAGGCCAAGGGCTACCTGCGCCGCCAGCCGCACGAACAGGATCGCCGCGCGCTTCGCATCGAACTGACCGAGGCCGGCGTGGCCTTGTGGCGGCATCTGCACGAATCGAGCGCAGGCACGCTCGAGCGTGCGCAGCGCGACCTTTCTCCGGAAGAACGGGTACGGCTGCACGATTACCTGGGGCGCGTGCTCAACGCGCTCCGCGACAAAGACTGATTCAACCGTCGAGGCTACAACTCATGCGTCTGCACACTCTCGTGGCGGCCGTCGGCGCCGCGCTCATCCTTTCCGGCTGCGTGACCAGCCGCGGACTGGAGCCGCAGGGCCAGCTCAGCGATCCCTCCACCCTCCACGCCGACCGCAGCCTGGCGAAGGCGCAGGTCTCTCCAGCGAACTGGCCGGCCGCCGACTGGTGGACGGGCCTGGGTGACAGCCAGCTCGACGCGCTGATCGCCGAAGCGCTGAAGGGCAACCCGGATCTCGCCGTGGCCGAGGCGCGTGTGCGCCAGGCGCAGGCCCAGTCCGGCGCCGCGGACGCCGCGCGCGATCCGACCTTCGGCGTCGGTGGCGGCATCGCCGGCGCGCGCCTTCCGGGCACGCTGCTGCCGCCGCCCACCGGCAACCACTTCGGCTGGACGAAATACGGCTACGGCAATTTCAGCTGGGACCTCGACCTCTGGGGCGGGAAGCGCGACGCGTGGGAAGCCGCGGTAGGCGCGCAGCGCGCCAGCGAGATCGACGCGCGCGCGGCGCGCATCGAGATCTCGACCAACGTCGCGCGGGCGTACGTGCAGCTCGGCTACGCGTTCACGCAGCTCGACGTCGCGAAGGCCGAGCTCGAGCGCAGCCAGGCGTCGGGCACGCTGACGCGCCAGCGCGTCGCGGCCGGGGTCGACAACCAGATCCAGGTCAAGCAGGCCGACAGCGAAATCGCCACGGCGGAACGCGAAGTCGCCGTCGCGGAGCGCGCGATCGACAGCTCGCGCAGCGCGCTGAGCGTGCTGCTCGGCAAGGGTCCGGACCGCGGCCTCGACATCGCTCGCCCGGCCGCGCTCGCGCCGTCGGCCGTCGCCGTGCCCGCGAACCTGCCGGCCGATCTGCTGGGCCATCGTGCCGACCTCGTCGCCGCGCGCTGGCGCGTCGAAGCGGCGTCGAAGAACATCGCCGCGGCGAAGACGGAGTTCCTCCCCAACGTGAGCCTCGGCATCCTCGCCGCGCAGGTCGCGCCGGGTTCGGAAAACCTGTTCTCCGCCCGTGCCCGCTTCGCGCAGATCCTGCCCGCCTTCAGCCTGCCGATCTTCGACGGCGGCCGCCTGCGCGCGAACCTCGCGGGTAAGGACGCGGACTACGACCTCGCCGTCGCGCAGTACAACAAGATCCTCGTCGGCGCGCTCAACGAAGTGTCCGACGATCTGTCGGCGCTCGATTCGACCGGCACGCAGATCGCGGCGCAGCAGCGCGCGCAGGACGCCGCGCAGCAGGCGTACGACCTCTCGCAGCAGCGCTACAAGGCCGGTGTCGGCAGCTACCTCGAATCGCTGATCGTGCGCCAGCAGCTGCTCCAGGCCGAGCAGCGCATGGCCGCACTTCGCGCGCAGCAGGTCGACACCTCCGTCCAACTGATCCAGGCGCTCGGCGGCGGCTTCCGCCCCGAGGCGGGCGACCAACCGGTCGCCGCCGCCACGCCGGCCAACAACTAAGACTCGTCCCGAGGCCATTACGATGTCCCAAGAAAACACCGCCCCCGCCGGCGCCGTCGTCGCGCCGCCACCGAAGAGCCGTCGCGGGTTCTTCCTCAAGCTCCTCGTTGCCGTCATCGTGCTGGCCGGCATCGGCTGGACCGTGTGGTACTTCGTCGACGGTCGCTGGTACGAGGACACCGACGACGCCTACGTCAACGGCAACGTCGTGCAGATCACGCCGCAGATCGCGGCCACCGTCCTGTCGATCACGGCGGACGACGGCGACCTCGTGCACAAGGGCGACGTGCTGGTGAAGCTCGACAACGCCGATGCGCAGATCGCCCTGCTCAGCGCGCGCGCCGACCTCGCGAACACCGTCCGTCGCGTGCGCGGTCTGTACAACAACGTGACCTCCGCCCAGGCCGACGTCGCCGTCCGCCAGACGGCCGTCGACCGTGCCCGCGCCGATTACAATCGCCGCCGCGACCTGGCGAAGTCGGGTGCGATCTCGGCCGAGGAACTCTCGCACGCCCTCGACACGCTGACGTCGGCGGAAAGCAGCCTCGCCTCGGCGAAGCAGTCGTACAGCACGAGCAAGGTGCTGGTCGACGACACGGTGGTCGCGTCGCATCCCGACGTGCGCGCCGCGGCCGCGAAGCTCCGCTCGGCCTACCTCGACGAAGCGCGCACCACGATCGTCGCGCCGGTCGATGGCTACGTCGCCAAGCGCTCGGTGCAGCTCGGCCAGCGCGTCCAGCCGGGTGCGGCCCTGATGGCCGTCGTGCCGCTCCACGAGGTGTGGATCGACGCG
The DNA here is from genome assembly GCF_900111665.1 of Luteibacter sp. 329MFSha. Classification (NCBI taxonomy): domain Bacteria; kingdom Pseudomonadati; phylum Pseudomonadota; class Gammaproteobacteria; order Lysobacterales; family Rhodanobacteraceae; genus Luteibacter; species Luteibacter sp. 329MFSha. Next base: position 21,126 of record NZ_FOJE01000004.1, on the reverse strand, counting down.
AACTTCAAGGAAACGCAGCTCACGCACATGCGCATCGGCCAGCCGGTCGACGTCACGGCCGACGTGTACGGCAGCGACGTCGTCTACAAGGCGAAGATCCGCAGCCTCGGCATCGGCAGCGGCAGCGCGTTCTCCCTGCTGCCCGCGCAGAACGCGACGGGTAACTGGATCAAGATCGTGCAGCGCGTCCCGGTGCGCGTGGTCTTCACCGATCCCAAGCAGCTCGACGCCAAGCCGCTGCGCCTCGGCCTCTCCACCAAGGTGACCGTGTCGCTGCACGACCAGAACGGCGCGTTGCTGGCGCAGCAGCCGCCGGCGAAGCCGGAGTTCGCCACGGACGTGTACGACCACCGCCTCGATGGCGTGGATGCCGAGATCGCGAAGGTGATCCACGAGAACGCGGCCGCCGGCGAAGGCGAGCAGGAGAAGGCGCCGAAGTGAGGCGCCTTAGCGGACGGTGCCGGCCCTCGCGCCGGCGCCGTCCCGTCATTTCCTTCCTAACCCAGGCTTTTCCATGAGCACCGAATTTCGACCGCCCAATCTGGCGCTGTCCACGGTCGGCCTCTCGCTCGCGACGTTCATGCAGGTGCTCGACACCACGATCGCGAACGTCTCGCTGCCCACCATCGCGGGCAACCTGGGCGTCAGTTCCAACCAGAGCACGTGGGTCATCACCTCGTTCGCGGTGAGCAACGCCATCGCGCTTCCGCTCACCGGCTTCCTCACCCGTCGGTTCGGCGAGACCAAGCTGTTCGTCTGGGCGACGCTGCTCTTCTCGCTGGCGTCGTTCCTGTGCGGCATCGCGCAGAGCATGAGCATGCTGATCCTGTTCCGCGCCATCCAGGGCGCGGTCGCTGGCCCGATGTATCCCATCACGCAGAGCCTGCTGATCTCGATCTATCCACCCGCCAAACGCGGCATGGCGCTCGCGCTGCTCGCCATGGTCACGGTCGTCGCGCCGATCGCGGGTCCGATCCTCGGCGGCTGGATCACGGACAACTACACCTGGCCGTGGATCTTCTTCATCAACGTGCCGATCGGCATCTTCGCCAGCTTCGTGGTGGGTAACCAGATGAAGGGACGCCCGGAGACCACCGAGCGGCCGAAGGTGGACTACGTGGGCCTGATCACGCTCATCATCGGCGTGGGCGCGCTGCAGATCGTGCTCGACAAGGGCAACGACGAGGACTGGTTCTCGTCGACGTTCATCGTCATCACCGCGATCATCGCGGTCATCGGTCTCGCCGTGTTCCTGATCTGGGAGCTGACGGACAAGGATCCGATCGTCAACCTGAAGCTCTTCCGGCATCGCAATTTCGCGATGGGCACGTTGTGCCTCGTGCTGGCGTACGCGGCGTTCTTCGCCATCGGCCTGCTCGTGCCGCAGTGGCTCCAGCGCAACGTGGGTTACACGTCCACCTGGGCGGGTCTCGCGGCGGCACCGCTCGGCATCCTGCCCGTGATCCTGACGCCCTTCGTCGGAAAGTACTCGCACCGGTTCGACCTGCGCATCCTGGCTTCCGGCGCGTTCCTCGTCATGGGCGCCACGTGTTTCATGCGCTCCGATTTCTACCTGGACATCGACTTCTACAGCGTCGCGATGGTGCAGCTGATCCAGGGTCTCGGCGTGGCGCTGTTCTTCACCCCGGTGCTCACGATCCTGCTGTCGGACCTGCAGCCGCGGGAAATCGCGTCGGGCTCGGGCCTCGCGACGTTCCTGCGCACGCTGGGCGGCAGTTTCGCCGCCTCGCTGACGACGTTCCTCTGGGATCACCGCGCGATCGTGCATCACGAGCGTCTCGCCGAGCACATCACGCCGTTCGATCCCACGTCGCAGCAGGCGCTGGCCCAGATCGGCCACGGCGATCCGCAGTACGCGGCCGCCGCGGTGAACCAGATGATCACGCAGCAGGGTTACCAGATCTCGTTCAACGAGGTGTTCCACATGCTGGGCTACGTGTTCATCGGACTGGTGCTGGTGGTCTGGCTCGCCAAGCCTCCGTTCACGGCCAAGGCCGGATCGGCGGCGACCGCCGGCGGGCACTGACGCCGCGGTCGACGGACGGCGCTTCGCTTCCCCGGCGGAGCGCCGTCCGAATTTCCTCACGCCCCATCGCACGGCCACGCACGTCACGGTTGCCGTGACTGCCCATTTCAGGCGGTCTACGGCGATGTGCCGGTGCACGCGCCGCGCGGCGATGGCAGCATCCGCGGCCGGACGTGAGGAAAGGAAAAGGCATGAAGCCTTGGTGGTGGCGCCGTGGAGCAGGCCTGGCAGGCCTCGGCGCGTTGATGTTGGCTCCGTTGTTTTCCGGCGCGGGCATCCTGCTCGCGCTCGGGCTTCCCTTCGAGCACCTGCGCTTCGGTCTCGCCTTCGACTACGTCGGCACGCTCGACATGCCGGCGGTGCGCCCCTTCGCCACGCGGATCCGCTGGGGCGGCACCCTCGGGGCTCTGCTGCCGCTGGCGGCATGCGTGGCGTGGATCCGGCACCGACGCGACACGTGGCTCGCCTTTCCGCGGCCCGCGCGCGTACGGCCGTTCCTGTCGCCGCGTGAACTGCCGGATCGTCCCCGATGGACGCGTCCGCACCAGCCGAGCCTCGGGCGCGGTCTCGTGCGCCGGCTGCGGTTGCCGCAGGGCGAATCGCTGCTGATCGTGGCGCCCGACTACGGGCCGGCGCTAAGGCACCTGGCCGACGCCGTCGTCACGGCCACGGGACCGTTGCTGGTGCTGGACGTCGACGGCCTGCTCTATCGCGACACCGCCGGCCGGCGCGCGGCCGAGGGCGGCGTCGTGCGGCTGGCGCCGTTCGGCGGCGGCGTGCCATGGAATCCGCTCGCCGTCGCCTGGCGGCCGGAAGCCATCGACGACACGGCGCTGCAGGCGTTGGCTCAGCGATGGTTTCCCGAGCGGCGCCGCATGGAGCGCGCGCTCGTCAGTCAGGTGCATGCGGTGTTCGTCGCCCTGGTGCACGCGGTCGACGACGTGCTGCGCGCGGGCGGCGAAAGCGTGCCACCCGCGCCCGGCGACCTCTGGCGGCTACTCGCCACGGGCGACGGGCGGCTCGAACCGGCCTGGCTGCATGCGCTGGCGGAGGCGCCCGGGCTGCGCGCGACGACGGGCGACAGCTTGCGCCGCTGCGCGGCGTGCGATGCCGTCTTGCTCGACGCGGTGGCGGAGCGCCTCGCCGAACCGCTGCGCGCCTTCGCGGGCGAGGACATCGACGCCGGCACGCGCGGCATGGCCCTGCGCTTCGACGCGAGCGACCCGCGCACGGTCTACGTGCACGTGCCGGCGGGCCGCTGCGATGCGGCCGGGCCGCTGCTCGACGCGCTGCTCGCGCAATGGCGCGACGCCATGCGCCATGCGGAGGGCACGCTGGCGATCCACGCACTCGATCACTGGCCGCGCCCGGCCGGCCTGCTGGCGCACATGGCGTCGCCGCAGTCGCTGCGCGTGTTCGCATCGGTGCGGCGCCTCGCGCCCTGCCTCGGCGACACGGGCGGCGCCGCGCTCATGGGCGATCTCTTCGGCGTGGTGGCCTGGCACGGCTGGCGCGACACCGACCGCGCCACGCGCGAGGCGCCGGCGCTCGCGGCGCATCTCGCGCATCGCGGCCGATACCACGCCGCGCACTACCCGAAAGCCGTGAGCGTCGACGACCTGCTGCGCCCGCGCGGCGGCGAGCAGCTGATCGTCGCGCCGGACCTCATGCGTCCGCTGCGCTGTCGTCTGCCTCGCCCGGTGCGCAACGTGCCCGCACCGCCCATCCTCGAAGGAGCCCCCATGTCGCTGCCCCGCCCGCTCGCCGCGCTCGCGGCCACGCTGCTCGCCGCCTGCTCGTCACCGCCGCCGACCGCGACACCGCCCGTCGCGACGGCAGCCGACCCCTGTCCGTTCTGGCCACCCGATTCGATGGCACCGGAGGCGACGAGCAGCTTCCACCTCGGCCCGCACCGCTTCTGCGTGCAGCAGCGGCTGTTCCACGATTACCTCAGGCCCTCACCCGGCAGTGTCGGTATCGCACTGGACTGGCCGACCCTCGAACCCCTTTCGCCGGACGTCGACCGGCTGGCGACTCAGGAGACGTTTCTCTCGACGCTCTCGATCCGGATCAACTACATCGCCAATCTGACGGACGAGCAAGCCCGCTTGCTCCCTCGCCGATGGATTGAACCCATCGATCCGAGCGATCCCCAGGAGCTTAGACGACCGGAATACAACCTCGGCCTGCGGATCAAGGGCCACCCAGTCCATGGCCTGACGCCGTATTACGCCGACCTCCCCGCGATCCGGCGCTTCTACGAGGATATCGACGGACCCGATACTACGGCGGGCCTGCCCGACGCGCAGGAGGATTGGTTCATCGACATGGACGAACACGGCGTGCCGCGCACGGTGCTGAAGTGTTCGGTTGCTGCGGTGCCCGATGGCGTACGGCTGGTGAACGGTCGTCTGGTGCACGATCCCAGCGTCTTTCGGCGAGCTACCTGCGCCCACTCCTTCCTTCTTCCCGAGTACAAAGCGGACGTCTACATCACCTACCAGCGGATCATCGCGCCGGACTGGAAACGCATCGAGACGCGCGTCCGCGCGATCCTCGCTAGCGGAGAAATGCGATGACCGCGCCCGTGCTCTCCCGCCGTGACATGGTGGTGCTCTCGTATTACGCAGCGAAAGGCAACCGCGAACTCTACTGGAACTACCTCGCCCAGCTCTCCGGCAACGACGGCTACGGACGACTGGCACTGGGCGTGGTCCGCAACGACAACATGCCGGGTGCCACCGCGAACCTCTACGCGCAGAACTACGCCTGGCGTCACCATCGCATCGCCCTCAGCGAACGGGAATGGGATCGCTTCGGCGTCGATCTGATGCAGCGCGATCTGGTCCTGAGACAGATCCACCTGGCCAAACAGGAGCCAGCGCTCGCGCTGAATCTTCCTGTCAAGGATGTGCAGGATGTTCACGCCGCCTCCTTCCAGAACATCAAAGTCGACGCCGACGCCTGGACCCCCAACAAGCTGCTGACCGCGGCGCGCCGCGCCGGCGAGGCCGAAGCTGCGCGGCAGATCGCGGCGCACCGCGAACGCGGCGAGCCGGTGCCGGACGAAGCCGCGTACGCCGCGCGCATCGTCGACCAGCGCATGGAGAAGGTCTGGTCGAGCATGCTCGACAACGACGCGCTGGGCCTCTACCGCGGTGCCGACACGCTGGCCAGTCTCGCCGCCGCGCAGGATATGCCGGTGGTCGACCGCCTCGTCTATGCGCGCGACATGGCCGAGGCCTATGCCGGTGCCATGCACGACCGGCCGCACCTCGATCCGCACCTTATCGGAAAGGGCGATCGCCACTACACCCGCGACGAGGACGGACGCTGGCTCGAACAACGCATGCCGCCGCCGCTGGCGCTCGATTTCATCGACAGGGTGCATCCCGTCGAGGACGGGCCGCTGCGGCGCGAACTGGAGGACACCCATCGCCTGCGCCACGAGCGGGAAGCGGCGCGGGACGCGATGCATCCGGACGACCCGGGCAAGCACATCGCCTCGCCGCATCCGCTTGCCGACGTGAGGCCGTTATCGACGCTGCCCCAGGCCGGCGACGATCCGATCTATGCGGCCATCCGCCTGCAGATGCCGATCGAGGTCACCGACGACAAGGTCGCCGAGGCGGCGCTCGCCGCGCGACAGGCGGGCATCCATCGCGAAAGCGAGCTGCCGCCGGTCGATCTGGATGCGCGGGACATGATGGTGTTCGGGTCCACGCTCTGGCGGCCCGGCTTCGCGGTGGACGCGACCACGCCGGCCCCGCCGCGCGAGGCGAGCCTCGCCCAGGCGGCGACGCTCGACGAGCAGGCCGTCGAGCGGGAGCAGGAGCGGCAGATGGAACTGGCGATGACGGCACGCCAGGCGCCGTCGCATCGGATGCGCGGGCCGGTGCTGGACTTTTGAGCCGACCCGGCGCGCGTGATCGCCCCGGGGCTGGATTCCAGCGCAGGGGGATGGGGGGTGGGAAATGGGGGCGCGATTCCCGGCGTAAGGCCAGGAGGACCGTTTGCGCTGCGGTTACCGTACCGCCAGCGCAAACGGTCGGCGCCCTCATGCGCACGCCGGCCGTGCCGCCCCCGATTCCCACCTCCCCGCCCCGCGCGCGGCAAGCGCGCCTCGCTTGAATCAGATGTCGAAGCCGATACCCACCAGCGCCATGGTCTCGCCGCGGTTCGGCTCCTGGAAGCCGCCGTTGGAGATGTGGCGGACCTGGAAGCTGACGTTCTTGTACTGCCAGCCGAGGGTGCTGACGAACTCGTAGCCGCTGGACAGCGCCTGCGTGCGGCCGCCGGCCGTGCCCGCGACCTGGAAGCTGAAGAAGAACGGCTGGTACCAGTCGCCGGCGCTGCCGTAGTGGAAGCGCGCGCCCAGGGCGCCGACCCAGATGTCGTCGTCGACGCCCGGATTCGAGTTGCGGTAACGATTGATGTCGCGACCCTTGATGTAGCCGATGGAGACGTCCGGCGACCACGTGAAGCGGCTGTGGCCCATGGTCTGCGGGTCGAACACGGCCTCGACGAAGAACGCGTTGGTGCCGTAGCTGTTCATGTAACTGCGACCACCCTGCACTTCCAGGTGCGTCTGGGCGGCGGCGGGAACGGAAACGGCGGCGAGCGACAGGGCGGCGAGGACGCCGAGGGCGAGGCGGGACGAGCGCATGGGACGGGGGCCTTGTGTTGGGACGTTTGTGAACTGAATCGTTCGGTAAATAGTGTTCAGTCGGCGTGAATAAAGGGGGGGCGGCCAATTATTCGCAACGGCGACCGAGCGAGGCTTGGCCGGACATGCGCTCCTTCACGCACCGCCGTTCAAGGCGGCGGCCCCCATGCCGTTACAGACCCCACGGATTCCGTTCGGGCAGGACGGCCGTCACGGCACGAGGAAACGCAGAGGATGGATGGCACGGCGCTCAAGCTGGCGAGTCGGAAGCGCGTGCGCCACGCGCGACTGGCCGTCTGGGCCGTGGCCGTGGCGCTGTCCGTCGGCGTGGTCGCCCTGGTCACGCTGCTGCAGCTCGACGGGTACCGGAGCATGCTCGGCAACGCCCGCCGCCAGCTCTCCGGGTCGGCCTCCGGCACCGTCCGGATGATCGACCAGGACATCGACGCCAGCCTGGGACCGCTGCTCGCGTTGCGTAACGCGGTGGACGGTCCCGAACCCGGCGCCCTGCACGCGCGCCTCGCGGAGGTGCAGGCCCGCCACCCGGAACTGCCCGCCTTCGTGGCGCTCGACGCCGACGGCCGCCTCATCGCCTCCACCAGCGTGCCGCTCCTGGACTGGCGCAGGAGCCTCGCCGCCCCTCGGCGCATGGCGCTCGGCGCCAGCGTGCGCGTGAGCATCGCCGACCGCCAGGGCGCGGAGCCACCGGCGATCCGGGTCCTCGTCGATGCGCGCGTTCCGCAGCCGGCCGCGTTCGGCACGCTGATCGACGCCGCGCGCGTGCGCGACGGGATGCGCCATTCGCTGCTCGGGCTCAACGCGTCGATGACCGTCTTCTCGCTCGACGGCCGTCCGTTCGCCACGAATCGCGACGACATCGACGCGCGCTGGACGCGCGCCTCGCCGGCGTCGGGACAGGTCGGCCACTACGACGACGACGACCGTCTCTACGCCTGGCAGGCGTCCGCGCGCTATCCGTTCGTCGCGCTGGTCAGCCTCGACCGCAACGGCATCGTCGCCGACTGGATGCGCCAGGCGCGACCGTCGATGCTGGCGACGCTGGCGCTCGTCCTGCTGCTCAACGGCTTCGCCGCGCTGTTCGACCGCGCCTACCGCCGCCAGACGCGCCTCGTCGACGCGCTGTCGCGCAGCGCCCGACATCTCGGCGACGTGCAGCGCACCGGTCACATCGGCCTCTGGGAAGCCGATCTGGTCACCCAGACCATCGCGTGGTCGGGCCTCGTCCACGAGATCACCGGTCTCCCGCCCGAGCGCGTGGGCGGGCGCATCGGCACCTATTACAAGCTGGTGCATCCCGCCGATCAGCCCGACATCGTCGAGTGGCTCCGGCTGTTCTCGCATGGCGACGGCCCTTACGAGTGCGAGCATCGCCTGTGCCGGCCGGACGGACGCGAGGTGCGCGTGAACCTGCGCGCGGCACGCATCACGAACGAGGAAGGTCATTCCATCCTCTCGGGCACGATCAGCGAAATCACGGTGCTGCACGAGACCCGGCAGCGGCTCGAGAACATCGACCGCGACCTCGCGGCCAGCGAGGCCGCCTACCGCCAGCTGCTGGCGCGGATGCCGCTGCCGCTGCTGATCGTTCGCGAAGGCTGCATCGAATACGCGAACCATCTCGCGGAAGAACGCCTCGGCAGCCTGGCCGCGCCGCTGGTCGGGCGCCGGGCGGCGGATTTCCTCGATGCCGAGGCGCTCGAAGCGATCCATCGCGGCGCGCCGGAAGGCACCAATGTGACGGCGTGGATCGAGCCCGAATACGGCATGCCCTTCGAAGCGGAACTCGCGCTGTCCGATTACCGCGACCCGCGCGGCCGCGGCACGCTGGCGATCATTCGCGACGTCACGGAGCAGCGGCGTTACGAGGATCGCCTGAATCACCAGGCGACACACGACGAACTGACCGGCCTGCCCAACCGGCGCGCGCTTCGCGAGCGTCTCGACGCGCTTCTCGTGCAGTCGGTCGCCGAGGGCACGGGCCTCATGGTGATGTTCATCGACCTCGACCACTTCAAGGTGATCAACGACGCGCTCGGTCACGTGCTGGGCGACCAGGTGCTGCGCGACATCAGCCTGCGCCTTGGCGACGTGCTCGGCGCGCAGGGCCACGTGGGCCGCTTCGGTGGCGACGAGTTCGTCGCGATGGTGCCCTTCGACGAGTCCCCGGTGAAAGCCGCCGAGCTCCTCCCCCGGCTGCAGCGCGCGATCGAGGAGCCGCTCGCGGTCGACGGCACGCTGCAGCGCCTGAAGTGCAGCATCGGCGTCGCGTTCGCGACGCGCGACGGCGCCGACGCGGATACGCTCATCCGCAACGCCGACACCGCGATGTACGACGCGAAGCGCTCGGGCCGGCACGCCTGGCGCTGCTATTCCGCGGAGATGCATGCGACGGCGATGGCGCGCCTGAGCGTGCTGACGCGGCTCTCGGAAGCCAACCTCGACAATGAACTCGCGCTCGCGTGGCAGACGCAGCACGACGGCGCCGACGGCACGGTCACCGGCGTCGAGGTGCTCCTGCGCTGGCCCTCGGCGCCGGGCGACCTGCTCGGCAACGAACGCCTCGTGCCGCTGCTCGAGGAAACGGGCGCGATCGTGCCGATCGGCCAGTGGGTGCTGCGCGAGGCCTGCCGGCAGCAGCGGCTGGTGCTCGAAACGCTCGGCCAGCACTGCCGCATCGCGGTGAACGTCTCCGCGCAGCAGCTGGTGCATACCGACCTCGCGGCCGAAGTCCGGCGCATCCTGGACGAGACGGGCGCGCGCGCCTCGGCGCTCGAGCTGGAGCTCACCGAAAGTGCCTTCATGCACGAGCCCGAGCGCGCCATCCGCACCTTGCACGAGCTACGCGCGATGGGCGTGACCATCGCGCTCGACGACTTCGGCACCGGCTACTCCAACCTCACGTATCTGTCGCGCCTCCCGCTGGACAAGATCAAGATCGACCGGCACTTCACGGCGCGCATCGAAGAAGACCACTTCGACACCGCGATCTGCCGCTCCATCGTCTTCCTCGCGCGCAACCTCGACCTGCACGTGGTGGCCGAGGGTGTCGAAACCGAAAGGCAGCGGCGCTGGCTGCTCGACGAGGCCTGCGTCGCGATGCAGGGCTATTTCTTTTCCCGGCCTGTGCCGGTCGAGCAGCTCGGGCGCGACAGGCAGGTCGATCGGGTGACCTAGGCGAGCTGGCGCGTCGTTCGCCTGATGCGCCAATCCGTTCTCCGCACGGCGATTTATCGCCGACCGTCGCGCGCCTACATTGAACAGGTGGCATCAGGCCTCGTCCCCCGGTGATTTCCCCATGTTCCGCGCCCCCGCGATCTTCGTCTCCCACGGTGCCCCGACCTTCGCGCTGGAGCCCGGACTGCTCGGCTCCCGCCTCACCGACCTCGGCGAGCGCATCGCGGCCGCGTCGGCCATCGTCGTCGTGTCGCCGCATTGGCAGACCTGCGGCGTGCGTGTGACCGGGGCCGAGCGCCCGCCGACCATCCACGATTTCGGCGGCTTTCCCCCTCCGCTGTATTCGCTGACCTACCCCTCGCCCGGCGCCCCCGGGCTCGCGGCGGAAACGGCCTCGCTGCTGATCGACGGTGGCTTCGTGGCGATGGTCGACGCCGAGCGCGGCTACGACCATGGCGCCTGGGTGCCCCTGCGCTACCTGCGGCCCGACGCGGACACGCCGGTCATCCAGGTGTCCATGCCGCACAACCTCGACGCGGCCACCGCGTTGCGCCTGGGCCGGACGCTGGCGCCCTTGCGCGATCGCGGCGTGGCGATCGTGGGCTCGGGCAGCCTCACGCACAACCTGCATGAAGTGCGCCGCGACGGCGACGTCGCCGATTACGCGCGCGCCTTCGCCGCGTGGAGCCGCAAGGCGGTGCTGGAAGACGACGTCGATGCGCTGCGCGATTACCGCAGCGTGGCGCCGAGCGCGATCCGCGCCCATCCCACCGAGGAACACTACCTGCCGCTGCTGGTCGCCCGCGGCGCGGCGGGCGACGACACCCCCATGGCGATCGATGGCGGCATCACGTACGGCGTCCTGTCGATGGATTCGTATGCGTGGGGCGTCTCGTAGCTCGTCATAAATTTACCCGGAACTTATTGCGTCCGATATTTAACCCGGGTAATATGTGAGGCATGGCTACTTACACCGCTTTTCATCACCACACCCGCATCGCCGCGGGCTCCCTGATCGCCGTCGCCGAGCGCTGCAAGGCGTTCCTCGACGCCGATCCGAACGGGATGCCCATCGTCTACGACGACGCCACCGGTCGACCCGTCGACATCGATTACCGCGGCAGCACCCATGACGTGCTGGCGCGCCTGGCGACCGCCGAGCCGGCGGCAGCCAGACGCGGACCGGGACGGCCGAAGCTGGGCGTCGTGGCGCGCGAGGTCACCCTGCTGCCGAGGCACTGGGACTGGCTCGCGACGCAGCCCGGCGGCGCCTCGGTGGCGCTGCGCAAGCTCGTCGAGGCCGCGCGTCGCGAGACCGGCGCCGCGGACGAGGTCCGTCAGGCGAGCGAGGCGGTGGACCGTGTGATGCTCGCGCTCGCCGGCGACCTGCCGGGATACGAGGAGGCGTCGCGCGCGTTCCATCGTGGCGAGGTCGGCCGCTTCGACGAACTGACGGAGGCGTGGCCGGTCGACGTGCGGGATTACGTGCGGAGCATGGCGGCCCGGGTGGCGGCGTAGGAAGTCGGCGGTTCGGCGTCACTCGCCGTCGGCCCGCTGTCGCGGAATCGCCGATGCGATCGGCTCCCACCCTTCGGTAGGGAGACTCTCCGGCCTGGTCCCGGACCCGCCGTCGGCCCGCTGTCGCGGGATCGCCGATGCGATCCGCTCCCACCCTTCTAGCCTGCTACCGGAGGGTGGGAGCCGATCGTATCGGCGATGGGTCCGCGAGAACGCCGCGATCAGGCCTCGCTCGGCACCAGCTTTCCGATGCCCTTGTCGCGCGCCTTGCGGATCTTCTGCCACCGCTTGTACCGACGCTTCAGCATGCGACGGTACTTGCGCTCCTTCCGGTCGTGGTTCCAGAGGTAGATCGCCGGGGTGCTCAGCAGCGTGAGCAGCTGCGAGACCAGCAGGCCGCCGACGATCGCGATGCCCAGCGGCCGGCGCATCTCGGAGCCCACGCCGAAGCCGATGGCCAGCGGCAACGCCGCGCCCATCGCGACCAGCGTGGTCATCGTGATCGGGCGGAAGCGCACCAGCGCCGCCTGGCGGATGGCCTCCACCGGCGACATGCCCTGCTCGCGTTGCGCGACGAGCGCGAAGTCGACCATCAGGATCGCGTTCTTCTTCACGATGCCGATCAGGAGGAGCACGGAGATGATCGCCATCAGCGTCAGCTGCGTCTGCGTCACCAGCATCGCGAGGAACGCGCCGGCGCCCGCCGCCGGCAGCGTGGAAATGATCGTCAGGGGATGTCCGAGGCTCTCGTAGAGGATGCCCAGCACGATGTACACGGCGACGATCGCGCCGATCAGCAGCACCATGCCGTTCGATTGCGCGTCGCGAATACGCTGGTTGGCGCCCGTGAAGTCCATGCGGATGCCCGGGGGCAGCTGGATCATGTGCACCGCCTGCTCCACCAGCGCGTTGCCGCGATCCGGCGTGACCTTGGGCGCGAGGTTGTACGTGATGTCCGCCGATTCCAGCTGGTTCTGGTGCGTCACGGAGTTCGGCACCGCCACCGGGGCGATCTTCGCCACGGCGGACAGCGGGATCATCTTGCCCGCCTGGTTCTTCACGTAGGTGTTGAGCAGCGCCTCGGGGCTGATCGTCTGCGCGGCGGCGGCCGTGAGCACCACCCAGTACTGGTTGATGTCCGAATAGATGATGGACACCTGGCGCTGACCGAACGCGTTGAACAGCGCCGAATCGATGTCGCCCATGCCGACGAGCAGGCGCGAGGCCGCGTCGCGATCGACCTTCACCATCTGCTGCTTGCCGACGGTGTCGAAATCGCTGCCGACGTCGCGGAACTCCTTCATCGTGCGCATCTGCCGCACGAGCTTCAGCGCCCACGGCTGCAGGTTCTCGCCGCTGGTGCTGATCAGCTGGAACGAGTACTGGCCGCGATTGCTGTTGCCTCCGCCGCCGCCGAGGAACTGCACCGGATTCATGAAGACCTGCACATCGGAGATCTTCGCGTACTCCTTGCCCATCCGCTCGATGATCTCCTTCATCGATTCGCGCCGTTCGCCCGGCCCGCTGCCCTTGGGCTTCAGGTCGACGAACATCATGCCGTTGCTGCCGACCGCGCCGCCGTTGTCGCCGCCGAGGATGGTGGTGACGTCCGCGACGGTGGCATCGGCTTGCATCATGTCGCCGACGCGCTTGAGGCGCCGCGCCATCTCGTCCGGCGAAATGTTCGCATCCGCGTTGATCTCCGCCTGCAACATGCCCGTGTCTTCCTCGGGCATGAAGTTGCCGCCGGCGGTCTTCACCACCGCGATGGCGAGCAGGACGGTGGCGATGAGCAGGAACAACGGCTGCCAGCGCATCAGGCGCCGATGGCGCATCGCCCAGTCGAGTCCGCGCTGATAGAACGCGAGGAATCCGCGATCGAAGCGCTCCAGCGCGAGTTCCCAGCGCCCGGGCTGGCGGTCGGGTCGGTCGTGCTTGAGGTAATGCGCGCAGAGCGCGGGCGTCAGCGTCAGCGACACCACGGCCGAGATCAGCACCGCCGCGGCGAGCGTCACGGAGAACTCGCGCAGCAGCTTGGTGATCATGTTGTTGCCGAACAGCAGCGGCGCGAACACCGCCACGAGGGACAGCGTGATCGACACCACGGTGAAACCGATCTCGCGCACGCCTTCGAGCGCGGCATCCATCGGCTTCGCCCCGTTCTCCATGTGGCGGACGATGTTCTCGATGACCACGATGGCGTCGTCGACCACGAAGCCGATGCAGAGCACCAGCGCCATCAGCGACATCGTGTTCAGCGTATAGCCCAGCGACCACATGATGACGAAGGCACCGGCGAGCGAGAGCGGCACGCTCAGCGTCGCGATCAGCGTCGGTCCCACGCGACGCAGGAACACCATCATCACAAGCACCACCATCACGATGCTGATCAGCAGGGCCACCTTGACCTCGTGCAACGCCGACTGCGTCGTCTGCGTCAGGTCGAAGATCGGCGTGACCTGCGCATCGGCGGGCAGCAGCGAGCGGAAACGCGGCAGCGCCGCGCGGATGGCCTCGGCCGTGGCGATGGAATTGGCTTCCGGCCGCTTGCTGATCTGCATGGTCACGGAGCGCTCGCCCTGGAACCAGGCCTTCTGGTACTGGTCCTGCTGCCCGCTGTAGACCTTCGCGATGTCGGACAGGCGCACGGGGATGCCGTTGCGCACGGAGATCAGGATGTTGCCGAAGTCCGACGGGTTGCGCAGGCCGTCGTTCGCCACGACGGTCATCTGGCTGTTGCCGTCGGAGAGCACGCCCTGGGGCGAGGTGACGTTCGCGGCGTGCAGCGCGTTGGACACGTCGTTGGTCGTCAGCCCCTTCGCCGACAGCGCGTTCGTGTCCAGCTCGATGCGCACCGCATGCGGCGTGCCGCCGAACACCTGCACGCGCGAAACGCCCTCGATCTGCGCCACGGACGGCGCGATCAGCGTATCGACGACATCGTAGAGCTTGTCGGGCGGCATCGTCTTCGACGTCATCGCCACGAGCAGCACAGGGATCTGGCCGGTGTCGAACTTGAAGTACTGCGGCGGCGTCGGCATGCCCGCCGGCAGGTCGGCCGCGGCGGCGTTGATCGCGGCCTGGACGTCGCGGGCCGCGGCATCCGTCGAGCGATCGAGGTTGAAGCGCACCCGCACGAACCCGGCGTTCTCCGAGCTGTTCGAGTACATCTGGTCGACGCCGGGGATCTGCCCCAGATGGCGCTCGAGGGGCGCGATGACCGTCGAGGCCATCGTCTGCGCGTTGGCGCCCGGCATCTGGACGCTGACGAACACCGCCGGCACCTCGATCGACGGCAGGGCCGCCACGCCGAGGAGCATGTATGCGATGGCGCCGGCCAGCGTCAGGCCCGCCGCGAGCAGCGAGGTGCCGATGGGCCGGCGGATGAATGGTGCGAAAAAGTTCACGACACTTCCTGTGATCGCGGGAAGACACCCCGCGCCCGCGAACTTTATGACTTCATGCGCGTTTCGTCGCGTGTGCCTTTAGTGGGGCCCCTGCCGGAAGGCAGGGGTGCCCCGTTCCGGATCGGTCTCAGCGCACCGGCGAATAGCGGACCGTCAGGTAATACGTCCGCCCGAGCTGGTTGTAGTACGACGCGGTCTCATAGCGCTTGTCGGCCACGTTGGCGACCCGACCCTGCACGCTCCACGCCGTGTCCAGGTGCCAGGTCGCGCGCAGGTCGGCCGTCGCGTAGCCGCCGAGACGGCGGGTGTTGGCCGCGTCGTCGTAGCTGTAGCCGGCCGAGTACACCGAACCGCCGACGGTGACGGGACCGAGGTCCTTGTCGAGGTCGGCGCGCGCGATGCGGCGCGGGCGGCGGGCGAGCAGGTTGTCCTTCTGGACGCCGTCGTCGCGGTTCTCCGGCTGCTGGAACGTCAGGTAGCCGCGCACGTGCCAGCCGTCGACATCGGCGCCGACCTGGCCCTCGAGGCCGCGGATGCGCGCCTTGCTCACGTTGATCGGGAGGAAGTTCGCGTCGAAGCCGATCAGGTCGTCCACCGTGGTCTGGTACGCGTTGACCGCCCAGTTCCACACGCCGGGACGGGCGGACAGGCCGATCTCCGCGGTCCGCGACTTCTCCGGCTTCAGGTCGACCGGCGCGCCGTACGGGTAGAACTCGTCGTTGAAGGTCGGCGCATGGAAGGCCGTGCCGTACGAGGCCGTGATCTTCATGCCGTTGTCGAAGCGGAAGCCGTAAGCCGCCGAGCCGGTGGTGTGATTGCCGAACTGCGTGTTGTGGTCGTGGCGCGCCGAGAGCTGGATCTCGTGAGGCCCGAACACGCCCTGGTAGAGGGCGAACACGCCGGTGTTGTTACGGGTGTCCTTGAGGTAATCCGTATCGCTCTTGAGCTTTTCCTGCTGGTAGTCGACGCCGACCGAGAGCGTCTGGTCCTTCGCCAGCGTGAAGTCGTTCTGCCAGGTGGCCTGGTTGCGCTTCGAATACAGATAACCCACGCGCGCCTTGTCGACACCGTAATCGACGAAGTCGAGCGTCTTGTCCGCGCCGTCGAGGTAATTGTCCGCGCGATCCTGGTTCTGGCCGAGGCTCAGCGACATGCGCCAGTCGGCCATCGCATCGAAGGCGAGCTTCGCGCCGGCCACCTGCTGCGAGCGGCGGGTGAAGTTCTGGAAGTCGCCGTCGTATTCGATGTCGCCCTTGCTGCGCAGCCAGCTGCCCGTCAACTCGGTGCCGTCGTCCCAGCGGTAGCCGCCCGAGAGCGCGCCGTTGTACGTGCGGTACGCGTCGTGATCGGGCTCGTCGGTGAAGCAGCCCTGGAACGCCGTGCCCGCGCCGATGCGGCAGGCATTGATGCCCGAGGTGTACTGGCCGCCGAGGCTGGCGTTGTACCAGGCGTGTCGCGTGCCGCCGGAGATCCCGATCTGTCCTGCCGTGTAACCGTGGCTGCCGCCGGTGACGGAGAGCGACGGTGTCGGCGCCTCGCCGGCCTGCCCGTGACGGGTGAATATCTGGATGACGCCGCCGATGGCGTCGGAGCCATAGAGCGACGAACGCGGCCCGCGGACGACCTCGATGCGGTCGATCTGGTCGACGGGCAGCTGCTCGTAGGCGGGCAGGCCCGCACCCACGGTACCGACGCGGACGCCGTCGACGAGCACCAGCGTGTGCGCGGAGTTCGTGCCGCGCATGAACAACGAGGTCTGCTGGCCGATGCCGCCGGTGTTGGCCACGTTGACCCCCGGCAGGCCCGTGAGCAGATCGCGCAGCTCGACCGGCTGCAGGCGCTCGATGTCCTCGCGCGTGATCACGGTGACCGGTGCGAGCACGTCGTCCACCGGCGTCGGCGCGCGGTTGGCGGTCACCACCACGGCATCGAGCTGATCGGGGGTGTCCGCGGCGTGCGCCATGGCGATGGACGACAGCAAGGCCGTCGCGAGCAGGGTCTTCTTCATGGAACCGTCTTCCTCCGCCGCGTGACGCGGCCATACGAAAGGTCGCGCGAGGAGGACGGGCACGAACGGCGAACGGGAAGCGAGACCCGGCGGCTGTCCGGATCCGCCCTCCGCGAATCGACCGAAACAGGAGCGCCCGCCAGGCAAGGGGCGGGTCGCTTCATCGGGCCGGTCTCCGGACTCGCGCGTGCCAGGACTGGCCGGAACCGGTGCCTTCCCGCTTTCGCAGTGGCGCGTGACCGGTTCCACGGGGCCCCTGACCGGGGCCATCCGTCGACGCTTACCGTTGCGGGGGCAGTGCCGGCCTTGCCACGAACGACGTGGCGCACCGGCTTCCCGTTTCATCCCCTGGCCGACGCCAGCGGGACACCCGAACGGCGCGGATGCTACCGCGCAGGGCCCCGAAAGTCACTGCGCCGATCGGTAGGAGCGGACCTGGCCGCGATTCACGTAAACGTTTACCGCACGATGGCAGATAACAAGCAAACCCTTGAAAAAGCGCAATTTGTTGTAATGAGGCTTAACATGCACTTGACCATCGCAAAATGATTCGATTACAACCGTAACAGATTGCCGTAAGGGGGCGATTTATTACGCCACGGGGAGAACGCGTCCCGGCGGCTGGATTTCCCGGGAGGGGAACAGGCTGGCGAGACGTGGTTTACGGCAATCGAGAACAACGTCCGGTCCGCGCTTTGTGACCGGCTTTTCTTGCGGTTTCCTGGGGAGACAAACATGCAACGTTCCGACTATCGCGCCGTAGCGATCCGCCGCTCCGCCCTCTGTTCAGCCCTCGCGCTCTGCTTCGCGAGCGGTGCCGTCCTGGCCCAGTCCAATGCGTCGGGTAATGTCTTCGGTCGCGTCGCGCAGCCGGAAGGTGCCGTCGTGCACCTGCAGAACCTCGATACCGGCCTCACGCGCGACGTCGGCGTCGACGCCGACGGTCGCTATCGCGCCAGCTCGCTTCCGGTCGGCCGCTACCGCGTGTCCGTCGAACGCAATGGCCAGACCGCCGAGACGCGCGACAACGTGCAGGTGAGCTTGGGCGGCGTCGACGTATCGTTCGGTGGCGCGGTCGCCAGCAGTGGCGAAGCCCAGACGCTCGAAGGCGTCCAGGTCACCGGCAACGCACTGCCCGCCATCGACGTCTCGCAGGTCGACTCGCGCACGGTGCTGACGTCCGAGCAGCTGCAGAAGCTGCCGCTCGCCCGCGACGTGACCGCCGCGGCGCTGCTCGCGCCCGGCGTGATCTCCGGCGACAGCCGCTACGGCAACGTCGCTTCGTTCGGTGGTTCGTCGGCATCCGAGAACCAGTACTACATCAACGGCTACGCGGTCACGAACGCGCTGACGGGCCTCGGCTTCACCAGCCTGCCGTACGACGCGATCGACCAGCAGCAGATCTTCACGGGTGGTTACGGCGCCGAATACGGCCGTTCGACCGGCGGCGTGATCAACATCGTGACGAAGCGCGGCGGCAACGAATGGAAGGGCGGCGTCGGCATGTATTTCCAGCCGGCCGGCCTGCGCCAGAGCCCGCGCAACATCTATCGCAAGAACGGCACGCTCTACCAGACGCGTTCCGGCAACAAGAGCACCGATACGCAGTACACCGGCTACATCAGCGGTCCGCTCATCAAGGACAAGCTGTTCCTGTTCGCGGCGGGTGACTTCACCCGTTCGAACAGCAAGTCGACCAGCGTCATCACCGCGCCGCAGAAGACCTACCAGGAGAACAAGGCCACGAAGTGGATGGCCAAGATCGACTGGAACATCACCGACAACCACCTCCTCGAGGTGACGGGTCTCGGCGACAAGACGAACACCGAGCGCAGCATCTACAAGTACGACTACGCGACGGGCCACCGCGCGGCGTACCTCGGTACCGACAACCTCAAGAACTTCGACGCCGGCCCGGGTTCCGCGCCCGGCGGCGACGTCTACATCGGCAAGTACACCGGCTACCTCACCGACGACCTGACGGTCACGGCGCTGTACGGTCACACGAAGACCCGCCACGAGCGCAACCTCGGCTACGCTGCGAATGCGAACTGCCCGTGGATCACCGACAGCCGCTCGGTGAACGTGCCCATCGTCGGCTGCGGCCTGGTGAACGGCACCGTGCTCGGCGAAGGCGCCGAGGACAAGACGCACGGCTACCGCCTCGACGTCGAGTACCGGATCGGCGACCACGACGTCCGCGTCGGTGTCGACAACCAGACCCTCGAATCGTACGCCGGCAACATCTACGAAGGCGGCTATCGCTGGGTCTACCAGGACGCCGGCGAAGTGCCGAACCGTCCGGACATCGTGCCGCCGCCCGGCGACGACTACTTCGTCGAGAAGCGCCTGTTCCAGACCGGCGCGGGCGTGAAGACCGAGCAGGAAGCGCAGTACATCGAAGACCACTGGCAGATGACCGATCGCTTCATGCTGTACCTCGGTCTGCGTAACGAACAGTTCAAGAACATCAACGGCGAAGGCGCGACGTACGTCAAGCAGCGCCACCAGCTCGCACCGCGCATCGGCGCGACCTGGGACGTGTTCGGCGACTCGACCTTCAAGGTGTACGCGAACGCCGGTCGTTACCACCTCGCCATCCCGTCGAACGTGGCGATCCGCGGCGCCTCGGCGTCCACCTATTACAGCGAGTACTACTCGTACACGGGCGTCGCCGCGAACGGCGAGCCGACCGGCACCACGCAGCTCGGTGGCCGCCGCTACCTCAACGGCGAGGACGGCACGCCGCTCGACCCGAAGACGGTCGCGGCCAAGGACATCGACGCGTACTACCAGGACGAGTACATCCTCGGCTTCGACAAGGCGATCAACGAGGACTGGAGCTTCGGCGCCAAGGCCACGTATCGCAAGCTGAAGAGCTCGATCGACGACTTCTGCGACTCGCGTCCGTTCGAAGCGTATGCCGCGCGCAACGGTATCGACATCAGCAACGCGTCGCTGCCGGGCTGCTACCTGTTCAATCCGGGCAAGTCGAACACGTTCCTCGTCGATGTCGGCGGTGGCAACTACGTGCCGTTCGATCTGCGCAAGGACGACTTCACCTCGCCGGCTGGCGTGAAGTTCCCGGATCTCAAGCGTAGCTACTACTCGCTGGACCTCTACCTCGAGCACCACTTCGCCAACGACTGGTACGGCCGCGTCGATTACACGTTCTCCCGTAGCTACGGTAACTCGGAAGGCCAGCTGAAGTCGGATATCGGCCAGCTCGATCCGTCCGTCACGCAGGACTGGGACGCGCCGGAGATCATGCAGTACACGAACGGCCCGCTGCCCAACGATCGCACGCACCAGCTGAAGGCGTACGGTTACTGGCAGGCGACGCCGGAATGGCTGCTCGGTGCGAACCTCGCGGTCGCGACGGGTCGTCCGAAGAACTGCATCGGTGTCGATCCGGTCGACGCGATCGACTACGGCGCCTCGTACTTCGAGTGCGGGCTCCAGCCGTCGCCGCGCGGTTCGAAGGGCCGCCTGCCGTACACCTGGAACCTCGACCTCAACGCCGAATACCGTCCGATGTGGGCCGGCGAGAAGCAGCCGCTGGCCTTCACGGCGACCGTCTTCAACGTGGTCGGCAGCCAGCGTCCGGTGGCGCAGGTGGACGTCGGCGAGACGGGTGCGATCCGCAACGGCGTGCCGGTGCAGAGCATCAACTACGAGCGTCCGATCGCGTTCCAGAACCCGCGCTACGTTCGCGTGGGCGTCCGTTACGACTTCTGATCAAACGACGTGCCAACGCGCGCCCGGACGACGTATTCGGGCGCGTTTACGAAGGATGATTCCCCAGATTGGCCGGCGCGGAGCGCCGGCTTTTTTATGGGCCGACGAAAGCATCGCCGATACGATCGGCTCCCACCCTTCGGTCGGCCGACGACCGGAGGAGTGGGAACCGATCGTATCGGCGATGGGTGCTGGCGTCAGGCGGTATGGACGCGTACGCCGCCGATCCAGGTTTCCGCCACGTGCTGCGTTTCGTCGAGCACGACGAAGTCGGCGCGGAAGCCGGCGGCGATGTGGCCGTGCGTGGCGCCGAGACCCAGGAAGGCGGCGGGATAGGTCGAGGCCATGCGGGCGGCTTCGTCGTACGGCACGCCGACCATGTTCACCGTGTTGCGCACGGCAGTGGCCATGTCGAGCGCGGAGCCCGCGAGCGTGCCGTCGGCCGTCTGGCAGACGCCGTCGCGTACCGTGATCGTCTCGCCCTTGAGCACGAAGCTCGGGTTGTCCGAACCGACCGGCGGCATCGCGTCCGTCACCAGCATCATCT
>NZ_FOJE01000006.1:0-16854 GCF_900111665.1 Luteibacter sp. 329MFSha | reverse complement strand
GAGGTGTACATCCTGTCGAAGGACGAGGGTGGCCGTCACACGCCGTTCTTCAGCAACTACCGTCCGCAGTTCTACTTCCGCACGACGGACGTGACCGGTTCGATCAAGCTGCCGGAAGGCACCGAGATGGTGATGCCGGGCGACAACGTGAAGATCACGGTCGAGCTCGGTTTCCCGATCGCGATGGACGAAGGTCTGCGCTTCGCGATCCGCGAAGGCGGTCGCACCGTCGGCGCCGGCGTGGTGTCGAAGATCATCAAGTAAGACAAGCGATGCCGGTCCTTCGGGGCCGGCACCCGGTCGCGAGGCGGGTCGGCCATCGGTCGCCCGCTCTCGCGGTTCCACTGTTTCACCTGTACGCCAGTAGCTCAATTGGCAGAGCAGCGGTCTCCAAAACCGCAGGTTGGGGGTTCGAGTCCCTCCTGGCGTGCCACTCCTGAGTGCGCATGAATACGAAGGCACAAGAAGCCAAGGGTCTGGGCCCGGCCGATATCGGCAAGCTGGCGCTTGCGCTGGTCGTGCTCGCCGCAGGCATCGTCGGTTTCTACTATTTCAGCGATAACCCCAGCGTGCCGTCGTTCGCGCGCGTGGTCGGCGTTATCGTGGCTGTCGCGGCCGCCATGGCGATCGGTGCCTTCACCGCGCCCGGCCGTCGTCTGCGTGGCTTCATCGCCGAATCGCAGTTCGAATTGCGCAAGGTCGTCTGGCCGTCGCGCGACGAAACCCTGAAGACGACCGGTGTCATCATCGTGGTCGTCATCATCCTTTCGCTGCTGATGGGGCTCATCGACTGGTTGTTGAAGACGGTCGTGCTCGATTGGCTGCTGAAGCTCGGACATTGAGGTAAGGCATGAGCAAGCGCTGGTACGTGGTTCACGCCTATTCCGGGTTCGAACAGCAGGTTCGCAAGGCCCTCGACGAGCGCGTCAAGCGCGAGGGCATGGAAGAGAAGTTCGGCGAAATCCTGGTTCCGACCGAGGAAGTCATCGAAATGCGCGGTGGCCAGAAGCGCCGCAGCGAGCGCAAGTTCTTCCCCGGTTACGTCCTGGTCCAGATCGAAACCGATACGAGCGGCAAGACCCCGCGTATCGACGACGAGTGCTGGCACCTGGTCAAGGAAACCCCGAAGGTCATGGGGTTCATCGGCGGCACCGCCGACCGTCCGCACCCGATCCGCGACAGCGAGGCCGATGCCATCCTGAGCCGCGTCCGCGAAGGTGTCGAGAAGCCGCGTCCGAAGGTTCTCTTCGAGCCAGGCGAGATGGTCCGCGTCACCGATGGTCCGTTCAACGACTTCAACGGCGTCGTCGAAGAAGTCAATTACGAGAAGAGCCGCCTGCGCGTCGCGGTGCTCATCTTCGGTCGTTCCACCCCGGTCGAGCTCGAATTCGGCCAGGTGGAGAAGGCGTAAGACACCCCGGTCGGCCCCGGCCGACCCCTCCCGGCACGGGGTTTGCATAGACCGTGTGAGGAGCCTATAATGCCCGGTTCACGCTGGAGCTTTGTGCTCCGGCGTGTCCGTGTTTAAGGGGTCCGCAGGCGCGGATCCACCACCCCCAGGGACGGTCTACAGCGAGGAGCCGCAAGGCGACAGCACTCGCGAGGAAACATACATGGCAAAGAAAGTCATTGGTTACATCAAGTTGCAGGTGAAGGCCGGTCAGGCCAACCCCTCGCCGCCGGTCGGTCCGGCGCTCGGTCAGCGCGGCCTGAACATCATGGAGTTCTGCAAGGCGTTCAATGCCGCCACGCAGAAGCTCGAGCCGGGTCTTCCGATCCCGGTCGTGATCACGGCCTACTCGGACCGTACCTTCACCTTCATCACGAAGACCCCGCCGGCCTCGATCCTCCTCAAGAAGATCACGGGCGTGGCCAAGGGCTCGCAGAAGCCGAACACCGACAAGGTGGGCAAGGTCACCCGCGCCCAGCTCGAGGAAATCGCGAAGCAGAAGGAGCCGGATCTCACGGCTGCCGATCTCGATGCCGCCGTGCGTACGATCGCCGGCAGCGCGCGTTCCATGGGTCTGGTGGTGGAGGGTTAAGACATGGCAAAGCTCACCAAGCGTATGAAGGCCGCCTCGGCCGCCGTCCAGCCCGGCAAGACCTATGGTCTCGACGAAGCGCTGAAGATCGTCAAGGACAACGCCAAGGCGAAGTTCGCCGAGTCGGTCGACGTGTCCGTCCGTCTGGGCATCGACGCGAAGAAGTCCGACCAGGGCGTCCGCGGTTCGTCGCTGCTGCCGCACGGCACCGGCAAGACCGTCCGCGTCGCCGTGTTCGTGCCGGCCGGCGAGAAGGCTGACGCCGCTCTCGCGGCGGGCGCCGACGCCGTCGGTATGGACGACCTCGCCGAGAAGATGGCCGCTGGCGATCTGAACTACGGCCGCGTCATCGCGACGCCGGACGCCATGCGCGTCGTCGGTAAGCTCGGTCAGGTGCTCGGTCCTCGTGGCCTGATGCCGAACCCGAAGGATGGCTCGGTCACCGCCGACGTCGTCACGGCCGTCAAGAACGCGAAGGCCGGCCAGGTCAAGTTCCGTAACGACAAGGGCGGCATCATCCACGCCACCATCGGCAAGGCGAGCTTCGAAGCCGCCCAGCTGGCGGACAACCTGAATGCGCTGATCTCCGATCTGCTGAAGGCCAAGCCGGCCGCCGCGAAGGGTCAGTACATCCAGAAGGTCTCGCTGTCGAGCACCATGGGCGTGGGCGTGCCGGTCGATACCTCGACCGTGAACACCTCGGCCAAGTAAGTGTTACGACCCTCGCCGGCAAGTCCGGCGAGGGCACGTTTTTGAGGGCAGCCCCGGTTGAAATGTCGGGGCAGCCGTCAAAGACCGTAGGCGCGAGCAGCGCGCGACGGCGACGAGCAGGGAGCTCGTGTTGGCATGGAAACGCCGTCGTCGGCAGCGGGTTCGCTTAATCGGATGCCTTCATCGATCCAGCCTGCGTAGATGGTGCAGCCCCTTCTGGAATTCGTTTCGAATCTGGAAAGGCCACCACCCGGGACGTTCCCGTCCCCGACGTCAGGACGATGTCGCCCAGGACCGCAAGCGGCAGGAGTCGTGAGCGGAGTTCAATTGGAGGAGTGCAATGGCTCTCAATCTGTCCCAGAAGCAAGAAGTAGTCGCCGAGCTGGCAGAAGTCGCCGCGAAGGCTCACTCCTTGGTCGCCGCCGAATACGCGGGCACCACGGTCTCCCAGATGACCGAGATGCGCAAGAAGGCTCGTGAAACGGGCGTGTTCCTGAAAGTCGTCAAGAACACCCTCGCCGCACGCGCCGTGGCCGGTACCGAATTCGAGATCGTCAAGGACGCTCTCGTCGGTCCGCTGCTCTATGCGTTCTCGACCGAGGAACCGGGCGCCGCTGGCCGCCTGATCAAGGAATTCGCGAAGACCAACGACAAGCTCAAGACGAAGGTCGTGTCCGTGGAAGGCAAGCTCCTTCCGGCCGCCCACGTCGACGTGCTTGCCTCGCTGCCGACCCGTCAGGAAGCGCTGGCCATGCTGGCTCGCGTCCTCAACGAGCCGGTCACGATGTTCGCGCGCGCTGTCAAGGCTGTTGGCGAGAAGCAGGGTGGTGGCGAAGTCGCCGCCGAAGCCCCCGCTGAAGCCTGATCGTCGACCTATTTCCATACGACCCTATTTCAGAAGGTAAGAAACAATGTCCACCCTGACCACCGAACAGATCGTCGAAGCCATCAAGGCCAAGTCCCTGATGGAAATCATGGAGCTGGTGAAGTCGATCGAAGACACCTTCGGCGTCTCGGCCGCCGCTCCGGTCGCCGTCGCTGGCCCGGCCGCTGCTGGCCCGGCTGCCGAAGCGCAGACCGAATTCGACGTCATCCTGAAGTCCGCTGGCGACAAGAAGGTCGACGTGATCAAGGCCGTCCGCGCCATCACGGGCCTGGGCCTGAAGGAAGCCAAGGACCTCACCGAGGCCGGCGGCGTCGTGAAGGAAGCGGCTTCGAAGGAAGATGCCGACAAGTTCAAGAAGGATCTCGAAGCTGCGGGCGCCACGGTCGAACTGAAGTAATCGGCGCCTTGCGCGCCGGTTGTTCGACATAGCGTCAAGTGAGCCCGGGGGCGTAAGTCCCCGGGCTTTGGCCGTTCCCGAAGGCCATGTTCCACGTTCCATGTCCGTTCCGTCGGAAATGGGACATCGCGATTCGAGAGCGCCTCGACGGGCTCCGCGGTTCGAATCCCGATCTCCGATTTTCGATTCACCATTTAGCCGGCGCGTGCATCGCCGGCGCCACTGAGAACCGAGGCGGTACCCACCATGACCTACTCGTTTACCGAGAAGAAGCGCATCCGTAAGGATTTCGGCAAGCGTCCGCCCGTGCTGGGCGTGCCCAACCTGCTGACGATCCAGACCGACTCGTACAAGGAATTCCTGCAGGAGCAGGTCAACTCCAAGCAGCGTGAAGACAAGGGCCTGCACGCCGCCCTGAAGTCGGTGTTCCCGATTTCCAGCTACTCCGGCAACGCTGCCCTCGAATACGTGGATTACCGGCTCGGCGAGCCGGCGTTCGACGAGCGCGAGTGCCGCAACCGCGGCATGACGTTCGGCGCGCCGCTGCGCACGACCGTCCGCCTGGTCATCTACGACAAGGACAGCCCGGCCTCGAAGAAGGCCGTGAAGTACGTCAAGGAGCAGGAGGTCTACATGGGCGAGATCCCGCTCATGACCGACACCGGCACCTTCATCATCAACGGCACCGAGCGCGTCATCGTCTCGCAGCTGCACCGTTCGCCGGGCGTGTTCTTCGATCACGACCGCGGCAAGACGCACAGCTCGGGCAAGCTGCTCTTCTCCGCGCGCGTCATTCCTTACCGTGGTTCGTGGCTCGACTTCGAGTTCGACCCGAAGGACGCCCTGTTCACGCGTATCGACCGTCGCCGCAAGCTGCCGGTGACCGTGCTGCTGCGCGCGCTCGGCTACACGAACGAAGAGATGCTCAGCATCTTCTTCGAGCACAACGTCTTCCACCTCGGCAAGAAGGGCACCGTCACGCTCGATCTCGTCGCCGAGCGCCTGCGTGGTGAAACCCTCTCGTTCGACCTCGTGGTCGACGGCAAGGTGCTGGTCGAAGCCGGCAAGCGCATCACCGCGCGCCACGTCCGCCAGCTGGCGAACGAGAAGATCACGACGCTCGAAGTGCCGGAAGACTATCCGGTCGGCCGCATCGTCGCGATCGACATGATCGACAAGGACACCGGCGAGATCATCGCCGCGGCCAACGACGAGCTGACCGCCGAGCACCTCGAGCGCCTGCGCAAGGGCGGTATCGAGACCGTGCCGACGCTGTACGTCAACGACCTCGATCGTGGCGCGTACATCTCGAACACGCTGCGCATCGACAACACGCGCACGCAGCTCGAGGCCCTGGTCGAAATCTACCGGATGATGCGTCCGGGCGAGCCGCCGACCAAGGACGCCGCGCAGAACCTGTTCTTCAACCTGTTCTTCACGTTCGACCGTTACGACCTCTCGGCCGTCGGCCGCATGAAGTTCAACCGTCGCGTCGGCCGCAAGGACGTCATCGGTCCGGGCGTGCTGTACGACTACAAGTACTTCGCGGAGCGCAAGGAAGAGGAGAGCCAGCGTCTGGTCGCCGAGCAGGGCGAGACGTCGGACATCCTCGACGTGCTGCGCGTCCTGATCGACATCCGCAACGGCACCGGCACGGTCGACGATATCGACCATCTCGGTAACCGCCGCGTGCGTTCGGTCGGCGAAATGGCGGAGAACACCTTCCGCATCGGTCTCGTCCGCGTCGAGCGCGCGGTTCGCGAGCGTCTGTCGCTGGCCGAGTCCGAGGGCCTGACCCCGCAGGAACTGATCAACGCCAAGCCGGTCGCGGCGGCGGTGAAGGAGTTCTTCGGTTCGTCGCAGCTCTCGCAGTTCATGGACCAGAACAACCCGCTGTCCGAAGTGACCCACAAGCGCCGCGTGTCGGCGCTCGGACCGGGCGGTCTGACGCGCGAGCGCGCCGGCTTCGAAGTCCGCGACGTCCACCCGACCCACTACGGCCGCGTCTGCACGATCGAAACGCCGGAAGGCCCGAACATCGGCCTGATCAACTCGCTCGCCGTCTACGCGCGCACCAACACCTACGGCTTCCTCGAGACGCCGTACCGCAAGGTCGAGAACGGCAAGGTGACCGACAAGGTCGATTACCTCTCCGCGATCGAGGAAGGCGACCACGTGATCGCCCAGGCGAACTCGCCCCTGTCGAAGGACGGCAAGTTCCTGGAAGACTTCGTGTCGTGCCGCTTCCGCGGCGAGTCGGAGCTGCGTCCGTCGTCCGAGATCAACTACATGGACGTCTCGCCGATGCAGACCGTGTCGGTCGCGGCGGCGCTCGTGCCGTTCCTCGAGCACGATGACGCGAACCGCGCGCTGATGGGCGCGAACATGCAGCGCCAGGCCGTCCCGACCCTGCGCAGCCAGAAGCCGCTCGTCGGCACGGGCATCGAGCGCGCCGTGGCGCGCGACTCGGGCGTCACCGTGTCCGCCAAGCGCGGCGGTGTCATCGACCAGGTCGATGCCGCCCGTATCGTCGTGCGCGTGAACGAAGCGGAAGTGGACGAGAACGACGCCGGCGTGGATATCTACACGCTGACGAAGTACACCCGCTCCAACCAGAACACCAACCTCAACCAGCGTCCGCTGGTGAACGTCGGTGACGTGGTGGCGGTGGGCGACACGCTGGCGGACGGTTCCTCGACCGACCTCGGCGAGCTCGCGCTCGGCCAGAACATGCTCGTCGCGTTCATGCCGTGGAACGGCTACAACTTCGAAGACTCGATCCTGATCTCCGAGCGCGTGGTCCAGGAAGATCGCTACACCTCGATCCACATCGAGGAGATGACCTGCATCGCCCGCGACACGAAGCTCGGCGCCGAGGAAATCACGGCCGACATCCCGAACGTCGGCGAGCAGGCGCTCGCCCGTCTCGACGAGTCCGGCATCGTGTACATCGGTGCGGAAGTGAAGGCCGGCGACATTCTCGTGGGCAAGGTCACGCCGAAGGGCGAGAGCCAGCTCACGCCGGAAGAGAAGCTGCTCCGCGCGATCTTCGGCGAGAAGGCCTCGGACGTGAAGGACAGCTCGCTGCGCGTGCCCCCGGGCATGGACGGCAACGTCATCGACGTGCAGGTCTTCACCCGCGACGGCATCGAGAAGGACAAGCGCGCCAAGCAGATCGAAGAGACCGAGCTGAAGCGTATCCGCAAGGATCTCGACGACCAGTTCCGCATCCTCGAAGGTGCGATCTACGCGCGCATGCGCGCCCAGCTCGTCGGCAAGTCCGCGATGAGCGGCCCGGGCGGCCTGAAGCGTGGCACGGTCATCGACGACGCGTACCTCGACACGCTGAAGAAGGACGACTGGTTCAAGATCAACGTCAAGGAAGAGGAAGTCTCGGAGTTCCTCGAGCGCGCGGCCGACCAGGTCAAGCGTCATCGCGAGGCCTTCGACAAGCGCTTCAAGGAGAAGCAGGGCAAGATCACCCAGGGCGACGACCTCGCTCCGGGCGTGCTCAAGATGGTCAAGGTCTACCTGGCCGTTAAGCGCCGCATCCAGCCGGGCGACAAGATGGCCGGCCGCCACGGCAACAAGGGTGTCGTGTCGATGATCGTGCCGGTCGAGGACATGCCGTTCTCCGCCGACGGTCGTCCGGTCGACATCTGCCTGAACCCGCTGGGCGTGCCTTCGCGTATGAACATCGGCCAGATCCTCGAGGTTCACCTCGGCTGGGCGGCGAAGGGTCTGGGTCACAAGATCTCGGCCATGATCGAGGCGAACGAGAAGCCCGCGAAGCTGCGCGAGTTCCTCGACGAGGTCTACAACCACGGCAACGCCGGTGCGGAAGGCGCGGTGCGCCACGTCGACCTCAAGTCGATGTCGGACGCCGAGATCGTCCAGCTGGCCGACAACCTGCGCGACGGCGTGCCGATGGCGACGCCGGTGTTCGACGGCGCCGAGGAAACCGAGATCAAGCACATGCTGAAGCTGGCGGGCCTGCCCGAGTCGGGCCAGACCACGCTGTACGACGGCCGCACCGGCGAGGCGTTCGATCGCCCGGTCACCGTCGGCTACATGCACATGCTGAAGCTGAACCACCTCGTCGACGACAAGATGCACGCGCGTTCGACCGGTCCGTACTCGCTCGTCACCCAGCAGCCGCTGGGCGGCAAGGCGCAGTTCGGCGGCCAGCGCTTCGGCGAAATGGAAGTCTGGGCGCTGGAAGCCTACGGCGCGGCGTACACCCTGCAGGAAATGCTGACCGTCAAGTCGGACGACGTGCAGGGTCGCAACCAGATGTACAAGAACATTGTGGACGGCAACCACGAAATGGCCGCAGGCATGCCGGAGTCCTTCAACGTGCTCGTGAAGGAAATCCGCTCGCTCGGTATCGACATCGAACTCGAAGAGATCAAGTGATCGTCGCGGCTACCGGAGATTACGCATGAAAGACCTGCTCAATCTGTTCAACCAGCAGCGACAGACGCTGGACTTCGACGCGATCAAGATCGCTCTGGCTTCGCCGGAGCTGATCCGGTCGTGGTCGTACGGCGAAGTGAAGAAGCCGGAAACCATCAACTACCGCACGTTCAAGCCCGAGCGTGACGGTCTGTTCTGCGCGGCCATTTTCGGTCCCATCAAGGACTACGAATGCCTGTGCGGCAAGTACAAGCGCATGAAGCATCGCGGCGTCGTCTGCGAGAAGTGCGGCACCGAGGTCACGCTGGCCAAGGTCCGTCGCGAGCGCATGGGCCACATCGAGCTCGCCAGCCCGACGGCGCACATCTGGTTCCTGAAGTCGCTGCCGTCGCGCATCGGCCTCATGCTGGACATGACGCTGCGTGACATCGAGCGCATCCTGTACTTCGAAGCCTTCGTCGTGATCGATCCGGGCCTGACCGCGCTTGAGCGCGGCCAGCTGCTCAGCGAAGACCAGTACCTGGAAGCGACCGAAGAGCACGGCGACGAGTTCGACGCCCGCATGGGTGCCGAGGCCGTCTACGAACTGCTCAAGAGCCTCGACCTCCCGGGCGAAGTCATTCGCCTGAAGGAAGAGATCGCGTCGACGAATTCCGAGACCAAGCTCAAGCGCCTCACCAAGCGCGTGAAGCTGATCGAGGCGTTCCTCGAGTCGGGCAACAAGCCGGAATGGATGGTGCTCACCGTCCTGCCGGTGCTGCCGCCCGACCTGCGTCCGCTCGTCCCGCTGGACGGCGGCCGTTTCGCGACGTCGGATCTCAACGACCTGTACCGCCGCGTCATCAACCGCAACAACCGCCTCAAGCGCCTGCTCGAGCTCGCCGCGCCCGACATCATCGTGCGCAACGAGAAGCGCATGCTGCAGGAGTCGGTCGACGCGCTGCTCGACAACGGCCGCCGCGGCCGTGCCATCACCGGCACGAACAAGCGCGCGCTGAAGTCGCTCGCGGACATGATCAAGGGCAAGCAGGGTCGCTTCCGTCAGAACCTGCTCGGCAAGCGCGTCGACTACTCGGGCCGTTCGGTCATCGTGGTCGGCCCGACGCTGCGCCTGCACCAGTGCGGCCTGCCGAAGAAGATGGCGCTCGAGCTGTTCAAGCCCTTCATCTTCGCGAAGCTGCAGGCTCGTGGCGAAGCCACGACCATCAAGGCCGCGAAGAAGCTCGTCGAGCGCGAGGAAGCCCAGGTGTGGGACATCCTCGAGGAAGTCATCCGCGAGCATCCGGTCATGCTCAACCGCGCGCCGACCCTGCACCGTCTGGGTATCCAGGCGTTCGAGCCGGTGCTGATCGAAGGCAAGGCGATCCAGCTGCATCCGCTCGTCTGCACGGCGTTCAACGCCGACTTCGACGGTGACCAGATGGCCGTCCACGTGCCGCTGTCGATCGAGGCGCAGCTGGAAGCCCGCGCCCTGATGATGTCGTCGAACAACATCCTGTCGCCGGCGAACGGCGAGCCGATCATCGTGCCGTCGCAGGACGTCGTGCTCGGCCTGTACTACATGACGCGCGAGCTGATCAACGCGAAGGGCGCCGGCATGGTGTTCGCGAACGTCGGCGAAGTGCGCCGTGCGTACGACAACCGCGCCGTCGAGCTGCACGCCAAGGTCAAGGTGCGCGTGCGCACCGTGGAAACCGTCGATGGCGAGCGCGTCGAGCGCCTGGCCCTCGTGGACACCACGGTGGGTCGTGCGCTGCTCGCCGAGATCATCCCGGAAGGCCTGCCGTTCGCGCTGGTCAACACCGAGCTGACCAAGAAGAACATCTCGCGCCTGATCAACCAGAGCTACCGTCTCCTCGGTCTGAAGGAATCGGTCGTGTTCGCGGACAAGCTGATGTACACCGGCTTCCGTTTCGCGACGCGCGCCGGCATCTCGATCGGCATCGACGACATGAAGATCCCGGGCGAGAAGAAGGGCATCCTCGAGGAAGCCGAGAAGGAAGTCGTCGAGATCCAGGAGCAGTACCAGTCGGGTCTCGTCACGGCC
The DNA here is from genome assembly GCF_900111665.1 of Luteibacter sp. 329MFSha. Lineage (NCBI taxonomy): Bacteria > Pseudomonadati > Pseudomonadota > Gammaproteobacteria > Lysobacterales > Rhodanobacteraceae > Luteibacter > Luteibacter sp. 329MFSha. The sequence goes on along the minus strand of NZ_FOJE01000006.1, from coordinate 6,355 downwards.
GGCGAGCGCTACAACAAGGTGGTCGACATCTGGTCGCGTACCAACGAACTCGTCGCCAAGGCGATGATCGACGGTATCGGCACGGAGAAGGTGCAGGACCAGGAAGGCAACACGGTCAACCAGAAGTCCATGAACTCGCTTTACATCATGGCGGACTCGGGCGCGCGTGGTAGCGCGGCCCAGATTCGTCAGCTGGCGGGTATGCGCGGCCTGATGGCCCGTCCGGACGGCTCGATCATCGAGACGCCCATCAAGGCGAACTTCCGCGAAGGCCTGAACGTCCTGCAGTACTTCAACTCGACCCACGGTGCCCGTAAGGGCCTCGCGGATACCGCGCTGAAGACCGCGAACTCCGGTTACCTGACCCGTCGTCTCGTCGACGTGGCGCAGGACGTCGTCATCACCGAGCACGATTGCGGCACGGAAGACGGCATCCTGATGTCCCCGATCGTGGAAGGCGGCGACGTGGTCGAGCCGCTGCGCGAGCGCGTGCTCGGCCGCGTGGTCGTCGAAGACGTCTACGCCCCGGGCGACGACGATCAGGCGATCGTCACGCGCGACACGCTGCTCGACGAGTCGCTGGTCGACAAGCTCGACAAGGCCGGCGTGCAGCTGATCAAGGTCCGTTCGCCGATCACCTGCCGTGCCAGCCACGGCGTTTGCGCCCTGTGCTACGGCCGCGACCTCGCTCGCGGTCACCTGGTCAACATGGGCGAGGCCGTGGGTGTGGTCGCCGCTCAGTCGATCGGCGAGCCGGGTACCCAGCTGACGATGCGTACGTTCCACATCGGTGGTGCGGCATCGCGAGCGGCGGCGGTCGACAACGTCACGGTCCGCACCACGGGCGCGCTGAAGTTCAACAACCTGAAGTCGGTCGAGCACAGCCAGGGTCACCTGGTCGCCGTCTCGCGTTCGGGCGAAGTGAGCGTCATCGATGCCAACGGTCGCGAGCGCGAGCGTTACAAGGTGCCTTACGGTGCGACGATCACGGTGAAGGACGGCGACCCGGTCAAGGCCGGCCAGACCGTCGCGAACTGGGATCCGCACACCCACCCGATCGTCACGGAAGTGGCCGGTGTGGTCCGCTTCATCGACTTCATCGATGGCGTGACCGTCCAGTCGCAGACGGACGAACTGACCGGCCTCGAGTCGGCGGTGGTCACGGATCCGAAGCGTCGCGGCACGCAGGCGAAGGACCTGCGCCCGATCGTCCGCCTGGAAGACAGCAAGGGCCGCGAGCTCAAGCTGCCGGGTACCGACATCGCGGCTCAGTACTTCCTGCCGGCTGGCGCGATCGTCTCGATCCAGAACGGCGCCGAAGTGGGCGTGGGTGACGTCGTCGCCCGTATCCCGCAGGAAACGTCGAAGACCCGCGACATCACCGGTGGTCTTCCGCGCGTCGCCGACCTGTTCGAAGCCCGCAAGCCGAAGGAGCCGGCGATCCTCGCGGAGCGTTCGGGCATCGTCAGCTTCGGCAAGGACACCAAGGGCAAGCAGCGCCTGATCATCAAGGACGTGGACGGCAACGAGCACGAGGAGCTGATTCCCAAGTGGCGTCAGGTCATCGTGTTCGAAGGCGAGCACGTGGAGAAGGGCGAGACGGTCGTCGACGGCGAGCCGAATCCGCACGACATCCTGCGCCTGCTGGGTGTCGAGCCGCTGGCGTCGTACCTGGTCAAGGAAATCCAGGACGTCTACCGCCTGCAGGGCGTGAAGATCAACGACAAGCACATCGAAGCGATCATTCGCCAGATGCTGCGCAAGGTCGAGATCACCGAGGCGGGGGACAGCACGTACCTGCGCGGCGAACAGGTCGAGCGCGTCCGGATCAACGAGGAGAACGATCGCGCCGAAGCCCGGGGCGAGCGTCGTGCCGAGTTCGAATCGGTCCTGCTGGGCATCACCAAGGCGTCGCTGGCCACCGAGTCGTTCATCTCGGCGGCTTCGTTCCAGGAGACCACCCGCGTCCTCACCGAGGCGGCGGTCCGTGGCACCCGCGACACGTTGCGTGGCCTGAAGGAAAATGTTATTGTTGGGCGGCTAATCCCTGCGGGTACGGGTCTGGCTTACCACGCTGCGCGTCGTAGCCAGGGCGGCCTGACGGCCTCGGAGCTCGAAACCCTCTCGGGTTCGGCACCGGTCGTCACGTTCGAAGAGGCACCCGCCGGGTCCAACGATAGCGCCGAGTAAGGCCCGTATACGGGTTTTGCTCGTACATACGAAATGAGGCGCATGGAGGCGCCTCGTGTTCGGATTCAGGGACGATGGGCGCCAGTCCGCTTCGCGGGCGGCGCACGTCAACAACAGTTTCTCTGGCGGACCGATCTTTCGGTCTGCCTTTATGTTTCTCAGGAATAGCTTCGCATGACGACAGTCAACCAGTTGGTGCGCAAATCCCGCAGCCCGAAGGCGTACAAGAGCGCCTCGCCGGCCCTGCAGAGCAGCCCGCAGCGCCGCGGGGTCTGCACGCGCGTTTATACGACCACCCCGAAGAAGCCGAACTCGGCGCTGCGTAAGGTTGCCAAGGTGCGCCTCACCAACGGTTTCGAAGTCATCAGCTACATCGGTGGCGAAGGTCACAATCTTCAGGAGCACTCGGTGGTCCTGATCCGTGGCGGTCGCGTCAAGGATCTCCCGGGTGTGCGTTACCACACGGTTCGCGGCAGTCTCGACTGCGCCGGCGTGACCAAGCGTCGCAAGTCGCGCTCGAAGTACGGCGCCAAGCGCCCGAAGAGCTGAGTAGAGGACAAGAATTATGTCGCGTAAAGGTTCCCATCCCGCCCGTGTGGTCCTCCCGGACCCGAAGCACGGAAGCCAGCTGATCGCCCGCTTCATCAACATGGTGATGAAGTCCGGCAAGAAGTCCGTCGCCGAAGCGATCGTCTACGGTGCGCTGCAGCACATCGGCGAGAAGAACGCCGAGCCGGTGCAGCTCGTCGAGAAGGCCCTGGGCAACATCGCCCCGGCCGTCGAGGTGAAGTCCCGCCGCGTCGGCGGTGCCACGTACCAGGTGCCGGTCGAAGTCCGTCCGGGCCGTCGTATGGCGCTTGCCATGCGCTGGGTGATTGACGCGGCGCGCAAGCGCGGCGAGACGTCCATGCCGCGCAAGCTGGCCGCCGAACTGCTCGAAGCCTCGGAATCCCGTGGCGGCGCTGTCAAGAAGCGCGAAGAAACGCACCGCATGGCGGAGGCCAACAAGGCCTTCTCGCATTACCGCTGGTAATTACAGCTTCAGATTGAGGAAAGACCGTGGCACGCACTACGCCCATCGAGCGCTACCGCAATTTCGGCATCATGGCTCACATCGATGCCGGTAAGACCACGACCACGGAGCGCATCCTGTTCTACACCGGCGTCAGTCACAAGATTGGCGAGGTGCATGACGGTGCCGCGACGATGGACTGGATGGAGCAGGAGCAGGAGCGCGGTATCACCATCACTTCCGCCGCCACCACGGCGTTCTGGAAGGGCATGGACCGTTCGCTGCCCGAGCACCGCTTCAACATCATCGACACCCCGGGACACGTCGACTTCACCATCGAAGTGGAGCGCTCGCTCCGCGTGCTCGACGGTGCGGTGTTCGTGCTCTGCGCCGTGGGTGGCGTGCAGCCGCAGTCGGAAACCGTGTGGCGTCAGGCCAACCGGTACAAGGTTCCGCGCCTCGCGTTCGTCAACAAGATGGACCGCACGGGTGCGAACTTCTACAAGGTCGTCGACCAGCTGAAGTCGCGTCTCGCCGCCAACCCGGTGCCGATGCAGGTGCCGATCGGCGCCGAAGACAACTTCGAAGGCGTCGTCGATCTCCTCAAGATGAAGGCCATCAAGTGGGACATGGAGTCCCAGGGCATGAAGTTCGAATACGTCGACATCCCGGCGGAACTCCAGGCCAAGGCCGAAGAAGATCGTACGGCCATGATCGAAGCCGCGGCGGAAGCCACGGAAGAGATGATGGACAAGTACCTGGGCGGCGAAGAGCTGACCGAGGCCGAGATCATCGAAGGCCTGCGCCTGCGCACGCTGAAGAGCGAGATTATTCCGGTCTTCTGCGGCACGGCGTTCAAGAACAAGGGCGTCCAGGCGATGCTCGACGCGGTGGTGAACCTGCTGCCGTCGCCGATCGATCGTCCGCCGGTCGAAGGCGTCAACGAAGACGAGCAGCCGGATACCCGTCCGGCCAAGGACGACGCTCCGTTCTCGGCGCTCGCGTTCAAGATCATGACCGATCCGTTCGTCGGCGCGCTGACGTTCTTCCGTGTCTATTCGGGCACGCTGAACGCCGGTGACCAGGTGTACAACCCGGTCAAGTCGAAGAAGGAGCGCATCGGCCGCATCCTGCAGATGCACGCCAACGAGCGTCACGAACTGAAGGAAGTCCGCGCCGGCGACATCGCCGCGGCGGTCGGCCTGAAGGACGTCACGACCGGTGACACGCTGTGCGCGCAGGACCACATCATCACCCTCGAGCGCATGTCGTTCCCGGAGCCGGTGATCTCGATGGCGGTCGAGCCGAAGACGAAGTCGGACCAGGAAAAGATGGGTATCGCCCTCGGCCGTCTGGCCGCGGAAGATCCGTCGTTCCGCGTCCGCACGGACGAAGAGTCGGGCCAGACGATCATCTCGGGCATGGGCGAGCTCCACCTGGACATCCTGGTGGACCGCATGCGTCGCGAGTTCAACGTCGAGGCCAACGTCGGCAAGCCGCAGGTGGCGTACCGCGAAACGATCCAGGCGTCGGACGTCAAGTCGGACTACAAGCACGCCAAGCAGTCGGGTGGTAAGGGTCAGTACGGTCACGTCGTGATCGAGCTCTCCCCGATCACCGACGCCGATCGTGCCGACGAGAAGCTCGCCGCGCAGATCAAGGACGACTTCCTGTTCATCAACGACATCACGGGCGGCGTGATTCCGAAGGAATTCATCCCGTCGGTCGAAAAGGGCCTCCGCGAGACGATCACCTCGGGTCCGCTCGCCGGCTTCCCGGTCGTGAACACGAAGGTCAAGCTCGTCTTCGGTTCGTACCACGACGTCGACTCGTCCGAAATGGCGTTCAAGCTCGCCGCGTCGATGGCGTTCAAGCAGGGCTTCGCGAAGGCGCAGCCGGTGCTGCTCGAGCCGATCATGAAGGTCGAGGTCGTGACGCCGGAAGACTACGTCGGTGACGTGATGGGCGATATCTCGCGTCGTCGCGGCATGCTGACCGGTCAGGAAGAGACGCCGTCGGGCAAGACCGTCAACGCGATGATTCCGCTCGGTGAGATGTTCGGCTACGCCACGTCGCTCCGTTCGCAGACGCAGGGTCGCGCCACGTTCACGATGGAATTCGACCACTACGAGCCGGCGCCGAAGAATATCGCCGACGAGGTCATGAAGAAGTCCTGATAAGGGCTTCTTCTTCAAAACACACAACGTTCTTTCAGAGGTTTCAGGTCATGGCAAAGGGTAAGTTCGAGCGTAAGAAGCCGCACGTCAACGTCGGCACCATCGGTCACGTCGATCACGGCAAGACCACGCTCACGGCAGCGCTCACGAAGATCGGCGCCGAGCGCTTCGGCGGCGAGTTCAAGGACTACGGTTCGATCGACGCGGCGCCGGAAGAGAAGGCGCGCGGCATCACGATCTCGACCGCGCACGTGGAATACGAATCGCCGACCCGTCACTACGGTCACGTCGATTGCCCGGGCCACGCCGACTACGTCAAGAACATGATCACGGGTGCGGCGCAGATGGACGGCGCGATCCTGGTCTGCTCGGCCGCTGACGGCCCGATGCCGCAGACGCGCGAGCACATCCTGCTGTCGCGTCAGGTCGGCGTGCCGTACATCGTCGTGTTCCTGAACAAGGCCGACATGGTGGACGACGCCGAGCTGCTCGAGCTGGTCGAGATGGAAGTGCGCGAGCTGCTGTCGAAGTACGAGTTCCCGGGCGACGACACCCCGATCATCGCGGGTTCGGCGCGTCTGGCGCTGGACGGCGACCAGTCGGACATCGGCGTGCCGGCGATCATCAAGCTGGTCGACGCGCTCGACAGCTGGATCCCGGAGCCGGAGCGCGACATCGACAAGCCGTTCCTGCTGCCGGTCGAAGACGTGTTCTCGATCTCGGGTCGCGGCACGGTGCTGACCGGTCGCGTCGAGCGCGGCATCGTCAAGGTGGGTGACGCGGCCGAAGTGGTTGGCCTGAAGGACACCCAGAGCACGACGGTGACGGGCGTGGAAATGTTCCGCAAGCTGCTGGATCAGGGTCAGGCCGGTGACAACGTCGGCGTGCTGGTCCGCGGTCTGAAGCGTGAAGACGTCGAGCGTGGCCAGGTGCTGGCCAAGCCGGGTTCGGTGACGCCGCACACGCAGTTCGAGGG
>NZ_FOJE01000008.1:0-2265 GCF_900111665.1 Luteibacter sp. 329MFSha | reverse complement strand
GACTTCGTCGTGCTCGACGAAACGCAGCACGTGGCGGAAACCTGGATCGGCGGCGTACGCGTCCATACCGCCTGACGCCAGCACCCATCGCCGATCGCATCGGCGATGTTTTTCGTCGGCCCATAAAAAAGCCGGCGCTCCGCGCCGGCCAATCTGGGGAATCATCCTTCGTAAACGCGCCCGGATACGTCGTCCGGGCGCGCGTTGGCACGTCGTTTGATCAGAAGTCGTAACGGACGCCCACGCGAACGTAGCGCGGCGATTGGTACGCGACCGGGCGGCGATAATCCGGTTGATGGCTGACCGCCTGTCGAACGTCACCGCCACCTGCTATGCTTATTGGCAGTAAGCCATTGAGGCAGATGAGAAATGCGGACGTACGAAGATCTGCTCTGTCCCGAAAAGGCATACATCTGGCGAATTACCCACAGAGACAATCTGGAGTGGATCCTAGACCATGGCATCCACTGCGCGAGTTCCGACGTCCGCGACCCATCGTATATAAACATCGGGAACGCTGACCTCATCTCAAAACGATCGACGCACCCCGTGCCTATTCCGCCGAACGGGACGTTGAGTGATTATGTGCCGTTCTACTTCACGCCGTTCTCTCCGATGCTCTTAAACATCAAATCGGGCCGCAGCGGCGTAGTGAAGAGGAGCAATGAAGAGATCGTGATCCTCGTTGCAGACCTTCACAGCCTCGCCTCGACCTCGCATCCTTTCGTCTTCACGAATGGACATGCCTATATGAGGCTGACCGAGTACTTCGCTTCAACCGCAGAGCTTTCGAAGGTTGACTGGAAACTCCTGCAGCGCCGCGATTTTTCAGGTGACCCGGACGATCCGCGAAAGATGGAACGCTATCAGGCCGAAGCACTTATCCACGGTCACCTGCCCGCCGATAAGCTTAAAGGTATCGTCTGCGCAACAGATCTCGTCAAGGCCAACATTGAGTCGCTCTTGGCGAAACGTGCGATGAAGCTGTCAGTTCTGGTCCGACCAGGTTGGTACTTCTAAAATGATCAAATTCACTAGCGGAAATTTGCTCGAGGCCAAGTGCGACGCATTGGTCAATACTGTCAACACTGAAGGTGTGATGGGTAAGGGAATCGCACTTATGTTTAAGGAGCGTTTCCCACTCAATTACGACTTGTATCGCGCGGCGTGTAAACGTGGCGACGTGAACGTGTGCGAGATGTTCGTTACGGAGACTGCAGAGTTGTCCGGTCCGCGCTACGTCGTCAACTTCCCGACCAAGCGACACTGGCGAAGCCCTTCCAAACTCGAATGGATTGAGTGCGGCCTCATCGATCTAAAAGCAGTCATCCTTAATAATCGGATTAGATCTATCGCGATCCCTCCTCTTGGTGCCGGTAACGGCGGCCTGGATTGGCACCGCGTACGAGGACTGCTCGTGGAAGCGCTCAGTGAACTCGATGCCGTCGATATTTTGGTTTTTGAGCCAACATCGTCGTATCAAAATGTCGCCAAGCGAGAAGGTGTCGAGCGCCTCACGCCGGCGAGGGCGCTTGTCGCCGAGCTAGTGCGCCGGTATTCGGTTCTCGGGCTCGATTGCACGTTGCTCGAGATTCAGAAGCTCGCCTGGCTTCTTGAGGTCTTTATCGCGGCCGAGGATGTCGACGACCCACTCAAGCTGGAGTTCAAGGCACATATTTACGGGCCGTACGCTCCAAAACTCAATCATTTGCTTAATAGCTTAGATGGAAGCTATCTGCACTGCGATATGCGCATTTCTGACGCCAAGCCAACGGATGTAATTTGGTTCGACGACTCGAAGCGATCGCACCTGAGCACGTATATCAAGAGTCGAGAGATCGAACCGTATCGACGGGCTTTAGATCGCATCACAGCTACGATCGATGGTTTCGAGAGTCCATTCGGTCTAGAGCTTCTCGGTACTGTCGGCTGGTTGCTGTCCCACGATCGCGTTGCGCCTGAAGTTGGCGCATTGCGACAAGCATTATCCGCTTGGCCAAACGGCGGTAAGCGCAAAATGGCTCTGTTCGACGATCATGCAATTCAAACCGCGCTCTCTCATCTCACGGCGCTCCCACCCTTCGGAGACTCTGCTACATCCCGGGCTCGCAATCAGCGCATTTGACGCCGTTCACCGGCCGCGAGCTGGTGCGGCCTGATCGTCGACGGCCACCACGTGCATCCCGCGTCGCTGCGCGTCGCGATCGCCGCGAAGGCGCGCGAGAAGATGATGCTGGTGACGGACGCGATGCCGCCGGTCGGTTC